>NZ_BPWA01000001.1:0-1200000 GCF_020521555.1 Rodentibacter sp. JRC1 | reverse complement strand
GATTTAAAAACGGCAAAAGGCAATTCAAACACTGACACGGAAGAAGATGTTCAACCTGAAAACGTACCTGATTTACCTGAATTACAAGCACAAGGCGGCGCATTAAATGAAGGTGAGGTTGATTTAATGGCAAATGCCAAAGACGGCACATCGAAAATAGAATACGCTCCACGCGTCATCAGCGGCGAGCTTGCTTTCTTAATTCGCAGCGCCTTGAATACCGCTATTTACGGTGAACAAGGTTTAAGCTGGAAAGGCACAAGTTGGAGGATGTCAAAAGAAATTAAGCAGCGTAGCGATGTCGGCGGTAAAACCGGTACGACTAACAGCTCAAAAGTTGCGTGGTATGCAGGTTTCGGGGCAAACCTTGTTACCACCACTTATGTCGGCTTTGATGATAATAAGCGTGTATTAGGGCGCGGCGAATCCGGCGGTAAAACCGCGATGCCGGTATGGATTGCTTATATGAAAGTTGCGCTCTCCGATATTCCGGAACGGAAACTTGATTTACCACCCAATATTATGGAAAAAAGCATTGATAGCAATTCCGGCTTACTTTCAGAATACGGCGGACGTAAAGAATACTTTATCGTAGGTACCGAACCTAAACGTACCTATGCGGCAGAAATGCTCGAACGCGGATATTATGTTCCGCCTGAACTACAACAACGTTTAAACGGCGGTACGGATAAAATTCAAGATGCGATGCCGGCGACACAACCGGAAGAATTATTCTAATCATCACAAAAGTGCGGTTAATTTTGACCGCACTTTTTAACTCAAGAGGCAAACTATGCTTAGTTATCGTCATTCTTTTCATGCAGGCAACCATGCCGATGTATTAAAACATATTGTTTTAATGCTGATTTTGGAAAATCTGAAATTGAAAGAAAAAGGTTTTTATTATTTAGATACCCATTCAGGCGTGGGACGTTATCGCTTATCTTCAAACGAGGCGGAAAAAACCGGAGAATATAAAGAGGGCATCGGGAGATTATGGGAACAAACGGATTTACCCGAAGAAATTAAGCGTTACGTGGATTTAATTAAGAAACTCAACTATGGCGGAAAAGAGTTGCGTTATTACGCCGGCTCACCAATGATTGCAGCACAATTATTACGCCCGCAAGATCGCGCCTTATTAACAGAATTACACCCGAGCGACTTTCCCCTGTTACGTAATAATTTTAAAGAATTTAAAAATATCGCAGTAAAATGCGATAACGGCTTCCAACAGGTAAAAGCAACTTTACCGCCAAAGGAGCGCAGAGGGTTAATACTCATCGATCCGCCCTATGAACTCAAAGAGGATTACGATTTAGTGGTGAAAGCCGTTGAAGAGGGCTATAAACGTTTTGCAACCGGCACTTACGCTATTTGGTATCCTGTCGTGTTACGCCAACAAACCAAACGTATTTTTAAAGGTTTGGAAACCACCGGTATCCGCAAAATTTTGAAAATTGAATTAGCGGTTCGTCCTGATAGCGCTCAACGAGGTATGACGGCAAGCGGTATGATTGTTATTAATCCGCCTTGGACATTAGAGCCGGAGATGAAAACTATCTTGCCTTATTTGGTAAAAACTTTGGTTCCGGAGGGAACGGGCAGCTGGACGGTGGAATGGATTACGCCGGAATAAAATAATGTGAAATTTAACCGCACTTTGAATACAAAAAATCCCGATCTTCATCGGGATTTTTTATTACTCGGATTGAGCCATCGCTTTCAATTTTTCAATGGCTTCTTTATTAAAGAAGTAATGCGTACCACAACATTCGCATTGCATATCAATACTCCCCTTATGCTCTTCTAAGATTTCGTCAATTTCAGCATCGGGAATTAAAAGTAATGCAGCCCCCGAACGCTCTGCCGAACAACCACAGAAAAATTGAATTTCTTGAGGTTCATAAACTTCTACCGTTTCCTCATGATACAAACGGTAAAGCATTTCTTCTGCCGACAATCCAAATAGTTCCTCATTTTTTGCTGTTGCCGCTAACGTCGCAAGATGCTCAAAATCATCGGGAGATCCTTCACCATCCGGCATAATTTGTAACAACATACCGGCAGCAACCGGTTTACCCTCATATTCACCGGTGCGAATAATAAGCTGGGTTTGCAATTGTTCGGAACGGGCAAAATAATCTTCTAAACATTCGGTAATGGTTGGTTTATCTAAGCCGATAACACCCTGATAACGCTCCCCTTCTTTCGGTGCGATAGTAATCACCAACACACCCTTACCAATCATTTCATGTAAACCCATTTCATTAGAAATTTTACCTTCTACACGAGCGAGCGCACGAATTTGTTGCTGATCATTGCCATTCACTAAAGCAAGGCGAAGTGGCCCATCACCTTGAATTTGAACAGTGATGTTACCCTCAAATTTTAAAGTCGCAGTTAATAAAGTGGTCGCCACCATCATTTCACCGAGTAAATTTTGCACCGGCTGTGGATAATGATGAGTATTTAAGGTATCCGTAAAACTTTGATTCAAACGAACCCATTCACCGCGCACGGCTCGATTTTGAAAAAGATAACGATAGAGTTTGTCATTGTCTTGAGTGTAATTCATCAGTTTTTTCCTGTTAAAAATGAAGTAAAAAGTGCGGTTATAATAGTGAATTAAATTGACCGCACTTTCAACGTGGCTGTATTATGGGGACGTTTAAACCAATTACAACCCCAAAGAAAAAGCGAGCCGTTTCCGGCTCGCCTTAAAATATAGATAGGGTTAAACGATAATTACCAATATGCGCGTAAACCTACCAATGCGGCATAATCACGTTGTTTCACGTTTTCTGCATGCGCAAGATTTCTTACTCGAACCACTTTACCTTCCACAAAAGGTTTCAGCTTAATGCTTCCGTTTTTGTAAACATAATATTCGGTACCGAGCATAACTTCACTACGTTTTTCCGTTGCTGCCGGAGTAGTGGTATCTTTTAATTTTTTATGACGATAAGCATACATTGCGTAAGCGTTCCAATCTTCGTTTAATGCTTGGAACACCACTGCGCGCGCTTCATATTCTGCACGTTTTATACCATTGCCGAAAGAATTTGAAAGGTTTGAGGTATTTCTATGTTCTAGATCTAAACCTAATGTGGTGTGATCAAAACGGTATGCATTACCAAATGAATAAGCGGTTACTTGACGACCATTTTCAAAAGTTTCACGAAAAAAACCGGCTGCCGTTGTCCAATCTTGTAAATCATCAATATTGTATTTATAAACTGCGCCGCCACCCCATACATGATTACGATTCGGATTAATACTTAAACCTTGTGTATTACGCGGGCTGGTTGCACCGTAATAAGCACCGAATTTCAAATTAGGAACGATGCCGTTACGATTTGTATATTGAATAACGCGACGTGAACTACTATTCAACAAACCATCACTTAAGCTATAAGTATTCGGTAAATCGGTTTGTTTGATCTCGTCCGTGAAAACCGTCATATTACCGTAAACCAATTCACCATAGGTTTTATGACCAAAACCTGCATAAAGTTGACGGGTATAAATACGACCGAAGTTATTATGACGATTACTTGCCAGATTCGGTTCAGCACTGTTGCCTCTTGCCTCAGTGGTGCGGAAACGCCATTCTACACGACCGATTGCATAAAAATCATTTCCTAAATTTTGTTTAATTTTAAAGCCGAAACGTGAACCGTTATTATCAATATCACCGTGTGAGATATTTTTTGAACGCGTCGTATCGTCAGGATTTGTGACTTTAGAATTAATATTCTCCCATTTCAAACGGGCGGAACCGCTGAAATCAATTTCAGTACCGGTTTCTTCAATATTAAATTTATAAGCTTGTGCAGAGCCTGCTGCGAATACAGCCGCAGTTAACGCAAGAAGTGCTTTTTTCATAATGCTTCCCTTATAAAGAGTAAAAATAAAATTGAACTTTTGGAAGTCTATCTATTCGTGCTTGATGAATCAAGCGATTTTTAGCATAGCATATAACTTAAAAGCATTAGAATTTTAGCTGAGGATCGAATTTAATTGCTCAAAAACCCGTTCTGCCGAAATCTGGCTCATCGATTTTGCCGATAAATGATACTGATTATTACCATAACAACCGATTAATTTAGGATCTGTTGAGCCATAAAGCGTAATATTAGGTTTATCCAATGCTGCGGTTAAATGGGCTAATCCGGTATCAACGGAAACCACTACTTTTGCCCCCACAATTTGCTGTGCAAGTTCCGTTAAAGACAAACTCGGCAAGACTAATACATTATCTTTTCCATAGGCTAGACGTTCCGCTCGGGCTTTCTCCTTTTCATTCCCCCAAGGTAAACGAATATCAAAAGAAAGTGCGGTTAATTTTTCGATTAATTTTTGCCATTCCGATTCCAACCAATGCTTATCTTCACGGGTTGTGGAATGAATAAAAATCACATAAGGGCGAGATGATACTTCAGAAACAAAATGCATCGCAATGCCATAATCCCCCTGTGTTTGGGGCAATGAATACCCTAAACTTAGCGCAAAAAGCCGGCGAATACGCTCAACGGCATGTTGCTGATAAGAAATCGCATATTTTTTATCGTAGAAAAAGGAAGCCACAGGCTCACGAATGCTGTGGCGATCATAGCCACACTTCACACCATTCGCTAAACGGGTTGCGAAAAAAGCACTTTTGAATAACCCTTGAGCATCAATCACCGCATCATATTGCGCTTGCTTGAGCAAAGTGCGGTAGTTTTTCCATTCATTTCGGGTTTGCGAAGAAAACGGAGATTTACGCCAACGGCGCAATGCAATCGGGATAACACGGCGAACCGCCGAATGCCATTGGGGAATTTCGGCAAAATTTTCTTCCACCACCCAATCAATCTGTAAATCGGAAATCACCTGTTGTGCATCCGTCAATGCCGGCAAAGTATGAATCACATCCCCCATTGATGAGGTTTTAACCAAACATATTTTCATTTAATATCTAATAACTGTTTTAATTTTTCTATCACCATTTCAGGCGTAATATCAATTAAACTTTGATGATAACCTTCCGCACTATCTTTACTTTTACGTACTTTAATGAGATCCCCCTCAATTAAGCGGATGATCACCGCTTTATCGGACAACGGCGGCGTATAAGTCGGGCTGGTAGGCCCATAAACGGCAATCAGCGGACGATCCGTTGCAGCAGCAATATGCATCAAACCGCTATCATTGGTGACAACCGCCGTGCAATTTGCAATTAAATCTACCGCTTGGGTTAAATTCGTTTGCCCCGCCAGATTTAAGCAAAAGGTTTGCTGTTCTTGTGATAATGATTGGCGAATTTGCTCACCGACTTCCACATCTTTCAGAGAACCGAATAATTCCACGGCATAGCCTTCTGCAATTAACATCTCGGCGAGTTTGGCATAATGATAATGCGGCCAACGTTTTGCCGGTCCGAATTCTGCACCGGGGCAAAAACCAATAATCGGACGTTCACCCAAAAGTGCGGTCTGTTTTTCAAAAGTTTTTAATGTTTCGGCTTGCTGTGTTGCATTCACCGTTAAATAAGGCGTTAGTACCGGAATATTTTCTGCCGTTGGCACAGTGTTTTTATCAAAGGCTAAGGCAACATAACGTTGAACCATCATTGGGTAATCTTTTTTATTGGTTCGTAAATCATTTAACAGGATGTAACGACTTTCCCCTTTCCAACCTCGACGAAGGGCAATTTTGGCAAAGAAAGGAATAAATGCCGATTTCAATGAATTAGGCAAAATAATCGCCATATCATACTGATCGCGCAATGATTTGCCTAAACGATAACGTGTGCCGAGCTCAAATGCCCCATGTCCAAGCGGCATTTCAATGGCTTTACGCACCTCCGGCATACGGGCGAGTAAAGGTTTACACCAATTGGGTGCCATTACATCAATCTGACAATCGGGATATTGAATTTTTAATTGTTGATATAAGCTATGCGACATCATCATATCGCCAACCCAAGAAGGGCCAATAATTAAGATATTCATACATTGCCTTATGGAAAAGTGCGGTAAAAAAACACTTTGAATTTTAACCGCACTTGATAGAAGAAAGAATAGAAGTTAGCCTGAGATTATTTTCTGTTTAACCACGACATATATTCCGCTACACCTTCTGCCACCGTTTTAAACGGTTTATCATAACCCGTTGCGCGTAATTTGGTTAGATCCGCTTGGGTATATTCTTGATAACGGGATTTTAAATGTTCAGGGAACGGAATGGTTTCAATCTCACCTTTACCATGGAATTTTACCACCGCATCCGCAACGGCGCGGAAACTTTCCGCATTGCCCGTGCCTAAATTATAAATGCCTGAAACGCCATTTTGCCAACACCAAATATTGACTGCTGCAACATCACCGACATACACGAAATCACGGCGGAAATTTTCACTACCGGCAAACAATTTCGGATTCTCACCTTTTAAGATTTGATTATTTAAATGGAATGCCACGCTCGCCATTGATCCTTTGTGATTTTCACGTGGCCCATATACGTTGAAATAACGGAAACCGCAAACCGGCGATGTTACTTCCGGTAAAATTCTACGGACATATTGATCAAACAAAAACTTAGAATAACCGTACACATTCAAAGGGCCCTCAAATTCACGTTCTTCACGGAAAACCTTGGTATCACCATAAGTTGCCGCACTTGAGGCATAAAAGAACGGAATTTCACGATCAAGACAGTAATGTAACAACTCTTTAGAATATTCATAGTTGTTGTGCATAATGTATTTTCCGTCCCATTCTGTAGTCGCAGAACAGGCCCCCTCGTGGAATACGGCATCAATTTCACCAAATTCGTCGCCGGCAATAATAGAAGCGATAAAATCGTCTTTATCACAATAATCCGCAATATCTAAATCCACTAAATTAGTAAATTTTGTTCCGTCTTTTAAGTTATCTACGACTAAAGTATCTGCGCGTCCCAAATCATTTAACGCTTTTACAATATTACTACCAATAAATCCTGCGCCACCTGTTACGATAATCATAATGTCGTCTCCTTTGTAATAAATACTGTGTATTGTAATAGATTTTAAGGTAAAAAACTCTCTTTAATCAAAAAACCGGGTTAAAAACAACCGCACTTTTAACCCCCAATAGCTTGTCCAACCGGTTGTCGCCAAATCCATTTTTCCTTTATTAAGAATAATGATTGTTGGTGTCACATTCACCTCCCACTGACGGGCAATTATTCCCTTAGGATCATTCACCGTTGTAAAATCATACTGATGCTCCTTCAAATAATCGGCAACTTGCGTCTCATCACCGGAGTTTAATGCAACAGATACAACCGGATACCCTTCCTTCGCCAAAGTATTAATCGCCGGTGAAGTGTAGCGACAGTAACCACACCAAGTTCCCCAAAAATAAATCACTGTAGGCTGCTTTTGGGCAAGCTCAGAAAGAGAAAAAGTGCGTCCTTGAAGATCGCGCAACAGGCTTGTATTCACATTTTGAGGTATTGTGGGGCGACGAATAAAATCAATCGCCACACTCATTACAATCAATGTAAGCACAAGTGAAAATCCGTTTTTTATCCACTTTTTTAGTTTCATCACATCTCACCTAAATAAAATTTAGACGAATTGTAATTGATTGGAAAAGTGCGGTCAAAAATCGACAGATTTTGGTATCATATCGCCGACTTCCACAAAAATATAAGGAGAAAACATGGATAGTAAAGCGCTCGCTCAATATATTGATCATACTGCGCTCACCGCCGAAAAAACAGAACAAGATATTATCACTCTTTGTAATGAAGCCATTCAATATGGGTTCTATTCTGTTTGTATTAACTCAGGCTATATTCCCCTCGCCAAAGAAAAATTAGACGGAACAAAAGTTAAGATTTGTACGGTTGTCGGATTTCCGCTTGGCGCAAATCTCACTTCCGTTAAAGCATTTGAAACGAAAGAAGCGATCAAAGCCGGTGCAACCGAAATAGATATGGTGATTAATGTGGGCTGGATCAAATCAGGTAAATGGGATGCAGTGAAACAAGACATTCAGTCCGTCTTTGAAAGCTGTGCCGGAATACCTCTAAAAGTCATTTTAGAAACCTGCCTACTGACAAAAGAGGAAGTCATCAAAGCTTGTGAAATCTGTAAAGCAATCGGTGTCGCTTTTGTCAAAACCTCAACAGGCTTTAGCAAAGGTGGGGCAACGGTTGAAGACGTTGCTTTAATGAAACAAATCGTAGGCGATATCGGCGTAAAAGCATCCGGTGGTGTTCGCGATACCGAAACCGCATTGGCAATGATTAAAGCCGGCGCAACCCGAATTGGAGCAAGTGCAGGCATTTCGATTATTGGGCATTCTAACGAAGTGAAAAGTGATTATTAATCAATAATAAATTGGTAGAGAATAAACTCTGCCATTTATTCTTCTTTTTTCACTTCATCCCATAATATATCCATTTCAATAAGTGAAAGATCACTGAGTTCGTAACCTTTTTCTTTTGCTTTTTGCTCGACCTTTCTAAAGCGTTGCTCAAATTTAAAATTTGCTTTACGCAAACTTTCCTCCGCATTACATTTTAAGTGGCGCGATAAATTCACAACAGCAAAAAGCAAATCCCCCATCTCTTCTTCAATTCTGCAATGATCTTGTTGAACCTTATCAAATTCTTCTTTCACTTCTTGTAACTCTTCTTCAACCTTAGCAAAAACCAGTTCGATTTCATTCCAATCAAACCCAATTTTTGAGCATCGTTTTTGCAACTTCTGCGCTTTTAACAAAGAAGGGAAAGCATTAGGAATATTATCTAAAATAGAAGAAGTTGCACTATTTGACTTCTCTTGTGATTTAATCTCATTCCAACGGGCGAGCGCCTCTTCTTCATTCCCAGCATCTGCATCACCAAAAACATGAGGATGACGGCGAATAATTTTCTTTGCCACATCATTCAGTACATCGTCAAAAGTGAAATAATTATCTTCTGAAGCCAACTGACTAAAAAAGACGACTTGAAGCAAAAGATCACCCAATTCTTCCCGTAAATTAGCAATATCCTTTTTTTGGATCGCTTCAATTACTTCATAGGTTTCTTCCGTAAGGCAAGGAATCATTGATTCATAATTTTGTTTGAGATCCCAAGGACATCCGCCACTCGGGTTGCGAAGCTGAGCGATTAATTGAATAAAATCATGAATTGAATATGACATAATAAATCCCCTAAAAAAGTTTAGGCTAGTATACGATTTATTTACCAGTAATGAAATTTGGATTTAGATGGCAGGGGCGGAGAGGCTCGAACTCCCAACACCCGGTTTTGGAGTTCTAAAAATCGTAAAAAGCAATAAATCGAATTTCAACAAAACTTAAATAATTCAATCAGTTATCCAACCAATCAAATTATTCACATATTATCATTTTATCCCTATAAACCAGTTTTACGACACAATTGTGACACAACTCCAAAGGATCCAAAGAAATAACCATTAAAACCAACAAGAAAAGCAGAAATTGTGTCAAAACGATAGCTTTGCCACACTAACCGTTCTTTTATTTTATCCATTCGTTTCCTTTTATTGCTTATTTGTTCTCGAAATTTTGAAAATTGTTTTTTAAATTTTAAATTTCGTTCTTTACCTATGCAATTCGTTTCTATACAATGCGGTTTCATTTACGAGAGGGTGTTAAAATGAAATATGCAATTGAAATGAGCAAGATTATTGAAGGAGCGTTGAAATACGATAGGGCGAAAGTGGTTAACTATACCCAGCTGTTGATTGATAAACTATACGCTGAGGGGGAGCAGAGAAGCGCTGGGCGTTTTAAAAAGATTTTAGCGTCCACAGAAAGCCATAGTTTGCAACCTATGAGGTTGGATAAGGCGTTGGCATTGCCCGTGGATAATGAGTCTCGAACAATGTTAGCGGATGTGATTTATCCTGACGATAATCATATTGATGTTATTTTGTCGCAAAACAATGCCGATAAATTAGCCAGTTTTCTGTTGAATTACCGTCATGCAGAGAAGTTGTATGCGGCGGGGATTGGTTTAGTTAATACACTATTGATGTATGGCCCGCCAGGTTGTGGAAAAACAAAATGCGCTTATTTTATTGCCAAGCAGTTGAACATGCCGCTTGTAATTGCGCGTTTAGACAGTTTAATTTCGTCTTATTTGGGGACAACGGCGAAAAATATCCGTTCGCTGTTTGAATTTGTGCAGAAAATGCCTTGCGTGCTATTTTTAGATGAGTTTGATGCTATTGCGAAAGCGCGTGATGATAATAATGAGCTTGGCGAGTTAAAGCGGGTGGTTAATAGTTTGTTGCAAAACATTGATTTGATGAATAAGGACAGCATTGTGATTGCAGCAACCAATCATCAACATTTGTTAGATCCCGCTGTTTGGCGACGATTTGAATATAAGTTGGAGATTGGTTTGCCTGATGCGACGGCAATTAAGCAGATGATTCAGCTGTTTAGTCATCAGCACGTAACCTTTGATGAGAAAACCCTTGACGAATTTGTGGCAGTTTTTGCAGGATTGAGTGGTGCAAATATCGAAGCCATTATGAATAAGGCGGTTCGTTTTGTGGTGGTTCACGACTTACCTTTGAGCAAATCGCAAATTTATCAGGAACTATTCGTGTTTAAAAATGTTGTGCCTGATGAGGCGACGACAAATAAACAAGCCTTGGTGTTTAAGGCAAAATTTTTACGGGGTTGCGACAGTAAGTTATTTAGCCTGCAAACCATTGCGAATATCTTAGATTGTTCCAAAACCACTATTCAGAAAATTTTGAGCGAGGACTAAAAATGAGTGAAAAATATTTACCAATTAAAGTGGTGTTAAAAAGAAATCAAGACACGAAAGCAAACCAAGGAGGTGGTTCAATTAAATTTTTTGGTGAAGTGACTGATAGATTAAAAGCGGATTTGATTGATAAATTCAATGATGTTTCAACATATTATGCCTCAGTATTTAGTCAGGCCCCGACAGTACCTGCCGTTGGCAAGATTACAGTACGGGAAGAGGCTATTGCTAAATCGCATAAACCAAATGATTTATGTCGTTTTTGTTCGATTATTGGTGGCGAACACCTTGATGAGATTTATATTAAAGTGACGGAAAAAGATATTGAGAGAACCGTTCAACTTATTCAGAATCCACCCTCTGAGAAAATTAAAGCCAATCTAACCGTGATTAAAGACATTCAGCCCATTGCGGCGAAAGATAAAATCGCTGCGACGTTGCAAGGTTTGAATCGCGAGCAATTTGAGCAAGTTAAGCATAGAATTAAAATTAAACTGTTTGATTTTGATGATGATTTGGATAATTTAAGAGTTTCTCAGTACGTTACTCAACAGTTAGACCATCTTGGTTTTCAAAAGCAATATGAATTTATTCATTATGGTTCATTGAATCTAATTAAATTGCAAGTGAATGATTATCAAGATATTGATTCTCTGTCTCAAATTAATGGCATTAAGTTGATTGATGTTTTTCAGCGCTTTTCTTTGCCAAAGTTAAATCAGCTTAATATCGACTTCAGAAATTCATTTTCTACACTGAATTTTGATGAAAAGGAGACGACCATTGGGATTATTGATAGTGGAATTAGTGTTGATAACCCCTATTTAGCACAAGATATCATTGCAAGAGAAGTTTATGTGGCAGAAACCTATCAAAATCCATCACATGGTACGTTTATTGCATCGATGATCCAATATGGCAATCTGTTAAATGATCTGCCTGAAGCGCAGCATTCTCGCTTTAAATTTATTGATATTGTTGCGCTGCCAAATGGTGATGAACGTTATGGAGAGGTGGATGATATTGGTGAAGATGACTTAATGGTAATTATTAAACAGACAATGCAGAAATATGCAAATAGTACCAAGATCTGGAATTTATCATTAGGTATGCCAGATAATATTTGTGACTCGTCTATTTCGACATTCGGCGAATTCTTAGATCAGATGCAAGCGCAATATAATGTGCAATTTGTGGTATCAAGCGGTAATTATCTTTTACATCGTCAGTGGCCGTCTAATATTGCAGAGGGAGATGATCAAGATCGAATTATCTCGCCAGCGGATTCCGTTCGGGCAATTAGCGTGGGCTCGGTGGCATTATTTGATTCAGAAGATTCCGTAGTGAAGAAAAATGAACCATCTTCATTTAGTCGGCGCGGACCTGGCGTAGGCTATTCGGTTAAACCAGATATTGTGGAATATGGCGGAAATTGCGATTTTCAAACTAGTTATGATGGCATAGGTATGCGGGGGATGGATTGTCAAGGAAATGTTATTGAGGGTATTGGTACAAGCTATGCTGCCCCCGCGCTGCGAAGAAGTTAGCTCATATTTATGATGAATTACAAGACAAAGATTTGTTATTAGCCAAAGCAATGTTAATCCATTCAGCGAGAATGCACTCGCGAGTAGCATTTAATTTAACACCTGATGAAATGAAGTATTATGGTTTTGGTTTACCCGCTGAAGATGTGCAACAAACCTTGTTATGTAGCGAGAGCGAAGTGACGTTGATTTTTAAACAGCAGATCGCTCAAGGCACACATTTGGAAATGCTCGATTTTCCTTACCCACCCTCTCTGATTGAAAACGGTCTTTGCAAAGGCGAAATTGCAATGACATTGGTTTATAATCCTACTTTAGATAAAAAATTTGGCGAAGAGTATTGCCGTACCAACATTGATGTGAGTTTTGGTACTTTTAGTTATGGTAAAAATAACAAAATAAGTTTTAAAGGTTGTATACCACTGGAAAGAGTGTGGGATGAAAAATTTGAACGGAGTATGGTAGAAAATGGCTTTAAATGGAATTCGGTTAAATCCTATCATCGCAAGTTGAGCCATGTAAAGTTTCGTGAGGGATGGAAATTAAGAATTAATGTGACACCACGAGGGCTTAAGCAAATTCCGCCTCAAGAATTTATTTTAGTGATGACGATTAGAGATCCAAACAATAACGATATTTACACTGAAATGATCAATGGATTAAGAGATAAAGGGTTTATTACTACGAATTTAGAAACACAACAAACGATTCGCCAATCTGTTCGTCGAACTTCTAAATAACGAAAATGTTGTCTGGAGGGACCCTATCCAAAAATTTGTGTAAGTGCCTGTTTCTGAGATAATCACCTTAGTCAGATACAGGTATTTTTTATGAACGAAGAAAAAAATCAAAGCATTAACGACTGAACTCCCCCCTAAGGTCTCAATCAGCTTTCCCGTATGTTGAAAAATCACCGTGGAAACCGCTCTAAATACAGAACACCTAAGCTATGAAAAACATCAGCCGAGAAAGTGCCCCCATAATGGATACACGACTAAAACAGTTCTTTGTGGTGAAAGAGAACTTGACCTCGCCATTCCTCGAGGCCGCGATAGCCCTTTTGAGTTCTAAAAATCATAAAAAGCAATAAATCGAATTATTCATATATTATCATTTTATCTCTATAAACCAGTTTTACGACACAATTATGACATATTTCAAAAAAATCTAAAAACTGCGTTTTCTTGCGTTATTTTGCGTTGAAAGATCGCAATAAAAAGATCTCAACCGTGCCAATGCTGACAAGATCTGAATGATGATCTTAATTTGCGTTGAAATCGACACATTTAGTGCGCAGGCGTGGCGAGGGTTTGACTGCGATTTTTGGGGTATGGGTTTCGTTGAAAAATCAGGGGAAATCAGGCTTTTTCCCTTTGTGCCGATTATAGGTTTGATATAATAAACTAGGGCGATATTAAAAGGGTAAGCGGCAAAAACACTTACTTTATGCAATAAAAAACCCACGCAGACGTGGGCATTTTATTTGGGAAAGGAGCCATTTCTTTATTCTTGCTCTAGTAATTTGTAATCAACAAAGCGAATTACTTCTTCACCGACTATTTGATTGATCTCTTTAAGCCGCTCCTGCAGTGGAATAATTTCATTCACAAAAAAAACCTTAGTTGCTTTTTCGACATCACCAAAGCCTCCGGTGTTATTTGGGATAATCCCCATCAGTTGTGGCGGTACACGGTGTGCGGCAAGTACATCATCACGGCTGGTATTCTTAATATTGAGGAACTCATCTTTCGCCACCGCATCTGAAAGTGGAATCACTTGAATGCCCTCTTTCTTGCCATTCGGAATATGAATAAACAAATTTTTAAAATTGCCTTTTCCTTTTGTTTGCCGGATTTGTTCCTTGATTGCTGCGACATCGTCTTTATTCTGCGTTGGGTCAGTCATATAAATAATTGCCCCGGCGTGCGCACCATTCAAATAATATTTGCGGCGGAACAATGTGGCACTTTCATTTAAGAACGCTGATTGCAACGCTGCCAAATATTCCGGTACGCCATAGATTTCTTGGTTCACATCAGGATTAATCAAATTAAACACCGAGCCTTTGGCAAATTGATATTCATCACAGCCATTCACCACTTGATAAAATACGCCCTGTTCCACACCCACACGCATATATTTTGCAAGGGGCGCATTTAGCGACACAACTTGGCCAAAGCCATTACGCACCACTTCAATGTAGGCGTTGCCGAAAATCAAATAATCCTGCACCAATTTTTCTAACTGGGTGCGAGGCAAAAGTGCGGTCGTTTTACAGGTAGAAAGCAAAATATTCTTCTTCACCGTTACCGCACTTTGATGATGAGGCGAAGCATTGAGGGCTTTGGAAAGATAACTCAAATTAATCGGTGGATTGTAGTATTTCTGATACATCAATACCGGCTCGAAATAATTGAGAATTTCCGCCCGGTCAAGCACGGGGATAGGTTCGCCAAAGCTAAAGGTTTCCACCGTGGCTTGAGAAAGTGCGGTCATTTTTTTACGTGATTTTTTCATTTGCTTATATCCTATTCAAAAGTAAAAATGGTGGTTTGACTGCCGGCAACATCACCGCCAAAACCATAAGGCACATTCAAAATGCAGTTCATAATCGCCCACGAAAGATCGCCGTGGCTCGCCTCTTCCGAACGGTCGGAAACGTAGGTCATTTTGCCCGTGCCGGTAATGCGTTTTTTCACGGTCATAAAACTGGTGATGATCTCGTTACCATCAAATTTCAAACGGCGTTTTTGGATCAGATTTTGGGTTTTCAGCACCATCTCATTTTTTAAATCTGCGCTATAATCTAGCCCAATCACCATCGGATAAAATTTTTTGACCTCTTGATAAACACCCGACCCCATTCCGGTTTTATCAATCACAATGCGGGTGATATTGTAATCATCGCAAAATTGTTTAATTCGCCCCGCTTGGGTTTCATAATCCATCCCGTGGAAGGTTTGCCAGTGCAGCACACGATAATCACCGCCTTCAACTCTTGGCGGCGCAACAAGACAAAGTGCGGCACGGTCACCGGTAAATGCGGGATCATAACCCAACCACACTTCACGATTGCCAAAAGGACGTTGATAATTAGGATTGAAATCAGTCCATTCTTCATAGCTATCCACTAGGCAATGTTGCAAATCGGCAAATTTAAAGGCAGAGCTGTTATCATCGGCAAATTGACACAAAAACAACTGTTCAAATTCTTCTTTGCTGTTTTCCGCAATCAAATCATCAATATTAAACAGATTACAACCGCCCTCTAATGCATCATAAATGCTCACAATCTGTTTCCATTGGCGATCAGCACACAACTTGCCGGCACGCAAATTTTCATGAGAAATATCGATTTCGACCTTTTCGGATTTTGCACGGTTGCGATTAAAGGCTTTGCCGGAAAAAAACGCATAAGCGGGGTGCGCAATAGTGGTCGGAGTTGAAAAGTAGGTTTGGCGATACATCTTTTGCGCCGCCATACCGCTTGCCACTTTGCGCATCACATCAAATTTCGGCACCCAAAACACTTCATCAAAATATAAATTGCCGTGATAAGATTGTGCGGTAGCGGAATTTGTCCCAAGAAAAATCAACTCCGCCCCATTCGGCAGCTTGATTGTCTCCCCTTTCAAATCCACGTCTGCGGTTTGTTTGGCATAGTTCACAATGTAAGAACGGAATTGCAGTGCCTGTTTTTTACTGGCGGATAAAAAGATTTGGTTATGCCCGGTGGTGAGTGCATCAATAAAGGCTTCGTGGGCAAAATAAAAAGTTGCCCCAATCTGACGACTTTTCAAAATGTTACGAATGCGATGTATTTTCGCTTTATGCCACACCCGTTGATATTCAAACA
This sequence comes from Rodentibacter sp. JRC1, assembly GCF_020521555.1. NCBI lineage: Bacteria > Pseudomonadati > Pseudomonadota > Gammaproteobacteria > Pasteurellales > Pasteurellaceae > Rodentibacter > Rodentibacter sp. JRC1. Next base: position 1,183,806 of record NZ_BPWA01000001.1, on the reverse strand, counting down.
TTCCCCCAAGAAAGCCATTAATCAATAACTCTTCTTGTTCTTGGGTAATGGCATTCTGTTCGGCTTTTTTTCGCTCCCCTTTGTTACGATTGGCAAGTTTCGGATTTAAATCCACTTCATTGCCATCACCATAGGAATATTTTTTCACTCGGGCGGCACGTTCTATTTGCCGTCCTAATAAATCAATTTCTTTGAAATCCGTGCCTGATTTCGGCTCTTTTAAAATCAACTGGCAAAGACGGGTTTCTAGGGTGATTTCGACTCGCCCGATGGGTGCAATTTCGTCCCATTTTTCCCGTTTAATCCAAGAGGATATCGTACTTGCCGGAATGCCTAATTGACGGGCAATTTCCGCTACTTTAAAACCATTCCAATATTTGACTTGCGCTTGGCGTTTTGTACTACTATCAATCTTATTTACCGCTAATTCTTCATCTTCAGTGAGCTTGATTTTCTCTGTCATAGCGTCCTCATAATCAATTAACGCTATGATCTAAGTTCGCCACGTAAAAAAATATTCAAGCTCATTGTTAGCCTTGATTTCACAATCCCAACTCATAGCCAAACAACAAAAGCACCGCCAATATAGCCTTAATTTTCACACTGAACCGAAATAGGAAAAATATGCACAAATTCAACAAGAGCAAATGGTTTGTCGTTGCAACGGAAGGTGCAACCACAGACGGTCGCACCATCAATCGCACTTGGATTGAACAAATGGCGACAAATTATGATCCGAAAAAATACGGCGCACGCATCAATCTTGAGCATCTTAAATTCCGTATGCTTTGGAATGATGAACCCCACTCTAAATGCTACGGTGATGTGTTGGCATTAAAAACCGAAGAAAACCAAGAAGGCAAATTGCAGTTATTGGCTCAAATCGACCCAACGGACGATTTAATCAAGCTGAACAAAGACCGCCAAAAAATCTACACCTCTATTGAATGTGATCCGAATTTTGCCGATACCGGTGAAGCCTATTTAGTGGGACTTGCCGTCACCGATAATCCGGCAAGCCTCGGCACGGAAATGTTGAAATTCTCCGCCGGTGCAACGGCAAATCCGCTCACTCATCGCAAAGAAAAAGCCGAAAACCTGTTCACTGCGGCGATTGAAACCGAATTCGAGTTTGTAGAAGAAGCTGAAAAAGCCCCTTCAGTGTTTGAAAAAATCAAAGGGTTATTTGCGAAAAAAGAAAAATCCGATGATGAACGCTTTACCGATCATCAAGCCGCCTTAGAACTACTTGGCGAACAGGTACAAAAAACACAAGAAAAATTGACCGCACTTTCTAGCGATTTGGCAACACAGCAAACGGAATTGGCACAAATGAAAGCGGACAATGAAAAAATCCATGCTCAATTTGCCAAATTGGAAAAACAACCGGCAGCCCATTACACACCACGCCCACTTGTGGCAGGTGAAAGCCAAAATGCCGATGGTCGCTTTTTCTAATTAAAACAGCTAACAAAAACACCGAATACAAAACACATAGGATTTCACCCATGAAAAAATTCACCCAAGAAAAATTTACTCGATACCTTGCAGGCGTAGCGGCGGACAACAATGAAAGCGAAAGTTTTGTTGCCGCAGGCGGTCAGTTCACCGTTGAGCCAAGCGTTCAGCAAAAATTAGAAAATGCGGTGCTTGAAAACTCTGAATTTTTAAAACGCATCAATATTGTGATGGTTGAAGAAATGAAGGGCTCGACATTGCGTTTAGGTGTATTAAGCCCGGTAGCAAGCCGCACCGATACCAACCAAAAAGCCCGTGAAACCACCGATATTCACAGCTTGCAAGAAAATACCTACGCTTGCGAACAAACCAATTTTGACACTCATTTGAGCTACCCGATTTTAGATGCTTGGGCGAAATTCCCTGATTTTGCGGCACGTGTCGGCAAATTGAAAGCCGAACGTATTGCACTCGACCGTATTATGATCGGCTTTAACGGTACAAGTGTCGCCACAACCACCGACCGAACCAAAAACCCGCTATTGCAAGATGTAAACAAAGGTTGGTTAAGTCAAATTGAAGAAAAAGCCCCGGCACGGGTGATGAAAGAAGAAGTCAAAGACAGCGGCAAGATTGAAATCGGCACTGGTAAAACTTACAAAAACCTTGATGCCCTTGTCTTTGCACTGAAAGAAGATTTTATCCCTGCACAATATCGTGACGACACCAAACTGGTCGCCATTATGGGCAGTGATTTACTTGCGGATAAATACTTCCCATTAATCAATCAAGAAAAACCGACCGAAATTTTGGCGGGTGACACCGTGATCAGCCAAAAACGTGTGGGCGGTTTACAAGCGGTTTCCGTGCCGTATTTCCCGAAAGGCACAGTGCTTATCACCTCGCTTGATAATTTATCCATCTACGTACAAGAAGGCAAAGTACGCCGCCACATTAAAGACGTGCCGGAACGTAACCGAGTGGAGGATTATTTATCTTCTAACGAGGCATACGTTGTGGAAAATTACGAAGCCTTAGCAATGGCGAAAAATATCACCATTGTTGAAACACCGGTTGAACCGCCTAAAGCTGACACGGAATAAACCAATGCGCCCAACCAAACGTCATTTTATAGAAGTGTCGAGCGCACTTGCCAACGCCCACGAAACGGAAGACTTAAGCCAGTTTAGTGAATACGAAAAAATGCTCCGTCTTCTTGCGCGCCACAAGAAGGATTTAAAACAAATCCAATCTACGGCACGCAAAGCGGACTTTAAAAAACGGATTTTGCCGGATTATCTCCCGTGGATTGAGGGTGCGTTATCTGCCGGCACCGGCAAACAAGATAACGTATTAATGACGTGGTGCGTGTGGGCGATTGACTGTGGCGAATATCACCTTGCCTTAACCATTGCCGATTATGCCATTTTCCACGATTTGCAGCTGCCGGAACCGTTCACACGAACCTTAGGCACAATGGTCGCCGAAGAATTTGCCGACCAAGCCAAAGCCGCTACAGCCGCCAATCAACCCTTTGAAACGGCATATTTAGAACAAGTGCAACGACTCACTGCCGATTGTGATATGCCGGACGAAAGCCGGGCAAGATTATTACGGGAATTGGGTTTACTCACTATAGAGAAAAACCCAACCCAAGCCCTTGAATATCTTGAACGTGCCATCGTTTTAGATCAAAAGGTAGGTGTAAAAGGCGAAATAAAGAAATTAAGAAAACAACTTGAGAAAGAGAACACCGAATCTTGATGTTGTTTGATTAACCAAGCAAACCACGCAGCCGACGGGCGGAGAAAGTGCGGTTAAATTTTTCCCCTTTTTTGACCGCACTTATTCTCCCCACCCGTCTTTTTTATAGGTAAATGTATGTCAGACGGTGCAATCTCAATCAAACTTGCTCCCGATTATGAAATGGGGGCGGTGCAACAGCAGGTCGAACCCCACCCCAACACCGATGATTTAATCATCAACGAAGCATTTTTCCCTGATTTATCGCTTTCACAATGCCGAAATCAAATGCGTATTGACGGCACCGTGACCAAAACCCGTCTCTTAGATGCGTTGATTGAAGCCATCGCCTCGGTGAATGATGAACTGGCAGCCTTTCAGCAAGAAAACTCACAACACGGCAAACTGGCGCAAATTCCAACGCAACATATCAATAACGAAAGCATTCTGGTGCAACGTTACCGCCGAGCCGTGCTTTGCCTTGCTGCCGCTAATCTGAACGAACGCTACGCCGCCTACGACACCACCAATGACGGTGAAAAGAAAATGGAGCTGCTTAAAGACGGTATCGACCAACTCCGCCGTGATGCCCGTTTTGCCATCAGCGACATCTTGAAAATCCGCCGAATTGACGTGGAGCTAATCTAATGAAAGTACGTGCGCAACAAAACGATAATCTTGATGCCATCGTTTACCGACATTTCGGCAAAAGCCAAGGCTTGCTTGAAATCGCCTGCGAATTAAATCCGCGCTTAATGCACCTGCCTATTATTCCCATTGGGACGGAGGTCAATTTGCCCGATCCTGACTCCGAAAAGATCAGCGTTGCACAAGATAACTTGCAATTATGGAATTAATCAAATGATCAAAAATACAGAACAACTCTCCTATTTTGGTTCAATCTGTGCATTTTTTGCCGGATTAACCTTGAGTGATATTGCCTCAATTTTCGGGATATTGTTTGGCTTAGCCACCGTATTAACCAACTGGTATTACAAGAAAAAAGATTTTGAATTAAGAAAATTAGAAGTAGAAGGAAAAATCAATGGTAAGAAAAACCGCTAAATGGATCTGTGGGGTCTCCGCTATTGTTGGCTTAACTCTCGCTTTACACGGCAACGAGCTACGCACCTCGGAACAAGGCTTACTCCTTATCGGCAATGCCGAAGGTTGCCAACGCAAGCCCTACACCTGCCCTGCCGATGTTTTAACCTTTGGTATCGGCACCACGGAAAGCGTTGAAAAAATCACCCGCAACAAAATTTACACAGACGAAGAAATTGCCCGCGCCTTTGCCAAAGGCGTAAAACAAGCGGAAAAATGCGTCAATACCTACGCCAACGGACAAGCCATGCCACAGGGCGCATTTGATGCCTTAACCTCCATCACCTTCAATATCGGCTGCGGCAAACTAAAAAACAGCACCCTTTTTAAAATGGCACGCCAAGGCTACAGCCAAGCAATGTGCGGTCAATTTGAACGCTGGATTTACGCAGGCGGTAAACCACTTAAAGGCTTAATTCACCGCAGACAAAAGGAGAAAGCATTATGTTTAACTTTCTAAGTGCAAAAGAAAAATGGATTTTATTGGGTGGCCCGATACTTTTAGTGCTGATCATATTATTTCAAGGTTGGCAGGCAAACCACTGGCACGCTGAAATGGTGAAAGAAGAACAGCTCAAAGCCAAATGGCAAGCCTCCTATATGGCACTCAACGAACACGTGCAGCAATTTGCCGAACAACAAAAGCAACTTACAGCAGTAGTGAATGCACTCAAAACCCAACAAAGCAAACAAACCGAGGATTTAAAAAATGCACTTAAACAACATCAAATTTGGGCTGATAGCCCTGTGCCTGACAGCGTGCGTGGCGTGCTCAACCACACCGCAGATCATTAAACAACCGATACTTTGCCCGCAAACCGCCGAGTGCGGTCAAATTTCGCCACAAATTCGCACCAATGGCGATTTGGCACAGGCGTATCAACAGGCACGGCAAAAACTAAACCTTTGCGTTATCGAAAACGACAGCCTGAAAAACTGTATTGAGGAATTTAATAAAAAGGAACAGAAGCAATGACCGACCAATTCGACCGAGCGCAGCAACTGGAAGAAATGCAACGTGAAATCGCCCTAAAAAAACACCGCAGGTTTAAAGCGGTAAGCCGTCTTTATTGCGAAGATTGCGATGCCCCGATTCCTGAAAAACGCCGACAAACCATTGCGGGCGTAACCCGTTGTGTAACCTGCCAAGAACGGGAAGAAAAACGCCAACGGAATTTTAGAAAATGAAAAAGCCCAATCAACTCCGCAAAATCCTTGAGCAAAGCCACAGCGATTTTGAGAAAAACCCCGACCGTTTACAGCTCTATGTGGACGGTGGGCAAATTATCGCCACGGGGGCAAACTCATTCAGTTTTGAATATCGCTACAGCCTCAATGTGATTGTGACTGATTACGCAGGCGATATTGCCGCACTGGTTGTGCCGATGATCGCCTACTTACGCACCAATCAACCGGAAATCTTTGAAAACCCACAACTACGTGAAAACGCCTTTAAATTCCAAGTGGATTACAACAATAACGACACCGCCGACATCAGTTTTGAAATCAAACTCACCGAACGGGTGGTATCCCAAAAAGAGGGCGACAGCGTACAAATAAACTATGCCAAAGAACCCACAATGAACGAACCAAACCGGGTAAAAGTTTATTTGCAGGATTGGGAACATTTAATTTTTGAGGGTGAGGTCAATTAATGGCAACGGTAGCAGAAATTCAAGCAAAATTGACCGCACTTATCGCCAATTTATCACCCCAAGCACGCCGCCAACTGGCAAGAAAAATCGGTCAATCCTTGCGAAAAAGCCAATCCGCACGCATTGCCCGACAACAAAACCCTGACGGCACGGCATTTGAAGCACGAAAACCCCGTAAAAATTTCGGCAAAAAGCAAGGGCGAATCAAACGCAAAGCGATGTTTGCCAAACTCCGCACCGCCCGCCATTTAAAAGTGCGGTCAAACGGCAACGAGGTTTCGGTGGGGTTTAATGGCTCAAGTGCCGCCATTGCCGCCGTGCATCAATACGGATTAAGCGGCACAGTGGATAGAAAGAAAGGTATTAAAACAAAATATGCCCAACGGGAATTGTTGGGCTTTACGAATGAAGATTTAGAGGAAATAGAAACGTTAATAATCGATCAGCTAAGTTTTTGATTCAGCTTATCAAAAAATGTATTTAAGCGATTTACTACATACAAAAGCAGTGCAACCGCTGCATAAAAAATAACGGCATAAAACACATAAATAAGCGCATCGTTTAAATAAAGAATCGGAGCGATTGCCAGTAGAATAACCGCCAAAGCGATATACCAAAAACGAACTGCCAAGCTAAATATTGTTGCAGCAAAGCCACTAACCATTGCGAAACCGCCGACAGCTATTGCAACAATCGCCGGCAATCCAAAAGCAAGTAACAATAAAGCGAGGATAAGTTCCATGGCATTCTCCTTAGTAGATATTCCCATTCTTTTAAAATAATTAATTTTTGTCAATACAAAAGAGTACAAAAAATGAATAAATTAGCTATTCAGGTCACACTAAGTGCAATAGACAAATTAACAGCTCCGTTTCGCAAAGCATCAAAAGAAGCTCAAAAATTTGCTCAATCTATCAATAAAACTAAAGCTGCACAGGATTCACTCAAAAATCAGCAAAAATTAATTAATAATTTTACTGCCCTTAAAAATTCTATTCGTCAAAATAGCCAAGCCCTAAAGCAAGCACAAAAGAATGCGCAAGATTTGGCAAAGCAATTTAATTCAAGCAGTAATCCGACTAAAAAATTAAAGCGAGAATTTGAGAATGCCAAACGTGCGGTAACACAACTCAAACGGGCTCAAGTTGAGGAAAATAACAAACTCAATCAACTCCGCCGAACACTATCTGAAGCAGGTATCAGCACAAAAAATCTGTCGCAATCCCAACGGGAATTAAAACGGAAAATTGATACGGCGAACCAGTCTCTTCAAAAACAAGATCAACGATTACAAAAACTTAATCAACGTGCAAAAGAGCAAGCACGCTACCAAAATCAAGTTAAAAAATTAAAATCCGGTAGTGATTTTGCTGCGGGTTTCGGTGTTCGTGCGATGGCTCACGGTGGGGCTGTGCTCGGTAGCGGCTCATTAATGATGAAACCCGCTTTAGAATTTGAAGAAGAATTTTCCAAGGTTCAAGCTCTGGCCCGTTTAGATAAAATTCAAGATGCCGATAGAATTAAACAATTAAGAGATCAAGCCATTGAGTTAGGTGCAACCACTTCGTTTACTTCAAGAGATGTTGCCGCGGGGCAAGGTTATTTAGGGATGGCAGGTTTTGATGATAAACAAATTTTAGCTTCTATGTCTGCCGTTTTAAATATGACCAAGGCTGCAGGAATGGAAATGGGGCGTGTTGCTGATATTAGTTCGGATATTTCATCAGGTTTTAAAATTCCGGCAACCGAAATGAATCGTGTTGCCGATGTATTGACCCTTACCTTTACTTCGAGCAATACAAACCTTGAATTGCTCGGTGAAACAATGAAATATTTAGGGCCGATTGCTGCCGGTACGGGACAAGATTTTGAAACCATGTCGGCAATGGTTGGGTTACTAGGAAACGTAGGGATTAAAGGTTCTCAAGCAGGGACATCTTTACGTTCTGCCATGTTACGTCTTGCCGGGCCACCAAAACAGGCTGCAAAAGCGTTGGCAAAACTTGGCGTATCTGCAAAAGATAGCAAAGGTAATATGCGGGCATTAACCGATATTCTCGTTGATGTAGAGAAGAAAACGGCCAAAATGGGGTCAGGCGACAAAATGGCATATTACAAAGCCATTTTTGGTGCTGAAGCCGCAACCGCTATGGTTGAATTAGTTAAGCAAGCCGGTACACAAGGCATTCAAGAAATGAGTAACAAGCTCAAAAATGCTACCGGTACAGCCGAAAAAGTCGCAGAAACTATGGCGGACAATGTATTGGGTGATCTTAAAAATCTACAAAGTGCCAGCGAAGCCTTAACCATTTCTATTTTTGATGAAACATCAGGGAGCATTCGGGAATTAATTCAACAATCTACTCAATTTTTACGAACTGCAAATCAATGGATAAAAGCGAATCCACAACTTGCAGCAAGCATTGCTAAATGGGTTACAGGTATTAGTGCAGGATTGGTCGCAGTAGGCGGATTAAGTTTAGTTTTTAGTTATTTACTCTATCCTGTCGGACGGACAATTTTATTTTTTAATAAACTCACAGGTGCAAGTAAACTATTAAACTTCGCCTTATTTAATTCGGATAATAAACTAAGACTATTCAATAAATCCTTATTTTTCGCTAAAACCACATCAAGTGCAGCATCAAAAGGAATAAATAAGTTCTTGTTATTTACGAAATTAATCCCGTCAAACTTGATGAAAGTTATCGGTAAAATGAAGTCGCTTTCCTCTTGGCTCAATGGGTTAAAAATGCTTGCCCGCATTGCTATTTTGCCATTACGTTTAGCATTAATGGGCGTTGGCTCAATATTAAGTTTTTTACTCTCCCCTATCGGTTTATTAACTGCCGCTTTTGTCGCTGCAGGTGTTTATATCTACAACAACTGGGAAAAAGTGCGGGCGTTTTTCGGTGGATTTTGGGAAGGTTTAAAATCAGGGCTTGCACCGGTTATTGAAAAATTTAAACCATTAGGCGATCTGTTCGGTATTGTCGTGGGTTGGATTGAAAAAGCCGTGAAATGGTTTACCGATTTACTCTCGCCGGTTCAGAGTACACAAAAAGATTTAGATGAGGCTGCCGCGGCCGGCAAAAAATTTGGTGAATGGTTGGCTGCAGGTATTGATTTAGTCACAAAACCGTTGCAATGGGTAATGGATAGCATTAAGTGGGTTGTTGATAATATGCCAAGCGTAGATAAAATTGCAACAACACTTGTGCCAAAAGAACACGCTGAACAAATCCAAAGAACGGCAAATATGGCCAATAATATGTTTGACCCAAACTATGATCCAAGCCAAACCGAACACAAATGGATTGGCGGTTTAGTGGGTAACGGTCAAGGGCGGTTATTCGCAAAAGGTGGCTACACCGGAAACGGTGGCAAATATCAACCGATGGGCATTGTTCACGGCGGCGAATATGTAATGACAAAAGAAGCCACATCACGCCTTGGTGTTCACACTTTAAACGCTCTCAATTACGGCAAACAAGCCTTAATTGCAGGCGGTTTGGGTGTAAGTGTTGCAACTGCCGCACCGGTGCAGGTTGATAGCCGACCGCCAATTTCCGCACGCCCCGTTGCCACACAAGCGGCACAGCCAATGAACGTGCAAATCACTATCAACGCTGCACCGGGAATGGACGAACGAATGATTGCACAACAGGTCGCAAAAGCAATTCAAAAATACCAAAATCAACAACAAGCACGTACCCGTAATAGCTTACGTGATCGTGTTTAGAATAAAGGGCGAAAGCCCTTTTTTGTTGCGTTTAGAAAAAACCAAGGTTATAGTAGCTCCATCACATAAGGGGGAACTATGTTTAAAGAAAAAGGCTATGATGAATTTTTAGCGGAAAAAATCCGCCGCTCGGAAGAAGATATAAAAGCCGGTCGGGTTTATACACTTGAAGAAGCCAGATCTAAATGGCAACAAACAATAGAACGTAAAGCGGTTGAATTAGCGGAATTAGAAGAACAACAACACGAGGGCGTTTATGCTTAAAGTTGTATTGTCTGAAATGGCGGTTCAGGATATTGACAATATTTTAGCGAATGTTTATGAATTTACCGGCTTTATTTCAACACCACAAAAACTGCTTGCCGAACTGAATAAAACCATTGATTTAATTGAATTTATGCCAAATGCCATCGGTCGCCTAAGAGATGACGGAAAACGTGAGGCATTTTGTCGGGGTTATCGTATTGTTTATAGTATTCAAGAAAATGAAGTGCTGATCAACACGGTGATACACAGCCGACGACTTTACCCTCGCCCTGAATAAACGCCCTATCTAGGGCGTTTTTTGTTATCCCTAATATCACACTCCCCCGCCCTCGCAATCCCTCTCAATCTCACCAACAATAAGGCATTTATTACAACCTATTAAGGGCGTTATGTCTGCCGAATTAAACCGCCGTATTGATAACCTTATCCGCTTTGGCACCATTGCCGAAGTGGACTACCAAACCGCCCGTGCGAGAGTAAAGAACGGTGAAATTCTGACGGATTTTTTACCCTTTATCACTTTACGTGCCGGCACAACAAAAACTTGGTCACCACCGACTGTAAATGAACAATGCGTAATATTAGCGGCAAGCGGAGAATTTACCACCGCTTGTGTACTGGTCGGGCTTTACACTCAAAACAGCCCAAGCCATTCGCCGGATATACACCTGCTCCAATTTGCCGATGGTGCGGAGATTGAATACAACCAAGCTACATCGGCACTAAAAATTAGCGGAATTTCAACCGCACTTGTGCAAGCGCAAAGCCAAATTGATATTCAATGCCCGACCGTAAACATCAAAGGCAACGTGAATATTAACGGCTCACTTTCCACAACAGGTGCAATCAGCACACAAAGCGGCATTACCGCCAAAGGCGATGTGAAAGGCGGCGCAATCAGCCTACAAAACCACAAACACCTTGAACAAGGTGACGGAAAAGAAACGAGCAAAGCAAGATGAATCGATACACAGGCGAACGCTTAACAGACGAAACAGCCCATATTAAACAATCCATTGCGGATATTTTACTCACCCCTATCGGCTCACGCATTCAGCGGCGTGAATACGGTAGCCTTATCCCAATGTTGATTGACCGCCCGATTAGCCGAGCTTTGCTGTTACAACTTGCCGCCTGCGCGGTCACGGCGATTAATCGATGGGAACCAAGGGTGCAAATCACCCAATTTAAACCGCAGGTGATTGAGGGTGGGATCAATGCAGCGGTTATTTATACCTATAAAAATAAAGGAAAATCCATAGAAGATAATATTATTTTGCAAGGTGCTATATGAGTAAGTCATTGATTGAGCTAGCTAACTTACCCTTTCCAAAGGTCATTGAAAGTATTGATTTTGAAAATCTTTTGGCTAAACGTAAAAATAAATTCATTTCCCTTTGGGAAGATGAGGAACAGAAAGAATATTGGCGCAAAAGATTACAGTTAGAAAGTGAACCGGTCGTTAAGTTACTCGAAGAAAATGCTTATTTAGAATTATTATTACGTGAGCGAATTAATAATGCCGCAAAATCAGTTATGCTCGCTTTTGCCAGTGGTTCAGATTTGGATCATCTCGGTGCATTGTTTGGTGTACAGCGTTTAGTGATTAGAGAGGAAGATTTAACTGTACAACCTCCCATTTATGCCGAATATGAAAGTGATGATCGCTTGCGTAAACGTATTCAGATGAGTCTTGATAGATTAAGCACTGCAGGTTCCCGTGGCAGTTATAAATACCATGCGCTAAGTGCATCACCTTTAGTCAAAGACGTCACTATATCAAGCCCTAAATCCGGCACAGTACAAGTTACTGTGCTATCAACCGAAAATAACGGGCAAGCCAATAATGAATTACTTGGAAAAGTAGATAAATATTTAAATGCAGAAGAAGTCCGCCCATTATGTGATACGGTACAGGTTAAATCAGCACAAATTATTAACTATCAAATAGAAGCTGAACTCGTTTTATTTCCATCTGTGATAGAGCATATTGTTTTGGATAATGCAAATGCAACATTGCTTTCCTATATACAAAAACAGCATCACTTAGGATTAGATATTACACGTTCAGGTATTTTTGCCGCCTTACATCAAGAGGGGGTTCAAAATGTAAGACTTATATCCCCACAAAATGATCTTATTATCAGTCCAACACAAGCAGGGTTTTGCACAGCAATAAATATTAGAAGCGGAGGGATAGATGAATAATCACTTATTACCCATAGGCTCTACTACTTTTGAACGTAATTTATCCTTAATTTTTAGTGCCATCACTCAATTAGATATCCCCATTACCTCATTATGGTCTGCTGAATTATGTCAAGATAGTCATTTAGCTTGGCTAGCTTGGTCTTTAAATACTGATGAATGGTCTCACGACTGGTCAAATGAAACCAAACGTCAGGCAATTAGCCAAAGTCACTATATTCATCGGCATAAAGGCACTATTGCGAGTATTCGCAGAGTGCTAAAAGCAAGTGGATTTGGTGATGCGGAAATTTTGGAAAATCTTAATGCTCATTTTTACAGTGGAAACATCATTTATAACGAAAATATGGTGTATGGCGGTTCTGATAGCCATTGGGCAACTTATCGCATCGTTTTAACACGACCAATATCAAATGAACAAGCGAAAGAAGTACGTAAATTACTAGAACAAACAGCCCCTGCCCGTTGCCATCTTGCAGGGCTGCATTTTGAACAAGCTAATCTTTATAACCATCAATTTGTCCACAACGGCAAATTTTCTTACGGAGTCGCATAATATGGCAAATTTAATAGAAACCCCAAAATGGGAAGACGGAATTTACCAACTGGAAAAAACGGATCCTGTTGTTGGCGGTGCCGATGGAATATCTAACCGCCAAGCCAAACAACTCGCCAACCGCACGAGTTATTTAAAATCGGAAACAGAACGGTTAGACCGAGAAAAAGCCCCAACGGCTAGCCCAAGTTTTACAGGCACGCCAACCGCCCCAACAGCAGCACAGAATATCAATAGCAATCAAATTGCTACCACCGCCTTTGTGAAAACCGCCATTGCTAATTTAGTCGGCAATGCCCCAGAGGCATTAGATACCTTGGTGGAATTAGCCAAGGCTTTAGGCGATGATGCCAATTTAAAACAAACCTTGCTGAGTGAAATTGGCAAGAAAGCCAACTTAACGGACTTGAATCAAGCGAAAAACCAACTTGACCAACTTCGCACAATGTTTGTCGGTGTGCCAATTCCCTATCCCCTTGCCACGCCACCGAGCGGCTTTTTGATAATGATGGGACAAACTTTCAGCAAAACGACTTACCCGATTTTGGCACAACGCTATCCTTCCGGGCGTTTGCCTGATATGCGAGGGGAATTTATTCGTGGTTGGGATAATGGGCGTGGTGTGGATAGAGGGCGAAGTCTTTTAACCACTCAAGGGGATGCAATTCGCGACCACTTCCACTATTTACCTACGCAAAACGGCTCTAATGATAAGTTAGAAGATGGTATTGATTGCGCGATTGGTGACGGCTCTGATGTGTCCGTCAGTGTTTCAGGCAAATTCTTCTTGATTAATGATCTCCCAAGTAACTCGCGCGGTAACAATGCCGCATTAGATAATCGTGGCGGTAGACCGAGAACTTATTCGGCACGCATTAATAATGGTGGCGTAACCGCCTCCGAAAACCGAGTAAGAAATATCGCCTTTAACTACATCTGCTTTGCAGCCTAAGGAGAAATAAATAATGACCGTACAATTTGATAACGAAGGCTTTGCCATTGCTGATGGTGAAATCGTGATTTACCTCACCGACCATCAAGGTGTTTACAGCCACCAAGAAATCCAATTTATTGCAACCGGCACAGGGTTAAGTGCCAACGCCTATTTAGATACGCCACCAAAAGCCAAAACAGGCTTTGCGATTGTTCGCACCGCTAAAGGCTGGGAGTATATTGCCGACCACCGAGGCAAAACCTATTACGACAAATCGACCCAAAGGGAAACCGTGATGACCGAATTAGGGGAAATCCCCTCAAATTTGACCGCACTTAAACCGAAAAACGAGCATGAAGCGTGGAATGAAAATGCTGAGCGTTGGGAAATTTCAGCAGAAAAACAAACCGCACTTTTAAACGAACAACGAGAGAAAATCCGCATTGAAATTAATGCACTGCGTGATAAAAAGAACTGTAACGGGGTGTATGTAAGTGCACTTGGTAAATGGTTTGATAATGATGATGCGGCATATCAAAATTTGCTCGGTTTTAAAGCCAGTCTTGATTTGCTTGGTGACTACGAAACAGCGTGGATTTGCGCAGATAATAGCGTTATTCCTGATTTCAACAAGGAAAAGCTCACCCAAGTTATCGCACAAATTATGCAAGATAAAACCGCAAACGTGCAAAATGCTATGCGACATAAAATTGCATTAGAACAAAGCCGTAATCCATCAGAATATAATTTTTCCGATGGTTGGACACAAACCTACGTGGATTTTATGGAGCAAAGCAATGAATAAAATTTATCTCGCCCTCTATAAAGGAGACGGCGACTGGAAAGACAAAATTATCCGCTTTTTCACGAAGGGTAAATATTCGCACTGCGAAATCGCCATCGAACGGCTGGAAAATTGGGGACAATACGATTACCGCCCCGTTTACGATTGCTACACATCAAGCCCTCGTGACGGCGGTGTGCGTTGTAAGCAAATCAACGTGGCAGACAACACCAAATGGGATTTAATCCCGTTAGACAACGTGACGGAAGCCCAAATCAAAGCCTATTTTGACCGCACTTCCGGCGCAAAATATGACTGGTGGGGTGTGCTGGGGATTGTGCTTGGTATCAAGCAACAACGCAGTAAATATTTTTGCAGTGAGTGGTGCTTTAATGCCATCAAAGGCAGTGACGAGGGTTGGAGATTTAGCCCGAATCAGTTGGCGGTGATGTTTAAGTAAAAATTTACGGACTGATCTACCCCAAAAGTTGGATCAAATAATCAAGCAATTACGGGGGAGATTCAGTGTATTAAAAGAAGTAGAATAATCATCAGTTCTCACTTCTTACTGACAATCAATCATTTTTGTAGTAAAGATTGAAGTAATAAAATAAAAATCAAAATACAACTTATTGATTTATAAAAACCTATTAAAAAAATCCAACTCCCGCCAGCAATTTATGTAAGATTTACCTCACTTATTCGTCTAATCTAAAGTTGTGCAACTTATGTATCAGTCAGGAAAAGGTAGGTATCTATGAAAAAAACAAATCATATCAATAAAATTATTCGTACAACCGGGCTTATCATGCTCTTTTCTTCAGCTCTTGCTGCTTGTTCAACTGCGCAACAAATGAGAACTGAAGGAGGAATGTTGGTAACCAGTTCTGCCATTGCAGATGGGAAATTTGCCGATAGATTCGGCAAACACGGTACACAATTTACCCAGAATGGAATGCCCTCTTATTCTATTCCTTTTGAAATAAAAAATGCTCCTGAAAAAACAAAATCCTTTGCAGTAGTTTTTGAAGATAAAGATGCAGCCGAAGTTGCGGGATTTGTTTGGACGCACTGGCTAATTGCTGATTTAGAGCGTACTTCAGTAGTGGAAAATGAAAGTATTTCAGCAAAGGACTTCGTTCAGGGATCAAATAGCTGGGCAAGCAAGATAAATAAACTTTCTATTGAAGAGGCCTCAGCTTACGGCGGAATGGCTCCACCAAATAAACCACACCGCTATGAACTTTATGTTTATGCGCTTGACACAAAACTCAATTTGAAACCGGGATTCCGTTACAATGATTTGCATTTTGCTATGCAAGGGCATATTCTTGATAAAGCCTACTTAGTCGGTACTTATGATTCTAAATAACTTGATAATAAGCCGCTGATCAACCAAAACAAAATAATATTGTAAGAAAGCCTGTGATGTTCACGGGGTTTTTTATTTTTCCCTTGCTGTTATCCTTTCTTTCACAATGCCCCTTGTTCGACAAGCCTCTCACCACGGGACAAAATAACCCTATCTTTCCAACCCAACTCAAATAGGGCTATTTTATGTCTGAAGAATATCTCCACGGTGTCAAAGTAACCGAAATTTCGGAAGCCTTACGCACCTTAACCACTTCATCAACTGCCGTGATCGGCTTAGTCGCCACCGCTCCCGATGCCGACAATGATACTTTCCCGCTAAACAAACCCACCTTACTCACCGGCATTACCCCGGCAATGATTGCCAAAGCGGGGAAACAAGGCACACTCTCACGTGCATTGGACGGCATTTTAGATATTGTAAATTGTAAAGTGGTCGTGATCCGAATCGAAGAAAGCGAAGATGAATCACAAATGAAAGCGAATGTGATCGGTGGCGTTGATGATGAAGGCAATTACACCGGCTTAAAAGCGTTTCTAGTGTCTGCTGCCGTATGCGGTGTCAAACCTCGTATTTTCTGCGTACCGAAATACGACAGCCAAGATGTGACCGTTGAATTGCTTTCCGTTGCACAAAAATTAAATGGTTTTGTATATGCCTCTTGCTATGGCTGCAACACCAAAGAACAAGCGGTCACCTATCGCCGCCAATTCTCTCAACGTGAATTAATGTTGATTTTCGGTGATTTCCTTTCTTTCAATCCTCACACCAAGCAAACGGAAATTGATTATGCCGTCACCCGTGCGGCGGCAATGCGCGCCTATCAAGACAAAGAATTTGGCTGGCACACCTCGATTTCCAACAAAGGTTTGAACGGTGTGACGGGCGTAACTAAACCGCTTTCATTCGATATTAACGATTCGGCAACGGACGTAAACTATCTGAACGAACAAGGCATTACCGCCTGTATCAATTACAACGGCTACAAATTTTGGGGCTTGCGGACTTGCTCTGCCGATAAATTATTCATCTATGAAAACTACACACGCACAGCGCAAGTGTTGAAAGATACTATTGCACAATCCTTTGATTGGGCGGTGGATAAGGATATTTCCGTCAATTTGGTGAAAGATATTGTAGAGGCAATAAACGCAAAATGGCGTGAATTTACCGCCAAAGGTTATTTAATCGGCGGTAAAGCCTTTATCAATGCCGAGTTGAACACTGCTGCCACCTTAAAAGATGCCAAATTGCTTGTCTCTTACGATTACTGCCCTGTGCCACCATTAGAACAGCTTGGCTTTAACCAATATATTAGCGATGAATATTTGGTTGATTTTGCCGCCAATATTGCAAAAGTAGGAGCGTAACCCATGGCTTTACCCCGCAAACTCAAATTAATGAATTTCTTGGCTGACGGTAATTCTTACCGCGGGCAAGTCAACGAAATCACTCAACCGAAATTAGCCCTAAAATTGGAAGAATACCGTGCAGGCGGAATGATTGGCCCGGTGAAAATAAACTTGGGCGTAGAAGCCCTTGAAGCGCAATTCAAAATGGGCGGTTATATGACCGAACTTTTAAAACAATTCGGCGGTGCGATTGACGGCACGCCACTACGTTTTGCTGGTTCGTACCAACAAGACGACACCGAAGAAGTCACCGCCATTGAATTGGTGATGCGTGGTCGATTTAGCGAAATTGACAATGGCACAAGCAAATCGGGCGATGACACTGAACAAAGCTACACCGTGCCTTTAACCTATTACAAAATCATCGAAAACGGCAAAGACTTAATTGAAATTGACTTGCTCAATTCAATTTTCGTTGTGGGCGGCAAAGACCGCTTGGCGGAACACCGTGCAGCCGTAGGCATCTAGTTTAACTTCACACACCTTGCCCCGAAAGGGGCTTTTACTTAACGTTGGAAATTTATTATGAAAAACGAAACTTCAAAAATCATCACATTATCAACCCCGATTCTGCGTGGCGACAAACAAATCACCGAAATTACCGTGAATAAACCCACTGTGCCGGCATTAAAAGGCTTAAAAATGTTTGACGTGTTGCAAATGGATGTGGATGCGCTGCAAGTGTTACTGCCACGTGTCACACTCCCGGTGTTACACAAAGCAGATTTTGCCACAATGGAAGTGGCTGACTTTACCGAACTTTCTGCGGCGGCTGTCAGTTTTTTAGGGAAGAACTCGGAAACGGAAGAAGCGACCGAGGAATAATCCTAATTGCCGAAACCGTGGAAGATGCCATGGCAGATATTGCCCTGATCTTCCACTGGCAACCACAAGCCTTTGAAGAAATGAGTTTCACCGAATTAATGCAATGGCGAGAAAAAGCAAGGGAACGCAATGAAACGGAATCTGATTGATTACCTCATAACAAAACCACGTTACATTATTTGGCGTGGGTTACTGATTACGCTCCTCTGTTTTTGGTTGCTTGTGGTATTCGGTGTTGCTTTTCTTTTTTCTTAACCAACCAAGTGCGGTCAGAAATCAAGGGATTTTTTGACCTCACTTTTTAGATAAATTATATGAAAGCAATCCTTATTTTTTTCTTTTATTTCCTTTCTCTCACAACTATTGCCGGCTTTGCTGCATTTTTAATGTATCACCGGATTGATGGGTGGGGTTGGTTGATTTTCATTGATATATTACTCGCCTTGACGAATGTAAAAGTTAAGAATTAATACCACGAAGGATAAATAATGCTACAAAACTTCGCCCTCGCCGCACTGGGTATGTTTGTTTTCACCCGGCAAACCGTGCCTTTTCAGAGTTTAGATCGTCAATCCTCTTGGCGACATCCGACTAATTCTGTGGTGGGGCAAATGCCGAAAACCCAATTCACGGGCAAGGATTCGGAAACCGTTACCATCAGCGGCAGACTTGCCCCCGAAATTACGGGCGGCACAATCAGCCTTGCGATGTTGGAATTAATGGCGGAAAACGGTGCAGCCTTTCCCTTAATTGACGGGGCAACCTTTATGCCGATGGGATTTTTTGTCATCGAATCCATACAACAAACCCGTAGCGAGCTTTTCGGCGATGGCACACCACGTGCCATTGATTTTACGCTGAATTTAAAACGCACCGATGATCCCTTGTTGATTGAACTGGCACAAAATGTAATGAGTAGTTTTTAATGTTTAATTTCGACACCAATCACCGCACGCCGAAGTTTTCCGTGTTTGTTATTACTCAAGACAAACAGAAAAACGACATCACCCAAACCGTGGCAGATCGCTTAATGAGTATGACGATTGAGGACAATCGGGGCTTTGAAGCGGATATGTTGGATTTGCAACTTTCCGACCACGACGGCAAACTCGCCCTACCGCCACGCAATGCCACAATCCAAGTGGCAATAGGTTGGCAGGGCGAACCCTTAATTGACAAAGGAAAATATTCAGTGGACGAAGTGCAGTTTAGCGGTAGCCCCGATAGTCTCACTATTCGTGCGAGAGCGGCAGATTTAAAGGGCAGTTTGAGCGAGCAAAAAGAGCGGTCATTTCACCAAATAAAATTAGGGGCATTGATTGAACAAATAGCCAAAGAAAACAAATTGGAAAGCCTGTGTGCGAAAGAATATGCCGAACAAACTCTCCCCCACATCGACCAAACCAACGAAAGCGACATCAATTTACTGACCCGCCTTGCAGAAGACTACGGCGCAATGGCAACGGTGAAAAATGGCGTGCTATTGTTTATGCCATTGGGGCAAGGCAAAACTGCAAGCGGAAAACCGATACCCACCGTGCAAATCACCAAACAAGAGGGCGATAGTTATAGCTTCAGCATTGCAGAAAGTGATAATTACAAAGCCGTGCGTGCTTATTGGCACAATACCAACACCGGAAAACGGGGCGAAATTACCGTGGATGCCAACACGCAAATTGTGAAAAAACAGCGAATGACGAAAGGCAGAACGCTAAAAAACGGCACAGTAAAAGACAGACGGCTAACAAAGAAAAAATATAACACCGTAGAACAACGGGCACCAATAACCAGCGACAGCAACCAAATTAAAACCCTACGCCATACCTACGCCACCGAAGCCAGTGCAATCAATGCGGCAAAATCCGCCTTTAATAGACTCAAACGTGGGGTCGCCACCTTTAGCATTACCCTAGCCTACGGCATACCGGATTTAATGCCGGAAACCCCAGTGCAACTATCCGGCTTCAAAAAAGAGATTGATGGTTCGGATTGGTTGATCACTAAGGTCACGCATAATCTTTCGGACGGGGGGTATAGTTGTCAGGTGGAGTGTGAGTTGAAGATTGAAACGGCAGAGGGGAATGTGAGAAAAGGAGAGAAATAAAATTGAGAACTTCCTCACAAATTTATAAATTCACAATAATAAAAGATTGCATTTCAGGCAAAAAAAGTTATTATTACTCGTAACAAAGCACAAAGAATAATAGGGGCGGCTACTTTGTGTGATTCCGCCCAGTGGGGAAATTGCATGATTGTGCGAGGACACTCAACGGACAGGCTGAAAGGTCTGTCATTTTTTTTCTTCCGGAAGTGGGTATTTTAACCTTGTTTCCATTGTTTTTACCATTCTCGGTCCTTTGGTCGAATCATAAAAATACCAAATATTGAACTTCTTCTCTGTGTCCAACGTATCATAAGCTAACTTATCCCAGCCAATATGTTCAGCAATTAAAGCAGAAATTGCCTGTTTCCGCTCCGAAGATGAATCCTTTTGATAGCCGCTTAATACCGCACCTAATAATAAATCACAAAGCTGTACACCATGGCAATGTTTAGAATTTACTTCATTTAACTTCAAAATGGCATTTGGAATCGCCGTTTTTTGGCGAATAATATTATTTGCAATAATATGCATTGCTTCATCTGCTTTACGATAGCTAAAAGGTAAATCATCAACAGATAAAATAAAACGACGCTCTCTATCCTTAAACAAAGATGTTGCTATTTTATTACACACTAACAGATTAAAATGTTTCTGCTTAGCAGTTTCATAATTACCTTTATGGAAAGATTTATTTACCACTGCAAGTTGTACAACAATACAATTAAAGAAGAGATAATTTGATTGAAAAAAGAAACGAATCAAGTCATCATAAAATTCCGCATAACGTTTAGAATTTGCCGACTGCCATTTTATTTCATCTGTACAAAAATGTTTTTGGCGTAGTGCGGTTATTTCTTTCTCAAATCGAATTAAGTTATTTTCCTTAACCCACAATGCACCGAAAGCATAGAATGGCTTTCCGCTTATACCTGATTCATCACAAAATAAATGCCAAGTGTGATTCATAAACCTAATATAACTCTAAAAAATCCGCTAAAATAAAACTTAATCTTCTTTTTTTAGCTGCAAAGATAACTCTTGCATATACTCAAAAGCTCTACTTCTAATATCCTCATAAACGTGAAGTGGATATTCTCTCCGAATCCTACGAGTTCTATCTAAAATCATATCTTGAATTCTACTTATATATTGTTCTCTACTAGCTGAGTTCTGGGTTGCCAATTGAAATTCTTTTGTTATCATAAAAAGTAATTCTTGCTTAATTTTCTCAACACTTAACAACCCTATATTATTATGATTATATGTTGTAATTGCATTTTGGATATGAGCCACCGCTCCTTGCAGCTCTTTTAATTGATCCATTACAAATTCTACTGATGATTGCTTAATTTCAGTTAATTGTGTTCGATAATCTATTTTGGCTTTAGAAAATAACGGGTCAGTACTCACTGAACCATCATTAATATATGCCTCATGGATTTTCAATACTGTTGTTCTGAGTTGTTGCTGAAATTCAATCGCTTTAACATAAGCTAATTTACAAGGATAGGGAATATAGCGAATGGAACTAACATCAAAGGGAGGTTTTGTACCTTCTT
The DNA here is from genome assembly GCF_020521555.1 of Rodentibacter sp. JRC1. Taxonomy (NCBI): domain Bacteria; kingdom Pseudomonadati; phylum Pseudomonadota; class Gammaproteobacteria; order Pasteurellales; family Pasteurellaceae; genus Rodentibacter; species Rodentibacter sp. JRC1. Next base: position 1,162,083 of record NZ_BPWA01000001.1, on the reverse strand, counting down.
CTTGAATCACAATGCAAGGTTTTCTAAATGCTATTCTTAATCCAAGTTCAAAAAAAACATTCGGGTTATGTAAGGTCATATCACAAATAACCACATCACTTTCAAATAAATTTTGAATAATGGTTGCTTGAATAATATCAGCATCTTGAACTTCACTAACTAATTTTACTTCAAAACTATGATTAGTATCATTAGATAGAGCTTGTTCTATTAGGAAATGAACATCCTCCCAATGTTGTTCAGAATGATCCTCGTCCATCTTTGAAATGGGACGAACAATTCCAATTTTTATTGGCTCTAAGGGATCTTTTTGGGGTTGGTTAGCTTTTTTTGACATACATTCCTTTCTCTTCAAAAATAAAATAAGAGATAAATATTATTACATTCACTTTTAATCATTACCCACAAAGACTTTCACAAGGCACACCATCGCGATCACGGTCGAGTTTTTTCATACCGCATTGGCGCAAATGAAACTTCGCATCTTCGCAATTATCCATATCTTTACAAGTACGTTTGCCATCATCACAGCTATATTGCTCACTATCCGCTTTCTTCCCCTTGGCAAGCACAGGGGAAGAAATGAGAAAAAGTGCGGTTAGAATGAGAGGGAGTTTTTTCATTTTATTATTCCTTAGAAGTTATATTAATTATTACATTAGAATTATTACCAATAGATATATTAGGTGATATATAGTTATTGTTATTACTTATTTCTGAATTAATAGCTTGAATTTGCTGATTTTGACTTCCTGATACTTCATTATGAATTAGAGGTTCAGATGATATAATTGAATATATAATTTTAAATAGGTAAAGAGCTATCTGATATTGAAATATAATCTTCTCAAATTCATTTGAACTAGCTTCATTATCCTCAAAAGATTTTTCTAACTTTCTATATTCATATGTTTCTTTAGATTTCTTAATTATCTCTACAGGTACTTTCTCAATTTCCTGCTTTAATTTTATTGTCGCTTCTTCGATTTCATTCTTTATTCTTTTTTGCTCATTGATAGACAAATAACTAGCTAGCTTATTTAATTTACTTTTAGTCTCAATAAATTCAAGTTTTTTTAAAAAATCACGAGTTTCAGGAGAGAAAACGGAATTTAATGATTTTTCTATATTTAAAATACTAGTAGGGAAATTTTTAGCGAATTGATTAAATTTTTTTAATTCTTTCGGTGTTGCATGTTCTATAGTATCCAGTATTTTTTGAAGGTTTTTAGGCAACCCAATGTGATCAAACATAAATACAACCTCTACTTTTGAATAAGATTTTGCCCAACTTGGGCAATATGGTGAGAATTATTACCAATAGTTTGTTGTAGTGATGTATTGCTTGATTGCTCCATCGAATTAAAAACTTGTAGCTTCTGTGAAAAATCTAATTGCTTAAAGCGTTTTAAGAGCTCTATTTCCATTTCGTTTAATGGTATTTGATTTTTTTCATCAATCCCATATACAAGCCAATCAAGCCCACAATCAGTACGCCAAACAGTCTCCAAAAGTTTATCTAATGGAATAACACCTTTTGCTTTCCAGCCCGAAATAGTCTTATCACTGATATTCAAATGAATTGATAGTTCTTTATTTGTTTCTGCATGAAAAATTTGTCTCATTCTGTTAATGATTTTCTCTGCATCAAACTTTACGTTATATCTAGGCATAAAATCTCCAATTTAAAGAAAAAAGATATTGCAATTCTTTAAAACAAAGATATAATCTTCAAAAAAGAGATTAAATCATCATTTAAAAGATGAAAACATCATCATTTTATCAACTATATAAGGGGAGATCTATATGGCAAAAAGTGATCTATCTCACGATTTGGGAAAAAATCTGAAAAAAGAGAACGTCCACGTGAAATTTAAAACCGATGAACTGGCACGCCTAGACCAAGAACGGGCGAGATTTGGGGATTTATCCCGTTCCGCCATGGTGCGATTGCTAGTGTTAAGGGCGTGGGAAAATGGGCGTGAAACACAGGCAAACAATTTATGAAAGTTTGAAAGGTTTTTTTGAGTATGAAAGGTAAACAAACACGGAATGCTATGGCTACTCCCCTATCAATCAACGATGAATATTTGAAGTTATTGAATCAGTCAATTTACGGGCTATTGACACGATATCTTGGTGTACCGAAGGATTTAGTTTATCCGCCGTTGGCTGAAGATGAGCCAATAGGCGTTGCTCATTTATCAAGCGATATTTTTTTGCAACTTGAAAAAATTCAGCTATGGGCTTCTGATAGAGCTGCTTATTTGAATTCTCTAGCAACGCTAGACAAAACGATAAAAGAACGAGCCTTGTGGGATTTACCTCCCTGTCCTCTTTTTCTTGTTGAGCTCTATCAGCTTCTTCAGCAAGTAAACGGGCTTGCGCCGGGTGATATTGGTCGATCATACGTTCCTGCCCTATTAGTTGGTGTGGCGAGTATGTTGGGTAATTTGCTGCAAAGTTCTATGTATTTAATTGCATTACATAGCCGAGCAACCAATCAAACCAAGCACCCTATGCCAACAGATGCGGAAATTTGGCAAAGCATAAAAGATGTGGTTACGCAGATCTCAATGCCTTAATTACTTAGAATAGTTTTGGCTAAAGTATAACAAAGTAAACAAAAACAACAAGGGAAAGAAAATGGCAAAAACAGAAAAAAAACGTGAGCTGAAAACGGAAGTGATCGCATTTCGGGTGACAGCGAGCTTTAAAGCCAAGCTACAAGCCTTGGCGGAATCCGATAAACGTGAGTTGCACGATTTTATTCGGTTGAAATTGGAAGAATGTATTAATTAATCAAGCGAATTAAGAACGGACATAGATTGGCAAACCATTTATGAAAGTTTGAAAAAGGTTTTTGAAGAGAAGTTTAAAGCGATTTCAACCAATGAATAATGCGCTCTACTTCATTTTTTATGCAATGACGTTCTTTGTAAGTAAACCACACAAACAGTAAGGCGTTAAACCAACAAAGTTGACGTTGATTAAAGGTGTAATTAAACAAGGTGAAGGTGGGATCATCACTTAATAAGATGATATTTAGCCCCATAATCGCCCCGAAAATAGCCCAGTTAAGGAGAAATATGAAAAATCGTAAAGACCGTTTAAACATGGCGTACCTCGCAACGTTGTTTTCTATTATTGCGTTAGTGTTGGTGCAGGTGATTTTAGCATAAAAGGAAGGTGTGTATGACAAGCAATGAAATCAATGTGGCGATTAATGTCCCGCCCTATATGACGGTGGAAGCCTATTGTGCTTTGAGTGGGGAAAACCAACGCACTGTTGAGGGCAGAATTTCAAATGGCGATATTCGTTATCCAATTATGCCAAAGAAAAGTCAAAAAGAAAAAACGTTGATTAATACGGCATTGATGATGGTGCGTGCGGTGAAACAGGAATATTAGAAGAAAATCAAATAAATAGGGCTAGGGTGTGTAAATGAATGTAGATCATAAATGTACGAACTGCGGAGGCAATAGTATTCGCGTTCGTACTTCAGAAAAAATCGGGATGTTGCTGGTGAATGTGCTTGGCATTTGCAACAACTGCGGAGCAGAGTTGTCAATCAGTAGCCAAATCATCAGGGTGCGAACCCCAACCTATAACGAGCGTCCGGAAGCGTTGAAGGTGAATAAGCCGTTAAAGCAGATTGATGAACGCCAGTTAGAAATCGCCACCGATTAATCTTTAAATTTCTTGTTTATTTTAAGGCTTGTCGTTTGATAAAAATCAATCGACAGGATTTTTGCAACCAAAATTTAGGAGTTGAACAACAAATGAGCAAAAAATACACCTACGACAACCGCACTTTACGCCCTCGTGAACGGGTGAATGTATGGCAGTTAAATAAAACCGTGAAAGCGTTGGAGAAGAAAGTGCAGATATTGGAACGCCACGTGGCGCATCAAGTCGGCTTAAATGCACAGCAGGTTTTATTAAATGAATCTTATCACGACCGAATTGCGGAATTGGAAACAGCAAAGTGGAATAGCCCTTTGAAACGTTGTTTTAAAAAGTGGTTTGGTTTTGTAACGGGGAAATAACCCAAGGGGGTTGTGGTGTACGTTTTAGAAAATGAAAGTGCGGCGGAAAAATTCTGCCGAGAACGGCAAATAGATGTGCCGAATATCACCAATTTTGATGATTCATTGTGTTACTTAAAAGAGGAAAGCCGTTTCCGAGTGGAACGTAGCTTTGACCGTTTGCCACAAGGCTTACGGGAATTTCTACTGAAAGTTGCTAATGTGGATTTAAGTGATATTAAAAGCCGTCACTGCACAGGTTTCAAACTACATCACTACAACAACCAAGGGCAACGCAAAATCGCCCTTGCCTTTCGCAAAGTACGGTTACTTTCCAACGCATTTCCGGAAAGCATTACCGAGCGTGAATTTTCACAAATCGACCCAAATCGAAATCGATATGCCGACACCGTGGAGGAATAGATGGCAACCGTGATTTTTAGCCGTGGCGCACTGCTTTTTGCAACATGGGATTTATACAAGAAGTTGGACGAATTACAGCAGAAACTCTTTGCTTATTACCATCACGTGAACAAGGGTGATGATGAATTGGCGATGGCTGCTTTCAATGAATATTTGGAGATGGGCGATCAGATCATAGAAGCACGAAAAGCATTATTACAAAAACACGCCGAGTGGGCGAGGTGGCAAGCGGAAAGAAGGAACAAACAGGTGAGGAGGAAAAATGCTTGATGTGATTGTGGGATTGGTTGTGGCAGTGATTGGCTTAATGCTTTTGGCTGCCGTGTTAACGGTGGCGTTGAATTGGCTTGCGGATTGGATTGAAAAATTACTTTAGGGGGAAAGATGGAACAGATGTGTTTTGAATTGGATTGTGGCGCAACCTTGCAAATTATGTCGATTGGTGAGCGTTATCAAACTATTGAGGTGATAGACGATAAGTCGGCTCGCAAAGTCGGCAAATTGCATAACACGATTTGGGGCGCATTGGATGAGGTGCGCAAGTTTGAATTGACGGCTTATGAGCGAAACACCTTAGAAGAAATTCGGGATTCTTTGGCTTCAACCAATGCCAAGATTACCGAATATTTTGAATTGCATAGTGAGTATTTAGCGGCACTTTAATAACAGGAGGAAAAAATGAGAGGCAAATTAACGGATGAAATTAAACAAAAATCCAATGAACTATTAGGCTATGAGATTACACAGCAAGAATTACGATTAATGCCTTATGTGAATTATTGCCTATTAAATAGAAAAAATATTTCAAGGGATCATATCAAACGAGAGGAGTTAGATATTCTAACTGACTGGGAGGAAAAGGGATATATCAAATCACCTATTTCCGAATTAGCAGTAAAAAAAGAGTTCTTTTTCGCAATGAACGCGCTCATTTTTCTTGGTTATGTCGCTAATGTCGGCAGCGTGATCGAAGAATAGGATTTGAATGATGAGCTGGGTGGTAGAACGTGATCTGAACCTTGCCAAGCGTGAGCAGGCAATGGCAGAGGCTCGGGCGGTGATGATGGAAAGTGCGGTGAAAACTAACCGCACTTTTGACCGTGAGCGTGCAACAAGTGCGCAAATGGAATTATTTGCCGTTGCGCCACACCAGTTCGATTATGTTGAAAAACTGCTTTCGGCACTCCCACGTAAACGCCAACGTGAGCATTTTCGCCACGTATGGTTGCGTGCCTTTAATGGGGTGAAAGATGACGGTTCAATCGCTTTTCGTTTCGGCAATAAACAAGCGGCTTATGCAAACCATTATTTGCGTGAGATTTTGACCAAACGATTGAAAGCCGTTTTTCAACATTATCAGATTAGCCTTGATTGGCTGGCTGAACGTGATGTGCATTCCCGTGCCATCGCCCTTTCAAAAGGCAAACAGACTTCAACCCTTCCCTTTTATTTATTGAGAGAAAGCCAATTAAAAGATTTGGCGTTCAAGCTCGCCAATATTTTTGCCCGTTTGCAATCGGATTTTTTAGACGAGCAGGCGGAACGCAAGGCAAAAGGAGAAATATCAATAGATGATTTTGGGGAATTAGCACGTGATATGTATCGCTTATGCGGTGAGGTGTGTGCCGATATTGGGTTTCCGTTGAAGAATTGGAAGGCATTTCTTGAGAAAGCCTATTTAGATCCTGCCAAGATTGATACGGATTTGCAGAAATCTATCTGTGAGAGATATTGGAAACGCCAGTTAGAAACGGCGCAAAAACGCTTGAAAGAACACGTGGAAATCGGTTGCGGTGCGGTTTCTGCCAAAGTCAGCCCCTATGTTTCGCAAAATGCGTTGAGAGAATATCGCGAAAAACGTGCCGAGAATATGGACTATCTCGAACAAATGATGCTTGAAAATCTTGATGATGAAAGCGAGCAAATGCCATTGATTGAGATGTGGAAACGTACTGTCAGCAATCCTGCCATTCAATTTAATGAAATGATGAATTGCTTACGTGGCATTGATGAGTGGGGAACTGAATATAACTATGCGTCCGTATTCTTTACTATGACTGCCCCTTCTTCTTTTCACGCCACCCATAACAACGGCACAAATAACAAAAAATGGAAAGGTGCAAGCCCTCGGGACACACAGAGATATTTAAACAAAGTGTGGGCGCAGTTGCGTGCGCAATTTGCCAAACGTGATATTGGCTTTTTTGGCTATCGTGGCGTTGAACCGCATCACGATGGCACGCCCCATTGGCATATGTTGGTTTATGTCAAACCGGAACAAAAAGACGAGATGATCACGCTGTTTAAGAAAAAAGCCTTGGAATTGGACGGTGATGAATTTGGTGCGAAAAAACATCGCTGTAAGGTGGATGAAATTGACCCTGAAAAAGGGTCTGCGATTGGCTATATCGCGAAATATATCGCCAAGAATATTTATGCCGGCAAGCAAGCAAACGAGAAATCAGACGAGGTGGAAGATTTAACCTTGCGTGAAAACGTGCTGCGTGTGAAAGCGTGGGCGAGCCTTTGGGGTATTCGTCAGTTCCAATTTTACGGCACGCCGCCGATTTCGGTGTGGCGTGAATTACGCAAAATTGATAATGCGATGGCAGCCACTGCCGATGATGACACACTCGACACCGGGCGTGCCGTGGCAGATGTGGGTTGTTTTGGCAGTTATTTGGATGTGCAAGGTGGCGCAATGGTGAAACGTTGCGACCAACCGATTTGCATTGAGTATCAGGAAACCGAGCCGAATAAATACGGTGAAACGAGAAATAAAATTGTGGGGGTGAAAAACAGATTTAATTTAAAAACCATTATTACCAAAGTTAAAAATTGGGTGATTAAAAGAGGCAGTGTGGGATCCACATCTGCCGATTCGGAGACCACCGAAACAAACAAGGCACGAAGTGCCGCTTGGACTTGGACTTGTGTCAGTAACTGTAACCGCTCAAAAATCGAACAACAGGTAAATCAATTGATGTTGCCTATCGGTTTTCCGTTAAAACCACGCCAAATTGATATGTTAATCAAATATGGGCGGTTGCGGCTTAATGACTATCGGTGGATTTGTTGTGAAAACGACAATGTTTATCTTGAAGAAGTGAAAATTCCTTTGGCTCAAGCCTTTGGTTGGGGTGAGAGTTTGGGGGATTTTAGGAGGAAATAATGAAACCATTTAATTTAGAAAAAGCCTTGGCAGGTGAGGCTGTCGTATTACGCGATGGTACAGTTGCGTATGTGAAATATTGTTTATTTAATGAACACCTAGGCAGTTGTAAATATCCATTACGTGGTTACACGGTAGATGATGATCACAAGTTTATTGAGGATATTAGCTGGACACCCAGTGGGTTATATTTTGCGGACGAGGATAAATTCGAGGGTGAGGGGAACAACGACAGCGATTTTGATATTGTAGGAATGTGGGAAGAACCACGCCGTAAAGTTCGTATTGGCGATAGAGAAGTCAATGCACCTGTTAGTGTTGAAGAGGCAGATTTACCTACTAACACTATGTATTGGTTTATAAAAAGCGATGGTACAGTTCTTCAGGATAACAATTGGACTAGTACACATAAACAGTTTTTCGATGTTGGACGCGTGTTTGCTTCAAAAGAAGACGCACAAGCCTTTATTGATGCTATGAAAGCCTTGGTAAAGGAGTAAAAATGATCAATGGAAATATCGAAAAAAAATGACCGCACTTTAACCATTCGAGAGGTCGCTGACCTCTTGAATTTAAGTTATAACACGGTTTTTGCCCATCGTTTGAAATGGGGCTTTTTTCAAATGGAAGGTTCTCGAGTTTGGCGGGTTTTTCGCGAAGATCTTGACCATTGCCGGAAAAGAAAAAATAATGTCATCCGATTGGTTGGATTGACAGACACAAAAAACGGAGGAAAAGATAGATGTCAATCATCAAGAGAGGCAATGTATATTGGCTCGACATTACAACACCAAGTGGCGAACGAATTAGACGAAGCACTGGGACTGAAATAAAGAAAAAGGCACAGGAGCTGCACGATAAAATCAAGGCGGAACTGTGGGATATGGCAAAACTCAATAAAAAGCCGCCTAAGATGTTTGAAGAGGCATTGTTACTTTTCGTGGAAGATACGAAACTTAAACGGGATTTCGATACTAATCGGCGGCATGCGATTTATTGGCGGTCCGTATTCGGGGGTTGGCGATTGTGTGATATTACCGGTGAGGATATTGTAAACAATTTGCCAACCTATTCTGTGAAACATAAAAAAGCCTTGTCGCCATCAACTAAAAATCGCTATCGCACTTCGATTCTAAGGGTGCTTTCGCTGGCGTATAAAAACGGTTGGATTGATCGTGTTCCTTATGTGAAGAAATATGTTGAACCTAAGGTGCGTGTACGTTGGATTACTAAAGCACAAGCCGTCACATTAATTGCGAATTTGAACTTGGCTTGGATGAAACACGTTTGTTCTTTTGCATTGTTCACCGGTGCAAGAATGACGGAAATTTTATCTATGACGTGGGATAAGGTGGATTTTGAACGCAGCATTGCGATTGTTTCAAATGATGTTGCAAAATCGGGTAAAGCCCGTGCATTGCCATTGAATAAGACGGCATTAGATTTGTTGCAAAAATTATACAAAACACGCCGTAGTGAATTTGTTTTTCATCGTGGTACAGACAAGCAAATCGGGCGTATTGATTGGCACGATTTTCATCAAGCCTTAGAGAAAAGCAATATTAGCAATTTCCGGTTTCACGATTTACGCCACACTTGGGCGAGCTGGCACGTTCAAGCCGGTACGCCGCTTTATACGTTAAAAGAAATGGGTGGTTGGGAAACGCTAGAAATGGTAAAAAAATATGCGCACTTAAACGCTGATTATATGCTTGAATTTGCCAACAATGTCACATTTACGACACAGTCGGAAGACGATTTTTCAAATGAGAATTTTTATAATGCCGTAAACTATTGAAAATAAAGGCTTAAAATGGCAGGGGCGGAGAGGCTCGAACTCCCAACACCCGGTTTTGGAGACCGGTGCTCTACCAATTGAACTACGCCCCTATTGGTATGGAAAGATTGGCGGAATGGACGGGACTCGAACCCGCGACCCCCTGCGTGACAGGCAGGTATTCTAACCAGCTGAACTACCACTCCGCTTAATTTGATAATTGGCAGTGTCTTACTCTCACATGGGGAAACCCCACACTACCATCAGCGTTACAACATTTCACTTCTGAGTTCGGTATGGAATCAGGTGGGCCTGTTGCACTATATCTGCCAAAAAATTCTTATTTCTTTAATCCACTCAAATTTACAAATGAACTAAAGAAATAAAAACCCGGCGGTGCCCTACTCTCACATGGGGAAACCCCACACTACCATCGGCATTACGGCTTTTCACTTCTGAGTTCGGTATGGGGTCAGGTGGAACCTCCGCACTATCGCCGCCGGGATAATCCTTCGATAACTGCTTCTTTCTCTTTAAACAATTGGTCACAAGCCGAAAAATCTTCTCCAAAATCTCTCTTATCTTTCTCATTCAGTCAGTTCGCTACAAAAACACTTGAGCGTTGTATAGTTAAGCCTCTCGGGCAATTAGTATGGGTTAGCTCAATATCTCACAATACTTACACACCCCACCTATCTACGTCTTAGTCTTAAACAACCCTTACTCTCTTATAGAGTGGGAGAACTCATCTTAAGGCAAGTTTCGTGCTTAGATGCTTTCAGCACTTATCTCTTCCGCACTTAGCTACTCGGCAATGCATCTGGCGATACAACCGAAACACCAGTGGTGCGTCCACTCCGGTCCTCTCGTACTAGGAGCAGCCCCTCTCAATTCTCCTACGCCCACGGCAGATAGGGACCGAACTGTCTCACGACGTTCTAAACCCAGCTCGCGTACCACTTTAAATGGCGAACAGCCATACCCTTGGGACCTACTTCAGCCCCAGGATGTGATGAGCCGACATCGAGGTGCCAAACACCGCCGTCGATATGAACTCTTGGGCGGTATCAGCCTGTTATCCCCGGAGTACCTTTTATCCGTTGAGCGATGGCCCTTCCATGCAGAACCACCGGATCACTATGACCTACTTTCGTACCTGCTCGACTTGTCCGTCTCGCAGTTAAGCTTGCTTATACCATTGCACTAACCTGACGATGTCCGACCGTCATTAGCAAACCTTCGTGCTCCTCCGTTACTCTTTGGGAGGAGACCGCCCCAGTCAAACTACCCACCAGACACTGTCCGAGTACCCGTTACAGGCACTTCGTTAGAACATCAAACGTTAAAGGGTGGTATTTCAAGGATGGCTCCACGATAACTGGCGTTACCGCTTCAAAGCCTCCCACCTATCCTACACATCAAAATTCAAGGTTCAGTGTCAAGCTATAGTAAAGGTTCACGGGGTCTTTCCGTCTAGCCGCGGGTACACCGCATCTTCACGGCGATTTCAATTTCACTGAGTCTCGGGTGGAGACAGCCTGGCCATCATTATGCCATTCGTGCAGGTCGGAACTTACCCGACAAGGAATTTCGCTACCTTAGGACCGTTATAGTTACGGCCGCCGTTTACTGGGGCTTCGATCAGGTGCTTCTCAAATGATTACACCATCAATTAACCTTCCAGCACCGGGCAGGCATCACACCCTATACGTCCACTTTCGTGTTTGCAGAGTGCTGTGTTTTTAATAAACAGTTGCAGCCAGCTGGTATCTTCGACCGGTTCACCCTTCGTGAGTTAATCACTACAAGCTACGCCGGCGCACCTTCTCCCGAAGTTACGGTGCTATTTTGCCTAGTTCCTTCACCCGAGTTCTCTCAAGCGCCTGAGTATTCTCTACCTGACCACCTGTGTCGGTTTTCAGTACGGTTTAGTAAAGCCTGAAGCTTAGTGGCTTTTCCTGGAAGTGTGGTATCGGCAACTTCTTGTCCGTAGACAATCGTCATCAGCTCTCGGTGTTTAAAGAAGACCGGATTTGCCTAATCTTCCCACCTACCACCTTAAACAAGGATTTCCAACACCTTGCTTGCCTAACCTGCTCCGTCCCCACATCGCAGCTTTACCAAGTACGGGAATATTAACCCGTTTCCCATCGACTACGCTTTTCAGCCTCGCCTTAGGGGCCGACTCACCCTGCCCCGATTAACGTTGGACAGGAAACCTTGGTCTTCCGGCGAACGGGTTTTTCACCCGTTTTATCGTTACTTATGTCAGCATTCGCACTTGTGATACGTCCAGCAAACCTCTCGATTCACCTTCATCCGCTTACACAACGCTCCCCTACCCAACAGAATTAATCCTGATGCCGCAGCTTCGGTGCTATATTTGAGCCCCGTTACATCTTCCGCGCAGGCCGACTCGACTAGTGAGCTATTACGCTTTCTTTAAATGATGGCTGCTTCTAAGCCAACATCCTAGCTGTCTAAGCCTTCCCACTTCGTTTCCCACTTAATATAAACTTTGGGACCTTAGCTGGCGGTCTGGGTTGTTTCCCTCTCCACGACGGACGTTAGCACCCGCCGTGTGTCTCCTGAGTATCACTCTTCGGTATTCGTAGTTTGCATCGGGTTGGTAAGCCGGGATGGCCCCCTAGCCGAAACAGTGCTCTACCCCCGAAGGTGTCCGCTCAAGGCTCTACCTAAATAGATTTCGGGGAGAACCAGCTATCTCCCGGTTTGATTGGCCTTTCACCCCCAGCCACAAGTCATCCGCTAATTTTTCAACATTAGTCGGTTCGGTCCTCCAGTTAGTGTTACCCAACCTTCAACCTGCCCATGGCTAGATCACCGGGTTTCGGGTCTATACCTTGCAACTAAAACGCCCAGTTAAGACTCGGTTTCCCTTCGGCTCCCCTATGCGGTTAACCTCGCTACAAAATATAAGTCGCTGACCCATTATACAAAAGGTACGCAGTCACCCTTTCAGGCTCCCACTGCTTGTACGTACAAGGTTTCAGGTTCTATTTCACTCCCCTCGCCGGGGTTCTTTTCGCCTTTCCTTCACAGTACTGGTTCACTATCGGTCAATCAGGAGTATTTAGCCTTGGAGGATGGTCCCCCCTTCTTCAGACAGGATATCACGTGTCCCGCCCTACTTATTGTCAGCCTAGTACCACAATGCACCATTCGAATACGGGACTATCACCCTGTTTCGTTCAACTTCCCAGTCGATTCTTCTTAATACACTGCTATCACTGACGGCTACTCCGCTTTCGCTCGCCGCTACTCACGGAATCTCGGTTGATTTCTTTTCCTCGGGGTACTTAGATGTTTCAGTTCTCCCGGTTTGCCTTGCTTAACTATGGATTCATTAAGCAATAGTAGATTCTTCATCTACTGGGTTTCCCCATTCGGATATCTCGGGTTAAACGCTTCTTATCAACTCACCCAAGCTTTTCGCAGATTTGCACGTCCTTCTTCGCCTCTGATTGCCAAGGCATCCACCTTGTACGCTTAGTCACTTAACTATACAACCTCAAGTGTTTTCAATACCAAACACTTTAGCTGTTATTTAATCTAACTAAACACTCGATTGCTTTTGCTCAATCAAGATTTTTATTACTCAGACTTTCTTCTATCCGCTTTCGCAGACTTAAAAAAATCTCTCAGTTTTCAGCTTGTTTCCAATTTGTTAAAGAACAATAAGATTTCCAATTAAAGTTATCTTTAATTGGCGTCCCCACGGGGATTCGAACCCCGGTTACCGCCGTGAAAGGGCGATGTCCTAGGCCTCTAGACGATGGGGACATCAATTAAAGATACTCTACGCTTCAATCCTTTCTCTCTTCTCTACAATCTATCAGCCAATCTGTGTGAACACTTGTTATCGCTCGTCTCTAACTAAGGAGGTGATCCAACCGCAGGTTCCCCTACGGTTACCTTGTTACGACTTCACCCCAGTCATGAATCATACCGTGGTAAACGCCCCCCTCGCGGTTAAGCTATCTACTTCTGGTACAACCCACTCCCATGGTGTGACGGGCGGTGTGTACAAGGCCCGGGAACGTATTCACCGCAACATTCTGATTTGCGATTACTAGCGATTCCGACTTCATGGAGTCGAGTTGCAGACTCCAATCCGGACTTAGACGTACTTTCTGAGATTCGCTCCACATCGCTGCTTCGCTTCCCTCTGTATACGCCATTGTAGCACGTGTGTAGCCCTACTCGTAAGGGCCATGATGACTTGACGTCATCCCCACCTTCCTCCGGTTTATCACCGGCAGTCTCCTTTGAGTTCCCGTCCAAAACGCTGGCAACAAAGGATAAGGGTTGCGCTCGTTGCGGGACTTAACCCAACATTTCACAACACGAGCTGACGACAGCCATGCAGCACCTGTCTCTCAGTTCCCTAAGGCACTCCAATATCTCTATCGGATTCTGAGGATGTCAAGAGTAGGTAAGGTTCTTCGCGTTGCATCGAATTAAACCACATGCTCCACCGCTTGTGCGGGCCCCCGTCAATTCATTTGAGTTTTAACCTTGCGGCCGTACTCCCCAGGCGGTCGATTTATCACGTTAGCTACGGGCGCCAGAGTTAAACCCCAACCCCCAAATCGACAGCGTTTACAGCGTGGACTACCAGGGTATCTAATCCTGTTTGCTCCCCACGCTTTCGCACATGAGCGTCAGTACATCCCCAAGGGGCTGCCTTCGCCTTCGGTATTCCTCCACATCTCTACGCATTTCACCGCTACACGTGGAATTCTACCCCTCCCTAAAGTACTCTAGCTACCCAGTATGAAATGCAATTCCCAGGTTAAGCCCGGGGATTTCACACCTCACTTAAATAGCCGCCTGCGTGCCCTTTACGCCCAGTTATTCCGATTAACGCTCGCACCCCCCGTATTACCGCGGCTGCTGGCACGGAGTTAGCCGGTGCTTCTTCTGTGAATAACGTCAATTAATAAGGGTATTAACCTCATTACCTTCCTCATCACCGAAAGAACTTTACAACCCGAAGGCCTTCTTCATTCACGCGGCATGGCTGCGTCAGGGTTCCCCCCATTGCGCAATATTCCCCACTGCTGCCTCCCGTAGGAGTCCGGGCCGTGTCTCAGTCCCGGTGTGGCTGGCCATCCTCTCAGACCAGCTAGAGATCGACGGCTTGGTAGGCCTTTACCCCACCAACTACCTAATCCCACTTGGGCTCATCCCATGGCAAGAGCTTTACGCCCCCTTTTATCTCCCGATATTATGCGGTATTAGCTACCGTTTCCAGTAGTTATCCCCCTCCATAGGCCAGATTCCCAAGCATTACTCACCCGTCCGCCACTCTCTCGAAAAAAAGCAAGCTCTCTTCCGATACCGTTCGACTTGCATGTGTTAAGCCTGCCGCCAGCGTTCAATCTGAGCCATGATCAAACTCTTCAATTCAAAAGTTCAATCGCTCAATAAATACTGACTAAAAATTATTTACCTTTAAAAGTAAAGTAAAAATGAATCTCAAGTTAAGCACTTATTAAGACTTCAAAATTAAAATTTATTTTAAACAAGTCAATCAACAAGTGCCCACACAGATTGTCTGATACATTGTTAAAGAGCAATCCGCCAACCTTAAGCCGAACACTCAACTCAAAATAAGGCGAAAACAAAACGACGCACTGCAATTTTAAACATTTCACAACAGTGCGTCGTTGTGTGGTGCGCATTATAGGGATTTTACAATCCTTTGCAACATTTTTTTGTAAAAATTTATTTGAAAGATTAAATTTTACTCATCATCAATCTTTCGATACATTCTAAACCCAGCTTCATGCAAGGCCTTATTTAATTTTTTCAATAAAATTTCCTTTTGCGCTTTAGTTAGCTGCTCACTATTTTTGTTTAATAGTGCACAAGATAATTTCCAGTAAGTCTGTAATGTTGCCGGAATACCTAGTTTCCTTAGTCTAACAATTGCATTCTCAGCCCCAACGGCTCGAAGAGTCTTAACATCGTGAATCCCTACCTTCTTTAACATTCTTTCATGCTTTATAGAAAGGTTAGGAAGATCCTTTAAACGGTTCGCCTTTAGTAATTCAAGCTCATTTTTTCTATCCTGAATCTGTTTAATAGAGATCATTAACAACTTACGTAACAAGGTCTTATCGCCGAGTATATCACTAGAAAGCCAATAATAATCGGACAGAACAAATTTGGCATCTACCTCATTTTTTGTAAATGGTATACATCCCATATTTATCAATTGCTCAGCCAGCTTATCTTTAGCTTGAAGATAAACTTTTCCATTCAACCACAAACCGAACATAAGTTCCTGTTTATAGAATAATCCATAACCGGTAAAAAGGTGTCTTGATGAAACATTCCCAATCAATCCATTAACTAAATTATAAGTTTCGGTAAGGTGTTCATCTTTAATATTTAAGTATGACATAGATACCTCCTTTCTAATAAAATTCAATGAACAAGACAAATAAAATGTCGATTTATCTTATATCATCAATAATTTCCTTGTGAAACTATTTCCTTTTAATTTTGTGAAATAGATCGCAAAAATGAAATTTTTATCACGTAAAACAACCAGATAATACGAAATTAGACTATCTATTCAAAAACTTATTTGATTCTACAAATACTGCTAGTAATTTATACATTATCAGAAAAAACTCTTTATCAAGTTCAATTATCGACAAAGAATAAAATGGATAATATTTCACCAGCATTATTAATACTGAAGGTTAGGGTGGGCATTTTGAAAATAAGATTGGTTTTAATGCAAGCATTATCGTTCATCGTATCTTATTAGAAATAAGCCGTATTAAGTGAAAACGCTACTATAAACTTTTTATCAGGGACCACTATTAATGGTAATTTAAATTTCAAAACAAAAAGTGCGGTTAAAATTAACCGCACTTTTTACTATCTTTTTGATTTTACAAGTTTTTCCGTCAGCTCGTAAGCTCGAAGTTTTGCTAACTCTTTGGAGAGTTTTGCTACAAGCAAATGATGATCTGCATCTACTGCGTGAGACACTATATTTTCTTCAGCTTTACGTTTTGCTTCACGAATACGATCCGCATCCAACTCGCTACCACGAATTGCTACATCGGCAAGCACGGTGACAACTTTCGGTTGTACTTCCAAAAAACCGCCTGACACATAGACTACATCTTCATTACCATCCTCAAGGGTGAATTTTACAATCCCTGGTTTGATTGCCGTCATCAAAGGAATATGATTAGGTAAAATACCCAATTCTCCTTCCACACCAGTTGCTTGAAGTTGCTTAACTTCACCTTCAAAGATTTTTCGCTCTGCACTGACTATTATTAGGTTAAATGTCGCCATTTCTGTTCTCCTTCAAATGACTTGAAGCGATTACATATTTTTGGCTTTTTCTAGCACTTCTTCGATAGAACCAACCATATAGAACGCTTGTTCAGGAATATGATCGTACTCACCGTCTAAGATACCTTTGAAACCACGGATAGTGTCTTTTAATGATACGTATTTACCCGGTGAACCCGTAAAGACTTCAGCAACGAAGAACGGCTGTGATAGGAAACGTTCGATTTTACGTGCGCGTGCCACCACTAATTTATCTTCTTCGGATAATTCATCCATACCAAGAATTGCGATAATATCTTTTAATTCTTTATAACGTTGCAAAATACCTTGTACGCCACGCGCTACATCATAATGTTCTTGACCAACAACTAACGGGTCTAATTGACGTGATGTAGAATCTAACGGATCAACGGCCGGATAAATACCTAAGGACGCAATTTGGCGACTTAATACGACGGTTGAATCCAAGTGAGCAAAGGTCGTTGCTGGAGATGGGTCGGTTAAGTCATCTGCCGGTACATAAACCGCTTGTACAGAGGTAATAGAACCGGTTTTGGTTGAAGTAATACGTTCTTGCAATACCCCCATTTCTTCGGCAAGTGTAGGTTGATAACCTACAGCAGACGGCATACGCCCCAACAATGCTGACACTTCTGTACCGGCAAGTGTGTAACGATAAATATTATCTACAAAGAATAATACATCACGACCTTCATCACGGAATTTTTCCGCCATTGTTAAACCTGTTAATGCAACACGTAAACGGTTACCCGGTGGCTCATTCATTTGACCGTAAACCAGCGATACTTTATCTAAAACGTTAGATTCCGTCATTTCATGATAAAAGTCGTTACCTTCACGAGTACGTTCACCAACACCTGCAAACACGGAATAACCTGAGTGTTCAATCGCAATATTACGGATTAATTCCATCATATTTACGGTTTTACCTACACCCGCACCACCAAACAGACCTACTTTACCACCTTTTGCGAATGGACAAATCAAGTCAATAACTTTGATACCGGTTTCTAATAATTCCGTACTATTTGATTGTTCTTCATAACTTGGTGCAGCACGGTGGATAGACCAATTTTCTTCCGCACCAATTTCACCACGTTCATCAATAGGCTCACCCAATACATTCATAATACGACCTAGGGTTTTAGTCCCTACCGGTACTTGAATTGGGTTCCCTGTATTTTCTACTTTTAAACCACGTTTTAAGCCATCAGATGTACCTAGTGCGATACAACGAACAATACCGCCACCTAATTGTTGCTGAACTTCAAGGGTTAAACCGGATTCAACTTTTAATGCATCATAAACTTTTGGTACTGCATCTTGTGGGAATTCAACGTCAATCACCGCACCGATGATTTGTACAATTTTTCCTGCTGCCATTACCGTTCCTCTATTCCTTAAATCGCTGCCGCACCGGCTACGATTTCATTTAATTCATTTGTAATACTTGCTTGACGGGCTTTGTTATAAACTAATTGCAAATCATTAATTAAATTACCTGCATTATCAGTTGCCGCTTTCATAGCTACCATACGGGCAGCTTGCTCGGAAGCAAGGTTATCCACCACAGATTGATATACTTGAGATTCCAAATAACGAGTAAGCAAGCTATCTAATAAAGCCTTTGGCTCCGGCTCGTAAAGGTAATCCCAAGTACTTTGTCTTTGCTCTAAATTATCGGTTTCTAATGCTGGTAATGGAACTAATTGTTGATAAACCGGTGATTGTGACATCGTATTTACAAATTTATTGTAAGCAATGTAAATCGCATCCACTTCACCGTTTTTATAGATATCAAACATTCCATTTGCTACCCCAATTAGCTCTTCCATTGTCGGATTATCACCCAAACCGGAAAGTTGTGCGCGAATCGGTAATCCTAATGAACGGAAAAAATTAATACCTTTTGAACCAATTAAGCCCAATTCTACGGTAATACCTTTATCCTTCCATTGTTTGATTTCCGTCATTACGGTTTTGAATAAGTTAATGTTCAAACCACCGCACATTCCACGGTCAGTCGAAACCAACAAGATCCCAACTTTTTTAATCTCTCGCTGAATTAAAAACGGATGCTTATAACCGACACTTGCTTTAGATACGTGGCTGATAACATTTCGTATTGTCTCAGAATACGGACGAGAAGCTGCCATGCGATCTTGCGTTTTGCGCATTTTCGATGTAGCCACCATTTCCATTGCCTTAGTAATTTTTTGTGTACTTTGCACACTAGCAATTTTGGTTTTTATCTCTTTTGCACCTGCCATCTTTTTTCTCCGTTACGTTACCACGCACTATTGGCTTTAAAATTATCCAAAATCGTTTTTAATGTATTTTTAATATCATCATTATAGTTACCGGTTTTGGTTAATTCTGCCATAAAATCGCCATGGTTACGGTGAGCGTAATCTAAAAGTGCGGTCTCAAAATTTGCAATTTTTTGTAGTTCCACATCTTCTAAATAACCAAATTCAACCGCAAAAAGCAACACGGATTGTTCTGCCACACTAAGCGGGGCATATTGTTTTTGTTTCAACAATTCGGTTACTTTTTCACCGTGAGTAAGCTGTTTACGAGTTGCATCATCAAGATCAGAAGCAAATTGTGCAAAAGCTGCCAATTCACGATATTGCGCCAACGCAGTACGAATACCACCGGCTAATTTTTTCACCACTTTAGTTTGAGCTGCACCACCTACACGTGAAACGGAAATCCCCGGATTCACCGCAGGACGAATCCCTGAGTTGAAAAGGTTAGACTCTAAGAAAATCTGACCGTCGGTAATAGAAATTACGTTAGTTGGTACGAACGCAGATACGTCCCCGGCTTGTGTTTCAATGATTGGAAGTGCGGTTAAAGAACCTGTTTTTCCTTTAACTTCGCCTTTAGTAAATTTTTCTACATACTCTTCATTTACACGCGCAGCTCGTTCAAGCAAACGTGAGTGTAAGTAGAAAACATCACCCGGATAGGCTTCACGACCAGGTGGACGGCGTAATAATAATGAAATTTGACGATAAGCAACTGCTTGTTTTGATAAATCATCGTAAACGATTAAGGCATCCTCACCACGATCGCGGAAGTATTCTCCCATAGCACAACCTGCATAAGGTGCAAGGTATTGCAACGCTGCAGACTCAGATGCAGATGCTGCAACAATAATAGTATTTGCTAAGGCACCGTGTTCTTCTAATTTACGCACAACGTTTGCAATTGTTGATGCTTTTTGACCAATTGCCACGTAAATACATTTAATACCTGAATCACGTTGGTTGATGATGGCATCAATCGCTAATGCCGTTTTACCGGTTTGACGGTCACCGATGATTAATTCACGTTGGCCACGACCAATCGGCACCATTGAATCCACTGCTTTGTAGCCAGTTTGGACAGGCTGATCAACAGATTTACGATCTATAACGCCCGGTGCAATCACTTCTACCGGTGAGAAACCGTCATTTTCAACTTCACCTTTCCCATCGATCGGTTGACCGAGCGTATTAACTACGCGACCTAATAAACCACGCCCTACCGGCACTTCAAGAATACGCCCGGTACATTGGACTTCCATACCTTCGGCTAAATCTGCGTAAGGTCCCATTACAACCGCTCCGACAGAGTCGCGCTCAAGGTTAAGGGCCATTGCATAGCGATTTCCCGGTAATGCAATCATTTCACCTTGCATTACATCACTCAAGCCATGAACACGAATAATGCCATCACTTACGGAAACAATAGTTCCCGTATTTCGAGCCTCACTCACTACATCAAATTGAGCAATGCGTTTTTTAATCAATTCACTAATTTCAGTTGAATTTAGTTGCATTTTCTATTCCTCTTTTATTGCAACTCATTTGCGAGACGGGAAAGCTGCCCGCGGCTGCTACCATCAATCACAAAATCTTCGGTACGAATAATCACGCCGGCAATTAACGAATTATCCACGTTGCAATTAACTTTCACTTTGCGATCTAATCTTTTTTCCATTGCCGCTGCAATCTTTTCAATTTGAGTTGCATTTAATGGTTGTGCTGAAATAACACTCACTTCCGCAATAGCTTGATGCTCTTCCACATATCGGGTAAATTCGGTAAATACCATAGGAATTGCACTCAAACGCTTATTTTCAGCCATTAACCGAATAAGATTTTGCCCATATTGATTTAGCTGTTCACCACAAATTGAAATAACAGTATCCGCAATTTTTTGCGCAGAGAACGAACTTGTTAAAAATTCCTTCATTTCTGCATTTTCAACAAGTGCGGTCAAAAAACCCAGCATTTCCGCCCATTTTTCTATCGCACTTTTGTCATTCGCAGATTGTTCTATCGCAAAATCAAATGCAGCTTTAGCATAAGGGCGAGCTATTGTAGTTAATTCTGACATAAGCCAAAGCCTCTTATAGTTCTGCAACTAATTTATCTATAATGTCATTGTTTGCCGCTTCATCAATAGTGCGACCCACAATTTTCTCAGCACCGGCAATCGCCAAAGAAGCTACTTTAAGGCGTAACTCTTCTTGAACACGTTTACGCTCCGCTTCAACTTCCGCATAACCCTGTTCAATAATTTTAGCTTTAAGTTCCTCTGCTTCGGCTTTTACTTCGTCAAGTACTTCATTACGTCGCTTGTTTGCTGCATCCAAAATCTCTTGAGCCTGAACTTTTGCTTTTGAAATTTCTTCTTCTGCAAGCATCTTGGTATCTGCTTGTTCTTTTTTCGCAGCTTCCGCTGATGCTAAGGCATTAGCAATCTGGCTTTGACGTGTTTCAATTGCTTTAATAATCGGCGGCCATACGAATTTCATACAGAACCAAACGAACAGTGCGAATGAAATAAGTTGACCAATTAATGTTGCATTTAAATTCACAACGTCCTCCTTAAAATGCTTTTTTTACGTTAATAAGCAAATAAGGGATTATTGTAATAAACCGATAAATGGATTAGCAAAGATGAATAGTAAGGAAATACCAACCGCAATCATCGCAATCGCATCTAAAAGACCTGCCACAATAAACATTTTAGTTTGCAAACTTGATGCAAGCTCAGGTTGACGCGCTGAAGATTCTAGAAATTTGCCGCCTAAGATAGCAAAACCAATTGCAGTACCTAATGCAGCAAATGCAAGAAGAATCGATGCCCCGATGATTGTAGCTGTAATTACAGTTTCCATAATGTTCTCCAATAGAAGTTAAGTTTTAGCCCTAGAGCCGGTTAATAAAAAAACGATTAATGATCTGCTTTATTATAAGCAATACTTAAATAAACGACCGTTAACATCATAAAAATAAATGCTTGTAACGTGATAACCAATATATGGAAAATAGCCCAAGCGAGATGTAAAGGAATTCCTAATGCCGCAATAGCCATATTAGCGGAATACATCACCGCAATAAGAATAAAAATCAATTCCCCTGCGTACATATTACCAAACAGACGAAATGCGAGAGAAATAGGTTTAGCCAGTAAAGTTACCGTTTCTAAAATAAAGTTAACGGGAATAAACGCCCAATGATTAAACGGATGAAGCGTATATTCTTTTACCAGCCCTTTAAAACCTTTGGATTTAACGGTATAAAAAAGAATCAAGAAGAAAACACAAATAGACATACCAAGCGTTGCACTAATATCGGCAGTCGGTACGGCTCTTAAATAATGAATATTGAACAGTGCCGCTAATTGAGGTAGGAAATCAACAGGAATCAAATCGATCGCATTCATTATAAATACCCAGCAGAAAATAGTTAACGCCAGTGGTGCGATCACATTACGCGGCCCGTGAAAATTTTCTCTAACAATACCATCAATCCATTCGACTACAATTTCAACCAAACATTGCATTTTGCCGGGCACACCGGTTGTGGCTTTTTTGGCTACACGAGAGAAGATAAAGAGAAAAATAATAGCAGACAAAATAGAAAAGAATAAGGTATCCACATGAACGTGCCAAAATCCATCCCCCGTTTTAAGAAAGGATAGATGATGACTAATATATTCCGATGTTGTTTGTCCAGACATAACGAACCCTTAGTATAAAAAATCAAATTCGACGAAGCAAAAATGGAACTAAATTATTCAATATTAAGGCTATAAAAAAACCACTAAAGAAAACCACAAAATTAGTGACCGAAAGCCATTTAAACGATGTGATAATCAATATAATCGTGAACGCAAACTTTATTGCCTCACCTTTATAAAGTGCGGTTAATTTTGCAGGTAAATTTCGATAAAACACGATATAAACAAAAAGACTGAAAGGAAGTAGCGCAGAAAGAAACCCATACAGAAAATCAAGTGCGCTTCTTACCTGTCCAAAAGCCAAAAAACAAGCAAATATCAACATAATGACTATTTCAATTTGAATAGCTTTTTGGTACTGAATTTTCGCTTGTTGGATAA
This sequence comes from Rodentibacter sp. JRC1, assembly GCF_020521555.1. Classification (NCBI taxonomy): domain Bacteria; kingdom Pseudomonadati; phylum Pseudomonadota; class Gammaproteobacteria; order Pasteurellales; family Pasteurellaceae; genus Rodentibacter; species Rodentibacter sp. JRC1. Next base: position 1,138,912 of record NZ_BPWA01000001.1, on the reverse strand, counting down.
CTTTTGACATCACTTTCAATAACCTTAAATCCCGTTAATTATACTCTTGAAAAAATCAGATTCAACTTAAAAGCTATTAAAAAACGTTAACTAAATCACACTTTTAAAAAATAATTTACAAAAATGTAATAATTTAACGCAGAATGATCAAATGTCGTTCACCCACAAGTTCAGGCACATCTAATTTTATCACTTGTTGAATCCTATATTTTTTATCTAATTCTTGCACTTCATCTTCTTGATAAAGCCCTTTTAGCGCATAAAAATGACCGTTTTCTTTCGGTAAATGATGACACCAATCCGTAATATCTTTAAGTGAAGCAAAAGCACGGCTTAATACGCCATCAAATTTTTCTTCCGGCCGATATTCTTCTACACGACTTAACACAGGAATAACATTGGTTAGTCGTAACTCACGTATTGCATTACGAATGAAACTGATACGTTTACCAAGGCTATCCAATAAAATAAATTGTTTATTGGGGTTCATTATCGCCAAAGGTAACCCCGGTAAACCGGGGCCTGTACCTACATCAATAAAACGTTCACCTTGCAAATAAGGACTTACGACCAAGCTATCTAAAATATGCTTTACTAACATTTCCTGCGGATCCCGCACGGAAGTTAAATTATAGGCTTTGTTCCATTTGCTTAATAAATTAACAAGATCTACCAACTGCTGTTTTTGCTGATCTTTTAATTTAATACCGGCTTGCGTGAGAAGATTATCTAATTTTACTTTCATTAATTAATGCTCTTTTTTGATTTGACTTAAAAATACGCTCAAAAAATCGACCGCACTTTATGTTTCAGAGTTAGAAAAATTTATTCTCCACGCTTCAACATTCCTTGTTTTTTTAAATTTACCAAAATAATGGAAATTGCCGCCGGTGTGATGCCGGAAATACGGCTTGCCTGTCCGATGGATACCGGACGATGTTGTTCTAACTTCGCACGTACTTCATTTGATAATCCTGAGACTTTGGCATAATCAAAGTGCGGAGGAATAGCCGTATTTTCATGGCGTTTTTGTTTCTCGATTTCTTCTTGTTGATGTTCGATATAGCCTTGATACTTAATCGCAATTTCCACTTGCTCCACCGCTTCTTTATCTTCCATTGCCGGCTGATAAGGCGTAAGTGAAGTTAAAATCTCGTAATTAATTTCCGGACGACGCAATAAATCTTCTCCGTTCGCTTCACGAACCAGCGGGCTACTTAGTACATTATTAACTTCTTCTAAATATTCTGAGCGAGGGTGTAACCAAATAGAGCGTAAACGTTGACGTTCAAGTTCAATATTTTCCATTTTTTGATTAAAACGAGCCCAACGTGCTTCATCAATTAATCCTAAATCGTGTGCGATCGGTGTTAAGCGAATATCGGCATTATCTTCACGTAGCAATAAACGGTACTCCGCACGGGAGGTAAATACACGGTAAGGTTCCTTCGTACCAAGTGTGCAAAGATCATCGACTAACACGCCGATATAAGCCTGATCACGACGTGGAAACCAGGCTTCTTTTTCCTGTACGTAAAGTCCGGCATTAATTCCGGCAAGTAACCCTTGTGCAGCCGCTTCTTCATAACCGGTCGTCCCGTTGATCTGGCCTGCAAAGAATAAACCTGATATGGATTTGGTTTCTAAAGTAGGTTTTAGATCCCGTGGATCGAAATAATCGTATTCAATCGCATAACCCGGTTTGACGATCCGCGCATTTTCCAATCCTTTCATTGAATTGACGATCTTCATTTGCACATCAAAAGGAAGACTGGTGGAAATACCGTTTGGATAAACCTCATTACTGGTCAAGCCTTCCGGTTCAAGATAAATTTGATGAGAATTACGGTCGGCAAAACGCATCACTTTATCTTCAATAGATGGACAATAACGCGGGCCAATCCCTTCGATCACACCGGTGTACATCGGGCTACGATCTAAATTATTACGGATCACTTCGTGGGTTTGATCGTTAGTATGTGTGATATAACAAGGGATTTGTTTCGGATGATCGGAAATCGATCCCATAAAGGAAAACACAGGTAATATGGTATCACCATGCTGTTTTACCAATACATCGAAATTAATAGTACGTGCATCAATGCGCGGTGGTGTGCCGGTTTTTAAACGATCAACTCTCAATCCGAGATCTCTTAATCGATATGAAAGGTTTACTGAAGCCGGATCGCCAGCTCGCCCTCCTTCATAATTTTCTAATCCTATATGGATCTTACCGGCTAAAAACGTGCCTGCCGTTAAAATGACGGATTTTGCACGAAATGTTAACCCCATTTTAGTGGAAACACCGGTTACATGATCTTGTTCGATCAAAATGTCCGTAGCTTCTTGTTGAAAAATATCAAGGTTAGGTTGATTTTCAAGGGCTGTGCGTACAGCTTGGCGGTATAAAACGCGATCCGCCTGTGCTCTTGTCGCTCGTACAGCAGGTCCTTTACTGCTATTTAATGTACGAAATTGGATCCCTGCCTTATCCGCAGCATGCGCCATTAAACCACCCATAGCATCCACTTCTTTCACTAAGTGCCCTTTACCTATCCCACCGATAGCAGGGTTACAGGACATTTGCCCTAAAGTATCGACATTATGTGTAAGTAAAAGGGTTTTTAATCCCATACGTGCCGGTGCTAGTGCGGCTTCTGTGCCGGCATGGCCACCACCAATGACAATGACATCGTAAGTTTCTGTATAAAACATTATTTTCTCTATTTATTCGGATCTAAAAATTTGTGCGCTATTCTACAGAAATTCGATTTTGCTTGAAAGTAAGAATTGGGATCACCGATTAATAGATCTAAGATCTTTTTTTATATATAAAGATCTTATTATTGTTACTATTAGGATCATTGGATCCTGTGAGTAAGATCCTTTTCTTGTTGTAAATGAAGAGGTTAGATCTTATCAAAAAATGTTGATCTGTGAGATCAAGAAGGTTTATTTGTTGTGGATAATTTGCTTTTTTATCCACAGAGCATAAAAAATTTTATTTTACTCAGTGAAAAAATACAACTTTTTGACAGGTTTATGTAGGGTTATCCACAGATAATAAAAAAACGATGATCGTGAAAATCATCGTTTCTAAGCTGAAATTAAGGGAGGTTTTGAATAAATTGAGGAAGCCATTGTTCACTGTAACTTTCCGGATCCTCAATATTTAACACATCAATTTTTAAAGTATCACAAATTTTGACCGCACTTTTTTGCATTAGGATTTCTTCTATCAGTTTTGCGGCATAACAGAACGTGTCGTAATCGGAATTACCCAAAGCCACGATAGCAAAGCGTAACTGAGAAAGATTGATTTTTAATTTTTCGATTTTTTCAAAAAGAGGCCGTAAGTTATCGGGGATTTCACCGGCACCATGAGTGGAAGTGACGATAAGCCATAACGGCTCATTGATCACTTCATCATAATCCGCACCATGAAAAAGAGCGGTCGAAAAGCCTTGTGTTTCCAGAATATTTTCCAAGTGCTCCGCAACATATTCGGCAGTCCCTAATGTACTGCCGGAAAGAATACAAATTTTCATAAATAATCCTAAAGAAAAAGGCTTAGATTTTCTAAGCCTTTTAGTGTGATTAAACGTTGTCGAATTTACCAAGTAATGAACGAATGTGTTCTTGCCAGTTACGGTGCTCATTTTTTAACTGCTCGTTTTCATTTTGTAATGATTCAACGGTTTGCTGAGCTTGGCTATTTTGTTCTTTTAATTCTTCCACTTCAAGCTGAAGTAATTGAATGGTTTCTACCGCTTGTTTAATTTTATCTTCAAGCTGGTTTAAAATTTCTAATGACATAGTGATTTCCTTTTAAAATAACGTCCGAAATGGTCTTATTGTACCCACTTCATTTTTCTTTTTAAAGCCTTCCGTAAAAATTTATTATGCAAACGTTTGCATAGTGGTAAAATAGTGCGATTTTTTGCTTGGAACGAAATGGAGAAAAAGAATGAATCGTGCATTGGCTATCGAATTTTCCCGTGTAACGGAAGCTGCGGCATTGGCGGCACATACTTGGCTTGGACGGGGTAATAAAAATGCTGCGGATGAAGCGGCGGTAAAAGCAATGCGATATATGCTGAATTTGATCCATATGGATGGTGAAATCGTCATTGGCGAAGGTGAAATTGATGAAGCGCCGATGCTTTATATCGGCGAAAAAGTCGGTTCGGGTAATGGTGAGCTTGTTTCGATTGCCGTTGATCCTATTGATGGAACACGTATGACCGCCATGGGACAATCCAATGCGATTTCCGTTTTAGCCGCAGGAGGCAAACGCACCTTCTTAAAAGCACCGGATATGTATATGGAGAAAATTGTCGTAGGACCGGAAGTGAAAGGAATGATTGATCTGAATTTACCTATTGAGCAAAACCTTCGTCGAACAGCTTCCCGTTTGGGTAAATTATTGTCTGATTTAACTGTAATGGTGTTGGCAAAACCCCGTCACGATGCCGTTATTCAACAAATGCATAATTTGGGTATCCGTGTTATGGCTATTCCCGATGGTGATGTTGCCGCTTCCGTATTATGCTGTTTGCCTGATGGCGAAGTGGATATGGTATACGGCATCGGCGGTGCGCCGGAAGGTATCGCTGCCGCTGCGGCGGTACGGGCATTAGGCGGTGATATGCAAGCTCGTTTGATTCCACGTAATGAAGTAAAAGGCGATACGGAAGAAAACCAGAAAATTGCAGCGGAAGAAATTCACCGTTGTGAAGAGTTAGGCGTAAAGGTCAATGAAGTATTGAAACTGGAAGATTTGGTTCGAGACGATAATTTGGTTTTTGCCGCTACAGGTATTACGCACGGTGAATTATTAAAAGGTATTTCACGTAAAGGAATACTTGCGACTACCGAAACCATTCTCATTCGGGGAAAATCGCGTACGATTCGTAAAATTCAATCGACTCACTATTTGGATCGAAAAGATACCGAGATTTATAAAATATTAAATAACTAACTAACTAACTAACTTCTATTATTTTTGCTCTCACCTCGAAACTTTATTTTCGGTGTTTTACCTTTGAGGACTTTTCCTAAAGTGCGGTCGAAATTCAGCAAGAATTTTAACCGCACTTGCTTTCTTCAAACCTTTCGCCAACCCTTCTATTTTTTGCTATAATCCCGCACAATTTTCATTTACAAATAGAGATAAATTATGTCAGAAACAACCGTGACCGATAACTATGGCGCGTCTAGCATTAAAGTATTGAAAGGACTTGATGCCGTGCGTAAACGCCCGGGTATGTACATTGGCGATACCGATGATGGCACCGGCTTACACCATATGGTGTTTGAAGTGGTGGATAATGCCATTGATGAAGCGTTGGCAGGTCATTGTTCCGATATTATCGTAACGATTCACGATGATAATTCCGTATCGGTGCAAGATGACGGTCGCGGTATTCCGGTGGATATTCACCCGGAAGAGGGGGTTTCTGCTGCAGAAGTGATTATGACCGTACTTCACGCAGGTGGTAAATTTGACGATAACTCTTATAAAGTATCCGGTGGTTTGCATGGTGTGGGGGTATCTGTCGTCAATGCGCTTTCCGATAAATTACAACTCACTATTCGCCGTCAAGGTCATGTGCATGAGCAGTTTTATCATTTGGGTGAACCTCGATCTCCATTAACGATTATTGGTGATACGGAAATAACCGGTACGACGGTGCGTTTTTGGCCAAGTCCGGAAATTTTTGCAATCACCACATTTGATTACAAAATTTTAGCAAAACGCTTGCGTGAGCTTTCATTTTTAAATTCCGGCGTATCTATCCGTTTAGTGGATAAGCGCGATGGTACGGAAGATCACTTTCATTATGAAGGTGGGATACAAGCTTTCGTTGAATATTTAAACAAAAATAAAAATCCAATTCATCCTAAAGCTTTTTATTTTACTGCAGAAAAAGATGGAATCGGAGTGGAGGTTGCGTTGCAATGGAATGACGGGGTAAACGAAAATGTGTATTGCTTCACCAATAATATTCCACAACGTGATGGCGGTACGCACTTAGCCGGTTTCCGTGGTGCATTAACCCGCAGCTTAAATAGCTATATGGAAAACGAAGGATTGTTGAAAAAAGAAAAAGTCGCCACTTCCGGTGATGATGCTCGGGAAGGTTTGGTAGCGATTATTTCCGTGAAAGTACCGGATCCGAAATTTTCATCACAAACTAAAGACAAATTAGTTTCTTCTGAAGTGAAAAGTGCGGTGGAATCTGCAATGAATGAAAAATTGCAAGAATATTTATTAGAAAACCCTACCGATGCAAAAATCATTGTAAACCAAATTATTATGGCGGCGCGCGCCCGTGAAGCGGCGCGTAAAGCGCGTGAAATGACACGCCGTAAAGGCGCATTAGATATTGCCGGATTGCCGGGTAAGCTTGCCGACTGCCAAGAAAAAGACCCTGCACTTTCAGAGCTTTACTTGGTGGAGGGGGATTCCGCGGGCGGTTCTGCCAAAGTAGGGCGTGATCGTAAAACTCAAGCGATTCTTCCGTTAAAAGGGAAAATTCTAAATGTTGAAAAAGCCCGTTTTGATAAAATGTTGTCCTCGCAAGAAGTGGGAACGCTCATTACAGCGCTGGGCTGTGGTATCGGACGTGATGAATATAATCCGGATAAATTGCGCTATCACCATATCATCATTATGACGGATGCGGATGTGGACGGATCGCATATTCGCACGCTTTTGCTCACTTTTTTCTATCGTCAAATGCCGGAGCTTATTGAGCGCGGTTATGTGTACATCGCCCAGCCGCCGCTTTATAAAGTGAAGAAAGGTAAACAAGAGCGTTATATCAAAGATGCGGATGAAATGGAGCAATACGAATTAACCCTTGCTTTAGATGGTGCTGCGTTATATGTCAGCGAAAATGCGCCGGCAATGAATGCCCTTGTATTTGAAAAATTAATGGCGGAATACAATGCGGTACAAAAACTGATTGATCGTTTAAGTCGTTATTATCCGACGCCATTGTTACAAGGCTTGATTTATCAATCTCCGCTTTCTATTGAATTAATGAAATCAGAAAGTGCGGTTGAAAATTGGGGTAAATCTTTCGTTCAACAACTTGAAGAAAAAGAAACGGAAGCACATCAATATTCCGTTCGTACCCAATTTAATGCTGAACGTCAAGTGTATGAAGCGGTGATTACCGTACGCAAACATGGTATTGATAGCGATTATTTCATTAATTTTGATTTCGTCAATGGTAATGAATACGCAAAAATTATTTCTCTCAACAATCAATTAAACAGCTTGTTGGAAGAAGGAGCATATGTTTCCCGCGGGGAAAAGGTGCAACCGGTTCGTACCTTTGAACAGGTGGTGGAATGGTTGGTGAAAGAATCTCGCAAGGGATTAGAAGTTCAACGCTATAAAGGATTGGGTGAAATGAATGCGGATCAGCTTTGGGAAACCACAATGGATCCGAATGCACGCCGAATGTTGAAAGTCTCTATCAAAGATGCGGTGGCAGCGGATCAACTTTTCACCACATTGATGGGCGATGAAGTTGAACCGCGCCGAGAATTCATCGAACTTAACGCATTAAGAGCGAATTTAGATATTTAATCTAAAAAAAACAGAATAAAAGACCGCACCTTGAAATGATGTGCGGTTTTTTGTAAAAAAGTACGGCTAAAATTGGGTCATTATGTCGCATTTACACAAAGAGAATTTTATATACGATATTTAATTTGGGTAGAGTGCGTTGAGCTTTGCCTTTGCATAGTGCACCAATAGATGAAATTGTGCATTACGGTTTCGCCTAATAGCGCATATAGTGATTTGTGCAACTGATATATGTAATACAGTGTTAAATTGGATCTATTATGGAAAAAATTATTATTGATGAAAATCAGTTTCAACGGACTATTTCCCGTATTTCTCATGAAATTATTGAAAAACACCCGCGTTTGGATAATGTCATTATTGTCGGAATTAAGCGTCGTGGTGCGGAAATTGCCGAGTTAATTAAGCGTAAAATTGTCGATTTAGCGCAAATTGAAATTCCTTCAATGGCGTTAGACATTACATTTTATCGTGATGATTTACAACACACTGAATCTGAAAATCCAATGCCGGTTTATCGTGGTACATCTCAGTATCTTAATGTGAAAGATAAAGAAGTTATTTTAATTGATGACGTATTGTTTACCGGAAGGACGATTCGTGCTGCGATGGATGCACTTACCGATTTTGGTCGGGCTGCAAAAATAGAATTGGTGATTTTTGTCGATCGCGGGCATCGTGAATTACCTATTCGGGCTGATTACGTAGGAAAAAACGTACCAACCAGCCGTGAAGAAAAAGTACAGGTTCGCACCCAAAAATATGATGGTTGTTATGAAGTTGCGTTGTTATCGAAATAGTTATCAAAATAATCCTAAGCTATTGTGAACCTTGTTTAAAATTGGTACTCTAACGAGCGTTATCAGCCTATTTTAAGATAAATAATTATGAAAAAATCTGTACTAAAATCTCTTTTATTTTCCGTATTGGGTATGTTCGTGTTTTCTTCTGTTCAAGCGGAAGAACGAGTGGTTGCAACCGTAGACGGTTTTCCTGTATTAGAAAGCCAAGTACGTGCTGCAATGGGTAAGAAAGGTGATCATCAAGCAGCATTGGATAAAGTCATTGATGATATTTTGGTACAGAAAGCCATTCAAGAATCAGGGATAAAGATAAATCCAAAAGAACTTGATCTGATTGTAGAAGATATTGCGGCGAAAAACGGTTTGACTTACGGACAATTTTTAGATGCTTTAGATTATCAAGGTATTTCTCTTAAAGCGTTCACCCAACAAATTGCAAACCAAATGATAATGTCCGGTGTACGTGATCACGCAATTAGTAATAGTGTGCAAATAACACGTGAAGAAGTGGATGAACTTGGTAAAAAAATGCTGAAAGAAGCAAAAGCTAACGGCACAGAGAAAAAAGTAACGGGTAAAGAATATGAAGTTCGTCATATTCTTTTAAAACTCAATCCATTATTAAATGATGCGCAGGCGAAATCAGAACTTACACAAATTCGAGCGGATATTATTTCCGGTAAAATGACTTTTGCTGATGCCGCATTAAAATATTCGAAAGATTATTTATCCGGAGCAAATGGCGGTAGTTTGGGTTATGCATTTCCGGAGGCTTATGTAGCGCCTTTCGCAAAAGCGGTGCAAACCACAAAGCAAGGTGTTATTTCTGCGCCGTTTAAATCAGAATTTGGCTGGCATATTTTAGAGGTTATCGGTATTCGTGATGGTGATCGTACGGAAGATGCGTATCGTCAAAAGGCTTATGAAAAAATTGTAAATAGCCAGTTACAAGATGCGACGAAAGACTGGGTAAAAGTCCTACGTAAAACAGCGGATATTCAATATTTTAATAAATAAATTGATATTTAGTATGAGAGGGGCGACAGCCCCTTTTGTTGTTTTTATTTCATCACCTGTTTTTTATGAAAAAATTTTTTATCAGCTTCATTATATTTCTTTTAATTATTGCGAGCGGTGGTTTTTGGGGTTATCAAAAACTGAACACTTTTCAGCAAGAAACGATCAATGCCCAACCTGATCAACTCTTGGTTGTAGAACGTGGTACAACAGGGCAAAAATTAGCCGCACTTTTTGAGCAAGAAAAGCTACTGGATAATGCATGGTTACTTCCATATTTGCTAAAGTTAAAACCTGAATTAAATAAAATTAAAGCGGGAACTTATTCTTTAACCGACATAAAAACCGTACGAGATGTGTTAAATTTGCTTAATTCTGGCAAAGAGGCTCAATTTAACGTACGATTTATTGAAGGGAAAACTTTTAAAGAATGGCGAAAAAATCTTGAAAAAGCACCACATTTGAAACAAACCTTAAAAGATAAAAGCGATAAAGAAATTTTTGGGTTACTAAATATTCCCAATGATGTAAAAGCAATTCATGAAAGGAAAAATATAGATGGATGGTTATATCCGGATACCTATAATTACACACCGAATTCCACGGATTTGGAATTACTTCAACGTTCGGCAGATCGTTTGAAGAAAGCACTAGATAAAGCATGGCGAGAACGTGATGAAAATCTTCCGTTAGCAAATGCTTATGAAATGTTAATACTTGCTTCTATTGTAGAAAAAGAAACGGGGATTGCGGCGGAACGAGCCAAAGTTGCTTCCGTATTTATTAACCGCCTTAATGCGAAAATGAAACTACAAACGGATCCAACGGTAATTTATGGTATGGGAGACGACTACAACGGCAATATTCGTAAAAAAGATTTAGAAACGCCCACGCCTTATAATACCTATGTGATTGACGGCTTACCGCCGACCCCTATTGCAATGGTGAGTGAAAGCTCATTACAAGCGGTTTCGCACCCTGAAAAAACAGATTTTTACTATTTTGTCGCAGATGGCACGGGCGGGCATAAATTTACCCGTAATTTAAAAGAACATAACAAAGCGGTGCAAGAATATTTGCGTTGGTATCGTAGTCAGAAAAATGGAAAATAATATGAGCGGAAAATTTATTGTCATTGAAGGTTTGGAAGGTGCGGGAAAAAGCACGGCACATCAAGCGGTGGTGGATATTTTAAAAGAGCTGGGTATTAATGATGTCATCGTTACCCGAGAACCGGGCGGTACGCCTTTGGCAGAAAAATTGCGCCAACTTATTAAGCACGAAACCGAAGAACCGGTAACCGATAAAGCGGAACTATTAATGCTTTATGCCGCTCGAATTCAATTGGTAGAAAATGTCATTAAACCGGCGCTTGCCCAAGGAAAATGGGTGGTGGGCGATCGTCACGATATGTCATCTCAGGCTTATCAAGGTGGAGGTCGTCAGCTTAATCCGCATTTTATGCAGACGCTAAAAGAGACGGTTTTGGGGAATTTTGAACCGGATCTGACCATCTATTTGGATATTGATCCTGCGTTAGGATTAGCGCGTGCGCGCGGACGTGGCGAGCTGGATCGTATTGAACAAATGAATTTGGATTTTTTTCACCGCACCCGCTCACGTTATTTGGAATTAGTAAAAAATAACCCGAAAGCCGTTACGATTAATGCTGAACAAAATATTGAACAAGTGCGTGCAGATATTGAAAGTGCGGTAAAAAATTGGTGGAAACATAACGAAAAATGACCGCACTTTATCCTTGGCTTAACCCTACTTACGTAAAAATAGCTCAAACTTTCTCGGAAAAATTAGGGCATCACGCCGTATTGATTAAATCGGATCAGGGATTGGGCGCAGAAAAGTTATTTGATGCACTTTCCCGCCGAATTATGTGTATTAACCCGCAGGGTAGTCAAGCCTGCGGAGAATGTCATTCCTGTCACTTAATGCAGGCGCATAGCCACCCTGATTACCATGAATTGCGTTCTATTGAAGGTAAAGATATTGGCGTGGATCAAGTGCGCGAGATTAATGAAATCGTTGCTCAACATTCGCAGCAAAACGGCAATAAAGTAATCTATATAGAGGGAGCGGAACATTTAACGGAAGCCGCCGCTAACGCATTATTAAAAACACTGGAAGAACCTCGTCCAAATACGTATTTTTTGCTGAAAACGGATAGCTCGGCGAGCTTATTAGCTACTATTTATAGCCGTTGCCAAGTATGGACATTACCCATACCGGACGAACAAACGGCGCAGGATTGGTTACAAAGTCAATATATGGGAGAAAGTGCGGTCAATTTTGAAGATATTTCTACCGCTCTTACAATGAATTTAGGTCGTCCTTTACTTGCATTGGAAACGTTACAACAAAGTTTAATTGAACAGCGAAAAAATTTCCTTCGACAATTTTGGATCTTTTATCGCCGCCGTTCACCTTTAGAACTTCTTCCTTTATTTGATAAAGAACATTATATACGGCAGGTAGATTGGATCTTAGCGTTTCTTGCCGATAGTTTAAAATACAAACTTGAAATTAACAGCCATCGTCAAGTTGCTGATTTGGCTCGTGGTGTGGCGCAATTCGGTGATGAGCAAACTGTACAGGGTTTATTGAAAGCCATCAACATTATGCAAAAAGTGCGGTCGGATTTGCGTTCGATTAATGGGGTAAATGTAGAATTAATGCTGTTAGATGGACTAACCAAATTAATAACGGATGTGTTTGAAGTAAATAATTAACCTAAAAACGCTCTTTCTCTAAAATAAAATGATTTCGTTGTGGCAATTTTCCATGACATACTGAAATAATAAGGAACAAATAATAAATGTTTATCGTTGATTCCCATTGCCATTTAGATGCATTGGATTATGAGAACCTGCATAAAAATATTGCAGATGTCGTTGAAAAAGCTTACGCACGAGATGTAAAACACTTGCTTGCTATCGGTGTTACCTTAAGTCGTTTTGAAAAAGCTTACGAAACTCTGAGCCGATTTGACAATATTTCATTAGCTTGTGGTGTTCATCCGTTAGATTTTGAAGAAGAACATTATGAAGCCGACCGATTATTACGTTTGGCACAGGATAAAAAAGTGATTGCCATCGGTGAAATTGGTTTAGATTACTATTACAGTGCGGATAATAAAATTGAACAGCAAAGCATATTCGCTAGCCAAATAGCGATTGCAAACCAACTTAATAAGCCCGTGATTATTCATACACGCGCGGCAGGTGAGGATACGATTTCGATGCTGCGTGAAAATAAAGCGGAGAAGTGCGGAGGCGTTATCCACTGTTTTACGGAAACTTTAGATTTTGCCAAAAAAGCCTTGGATCTCGGATTTTATATTTCTTGTTCCGGTATTATTACGTTTAAAAATGCCGAAGCGATTCGTGAAGCGATTCGCTATGTACCGGCAGATCGCTTGTTGGTTGAAACGGATTCACCTTACCTTGCGCCGGTACCTTATCGCGGTAAAGAAAATCAACCGGCTTACACAAGGGAAGTTTGTGAATATGTGGCAACCTTGAAAGGATTTTCTGCCGAAGAGTTTGCGCGGATTACTACGCAAAATTTCGAGCGTTTATTTAAAATTCGTGTAGAATAAATGAACAACTTTTTAAAGGAGAAATAATGCGTAAATTTTTTAAATATTTTCTATTTTTAGTCATCTTTGTTTTCCATGGTTTTATGTTTTCCGTGGTGAACTATGTTTTTCCTCACTACGATGTGACCCGTGTCACCGGTGTGGAAGTAAAACGTGTCGATAAAGACGGGCCGATTACTAAATCCAATCCGGCAGACGGTCCTACTCGTGATGTGTATTACATCAACACGCAAAATGATGACGGAAAAATTATGGTGTACCGTAATGAAGATACCCGTTGGGGTTTTCCGTTCTATTTCAAGTTCGGCTCGGCAAATTTACAAGCTGAAGCCCAAGCGATGGGCAATGAAAATAAATTGGTTCAAATAAAATATTACGGCTGGCGTTTAACGATGTTTGATGAATTTCGTAATGCGGTTTCGGTAAAAGAAATCAGCGGAGATGTAACTCCAAGCCATCCGATTTTATCTTGGATATTTTATGCGTTCCTGTTGATCACATTATTCCTTTCTATTCAATTTGTCCGCGGCTGGTTCGATAGCGAAAACTAGGGTGCTTTTCCCTCTAAAAGTGCGGTTAAATTTGACCGCACTTTATCAAAGAAACAAATCTATTTATTCATTTAACTTAACGAGAATATTATGAATTTATTTGTTGCTATTTTAGTGTTAATTTTGTTAATCATTATTAGTGCAATCGTGTCATCAGCTGAAATATCTTTAGCGGGTGCGCGCCGTATTAAGTTGCAAAATATGGCAAATGAAGGCAACTTAAAGGCTGCACAGGTGTTAAGGTTACAAGAACAACCGGGGAGTTTTATTACGGTTGTTCAAATTGGTTTAAATATGGTCGCCATATTGGGAGGGATGATTGGTGAGGCAGACATCAGCCTTCATTTGCAACATTTTTTATATAAATACACACAAGCCCCTTGGCTAGAACCCGCTTCTTCTTGGATTGCCTTCTTTTTAGTGACTTCCTCTTTTATTCTTTTGGCGGATCTAATGCCAAAACGTCTTGCCTTGATTAATCCGGAAGCTGTGGCATTGCGTACAGTTGGTATAATGCAAGTGTTAATTTTCTTGTTAAAACCGATAGTTTGGGTATTTGACGGCTTATCAAATATGCTTTTCAAACTGTTTGGTGTTTCTATGTTGCGTAATGACAATATCTCTTCCGAGGATATTGTTGCCGTGGTAGAAGCAGGGGCGGAAGCCGGTGTATTAAAAACCGAGCAACATTATCTCATTGAAAATATTTTTGATATGCAAGAACGCACCGTCACTTCAACAATGACAACGCGTGAAAACATCGTGTATTTAGACCGCACTTTTAGCCGACAAGATGTGATGGATACCCTTTCCCGTGATTCCCATTCCAAAATTGTCATTTGCGATAATGGGCTTGATAAGATTCTTGGTTATGTGGAGTCTCATACATTATTGACGATGTATTTAAAAAATGTTGATGTTTCATTAACCGATCCGAAATTGTTGCGTAAAGCCTTGTTTGTACCGGATACCCTTTCCCTTTATGAAGTTTTGGAATTGTTTAAATCAACCGGTGAAGATTTTGCCGTTATTGTGAATGAATATGCTTTAGTGGTGGGAATAGTTACCCTTAATGATGTAATGAGCATTGTAATGGGCGAACTGGTATCTAACGAAGAAGAACAAATCGTCAGCCGTGATGAAAATTCTTGGCTCATTGATGGCGCGACACCACTTGAAGATGTAATGCGTGCATTGGATATTGAATCTTTCCCCGATGAAGAAAATTATGAAACGATCAGTGGCTTTATGATGTATATGCTACGTAAAATCCCGAAAAAAACCGATTCGTTGATTTATGGAAAATACAAATTTGAAGTGGTTGATACCGAAAATTTTAAAATTGACCAAGTTTTAGTGTCATTAGTGAAAGAAAGTGAATAGATTAGGTACTTTCTTGCGTAATCCACTGCAGCCAGTATAATGGCGCCGGTTTATTTTATATTTAATAGGATAACTATGTTAAAAACAATATCTGTATTTTTATTTTCTATTATGCTTGCGGCTTGTTCTTCCATCTCTTCAATGACATCGCATATTCCTTTTATGGGGAATGATAAAAAAGTGATTGATTTGGATAAAGATAAAATCGATCAAAAATCTTATGCGGCGGCTTATGAAGCGACAGTGGCAACCTATAAAGGCCGTGTAAATGAACATTTCTACGTAGATAATTTCGCCAGTGGTGTAAATGATTGGTATTTAGGTCGTATTTTAGTACCGATTAAGCAAATCCAAGATAAACTTTATACCGGCGGGCATGATTCGGATGTATATGCTTATTACAGCGGCGTACTGCACGGAGAAGCATTACAAAGTAATTTTAACCGTTTAAGCCCGACCTGTTGGAGTAAACTTGATTCGCCGAGTATAACTCAAGGGATCTACGATGCGATGCGCGATTTGAAAAAGGGCAAAGAGCGTGGCGAAAATGATGAATATATCGCAAAAGGCAGTGATGAGCTGCTAAAGGTTTGTACAGCAAAATAATATATAAAACTGTTGAGGATCATTCTATCAACAGTTTTTTCTTTTTCTAAATCTTAGACTGAGGAGTAAGAATGTTAGAACTTTCGGAAAGCAACATTCACTTAAATGTTAGCGCAGAAAACAAGCAACAAGCCATTGAAATGGCTGCGGGAGCTTTGGAAAATACGGGTTATGTGGAAAGCGGATACTTACAAGGTATGCTCGATCGTGAACAGCAAACGTCTACTTTTTTAGGTAACGGTATTGCAATTCCGCACGGCACATTAGAAACCCGTTCAATGGTGAAAAAAACCGGTGTGCAAGTGTTTCAATTTCCCCAAGGAATTGAATGGGGCGAAGGCAACACGGCTTATGTAGTGATTGGTATCGCAGCCCGCTCTGATGAACATTTGGCATTATTGCGTCAATTAACCCATGTACTTGGTGATGAAGATACTGCCGCGAAATTAGCTGTAATGACAGATGTTGAGCAATTCCGTGCGACTTTGACGGGTGAGCCCACAGAAGCCTTTACTATTCCTGAAGAAAATATTCATCTGGACGTAAACACACAAAGTTTATTTACTTTAGTGGCAATGAATGCCGGTCAATTAAAAGCCCAAAGTGCGGTTGAAAATAGTTTTGTTTCTGAAGTTATCGGCAATGCCGCACTACCGCTAGGAAAAGGCTTATGGGTTACCGATGCGGTTTCCGGTAATCTAAAGAACGCTTTGGCGTTTAGTCGCGCGAAAACCATTTTCAGTCATAACGGCAAACCGGTTAAAGGCGTCATTACAGTAGCTGCTGTAAATGAGACGATTAATCCGACATTAGTCCGTTTATTGGAAGATGACGTGCAAAACGCATTATTAAATGGAAATTCTACCGATATTTTGACCGCACTTTTAGGGGGCGAACCTGCAACTGCGGCAACAGAAAGTGTTATCGGGGCGGTTGTAGGAACCTTCACCGTTCGTAACGAGCATGGTTTACACGCCCGTCCAAGTGCTAATTTAGTGAATGAAGTGAAAAAATTCACTTCGAAAATTACCGTACAAAATCTTACCCGTGGTGGAGAGCCGGTAAGCGCAAAAAGTTTGATGAAAATTGTAGCATTGGGTGTAACGCAAGGTCATCGTTTACGTTTTGTCGCAGAAGGTGAAGATGCTAAACAAGCGATTGAAGCGCTTGGTAAAGTGATTGCGGAAGGTTTGGGCGAAAGCGTTTCGTCCGTACCGCCTGCCCAACCGGATACCATTGAAGTGATGGCTGAACAGGGTTATGCGCCGACAATAGCAGAAGATAGTAGTCTGCCTTCCGATGCCATTGAAGCGGTGTTTGTGATCAACAATGAACATGGTTTACACGCTCGTCCGAGTGCAGTACTGGTAAACGAAGTAAAGAAATATAATGCTTCGATTGCGGTGCAAAATCTTGATCGTAATTCCCAATTAGTCAGTGCAAAAAGTTTAATGAAAATCGTAGCCTTAGGTGCTGTAAAAGGTTCTCGCTTACGTTTTGTGGCGACCGGCGAACAAGCGAAAGAAGCCATTGAAGGGATTCGCATCGCCATCGAATCAGGTCTTGGCGAAGGGAAAGGTGAATAGTTATGGCAAAAATTGCAACCATTACCTTAAATGCGGCTTATGATTTGGTTGGGCGTTTGGCTCGCATTGAATTAGGTGAAGTAAATACCGTTGAAACCCTTGGGCTTTTCCCAGCCGGCAAAGGTATTAATGTGGCAAAAGTGCTGAAGGATTTAGGCTCGGATGTTGCCGTAGGTGGTTTTTTGGGTGAAGACAATGTAGGCGATTTTGAGCAAATGTTCAAAAAACAGGGATTGGAAGATAAATTCCACCGTGTTGCCGGTAAAACCCGTATCAATGTAAAAATTACCGAAACGGAAGCAGATGTTACCGACTTAAATTTCCTTGGTTACGAAATCAGTTCAACGGTATGGCAACAATTTACTGCCGATTCTTTGGCGTATTGTTTGGATTACGATATTGTTGCGGTGTGCGGGAGTTTGCCGCGCGGCGTTACACCTGAATTGTTCGCCGACTGGTTAAACCAATTGCATCAAGCCGGTGTGAAAGTCGTGCTGGATAGTAGCAATGCGGCATTGACAGCCGGTTTAAAAGCACATCCTTGGTTGGTGAAACCCAATCATCGTGAATTAGAGGCTTGGGTTGGGCATTCACTTAATACGGTGGAAGAAATCATTGATGCTGCACAACAATTAAAAGCTCAAGGTATTGAAAATGTGATTATTTCTATGGGTGCGGAAGGATCCTTGTGGCTCAATAATGAAGGCATTTTGCAAGCGCAACCGCCAAAATGTGAAAATGTGGTCAGCACCGTAGGTGCAGGGGATTCTATGGTGGCAGGTTTAATTTACGGCTTTGACCAAGGGTTCTCAAAAGCGGAGACTTTGGCTTTTGCCAGTGCGGTTTCTGCTTTTGCCGTATCGCAAAGTAATGTCGGAGTAAGTGATCCTACTCTCCTTAAGCCTATTTTAGACCAAGTAAAAATCACTGTGATTGAAGGATAATAAAATGAAGTTATTTTTAACCCAATCAAACGATGTAGGCAGTGCAAAGGCCTATTTATTACGCAAAGTGTTTCGTGAAGCGGCTCAGAAAGCAAATATTTCACTGGTAGAAAATGCCGCAGAAGCCGATCTTGCGCTTGTATTCGGTTCACAACTGCCAAACAATGCCGCACTAACAGGTAAAAAAATCTTTATGGTGGGGGTTGATATTGCCATGACCTCACCGGAAGTTACGTTAGCAAATGCGATGGCAAATGGCGTTGATTATTCACCTGAAAGTGCGGTTAATTTTGCCACTGTTTCCGGTGTGAAAAATATTGTGGCGGTTACCGCTTGTCCTACGGGAGTCGCGCATACCTTTATGTCTGCCGAAGCCATTGAAGCTTATGCGAAAAAACAAGGCTGGAACGTAAAAGTGGAGACTCGCGGTCAAGTGGGTGCCGGTAATGAAATTACGCCTGAAGAAGTGGCGGCGGCAGATCTTGTGTTTATTGCGGCGGATATTGATGTGCCGTTGGACAAATTCAAAGGTAAACCGATGTATCGCACTTCTACCGGATTAGCATTAAAGAAAACCGCACAAGAATTTGATAAAGCCTTTAAAGAAGCAAAAGTGTTTGAAGGCGGTAATGCAAAAGTAAATGCTGAAGAAAGCGGCGAGAAAAAAGGCGTATATAAACACTTGATGACCGGTGTATCTCATATGTTACCGTTGGTAGTGGCCGGTGGTTTATTAATCGCAATTTCCTTTATGTTTGGAATTGAAGCGTTTAAGGATGAAACCATTTTCCACGGTATTCCTAAAGCCTTGATGGATATTGGCGGTGGTGCTGCGTTCCACTTAATGATCGCTGTTTTTGCCGGTTACGTGGCATTTTCTATTGCTGATCGCCCGGGGCTTGCTGTAGGGCTTATCGGCGGTATGCTTGCGACAACTGCGGGAGCTGGTATTTTAGGCGGTATTGTTGCGGGTTTCCTTGCCGGTTATGTGGTGAAAGGATTAAATATCATTATTAAGTTACCGGCGAGTTTGACTTCATTAAAACCAATTTTAATTTTACCGCTCTTAGGTACATTAATCGTCGGTTTGGCTATGCTTTATGTGGTTAATCCACCGGTTGCGCAAATAATGAATGCATTAACCGAATGGTTAAAATCCATGGGTGAAGTGAATGCAATGGTGTTGGGAACCTTAATCGGTGCAATGATGTGTATTGATATGGGCGGACCGGTCAATAAAGCGGCATACACGTTCTCTGTGGGAATGATTGCATCACAAGTTTACACGCCAATGGCAGCCGCAATGGCTGCGGGTATGGTGCCGCCAATCGGTATGGCGATCGCTACTTGGATTGCACGTAGTAAATTTACGGCAAATCAACGTGATGCAGGTAAAGCTTCTTTCGTATTGGGTTTATGCTTTATTTCAGAAGGTGCATTACCTTTTGTTGCAGCCGATCCGATCCGCGTTATTATAAGCTCTGTTATTGGTGGTGCGACAGCCGGTGCAATTTCAATGGCTTCGGATATTACTTTACAAGCCCCACACGGCGGATTATTCGTGATTCCGTTTGTTTCCGAACCGGTGCGTTATTTAGCGGCGATTGCGGCAGGTGCTTTAATTACCGGGGTTATTTATGCAGTGATTAAACCGAAACCGACTGCAGAATAATCAACAAAAGTGCGGTTATTTTTTTAAAGTTTTTGAAACATAAGAAAAATTAACCGCACTTTTGCTTGGAGGAAATATGGAAAAATACAACAAACTTCGTATTGAATGGGATTGCCGACGTGGAATGCTGGAGTTAGATAAAATCATTATGCCGTTTTATCAGCAGCATTTTGATGAATTAGCGGATGCGCAAAAAGATGTTTTCATTCGTTTACTTGCCAGCACAGATTTACAATTATTTTCTTGGTTTTTTAATCGTGGCAAAGCAGAAGATGCCGAATTACAAAATATGGTGGAATATATTCAAACAAAACAAAAAATTTCCACTATTTAAGAATACCTAAATTGTTTTTAACCTTTGAACTTTTTTAAATCACTTATGTCAGATAAAGCGACAAGAGCTTGCTGTCTTAAATATTAAGGCGTGTTAGACATAGCATTAGGAGAAATATGGCTGAACAGCTAACGGATCAAGCTTTGGTAGAAAGGGTACAGCAAGGCGATAAAAAAGCCTTTAATTTATTAGTTTCGCGTTATCAGAATAAAGTAGCCGGGTTGCTTACCCGTTACATTTCGCGTAATGATATTCCTGATGTTGTGCAGGAATCCTTTATTAAAGCCTATCGTTCCATTGAATCTTTTCGAGGCGATAGTGCTTTCTACACTTGGCTATATCGAATTGCCGTGAATACGGCGAAAAATTATTTAACGGCGCAAGGGCGTCGTCCACCAAGCGAAGATATATTGGCAGAAGATGCTGAAAGCTATGATGTGGGAACCCATCTTCGTGATGTGGATTCGCCGGAAAATGAAATGTTATCCGGTGAATTGGAAAAACTTATTTTTGATACGATTAAGAATATGCCGGAAGATTTAAAAACAGCGATAACACTTCGTGAACTTGAAGGATTAAGTTACGAAGATATTGCCGGAATTATGGATTGCCCCGTAGGCACTGTGCGTTCTCGAATTTTCCGTGCGCGTGAAATTATTGAAAATAAAATACAACCGCTTATGCAACGTTAAAATACAGTCGGAGTTAAAAATGCAAAAAGAGTTACTTTCAGCCTATATGGATGGCGAACAAGTGGATGTTTCATTCACGGAAAAATTATGTAACGATGAAGCTTTGCAACAGTCTTGGGCAAGCTATCATATGGTGCGTGCCGTTATTCGTAAAGAAAGTGATATTTTATTAGGTACGGATTTTACGGAAAAAATAGCTGGTTTAATTGAGAATGAAAACATTGAGAAATTAGCGATCTCCGAGTCTCAACCGACCGTTGAAGAAGTTCAGAGACTACCGTTTATGCGTAAATTCAAATCTTTCTTTGCGCCGATGGCTCAAATTGCAGTGGCAGCGAGCGTGTGTTTAGTGGCGGTAATTGGCGTTCAATCCTTTAATACTAAAAGTGATGTAAGTAACGTTCCGGAAACACCGGTGTTACAAACCTTACCGTTTAATAATTCGGTTCAAGAAGTTAGCTACAATGCTCCGACTAAAGATGTGGCAACCACCGATCAAATGGAACAAAAAAACCGCCGTATCGGTGCAATGTTGCAAAATTATGAATTGCAACGCCGTATGCATGCAGATGCGTTAAATGTCGGTTCTAATCAATCAAAATAGTAATCTAATAAGAACAAATGAATTCACCACCTGATCAACCTCGATGAGGTGGTGATTTTTTATGAATAGTCAAAACGTTTATGAAAAAAATATCTCTAAAATCGACCGCACTTTTACTCATTTCCCTTTTTAGTGTTTCCGCTTTTGCAGAAGATAGTTCGGCAAAAAAGGCGTTAGAGAAAATGGCGTATGCAGTGAATAATCTGAATTATGAAATTGCTTTTGTGCAGACTTCACCGAATAATATGGATTCCTTTCGTTATCGCCATATCAAACGCGATAACAAAACCTATGCACAATTAGTTACCCTTGATGGTGAGCAACAAGAAATTATTCAGCGGGATAATTTAGTCAGTTACTTCCAACCTAATTCTCAAGCATTCACATTGAACAGCGGAAATATTGTCGATGCGCTTCCTGCGATTATTCGTAGCCATTTTGATAAACTGGCAGAAAATTATGATTTTATCCCTTTAGGGAAAAATCGTGTCGCCGGACGTTTTGTCGATACGATTCGAATTGTGCCGAAAGATGATTTCCGTTATCAATATTTGGTTTTTGTAGATGAGGAAAACGGCTTATTACTTCGGGGCGATATGCTTGATCGTGATGGAAAATTATTGGATCAATTCCGTGTTGTTACGCTTTATATTGATGATAGCTTAAAAGGCTTAACGAATTATTTAAATAAAGTTTCTATGCCACCGCTATTAAACGAAACACAAAATGCGGTTCTCTCTCTGGATTGGGAACCCGGTTGGTTACCACAGGGATTTGAAAGTGTTCGACGTAGCCAAGATTTATTTGATGGCGAAATTATTGATAGCTCTTTGTTTAGTGACGGATTATTTACTTTCACCTTATATGTTACAAAAGCGGAAAGTCAACAACCTAATCAAGATAAAACATGGAAACAAGGCGAATTTACTTTGTATAGTGAGGTGATCGGTGATAAAGAAATCACGTTTATCGGACAGCTTCCTATCGCCACAGCGAAACGAATCGTGCAAGAAGTGAAATTTACCAATCATTAAGAAATTAAAAGTGCGGTTAATATAAACCGCATTTTTTATACAGGGTTTCTTAATAACGAAAAATTTGTAAAAAACGTTCAAAGAACCTGACTTTATAGGTAAACTAACGCATTGTTAGGAATTGATCTCTTTACTCTGTTTAGCTAAAAAAATGAAAAAAATCCCCTTCAAATTAACCGCACTTCTGCTTTTCCTTTCGGCGCTCTCCGCTTTTGCCGAACAAACCGTGGATATTGAAATCCGTGGAATTAAAGGTGAACGGGCAATTCGTAATACAAAACTTAATGTTGAGCTTATAGAAAAAGAAGAAATGGACGGTTCTGATCGTTATAAACGCTTGGTGACTGAGGCGGTGGATAAAGGGCTGCGGGTGTTCGGTTATTATGATTCTTCCGTTACTTTTGAATTAAAAAAACGCAAAGGTAGAGATTTATTAATCGCCAATGTCACTCCCGGTGAGCCGACACGTATTGCAGGTACGGATGTGAAAATTGAAGGTGAAGCCGCGCAAGATGAGGCATTTAAGGCATTGCGTAAAAATTTACCTAAAAATGGCGAATTGGTTGAACATCAAAAATATAGCGATTATAAGAATAGTATTTCTACACTTGCCCTTGCACGCGGCTATTTAGATGGAAAGTTTACTATCTCTCGTTTAGAAATCAGCCCTGAAACTCATCAGGCTTGGTGGCGTATGCTTTTTGAGAGTGGTGTACGTTATCACTATGGCAATATTAAATTTCATCATTCGCAAATCCGAGAAGATTACCTGCAAAATATGTTGAAGATTCATACGGGCGAACCTTATTTGGTAAATCAACTTTCTGAATTTAGTAACGATTTTTCTTCCACCAACTGGTTTAGTTCCGTGTTGTTACAACCTCAAGTCGATGAGCAAAAAAAAGTCGTCAATTTAGATGTGCTGCTTTATCCACGTAAGAAAAATGCGATGGAATTGGGTGTGGGTTTTGCAACGGATACCGGCCCGCATTTACAAATCGGTTGGACAAAACCTTGGATCAATGATCGTGGACATAGTTTCCGTACGAATCTTTATGTTTCTGCGCCCAAACAAACGCTTGAAGCTACTTACAGAGTGCCGTTACTAAAAAATCCATTGAATTATTACTATGAATTTTCCGGCGGTTTGGAAAATGAAGATAAGAATGATACCAAAACAACGGCACTAACACTTGCGGGATTGCGTTATTGGAATAATGCCGAGGGTTGGCAATATTTTGCCGGTGTGCGTGCCCGTTACGATAAATTTACTCAAGCGGATGTAGAAGATAAAACCTTGTTAGTGTATCCAACCGGTGGTTTTAACCGAACCCGTTTGCGTGGCGGAATATTCCCGACTTGGGGAGATGCGCAGAAAATCACCGTAGATGTCGCTTATAAAGGCTTACTTTCCGATGCGAGTTTTTTCAAAGTTCAGGCCTCTACCGGATGGATTCGTACCTATGCGGAAAATCACCGCATTATCACCCGTGCTGAAATCGGTTATTTGAATACCAAAGATATTAATAAAATTCCGCCGACGCTTCGCTTTTTCGCCGGCGGTGATCGCAGTGTGCGCGGGTACGGCTACAAAAAAATCTCACCGAAAGATCGCAAGGGTAAGTTAGTGGGTGGCTCTCGTTTGGTTACGGGATCATTTGAATATCAATATCAAGTTTATCCCTCATGGTGGGCGGCAACTTTTGTCGATGCCGGTCTTGCTGCAAATCGTTTCAGCCAAGAAGAATTACGCTATGGTGCGGGTGTCGGCGTACGTTGGGCATCACCGGTGGGCGCAATCAAATTTGATATTGCCACACCGATTCGAAACAAGGACAACAGTAAGAACATTCAATTTTATATCGGCTTAGGTACAGAGATTTAGACGGAATGATGACAAAGCAAGAAATTAAACGAGAAGAACCCCAATCTGAGCAATCATCGAAATCAAGCAAAGCTAAAAAGAAAAAAGGCTTTGTTCGTAAAGCCTTTTGTGTGGGAAGTGCGGTCATTTTTTTGCCTGTTTTCGCGCTTTTGGGGGCATTGTCTTTTGAACAAGGTCAGCGAGGCTTAATTGAACTGACGGATAAATTTCTCGATAGCCTTTCTATTGAACAGGTTGAAGGCGGTTTGCAGCGCGGTTTAGTATTGCACAATGTGCGTTATCAAACGGCGGGAATTGATACACGCATTGCTCAGGCTCGTTTACAGATAGATTTCGGCTGTTTGCTTTCACGCAAAATTTGTGTGGAAGATCTTTCCGTAAAAGAACCTGTCATCTTGATTGATACCGCACAATTGCCACCATCGGAAGAAAAACAAACCGAATCTTCTCCAATGGAAAAAATCAATTTGCCGATTTCTGTTCAGGTGAAAAATATTGCACTGGATAAATTGAATCTGAAACTTGATCAAACCAATATTGCGCTCGAAGGTTTTCAAAGTGCGGTCAGTTTGGACAATGAATTTGGTTTAACCCTTGCTCCGACAGAATTAAGTAACCTTGATGTTTTGCATATTCAATCTTCAGAATTAAAGACAAAGTCAATCAAAGTGGAAAATAATCAACCCGTAGATTGGACGGCGATTGAACAAAGCCTTACTCCCGCATTTTTAGGAAACGTCAGTGAGATCAATTTACCTTTTGATATTCACGTTACCAACCTTGCCGCAAAAGATTGGCAATATGTCGCACAAAATGAACAAGGTGAAGAATTACAACGCATTACGTTACCTTCTTTATTATTACAAGCGGATGCAACAGGACATTTTGTTCAATTACAGAAATTGGATATTGAAAGTTCGCTCGGTACATTAAATTCTCATGGTTCATTACAGCTAAACGATGATTTTCCGTTGGATTTGTCTTTAACCTCTTCACTAAATGCTTTTACATCTCAAGGTAAAGCAATATTTCCGGCAAGTCAGGTGGATTTATCCCTTTCAGGATCGTTGAAAAAAACGACCGCACTTTCTCTAAAAACAAAGGGTGTATTGAATGCGGAACTGGACGCCGAAGTAAAACTTGCCGAAGATAAAATGCCGTTAAACTTCACACTTAAAGCCACTAAAGGGCAATACGCTTTCGCACAGGCATTATCACCGTTGAAAATTAATGACGTTACTTTGAAATTAACAGGGAATTTACTGGATTATCATGCCGAGCTTGAGGGTGGTGTGGAAGGAATGGATCATATTCCATCAACACGTTTAACGCTGAATGCGGACGGCAAATTATATGCGGTCGATATTCATCAATTAAGTTTGTCGGCATTAGAGGGGACAGCGAAACTAACCGGTTCGGCAAATTGGAAAAAAGGGGCGCAGTGGGACATTGAAGCGAATTTAAACAAAATGAATATCCGCCCTTACGTACCGGCAATGCCTGCCGTATTGTTCGGTAAACTCATCACATCCGGTGAAGCGGGGGAACAAGGTTGGCAGGTGGATATACCAACGGTTGATTTAGTTGGTACGCTTTCTCATCGCCCATTGAATCTGAAAGGGGATGTGGCGTTAAGCGATAAAACATTACTCGATATTTCAAATTTATCGCTTAATTATGGTGATAACAAAATTTATGCCAAAGGCACATTGAGTGATGAATCGGATTTAACGCTTGATATTAACGCGCCGAACTTACGTGGTTTATATGCTGATTTGTCGGGAGCTTTGATGGGGAAAGCGACAATTCAGGGAAAATTGGTTGAACCGAATGTCACGCTTGATCTTAATAGCCAACACCTCCATTGGCAGATTTTAGATATTGCTAATGTAACCGTTAAAGGCAATATTTCCGGCTCACCGATTTTGAAAGGCAACCTGAATATAAAAGGCGGCAATATTCGTTATGGTGATGCGGTGGCAATGAAAAGTGTCAATTTGAGCGTATCGGGCGATGAAAAAAACCATCAACTCGTTTTAGCCTCTCAAGGAAAACCTGTGGCGGCAGATTTAAAAATCTCAGGCAATTTTGACCGCACTTCTCAGCAATGGAAAGGGTCATTAAGCCAAATGAAGATAGACACGCCGATAGGGGATGTAAAGCCAAACCAAGCGATTTCCGTACACTATGACAATAAAAAAATACAAGCCGCAATCGGCGCACATTGTTGGCAAAATATTAATGCGGATTTGTGTTTCCCGAAATCTTTCACGGCTGGGGAAAATGGCGAAATTCCTTTTAATATAAAGCGTATTAATCTTGATTTGGTGAATCAATTTATCGGGCAAGATAGCTTGAAGGGAAATCTTCGTAGTGAAGGAAAAGTGGCGTGGTTTAGCGATAAACCCTTTCTTCTAAACCTGACTTTGACCGGTGATAATTTAGGTATTGCACAAAAATTGGATTATCGCACTTTTAAACTTGCTATTCCTAAACTCACACTAAATGCGGATATTCAGAATAATAATCTCAGCTTGAAATCCGACATCAACGTGCAAAATCAAGGGTATATTAATGCCGATTTAAAACTGAATGATTTAAATGGTGCGCGTAATCTTGGCGGTAGTATCGGTATTGATCGTTTAAATTTAGCGTTGGCAAATCAGCTGTTGACGAATGGTGAAACAATTAACGGAGAAGTTATTTCTAAACTCACCTTAGGCGGAAATTTGGAAAAACCTTTATTAAACGGCCATTTCGACATTCGCAACGCAAAAGCGAAACTGAAAACCTTACCTTTTGAGGTCACAAACGGTGATGTTGCCATTCGTTTTGAAGGAACTCGCTCTACCTTGCAGGGTAAGGTTCAAACACCTGACGGAAATTTGACAATGAGCGGCGGTGCAAATTGGGCAAATTTGGACAATTGGAGCACAGAAGTAAGGGCGGAAACAGAGGGCTTTAAGCTCAGTTTGCCTTCAATGGGGAAATTACAGTTTTCAACCAATGTGGTGGCAAAAGCTACGCCGAAATTGCTAGATTTATCGGGTAATGTAGATATTCCGTGGGCTCGAATTAAAGTAGATTCATTGCCGGATAATGCCGAACCTGTGAGTGAAGATGAAGTGATTTTAAACGGGCCGCGCAAAAGCAAGGAGGAACTAATTAACCGTGAGTTTGCGGCGACCACAAAATCCGGTATGGAAATTCGTTCCGATTTAAAAATAAAAATCGGTGATGATGTCCATTTTGACGCTTACGGTTTTAAATCTAACTTAACGGGTTTGCTTTCCGTAAAACAAGAAAAAGGGCGTTTGGGCTTGTACGGTCAAATTGATTTGAAAAATGGTCGGTATGCTTCTTTTGGGCAGGATTTATTGGTTCGTAAAGGGCAAATTAATTTTTCAGGGCTTGCCTCACAACCAATGTTAAATATTGAAGCTATTCGCAATCCGGAAGCGATGGAAGATAATAATATTACCGCCGGTGTGAAAGTGGTCGGCATAGCAACAAATCCTGAAGTGACGGTTTTTTCTAACCCAAGTAAACCGCAAGATCAGGCACTTTCTTATTTACTGACCGGACGTTCTTTAGAAAATAGCGGACAAACCGGTTCGGGTGGTTCTGTGGGTGCTGCACTACTTGGTATGGGATTAGCCAAAAGCGGTAAACTTGTGGGCGGTATCGGCGAAGCCTTTGGGATTCAGGATTTGAATCTCGGCACGGCAGGTGTTGGCGATAGCTCTAAAGTACAAGTGAGCGGTAATATTGGCAAACGATTACAGGTAAAATATGGCGTAGGATTATTTGATGGTTTAGCCGAAGTGACTTTACGTTATCGTTTATTACCACAGCTTTATTTCCAATCGGTTTCCGGCACAAATCAAGTATTTGATTTACTTTATCAGTTTGAATTTTAGGAATGCTTATTTATGAATAACGAAGAGGATATGCTATCCCCCCCTAGAACGAATGTGCGTGAAATCGCTGCCATTGACCTTGGCTCAAACAGTTTTCATATGATTGTTGCACGTATTATGAACGGCTCAATTCAAGTGCTGTCACGTTTGAAACAAAAAGTAAAACTCGCGGAAGGTTTGGATGAAAATGCGATATTAAGTCAGGAGGCGATAACGCGCGGTGTAAATTGTTTGGCGTTATTTGCCGAGCGCTTACAAGGTTTTGCGCCTGAAAATGTGAATGTTGTCGGCACTTATACGTTGCGAAGAGCGGTCAATAATGACGAATTTTTACGCCAAGCCGCAAAAGTTTTTCCTTATCCGATTAATATCATCAGCGGGCAAACCGAAGCTAAGACCATCTATGCCGGCGTGTGTCATACCCAGCCGGAAAAAGGACGAAAATTGGTGGTAGATATAGGGGGTGGCTCTACGGAAATGATTATCGGCGATGATTTCACGCCGATCGTGGCGGAAAGCCGTCATATGGGATGTGTGAGTTTTGCGGCAAAATATTTTCAAAATGGTGAAATCTCTAAGGAAAACTTTGAAAAGGCGTATCAAAGTGCGGTCAATAAAATCGAAGATTTAAGCTGGGAATACCGTAATTTGGGATGGCAATCCGCATTGGGTTCTTCCGGCACAATCAAGACAGTGCATCAAGTCATTACCGCAACATTAGATCCGAACGGTATCATCACAAAATCGCGTTTAGAAGATTTGATTGAGCAAACCTTGCACGCCTCACATTTTGATAAATTGAATATTGTGGGCTTGAATCCGGAACGTATAGATGTATTTGTTCCGGGGTTGGCGATTTTAAGTGCCGTATTTGATGTTTTTCATATTGACCATATGCGTTATTCGGACGGCGCATTGCGTGAAGGCGTTATCTACAGTATTGAGAAAAATTTTCAAGTGGCGGATATTCGCGCGCGTACGGCGTGGGGGCTGACGGAACAATTTGATATTGATACCGAGCAAGCGCACCGCATTGCCGGCAGTGCAAATTTATTGATACATCAATATACGCAATGGGTAAAACCGGAAATGGCGGAAGAAATGCAAGATTTATTGCTTTGGGCGGCGCGTTTGCATGAGGTGGGTATTGTAATCAATCATAAAAATATGCAAAAACATTCCGCTTATATTTTGCAAAATATGGAATTGCCGGGTTTTGATCGTGAACAACAACGCTTGCTCACATTGCTGGTTCGTTCGCATATCGGTGTGCTGAAAAGCGGTGATTTGATTAAATTTGCCCGTTATGATGAACAAGATGTGGTGGCATTAATTCGTTTATTACGTCTTGCGGTGATTCTCAATAAATCACGCCAAGCTACGGAGAAAACCAAACAAATTACGCTTAAAATTCACCGCTCTTCTTCAAATTGGATGTTGGAATTTGAGCAGGGGTATCTTGATCGTAATCCGCTGGTTTGGAATGAACTTCGTCAAGAAAGTAACGGATTGAAAGAGTTGGAATTGGGGTTGGTGTTTAATTAGGATTTATTTTTCCCTCTTTGTATAAGAGAGGGAATTTGTTTTTGTATTGATGGTTGCTCTAACAACAACGAATACACATTCGCCAAAAAATAAGTTTGTTCTGCCTGAGGAATATCGAAAGGCATAAAGGAAAGTAAATCTTCGTGAATGGTTAAAACTTGCGGAAAAACGACCGCACTTTGGATTTCTTCAAACATATCCTGATAAAGCGGGGAGGCGCAACCACCACGTTCAATACGTCCCAGACTACAAGCAATGTGAAATAATAACATATCGACTAAGGCGGAGTTTACGTTCGCTTTCCAGTAATGTTCAAGACGATCACGTAATTGAAATACGATCTCAATAATTGGCTGATTAATCTGTCCGCGTAATTTCCAACGCTCAAGTTGATTAAGCAGTCGCATTTAGACTCCTGTTCCTCTAAAATAGGCACTATAATCTAACGTACTTTATGTGAAGAAAACAGTGCAGAGATCACAAATTTGTAACAAATCCCTTTTGTAAGGAATAAAAATGATAGATAACAGGCTTTTTAGCGATTATGACGGGTTGATTTTCGATATGGACGGTACGTTGATTGATACGATGCCTGTTCATGCGAAAGCGTGGGGTATTGTGGGCGAGCAATTCGGCTACGATTTTGACAGTCAAATTATGTATCAATTGGGTGGTGCGACAGTGCGAACAATCGCTGCTGCGATAATGCAAAAAGCCGGAATGCCCCAAGATTATCTGAATGATGTGATTGAGGCAAAACGCGCCCTTTCCTATCAACTTATCCCTACGGAATCGAAATTGCTGCCGACTTTTGAGATTGTTCGTCATTATTATCAGAAAAAGCCCATTGCTCTCGGTTCGGGTTCACATCGTCATTTGATTGATATGTTAATGGCAAAACTTGATATTGCCGCTTATTTTAATGCGATTGTCAGTGCTGATGATGTGAAAGCCCATAAGCCTGATCCGGAAACCTTTTTACGCTGTGCAGAATTAACCGGTGTCAATCCGACCAACTGCATCGTATTTGAAGATGCGGATCTTGGCGTACAAGCCGGATTAAGTGCCGGAATGGATGTTTTTGATGTACGCACAGGCGAAATTATTAAGGCATAAATAATGACTGAATATGAAAAAATGATGGCGGGTTTAGCGCATTTGCCGGCTAAAAAAGAGCTAAAAGATTTACGCAGACGTGCGCGTGAAATTTTGTTTGAATTTAACCGCACTTCACCGAATGACGATATAAAACAAAATATCTTGCTCAGGAAATTATTCGGTCAGGCTGATGAAACTACATCAGTTAACGAACCTTTCCATTGTGATTACGGTGTGAATATTAAAGTCGGGAAAAATTTCTTTGCGAATTATCACTGTGTGATGTTGGATAATGGTGGCATTACGATTGGGGATAATGTGATGTTTGCACCGAATGTAAGCCTTTATACGGTGGGACATCCTCTTGATACGGATTTGCGTAATGAGGGTTGGGAGCAAGCGAAACCGATCACGATTGGCAATAATGTATGGATTGGCGGCAATGTGGTGATTTTACCGGGTGTAACCATTGGGGATAACGTGGTGGTGGGAGCGGGATCGGTAGTCACGAAAGATCTGCCCTCAAATGTGTTGGCATTAGGCAACCCTTGTCGGGTTGTGCGTGAAATTACCGAACAAGATCGCACACATTACATTCGCACTTATCAACCTGATTTATAAATGGATTGGCTTTCTTTTGAGTTTTGGGCGACTTTTTTACAAAGCCACGCATTGTGGTTGATGTTCGCCAGTGCTTTCCTTAGCGCAACGGTCTTACCCGGTAATTCGGAAGTGGTATTCGTTTCTCTTGCAATGCCGAAATTGGCTTTTGGTTCCGTATTTAGCACAGAGATTTTTTGGCTTGTCTTTATCGCCACATTGGGAAATGGATTGGGCGGTTTAACTACCTACGCTATCGGGCGTTGGTTGCCAAAATTTGAAGGAAAAAATGACCGCACTTTGTGGGTGATGGAAAAACTTCAACGCTATGGTGCGGTGGCGTTATTATTGAGCTGGTTACCTGTTATCGGTGATATATTTTGTGCTGTTGCGGGTTGGTTAAGGCTGAATGTTATGGCGAGTTGTTTGTTCATTTTTCTTGGGAAATTGATCCGTTATGTGATGTTATTGTTTCTCAGCTCGCCTTTCTTATTATAGAATGCACGGATAAAAAAAGCCCTTCAACGAGTGAAGGGCGAATAACCTAAGGAACCAATTTTATTAAAACAACTGCAAGTTGCTTGTTTTATAGGACAAAGCGCTTTTAGGAAAGTTCACAGGAAATTGACAATTTCCTAAGAAAAGTTATAACACAATGATTTAAGAGGAAAAATTTATGCCGTTACTTGATAGCTTTAAAGTTGATCACACAAAAATGAATGCGCCCGCCGTGCGCGTTGCCAAAACGATGAACACACCGAAAGGGGATAACATCACTGTTTTTGATTTGCGTTTTTGTATTCCGAACAAAGAAATTTTGCCACCGAAAGGTATTCATACCCTTGAGCATTTATTTGCCGGGTTTATGCGTGATCATTTAAACAACGACAGTGTGGAAATTATCGATATCTCGCCAATGGGTTGTCGCACCGGTTTTTATATGTCGTTGATCGGCACACCGGACGAGCAACAGGTGGCTCAAGCATGGTTAGCTTCTATGCAGGATATTTTGAAGGTAAAAGATCAAGCGGAAATTCCGGAATTGAATATTTACCAATGCGGCACATATACCGAACATTCTTTAGAGGAAGCGCACGATATTGCTGAAAATGTCATTGCTCGCGGTGTCGGTGTGAATAAGAATGCCGATCTGACGCTTGATGAATCATTGTTAAAATAAGGAGATGATATGACAACCCTCGGCACGGCATTAACCCCGAATGCGACAAAAGTGATGCTGCTCGGTTCAGGCGAATTAGGTAAAGAAGTTGTGATTGAATTACAACGTCTGGGCGTGGAAGTTATCGCCGTGGATCGCTATGAAAATGCACCGGCACAGCAAGTGGCGCATAGAGCTTACACCATTTCTATGTTAGACAGTGAGGCTCTTAAAGCTTTAGTTGAAAAAGAAAAACCGGATTATATCGTGCCGGAAGTGGAAGCGATTGCTACCGACACTTTGGTAGAATTAGAACAAGCAGGCTTTAATGTTGTTCCCACTGCAAAAGCGACCCGACTCACAATGAATCGTGAGGGCATTCGGCGTTTAGCTTCAGAAGAATTGGGTTTACCTACTTCGCCTTACCGATTTGTCGATAATTTTGTCGATTTCCAAAGTGCGGTAGAAAAAATCGGAATTCCTTGCGTGGTAAAACCGATAATGTCTTCTTCCGGTCATGGTCAGAGTATTTTGAAATCGAAAGAGGGTTTGCAAAAAGCTTGGGATTACGCACAAGAGGGCGGACGTGCCGGTGCGGGTCGAGTGATTGTGGAAGGGTTTGTTAAATTCGATTATGAAATCACGCTACTCACTGTTCGTCATATTGATGGAACGAGTTTCCTCGCACCAATCGGACACCGTCAAGAAGATGGTGATTACCGTGAATCTTGGCAGCCACAAGCAATGTCGGATATAGCGTTACAAAAAGCACAGTCTATTGCAGAGAAAATTACCGGTGCCTTAGGCGGTAGAGGTATTTTCGGGGTTGAAATGTTCGTTTGTGGCGATGAAGTGATTTTCAACGAAGTTTCGCCGCGCCCGCATGATACCGGTATGGTTACCCTTATTTCCCAAGAATTGTCCGAATTTGCCTTACATGCACGAGCAATTTTAGGTTTACCTATTCCGGAAATTACCCTCATCAGCCCGTCTGCTTCTAAAGCTATTGTGGTGGAAGGGAAATCGAAGAATGTTCGATTCGGCGGCATTGAAAAAGTGCTTGCAGAACCTCATACCAACCTCCGTCTATTCGGCAAAGGTGAAGTAAACGGTCATCGCCGTTTGGGTGTGTTGTTGGCGCGTGATATTTCCGTAGAAAAAGCCTTAGATAAAGTAAAACGGGCTTATGAAAAGTTAGAAATTCATTTATCCTAAATTAATTTGGGTACTGTAATGTTAATATGTTTATTGATTTATACAGTACCCAAATATTAATTAATCATCTAAGCTTTTTGAATAAACTGCTGATAATTAGTTTTTTAATTTTTGAATATATAATTGATAAATCGGCAAGTTTTGTAAAACTCTAATTTTTTGTTGATAAGTATTTACATAATGATCCACTGCGGGTTTTACTAATAAGTAATGATCATCTTCCGTAGTTGCTTTTGGAGACCAAAGGTAATCATCAAAAGCAATAACACCTCCTATACGCACTAAACGATGTGCAAGCAATGCATCAAACAAAACATCAGGCGCTTCGTGAGAACCATCAATATAAATAAAATCGAAGTGGTTTTCGTATCCCTTCGCCAGTAATTCGATCATTTTTTGATGCGATGTTCCTTTGTGCTTAACTATATTCACACCGCCAAAACAATTTAATGCAATAGCTATATTATGATCAAAATGTTGTTCTACGGTTTTCATATTATATTTACCGATATGCTCAAGTGCGCCTTCCCATGTATCGATACAATGTAGTTCTAGTTGTGGATGATGTTTTAAACAGTTTTCAATAAAAAAGATCGTTGAACGCCCCTCAAAAGAACCGACTTCTAAGATTTTAGTCGGTTTAATAAAATTAATAATTGCCGTTAGGTTTGGAACATTATGATTGAACCAATCTTCTTGGAACTGATACTCTATTGGTTGGTTTGACATAGGTTTTTCCTTATCATAATTATCAGATTATTTGCATGTTACACTCTAGCACACTTTTACTACCCGTAAGTGCGGTTAATTTTCACAGTATTATGTACTTTTCACTTTGTGCAACAAAGACATAATGGTGAATTTTCATTATTATATAGCAGTTATTTAATTGGAGTAGGGAGTGTTGAGCTTTGCATAACGCACTATTTCATCGTTAATTTCAATCGCACTTTTTTATATATTAATGGATTGCCGTAAAACCAAACTGGGGTTAAGTTTAATCGTTTGATAATTACTATAGGGCTCTTTTATACGTTGTAATAAAATTTCTACGGCGAGTTTGCCCAGTTCGGCTTTTGGCTGACTGACTGTTGAAAGCGGTGGGGAGAGATAGCGTGCTAATTCAATATCATCATAACCGATTACGGCAATATCTTGCGGAATTTTTAGCCCTTGTTGATGAATCACCTGATAAGCACCTACTGCGATAGTGTCGCTACAACAGAAAACGGCGGTCGGGCGGTCGGGCGTTGCGAGTAATTTCTTCATACCGATAACGCCCCCTTCAAAATCAAAATGGCTTTCAATAATCCAAGCCGGATTAGCTTGAATATTCGCTTCAAGTAAGGCTTTTTTGTAACCTTCCAAACGATTAACCGCCAAGGATTTTTTTAAATTACCGGTAATAATGCCAATCTTTTTATGATTGGCATCAATCAACGCTTTTGTTGCTAAATAACCGCCTAGTTCTGAATTTTCAAGAATTTTATCGGCATTTAATTCCGTAAACCACCAATCCATTACCACTAAAGGAATGGATGTGGTGATACTTGTTTCTGCATTAAAACGGCTATCGCCACACATGAGCAATAACCCGTCCACCTGTTTATGGATGAGTGTTTGTAGATTTTGTTGGAGCCGTTTGTTATCACCGCCTGTTGTGGCAATAATCAGATTGTATTGATGTTGTTGGCAATATTTTTCCACACCCGCCATCACTTCCGCAAAAAACGGATTGTTTGTTGCAGTAACCAGCAAGCCGATGGTTTTTGTTTCTCTCACCTTTAAACTGCGTGCTACGGCTGAAGGGGTATAATTTAGCTCTGCGACGACCCGCATCACTTTTTCACGAATTTCATCACTCACAAAACGTGAGCCGTTTACGACGTGGGAGACGGTGGAGGTGGAAACCTGCGCTAATCGTGCGATATCTTTCATCGTTGCCATAAAAAATTCCGTTTTTTGACCGCTCTTTAGGCATTTGCCAGAAAATCTAAGGTTTCTTGTTTGGTTGGAATGGAGGGTTGTGCACCTTGTCGGGTTACGCTAATAGCCGCTGCGG
The DNA here is from genome assembly GCF_020521555.1 of Rodentibacter sp. JRC1. Classification (NCBI taxonomy): domain Bacteria; kingdom Pseudomonadati; phylum Pseudomonadota; class Gammaproteobacteria; order Pasteurellales; family Pasteurellaceae; genus Rodentibacter; species Rodentibacter sp. JRC1. Next base: position 1,102,986 of record NZ_BPWA01000001.1, on the reverse strand, counting down.
CTTGGGCAAATCGAATCGCCTCTTCAAAAGATTTTTCTTCTAACAATGCGGTAATAAAGCCGCCGTTAAAGGTGTCGCCGGCGGCTGTAGTATCCACCGCTTGTACGCAAAAACCTGAAATTATTTTATGTTCGCCTTTTCGGCTGAAGAATACGCCTTTTGCACCCAGCGTAATCATCACGCAATCAATGCCTTTTTGATGAAGCACTTGTGCCGCTTTTACTGCACTTTTTTCATCTGTTACACAAATACCGGTAAGAATTTCTGCTTCTGTTTCATTTGGCGTAATAATGTCTATTTGACTTAATAAATCATCGGATAAAGGTTGTGCAGGAGCAGGATTTAAGACGACTTTCACGCTATTTTTCTTGGCGATTTTTGCGGCAAGTTCTACGGCAGGAATCGGTGTTTCCAATTGCATAAGTAAGCAATCGGATTGGGCAATTTGTGCTTCACATTGTTTTACGATTTGTTCATTCAAATAAGCATTTGCGCCACGGGCTATCACAATGCTATTTTCGCCGGATTGTGCCACTTGAATAAAGGCGATGCCTGTCATTTCTTGTTCGATAGTGGCGATGTGAGTCGTATCAATACCGTCCTGTGCAAAAGCGTTTTTCATTGTTTTCCCAATAGTATCGCCACCAATACAACCGATAAATGCGACATTTGCACCTAAACGTGAGGCGGCTACCGCTTGATTCGCCCCTTTTCCACCATAAGCAATACGATAATTTTCACCGGTTAAGGTTTCCCCCGGCTTGGCGAAATAAGGCACAGAAATAATATGATCAACATTGATACTGCCAAGAATGGTGAGATTTTTTTCCATATTGAAATCCTACTTTTAACGTATATTGCACGCTGCTTATATTATAAAGGGCGCATATAATACGCCCATTAGGTATGATATAAAATAAACTATTCACTGATCACTTTCAAATCGACAGGAATTTTTGCTTCAACTTTTTCGCCTTTCAAAACTTTGTCGGCAGTAACAACACCAAGTGAACCGATTAAATCCGGTTGTTGTGCTATGGTCGCTGTCATTTTTCCACTTTTCACCGCTTTTACGCCGTCTTCCGTGCCATCAAAACCAACCACAATCACGTTTTTGTTTGCTGCTTTAATGGCACGTAATGCCCCTAATGCCATTTCATCATTTTGAGCAAAAATCGCTTGTACATCGGCTTTGCTGGTGAGTAAGTTTTCAGTAACATTTAAGCCCTTAGTGCGATCAAAATCTGCCGGCTGACTGGCAAGCACATTGAATTTGTGTACATCAATCGCTTGTTTGAAACCTTCACCTCGTTCACGTGCCGCCGAAGTGCCGGCAATGCCTTCCAATTGAATGACTTTTGCACCCTCACCTAATTTTTGTGCGATAAAATCGCCTGCCATTTTTCCGCCAGCGACATTGTCGGAGGCAATATGACTGACCACTTTACCCTTTGTCGCACCACGATCTAAGGTTATGACCGGAATATTATTGCGGTTTGCAATTGCAACGGCATTTCCTACCGCTTCGGAATCGGTCGGGTTAATCAAAAGCACTTTTGCCCCTCGAACGGTTAAATCTTCAACGTTAGCCAGTTCTTTTGCAGGGTCGTTTTGAGAATCCAATACCACGAGTTTATAGCCCAGTTCATCGGCTTTTTTCTGAGCTCCGTCTTTTAATGTAACAAAAAACGGATTATCTAAAGTCGAGACTGCCAAAGCGATAGTCTCTTGGGCGGCGGTTGTATTGGAAATCGCTAAACCGAATAATACGGCGGAAGTAAGAGCGGTTAATTTTTTCATCATTTTTTCTCCTTTAAGTGAGTTATGGTTTTTTCGTACCAAGATAGTTATCGGCTAACACGGCAACCAGAATAACGACCGCTTTTGCTATCATTTGATAGTAGGATGAGATATCCAACAAATTCAGTGCATTATTTAAGAAACCGATAATGAGAGCCCCAATAAGCGTTCCCATTACACGACCTTTACCCCCCATCAAACTGGTTCCCCCCACGACAACGGCAGCGATAGCATCCAATTCATAAGATACGCCGGCTGTTGGTTGGGCAGAAGAAAGACGAGAAGTTACAATAAGTCCTGCAAGGGCGGATAAGAATCCACTTACGGCAAATACAAACACTTTAATTTTATTAACATTGATCCCTGAAAGCTGCGTTGCGGATTCATTACCGCCTAAAGCATAAATATAACGACCGATTGGAGTATGTTTTAAAATGTACCAAGCAATAGTAAATACGGCAGCCATAATCCAAATTGGCACAGGCATACCGAGAAAATAGCCCGTACCTATAGCAGCAAAGGTATCCGCATTATCAGAAAAACCGGTTGTGATGGGACGACCGCCAGTGTAAACCATTGTTATACCACGCAGTAATGTCATCGTAACAAGGGTTGCAATAAAAGCCTGAACTTTGCCTTTTGCGACAATCACACCACTCACTCCACCTAGTAATGTACCCATTAACAATGTGGTGGGAATCACCAATAAAATCGGCAATTCACGGCTGACCATAGCGGCGGCAATCGCACCGGTAAGTGCCAAAATTGAGCCCACGGAAAGGTCGATTCCTGCAATGAGGATCACGAAAGTCATTCCCACCGCAATAATGGCATTGACGGAAGTCTGACGTAAAATGTTCAAGAGATTATCCACACTGAAAAAATCTGGATTTATTATTGAAACGATAGCAATAAGGATAATCAGTGCAATAAACGAACGCTGTTCAATTAAAAAATGACCTATTTGGAAACGGGAAGAATCTGTTTTCATCATATTTACCTACTTATGTTTACCGATGGCTGCCGCCAATAATTTTTCTTGTGTCGCTTCGTCACGGGAAAATTCCGCACTGATTTTGCCTTCTCGCATCACTAAAATACGATCACTCATACCCAAAACTTCCGGCATATCAGAGGAAATCATCAAAATACTCAAACCCTCTTTTTTAAATTCATTGATAAGTTGATAAATTTCTTTACGGGCCCCTACATCCACCCCACGAGTCGGTTCATCTAAAATCAAGACATTTGGACGAGTCATCAAACCACGGGCAATCGCAACTTTTTGTTGATTTCCACCGGAGAGCAAGCCTACCGGTTGATTGCGACTTGGCGTTTTAATATTGAACATTGAAATAAAATCATCTACTGCCATTGTTTCTGCTTGATGGCGGATATGCCCCTTTTGAGAAAAATGTTCGAGGGAGGTCAGAGACATATTTTCTTTAACCGACATCCCTAAAATCAGCCCATCACCTTTGCGATCTTCAGAAATATAGACAATGCCGTTATCCAATCCGTCTTGTGGGCTGCGATTTTCAATCTCTTGATTTTTTAACCGCACTTTACCTGCTGTTTTCGGCAATGCACCGTAAAGTAATTTACCGAGTTCTGTTCTTCCAGCCCCCATTAAACCGGATATGCCGACAATTTCACCTTCATATAATTTGAAAGAAACATCATTAACGCCACAGCCGCTGACCTGTTCCACCTCCAACACGCACGCACCTTTAGGTTGTTTTAAATAGGGATATTGTTCATCTAAACGGCGACCTACCATCATTTCGATTAAATCATCTTCAGTGATGTTTGACACAGCACGTTCACCGATAAATTGACCGTCACGCAAAATGGTTACATCATCACAAATTTGAAAAATCTCCTTCAAACGGTGCGAAATATACACAATGCCTCGATTTTCAGCCTTGAGTTCTCTAATCACTTTGAACAAAGCCTCGGTTTCTTTATCGGTGAGGGCGTCAGTCGGCTCATCCATAATGATGACGCTGGATTCAAAACTTAACGCTTTGGCGATCTCTACCATTTGTTGTTCACCGATAGAAAGTTTACCGCACAAGGTTTCGCTACTGTGGGTCATACCTAAACGGCTTAAGAGTTTATCTGCTTCTTGGTACATTTTTTGCCAGTTGATTGCACCCCACGGCGTTTTAAATTCACGGCCTAAAAAAATGTTTTCGGCGATTGTCAAATTACTCACTAAATTTAATTCTTGGTGAATGATACTAATCCCCGCTTCTTGCGAGTTTTTAGGGCCTTTGAACGCCACCTCTTTGCCGAGATATTCAATCGTGCCGGCATCTTTGCTATAAATCCCCGTGAGTACCTTCATCAAGGTCGATTTGCCGGCACCATTTTCACCCATCAACGCCATCACACGCCCGGCATAGACGGATAAACAAGCGTTGCTCAAAGCTTTTACGCCGGGGAAAGATTTATCCACACCACTCATCTTAAGGAGAGTTTCCATATTTTTCACCTTTAATTAAAACGGCACACCCGAATATAAAATCACATTGGCATAAGGTGAACATTCACCGCTACGCACAATAGCTTTGCTCTGTTGAGAATATTGTTTGAAGGTTTCGTGTGGTACAAATTCCACTTGAATAGGATTGCCTTGGCTCGCTTCAAGATTGCGAAGTTTTGCCAAAAGAGCGGTCAAAATTTCAGGATTTTTTTCTTTAATTTCTTCTGCAATGATGGCTCGTTCCACAAACATTTCACTGATAACGCCATCTAAGGTTTGGAGAAAGCTTGGGATACCCGCAGTGAGAGCGAGATCTATCCGTTCCATATTGACTGGAATTGGCAACCCCGCATCACAAACAGTTAAACTTTCTGTATGCCCCAACGTAGCAATACAATAGGAAAGTTGAGCATTTAATAAGGTTGTTTTTTTCATTCTAAATCTCTTTTTTATATTATCGAAACGTTTCGATTACTTTAAAGCATAATAGAGATGACCGCCGAAAAACAATCACGAATTTTTAAATTTGGGATAATGATCACAAAATTTCTAAATGAAACGATCAATTGAAGTGTATTGTTCATCTTTACTATGATATAACGGAGAGAATATTTATGAATAAATATTGCATATAAATTCAAAAATAAATAATATGTATGCAAATTAAAGACTAAATATGCAAATACAGGAGAATATACGATGAAAAAACAACTTTTACTCAGTATTTTAATGGGCATAGGAGCAGTTGCGAATGCCGAAGAATTAACTTTTGGTACTGAACCAAGCTACCCACCGTTTGAGGCGACAACCGAAAAAGGCGAGCTTGTAGGATTTGATATTGATATTGCACAAGCAATTTGTAAGGAAATTCAGGCGACTTGCCATTTCAAAACACAGCCTTTTGATGCCTTAATTCCAAGCTTAAAAGCAAAACGTTTTGATGCGGTAATGTCGGCTATTGATATTACGCCGGCACGGGAAAAACAGGTTTTATTTAGTCAGCCTTATTATGATAGCTCCGCAAGCTACATTGCATTAAAAGGTAAGGGAAATTTAGCGACGGCGAAAAATATTGGAGTGCAAAACGGCTCAACGTTCCAGCAATATACGGTGACCGAAACACCCCAATACACCCCGAAATCTTATGTGAATTTGCAAGATGCCATTTTAGATTTACGAAACGGTCGGATTGATATTGTGCTAAGCGATACCGCATTATTGGCAGATCTTATTGCAAAAGAACCGAACATTGAATTTATCGGTGAAAAAGTGATGAATGAAAAATACTTCGGCAGCGGAGTCGGCATAGCACTGCATAAATCGAATAAAGCACTACAAGAACGCTTAAATCAAGGATTGAAAACCATCAAAGAAAACGGCGAATACCAAAAAATCTATGACAAATGGATGAAAAAGTAAGTTGAAAAAACGTAGTGAAAATTGACCGCACTTTGGGCTGCTTCCTAAAAAGTTGGACAACCGAACCAACAGATTAAAGTACAGGTTTTTATAGGAAAAAAGTGATGCATTTTACGTCAAGTGAATTCACTTGAGATACTTTTACCACAACAAAAAAAGCCCACAACAATGTGGGCAAACAGAAATTATTCTTTAATGGATTTGCGAAGATCAAACTTATAGGAAACAAACCCATACAATGTCCAACCGATAAAGGTGGCGATTGATCCGTATAACATAGCCTGTTCACCGGCAGCATAAAGTGCATACACACTGTACATTGAGCCGATAAATGCAACGAATACGGTTGTTTTGTATTTTTTGGCTGGAACTTGTTCTGCTTTTAGTAGAACAGCTAAAGCTGCCATTGAAAGTAGGTATGGAATAACATTGGTCACAACAGCTAAATCGACCAATATGTTAAATTGTTTATTTAGCGATGGACTGATTGTCGTTAAGGATAGCAAGGTTTGAATCGCTGTAATAGTTATCATACCAATAATCGGTGCATCTTTGCTTGTCACTTTTTTGAAGAATGCCGGGAAGTAGCCTTCTTCTGCGGAAGATTTGAACACTTGTGCAATGGTAAATTGCCAGCCTAATAAAGAGCCGAAGCAAGACATTACCATTAATCCCATTATGATTTTACCGACAGTTTCATTAAACATATGGGCAAAAGCCAAACCAAACGGTGCGGTAGATTGTGCAAGATCCGTATTTGGTACGATACCTGCAATGACGTTGGTTGATACGATATAAATTACCGCAGCCCCGATTGTTCCGCCCAATACGGCAATGGGTACGTTTTTCTCCGGGTTTTCAACGGCATCGGAATTGGCACAAGCGGATTCTAATCCTAAGAACGCCCATAAAGTCATAGAAATAGAGACGCTGATCGCTTCAAAGGTCGGTACATTATGGGGATTCCAAGAGTTAATATAGAGTGAGCCGTCAAACCAATACCAACCCACGATACAAATCCCTACAACCGGAATAATAACGCCCCAAATCGTGAATGAGCTTATATTCCCTGTAATTCTTGCGCCACCAAAGTTAAGGACGGTAGCAAGCCATAATGTAAAGATGGTCCATAATGCGATGGATAAAGGAGAAAGCGTTGCACCGAACAATTCGGAACCGTAACCTACGGCAGAAATTGCAATCGCCGTATTGGCAATCACCAAAGAAACACCGTAGGTGTAGTTGGCCATAAAATTACCGGCTTTACCGAAAGAATATTCGGCATAGCCGCCCATTCCGCCGGATTTTTTGCTAAACATACCGCATTGTGCGAAAGCGTAGGCAAGTGCAGTAGAACCGACAGCTGTAACCAGCCAAGATACGATAGAAATTGTACCGATTTCCGCTAATTTTGTCGGCAACATGATTATGCCTGAACCCATCATATTAACCATAGTGAGAATGGTAAGTTGTACCACACCGATTTTATTACTTTTTGTACTCATCATTTATTCCTCAGCGTGCGGTCAAAATTCTCAGAGAAAAATGACCGCACTTTTTTAGCTATTAATGTTCATTTAATACATAACCGTATGCGCGGGTTCGTCCGTCAGGATCTTTTTGTAAATAGACCCCTTGGATTTCCGGTGCAAAACCGGGTAAGGTATTAATCCCTTCTTCTAGCGCTAAGAAATATTGTTGAGCGGTGGTACTCCATTTTTCTCCCGGTACGACACATAAAACGCCCGGAGGATAAGGAAGCGCACCTTCAGCTGCAATTCTGCCCACGATGTCTGTTAGTGAGACTAATTCCACATTGTTACGAATTAGCTCAATATTGGCATCGCGAGGATTCATCGCATATTCTGGTAAGGTTGCTTTACGGAATAAATCTTTTTGTAATTGTTTTACATTTCGACTTACATAAAGATCATGCATTTCCTGACATAATCGGCGAATGGTATAACCTCTGTAACGTTCTTCGTTATTTTGGTAAACCGTTGGTAATACGTCTTGTAATAGGGAATTTTGTTTGATATGTTTCTCAAACAATGCGATTTGGGCGACTAAGGTTTGCATTTTTGTTAAGGTTTCAGCAGGCGTTAACAAAAATAGGATGGAGTTCAAATCGCATTTTTCCGGAATAATACCGTTTTCACGCAAATAGTTGGCTAAGATGGTGGCTGGAATACCGAAAGACTCATATTCGCCGGTTTCCAAGCTAATGCCCGGTGTGGTTAGTAAGAATTTGCAAGGATCAACGAAGTATTGTTCGTCTTCATAGCCTTCAAATTTATGCCATGTATCGGTTGGATGGAATTTGAAAAATTCAAGGTTTGTGGCGATTTCTTCCGTATCGTAATCTTGCCATTTTTTACCTTTTATCGTTGTCGGAATAAACGGACGAATAAGTTCACAATTATTCAAAACAAGCTTGCGGGCTTCAATCCCTACTTTTACACAGTCATGCCATAAACGGCGACCGGCTGCGCTACCTTGGATTTTTGCATTCACATCAAGCGTTGCAAATAGTGGGTAGAACGGACTGGTTGATGCGTGTAGCATAAAGGCATTGTTAAAGCGTTTATGGTTGACATAGCGGCTTTGACCCTTGATATGCTTGTCTTTTTTGTGAATTTGAGAAGCTTGTGAGAAACCGGCTTGTTGTTTGTGAACGGATTGTGTCACGATAATACCGGGATCGTTTTCATTTAGTTCCAGCAAGAGCGGAGAACAATCTTTCATCATTGGAATAAACTGTTCGTAACCTACCCAAGCGGAATCAAATAAAATGTAATCACAAAGATGACCGATTTTATCCACGACTTGACGAGCGTTATAGATCGTACCATCGTAAGTTCCCAATTGAATAACCGCTAAACGGAACGGGCGTTTTTTATCTGCGCTTTCAGGTGCGGTTTCTTTAATTAAAGCTCTTAAATAACTTTCCTCAAAACAATGGTTATCAATACCACCGATAAACCCAAACGGATTACGTGCCGTTTCGAGATAAATAGGTGTTGCTCCGGCTTGAACTAATGCACCGTGGTGGTTCGATTTATGATTGTTGCGATCGAATAAAACAAGATCACCCGGCGCTAAAATTGCATTCAATGCCACTTTATTTGCAGATGATGTACCATTTAATACAAAATAAGTTTTATCCGCATTAAACACTTGTGCCGCATGCTTTTGTGCATCACAAGCCGCGCCTTCGTGAATGAGTAAATCACCCAATTTCACATCAGCATTACAAATATCCGAACGGAAAATATTTTCTCCGTAGAAGTCATAAAGGAAGCGACCTGCCGGATGTTTACGGAAATATTGACCGCCTTGGTGCCCCGGACAGTCGAAAGCAATGTTCCCCATTTCCACGTATTCGCTAAGCATTTTGAAGAAAGGTGGAAGCATTTTTTCTTCGTAAAGTCTGGCTGCGGTTTCAATTTGGCGGCTATAAAGTTGAATATCATAACCATTAAAATCTTGGATATGGTAAACCGAATTATAAAATTCAGTTGAAAGTGGCTGTTCGGTCGTCTGGACAACAAAAACAGGTATATTAAATTCTGTTGCTTTAATTGGTTTAATAAACTGAGCAACGTCCATTGAACTTAATACGATAGCACCAACGTCAGTGAAATCTGTTTGTGTGATTTCCACCATATCTCTTTCCGTAAAGAAATATTTAGTGATTGTCGGACTATATGCAATTTTTAAATTAGGCATAATTAACTCCTTATTTATTTTTTGAGAAAAATAACCCTAGCACTATAAAAATAATGCATGGTTTTACTTTTTAAATAACAAGAGAGTGCATCACTAATATAAAAATATTAGTAATTTATTCTTATTAATTTAAAATGAATTAATTAGCTTTAAAGTTAAAACAATAACCTTTATCAAGTTATATTTATTTTTAAAGCTAAGATCTCTCTGAATAGTGGTAGGTTATTCAGAGAGTAAAAAGGATGGTTTATTTTGAGATGTAAAAACAGAATAGGAAAAACAGGAACGATGTGATGGCATCATAATGTGTCTTGTTCGGCGAATATGTGCCATTAAAGAACGACCTTTTATTGGATTAAGCGTTAAAAGGCGTACAATTCTTGTATGTATGTATGTATGTATGTATGTATGTATGTATGTATGTATGTATGTATGTATGTATGTATGTATGTATTTACTTGCATAGAATCCTCCCTATATCTATACAATTCAACAAATTTATCTTCACTATTATTCTGCGCCTTCCTAAAACTGGAATCAATAATGAATATTAAAAAATGTGATCTTGGTCAAAATAAATTTGTTTTTTTATTTTTAGTAACATTTATTTAACATTAAATTTTCTTATTTTTGTTTTTTATTTAAATAATTTTTGTATCTATTTTAATTTTATCTAAGTATAATGCAATAGATCATAAATTAAAAGGAGATAAAAATATGAAAAATGTATTATTATTCAGTAGTTCAAAATATAAGGAAAGTGGCTATTTAGTACATACGATACCTTTATTAAAACAATTTTTGGCAGATTATCATGGTAAAAAAATTGCCTTTGTACCTTATGCCGGAGTGAGTCGTACTTACGATGAGTATGAAAAAACGGTGCAAACCGCATTAGCAGAACTTGATATAGAAATAATTTCTGTGCATCACGGCAAACGGCATTGCGATATTATTGAGCAAGCCGATGTGATCGCAATTGGTGGTGGTAATACGTTTTGCTTGTTGAAACAACTTTATGAACATCATTTAATTGAAGTGATTAGAGAGAAAGTCAATGCCGGCATCCCCTATTTTGGTTGGAGTGCGGGGGCAAATGTAGCAGGAGCCTCGATAATGACGACGAACGATATGCCAATTACTTATCCCCCTTCTTTTTCTGCACTGCAATTATTCCCCCATCAAATCAACCCACATTTCATTTCCGGCAAAATGCAAGGTCATAACGGTGAAAGTCGTGAAGAACGTTTAGCGGAATTTTTACTTGTCAATCCGACCGCACTTGTCTATGCACTTCCGGAAGGTACGGCATTACACATTCAAGGTGCGTCTGCTACTGTGCTGGGTGAAGCACCTATTCTGCGTTTCAGTGAAGGAATGCGATGTGAGACGTTTGCAGTAAATACGACTTTTTCTTATTAACCTAAAGGAATATTTTATGGAGTTATTTAAATCTATTGTGGCGATCATTGGTATTTTTGCCACAGTTTATTTTCTTATAAAAAAATCGGAAACACGAACCGTGTTAATCGGTATAGGTTTGTTGATGTCGATTTTAACGCTAAATCCAATGGGAGCGCTTGATGCGTTTGCCAAAAGTATGACATCAAGCGGCTTGATTATGGCGATTTGTTCCAGTATGGGTTTTGCTTATGTGATGAAATACACGCAATGCGATACGCATTTAGTACATTTACTGACTAAACCCTTAAGCGGATTAAAATTCTTCTTAATTCCGATTGCCGCCATTATTACCTTTTTCATTAATATTGCTATTCCCTCTGCGGCGGGTTGTGCGGCGGCGGTAGGGGCAACCTTGATTCCCGTGCTAAAAAGTGCAGGTGTTCGCCCTGCCACTGCCGGAGCGGCAATCTTAGCCGGGACTTTCGGCTCGATGATGAGCCCGGGTTCTTCCCATTCTGCAATGATCAGTGAAATGTCCGGTTTAACCATCACGGAAGTCAATCTTTCTCACGCGCCTTACAATATGATTGCCGGTGCTATCGGTGCGATTGTATTGACGATTTTAGCCCTTGTTTTCAAAGATTATGGAAAAGCACACAGAGAGGCTTACCTTGCAGAACAAAAAGAAAGCGAAACTCAAACCGTTCAGGATGTAAATATGCTTTATGCCCTTGCGCCGTTATTGCCATTAGTGATTTTGGTTGTTGGCGGAACGTCCTTGCAAGAGTTGCCTGGGCTTGAATGGAGCAAAATGGGCGTACCGCAAGCAATGCTCATTGGGGCTATTTACGGCATTATCGTCACTCGAATTTCACCGGTAAAAATCACCGAAGAATTTTTTAACGGAATGGGCAATTCTTACGCTAACGTACTTGGTATTATTATTGCCGCAAGCGTATTCGTCGCCGGTTTAAAATCGACAGGTGCGGTGGATAGTGCAATTTCATTTTTAAAAGAATCCAACGAATTTGTACGTTGGGGGGCAACCATCGGGCCTTTTTTAATGGGGTTAATCACCGGATCGGGTGATGCCGCCGCTATTGCATTTAATAGTGCCGTTACCCCGCACGCGATTGAACTTGGCTATACCCATGTTAATCTCGGTATGGCGGCTGCCATTGCCGGTGCATTAGGGCGTACGGCTTCACCTATCGCCGGTGTAACGATAGTGTGCGCAGGTCTCGCAATGGTTAGTCCGGTTGAAATAGTAAAACGCACTGCGCCGGGTATGGTGCTTGCGGTTTTATTTCTCGCATTATTTATGCTGTAAAACAACTCAAAATCTCACCGCACTTTTAAAGTAAAGTGCGGTCGTTTTCACCAAACTTTTTAAGGAAGAAAAAATGAATTTAGATCTACAGCAACTCATTCACTGGCGTCGTGAATTTCACCGTTTTCCTGAAATTGGGGTAATTTGGGGACGGTAGGTTGTTTAGATGGGATAGCCTATTTTAGTCAGTCATAATACCGCAATATTAAACCGCACTTCTTTCAAAGTGTTTTTCATTTTTTTACAATATCGCCAAATTTAACCAACTGAGGATTTCATTATGAAACGACGTCATTTTATTCAAATCGGTGCCGTAAGTATTCTTACGTTAAGTACAAACCGTTTTGTGATGGCAAAAGGAAAAAGTGATGTGGACTTGCGTATTATCGCCACCACCGATATTCATAGTTTTTTAACGGATTTTGATTATTACAAAGATGCCCCGACCGATAAATTTGGTTTTACGCGCGCTGCAACCTTAATTCGTCAGGCTCGTTCCGAAGTAAAAAACAGCGTGTTGGTGGATAACGGGGATTTAATTCAAGGCAATCCGATTGCAGATTATCAAGCCGCGCTGGGTTATAAAGAAGGTAAATCCAACCCCGCGGTGGATTGTTTGAATGCGATGAATTATGACGTAGGCACGCTCGGAAACCACGAGTTCAATTATGGTTTGGATTATTTAGCCGATGCAATGAAACAGGCTAAATTTCCGATCATTAATGCAAATGTAGTGAAAACGGGCACTGATGAACCTTACTTCACGCCTTATATCATTCAAGAAAAAGAAGTGGTGGATAACAAAGGCAAAGCACATAAATTGAAAATCGGTTATATCGGTTTTGTTCCACCGCAAATAATGGTTTGGGATAAAGCGAACTTACAGGGCAAAGTGGAAACCCGGGATATTGTGAAAACAGCACAAAAATACGTGCCGGAAATGAAGAAAAAAGGGGCGGATATAGTGATTGCCTTGGCGCATACCGGCCCTTCTGATGAACCTTATAAAGAAGGAGCGGAAAATTCGGCTTTCTACTTGGCGGATATACCGCACATTGATGCGGTGATTTTCGGTCATTCACATCGTTTATTTCCGAATAAAGAATTTGCGAAGTCCCCTAATGCGGATATTGTAAACGGCACAGTAAAAGGTGTGCCGGAGAGTATGGCGGGTTACTGGGCGAATAATATCAGTGTCGTTGATTTAGGGTTGACCGAACACAACGGCAAATGGATTGTTACTTCCGGCAAAGCGGTACTTCGCCCGATTTTTGATGCGGAAAACAAAAAATCCCTTGTAGAAAATGATCCGGAATTGACCGCACTTTTACAGCCTGTTCACGAAGCAACACGTAAATTTGTAGCGCAGCCGATCGGTAAGGCGAGCGATAATATGTACAGCTACTTGGCATTGGTACAAGACGATCCGACAATTCAAATCGTAAATCAAGCCCAAAAGGCGTATGTGGAAAAAGTGGCATCCAACGTGCCGTCTATGGCCGGATTGCCGATTTTAAGTGCGGGTGCACCGTTCAAAGCCGGAGGGCGTAAAAATGATCCGTCAGGCTACACCGAGGTGAATAAAGGTGAATTGACTTTCCGCAATGCAGCGGATTTATACCTTTATCCGAATACCCTTGTAGTCGTGAAAGTGACGGGCGAACAGCTTAAAGAGTGGCTCGAATGCAGTGCGGGAATGTTCAAGCGAATTGATCCGACCAGCGACAAACCGCAATCTTTACTTGATTGGGAAGGTTTCCGTACTTATAACTTTGATGTGATTGACGGTGTGAATTATGAATATGATCTGACCCAACCGGCACGTTACGATGGTGAGTGCAAGTTAATCAACCCGAACGCACATCGTGTTGTAAACCTCATTTATCAGGGTAAACCGGTTGATCCAAAAGCGGAATTTTTAATCGCAACGAATAACTACCGTGCATATAGCAATAAATTCCCGGGGACGGGTGATAAACATATCGTGTATGCATCACCGGATGAAAACCGCCAAATTTTAGCGGATTACATCAAAGCGACAAGTGAAAAAGCAGGCAGTGTAAATCCAAGCGCAGATAAAAATTGGCGTTTTATGCCAATCATTGGCAACGATAAACTAGATGTTCGTTTTGAAACCTCCCCAAGTGAGCAGGCAGCGAAATTTATCGCCGAAAAAGCACAATATCCAATGCAACAAGTGGACGTTGATGAAGTGGGGTTTGCTGTGTATCGGATTGATTTATCCAAGTAATGAAAACAAGGTGGGCAGATCATTTCCCACCTTTTTAATTGTGAGTTGCAGGGTTTAATTGAAAGTGCGGTCAATTTTCACATTGATTATTAAAAACTTCTTTTGCGACAAAAACTGCAATTGCAACAGCAAAAATTAGCAGAACACCGGCTTTATTTGGAAAATAAATTGAAACTTTATCGAGAGATAATGGGCTGAATTGTGAGAGAAAATAGAAGAATTTAGTTTGTAGTTAAATTGATTTTTTAAATGAGTATGTTCGCTAATACCCTATTTCAATTTTTTGTCTATCAAGAGTTTTGTCATGGGAAAGGGCGTTTATCATAAGGTGAAATCATCTCAATCTAAAGTTTGTCAATACTCGGGAGAGCCGGTTAGAGGTTTATGTATCGTATCCTAAAATGTTGTAAGGAAAATAAAGTGTACAAGCGATCATATTTAATGAAGCTGTTGCAAATAGTTCACAAAAATTGATCGCTTATATCCTGTCAATTACCTAAGAACTCGGTCAATGGGCTTGTTGCCACAGCGTGATTACTCGGTTTACCTAAACCGGCGAGATAGCCTTTTCGCCCTGCTTCAACGGCGAGCTTAAAGGCTTCTGCCACTAAAATCGGATCACCTGCCACTGCCATTGCGGTATTCACTAACACTGCGTCCGCACCCATTTCCATTGCTTCAGTCGCGTGGCTTGGGCTGCCGATACCTGCGTCCACAACTACAGGCACTCGAGCTTGCTCAATGATAATGCGTAAAAAATCTCGAGTTTTCAAGCCGTTATTTGAGCCAATTGGCGACCCTAACGGCATTACGGCAGCACAGCCGACTTCTTCTAAGTGCTTGCATAAAACAGGGTCGGCAGAGCAGTAAGGGAGTACGATAAAACCTTGTTTGACTAACATTTCCGCTGCCTTGAGGGTTTCAATCGGATCAGGCAACAAATAACGCACATCAGGGTGAATTTCGAGCTTGATCCAGTTGGTTTGCAAGGCTTCTCGTGCAAGTTGAGCGGCAAATACCGCTTCTTCAGCCGTTTTCGCCCCTGAGGTATTTGGTAACAATTTCACGCCAATATCCACAAGCGGTTGTAAAATATCATCATTTTGCGTTGCAAGATTGACTCGTTTCATCGCCATTGTTGCTAACTGTGAGCCTGATTTTGCAATGCTTTGTTGCATAAGCCGAGCGTTTGCAAATTTGCCTGTACCGGTAAAAAGTCTAGAGTGAAATTCAAAATCGCCCAATTTTAGTGTATCTGTCATTATCTTTTCCTTTTGTTTGTAAATTTAAGTCGAAATTTGACCGCTCTTTTATGCTCTCAATAAAATAAAATGCTCCACCAATTTAATCATCAACTCTTTTTGTTCGGGTAAACTTTCCGCTACTAACAATGCCAACGCTACCAGCGTGTTATCGTTAATCAGTTGTTCCACAGGTTTGGCGAGTAGTCCTTGGTTGATTCGTAAATACCACAAAAATAGAAATGATCCTGTGCGTTTGTTACCGTCCGTGAGTGGGTGATTTTTTATCACAAAATAGAGTAAATGGGCGGCTCGGGCAGCAATATTCGGATAAAACAGTTCATCACCGAAGCCTGCCTCAATGGTGTTAATTGCCGATTGTAAGCCGTCATTACGCGGATTAGCGAAAAGCTCGGTCGCTTCGCCTTTTTCGATCAAGGTTTGCTTTAATTGGGCAATCGCCTGCAACACATCAGCATAAATAAGCGGTCGCATTTCGGTCTGTTTCTGCAAATTGGCGTTTAAACTTTGCTCATCATAGGCTTGCAACAACGACCAGCTGCGGGCGTAGTCCTGCACGACATTGATCACAGCTTGACCTTCGGTATTGACTAGGGCTTGGTTTGAAAGTGTTTGGCTTAATAAATTGATCGCTTGCTGAAATTCAATGCCTTTTTCTTGTAATCGTTTTTGGTTGATTGCGTAGCCTTTGAGAAGATAATCCTTCAAACGAGCCGTTGCCCAACGACGAAATGCTACACCTTGTGGAGATTTAATCCGATAGCCAATTGAAATAATGCTATCTAAATCATAAAACACAACGGGTTTATCAGAATTTGCAATATGCATTTTTTGCATATTGCTTTTTTCAGTGATTTCTCCTTCGCCTAAAGCATTACGAATATGACGAGAAATGACAGACTGGTCACGTCCAAATAAGCTCGCCATTTGTGCTTGTGAAAGCCAAACGGTTTCTTGTTCAAAACGCACTTCAACTTCAGTTTGCCCATCTTGGCTGGTATAAATCTGGATTTGATTATTCATTTTATTTCTCCTTAAGTTGCAAAATATCCCAAAATCTGACCGCTCTTTTATTTCTTTAATCGTTTTTGAGCTTGCAGGGCTTTGGTGTTATCTTTGCTCACCACTTGTTTGCCTGTGCGTTTTTCCTGTTCTTGGCGTGTCACTTCCGCCAGCCATAATTTAAACGGTTCAGCTTTTGGGCTAGGAATAGACTGAATAAGTCGCAACAATTGCTCCACATCTGCCACGTCAGTTAATCGCATTTTTCCGTCTTTGGAAGACATTTTCAAACCGTGACAATTTGTCACGGTTTCATTCCCTTCAGCTTTTAGGCGTTGTTTGAGCTTTCGCCAGTAGGCGGTGGGATCGCTGCTTTCTGTTAAAACTGAAATAACATCTACAATGGAAAAATACCATTTTTCTTGTTCTTCGTCCCAGTGGGAACGGATATTCTTCTGTTCAAAAAGTTTAATTTCATTCGGCATTATCAGATTCCTTTTTCCATAAAAACAGGAATATTATACATTTCACTGTTTTTATAAACAGGTATTTTGTTTAATTTTACGATCTAGATCGCAAATTTAGCCCCCCGCAATTGCTCGAAATACTGACAATTTATCTTGTGCTTGCAGTAAATAATCCTCCCATTGGTTTTTCGGGATAATTTGCTGATTCACCGCTACCGCCAAACCGTTTTGATTAGGGTAATGTTCGCTAATAAGATCGGCTAATGAAAGTGCGGTAGAAATTTCCAGTGTTTTTTCATTTAAGTGAATTTGCATTATTTTTCCTTTTTTAGATTGCAGATATGGCACTTTGTATTTTTTTGTAAACGAAAGGTTTGCCATTCCAGTGTTTTTCCGTCAAAACATCTCAATATCCCCTCACAAGAAATAGGCAAACCGATTAAGTATTTTAAGGCTTCTAAGGCTTGGATACTGCCCATTATGCCGACGATAGGCGGTAAAATACCTGAGGTTTTACAGTTTAGGGAAGGGATCTCCGTTTCGGGGAATAAGCAAGCGTAACAGCCTTGATCGTAAGGTGGTAAAATACCGAGCAATTGTCCGTTGAAACCTACTGCGGAAGCCGAAATAAGCGGTTTATTTGCTTGTACACAAGCCTGATTAACGGCATGTCTCGTTGGCATATTATCCGAGCAATCTAGAACTAAATCGGCTTGAGCAACCCATTTGGGTAAGTTACAAGTGGTCAATTTTTCGGGAATTTTTACCGCTTGTACCGTTGGATTAACCGCTGTTAAGCGTTTAGCCGTAGCGGTCGCTTTCGGTTGGTTGATGTCTGCGACAGTAAATAAAATTTGTCGCCCGAGATTGCTGATTTCAACTTTATCGTGATCGGCAAGTAATAATTTGCCTACGCCGGATCCTGCCAAATAACGGGCGATAGGCGAGCCGAGTCCGCCTAGTCCTACGATCAATACGGTGCTTTGAGCGAGTTTTGCTTGTCCACATTCGCCACATTCTTCGAGCAGCATTTGGCGGCTGTAACGCAAAAAATCCTGATCGTTTAACATTTTTGCTCCATTAAACCTTGAAGATGATTTACCGCATTTCGCCAATTTTCCGCTTGGGTAATGGCGGTAACAACCGCAATGCTCCCCACGCCTAAGGTTCGAATAGGGCTAAAATGCTCGGCTTTAATCCCTCCAATCGCCACTAAGGGGGTATCGTTGAGTAATTCCGCATATCGAGCCAGATTAGCAAGCCCTTGTGGTTGGCTTGGCATTTGCTTCGTTTGGGTTGGGAAAATATGTCCAAGTGCGATATAAGAAGGGCGGAGCGGTAAAACTCGCATTATTTCAAAATAGCCGTGTGTGGATACGCCGAGCCGTAAGCCTGCATTAGCGATGGCATTTAAATCTGCTGTAGCTAAATCTTCCTGCCCCAAATGCACACCGTATGCCTGATGTTTAATCGCCAACCGCCAAAAATCATTGATAAATAACCGAACTGCAAATTTTTTGCCTAATTCGACCGCTTGCATAATCAAGGGCTCGGCTTGTTCAGCGGTGAGATTTTTCAGACGTAACTGCATTGTTTTCACTCCAGCGGAAATCAACCGCTCGATCCATTCTAGGCTATCGACTACAGGGTACAATCCTAGTTTAAGCTCGGTTTTAGCAAAAGTTTTTTCAGAAGGGGTGAGCGGTGCTGAAGCAAGTACGGTATCGGGGAAAATTGACAGCCTGTTAGGATAGCCTAAGTGTTTAAGCGAGCAAAGTGCGGTCTGTCCACGGCTTGTTTTTTCTGCCAGCCCTTGCTGTAAATAGGCAGTAGCGACCGTGATTGCATCTTCAAGGGAAAAGCCCCTTGCGAGCATTGCACAGCAAGCGGACGCATAAGTACAGCCAGTGCCGTGTGAATTGATACTTTCAAGGCGAGAATGGCGGAAGTGGTAAGTTTCTTTTGGTGTAACCAAATAATCCACCACAATTTCACCCTGCCAAATAAAATGTCCGCCTTTTGCTAATACCGCTTTTATGCCTTGTTTGAGCAAGATTTTACAGGCAGAAATGACCGCACTTTCGTTTTCTACCGACACCCCCGAGAGTAATTCCAACTCCGTCCCATTAGGAGTGATGAGATCAATTTGCGGATACAGCACGGCTTGAACCAACGGTAAGGATACGCTATCAGAAAGGGTTTGCCCTGAACTGGCGACCGCCACAGGGTCATAAACCACCACTAGCGGTTTGGGGGAATTGGCCCGAATTTGAGCGATATATTTCGCCAAAATCTGTACCTGATTAGCATTGCACAGCAAGCCGATTTTAATGCCATCTGGGTAGCCCTGTACTAGCAAGGCTTCAAACTGTTGGCGGAAAGTATCATCATCAACAGGGGTAACGCATAGCACGCCCTTTGGGTGTTGAGCGGTAACACTTGTTACAATCGAATTGCCGATTACCTCAAAATCTCGAAAGGTGTGTAAATCCGTCTGTAATCCCGCCCCTGCACAGGAGTCCGAGCCTGCGACTGTCCATAAAATTTTGGTCTTCATATTCTTTTCTGTTTATTTTTCAAATGTTTGATTGAAACTGACCGCTTGTGGTGGGCAAATTTTTTGCCCACCTTGCGATCTACACCTTCTGATAAATCTCCCCTCCCGATTGGGTAAATTTTTCTGCCATTTGCTCTAGCCCTGCTTTTTGTTCAAGTTCTTTAGCGTAATCCCGCACATCTTGAGTGATTTTCATTGAGCAGAATTTCGGGCCGCACATTGAGCAGAAATGAGCGACTTTGCCTGATTCCTGTGGGAGTGTTTGGTCGTGGTAAGCCCGTGCTGTTTCTGGGTCGAGAGAAAGATTAAATTGATCTTCCCAACGAAATTCAAAACGGGCTTTGGACATTGCGTTATCCCGAATTTGGGCGGAAGGGTGTCCTTTGGCGAGATCGGCGGCGTGGGCGGCGATTTTATAAGTGATTAAGCCCTGTTTTACGTCTTCTTTGTCGGGCAAGCCGAGATGCTCTTTCGGGGTAACATAGCAGAGCATTGCACAGCCGTACCAGCCGATCATCGCCGCTCCAATACCGGAGGTAAAATGGTCGTAACCGGGGGCAATATCGGTGGTGAGTGGCCCGAGTGTATAGAAGGGAGCTTCGGCACAATGTTCAAGCTCTTCGTCCATATTACGTTTGATCATCTGCATTGGGATATGTCCCGGCCCTTCGATCATCACTTGCACGTCATATTCCCACGCTATTTGGGTGAGCTCGCCGAGGGTGTAAAGTTCGCTAAATTGGGCTTCATCATTGGCATCTTGGATTGAACCGGGGCGTAAGCCATCGCCAAGGGATAATGCCACATCATAAGCGGCACAGATTTCACAAATTTCACGAAAATGGGTGTAGAGAAAATTTTCTTGATGATAGGTCAAGCACCATTTCGCCATAATCGAACCTCCTCGAGAGACAATACCCGTGAGGCGATTGGCGGTCATCGGCACATAGCGAAGGAGTGTGCCTGCGTGAATAGTGAAATAATCTACCCCTTGTTCCGCTTGTTCAATCAGGGTATCTCGAAACACTTCCCACGAGAGATTTTCTGCTACTCCATTGACTTTTTCTAAGGCTTGATAAAGGGGAACGGTACCAATTGGCACGGGGCTGTTACGCAAAATCCATTCACGGGTTTCGTGAATATTACGTCCTGTGGAGAGATCCATTACCGTATCCGCTCCCCAACGGGTTGCCCACAGGAGTTTTTCTACCTCTTCTTCAATCGAGGAGGTTACCGCTGAATTGCCGATATTGGCATTGACTTTCACGAGGAAATGTCGTCCGATAATCATTGGTTCGCTTTCGGGGTGGTTGATATTGCACGGAATAATCGCACGTCCTGCTGCCACTTCTTGACGGACAAATTCAGGGGTAATTTTATCGGGGATTACCGCTCCAAAACCGTTGCCTAAATGTTGCTGTAAAAGCACCGCACTTTTAATCCGCTCCCGCCCCATATTCTCCCGTATAGCGATAAATTCCATTTCTGGCGTGATAATGCCTTGCTTGGCGTAGTACATTTGGGTTACACGCTTGCCTGCTTTAGCTTTCAAAATCGGGCGGGTGGTTTTCATTCGTAGATCATCAAGGGTAATATCTTTCGATCGGGCTTGTGTGTAGGCGGAATTGGCTTGGGAGAGAGTTTCGGTATCAGCACGTTCGGCAATCCAGTTGGCTCTAAGGGCTTTAATGCCTTGTGTAACATCAATGGTTTGGCTTTCATCACCATAAACGCCTGAGGTGTCGTAAACAGGAATTGGCTCGTTGGGTTCATATTGCGGATTTTCTTTTGTGCCGCCGATTAAGGTTGGGCTAAGGTGAATTTCCCGCATTGGCACTTGAATATCGGCACGAGAGCCTTGCAAATAAATTCGTTTTGAGTTAGGAAATTGTTGCGGTTTAAGGCTGTGGATAAATTGCTGTGCCGACCGGCGTTTTTCACGGCGGCTTGGATTTGGATTGTTCGGTAAATTTGACATAGAAATCACTCCTTGAGATAAAAGTAAATTTCTTGTCTGAAGCGACCGCTTGTTAAACCTAACAAGCGGTAATATTTGTGAGATGTTTTACACCTTGTTCCCTACGCAGGTATTAACCTACAGGTTCAACGGATCTCGCTTTGCGATCTCAGCCAATGGCACTCCGACAAGATTTTTCTATTCTAGAGCGTAACTTTTTGTGAAGCAAGGGAATCATTCAACTTTTTATAACTGTTTTTCACCGTCCTAAATAGCTATCCCAATCTTTCCAAACGGGTTGTAGCCCTTTGGCAAGCAGGGCTTTTGCCACTTCTAAAGGGGGGCGTTCATCATAGGGCGAAAATTGGTCGAGTTGTTTTTCTGTATTGGCATAGCCGCCCGGTTGGGTTTTTGATCCTGCGGAAAGGGTATTGATGGCAATCGGAACGACATTATCGCGAAAATAAGGCGATTCACGAGTGGAAAGGGAAAGCTCTACTTCCGGGGAAAACAAACGAAAAGCACAGATTGCTTGTAAAAGTTGTTTATCCGTCATTGTGGAAGCCGGTTGTACACCGCCCACACAAGGTCGCAAACGAGGGAATGAAATAGAATAACGGCTTTTCCAATAGCGATTTTGTAGATAATTTAAATGTTCGGCAACGAAATAGAGATCCGTTCGCCAATCGTGAGAAAGCCCGATTAACGCACCTAATCCAATCTTATCAATTTCAGTCCGCCCTAATCTGTCTTGGCTCTCCAAACGGTAGAGAAAATCCTGTTTATTGCCCCGCAAATGATGTTTGGCATATTCAGTCGCATTGTAGGTTTCTTGATACACCAGCACACCGTCTAGCCCGAGTGTTTTTAACTCTGCATATTCTTCACTTTTGAGTGGTTGTACTTCCATTAGCATTGCACTAAAGTGCGGTCGAATTTTGGGAAGATTTTGCCGAAAATAATCCATTCCCACTTTTTGTTGATGTTCACCGGTAACGAGTAAAATATGTTCATAACCCATCGCCCTAATCGCTTCACATTCTGCCAAAATTTCCTGCTCGTTTAAGGTTTTCCGTTTAATCGGATTGCTCATCGAAAAACCGCAATAGGTGCAATCATTTTTGCATAAATTTGACAGATACAGGGGTAAATAAAACGACACCGCATTGCCGAACCGCTGGCGGGTAAGCTGTTGCGCGAGCTGTGCCATCGGCTCTAAGTAAGTTTCGGCGGCGGGGGAAAGCAATGCCATTAAATCATCCAAATTTCTGACCGCACTTTGCAGGGCTCGTTCCACATCGGCAGCAGTTTTGGCTCGCAGTCGTAATGCTAAATCGTCCCAGTTTAGCATCTGCCAGTAGTCGGGAAAGGAAGAATAGAGGTTTGACATTGAAAAATACTCCAAAAGTGAAAAGTAAATTTCTTGTCTGAAGTGAACGCTTGTTTGACTAACAAGCGGTAATTTTTGTGAGAGGTTTTGTAACCTTGTTCCCTACGCAGGTATTAACCCACAGGTTCAACGGATCTCGCATTGCGATCTCAGCCCAACGGCACTCCGACAAGAGAAGTCATTCTAAAAGCTAATGGTATGTGAAGCAAGGTAAAGTTGCACAAAGTGAAAAGTAGCAACTGTGGAAGAATGTTAGATAAGGGCTTCACACTTTTAAAAAGAGAAAAAAATAACCGCACTTTTAAAGTGCGGTCGAAAAATTAATGATTTTCTTTCGGTAGGCGAATAAGAGCAAAAAGGAAGCCGCCCCAAATTACGCCAAGCGCGATAATCATCATAATAATTGCACTAGAACTCATCTTATTCTCCTTTTAATTCTATTGTAAGTTTGGTTTCGCTTTTCCATTTTAAGCGTGAAAGAATAAATGCGACAACGAGTAAGCTGACTGCCATTCCCCATCCGAAGATATTGATAAACCAGCTTGGATAACCTTCGTAACCTTCAGAGAAAACTTTCGCACCTTCACTAAATAGCATAAATGCAAGAATACCTGTCGTGAGTACGATACATAAACGCCAGAAAAAGCCGACTTTAAAAGATGAGGTTTCGTTCAAATGATCGCCTAATAAGCCTAATTTTTCATTGGCAACGATGGCGATCAATGATACGAATGCCACGGCAATCCCTTTAGTTAATCCATTGTTAATCGCACTTTGAATGGTCAGCATCATTGCAGGGCTGGGCAAGGCAGCAATTAACAAACTTGATAAGAAAAAATAACCTAGTAAGCTAATATCCATTATATTTACCCTATATTAAGACTTTTTCAAGGTGGGCAAAAAATTGCCCACCTTACAACTAACTCCTACGATTAGGTAAATTTCTGCTACTAGATATGTCCTAATATTTCAAAAGCAATAAGATAACGACATCCTTCTTCAAGAGCTTTTGAACCGTGTAACACATTTTGGGGTAAAAATATCACATCTCCTGATTTACATATCCTACTTTCATTTTCATAATAAAACTCCATAGAACCTTCTAATATTATTAGGGTTTCACTATTTTCGTGTTTATGCCAAATATGTTCTTTAAAAGGCTGATCCTGCTGTAATTCGACACAGCCCTGATTAGGAAGACAATTCATAAAAAATGAATAATCTTTATTTAATGCGATATGCTTAAATTTAATGGTCATAATAAGCTCCTTACTTTAGTTTATGAAATGGACATTTAATATTGATTTCATTAGTATCATCAAGAAAATATTGTTTCCATTCTCTATTATTTTTATCTCCATACTTACCCAAGTAAGGAGATTGAGAAATAAGATCATATTTTTCAAGTCTTTCTCTTACGGTCTTAAATGCAACTTCTGCTTTTTCTTCACTACCTAATAAATCATCAAAAACCCAACGGGGTTGAAAAGTTAAAATAAACCCTGTGCTTCTACGACTTTGTCGTTTCTGGTGTGCTGGTGTTGTACACACTACAAAAATTAATTCACCATTAAAGGAAAACTCCCACATTGGCGTATCTAATTCTGCAGGAATACTATCTACAGGCTTGGCATAATCTAAATCAGATAATTCTTTCAAAATCCCCCAAAATTTTGAATGATATTCTTCTAGTGTACTAATTTGATTAGGTTTTTCAAAAATAACTAACGAAGTATAATTACCATAAGATTTACAATATTTCAGATAATCCCTTAAAACATTTGCTAAATATATTGGCTCAATATTTTCTTGAAATACATATCTAATTTGATCTTTGGTAAATCCTTTTACACCAAAAACGCAAGGAAAAGGTCTAACTTTATTCATAAAACTAGCTTCTAGTTATTTGAATACAATATCCTGCCATTTATCTAACTTTAACCCTTTTAATTCTTTTCTAGATAATAATTTATTATCTTCATCATTTACTATTAAATATTTTTCAAAGATTGCTCTTACCTTTCTTTCATCTTGATTAAGTTTTTCTAAGTCATCAGCGACAAGCCAGACAATACCTATAATATTAGTAAGATCTTTTGTTAGTGGTAATTTTTTTCCTTCTTCAAAGAAGATTTTACCTCCAGAGAAGGTTGATATTTGAGAAAACTCAGCTTCCAATAAATCACTATTTTGAATATATGTGTCATAATGAGTATTGATTAAAAATACAATTTTTCCATTAGTTTTTAACTTAGATTTGCCATTAACTTTCAACCGATCATTTGTGTAAAGATACACTAAGCTATTTAATAAATCAGGTTGATAGCATTGTTTAAATAGCAATGGTGCAACACCTCCATGCAGCCTTGCTCCTGCTTCAATCATCACAGTACGCTCATCGTTATGAAATAGTTCCATATGAACGGCACCATAATTTATTTTTAATGCTTTGACACATTGTTTGGCATAATCTATTAATGATTGGTAGTTTGAATTATTAGGATCTAAGATGTTTAGTGATTTATAAACAAATTTACTTTGGTTGAAAATACCTTTTTCATATTTACATAATGAAACGATAAAGATCTCATTTTGATTTACAATCATATCTACAACATATTCTTGTGAAGATATGTATTCCTGAATGATAAAATGATCATTTTGATTACCAAATAAATCATTGCTTTTCCATTGTTCTTTCATCAAATGTTCAAGCAAATATATTTTATTTTGAAAAAATAATACATTATCACTACCAGCTGATTTTAATGGCTTAAGAACGAATGATTTATCTTCAGGTAATTGATTAACAATTTTATGGTAATTATTTATATTAATTTTATATGTTTCAATATAATCTAATTTATTTTCTTTCAATGCTTGTTGCATTGTATATTTATCTCTCCTTAGTTCACTACTATTACTAGAATTACCTTTTACGCCATAATATTCAGATAACAAATCACCAGTAATAGTTCCTGCTTCTGAACCAACAATTACCCCATCAATTTGATGAAATTGTTCCTTTACTTCATTTATTGACATAAGATACTTGTTCTCAAATCCTTCACCAGTATAAGATGACTTCATATAATTTGAGATTTTTTCGCTAGAAAGCACTGAATAAACTTTATGCCCTTGTTTCTTTAAAGCTGGGGCGATTAAAGAACCTGTTGAAAATGGGTCAACAATAATATAGGTTTTCATAATTGCTCCTGTTTAGTAAAAAATTTATTAAAAACAAATGAAATAAGAATAAAAAGACCAATAATAGATAATATTATTCTAGAAGTATTTAATTCAATAATGTTCTCTGAAATAATTAACCCAATGATTACAGAACCTAGAGATTGAAAGAATACATAAAAGAAAGTGCTGATTTCTCCCATTTTATGAGATAAATAAGGTGTTTTTGCATAATCCAACATTATTTTTCTAAGGTAAATCCTGACAGTATTAATACAAAAACCAATGAAGAAGCTAGAAGTTATAGCTATAGTGATAGAAGAAGCGTAGCTATAAATATAATCCATACTAAGTAATGCTAAAATAAAAGCAAATATAGGTATTCTTTTTAGCGTAATAAAAGAAGCTATAAATGCCCCAATACCTGCTATTCCACTGGCATAACCAAATATTTCGGAATCCCATTGATTTAGATCTTGGAAAATGATGGTTGAAAGTAAATTAAAAGCTGAAATATGAACGCCAATAAAAGCCAAAGATAAGCTAAATAAATAGAGTGGTTTAGTAGGTTTTTCTTTATTATCTTTTAATAAAGAAATTTTATTGACAGGTGATAGTTGTACGTCAAAATATTTATTATATAAAAATACGAAATTTATTAATAATTCAAACAATGATAAGAATAAAATTAGATTTAGGTAACCAAATCTCTTAATGATTAATCCGGCTATTACAGCCCCTAAAAATGCACCTGATTGTAATACTGTTTGCATTACTCGAGAGGCAATGTCTGATGAAATATCTTGTTGATTAACGAAATAAGAGTTATAGGTTTCATAAGTAGTCAATGTAAATACATTAACAATTCCAAATAAAATAATTGTTATAAATAGACCATAAAAAGTTTCTGCAATATTAATAAAGATTAAACTTAAAATAAGAACATAAAGTATAATTCTCATCATATACAAGCGTTTTAAAGTTAAACTCTTCATATATTTTTTTGAGAAAATTTTCTTAAAAATATAGGGTACACTTGCTCCTAAACATAAAGTTAAACCAAGAAAAAAAGGACTATTTGTAATTGCTAATGATGCCCAAATCATACCGATCATCATTCCCATATCAGTAAAATATAGCAATATTAGCGAGCCATAAAAGAAAACTACAGGCGATCTTATGTTGTGCATAATGAACTCCGTATGTAACTTAAAAGTAAAAAATGTTACAAAAATGTTTATATAATGTTTCTTCTTACTTTTCAACTATCTTTACAATTAATTTGTCGAAAGATAAATCTCCCCACCCGATTGGGTAAATTTTTCTGCCATTTGCTCTAAGCCAGTTTGTTGTTCTAAGGTTTTGGTATAATCTCGCACATCTTGGGTGATTTTCATTGAGCAGAATTTTGGTCCGCACATTGAGCAGAAATGGGCGACTTTGCCTGATTCTTGTGGGAGGGTTTGGTCGTGGTAAGCCCGAGCGTTTTCAGTTCGTCATATTCTTCACATTTGAGCGGTTGTACTTCCATCAATATCGCACTAAAGAGCGGTCGAATTTTGGGGAGATTTTGTCGAAAATAATCCATTCCCACTTTCTGTTGATGCTCGCCCGTCACCAGTAAAATATGCTCATAGCCCATTGCTTTAATGGCTTCACATTCCGCCAAAATTTCTTTTTCATTCAAAGTTTTACGCTTTATCGGATTGCTCATTGAAAACCCGCAATAGGTACAATCATTTTTGCAAAGATTAGATAAATACAACGGAAGGTAAAACGACACCACATTGCCAAACCGCTGACGGGTGAGTTGTTGAGCCAGCTGTGCCATCGGTTCTAAGTAGGCTTCGGCTGCAGGTGAAAGCAACGCCATTAAATCGTCCAAATTTCTGACCGCACTTTGTAAGGCACGTTCCACATCGGCGGCGGTTTTGGCTCGTAACTGTAACGCTAAATCGTCCCAGTTTAGGGTTTGCCAATAATCGGGAAAGGAAGAAGAAAGGTTTGACATCGAAAAATACTCCAAAAGTGAAAAGTAAATTTCTTGCCTGAAGCGACGACTTGTTTGATTAACAAGCGGTAATTTTTATGAGGTGTTTTGCAACCTTGTTCCCTACGCAGGTTTTAACCCACAGGTTCAACGGATCTCGCATTGCGATCTCAGCCAACGGCACTCCGACAAGTGAGGGTATTCTAAAAGTTAATATTGTGTGACGCAAGGTAAAATCGGTTTTATTACAAAATACGGAAAAAATAACCGCACTTTAAAAGTGCGGTCGAAAAATTAACATTATTATGTAGCGGTTACACAAATTGCCGTAGGGTGCAGTTAGGCGAAGCCGTAACGCACCGATACATAATCAAACTAATTATTTTCTTTTGGTAGGCGAAGGAGAGCATAAAGGAAGCCGCCCCAAATTACGCCAAGTGCGATGACCATCATAATAATTGCACTAGAGCTCATCTTATTCTCCTTTTGATTCTATTGTAAGTTTGGTTTCGCTTTTCCATTTTAAACGGGAAAGAATGAATGCGACAACGAGTAAGCTAACCGCCATTCCCCAGCCGAAGACATTGACGAACCAGCTTGGATAGCCTTCGTAGCCTTCAGAGAAAACTTTAGCCCCTTCACTGAATAGCATAAATGCAAGAATACCTGTCGTAAGTACGATACATAAACGCCAGAAAAAGCCGACTTTAAAAGATGAGGTTTCGTTCAAATGATCGCCTAATAGTCCTAATTTTTCATTTGAAACGATGGCGATAAGCGACACGAATGCCACGGCAACGATACCGAAATAGTTCACGAATTTATCGAATACATCAAGCATCGGTAAGCCGGTTGTCGTGCCGAATAAAATGACGGAAACAAACATCATCGGCACGCCCACGATAAAGGTGACTTTCGCACGGCGAATGCGAAGTTTGTCTTGAATTGCGGAAATAATAACTTCAATCACGGATATAAAAGAAGTTAATGCGGCAAAGGTTAATGAACCGAAGAACAAGACACCAAGTACTTCCCCGAACGGTGCTTTGTTAATGATGGTTGGAAATGCAAAGAATGCCAAGCCGATCCCGCCTTTTGCCACTTCACTCACCTCTTGACCTTGAGCGGTGGCGATAAAACCTAATGCGGCGAATACGCCGATACCGGCTAACAGTTCAAAGCTACTGTTTGCAAAGCCCACCACTAAACCGCTACCGGTTAAGTCCGATTCTTTTTTGAGATATGAAGCGTAAGTCACCATAATCCCGAAACAGATCGAAAGCGAGAAGAAAATTTGTCCGTAGGCGGCAATCCATACGCTTGGATTGGAAAGTTTAGACCAATCAGGTGTAAACAATGCATTTAAGCCTTTTTCCGCACCGGGTAAAAAGAGAGAATAGATCACTAATGCGATAAACATTACCACAAGTACCGGCATTAAGATTGATGAAGATTTCGCAATCCCTTTCTGAATGCCCATAGAAAGTACGAGCAATGCGATCACCCATACGGCGATTAAAGGACCGGTTACCATTCCGACAAATTCAAAACTCACACCGTTGGCAATATCACCCATTTTTAAAAACTCACCGATGAAGAAATCGATCGGTTTATCTCCCCAAGCGCCACTGAAGGAAAAATAGGTATAGCTTGCAGCCCAACCTAAAACAACCGCATAATATAAGCCGATGATCACATTCACCATTACCTGCCACCAGCCGAAGACTTCAAAATGCGGACTAAAACGGCGATAAGACAACGGCGCACCGCCACGATGACGATGACCGATCGCATAATCTAAGAATAATAAAGGAATCCCTGCGGTTAGTAAGGCGATAAGATAAGGAATAATAAATGCACCACCGCCGTTTTCGTAAGTGGTGTAGGGGAAACGCCAGATATTGCCTAAGCCCACAGCGGAGCCAATAGCGGCTAAAATGAACGCTTTGCGACCCGAGAAGGTTTCTCGCTTTTGAGTAGATTTCGCCATAAAATTGTTCCTATATAAAAAATGAAAAAGAGCTCAAATATAATGAAATCTTCTATCTAGTCAATAAAATTGATAAAAGTGCGGTTAAATTTAGGGAATTTTTTAAAAAAAGATCAGTCTATAAGAAGATTTTTTAACAACAAGGAACATTTTATGGATTTTAATCAAATTCTAAATCAAGTCGTTAACATTGCGAAAAATTCCGCAAGTAATTTACAAACCGGTAATCCGACCTTGGATAAGGTGACTAAAGTGGGAGGTGGCGCAGCGGTTGCCGGTATTCTTTCGATGATTTTAGGGCGTTCAGGAGGCGCAAGTTTGGCAAAACTCGGTTCATTAGCCGTGCTTGGTAATTTGGCGTATCAGGCGTACCAAAATTATCAGAAAAGCCAACAGACACAACCGGTTATGTCAGAAAGCGAATTTGATGTGCTAAGTTCATCCGCTCAACAAGATAACAGTGCGTTAATTTTGCGAACAATGATCGCAGCTGCGGCGGCAGACGGTGAAATTACCGAAGAGGAAAAACAAACGATTGCCAATGAAATCGGTGATAATGCAGAGCTTGCGCAATGGATTGAAATGGAAATGACAAATCCGATTAGCATTAGTGAAATCGCACGCCAAGTGGGTGATGATACGGCGCTGGCGGCAAACGTTTATCTTGCCGCACGGTTAGTGAGTAAAGACTTATCACGTAAAGAGATCATTTTCCTCGCTAACCTTGCCGAAGCCTTAGGTTTAGATGAAACGCTTGTTGAACAATTAGAAAAACAAGCGGGTTTTTAACCGCACTTTTCACTTATAAAAGTACGACAAGATAATTTGTCGTGCTTTTTTCGTTTTTTTCCCTTTTTCCCCCTACCAATACAAGAAAATTTCGTTACAATGCAAAGTCCTACTTAATAAAAATTAAACAAATTAGGATTAGCAAACATGACCGGTGCACAACTCATTATGGAATGCCTAAAGGCACACCATGTTACAACGCTTTTCGGCTATCCCGGTGGTGCGATTATGCCCACCTATGATGCGCTCTATGATGCAAATTTAGATCATTTACTTTGCCGTAACGAACAAGGGGCGGCGATGGCGGCTATCGGCTATGCTCGTTCTACGGGCAACGTCGGCGTATGTATTGCCACCTCTGGCCCGGGGGCGACCAACTTAATCACAGGTCTTGGCGATGCGATGATGGATTCCGTTCCTATTATTGCCATTACCGGTCAGGTTGCTGCGCCTTTAATCGGTACCGATGCTTTTCAAGAAGCGGATGTGCTGGGCTTATCTTTAGCCTGTACCAAACACAGTTTTATCGTGCAAAGTGTGGATGAATTAGCCGATGTTTTTGCTAAAGCCTTTGAAGTCGCTCAAAGCGGTCGTCCGGGTCCGGTGTTAATTGATGTACCACGAAATATCCAAGCAGGCGAAGTGCCGGCTCATATTCAAGCCTACGTAAAAACACCGACAAAACCGACCGCACTTTCCGAAAGTACGCTTGAACAAGCCAATGAATTGCTAAAAAACGCCAAAAAACCGGTGCTTTATGTAGGCGGCGGCGTAGGAATGGCAAAAGCCGTGCCGGCATTACGTGAGTTTTTACTACAAACCCAAATGCCGTCTGTTTCAACTTTAAAAGGGCTGGGGGCGATTAATCCTACCGATGATGTGTATATGGGAATGATCGGTATGCACGGCACAAAAGCGGCAAATTTTGCCGTACAAGAATGTGATTTATTGCTTGTATGCGGTGCGCGTTTTGATGATCGTGTCACCGGCAAACTCGATACTTTCGCCCCTCATGCCAAAGTGATTCATTGCGATATTGATGTAGCGGAAATTAATAAACTTCGTCAGGCTGATATCGCTTTGCAAGGCGATTTAATTCAAGCGTTAAATGCACTCAAGCAGCCGCTTGATATTGAACCTTGGCGTGCGCACATTCGTGATCTTAAGGCAAAACTGGATTTCACTTATGTTGATAACGTAGGTGATCGCCCGATAGATCCTTGGGCATTGCTCAATACCCTTTCTAATCGCAAACCGAAAAATGCCGTGATCTGTACCGATGTGGGGCAGCACCAAATGTGGTCGGCACAACATATGCAACATTTCGCACCGGAAAATTACATCACCTCGGCAGGGTTCGGCACAATGGGCTTCGGTTTGCCGGCAGCTGTGGGGGCGAAAAAAGCCCGACCGCAAGATGAAGTGATTTTAGTCAGCGGGGACGGCTCGTTTATGATGAACGTGCAAGAACTGGGTTCAATTAAACGCGGCAATTTACCGGTGAAGATCTTGTTATTGGATAATCAGCGTTTGGGGATGGTGCGCCAGTGGCAGGATTTATTCTGGAACAAACGCCGTTCTGAAACCATCTTAGAAGACAACCCTGATTTTGTGATGCTCGCCAATGCGTTTGGCATTCCTGCCGAGCGAATCGAACGGGCGGAAGAAGTGGACGGCGCACTTACAAGATTGCTAGAAAGCGACACGGCGTATTTATTACAAGTGTGTATTCCGCCGGATGATTGTGTTTGGCCGCTTGTTCCGCCGGGTGCATGCAATGCCGATATGGTGGAGGAAATATAAATGAATGAATATCAAATTGAACTCACCGCCAACCATCGCCCCGAAGTGTTAGAACGCATCTTGCGTGTGGTACGCCACCGAGGCTTTACCGTAACAGCAATGGAAATGGCACTCATCGAACAAAAAGTGCGGTTAAAAATCACCGTAAAATCCGACCGCACTTTAGATTTGCTGGTCAATCAGTTGGTGAAGTTGCCGGACATGGTGGAGATAATAAATAAATGAGAAAGTTAGTATCGCTTTGGTTGTTAAGTTTTCTTCTATTCGGTTGCACAACAACGGATAGAAAAGAGGTATCAAAACAAACAGAAGTTATTCGAGCATTTTTTATTGCAAATAATAGTGTTTATGCAATAGGGGATTTAAATAGCTACCAATTTTCTTCTTCTAAATCTTCAGATGTTCAATTTTTTATAGAATTTTTGAATTCTCAATATATGAAAGCTTTTAAAAGTGCTCGTATAAGTAGCATCGAAAGAAATATTGAAGATAATAAAATTGAAGCATCTATATCTATTGAACTTGATAATAAAAAGTT
The DNA here is from genome assembly GCF_020521555.1 of Rodentibacter sp. JRC1. Taxonomy (NCBI): domain Bacteria; kingdom Pseudomonadati; phylum Pseudomonadota; class Gammaproteobacteria; order Pasteurellales; family Pasteurellaceae; genus Rodentibacter; species Rodentibacter sp. JRC1. The sequence continues at coordinate 1,069,634 of NZ_BPWA01000001.1, read as the reverse complement.
AGCCGAATCAAAAAAAGAAGAAATATCCACTAGGTATGATGTGTATAAATCTACACAAGGAAACCCTGATCTATATTTTGAAATAACTAACGGTGAAATTTTGAAACTCCAAAATAGAGATGAAATTTTGTCTAAGGGAAAATTATCAACGCCATTAAGAACAAATTTTATTGAGTATAAAACTTCAACAAAGTTTGATTTCAAGGAAACTAAAGAGGGGCTTGCAATGGGGGTTGTTTGGGGAGGAGTTGGTATTATTATGATTCCTTTTGCAATAATATCGCTACCATTCCAAGCTGTAGATATGCTATCTAAATAACGAAATGAATTAATCTAAAAAATTTACTTGGAGAGATTATCAATGCCAAAACTACGTTCAGCGACCAGTACACAAGGTCGTAATATGGCAGGCGCACGCGCATTATGGCGTGCTACGGGAATGAAAGAGCAGGACTTCGGCAAACCGATTATTGCGGTGGTGAACTCATTCACCCAATTTGTGCCGGGGCACGTGCATTTAAAAGATATGGGGCAGCTTGTTGCCAAAGAAATCGAAAAAGCAGGCGGTGTGGCAAAAGAATTCAACACCATTGCGGTGGATGATGGTATTGCGATGGGGCACGGCGGAATGCTTTACTCCCTACCAAGCCGTGATTTAATCGCCGACAGCGTGGAATATATGGTCAACGCCCATTGTGCCGATGCGATGGTATGTATTTCCAACTGTGACAAAATTACGCCGGGAATGTTGATGGCGGCGATGCGTTTAAATATTCCGACTATCTTTGTTTCCGGTGGGCCGATGGAAGCGGGAAAAACCAAACTTTCCGATCAACTGATTCGTTTGGATTTAGTTGATGCAATGATTGAAAGTGCGAATCCGAATGTATCTGATGAACGGGTTGATGCGATTGAACGTAGCGCCTGCCCGACTTGCGGTTCTTGCTCAGGAATGTTTACCGCAAATTCAATGAACTGTTTAACGGAAGCGCTTGGTTTGAGTTTACCGGGCAACGGTTCAATGCTGGCGACTCATGCTGATCGTAAAGAATTATTTCTAAAAGCCGGTCGTCAAATTGTAGAACTTTGCAAACGTTATTATGAACAAGATGATGAAAGCGTATTGCCACGTGCGATAGGTACGTTTGAAGCCTTCGAAAACGCGATGAGTTTAGATATTGCTATGGGCGGTTCAAGTAATACCGTCTTACATTTACTTGCGGCTGCGCAAGAAGCAGGTGTCGATTTCAAAATGGAAGATATTGACCGCTTATCACGCAAAGTGCCTTGTTTAAGTAAAATTGCACCGAATACCAACAAATATCATATGGAAGATGTTCACCGTGCCGGGGGCATTATGGGGCTATTAGGGGAACTTGATCGCGCAGGTTTAATTCACCGTAATACCAATACCGTATTGGGTATGACCTTAGAACAACAATTAAACCGATACGATATTATCCGTAACCAAGACGAAAACTTGCATAAGTTTTTCCGTGCAGGTCCGGCCGGTATCCGCACAACGGAAGCCTTTTCACAAGATTGCCGTTGGGATAGCGTGGATGATGACCGTGTAAACGGTTGTATTCGCAATAAAGAAAACGCCATTTCACAAGAAGGCGGTTTGGCAGTGCTATTCGGTAACATTGCGAAAGACGGTTGTATTGTAAAAACCGCCGGTGTAGATGAATCTATCTGGAAATTTACCGGTACGGCAATCGTATTTGAAAGCCAAGAAGATGCCGTTGCCGGCATTTTAGGCGGTAAAGTACAAGAGGGCAATGTGGTCATCATTCGTTACGAAGGGCCAAAAGGTGGGCCGGGAATGCAAGAAATGTTGTATCCGACCAGCTACTTAAAATCTATGGGATTAGGCAAAAAATGTGCCTTATTAACGGACGGACGTTTCTCCGGCGGTACCTCAGGCTTGTCTATCGGACACGCTTCGCCGGAGGCGGCTTCAGGTGGTGCGATTGGTTTAGTACGTGATGGCGATATCATTAATATTGACATTCCGAACCGTGCAATTAACCTTCAAATCAGCGATGAAGAACTTGCTACCCGCCGAGCGGAACAAGATAAAAAAGGCTGGCAACCGGCAAACCGCCAACGTGAAGTGTCATTTGCTCTGAAAGTATTCGGTCATTTTGCAACTTCTGCGGATAAAGGTGCGGTGCGTGATAAAACGCTTTTAAAATAAAATTATAGGGAGTGGATTAATAACAATCCACGCACGATATATAAATCTCCCTCTTCGTGCGTGCAACAACGTTCACCCCCTACAAAGTGCGGTTGTTTTTCTCTTATTTTTTATACCTGAGACTTTCGATATTATGTAGCAGTTGTACAATCATTGTAGGATGCCTTAAGCGAAGCTGTAATGCACAGTTAACAAGATTTAATGATGAAATGGTGCGTTACGCAAAGCCCAACGCACCTTACCCAAAAATATCGGATATAACATTATTCTCTTTGTGCGACCGTTACATAATACCGGAAATTTTGACCGCACTTTTCGTAAGTGGGCAATGCCCACCAATAATCTTTTTATATTAATGACAGGCAATCTCTGCCTACGAGCAATATTATGAAAAACCTACTTACCAATCTTCAACCGACTCAAAACGATTATATTAATGCGGTGGTAAAACTTGGCTCACGTGTTTATGAAGCCGCAACCGTTACACCATTGCAAAAAATGGGTAAATTATCAGAACGCATACGTAACAATATTTGGATAAAACGCGAAGATCGCCAGCCGGTAAACAGTTTTAAATTGCGTGGCGCATACGCAATGATTTCTAGTCTTTCACCGGAACAAAAAGCGGCGGGCGTGATTGCCGCCTCTGCCGGCAATCACGCCCAAGGTGTGGCATTATCTGCAAAACAACTTGGTTTGAAAGCCTTGATTGTGATGCCGCAAAATACGCCGAGCATTAAAGTGGACGCAGTGCGTGGTTTTGGTGGCGAAGTACTGCTACACGGGGCAAATTTTGACGAAGCCAAAGCAAAAGCCCTTGAACTTTCCAAAGAAAAACAAATGACATTTATTCCGCCCTTTGATCACCCTCTTGTGATTGCGGGTCAGGGAACGCTTGCTATGGAAATGTTACAGCAAGTGGCGGATTTGGATTATGTTTTCGTACAAGTCGGCGGTGGTGGTTTAGCTGCCGGCGTAGCGTTAGTCCTAAAACAATTTATGCCTGAAATTAAAGTGATCGGTGTGGAATCCAAAGATTCGGCGTGTTTAAACGCAGCATTGGATAAAGGCGAACCGGTCGATCTTGCCCACGTAGGATTATTTGCCGATGGTGTGGCGGTGAAACGCATTGGTGATGAAACTTTCCGTTTATGTCAGCAATATCTTGATGATATGGTGTTGGTGGAAAGCGATGAAGTTTGCGCAGCAATGAAAGACTTGTTTGAAAACGTACGTGCCGTCTCAGAACCTTCCGGTGCACTCGGGTTAGCGGGGTTAAAAAAATACGTGAAACAGCACAATATTCAAGGCAAAAATATGGCAGCGATTTTATCCGGTGCAAATTTGAATTTTCATACTTTGCGTTACGTTTCCGAGCGTTGCGAAATCGGTGAAAATCGAGAAGCTTTGCTTGCGGTAACAATGCCGGAACAGCCGGGCAGTTTCTTAAAATTTGTTCAAGTATTAGGCAGCCGTGCCGTAACGGAATTTAGCTATCGCTATGCCGATGATAAACGCGCCTGCGTTTTTGTGGGGGTGCGTACCACAGACGAACAAGAAAAAGCGGATATTATCGCTGATCTCACACGAAACGGTTTTGATGTGGAAGATATGTCTGATGATGATATTGCGAAAACCCATGTTCGCTATCTAATGGGCGGTCGTGTTGCAAGCCATAGTGAACGTCTTTACACCTTTGAATTTCCGGAACAAAAAGGCGCATTATTGAAATTCCTAGAAACCTTGCAAAACCGTTGGAACATCTCATTATTCCATTATCGCGCCCATGGCGCGGACTATGGCAACATTCTCGCCGGCTTTCATCTTGATGAATCCGAACAGCTAGAATTTGAACGGGTTTTAGCACAGTTAAATTATGTGTATGAAGACGTTACGGAAAGCAAATCTTATCGCTATTTTTTACGTTAAAAACAATCCTAAAAATAACCGCACTTTATGGGGGAAAGTGCGGTCGTTTTGCTCTCTTTTATTTCACAAACCCACTAAATTTCAATTCGTAATCATCGCCGTCTCGGGAATATTTGATATAGCGGGGGAATTGTTCACCGGCGAATTTTTTCACCATAATATCCTTATTGCCCGTTTTGAAGGTATAAGTGATTTCAGTAACTTTTTGTTTATTTTCATCAATTTGTTTTTCACTTTTCTTCACTTTCACGTTTTCCATTGGGTATAATTTTTTACCATTGGTGATTTGGAAGCTGTTTGGTAGTTTATCGTAATAGCTCAGTTGAAATGCCATCGTAAATAAGTCAAAAGTTGGGAGTGTTAAAGGCTCCGTTTTCAATCCATTTTTCACTTTGCCGTATTCAATGGTACTTGGAGAAATTTTTGAGATAGCGTAAGGCTTACCATTTCGGGTGTCTTGATAATTTACCATTTTGAATTGGGTCGGAGTTTGTGTTCCACGGGAAAAGAACACGATATTGTAAAGCGGAATGTTGATTTTTGCATTAACGGAATATTGCGATCCGTCTGCTTTGAAGTGAACATAGGCCGGCATTAAATAATTTGAGCTGTATTTAACATTGTAATCAGCGGCCGACCAGGCGGTCGGAATATAGATCATAAGTGTCGCAAAAAGGATTTTGAATAACTTCATTGATGTTCCTTATTTTGAAAGAAATGATGTTTTTAGAGACAAATTTTAATAATAGGTTCAGGATAAATAAAAACGGTGCATAATGCACCGCTTTTTTACTATCCGGTTTTATTAGAGAAGTACATTGGCTAATAGTAAGCCGATAACCACACTAAATACCATACTTAATAAGCCCGGTAACATAAAACTGTGGTTGAATATGTATTTACCGATTTTTGTTGTACCGGTGGTATCAAAATCAATGGAAGCAATGATCGGACCGTAGTTAGGCACGAAGAAGTAACCGTTCACCGCAACAAACACCCCGATTAAGACCGGTGCCGGAATGCCTAATGCAATCCCTAATGGGAACAACGTTGCAACGGTTGCACCTTGGCTATTCACCAGTACGGAAAGGACGAATAACGCAAGCGCAAATGTCCAAGGAGCGGTCTCTACTAAGTTTTTCACCATTTCTTTTACTTCTGCCATATGTGCTTGCATTAATGTATCCCCTAGCCAAGCGATACCTAAAATGGCAACAACGGCACGCATACCGGCGTGAAAGACGGAACCTTTGGTTATTTCCGTGCTATCCGGTTTGCAGGTTAGAATGATTAATGCGCCGATGGAGAGCATAATGATTTCAATCGTATGTGCCATTCCCATTGGTTTTCCGTCAAACATAGGGCGTAGACTCGGTATTGCACCCATTAACACGACGAGTAGTGCTCCGAATAAAAACAATGCTACGGAAATTTTTGCCGTGTTACTGACTTCCAGTTCTTTTACGTTTGTAGAAGAACTAAGTGCATCGGCGTAATTCGGATCTTTTAGACGACGTTGATATTCCGGATCGTCTTTAAGTTCTTTTCCCATTTTGTTCACAAAGATACAGGCTAGAAAGATGCCTAAAAGGGTTGCCGGGATAGTAACGATTAATACATCACCAAGATGAATCCCTTGAGGTTCAAGGTAGGCAACTACTGCAACCACAGCAGCAGCGATCGGGCTTGCAACAATTGCAAATTGAGAGGCGATAACCGCCATTGAAAGCGGGCGTTCCGGACGGATGCCATTTTGACGACTTACTTCGGCAATAACCGGCAATACCGAATAGGCTACGTGACCGGTACCGGCTAAGAATGTAAATAACCAAGTGACCGCCGGTGCGATAAACGTGATGTGCTTCGGATTACGGCGTAAAATTTTGGTTGCGATTTTAATCATATAATCCAAGCCGCCTGCAGCTTGCATTGCCGATGCTGCGGCAACGACTGACATAATCATAAACATTACATCGATCGGTAAACCGGCGGGCTTTAATCCAAAGCCGAATGAAAGAATGGCAAGGCCTAAACCGCCAAATACGCCTAAACCGATACCACCAACCCGTGCACCGACAAGAATACACAATAGCACGATGGCAAATTGTAATAAAAACATTGCAGACATACTGCCCCCTAAGTTTGATAAAAAGAAATTGTTATTCTGCTATTATAAATTGCGCGCTAATATAGCAACAAATAGGTGCCGATTCTATAATTTAGATCAATAAAAAACCGAACCTAGCTATAAAATAAAAGTGCGGTCAATTTTGGACTTTATTTTCGTTATTTAGAAATCCTCAAAATATTGTTGAATCACTTTCGGATCTTTGGTTTGTGTTAAAGCGAGTTGTAATAACACACGTGCTTTTTGCGGATTTAATGTGCCGGAAGCGATAAAGCCATATTGAGAATCATCTACTTCGGCATCACGGGTTGTGTAACCGGTTGGCACGCGGGAAGAGCGTACGACTGCAATGCCATCTTTTGCGGCTTTTTCTAGGCGTTCTAAATGAGTCGCGTTCACATTGCCATTCCCGACACCGGCTGTCACAATGCCTTGATAACCGGCATCTAAAAGTGCATTTAACGGTTCAATCGGTGCATTAGAATAGGCATAAATGATGCCTACTTTCGGAAGACTATCCAATTTCTCAACATTAAAAGGCGTATTAACGGTATGTTTACTTTCCGGAGAACGTTCATAATCTACTTTGCTGTTATGAATATAACCTAACGAACCAAAATTTGGTGAATGGAAAGTTTGAACCGCAGTTGTGCTGGTTTTTGTTACATCTCGAGCGCCAAGCACTTCGTTATTCATTGCGACTAATACGCCACGTCCGGCGGATTTTTTATCCGTAGCAACAACCACCGCGTTATATAAATTTAATGGACCATCGGCACTTTTTTCCGTTGCCGGTCGCATTGCGCCCACCAATACTATCGGTTTTTCACATTTTACGGTCAGATCTAAAAAATAGGCGGTTTCTTCCATCGTATCCGTACCATGTGTAATAACAAACCCATCCGTGTTTTTACATTGCACATTGATAGCTTTTGTAAGCTTCAACCATACTTCATCCGTCATATCTTGCGAACCGATTTTCACAATTTGTTCACCTTTAATGTTCGCAATATTTTTCATTTCAGGTACGGCTTCAATTAAAGTATCAACATTAAGTTGCCCCGCTTTATAAGCAGAATTAACCGAACTTTGACCGCTACCGGCAATCGTACCGCCGGTCGCTAGAATCGTAATATTCGGTAATTCGGCGGCATTTGCCATTGAAACTCCTAAAAATAAAGAAAATGCTAATTTATTTAATTTCATTGAAGACTCCTTGAGATAAAATTTGGGCTATCATCTACCTAAATAGTCCTGTATGGAATCATTAAAAATTAAATTTATGATCTCGATCACAAAATATTTTCTAAGCGTCATTGTTAGTATAACCGGGTTATTTTTTTAGCGACAAATAAAGTTGTATTAATCTTAACCTAATCTAAGTGAAGATGGAGCAAATGCCGATTTTTGAAATGACGCAAACAACTCATTTTTCGTCTAGTAATGTGAAAAGTGCGGTCGAATTTGACCGAACTTTTTGGAGTTATGCGACATAATGCCTTAAATTCGTAGTAGTTGCACAAATCATGGTAGCAGTTACACAGAACTGAAATAATCTGACTTGTAGTTTGGATATAAAAATAAGAATTTTTTTGAAAGATAACGCAAGTGCGGTTATACTTAGCCCCTATTTCAGCCGAATATTGATTGACATATTATTGGAACAACAATGCAAGAATTTCTACCTGATGCAATTCAATTTGCTCAAAAGCACACTTTATTAACGGTTTCTTGGTTTGCTATTTTTGCCGTAGTGATTTACACCTTTTTTAAATCTGCGACTGAGAAATTTAAAACGATTCAACATCCTGAAGCTATTCGTTTAATAAATAATGAAGACGCGGTGGTTATCGATCTTCGTACTTTAGATGAATATCAACGCGGTCATATCATTAACAGTATTAACCTTCTTCCAACCGATATTAAAAATGCAAATTTAGGTAAAATCGAGCAACATAAAGAAAAACCATTAATTTTAGTTGATGTGAATGGTATTTCTGCGCCAACTTCTGCGGCATTATTAACTAAGCAGGGTTTTTCGCGCGTTTATGTATTAAAAGAAGGTATTGCCGCTTGGATGGGGGCAAATTTACCGATTGTTAAAAAACACAAATAATAAGGAATTGATTTATGTCAGAACAAAACCAACAACCTGAAGTAGCGTCAGAGGAATCACAAGCCGTATTACAAATTCAACGTATTTACGTAAAAGATGTCTCTTTTGAAGCACCGAATCTTCCGCATATTTTTCATCAAGAATGGAAACCTAAACTGGGTTTTGATCTAAGCACGGAAACCGTGCAATTAGGTGATGATTTATACGAAGTAACCTTAAATATCACCGTTGAAACAACGATGGAAGATTCCGGGGATCTCGCTTTTATCTGTGAAGTAAAACAGGCGGGCGTATTTACAATTAGCGGGTTGGAAGATATGCAAATGACGCATTGTCTAACTTCTCAATGCCCAAATATGTTATTCCCTTATGCCCGTGAATTGATTTCAAGCCTGGTGAACCGTGGTACGTTCCCGGCATTAAATCTTTCTCCGGTGAATTTTGATGCTCTATTCATTGAATATATGAATCGTCAGCAGGAAGCGGCGGAAAACGCACCTGCTGAAGAAGCAAAAGAAACCCAACATTAATTTTTTGACAAAGAAGGGCAAGTCTTGGGCTTGCCCTTTGTTTTTGAGGAGATTCTATGACACCTCAATCACCGATTACTGTACTTGGCGCAGGCTCTTACGGAACAGCGTTAGCGATTTCTTTTTCACGTAACGGTTCGCCGACCTATCTTTGGGGGCATAATTCTACGCACATTCGACAAATGCAGGCTGAACGCCAAAACCGTCATTTTTTACCTGATATTCCTTTCCCTGATGAACTGTATTTAGAATCGGATCTTGTCCAAGCCCTAAATCGTTCGCGAGATATTCTCATTGTTGTGCCAAGTCACGCTTTCAATGAAATTCTCAGTAAAATTCAACCGCACTTACAGCCTCACCATCGACTTATTTGGGCAACGAAGGGATTAGAACGCGATACAGGGAGACTTTTACAAGAGGTAGTGGAAGAACAACTTGGTACAAGTTATCCGCTTGCCGTACTTTCAGGCCCGACTTTCGCGAAAGAACTCGCGCAAGGTTTACCGACTGCGATCACCTTGGCTTCTAATAATGAACAATTTGCCCTTGAGTTTCAGGAGCGAATCCATTGTAGTAAACATTTTCGTGTGTATATAAATATGGATATGATTGGTGTTCAACTTGGTGGCGCAATTAAAAATGTGATTGCGATTGGGGCTGGAATTTCCGATGGAATGGGTTTTGGTGCGAATGCCCGTACTGCTTTGATTACTCGAGGTATTGCCGAAATTAGCCGTTTAGGGGCTTCACTTGGTGCAAATCCTCATACTTTTATGGGAATGTCCGGGTTAGGCGATCTAGTGCTTACCTGTACCGATAATCAATCACGTAACCGCCGCTTTGGTTTAATGCTTGGCGAAGGTTTGGATACTCAAACGGCAATGGACAAAATAGGACAGGTAGTGGAAGGATTTTATAACACCAAGGAAGCCTATTTACTTGCAAAACGACAAGGCGTAGAAATGCCGATTACGGAACAAATTTATCAAATACTCTTCTGTGGCAAATCCGCACAGGATGTCGCACATAGCTTATTAGGACGCGAACGCAAAGGTGAATAAGGAGAAAAGATGATGTTAGAAGTATGGCAACACATTCGTCAAGAAGCAAAAGATCTCGCCGAGCATGAACCAATGCTCGCAAGTTTTTTTCATTCCACGATTTTAAAACATCAAAATCTTGGTGGAGCATTAAGCTATTTACTTGCAAATAAACTGGCAAACCCGATTATGCCGGCAATTTCCTTACGTGAAATTATTGAAGAAGCTTATTTAGCGGAGCCCGCTATTATTGATTGTGCCGCCTACGACATCAAAGCCGTGCGCCAGCGTGATCCCGCGGTGGCGCTATGGTCTACACCTTTGCTCTATTTAAAAGGCTTTCATGCCATTCAAAGCTATCGTATTACTCATTACCTTTGGCAAGAAAACCGCAAAGCACTTGCTCTTTATTTACAAAATCAAATTTCTGTAGCCTTTGATGTAGATATTCATCCTGCGGCGAAAATCGGTCACGGCATTATGTTTGATCACGCAACAGGTATTGTCGTGGGAGAAACTTCCATTATTGAAAATGATGTGTCGATTTTACAAGGTGTAACTTTAGGCGGAACAGGTAAAGAATCCGGCGATCGTCACCCGAAAGTTCGTGAGGGAGTTATGATCGGCGCAGGCGCTAAAATTCTAGGTAATATTGAAGTGGGTAAATATGCAAAAATCGGAGCAAATTCCGTAGTACTTCAACCGGTTCCCGAGTATGCAACCGCAGCCGGCGTACCTGCACGCATTATCGGAAAAGATAAAGAAGCGAAACCGGCATTTGAAATGAACCAATATTTTATTGACGATGGTGTGAATTTGAATATTTAAGGTGAAAAATGATCAACAAAGATACACAACTCTGTATGTCCCTTTCCGCTCGACCGGGTAATTTCGGCACGATGTTCCACAATTATTTATACCAAAAACTAGGGCTAAACTTTATCTATAAAGCCTTTACAACACAAGATATCGAATGTGCAATAAAGGGCATACGCGCATTGGGTGTTCGTGGTTGTGCGGTATCTATGCCTTTTAAAGAAAGCTGTATGTCGTTTTTAGATGAAATTCACCCCTCGGCACAAGCGATAGAGTCTGTGAATACGATCGTAAATGATGATGGTTTTTTACGTGCTTATAACACCGACTATATTGCAATTATGAAATTAATTGATAAATATCAATTAGATAGAAACTCAAGTGTGATTGTATATGGAAGTGGCGGTATGGCAAAAGCCGTGGTTGCCGCATTTAAGAATAGCGGCTTTAAACATTTGAAAGTGTATGCCCGCAATGCAAAAACAGGGCAATATTTAGCCGCACTTTATGGCTATGAATATATTGATTCCATTGAAAACCAACAGGCTGAAATCTTAGTTAATGTTACACCTATCGGTATGCAAGGCGGAAAAGAGGAAGATGATTTAGCCTTTCCTAAATCAATGATTGAGGCTGCCAATGTCGCTTTTGATGTAGTAGCGATTCCTGCGGAAACACCTTTTATTCGTTATGCGGAAAGTTTAGGTAAACAAATTATTTCCGGTGCAGAAGTTATTGTTTTGCAAGCGGTGGAACAATTTGAACGCTACACACACCACCGCCCAAGTGATGAATTAGTGGCTGAAGCAGCGGCCTTTGCGAGAGCCAATAGCTAGAAAGTGCGGTTAAAAATAAAGGCGTTTTGAAAATCCAAAACGCCTTTATTTAGTTTAATTCAACCTTAACCCGCAACGGCGATACGTTTCATATCCGTCATATAACCACGTAATTCTTGACCGATTAATTCCACCGGGTGGTTACGGATCTCATCGTTTACATCTCGTAAGGTGATGTTATCGATTTCAATTGCCGGAGTCGGTTCGCCTAAGTCGCCTTTTTGAAGGTTCGGAATGATTTCTTTTGCCAAAATCGGGGTAGCCACGTTAGAGAATAAGTAGTTACCGTATTCGGCAGTGTCAGAAATTACCACGTTCATTTCGTATAAGCGTTTACGCGCGATGGTGTTTGCGATTAACGGTAACTCGTGGAGTGATTCATAGTAAGCCGATTCTTCGTAGATACCGCTTGCAACCATCGCATCAAAAGCAAGTTCAACGCCGGCTTTTACCATAGCGATCATCAATACACCGTTGTCAAAATATTCTTGCTCGCTGATTTTGCCGTCGTATTTCGGTGCATTTTCAAAAGCCGTTTTACCTGTCGCCTCACGCCATGCTAATAAATCTTTATCTCCGTTCGCCCAGTCTGCCATCATTGTTTCGGAAAAATGACCGCTGATGATGTCGTCCATATGTTTGAAATACAAGAAACCTAATTTTTCTTTGATCTGTTCGGAAAGCTCGAATGCGCGTAATTTTGCACTGTTTGATAAGCGATCCATCATCAATGTGATACCGCCTTGTTTTAAGGCTTCGGTGATGGTTTCCCAGCCGTATTGGATTAATTTACCCGCATATGCCGGATCTTTACCGTCTGCCACTAATTTGTCGTAGCATACGATAGAGCCTGCTTGGAGCATACCGCAAAGAATAGTTTGTTCGCCCATTAAATCGGATTTAACTTCAGCCACGAATGAAGATTCCAATACGCCTGCACGATGGCCTCCGGTTGCTGCAGCCCATGCTTTCGCAATTTCCATTCCTTCACCTTTCGGATCATTTTCAGGGTGAACTGCGATTAATGTCGGCACACCGAAACCACGTTTGTATTCTTCACGCACTTCTGTACCCGGGCATTTTGGCGCAACCATTACAACGGTGATGTCCTTACGAATTTGCTCACCAACTTCGACAATATTGAAACCGTGAGAATAACCGAACGCAGAGTCTTTTTTCATTAACGGCATCACGTCAGCCACGACTTTTGAATGTTGTTTATCCGGCGTTAAATTAATTACTAAGTCTGCACTCGGGATTAATTCTTCATAAGTGCCTACTTTGAAGCCGTTTTCAGTCGCACGTTGGAACGAAGCTCGTTTTTCGGCAATTGCTTCAGGACGTAATGCATAGCTAATATCTAAGCCTGAATCACGCATATTTAAACCTTGGTTTAAACCTTGCGCACCACAACCTACGATCACGATTTTTTTACCTTTTAAGAAGTTTGCTTCATCGGCAAATTCTTCGCGATCCATAAAACGACAGCGACCTAATTGGTCTAATTTTTGACGTAAATTCAACGTATTGAAATAGTTAGCCATATATTTTCCTTTATGTAAGGGTGAATAATTGTATGATGTTGTGTTTGCATATTTTTTACTTTAGTTGAAATTATAAGATTTTTCGTTATTGCGTAAAGTGATAATATTGGTATTTTATGTTGCATTTTTTGCAATCACTTGCTTTAAATTGTGCTATACGTATTGAACGAAACCTTGATAACGATATTTAAGAGAATGATTGTATGAATTTTCAAGATCTCTACCTTTTCATCAAATTGGCCGATACCCAAAATTTCGCCAAAACCGCCAATCAAAACCATATGTCTCCCTCCACGCTTTCACGCCAAATTCAGCGAATAGAAGAAGAGATCGGGCACAGGCTTTTTATTCGTGATAATCGCCAAGTATGTTTAACGGAAAAAGGGGAAAAGTTTTATCAATTTGCCAAAAATGAATGGCAGAATTGGCAGCAATTTAAACAACAGCTTAATGATGAATCCGATGAACTTTGCGGCGAACTTAAACTTTTTTGTTCCGTAACCGCTTCTTACAGTCATTTGCCACAGATATTAAAACAGTTTCGTCAGCGTTATCCGAAAGTGGAAATTCAACTCACCACCGGCGATCCGGCATTAGCGGTAGAGTTAATTCAAACCCAACAAGCGGATCTCGCCCTTGCAGGAAAGCCTAATAACCTGCCGGTAAGCGTTGCATTTCATAAAATTGATGAGATTAAACTTTCTTTGATTGCACCGCGTGTCGCTTGCTTAGCAACACAGTTGTTGCAAGAAAAACCGATTAATTGGCAACAAATGCCTTTTATTTTTCCCGTGGAAGGTCATGCGAGGCAGCGGATTGAACAATGGCTACATGAGAAAAAAATTAAGCATCCTAAAATTTATGCCACTGTTGCCGGACACGAAGGGATTGTGCCTATGGTGGGGTTAGGATTCGGCTTGGCGATGTTGCCCGATGAAGTAATTAATAACAGTCCGATGAATAACCAAATTTCCCGTTTAAATTTAGATGTACCGATTGAACCTTTTGAATTGGGAATTTGTACTCAGAAAAGGAACTTAGAACTCCCCTTAATCCGTGCATTTTGGGCAATGTTGGAATAGAATGGATAGCAATCTTCAAATTAAGGGGGGTCTATGCTCAAAGGTGTTCTCGTTTCATTATTAGCCTCTTTTTTATTCGGCTATATGTATTATTTTTCCACGCTGCTCAAACCTTTAAGTGGAACGGATATTTTTGGCTATCGAATGATTTTTACCTTTCCGTTTGTTGTGTTCGCCGTATTGATATTTAAACAGAAAGAGGCATTAATTACCCGCCTAAAACATCTTAAAAAACAACCGCACTTTGCCCTCTCTTATTTGTTTTGTGGCGCATTAATGGGCTTTCAAATGTGGCTTTTTCTTTGGGCGCCGAATAACGGTAGCTCAATGAGTGTTTCTTTCGGTTATTTATTATTGCCGATAGTGATGGTTGCGGCAGGAAGATTAATTTTTAAAGAACGCATTTCCACCTTTAAATTTATTGCTGTCATCATCGCAGCGATTGGTGTGATTTCAAATATCATTATGAAAGGCGGATTATCTTGGGAGGCTATTGTCGTTTGCGTGGGCTACACCACTTATTTTTCTATCCGAAAAGCATTGAAAAATACCGATCTTGCTTCCTTTTGTCTTGAAATGCTCTGTTTAATGCCGATAAGTATTTATTTTGCCTTGCAGACAAATTTTGTGACGGTTGAACAAAGTAACCCGAATATTTGGGGATTGCTGGTTATGCTTGGTTTTATCAGTGGTACGGCGCTAATTGCCTATGTGATCGCCAGTAATATGTTGCCGATGAATTTGCTTGGGCTTTTGGGCTATGTCGAAACCATTATGATGGTGTTTGTTTCATTTTTTATCGGTGAAAAAATTGATGTGGAAAGTTATCCGCTTTTTATCTGTTTAGTATTGGCGATGAGCCTTGTGATTATTGATGGCGTGTACAAACAGCACGCAAAAGGATCTTTATAATGTCATTTAAAGAAATCACCCCGCAACAAGCTTGGGAAATGGCGCAACAAGGCGCAATGCTTGTCGATGTACGTGATGAACAACGTTATGCTTATTCTCACCCTAAAGGTGCGTTTCACCTAACTAATCAAAGTTTTTTACAATTTGAAGAACGGGTGGATTTTGACTCGCCAATCATTATTAGTTGCTATCATGGCGTAAGTAGTCGCAGTGTAGCAACATTCTTAGCAGAACAAGGCTATGATAATTTATATAGTGTGATTGGTGGGTTTGATGGTTGGATGAAAGCAGAATTGCCGGTGGATACGGCATATTAGTTTTTGGCTTTAATTGAAATAAAATGATTATATTTAATAATATTTCTTTAAAACGCGGGCAAACCGAATTGCTTGAAAATGCAACGGCAACAATTAATCCGAAACAAAAAGTAGGCTTGGTGGGAAAAAACGGTTGTGGTAAGTCCTCTTTGTTCGCTTTGTTAAAAAAAGAACTTCAACCGGAAGGTGGAGAAATCAGCTATCCGTCAAATTGGGCGGTGTCGTGGGTGAATCAAGAAACTCCGGCGTTGGAAATTTCTGCGCTGGATTACGTAATTCAAGGAGATCGTGAATATTGCCGTTTACAGACGGAGCTTGCGAAAGCAAATGAACGCAATGATGGCAATGCGATTGCGCATATTCACGACAAGCTTGATACCATTAATGCTTGGACGATTCAATCACGCGCGGAAACATTGCTACACGGTTTAGGTTTTACACAAGCGGAAACGATGCAGGCGGTGAAATCGTTTTCAGGCGGTTGGCGAATGCGATTGAATTTGGCGCAAGCATTGCTTTGCCCCTCGGATTTATTATTGCTTGATGAACCGACCAACCATTTGGATTTGGATGCGGTAATTTGGTTGGAACGCTGGCTGGTGAATTATCAAGGCACATTGGTATTGATTTCTCACGACCGTGATTTTCTTGATCCGATAGTCAATAAAATCCTGCATATTGAGCAGCAAAAATTGAATGAATACACGGGAGATTACTCCTCTTTTGAAGTGCAACGGGCAACCAAGTTGGCACAACAAGCGGCAATGTATCGTCAGCAACAACAAAAAATCGCCCATTTGCAAAGTTACATTGATCGCTTTAAAGCTAAAGCGACCAAGGCAAAACAAGCACAAAGCCGAGTGAAAGCCTTGGAGCGTATGGAGTTGATTGCGCCTGCTTATGCGGACAACCCGTTCACTTTTTCCTTTCGACCGCCGTTATCCTTGCCGAATCCTTTAGTGATGCTTGAACAAGCAAGTGCAGGTTATGGCTGTGGTGAAAGTGCGGTTGAAATTTTGCGTAAAATTAAACTTAATCTCGTGCCGGGTTCACGCATTGGTTTACTGGGAAAAAATGGTGCGGGAAAATCCACCCTGATTAAGCTTTTAGCCGGGGAATTGGACGCACTTTCCGGCACGGTTCAGCTTGCTAAAGGCGTACAACTCGGCTATTTCGCGCAACATCAGCTGGATACGTTGCGTGCCGAAGAATCCGCCTTATGGCATATGCAAAAACTTGCACCGGAACAAACGGAGCAACAAGTTCGTGATTATCTCGGTAGCTTTGCGTTTCACGGCGATAAAGTCAATCAGCCCGTTTCATCTTTTTCCGGCGGTGAAAAAGCCCGTTTGGTTTTAGCCTTAATTGTGTGGCAACGTCCTAATTTACTGTTGCTTGATGAACCGACCAACCACTTAGATCTTGATATGCGCCAAGCACTCACTGAAGCCTTGGTAGATTACGAAGGCTCACTGGTGGTTGTATCGCACGATCGCCATTTATTACGCAATACCGTGGAAGAGTTTTATTTAGTGCATGATAAACAAGTAGAAGAATTTAAGGGTGATTTGGAAGATTATCAAAAGTGGTTAATGGAGCAAAATAATCTCTCTTCTGCAAAGCCAAAGGAAGAAAATACGTACACAGAAAGCAGGAACTCAGAGCCTAACGCTTATCTCAACCGTAAAGAACAAAAACGCCGTGAAGCCGAATTACGCCAACAAAGCGCACCATTGCGTAAAAAAATTGCCCAATTGGAAGAAAAAATGACCCGTTTTTCCGAGCAATTGGCTGAAATGGAAAATCAACTGGCGGATTCGGCGCTTTATCAGACAGAAAATAAAGAAAAATTGACCGCACTTTTGAGCCAACAAGTGGAGACCAAAAAAGCGTTAGAAGACGTGGAAACAGAATGGATGGCATCGCAAGAAAGCTTAGAAGAAATGTTGAATGCCTAAGACGTGGATATTAATAAGATGAGTCAATCCCTTTTTCAGCACACAAAACAAGAACAATATTGCCCTCAATGCGGTTCGATTTTGCAAATAAAACAAGGCAAAAAAGGGCTGTTTTTAGGTTGCAGTGCCTATCCGCAATGTGATTATTTACGCCCCTTGCAGCGTGTGGAAAATAAAGTATTGAAGGAACTGAACGAAACTTGTCCTCAATGTGGCTCGGTTTTGCAATTGAAACAAGGCGCATTTGGTATGTTTATCGGTTGCAGTGCTTATCCGGAATGCGATTTTGTCGTACACGAAGAGCAGAAAACGGAAGCGCAAACGGCTTGTCCGGAATGTCAAAAGGGGAATTTAGTCGCACGCCGTGGGCGACAAGGAAAAACCTTCTACGGTTGTGATAATTTTCCCCATTGTAAATTTTCTCTTCCGGCGAAACCCTGTGAATCCCCTTGCCCGAAATGCTATTTTCCCCTTGCTTTAGTGAAAACTGAGAATGAGGAACGGAAGGTTATGCAATGTGCAAAAAAAACTTGTCGCCATATTTTTGAGATTTCCAAATGAATTTACAACAAATCGCTACATATTTGCTGCAAAATCAAGTTGTCGCTTACCCAACCGAAGCGGTATTCGGTTTAGGTTGCAATCCGTTAAGTGAAAGTGCGGTCAAAAAATTGCTTGATTTAAAACAACGACCAATGGAAAAAGGCTTGATTTTGGTTGCGCCAAGTTTGGTTTATTTTTTGCCGTTTATTGATTTTACCCGTTTAAATGAGGCACATATTGCTTTATTAAAAGGTGAGTACGCCAACCCTACAACTTGGGTTGTGCCGGCAAAAGCCGATGTACCAAACTTTCTGACCGGAAAATTCGATAGCATTGCGGTGCGTTTATGCCATCATTCTGCGGTGAAAGCGCTTTGTGAAGCAACCGGTTTTGCGCTTACTTCCACCAGTGCGAATTTGACAGGGGCTTCACCTTGCCGTACGGCAGAGGAAGTGCGGTTGCAATTCGGCGAGAATTTCCCCGTATTGAATGAAGCGGTCGGTCATGCAGAAAATCCCTCCGAGATTCGGGATTTGCTCACCAACCAACTTTTTAGACAAGGATAATTTATGGATCGTTATGCTGTATGGGGTAATCCCATTACACAAAGTAAATCACCGTTAATTCAAAGCAAATTTGCGAAACAAACGCAACAAAACCTAGAATATGTTGCGAAATTAGGCGATCTTGATACTTTTGAGCAACAACTTACTGTTTTTTTCGCTGAAGGCGCAAAAGGTTGTAATATCACTTCTCCTTTCAAAGAGCGCGCCTATCAACTTGCCGATGATCGGAGTGAGCGGGCGAAACTGGCGGAAGCCTGTAATACCCTGAAAAAATTAGAGGACGGCAGATTGTATGCGGATAATACGGATGGTGTGGGTTTGGTAACGGATTTGGAACGCTTAAATTGGATAAAACCCAACCGCTGTATTCTTATCTTAGGTGCAGGGGGGGCGACAAAGGGGGTGCTGTTACCTTTATTACAAGCACAGCAAAACATCGTGCTGGCCAACCGCACTTTAGCCAAAGCGCAAACCCTTGCGGATAAATTTCAACCTTATGGCGATATTCAAGCCGTGGCAATGGATAGCATTCCTCCGAAATCTTATGATCTCATTATTAACGCGACTTCTGCCGGATTAAGCGGAAATACGGCTTCGGTCTCGCCGGAAATTCTGCAACTCGGCAATGCCTTTTATGATATGCAATATGCTAAAGGGGTAGATACGCCCTTTATTGCTTTCTGCAAAAGTTTGGGGCTGACAAAGGTAAGCGATGGCTTTGGTATGTTGGTGGCGCAAGCGGCGCATTCCTTTTACTTGTGGCGTGGTGTAATGCCTGATTTTGCCACTGTTTATGCACAACTTAAAAAGGAGATGCTATGACAAGATGTCCATGGGCTGGTGAATTGCCGATTTATATTGCTTATCACGATAATGAATGGGGCAAGCCTGAATTCGATAGCCGAAAATTATTTGAAAAAATTTGTCTGGAAGGGCAGCAAGCCGGGCTTTCGTGGATTACCGTTTTGAAAAAACGTGATGCCTATCGCAAAGCATTTTATCAATTCGATCCGAAAAAAGTGGCGAAAATGACCGCACTTGATATTGATGAATGTATGAAAAATGAAGGGCTGATTCGTCATCGTGCAAAATTAGAAGCCATTGTGAAAAATGCAAAAGCATTTCTTGAGATGGAAAAGTGCGGTGAAAATTTTAGCGATTTTATTTGGTCCTTTGTCAATCATAAGCCTATCGTCAATGATATACCGGATCTATCGGCGGTTCCTGCAAAAACCGAAACCTCTAAAGCGATGTCAAAAGCGTTAAAAAAACGAGGGTTCGTATTTGTCGGCGAAACCACCTGCTATGCCTTTATGCAATCAATGGGATTAGTTAACGACCATATTAATGGTTGTTGTTGCAAATGATCTTCCAGTATAATCGCTCCAATTTCGTCAATGAAAAAATTGAATTATGAATAAAAAATATACTTTAATTTCGCTTTCTATTTTGACCGCACTTTATAGCCAAATGAGCTTTGCAGATTTGCGTTTACAATGTTTAGCGGGCGTGCCGAAATTTTCCGGTGAAGCGGTATCCGGTAATCAGAACGATTTACCGGTTTACATTGAAGCGGATGAGGCGGAAATCAATCAGCCGACAAGCGCAATTTACAAAGGAAAGGCGGATCTTAAACAAGGCAATCGCCATTTGTTAGCGGATTCAGTGGAAGTAAAACAACTCGGTGAAGGTACGGCACTTCAACGTTTTGCTTATGTAAACGGAGGATTTGATTATAAAGACGATCAAATCAATATGTTGGGACAAAGTGCCGATTTTAATCTTGATTCCAAAGACGGTAATGTGACTGAGGCGGATTATCAATTAGTAGGTCGTCAGGGGCGAGGAAAAGCACAGCATATTGCATTGCATAATGATATGCGTGTGATGAAAAATGCAACTTTTACTTCCTGTTTGCCGGGGGATAAGGCTTGGGCGGTAGAGGCTTCGGAAATTCGTCAGTATGTAAAAGAAGAATATGCGGAAATGTGGCATGCCCGTTTCAAAGTACTTGGTGTACCGATTTTTTATACTCCTTATTTGCAATTACCAATCGGTGATCGCCGCCGCTCCGGTTTATTAATGCCAAGTGCGGGGAGTTCTAGCCGTGACGGTTATTGGTTTGCCCAACCGATTTATTGGAATATTGCGCCGAATTATGATGCGACAATCACGCCGAAATATATGTCTCACCGAGGTTGGCAATTAAACGGCGAATTTCGTTATTTAACTCCCATCGGTGAAGGCAAAATCGCCGGTGAATATTTAGGACGGGATCGTTATGATGAATATTATGGCGATAATCGCAAACGCCATCTTTTCTATTGGAATCATAGCTCTTCTTTCCTTCAAAATTGGCGTTTTAATGTGGATTACACCCGTGTAAGCGATAAGCGTTATTTTACGGATTTTACCTCTGATTATGGAAATAGTACGGATGGTTATGCTGACCAATATGCCAAAATTGCGTACTATCAACCTCATTACAATTTCTCAATTTCGGCACGCCAATTCCAAATTTTTGATGAAGTTTCGGTGGGGCCTTACCGTGCTTTACCGCAAATCGATTTTAATTATTACAAAAATGATTTAGCAAATGGTCGGTTAGATTTTAAATTGTTCTCACAAGCCGTTCGTTTTGATAACGACAGTAGTCTTATGCCGACAGCATGGCGTTTTCACCTAGAACCGAGTTTGGCGAGTTCAATGTCAAATAAATACGGAAGCCTGAATATTGAAACCAAACTTTATGCGACCCGTTATCATCAGAAAAAAGGTCACGGTGTAGGAGCCGAGGATGTTCAGCGTACGGTCAATCGCGTTATTCCACAGCTTAAAGTTGATTTACAAACTGTGTTGGCGCGTGATACGACCTTCTTAAAAAACTACACTCAAACTTTTGAACCTCGTGTGCAATATTTGTATCGTCCATATCGCGATCAAAGCAGTATCGGATCAAAATTAACCAATGATTATTTAGGCTTTGGTTATGATTCAGCCTTAGTTCAACAAGATTATTATTCCTTGTTTCGCGATCGTCGTTATAGCGGTTTAGACCGAATTTCTTCCGCAAATCAAGTCACAGTGGGAGGGACTACACGCTTTTATGACAGACATTCAACGGAGCGTTTTAATTTATCTGCGGGGCAAATCTATTATTTAACGGATTCCCGAATTGATAATAATCCTTCAAATAGCACTCAGCGCTCTTCTTCCTCTTGGGCGTTGGAATCTAACTGGAAACTCAATGATAATTGGAATTGGCGCGGAAGTTATCAATATGATACTCAGCTTAAGAAAACCTCATTGGCAAATACCGGTATTGAATATAATCCGGCAAGAAATAATTTGATTCAGTTGAATTACCGTTATGCAAGCCAGGCTTATATCGACCAAAATTTAGGTCGTTCATTAAATGCTTACAACCAAGATATTAAACAATTGGGAGTGGTTGCCGCATGGGAAGTGTCGGATAATTGGGCGATTGTCGGAAAATACTATCAAGATTTAGCATTGAAAAAACCGGTGGAACAATATATCGGTGTGCAATATAACAGTTGTTGTTGGGCTGTTGGTATTAGCGCAAGACGTTATGTCACCAGCCGTCAAAATCAAAAACAAGACGACATTGTGTATGATCATAGTATCGGAGTGACTTTCGAGTTGCGCGGTTTAGGCAACAATGATCACCAAAGCGGTATTCAGGAAATGCTTGAAAAAGGTAAACTACCTTATATTAAGGCGTATAGTCTATAAGCTTTGATCTATTATTTATACACAATTGTTTATACGGGATACTTATGAAAAAACAGGTAATTTTGACCGCACTTTTAGGAGTGATGACATTAGCCGGTTGTGCAACAAAATCAAATGGTGAACGTAATGATCCGATGGAAGGGTTTAATCGTACCATGTGGAATTTCAATTACAATGTGGTAGATCGTTATGTGTTAGAACCGGCGGCAAAAGGTTGGCGTGATTATGTACCGACTCCGATAACAAAGGGGCTTTCTAATGTAGCGAATAACTTAGACGAACCGGTAAGTTTTGTGAACCGTATGATTGAAGGTGAGCCGAAAAAAGCATTTGTGCATTTCAACCGCTTTTGGATAAATACCGTATTCGGTATCGGTGGTTTATTTGATTTCGCCAGTGCGAGCAAAGAATTACAAGTTTACGAGCAACGTGGGTTTGGTGAGACATTGGGGAGTTATGGCGTTGATGCCGGGGCTTATATGGTATTGCCGCTTTATAACGCAACGACCCCTCGCCAATTAAGCGGTGCTGTGGTGGATGCAGCTTATATGTATCCGTTTTGGGATTGGGTTGGTGGTCCGTGGTCATTAGTAAAATACGGTGTCCAAGCGGTGGATTCCCGTGCGAAGAACTTGGATAATGCGGAATTACTGCGTCAAGCGCAAGATCCTTATGTGACATTCCGTGAGGCTTACTTCCAAAACTTAGAATTTAAAGTGAATGACGGCAAAGTAACAGAAAGTTCTCAAAAAGAGCTTTCCGATGACGTGTTAAAAGAAATTGACTAATAAAAAGTGCGGTTATTTTGACCGCACTTTTCAAAGAAGGAGAAAACAATGACAAAAATTATTCATACAGAAAAAGCCCCGGCGGCAATCGGTCCTTATGTTCAAGCGGTGGATTTAGGTAATTTGGTGCTGACTTCAGGTCAAATTCCCGTCAATCCTGCAACCGGTGAAGTGCCCGCTGATATTGTCACGCAAGCCCGCCAATCTTTGGAAAATGTAAAAGCGATTGTTGAGCAAGCCGGTTTAAAGGTTGCCGATATCGTAAAAACAACGGTTTTTGTGAAAGATTTAGGTGATTTTGCGGCGGTAAATGCAGAATATGAACGTTTCTTCAAAGAAAATAATCACCCTAATTTCCCCGCTCGTTCTTGCGTAGAAGTGGCTCGTTTACCAAAAGATGTCGGTTTAGAAATCGAAGCCATCGCAGTAAGAAAATAATATAAGGTATTGTTTTTGGATCTTTTTCCGACAAATAGCTTTACAAGAAAATGGATTCACTCTATAATTCTGCGTCTTTGTTATAGCTTATAGACTATAACCTAATTTCTGGTTGGTGCTTGACCTATTCAAGCCCCGTCCAAGACCGTAGGGGATGGATATCTTAATAATCCTACGTAGATGGTGTACAGAATAAGAATTTTTCTTGCTTCTGGGCACCGAAGTCGCCCTAATCTTAGTATTAGGTAAATTAATTCCGAGAAATCGGAGTGTATTCAGGAGCTAAAAGCCAATGGCATTAAATCTTCAAGACAAACAAGCAATTGTTGCTGAAGTAAATGAAGCAGCCAAAGGTGCACTTTCAGCAGTAATCGCAGATTCTCGCGGTGTAACTGTTGATAAAATGACTGAGTTACGTAAAGCAGCTCGTGAATCAGGTGTGACAATGCGCGTGGTTCGTAATACTTTATTACGCCGTGCAGTTGAAGGCACAGATTACGAATGCTTAAAAGATACGTTTGTAGGTCCGACACTTATCGCGTTCTCTAACGAACATCCGGGTGCAGCAGCACGTTTGTTCAAAGAGTTTGCTAAAGCAAACGATAAGTTTGAAATTAAAGGTGCAGCCTTTGAAGGTAAAATCCAAGATGTTGAATTCTTGGCAACATTACCAACTTACGAAGAAGCGATTGCACGTTTAATGGGCACAATGAAAGAAGCTGCGGCAGGCAAACTTGTTCGCACTTTTGCGGCATTACGCGACAAATTACAAGAAGCGGCTTAATTGTTAAGCGTTTCTTACTTCATTTAACTTTATTTACTTTAGGAATTGATTGTTATGTCATTAACTAACGAACAAATCATTGAAGCGATTGCTTCTAAATCTGTAACTGAAATTGTTGAATTAATCGCAGCAATGGAAGAAAAATTTGGTGTTTCAGCAGCGGCAGTAGCAGCAGCTCCGGCAGCAGGCGGTGCGGCAGCGGCAGCAGAAGAGAAAACTGAGTTTGACGTAGTTCTTGCTGAAGCAGGTGCTAACAAAGTAGCAGTAATCAAAGCAGTACGTGGTGCAACCGGTTTAGGCTTAAAAGAAGCTAAAGACTTAGTTGAATCTGCTCCGGCTAACTTAAAAGAAGGCATTTCTAAAGAAGAAGCTGAAGCGCTTAAGAAAGAATTAGAAGAAGCAGGCGCGAAAGTAGAAATCAAATAATTTTTGATTCGCTTATGTCCTGTTCTTCAGGCTTAATGGCTGGTGGTTTACCATCAGCCATTTTGTGCTATCAAAATAGCATAAAAAAACAGGTGATTATTTTCCGTTTAATAGCATCTGTTTCCACTCAAATTTAAAGAATAAATAAAGGTTTTAATTTGAGTAACCCACTACAGAAGTAAGGTTCAGAGTGCGGTTTCTGAAAACGGTGTCCATACTTTGATGTAAGAAAATGTCAGTAAAAATGACCGCACTTTTTCTTGTATCAACTCAGTCTCACTAAAATTGATAGAGGAAAACCAACCAATGGGTCTCTCCTATTCTGAGAAAAAACGAATTCGTAAAGACTTCGGCAAACGTCCGCAAGTTTTAAATGTACCTTATTTATTAACTATTCAATTAGATTCGTTTGATAAATTTATTCAAAAAGATCCTGAAGGTCAGCAAGGTTTAGAAGCCGCTTTCCGTTCAGTCTTCCCAATTGTTAGCAATAATGGCTATACCGAATTACAATATGTCGATTACCGTTTAGAGGATCCTGAATTTGATGTACGGGAGTGTCAAATCCG
This sequence comes from Rodentibacter sp. JRC1, assembly GCF_020521555.1. NCBI lineage: Bacteria > Pseudomonadati > Pseudomonadota > Gammaproteobacteria > Pasteurellales > Pasteurellaceae > Rodentibacter > Rodentibacter sp. JRC1. The sequence continues at coordinate 1,044,356 of NZ_BPWA01000001.1, read as the reverse complement.
AGGTTCAACTTATGCGGCAGGCTTACGGGTAAAATTACGTTTAGTGAGCTATGATAAAGAATCATCTTCACGCGCAGTTAAAGATATTAAAGAGAATGAAGTATATATGGGGGAAATCCCATTAATGACTGACAATGGTACTTTTGTAATCAATGGTACCGAGCGTGTTATCGTTTCACAGCTACACCGTAGTCCGGGCGTATTTTTTGATTCCGATAAAGGTAAAACACATTCTTCGGGTAAAGTGCTTTATAACGCACGTATTATCCCTTACCGTGGTTCTTGGTTAGATTTCGAGTTTGATCCGAAAGATAATTTATACGCACGTATCGACCGTCGTCGTAAATTGCCGGCAACGATTATTCTTCGTGCATTAGGTTATACCACAGAAGAAATTTTAAATTTATTCTTTGATAAAGTTACTTTTGAGATCGCCGATAATCAATTATTAATGGCGCTTGTGCCGGAACGTTTACGTGGTGAAACCGCTTCTTTCGATATTGAAGCGAACGGTAAGGTATATGTTGAACGCGGTCGTCGTATTACCGCACGTCATATCAAAGCGTTAGAGAAAGATAAAGTTACTCAGGTTGTTGTGCCGACCGAATATATTGTCGGCAAAGTGGCAGCAAAAGATTATGTGGATTTAGAATCCGGTGAAGTCATCTGTTCTGCTAATGGTGAAATTTCTTTAGAAATTTTGGCAAAATTAGCACAAGCCGGCTACAACATCATAGAAACATTATTTACTAACGATTTAGACTACGGTCCGTATATTTCCGAGACATTACGTGTTGATCCGACTTACGATAAAATCAGTGCCTTATACGAAATCTACCGTATGATGCGTCCGGGTGAACCGCCGACACCGGAATCTTCAGAAGCTTTATTCAATAACTTATTCTTCTCTGCGGAACGCTATGATTTATCAGCGGTAGGTCGTATGAAGTTTAACCGCTCTTTAGGTATTCCTGAAGGTGTGGGTAGCGGTATTTTAAGCAATGAAGATATCATCGGCGTAATGCGTAAGCTCATTGATATTCGTAACGGCCGTGGTGAAGTAGATGATATCGACCACTTAGGTAACCGTCGTATCCGTTCTGTGGGTGAAATGGCGGAAAACCAGTTCCGTATTGGTTTGGTTCGTGTGGAAAGAGCGGTTAAAGAGCGTTTATCTTTAGGCGATTTAGATGCGATTACTCCACAGGACTTAATTAACCCGAAACCGATTTCTGCGGCAGTAAAAGAGTTCTTCGGCTCTTCACAACTTTCGCAATTTATGGATCAAAACAACCCGTTATCTGAAGTAACGCACAAACGTCGTATTTCTGCATTGGGTCCGGGCGGCTTAACCCGTGAACGTGCCGGCTTTGAGGTGCGTGACGTACACAATACCCACTATGGTCGTTTGTGTCCGATTGAAACCCCTGAGGGTCCGAATATCGGTTTGATCAACTCACTTTCTGCATTTGCGCGTACTAATGATTACGGTTTCTTAGAAACGCCGTATCGTAAAGTTATTAATGGTCAAGTTACGGAAGAAATCGAATATTTATCTGCAATTGATGAAGCAAACTATATTATTGCGCAGGCAAACTCAAATTTAGACGAAAACAACCGCTTTACCGATGCCTTTGTCACAGCACGTGGTGAGCGTGGTGAATCAGGTTTATATAAACCGGAAGACATTCACTATATGGACGTTTCAACCCAGCAAGTGGTATCTGTGGCGGCAGCATTAATTCCGTTCCTTGAGCACGATGATGCGAACCGTGCTTTAATGGGTGCGAACATGCAACGTCAAGCAGTGCCGACATTACGTGCGGATAAACCGTTAGTGGGTACGGGCATGGAAAAACCAATCGCCCTTGACTCCGGTGTAGCGGTTGTTGCAAAACGTGGCGGTACGGTGCAATATGTTGATGCTTCACGTATTGTTATCAAAGTAAATGAAGATGAAACGATTGCCGGTGAAGCGGGTATTGATATTTATAATTTAATCAAATACACCCGTTCTAACCAAAACACCTGTATCAACCAAATCCCTTGTGTAAATTTAGGTGATCCGATTAATCGCGGTGAAGTATTGGCTGATGGTCCGTCAACGGATTTAGGTGAATTAGCCTTGGGTCAAAATATTCGTGTCGCGTTTATGCCTTGGAACGGCTATAACTTTGAAGACTCAATGTTAGTGTCTGAGCGTGTCGTTCAACAAGATCGCTTCACAACAATTCACATTCAAGAGCTTTCTTGTGTCGCTCGTGATACGAAATTGGGAGCGGAAGAAATTACCGCAGATATTCCGAACGTTGGTGAATCCGCATTAAGCAAATTGGACGAATCCGGTATTGTTTATGTAGGTGCTGAAGTGAAAGGCGGCGACATCTTAGTGGGTAAAGTGACCCCTAAAGGTGAAACCCAATTAACGCCGGAAGAAAAATTGTTACGTGCAATTTTCGGTGAAAAAGCATCTGATGTGAAAGATTCTTCATTACGTGTGCCAAATAGCGTAACCGGTACGGTTATTGATGTGCAAGTATTTACCCGTGATGGCGTGGAAAAAGACAAACGTGCGTTAGAAATTGAAGAAATGCAATTAAAAGAAGCGAAGAAAGACCTTTCTGATGAATTGGAAATCTTGGAAGCAGGTTTATTCGCACGTGTACGCAATCTTCTTATCGCAGGTGGTGCGGATGCAGCGCAATTAGATAAATTGAATCGCACTAAATGGTTGGAACAAACCATTGCTGATGAAGAAAAACAAAACCAATTAGAGCAGCTTGCAGAGCAATACGAAGAACTTCGTAAAGAGTTTGAACATAAACTTGAAGTGAAACGTAAGAAAATCATCAAAGGCGATGATCTTGCACCGGGCGTGTTGAAAGTGGTGAAAGTTTACCTTGCGGTGAAACGCCAAATTCAACCGGGTGATAAAATGGCGGGCCGTCATGGTAATAAAGGTGTTATTTCAAAAATCAACCCGGTTGAAGATATGCCATACGATGAAAACGGTCAGCCGGTTGAAATCGTGTTGAATCCACTGGGCGTACCGTCCCGTATGAATATCGGTCAGATTCTCGAAACCCACTTAGGTTTAGCGGCAAAAGGTATTGGTGATCAAATCAATGCGATGCTCAAACAAAAACAAGAAGTGGAAAAATTACGCAGCTATATTCAAAAAGCGTATGATTTGGGTAATGGTTCGCAAAAAGTGGATTTAAGTACCTTCACTGACGAAGAAGTATTACGTTTAGCCGAAAATTTACGTAAAGGTTTACCGGTAGCGACACCTGTATTTGACGGTGCGGCTGAAGCGGAAATCAAAGAGTTATTAAAACTCGGCGGCTTGCCGACTTCAGGTCAGATCACATTGTATGATGGTCGTACCGGTGAAAAATTTGAGCGTCCGGTAACCGTAGGTTATATGTATATGCTCAAATTGAATCACTTGGTTGATGACAAAATGCATGCTCGTTCAACCGGTTCTTATAGCCTTGTAACGCAACAACCATTGGGCGGTAAAGCACAATTCGGTGGTCAACGTTTCGGTGAGATGGAGGTATGGGCACTTGAAGCATACGGTGCGGCTTACACCTTACAAGAAATGTTAACCGTTAAATCCGATGATGTGAACGGCCGTACGAAGATGTATAAAAACATCGTAGGCGGTAACCAACACATGGATCCGGGTACGCCGGAATCTTTCAATGTAATTATGAAAGAGATCCGTTCACTTGGTTTAAATATCGAGTTAGACGAAGAGTAATAAGAAGTAGGGAATGTAAATATCCTCTCTACGAAAGAAAATCGCCGAAGTGCGGTCAAAATTCTCCGAGATTTTCAACCGCACTTTAAACCTTTAACTCCGACAGGAGAACATTTGTGAAAGACTTAGTTAAGTTTTTAAAAGCACAATCAAAAACCAGTGAAGATTTTGATGTGATTAAAATTGGGTTGGCCTCACCGGATATGATTCGTTCATGGTCGTTCGGTGAAGTGAAAAAACCTGAAACCATTAACTACCGTACATTTAAGCCTGAACGTGACGGTCTTTTCTGTGCGCGTATCTTCGGGCCGGTAAAAGATTACGAATGTTTATGTGGTAAATATAAGCGTTTAAAACATCGTGGTGTAATTTGTGAAAAATGTGGTGTAGAAGTTACCCAAACCAAAGTTCGCCGTGAACGTATGGGGCATATTGAGTTAGCCTCACCTGTGGCACACATTTGGTTCTTAAAATCACTTCCGTCCCGTATCGGTTTATTACTTGATATGCCGTTGCGTGATATTGAACGTGTACTTTATTTTGAAATGTACATCGTTACCGAACCGGGCATGACGGACTTGGAACGTGGTCAATTGTTAACTGAAGAACAATACCTTGAAGCAGAAGATCGTTGGCAAGATGAATTTGAAGCGAAAATGGGTGCGGAAGCTATCCAAGATCTTTTAAAAGGTATGGATCTTGAGGTGGAATGTGAAAAATTACGTGAAGAATTACAAGAAACCAATTCCGAAACCAAACGTAAAAAAATCACTAAACGCTTAAAATTATTAGAAGCCTTCGTCCAATCCGGCAATAAACCGGAATGGATGGTGATGACCGTATTACCGGTTCTTCCACCTGATTTGCGTCCGTTAGTACCACTTGATGGGGGGCGTTTTGCCACTTCAGATTTGAACGACTTGTATCGCCGTGTTATCAACCGTAATAACCGTTTAAAACGTTTATTGGATTTAATCGCGCCGGATATTATCGTACGTAACGAAAAACGTATGTTACAAGAATCTGTGGATGCGTTGTTGGATAATGGTCGTCGTGGTCGTGCAATCACCGGTTCTAACCGTCGTCCGCTGAAATCATTAGCGGATATGATTAAAGGTAAACAAGGTCGTTTCCGTCAAAACTTACTTGGTAAACGTGTGGATTATTCCGGTCGTTCCGTAATCACTGTAGGTCCATACTTACATTTACACCAATGCGGTTTGCCGAAAAAAATGGCACTGGAATTATTCCGTCCGTTTATCTATGCGAAATTAGAAAGCCGTGGTTATGCAACTACCATTAAAGCGGCGAAGAAAATGGTTGAGCGTGAAGACGCTATCGTATGGGATATTCTTGCGGAAGTTATTCGCGAACACCCGATTCTTTTGAACCGTGCGCCGACACTTCACCGTTTAGGTATCCAAGCCTTTGAACCGATTTTGATCGAAGGTAAAGCGATTCAATTACACCCGCTTGTTTGTGCGGCGTTTAATGCGGACTTCGATGGTGACCAAATGGCGGTTCACGTTCCATTAACCTTGGAAGCACAACTGGAAGCGCGTGCGTTGATGATGTCAACCAACAACGTACTTTCACCGGCAAACGGTGATCCGATTATCGTTCCGTCACAAGACGTGGTGTTGGGTCTTTACTATATGACCCGTGAAAAAGTGAACGGTAAAGGCGAAGGAATGCTATTGCAAGACCCACGTGAGGCGGAAAAAGCATACCGCACCGGTCAGGCGGAATTACATTCTCGTGTAAAAGTACGTGTTACCGAATATGTGAAAAATGAAGCAGGCGAATTTGATGCGAAAACCACATTGACGGATACCACTATCGGCCGTGCAATTTTGTGGATGATTGCACCACAAGGTATGCCGTATTCATTATTCAATCAAACCTTAGGTAAAAAAGCCATTTCAAAATTGATTAACGAGGCTTATCGCCGTTTAGGTTTAAAAGAAGCGGTAATGTTTGCAGACCAAATTATGTACACCGGTTTTGCTTACGCAGCACGTTCAGGTTCATCTGTCGGTATTGACGATATGGTGATTCCTGAGAAGAAATACGAAATTATTTCTGCGGCGGAAGAAGAAGTGGCGGAAATTCAAGAACAATTCCAATCGGGTCTTGTTACCGCAGGTGAACGTTATAATAAAGTAATCGATATTTGGGCTGCTGCGAATGAACGCGTCGCAAAAGCAATGATGGAAAACCTTTCAACGGAAGAAGTTATCAACCGTGAAGGTAATCCTGAAAAACAAGCTTCATTCAATAGCATCTTTATGATGGCGGATTCCGGTGCGCGTGGTTCTGCGGCACAGATTCGTCAGTTAGCCGGTATGCGTGGTTTGATGGCTCGTCCGGACGGCTCGATTATTGAAACGCCGATCACCGCAAACTTCCGTGAAGGTTTGAACGTATTACAATACTTTATTTCCACTCACGGTGCGCGTAAAGGTTTGGCGGATACCGCATTGAAAACGGCAAACTCCGGTTATTTAACCCGTCGTTTGGTTGACGTAGCACAAGATTTAGTGATCGTTGAAGACGACTGTGGCACGCACGAAGGTCTTGTAATGACCCCGTTAATCGAAGGTGGTGATGAAAAAGTACCACTTCGCGAGTTAGTATTAGGTCGTGTTGCGGCTGAAGATATTTACAAACCGGGTACGGAAGAAGTTTTAATTGGACGTAACACATTATTAGATGAAAAACTCTGTGATGTGTTAGATGAAAACTCCGTAGATAGCGTAAAAGTACGTTCGGTTGTAACCTGTGATACCGACTTCGGTGTATGTGCGAAATGTTACGGTCGTGACTTGGCTCGTGGTCATTTGATCAACCAAGGTGAAGCTATCGGTGTTATTGCGGCACAATCAATCGGTGAACCGGGTACACAGTTAACCATGCGTACGTTCCATATCGGTGGTGCGGCATCTGCGGCGGCTAAAGAATCTAGCGTACAGGTGAAAAATACCGGTACTTTACATTTAGCTAACGCAAAATTCGTAACGAATGATGAAGGCAAATTGGTCTTAACTTCACGTAACACCGAATTAACGGTTACAGATGTATTCGGTCGTACCAAAGAACATTATAAAGTGCCTTACGGTGCAGTATTGAATAAAGCTGACGGTCAAGAAGTAAATGCAGGCGAAACGGTTGCAAACTGGGATCCGCATACTATGCCGGTTGTATCCGAAGTGGCAGGTTTTGTGAAATTCATTGATATTGTGGATGGTTTAACCGTAACACGTCAAACTGATGAATTAACAGGTCTTTCTTCTATTGTGGTACAAGATGTAGGTGAACGTGCGACTGCCGGTAAAGATTTGCGTCCAACCATCAAATTGGTTGATGCGAAGGGCAATGACATCTTCTTGCCTGAAACCGATGTTATTGCGCAATATTTCTTACCGGGTAAAGCTATCGTCAGCTTAGATGATGGCGCCGCAGTGAAAGTGGGTGAACCATTGGCACGTATTCCGCAAGAATCTGTGGGTACGAAAGATATTACCGGTGGTCTTCCACGCGTAGCGGATCTCTTTGAAGCCCGTAAACCGAAAGAGCCTGCAATTTTGGCAGAAATCTCGGGTGTCGTCTCATTCGGTAAAGAAACCAAAGGCAAACGCCGTTTACTGATCACCCCGATTGAAGGTGAAGTGTACGAAGAAATGATTCCTAAATGGCGTCAGCTTAACGTATTTGAAGGTGAGATGGTAGAGCGTGGCGATGTGATCTCCGATGGTGCAGAAACCCCACACGATATCTTACGTTTACGCGGTGTACGTGCAGTAACCGAGTATATCGTGAACGAAGTACAAGATGTTTACCGCTTACAAGGGGTAAAAATCAACGATAAACACATTGAGGTTATCGTTCGCCAAATGTTGCGTAAAGCGATTATTACCAATGCCTATGACTCCGAATTCCTCGAAGGGGAACAAGTAGAAGTTGCGCGCGTGAAAATCGTGAACCGTAAACGTGTTGCAGAGGGTAAACCACCTGTTGAGTTCGAACGTGAGCTATTGGGTATCACCAAAGCTTCTCTTGCGACGGAATCCTTCATTTCTGCGGCATCATTCCAAGAAACAACCCGCGTATTGACGGAAGCGGCGGTCGCAGGTAAACGTGATGAATTACGCGGCTTGAAAGAAAACGTCATAGTAGGTCGTTTGATTCCGGCGGGTACCGGTTTTGCGTATCACCAAAATCGCATTAAAAACCGCCAAAAAGCATTGGAGTCATCAGTGAAAGCGATTGAAGAAACACCGGTTTCATCTTTTGTGACAGATGCGGACATCGAAGCGGAATTTGAATTTGTCGCTGACGATGCAACCCAAAGTCTTGCCGCATTATTAAATTCCGAAATGGAAGATTAATATTGCAAAGTAGATAAAATGAAAAGCCCCGAATGGGGCTTTTTTGTTTGCTTGATTTTCTTAGTTTTGGCGAAAAGTGCGGTTAAAAATCTCGGTATTATGTAGCACTTGCACAAATCATCGTGGGGTGTCGTTAGGCGAAGACGTAACGCACCATATAGAGGGTTTAATGATGAAATGGTGCGTTACGCAAAGCTTAACGCACCCTACTTCCAATAAACATTGATCATAAAATTCTCTTTGTGCGACTGCTACATAATACCGAAAAATCTAATGAATTTTTGACCGCACTTTGTTAACGAATCAGGTTGAACAAATAAATCCTATTTGATGTTGAGTATTTTGACAAAAGTTTGATACTTTTGGGAAAGTGTATTTGTTGACACTGTGTTAGACTTACTAACAATTTTTTCAACAGGATAATAAAAAATGAGTACAACCAAACCCTTTCCTTTACCTACCGGCTATTTCGGTATCCCTCTAGGCTTATCCGCATTGTCTTTAGCTTGGTGGCACTTGAGCCATTTCTTCCCTTGGGCGGAAAATATCAGTGATAGTTTAGGCATTATCGCAGTGGTGATTTGGATAATATTTATTGCGATGTATGGATATAAACTTCGTTATTACTTCCACGAAGTGAGGGAAGAATACCAATGCCCTGTGCGTTTTTCTTTTATTGCATTGATTCCTATCACGACAATGCTGGCAGGAGATATTATTTATCGTTGGAATCTTGTTATCGCAGAAATAATGATCTGGATTGGTGTTATCGGGCAATTATTGTTTTCTTCTTTAAGAATCAGTGAGCTTTGGAAAGGCGGTGTTTTTGAACAGAAATCGACCCGCCCTCCGTTTTATTTACCTGCCGTTGCGGCGAATTTCACTGCCGGAAGCTCCCTTGCGTTACTCGGCTATCAGGATCTTGGTTATTTATTCTTTGGAGCAGGCTTGATTGCGTGGATTATTTTTGAGCCGATTCTACTCCAACATTTACGTATTTCATCTTTAGAACCGCCGTTCCGTGCGACCATGGGAATTGTTCTTGCCCCCGCTTTTGTAGGTGCCTCGGCTTATTTATCGCTAAATCAAGGGGAGGTTGATACTTTTGTTAAAATTCTATGGGGATACGGCTTTTTACAGCTTTTCTTTTTACTACGCCTTTTCCCATGGATTATCGAAAAAGGCTTAAATATCGGCTTATGGGCATTTTCATTCGGTTTAGCTTCAATGGCGAATAGTGCGATTTCCTTTTATCACAATCATATTTTGAGCAGTGTTGCCATTGCAGCCTTTATTTTTGCAAATTTGATGATTGGATTGCTTGGGGTGATGACATTGTGGAAGTTGATAAAGGAAGAATTTAGAATTAAGTAACATATTGATTTGTTAATTAGTTAATAGCTAAAGATTTTCATAGTTATATAAGAAATTAAATTAGATACTACTAATTTTTTGATTAATAAAAGAAGCCCCTTTTAAGGGGGCAATGAACTTTTCTAATTTATATACTGCGTTAATTTTTTTAGGAAATAATTAAAGCTGGGAGATTGATTATTGTTGATATCCATGAATTGGCAGATCTTCTTTGCCCACTCAGATTTCATAGTACCAATCTCTTGATATCCTTTGGTCTTTAATTTACCTGCACCACCGTCATATATTGCATTTGCTAAAGTTTCCCATGTCCCACAAATTGCATCATTTTTATAGCTACATAAGATAGAATCATTAGCATTTGGATACGCTTGTTTTATTGCAGATATATCTCCCAATAGCCATGCTTCTCCTTCCTCTATTGCAAAACAAATTTCTGTGTTTAGTTGCCCCTTATATTTATTAACTAATGTAGTTAATTCATGGTTAAATTTTTTTAGATTTTTGTTATCAAGATCGCAAATAATGAAAAGAACAGCTGGATAATTTTTAAATGACTTTGCGTATCCACTTACTAATCTAGGTAATTTATTTAAGAGAGCTGTAGTTTTAGCGTCTGCAATTTTTAAGCTCTTAGGAATGTGGCCTACTCCTTTATATGAGTGTATTTTAAATGTATGTTCATTATTAAGGATTTTCGGGAGCAAAATATTTAAAGCTTCTTTTCCAGAGCTATCTTCGACTAGAATTTCAAAGTGCATAATAAATTTTACTCATCTAAATATTCGCTATACCAAAGGCTACCTAGTGGTAAACCTTCTCCAACTAACTCTTTTATTAGAACTTTATCGCTAGCTCTACGTATATAGGAAAATCCGTCGGTTTGTTTTTCTAAAATCCATAGCTCCTCTGGAAGTAATGTATCTACAAGATATGGTTGATGGGTTGTTATAAATACTTGTGATCCTCCTTTTTTACCATTTGCGTGTTCTCTAAACTCCTTGGTTAAAGATTCTAGTAATTTGTGATATAAACCATTTTCTGGTTCCTCAATACATAAAAAAGGTGGAGGATTAGGATCTTCTAATAACAACATATATGCAAATATTTTTAATGTTCCATCAGACATTTGTTGAGCATAAAATGGATCCTCAAACCCTCTGTCATTAAATTTCAGTAGTAGGCGGCCATCATTAGTTTTCTCAGTTGAAATTTTTTCTATGCCAGGAATTTTTTGAGTAATTTTATTTAAGATAAGTTGAAATTTTTTAGAGTACTCTCGTTCCATATATTGAACTACATTACCAAGATTATCCCCATGAATATTTAAGTGTTGTTGTGGACCAGCTAGTGGTAGGCTACGGGCAGCATCTGGGGTGAAATAGCTTAAGTACCAACCCTCGATGAATTGACGGAAAGCTGAAATTCTTGGGTGTTGTTTTAAGGAGCCTAAAGTTGCTATCCCAAGTCTTCTTTTATCGCTTAATTCAACAACCTCTGTTTCTTTAGATTCTTCGTTGCTATCATCTAATGAATCAATCAAATCATGAACATTGAAATTTACCGAATCATCAATCTGTTTTCCTGCTTGTTCTCCAGACCAAACAACCCCTTTACCATTTTCTAGCACAAGAAAAGAAAAAGGCCATCCTTTGCTTTGTCCTTTTCTTCTTTGTCTTAGCCTTTCTCTTGACACGAATGGACGACCAGAACTGTCAATACTAAAAGCTACTTCATAAGTAATCGGACGGGCATTTCCATCTTCTTTATAATAAATTTCAAATTCTATTGGTCCCTCTTGTCCTTTTGATAATAGACGTTGATATCCTCCTCTTCCATTTCTATCACACGCTTCTTCAACTCCAAATTTTAGGCAATCCGAGAGGAATCCAAAAGCGTCAAAAATAGTACTTTTCCCAACACCATTTTTTCCTATTACGGCAGTTAGTGGAGTTAAAGGAATATTACTTCTTTGATTCCACAATTTACCTAAGGTTATGTCTTTTAATGATCTAAAGTTTTTTATGCGGAAACCATCAATTTTAGCCATATTATTAGTAGCTCCTTTCATTTATACTCAACTTAACTCTGATATTTTATATTATTTAGAGCAATTATACTCAGTTATTTTTGTATCTTACTTAACTGTAATACTTCCAACACCCCCACCAACACTTCCCAATAAGTCTGCACCGCCGAAATTTGCACTTTTTCATCCGGTGAGTGGGCGTTGCGGATAGTCGGTCCGATGGAAACCATTTCAATATGCGGATAATGTTCTTTTAATAAACCGCATTCGAGACCGGCGTGGATCACTTTGATTTCAGGTTGTTTGCCCAAAAGCTCCGCATAATGTTTGGCGGTGAGGTTGACGATGGCGGAATCATTTACCGGTTTCCAGCCGGGATAAGGGGCGGAGAATTCGACTTTTGCACCGGCTAAGATTGCGGAGGAGTTGAGGAGTTCCGTCACGTAATCTTTGCCGCTTTCAATTAATGAACGCACTAAGATTGTGCCTGTTACTTTATCATTTTCGGTTGTTAACACACCTATGCTCAATGAGCTTTCCACTACGTTTTTAATCACATCACTATTGCGAATAACGCCATTTGGTAAAGCGTTGAGAAGATGAATCACGCTTTGTGTGCTTTCGGCTGTGAAAACTTTTTCCGCTTTTTTTGAGGTTTCAATAGAAAGGGTTAAATTTGGTTCGGCAATGGCTAGTTCTTCTTTGAGTAAAACTTCCAAATTTTTGACCGCACTTTCAAGGGATTTTACTTCACCATTAAAGGCGAGTACGGCTGCCGCTTCTCGAGGAATTGCATTACGAATTGAACCGCCGCGGATTTCGGCAAGCTGAAAGTGCGGTTGATTTTGCGAAAGTTTTGCCAATACTCGGGCAAGTACTTTAATCGCGTTGGCTCTGCCGGTATGAATATCACAACCGGAATGCCCGCCACGTAAACCTTTTAAAGTAAGTTGAAGGCAATGCTCAAAGGTATTGGTTTCGCGTTGAATCGGCATTTCCAAATTGGCGTTAATGCCGCCGGCGCAACCGATGTAAATCTCACCGATTTCTTCCGTATCCGTATTAATAAGAATTTCGGATTGTAACCAGTTACTGCGGAGATTTAACGCACCGTCCATACCGGTTTCTTCCGTCATCGTCAGCAAGACTTCAAGAGGTGGGTGTGCAATATCGTTACTTTCTAACACGGCAAGGGTTGAAGCCAAACCGATTCCATTGTCCGCCCCTAATGTTGTGCCTTGCGCTTTCACCCAATCGCCGTCAATGTAAGGGCGAATCGGATCTTTGGTGAAATCGTGCGGATTGCCTTCGTTTGCTTGTGGCACCATATCCAAATGCGCTTGGAGTGCAACCGGTGTGCGATTTTCCATACCCGGCGTGGCAGGTTTACGAATCAGCACATTGCCGGCTTCATCACGTTCCACAAAAAATTGTTTTTCTTTTGCCCAATTTACAATGAAGTTAGCCAACGTATCTTCATAATGAGAAGGGTGGGGGATTGCACAAATTTGATCAAACCATTTCCATAATAATTGCGGTTGTAATGTGGTAATTTCAGACATATTCTCTCCTTTTTTTGAAAAATTTCACGAAATAATAGCATAAAACCCCGTTTCAGGTTATCCTTATGCATTTTTTATTTACTGACAAATTGTAAGGTTTAACTATGAGCGAAAAATATGTGGTGACTTGGGATATGTTTCAAATGCATGCCCGTAAATTATCAGAACGTTTACTTCCCGCCTCTCAATGGAAAGGCATTATTGCGGTAAGCCGCGGCGGTTTATTTCCGGCAGCCGTATTGGCACGTGAATTGAGCATTCGTCATGTAGAAACCGTTTGTATCGCCAGCTATCATGATCACACCAGTCAAGGCGAACTTCAGGTTTTACATGCAGCCGAAGTGCCAAATGGCGGTGAAGGTTTTATCGTTGTTGATGATTTAGTGGATACCGGCAATACGGCACGTGCGATTCGTGAAATGTATCCGAATGCAAAATTCGTCACCGTTTTCGCCAAACCGGCAGGTGCGGAATTGGTGGACGATTATGTGATCGACATTCCGCAAAACACTTGGATTGAACAACCTTGGGATTTGGGTTTAATGTTCGTTCCACCTCTCGCAAGAAAATAATATAACGAATTAATGCCAGTATGATGTAACACTTGCACAAAGTAGGATGCCGTTAGGCAAAGCCGTAACGCACCATAATGAAATTTATTGATGAATTGACAGAAAGGTGCGTTACACCTATGGCTAACGCACCCTTGTATATTAAAACTCTGATAAACTCGCAACAAACAACACAATGTTATCCACAGCTTGGTGCACCCTAGAGTAAAAACTCGTTTCGTAGCGTAGGCGTGGATAACCATCATCAGGAAAACCGAACAGTTGACTATGTTGAACTTCAAACCCGAATACAAGGCAGGTTAATGATGAACACTATCCCTCTTTATTGTGGCATTGATGTGGCTAAAAAATCCCTTGTCATTGGACTTTCCAATCACAAGAAAACCAAAACGGAAACCAATAATCACAAAGGCATTGCCCATTTATTGGATTATCTGAGCCGTTTTGATATTGCATTGGTGACACTTGAAGCAACCGGTGGTTTAGAAATCCCCGTGGCTAAAGCCCTCGCGCGAGCAGGTTATCGGGTATTGGTTGCCAATCCGCAAAAAGCCGCACAATATGCCCGTTCGCAAAGTACGGCGAAAACCGATGCCAAGGATGCGATTAACCTCGCTTTTTACGGTCAAAACCTTGATATCAAAGGCGAAGCGGAGAAATTACTTTACACCCCGCTCACCGAAGCGGAAGAACGGCTTGAAGCCCTTGTGGTACGCCGCCGTCAGCTTGTCGATATGCGGGTTGCGGAATTGAATCGCTTACAGCAAAGCCACGAAACACAGCAGAAAAATATTTCACAACATATTGAAATGTTGGACAAAATGATTGCCGAACTCGACCAAGATATTGACGATAATACTCGACATTTTAAGGATAAAGCCGAACTTATCACTGACATCAAAGGCGTAGGCAAAAACTGTGTAGCCGTCTTGATGTCCCAATTGCCCGAGCTTGGTAAATTGTCCTCAAAACGCATTGCTTCGCTCGTTGGCGTGATACCCCATGTCAGAGAAAGCGGACAATGGAAAGGAAAATCTTTTTGCCAAGGAGGTCGTGCGATAGTACGCAATGCCTTATATATGGCGGCGTTATCCGCCGTACGGCACGAACCCGTATTTAAAGCTTTTTACAACCGATTAGTTGCACGAGGTAAAGCCAAAAAGTTGGCTCTCACGGCTTGTATGCGTAAGTTGTTGACCATTATGAATGCGTTGGTTAAACGTCATGAAAAATGGGATGCGTCTTATCATTTGTCCACTGTTAAGGTGGATTAAACAAGGTCTAATTTTTTATGTTAGACACAGTTGCTACTCCTGATAAATATTGGATATAAAATTTCCTTTGTGTAACTGCTACATAATACCGAGTAATTCCATAAGTGCGGTGATTTTTCACCGCATTTTTGTTTGATTGAGCTGCGAAAAAAATACCATTAAAATACGGCGTTATACAGCAGTTGCACAAGTCACTGTAGGGTGCTGTTAGGCGAAGCCGTAACGCACCAATGAATATTAGATATAAAGTTTTCTTTGTGCGATGAATACATAATAGCGTTTAATTCACTATCGATCGCACTTTAATCTTTAAACAGTAAGGATTTCAAATGACCACACCTCGTTTTGTTCACCTTCGCACACACAGTGATTTCTCTATGATCGATGGGATCGCCAAAGTGAAACCATTGGTAAAGGCTTGTGCGGCAAATAATATGGTGGCGATGGCGTTGACGGATTTCACCAACTTTTGCGGCGTGGTACGCTTTTATGGTGAAACCCTTTCCGCCGGTATTAAGCCGATTATCGGTGCGGATGTGCGGGTGTGCAGTGCGTTATGCGGTGATGAATTGTTTGAACTGACCTTGTTGGCAAAAAATAATGTCGGTTATAAGAACATCACTTTATTGCTATCGAAAGCTTATCAGCGGGGGTACGAGGATTTGCCTTATATCGATCAGGATTGGCTGATTGATCATCGTGAAGGGGTCATTATTTTATCCGGTGGAACAAAAGGCGATGTAGGCAAAAAATTGTTGAAAGAAAATGCCGCAGAGACGGAAAGTGCGGTCAAATTTTATCAAGAATTTTTTCCCGATCATTTTTATCTTGCCTTAACACGCACCGGCAAGCCTGACGAAGAACGTTACATCAAAGCAGCCTGCCATCTTGCAGAAGAAAAAGGTTTACCTTTGGTGGCAACTAATGATGTTGTATTTTTAAAAGCGGACGATGCGGAAGCACACGAAATCCGTGTAGCGATTCACGACGGTTATACTTTAGATGATCCGAAACGTCCGAAACTTTACACCGCACAGCAATATTTCCGCAGTGAAGACGAAATGTGTGCACTGTTTGCGGATATTCCTTCCGCCCTTGAAAATACCTTATTGATCGCCCAACGCTGTAGCGTAACATTACGCCTTGGAGAATATTTTTTACCGCAATTTCCAACGGGAGAATTAAGTACCGAAGAATACTTGATAAAGAAATCCAAAGAAGGGTTAGAAGAACGTTTGGTGTTTTTATTTCCTGATGAAAAAGTGCGGTCGGAAAGACGCGGGGAATATGATCAACGTTTACAAGTTGAATTGGATGTTATTAACCAAATGGGCTTCCCCGGATATTTTTTGATCGTGATGGAGTTTATTCAGTGGTCGAAAGATAACGATATTCCCGTGGGACCGGGGCGTGGTTCGGGAGCGGGATCACTCGTGGCGTATGCTTTGAAAATTACCGATCTTGATCCGTTAGAATTTGACTTGCTTTTTGAACGTTTCTTAAATCCTGAACGGGTTTCGATGCCCGATTTTGACGTGGATTTTTGTATGGACGGGCGCGATCGCGTAATTGAACACGTGGCGGACACCTATGGTCGTGGGGCGGTATCGCAAATTATTACTTTCGGTACGATGGCGGCGAAAGCGGTGATTCGGGATGTTGGGCGTGTACTGGGACATCCTTACGGCTTTGTTGATCGCATTTCAAAACTCGTTCCTCCTGATCCGGGAATGACTCTTGCTAAGGCTTTCGAAGCAGAACCGCAGTTGCAAACGGCTTATGACAGTGATGAAGAGGTGCAAGCACTTATCGATATGGCGCGTAAACTGGAAGGGGTAACGCGAAATGCCGGTAAACACGCCGGTGGTGTAGTGATTTCGCCGACACTCATTACGGATTTTGCGCCGCTTTATTGTGATAGCGAAGGCTTACATCCCGTCACCCATTTCGATAAAAACGATGTGGAGTATGCCGGCTTGGTAAAATTCGATTTCCTTGGGTTACGCACGCTTACTATCATTAAATGGGCGTTGGATATGATCAATGCGCGTATGGTGCGTGAAGGCAAACCGATGGTCGATATTGCTTCTATTCCATTGGACGATCAGCCGTCTTTTGATTTATTAAAACGTGCCGAAACGACAGCCGTCTTCCAGTTGGAATCGCGCGGTATGAAAGATTTGATTAAACGCCTTCAACCGGACTGTTTTGAGGATATTATCGCATTGGTCGCGTTATTCCGCCCGGGGCCGTTACAATCCGGTATGGTGGATAATTTCATTGATCGTAAACACGGACGTGAAGAGGTTTCCTACCCCGATGCCAATTATCAACACGAAAGCCTAAAACCGATTTTAGAACCGACTTACGGCATTATTTTGTATCAAGAGCAAGTAATGCAAATTGCACAGGTACTTGCCGGTTATACTTTGGGTGGCGCTGATTTATTACGCCGTGCAATGGGTAAGAAAAAACCGGAAGAAATGGCAAAACAGCGTTCCGTATTTGAGAAAGGAGCGATCAAAAACGGTATTGACGGTGAGCTTTCCATGAAGATTTTCGACTTGGTGGAAAAATTTGCCGGTTACGGTTTCAATAAATCCCATTCTGCCGCTTATGCCTTGGTATCTTATCAAACCCTATGGTTGAAAACCCACTTCCCGGCGGAATTTATGGCGGCAGTAATGACATCGGAAATGGATAACACCGATAAAATCGTTGGCTTGTATGACGAATGTTTACGTATGGGATTGAAAGTTACGCCACCGGATATTAACGTGGGGAAACATCATTTTAGTGTAAACGAAAATGGTGAAATCGTTTATGGGATCGGTGCGATTAAAGGCGTGGGAGAGGGCCCGATTGAAGCATTGGTTAGTGCGCGTAATGAGGGTGGATTTTTTAAAGATTTATTTGATTTATGTGCGCGAGTAGATCTGAAAAAAATCAATCGCCGAACCTTTGAGAGCCTGATTATGTCGGGGGCATTTGATAAACTCGGACCGCACCGTGCCGCCCTTGCCAAGAATTTGGAAGATGCACTCAAAGCATCGGATCAACACGCCAAAGATGAAGCCATGGGACAATCGGATATGTTCGGCGTGCTGACCGAATCTCACGAAGAGGTGGAAAACGCCTATGCGAACACGCCGGCTTATACGGAAAAACAAATTTTAGATGGCGAGCGCGAAACCTTAGGGCTTTATCTGAGTAGCCATCCGGTAAGTCGTTATTTAAAAGAGCTTTCTCACTACAGTTCAACCCGATTAAAAGAACTTGTGCCGAATCGCCGCGGGCAAACTAGTACGGCAGCGGGGCTTATTGTGTCTTCGCGTATTGCGATGACCAAAAAAGGAAATCGGCTTGGTATTGCCACTTTGGATGATCGCTCCGGACGTTTGGATATTACTTTGTTTGGCGAAAGTTTAGAGCAATTTGGCGAAAAGTTGCAGAAAGACACTATTGTCGTGGTTTCAGGGCAAGTCAGTGAGGATGATTTTTCCGGCGGTTTGAAAATGACGGTACGCGATATGATGACCTTAGACGAAGCTCGCTCACGTTATGCCAAATCGCTTGCACTTAGCCTTTCCGATGAACAAATTACACCAATATTTATCAAGCAATTAAAGGATATGCTTGCGCCGGCTAGTGGTGGCACATTACCCATCAATGTGTATTATCAAAGTCCGAAAGGCAGAGCATTATTGCGTCTTGGCGTTCAATGGTCGATTACACCAACAGATGATATTCTCACTGAATTGGTGAATATGCTGGGGGAAAGTGCGGTTGAATTGGAGTTCGGATAATAATTTAAATACTAAATTATAAGAAAATAGGATTTTAATTGGATTATGTGGAATTAAGTGGTCGAAAAAGATAAAAGGGCTTTTTTGGAAATTGCCCTTTTTTATTGGGTGAAATTTGGAAGGGGTAAAATTAGAAAAAGATAAAAATGGGGAGGTTTTACCCGAGTGTTACTATCGTTTTAACATCATAAAACGATTTTCTTAACTTTAAACTATAACAAAACTTACTTTTAAGTTTTTTCTTGCTTTTTAATAAATGAGAATTATAATCATTTACTTTTTTATTGCATTAGAAGGAGATTATTATGAAGAACATACAAAAAACAATACATTATTCCACTCTGCTTGCCCTGTTGCTGTTTAATTTTGCCTCTGCGGAAGATGAAAAACCTTTGCAGCTTGAGCAGATTAATGTTGAAGCGAAAAACACGGAAACATCAAATTATAAGATTTTTAAACAACCTACCGCATCAAGTAGTAAAGAACAGGTTTATAAATCTACAACAACTATTGATGAAACCATAAGAAGTATGCCCGGCGCATTTACTCAGCAGGATAAAAGTTCGGGTATCGTATCTTTGAATATTCGTGGTGACAGTGGTTTTGGACGAGTTAATTCAATGGTTGATGGCGTCGCTCAAACTTTTTATGCCTCTGCAACGGATGGTAATAATCGTTCCGGAGGATCATCACAATTCGGTGCGGTATTGGATCCCAATTTTATTGCCGGGATTGATTTGACTAAAGGTACTTTTGATGGCAAAAGTGGTGGAAATTCCCTTAGTGGTTCAGCTAATTTTCGCACTTTAGGGGTAAATGATGTCGTAAAAGTCGGTGATAAATTCGGTATCTTGACAAAAGGTACTATTGGAAATAATCAGTCGAAATATGACTATATGGCAACGGCGGCTTACCGGCAGGAGCTTAATAATGGAGGCTATTTAGGCATTCTTTATGGTGCAAGTAAACGTGAGGTTTCACAGAATTATAAAGTCGGAGGAGGAAAAAGAATTACTGAACTTGGGGTAGATATTTTAAATCGGCTTAAACGTGAAGATTTTCTTTTTGGAGGGTTAAAAGAAACCCCTGACGGTAGATGGGTTGATACGCCTGAAGAAGAGACTAAATGTTTAAGAAAATGGGGTAAAAGCTGCGGGGAACGTGCCGAAGACGTATGGAACGAAACGAGCGGACAATATGACACCACCCCCTTTGATGCGAATGCGTTACGCCAGAAATCACAAAGCCATTTAGCAAAAATTGAATACGTGGATAATTATAATATTCTTAATTTACAGTACCGCATATTTAATAATATGATTGCAGGAAGAAAAATTGAGAATAAAACATATCAACTTAATTATAATTTTTCCTCCGGTGATCTCATTGATTTAAGTCTATTATATTCCCATAATTCCGGCAAACAAAAATACCCTAAAGGGAGTTTATTTTCAGGTAAAGAGGTAAAGGAATATTTACAGGCAAATAATACATCCGATACTTTAGATATAAATAACCATTTTTCATTCTTCCTGCCTAAGAATACAAAGTATGATTTAACTTTGGGAGCAAATTTATTTATAAATAAATACAGTAAAAACCGTTTTCCGGAAGAGTTTGGATTATTTTATGGTCAAAGTTTTTTTGGACCTAAAGATATTTTACCAAGAACTTCTTCTATTTTTCAGCCGTCAGGAAAACAAAAATTCACAACTTTCTATATAGATAATCGTTTTACAAAAGATATTTTCAATTTGAATTATAGTGTTAATTTTGTAGATTATCGATTTAATGGAGAATATGCAGGCTACTTTAGTGAGTATAAAGATTATATAAAACATTACTCTCAAGATGAAATTTTGAGAAGATTCTGCAATAAAGACGAAGATCTTGAGGGAGAAAATGGTTATGCTTGCGAATTACATGAACCGATTATGAAAAAGGGCGGTAAACGAAATGCTATCAATCATTCTTTGGCGTTGAATGTCGATATTCATGAATTATTTAATCCCTTTATCAGTTATTCTAAAACGCACAGAATGCCAAATATTCAAGAAATGTATTTTTCTCAAATAGGTAATGTCGGCGTAAATACCAACTTAAAACCTGAACAAGCACAAACGTATCAAATCGGTTTCAATAGTGCAAAAGAAGGGGTTATTTCCGATAATGATAGACTTGGTCTAAAGTTAGTCTTTTACCGTAGCAAAATTAAAAATTATATCCATAATGTGTATAGTTTTTGGGGAGGAGAGCAACCGGAATGGTCTCATTTAAACGGTTATCTTTATACGGTGCATTTTCAAAATTATCGTTTTCCGGTAAGAAAGAAAGGGTTGGAGTTAGAGCTAAGTTACGATAATGGTCGATTCTTTACAAATTTATCCTATGCTTATCAGAAAAGCAACCAGCCGACTAATTTCAGTGATGCAGGTCCGGACAATATCGACAATGAGGATTTAGAGCAAATTTATGGTCTAAGTAAAATTTCTACTTTACCGAGAGACTATGGCAGATTGGAATTAGGCACACGTTGGTTTGATCAAAGATTAACTTTGGCAACTGTCGCCCGCTATTACGGAAAAAGTAAACGGGCAACGCTAGAACATGATTACATTTATGGGATGGATCATCTGCACGGTATTAATAATGTAAGAACCAAGAAAACGGAAGAAATTGCTAAACAACCTATAATCTTTGATTTTTATGTTAGTTATGAGCCTATAAAAGATCTTATTATCAAAGCAGAACTGATAAATGCATTTGATAAACGTTATATTGATCCTCTAGATAGTAGTAATGATGCAGCAAGCCAACGCTATTATCTAATGGAATTGGGTGATCTGGCCGTAATGAATAATTTTGCTCGAGGCCGTACTGCAAAAATTAGTTTAAGCTACCAATTCTAATAAAATATTAAAAGCCACATTCCTTTCATTAAACACAGCCCCGTATAATCAAATAATCGAGGCTGTGTTTATATAGGGGGAAAGTCAATTTGTTGTTATAACTAATATGACTTATTTGAATTTTTGAGATGACTTATTCCCGTAATAGTTGTCGATGTCTGAACGAGTAGGATTTTTTGGTGAGATTTCACTTCCTGTGCTACAATCCCGCCACAATTTGTAATTAAAAATAAGAGAAATTATGACCGCACTTAATGTATTAATTTATCCTGAAGAGCATTTAAAAGTAGTTTGTGAGCCTGTTGCCGAAGTAAATGATGATATTCGTCAAATTATAGATGATATGTTCGATACGATGTATCAGCAAGAAGGCATCGGTTTAGCTGCACCGCAAGTGGATATTTTACAACGCATTATTACCATTGATATTGAAGGTGATAAACAAAATCAGCTGGTACTTATTAATCCGGAAATTTTGGCTTCTGAGGGGGAAACCGGTATTGAAGAGGGCTGTTTGTCTATCCCGGGCTTTCGTGCTTTGGTACCACGTAAAGAAAAGGTGACGGTGAAAGCATTAGATCGTGAAGGTAAAGAATTTACTCTAAACGCTGACGGTTTGCTCGCAATCTGTATTCAGCACGAAATCGATCACTTAAACGGCATTTTATTTATAGATTATCTTTCCCCGCTCAAACGCCAACGTATTAAAGAAAAATTGGTGAAATATAAAAAACAGATTGCAAAACAGTAAGTGATTTACGCGATATTATGTAGCTGTTGCACAAATCCTTGTAGGACCCTGTTAGGCGAAACCGTAACGCACCGTAATGAAATTTATTGATGAATTGACAGAAAGGTGCGTTACGTCTATGGCTAACACACCTTACCCAAATAAATATTGGATAATATTATTTTCTTTGTGCGACAGATACATAATAATGTGCTTTTTCCAGTCCGTGTAATGCGTCCAACTGAGGAAATATTCACGGTACTAAGGTGCAAAGTGCGGTTAATTTCGACCGCACTTTTCCTCTTTTTAACCATAACGCAGAACATGATGAAACCACTCAATATTATCTTTGCCGGTACGCCGGATTTTGCAGCAAAACATTTACAAGCCTTACTAGATTCCGAACATAAAGTGATTGCCGTTTACACGCAACCGGATAAGCCGGCGGGGCGGGGCAAAAAATTACAAGTCGGTCCGGTAAAACAGCTTGCTAGCGTGCACAATATTCCGATCTATCAACC
Organism: Rodentibacter sp. JRC1; assembly: GCF_020521555.1. Taxonomy (NCBI): domain Bacteria; kingdom Pseudomonadati; phylum Pseudomonadota; class Gammaproteobacteria; order Pasteurellales; family Pasteurellaceae; genus Rodentibacter; species Rodentibacter sp. JRC1. Next base: position 1,021,425 of record NZ_BPWA01000001.1, on the reverse strand, counting down.
AAAATCTTTACGCAAGGAAGAGGCTCAAGCCGAATTGAAAGCACTTAATGCTGATGTGATGGTGGTAGTGGCTTATGGGTTAATTTTGCCAAAAGTCGTATTGGATACCCCTCGTTTAGGTTGTTTAAACGTACATGGCTCTATTTTACCGCGTTGGCGTGGTGCTGCGCCGATTCAACGGGCAATTTGGGCTGGTGACAAGCAAACCGGCGTTACTATTATGCAAATGGACGAAGGCTTAGACACAGGTGATATGCTACATAAAGTGTATTGTGATATTTTGTCGCAAGAAACCTCTGCCGATCTTTATCAAAAATTGGCAGAAATTGCGCCGCCTGCACTCATCGAAGTGTTAAACGGTTTAGAAAACGGCAAATTCTTAGCTGAAAAACAAGATAACAGCCAAAGTAATTACGCAGAAAAACTTTCTAAAGAGGAAGCAAAATTAAATTGGTCACTTTCTGCAGCACAACTTGAACGCAATATTCGCGCCTTCAATCCTTGGCCGATCGCTTATTTCAACACGGAAGACAAAGACGGCAATAGCCAAACCTTGAAGGTGTATCAAGCGGAAGTATTGCCTCATCAAGATAAACCGGTAGGTACGATTTTACGTGCAGATAAAAGCGGTATTCAAATTGCAACGGCAGAAGGCGTGTTGAATTTGCAACAACTGCAACCGGCAGGCAAAAAGCCGATGTCGGCGCAGGATTTACTTAATGGTCGTGCCGAATGGTTTCAAATCGGTAAGGTGCTGGCTTAATGAAAAATCGACGTTCGCCTAAAAAAACGATAGCAAAAACACCGTCAAAATCGACCGCACTTTCAACCAGAGCAATGGCTGCGCAAGTGATTTTGCAAGTGTTAGACGAAGGAAAATCACTTTCATCGCTGATTCCGGAAATACAATCTTGCGTGAAAGCGCAAGATTTACCATTATTGCAGGAAATTTGTTTTGGTGTTTGCCGTGTATTGCCGCGTTTGGAGCAGATTATCAAACGCCTTGTGGATAAACCGCTCAAAGGAAAAACGCGAATCGTGCATTGCTTGTTGCTGGTGGGATTGTATCAACTACTGTATATGCGTGTGCCGCCACATGCCGCGGTAGATGAAGTGGTGAATGCGGTTAAACCTTTAAAAGTAGATAGTTTCCGTGGGCTGGTAAATGGCGTGTTGCGCCGTTTTTTGCGTGAACAAGAAGAAATTTTGGCGCTGGTGGATAAACATTGGCAAACACTTCATCCGGAATGGCTTGTCAATAAATTGAAAAAAGCCTACCCGAATTGGCGCGACATTATCAATGCCAACAATCAAAAACCACCCATGTGGTTACGTGTTAATTCTCAAAAAAACAGCACGGAAAACTACCGCACTTTATTGACAAATATGGCGATTTCCGCAGAAAGTAGCGCCTCTCTCAATGCGCTTCGTTTAACTTCACCGATTGCCGTACAAAAATTACCGCAATTTATGGAAGGGGCGGTAACGGTGCAGGATTTGAATGCCCAATGGGCTGCAACCTTACTTGAACCGCAAAACGGAGAATGGATTTTAGATGCTTGTGCCGCACCGGGTGGCAAAACCACTCATATTTTAGAACTTGCACCGCAAGCTAAGGTGATCGCTTTGGATGTGGAAGCGCATCGCTTAAAAAGGGTGGAAGAAAATCTTGATCGTTTAAATCAACAGGCTATTGTTGTGTGTGGAGATGCAAGCCAACCGGATGAATGGCTGGCTGAGATCGGGCAAAGTGCGGTGAAATTTGACCGCATTTTATTAGATGCGCCTTGTTCAGCCACCGGGGTGATTCGCCGTCATCCCGATATTAAATGGCTTCGCCAAGAAACGGATATTGTCCAACTTGCCGAATTACAAAAGAAAATTCTAAAAGCACTGTGGGCAAAATTGAAACCAAACGGTATTTTACTTTACGCCACTTGCTCCGTATTGCCGGATGAAAATCTTGACCAAATCAATACTTTTTTGACTGAACAAGAAGATGCGGAGTTATTGCCGTTACCCTTTACTGATGATAAAAGTGCGGTTGGTTTTCAGTTTATTCCGCAAGAAAACGGTGGAGATGGGTTTTATTATGCAAAACTGCGTAAGCGTACCTAAAGGTGGCAATGATGTTCCCGAATATTGATGTTATTATCCCTTGCTACAATGCTGAGAAAACATTAGCTCGTGCAGTGGAATCCGTGCTAAATCAACCTTGCTTAGGTAATATTTGGTTAGTTGATGACAGCTCGACAGACAATACCCTTGCTCTTTTGGAAGCTTTTGCGGAAAAATATCCGGAGCGGGTTTATGTGGAATCTATGCCGAAAAATGGCGGAGTGGCAAAGGCACGAAATTGGGGTGCATTGCAATCCGGTAATGAATTTATTGCTTTTTTAGATGCGGACGATGCTTATGAACCCGGCGCACTGGAAGTGGCTGCGGCGACTTTTCATTTTCAACCCGATACTTCAGTGGTGCGCTTGGCATTAAAGCCTATCGGTTTGTCGGCACGTTATGCGGAGCATCCGAATTTTGATTTTGCGTGGCAACATATGAGAATGACTTGTGGCGGTAATATTGTATTCCGCCGTTCGTTCTTTTTAGCTTGCGGTGGTTTCCCGCAAGATGCGCTATTTCGTGAATTAGGCGGTGAAGACGGCGCATTAGGTATTGCGACAACAAGAATTGCGAAAGTGGCGACCTTATTTGATGAGGTCGGTGTACTACATTATTGCCGTGATGGAATGCACGCCGAACGATTATTAGATGCCGTTTTGTTCCAAAAATCACCACAATGTATTACGGAAGAAAAAATCTCACAGGCGAATGCGGTAACAGACGAAATTTGCCGTCAAATTGAAGCTTTAAAGTGCGGTCTAAATTCGCCGAATGTTGGTATTCGCCCTTTGACATTAACAAGGAGTGAGGGATGAAAATTATGATTCTCGGAGCCGGTCAAGTGGGGACGACCTTGGCAGAAAATCTTGTGAGTGAAGATAATGATATTACCTTAGTAGATGAACAATCACCGCAATTACACGCATTACAGGAAAAACACGATTTACGGGTTGTGCAAGGTTCGCCTTCTTCGCCTAAAGTGTTGCGTGATGCCGGTGCGGCGGATGCGGATTTAATGGTGGCGGTAACGGCTTCTGATGAAATTAATATGGTGGCGTGCCAAATGGGTTATACCTTATTTAATACGCCGACACGTATTGCGCGTATCCGTAATTCGGAATATTTACGTGAAAAAGATAAATTATTTAATGATGAAAATGTGCCTATCGATCATTTAATTTCGCCGGAAAATCTCGTTACGGAAGAAATCACCCGTCTGATTACTTATCCCGGAGCATTGCAAGTCGCGCATTTTGCGAAGAATCGTATTAGTGTGGTGGTGGTGAAAGCCTACTATGGCGGTGCATTGGTCGGGTATGCGTTATCGGCGTTTAAAGAACATATGCCGCATATCGATTGCCGTATTGTCTCTATTTTACGTAACGATAAAATTATCCGCCCTCAGGGTTCGACTATTGTTGAAGCCGGTGATGAAATCACCTTTATTTGCGCAACGGAGCATATCAAAGCCGTCATTAGCGAACTGCAACGCCTTGAAAAGCCCTATAAACGCATAATGATTGTCGGTGGTGGCAATGTTGCGGCCGGGGTTGCGAAACAGTTGGAACATTCTTATTCCGTTAAACTCATTGAACGTAATGCGGAGCGTGCGCAAGTTTTAGCCGAAAAACTTTCTAAAACCCTCGTTTTTCACGGCGATGCTTCGGATCAAAATTTATTATTTGAGGAACACATTGAGAACATTGATGCTTTTTTGTCGTTAAGCAGTGATGATGAAGCCAATATTATGTCTGCATTGCTGGCAAAACGCTTGGGAGCGAAAAAAGCCATGGTGCTGATTCAGCGTATGGCGTATATCAACCTTATCCAAGGCGGAACAATTGATATTGCGGTTTCTCCACAACAGGCTACGATTTCGGCATTATTGGGGCACGTGCGTAAAGGAGATGTTAAAAATGTCGCAAGTCTGCGTCATGGTATTGCCGAAGCGATTGAAATTGTGGCACATGGGGATTTAAATACCTCAAATATTGTGGGAAGAGCCATTCGTGATATCCGTCTACCGACAGGGTGTATCATCGGTGCGATTTTACGGGAGAATGAGGTAATCATTGCGCATAAAAATGTAGAAATTCAAGATGGTGATCACGTACTCATCTATTTGAGTGATAAAAAGGCAGTTTCTGAAATAGAAAAATTATTCCAACCGAGCTCATTCTTCATTTAAAGGTTTACTTTTTAAAGGAAGGTCATATAATGACGCGCGCGCTTAGCGCGTAATATTTAAACAAGAAGGAAAATTTTATGAGCTTTATAAAGGAATTTCGTGAATTCGCGATGCGTGGCAATGTTGTTGATATGGCTGTCGGTGTGATCATTGGTGGTGCATTCGGCAAAATTGTCAGCTCACTTGTTGGTGATGTTGTCATGCCTGTATTGGGTATTTTAACCGGCGGTGTGGATTTCAAAGATTTAAAATATGTTTTAGAACCTGCAAACGGTGATATTCCGGCAGTAACGTTGAATTACGGTATGTTCATTCAAAACGTCTTTGATTTCGTTATCATTGCATTTGCTATTTTCTTAATGGTGAAAGCCATTAATAAACTTAAAAAACCGGCAGAAAAAGCGCCGGCAGAGCCGTCAAATGAAGAAAAATTACTTACTGAAATTCGTGATTTATTGAAAAAATAGTTCTTCTCTCTGAATAAAAAGTCGGCTTATGCCGGCTTTTTTGTTTTTTGTGATAAAAATAAAACAGCCCACCCATTTTCTTTTGAGTGTGCTGTTTATTACCTGATTTACCCTAATCTTTTGCTTTTTTAAGTTTCACTTTTTCTTCTAAGGCTTGGCTGATTTCTTCAATGACATTGTCCCATTCCATTGATGGCCAGTTATTTCTGAAAGAAACCATATCCTTGTACCACATATTGGTTTTTTCCGTCATGCCCCAACGCCAATCAACGATATAGGGTAACATTAAGAATGTGGGCGCACCCAATGCGCCGGCAACATGTGCAACCGAAGTATCGACTGCAATAAGAAGATCAAAGTGTTTTAATATGGCGGCGGTATCCAGAAAATCACCACTGTTTTTGGCCATATTCGGAATATTGTATTTTTCCAACAACGCCGTTTCATTATCATTGCAGGCTTTTTGTACACAATACCAATCAATCCCTTTTAGCTTAAATAGCCTTTCAATATACTCTAGATTATGAATAGAACGGTATTTATCATTTTCGTGCGTGGAATCACCGCGCCAAACAATGCCGACTTTTAGGTTTTCGGTCTGATGGAATAAATTCGCACTATCCGCCATTTTTTGCGAAGGTACGGACAGATAAGGTAATCGTTTAGGTAAATCCTGAAACGGCGTATCAATATATGCCAGTATTTCGTGAGGATAAACCCAATAGTCAAATTCCCCTAATTTTTCAAGTTCATCAATTCCGATAACTTGATCAATATCAGGATGGGTTTTAACCAACGATAAAATCGGAGTTTGTACCATCCATATTGTTATAGCCCCCTGTATTTTTAAATAATGCGCCAGTTGAGCGAACATAATTTCATCGCCCAAGCCAAATTCACTCCACACGACTAATGTTTTTCCGGTAAGTGATTCCCCCTTCCAACGTTTTGGCAGCCATTCTTCCTTAGGCGGTACTTTCGTTCTACGGGTATGTTGATCGCCAAGTAACATTTCCCGTTCCTTAAATCCTCGTTGGTAGTCTCCATCAGCCAATAAACCTAAAGCCTGATACAACAGACCTAAATTTGTAGAGACTCTTCCTGCATAGGTTTTCCAGATATCGTAAGCAGGTTGTTGGAATCCTTGTGCTTTTAATTTATGCCGAGTAAAGAAAGAGATGGTGTGATTCGGCTCAACCATTTCAAAATTCTTGATTGCCGTCAAAACGGATTCTAACGGTTGCTTTTCTAGAACTGTTCGGCGAAGTTGGTTATAGCATTGATCGGCATTTTCTTTTATCTCTTTTTGTAAAATCCATACATTTGCATTGCCATTCGGTACGAATGTAAAAATAGGTGAGAATTGTAAAGCAATTTGCTCAATTTTACGTTCTGTCGTTGCTTCTAAAATCAATATACCATTGCTTTTTAATGCTCTTGACCAACATAAAATCGCTTCATCGGAATAAAAAAGATCACAGCCAACAAAAAGCACATTAAGGCTATTCATTTGAATAAAATTAAGTCTATTTTTCGCACCGTGATTTTTAGCCCATGGGATAATCGTTAAGGTATCTAAGAATTCTTTTTTAAAATGCTCTTGTATAAACTCATCGGCACAAAGCCTGAGAGCAAGATTGTTTTCTGTCATAATGATCAAACGGTATGATTTATTAAATATTACGTGATGATTGCTTGAACATTTTATCGTTCGGCATCAATTTGGGCGACATAATATCGGAAAAATATCTCATTTTTCAACCGCACTTTTGATATTTAATGATGTAAAAAGGTAGGCAAGATATGATTTTACTTAACCTCTCACATAAGGTTTGATTTAGACCGGTTAACCATCGCATTTTGATAAAAACTATTCGCTATATTTCGATTTCTCACTATCACTTAGAATTCAATTTATGGTATGGTAACGTTTATCAATAGAGACAAGGAGAACATTATGACAACTCAATTGGATTCACTTCGTAATATGACTGTGGTGGTAGCGGATACCGGCGATATTGATGCCATTAAAAAATACCAACCACAAGATGCAACTACTAACCCCTCATTAATCCTCAGTGCTTCCGCTCTTCCGCAATACGCCCCACTCATTGATGAAGCGGTGGCTTACGCAAAAGCACAAAGTAATGACAAAGCCCAACAACTTATTGATGCGGAAGATAAGTTAGCGGTAAACATTGGTTTAGAAATTTTAAAAATCGTACCGGGACGTATTTCAACGGAAGTAGATGCCCGCCTTTCTTACAATACGCAAGCCACTGTTGAAAAAGCACGTAAACTCATCGCACTTTACAATGCTGCAGGTATTTCTAACGATCGTATTCTGATTAAAATCGCCTCAACTTGGCAGGGGATTCGTGCAGCGGAAATTCTTGAAAAAGAAGGTATCAACTGTAACTTAACCTTATTATTCTCCGAAGCGCAAGCACGTGCTTGTGCAGAAGCCGGTGTTTATTTAATTTCACCGTTTGTGGGTCGAATTTTAGATTGGTACAAAGCGAATTCCGATAAAAAAGAATATGCACCGGCAGAAGATCCGGGCGTGATTTCCGTCACTAAAATTTACAATTACTACAAAGAATACGGTTACAACACCGTTGTGATGGGGGCGAGTTTCCGTAATGTCGGAGAAATCACCGAGCTTGCAGGTTGTGACCGCTTAACTATTGCTCCTCCATTGTTGAAAGAATTACAAGAAAATTCAACCGCACTTGTGCGTAAACTTGAATTTAAAGGCGAAGTGAAAGCGAAACCTCAAGCGTTAACCGAAGCGGAGTTCTACTGGCAACACAATAGCGATCCGATGGCAGTGGAAAAATTAGCGGAAGGTATCCGCAAATTTGCCGTGGATCAAGAAAAATTAGAAGCAATGCTTGCGGCTAAATTATAATTCCCTAAATATCATCAGCATAACGGTTGTTATTTACATCAAATAACAACCGTTTTTTTAGCACTGAAGTTCTTGCTATTTTCGAAAGAAAATAGAATTTAAATCTTGACGGGGTAGCCAAATTAGGGAAAAATTTATCCCGATGTTTACCTTGGATTGCAGATAATTTCTCTTTAGTTATTGCGAAGTGGGATCATCAATCGTATAAGAGGTAATAGAGTTCCGCACTGCATTTTGTAATGTAAAAAGTGCGGGTAATTTTTTCAACATTTTCGGAGCAAAATATGTCAGGTATTTTCACTCAAACTCCGGCAAATCGTCGTCGTTATGGCGTGGCTGTTTTTGTCGGTATTATCGCAGGTATCATTTCCGCCTTTGTAAAATGGGGGGCGGAACATCCTTTCCCTCCACGTAGCCCGATTGATTTCTTCGCCGCGGCGTGTAAAGTGGATATCAGCGGTTTAACGCAAGATCAAATTCTTCAAGTTTGTTCACGTGCGTTTTTAAACCCACCACACGTTTTCTTACGTGATTATATTGGTATTGACCCGACTGAAGCGGTATTTACCTTTGCCGACCACGGATTTAACTGGATCGGTGTAACCCATATACTTTTCTCATTGGTATTCGCCATCGGTTACTGTGTGGTAGCGGAGCGTTTTCCGAAAATCAAATTCTGGCAAGGGATTGGCGCAGGTATTCTTGCTAATATCGCTGTACATTACATCTCTTTCCCATTGTTAGGCTTAACCCCACCGGTTGGCGAGTGGCCACCATATGAACATATTTCCGAATTAGTCGGACACATTTTCTGGTTCTGGACGATTGAAGTGATTCGCCGTGATTTACGTAACCGAATCACAGGTCAACCTGATCCTGAAGTTGCATTAAAAGACGCAACCGAATAATGATTAAATAAAAATGCCACCGAAAAGTGGCATTTTTGTTATGTGGAAACATTGTTTAATAACAAAAGGCAACATTTCGTTGCCTTTTTTGTTTTCCTTTTAGTGATTAATGACCGCCGCAGCCGCAACCACCGTGACCCTGTTTATGACCACCGCCACAGCAGCCCTCGTGTTCATGATCGTGATGGTGGTGATGACCGCCACAACCACAACCGTGACCCTCTTCATCGTGATGATCGTGTGCGCCGTGAACGTGGCCGTGTGCAATTTCTTCTAAAGTCGCTTCACGTGTTGCTACAACTTCAACGGTAAAATGCAATTCTTGACCGGCTAACATATGGTTGCCATCAACAACCACTTCATCCCCATCAACTTCGGTAATCACCACAGGAACAGGGCCTATGTCGGTATCCGCTAAGAAACGCATACCTACAACAAGTTCATCAACCCCTTGGAATACTTCTTTTGGTACGCGCTGAACCATATTTTCGTTGTACTCACCATAACCTTCTTCCGGTTGTACGCGAACTTCAAATTTATCCCCAACCGCTTTGCCTTCAAGGGCCTTTTCAAGCCCTACGACTAAGTTGTTGTGTCCTTGTAAATATTCTAACGGTTGATTTGCCGGTGCTTCATCGACTAATACACCATCTTGGGTGCGGACTTGGTAAGCAATGCTCACCACCACATTTTTTGCTACATTCATTGAGGTTTCCTTACAGTGTAAAAAATGTTGTCATTGTATAGAATAAAAAAGAATTGTATAGGAATTACAGTAAATTAAATTTAAAAATGCCTGCCGCATTGCTACGCCTCGCCGTGCTGCTTGCACTGCCTTCGGCTTGCGGCTTTGTATCCATTTTAATTTAATTCACTGTATCGTCTTTGAGTAATTCGATTCGTGCATTTGCCCGTATGCGAACGGTTTCTTTCCCATTTTCTAGGAATGCTTGATCTGCTTCGGCGTAGTCCGCAGATAACATCGAGACTTTTGCAGCACGTGCTGCACTATAAGCACGGATCGGCGATTGTTCGTTTACAGAGGAAATATCTAAATCTAAGATTCGGTAATCTTTCATTTTCAACGAATTTTGAATCAAATCGGCTTTCTTTTTGAATTTTTCAATCGCAGCTTGTGTTAAATCATTTTCTACGCTCATTAGTTTTTCGGAAGAAACAGAGGCGTTTATATCTTCCACAGCCATTACATCATCTAGTGTGGATATGAGGTTAGAAATCGCTTGGAAATCTTTACTTTCCAATACCAATTCGGCACGAGCAATCCAACCGTTTTTCTTGCCTTGTGCATCATAACGAACGGAGGTATTACGGGAATTGCCTTTAATTTCGACCGCACTTTGTGCCTTTGCGATTGCCACTGCTTTATTTAAGCGTTCGGAAATGGTTTTATTTAAGTCGGCTAAGTTTTTACCATCAACTTGATAGAATAGTCGAACCTGTAATAAATCCCGTTCAATCTCCGTTTCAACTTCCGTGTTAAAGGAAACGATTTGAGCGGGTTTGGTTGTCGTATTTTCAGCTAATGTCGCCGTGCTGAAAGGTAGAGCTAAAACTACAAGAGCAAGTGTTTTTAATTTCATAATTTCTCTCAAAAATGACCGCACTTTCATTGCGGTTAGATTAGTGTAAGCGTGGGTCTTCGACCTCATCTTCATCGAAAAATTCACCGTCATTGCCATATTCATCGTCATCAGCGTTCGGATCTTCAAAATACGTGCCCCAACCGTCATAAATGCCTTTATGTTTCTCAATGAGCGGCAACAATTCTTTTTGTTGTGCATCAATAATTTCCGCTTTTAATTCCACTTCGCTAATAATATCGAAACAGAAGATCGCTTTGCCGTTGTCATCTTCAAATTCTTCGGCTTCAGAAACTTCATAGCCCGCTTTGAACGCATCTACCGCAATTTTTTCTAATAAATCAAAATCATAGTGAGCGATATGATGTTCAATGATATAAAGTGCCGTCGGATCACTACCATCGTTTAATAAATCGCTGATAATATCGCGGGTTTCCGCTTGAAGTTCGGCAAAATCTGTCATAATTAATTCCTTAATTGAAATAAAAGTGCGGTTATTTTAGTGGATAAATCCCCAAAAGTCGCATAAAATTTCGCACGGCTATTTTCTATCAAAACACCTCAAAATTATGCTTGAACAACTTCCTTATCTCACCTTAAAAACGCCACCAAAATCGACCGCACTTTTAAAGCTGGAATGTGCCGATTTCATTGTGAAAGAAGTGCTGGGCTATGAAATGTCGGGTGAGGGGGAATTTGTGGCGTTAAAAATAAGAAAAACAGGCTGTAACACCTTATTTGTGGGGGAAAAACTGGCAAAATTCGCCGGTGTGTCGGAACGAAATATGGGTTATGCCGGTTTGAAAGATCGCCAAGCCGTTACGGAACAATGGTTTTGCTTACAAATGCCGGGAAAAGCAACGCCGGATTTTAGTCAATTTCAATTGGAAGGTGTAGAAATCTTAGAGGTTACGCGCCATAATCGGAAGATCCGAACCGGTAGTCTGCAAGGTAATTATTTTGAAATTTTACTGCGTGGTGCGGAAGAAACCGATGAATTAAAAGTGCGCTTAGATTTTGTGAAAAATGTCGGTTTTCCTAATTATTTTACGGAACAACGCTTTGGACGTGACGGTCATAATCTCACGCAGGCATTGCGTTGGGCGCAAGGCGAAATTAAAGTGAAAGATCGTAAAAAACGCAGTTTTTATCTTTCAGCCGCACGCAGTGAAATTTTTAATTTGGTTGTGGCGGCACGTATTGAACAAGGTGTAACAGAGGAAGTTCTGCCGAATGATATTGTGCAGTTAACCGGTTCCCACAGTTGGTTTAAAGCCGATGAATCGGAAGATTTGGCTGCGCTGCAAACTCGATTGGCACAACGGGATATTTTACTCACCGCGCCTTTGATCGGCGAAGAAAATTTGATGGCTTCCTCGGTTGAAAACGCCATTGTGGAACAACACAATGTTTTTTCATCTTTAATGAAACAAGAGAAAATGAAAGCGGCACGTCGCCCGTTATTAATGCAGGCGCAGGATCTTCATTGGCAATTTACCGATGTCGGTTTAAAACTGTATTTTTATTTGCCGGCAGGTTCTTATGCGACGGCATTGGTTCGAGAATTAGTGAATTATAGTGAATTGAATTAGAGGGAAATATAATGCGAATTTTATTAAGTAATGATGATGGTTTTCACGCAGAAGGTATTCAAATTTTAGCGGCGGAATTGCGCAAAATCGCCGATGTCGTGATTGTAGCACCGGATCGTAATCGCAGTGCGGCTTCAAGCGCCCTTACTTTAGTTGAGCCGTTACGCCCTCGTCATTTGGATAATGGTGATTATTGTGTTAACGGCACACCGGCCGATTGTGTGCATTTGGCATTGAACGGTTTTTTATCCGGACAAGTTGATTTGGTGGTTTCTGGAATTAATGCCGGCTGTAATATGGGGGATGACACGATTTATTCCGGCACGGTCGCCGCGGCATTAGAAGGTCGCCATTTGGGATTACCTTCAATTGCCGTGTCTTTAGACGGACGTTTACATTATGAAACGGCGGCACGTGTCGTGGTAGATTTGATTCCTAAATTACACCATCAATTATTAAACCCACGTGAAATCATTAATATCAATGTTCCTGATATACCTTTCGAAGAACTTAAAGGCTACAAAGTTTGTCATTTAGGTTATCGCTCTTCTGCGGCGGAAGTGATTAAGCAAGAAGATCCCCGTGGCGAACGAATCTATTGGATCGGGCCTGCCGGCTTGCCTGAAAATGAACAAGAAGGGACGGATTTTCACGCAGTGAAGAACGGTTATGTTTCAATCACGCCAATTCAGGCGGATATGACGGCGCATCACTCAATTCAATCTTTACAAGATTGGTTGGAGCGTGAATAATGTGGCGCTTTGGCTAAATTTAGGACATAAGGTATATTGAATGAATATTTTTGGTGCAATGTACGATAAGACAATGGAATGGTCAAAACATCGCTTTGCGGCATTTTGGTTGTCTTTTGTTAGTTTTATTGAAGCCATTTTTTTTCCGATTCCACCTGATGTGATGTTAATCCCTATGTCGATGTCAAAGCCGAAAAGTGCGGTCAGATTTGCGCTCTATACGGCTATTGCTTCTGCCGTTGGTGGTATCGTAGGTTATGGCATAGGTTATTTTGCAACGGATTGGGTACAAGGTATCGTTCAACAATGGGGCTACGGCGAACATTGGGCAAAAGCGGTGAGTTGGTTTGAACAATGGGGCGTGTTGGTTGTCTTTGTTGCCGGTTTCAGCCCGATCCCTTATAAGGTTTTTACGATTTGCGCCGGTGTAATGCAAATGGCATTTTTTCCGTTTGTGATCACGGCATTTGTTTCCCGTGCGGCACGTTTCTTACTTGTAGCGAAATTGGCTGCTTGGGGAGGCGAAAAATTTGCAGCGAAATTACGTAAATCGATTGAAGTTATCGGTTGGTCGGTTGTTGCCCTTGCTGTGGCCGCTTACCTCATTTTGAAATAATAGGATATGTTATGAATAAATATTTATTTGCGTTGTCTATGACGTTAGTTTTAGCAGCTTGCTCTTCGCCTGAGGTGAAAGATCCGAATGCGTTACCGAACGGTATTATGCAGCCGGTGGAAGGGACGGGCGCTGTCGCAGGCGGCAGTTTTATGCCGGAAATCGAACATCAAGCTATGCCAAATACAATGAAATAAAAAGGAAGAATAAATGAAAAAATCGTTTTTATTATTACCCCTGAGTGCTGCGATTTTAACTGCGTGTTCATCAAACACGCAAGCACCTATTGAAAATGCCGATGGGACACTGTCTCCGGGAATTATGCAACCGGTTGATGGAAACCGTAACGGAAGTTGGCAGCCTGAGATTCAACGAAGTAATATGCCGAATACGATGGGTTCAAACAACGTAGGTAGTAATGTTCCAACTGGAACGCAAACACCGCAACCGAATTTTCAGCCGACTTATCAACCGGTTCAGCCTACGGCTCCGACAGTAACAGCACCGATTGCGCCAACACAGTCACAAACCAAAACCATTACAAAGACCGTTTCGGATTGTACCAATTCCATTGCAATCAATGTGCCGAGAAATCCGAATACCAATGCGCCGGATTATAGCCAAATTCAAAAAGGCTCTTACAAAGGCGGCACTTATAAAGTGAATAAAGGCGATACGATGTTCCTTATTGCTTACTTGGCAGGAATGGATGTAAAAGAACTTGCGGCAATGAATAATATGTCAGAGCCTTATAGTTTAAGTATCGGTCAAACTTTAAAAATCGGTAAATGTACTACTAAAACGGTAACAACTACTGTGCCGGTTAATGCAACGGAAACTGCTTCTACGGCAAAACCTGTTGAACCAGCGGTGACTTATACCGCCGGTGCAAATGGTACGAAAATAGGCTCTGATGGTACGATTATAGGGCCAATTAAATCCGGTGCAGGCGTTCCTTCCTCTGCACCGGCTTATAACACACCAGCAAATGTTCCTACAACGCCTGCAGCGACAGGAAATACCACACCGGTAAACGCAAATGTAGCGGCTCCGGTTATTTCTAACATCTCATGGTTATGGCCCGCAAGTGGCAATATTATTCAAGGGTTCTCTAACTCGGACGGCGGCAATAAAGGGATTGATATTGCCGGTTCGCGCGGACAAGCGGTGAAAGCGGCGGCGGCAGGGCGTGTTGTGTATGCCGGTAACGCATTACGCGGTTACGGCAATTTGATCATTATTAAACACAATGATGATTTCTTGAGTGCTTATGCGCATAACGATAGAATCCTTGTCAGCGACCAGCAAGAAGTCAAAGCGGGTCAAGAAATTGCCAAAATGGGAAGCTCGGGTACCAATAGTGTGAAACTCCATTTTGAAATTCGTTACAAAGGTAAATCGGTGGATCCGGTTCGTTATTTACCAAGACGATAAAATGATATGAAAAAGCGGTCGAATTGATCTGACCCCAAAAAGTTAGACCATTTAACACATGGTTTGAGTTCGATATTGTATCGGGCTCAAGCCGTTTAATTTTAATTGTATTCGTTCCTCATTGTAATACCGTATATACTCCCTCACCGCTTGTGCAACCTCCTCGGCATTGTCAAAATGCTTACCATAGATACATTCCGTTTTCATCCGCCCGAAAAAGCTCTCCATCATCGCATTATCTAGGCAGTTTCCCTTTCTTGACATACTCTGCACTATGCCGTTTTCTTGTAAGATGCGTTGATACGCACACATTTGATATTGCCAACCTTGGTCCGAATGCAGTATCGGCTTCGCCTCTTTGGGTAATTTTTCGACCGCTTGTTGCAACATTACTTTCACTTGTTGCCAATTCGGGCTTCGACTGATAGCAACGCTGATGATTTCCGAGTTGAAGCAGTCTAAAATCGGTGAGACGTAACATTTACTGCCGTCTTTGGCTTTGATTTCCGTGATGTCGGTAAGCCATTTTTCGTTTGGTCGGGTTGTGGTGAAATCCCGTTGTAAGCGGTTTGGGGCGATGTTTCCGATTTCACCGCGATAGGCGGCGTACTTTCTCGCTTTTTTGCCCTTCACCTGTAGCCCCATTTGTTGGATTAAGTGTTGTACCCGTTTGTGATTAACGCCTTTCAATAACGCACTTACTCGGCGATAACCATACGCCGGATTTTCTGCTTTAATCCGCCTGATTTCCGCTTTAAGTGCGGTATTTTTATCCGCCTTCGGCTTTAAATGATAGAAAAACACACTACGAGACAAATTTGCCAATGAAAGCAAGATGTTAAGCGGAAACGTCCCTCTCAATCTTTGGATAATCGCCGCCGTTCGGCTTCTTCCTCCCGTATCACTTCGTCCAACTTTTTTAGAAATGCCACCTCCGCTTCAAGCTCCAAAATCCTTAACCGTAAGCGGTCTTCTTCGGTCTTCGGCGGCGGTGGCATTTTGGCGTATTTTGGTTTTTTCGGGGACATTGTCGGTCTTCCTTTCGGTTTGGGGTGTAAACCGTTTATACCGTCTTTTTCAAAGGCTTTCAACCATTGGCTGATAAGACCTGAATTACTTATGCCGAAATGGATTGTCGCTTGCCTTGCAGAGAAATCCCCTTTTTGAACGGCAAGGATGACTTGATATTTAAATTCAGCGGAATAAATGCGTTTGCCGGGCAATAGGGCAAGCCCTGCATTGCCTGAATGTTGATATTGGGTAATCCAACGTCTTAAGGTGGTGTCGGAAAGTTGAAATTGTTTTTTTGTAAGTGAAACATCTAAGTGATTTTTAAGATAAAAATCGATGGCTTGTTGTTTGAATGTTTGATTGTATTTGGTCATAAAATCTGCCCCTGACTAAGTTGGTTTATTTTGTCCAACTTTTGGGGGGCAGATCAAATTTGACCGCTCTTTCTCTATTTTAGCGGTTGCACAAAAGGCTGTTTTTAATTCAAATGTAGGGTGCGTTAGGCTTGCCGTAACGCACCAAACTTGGGTTTAATGGTGCGTTACACCTTTGGCTAAAACACACCCTACTCTGTTTTGTGCAAGCGCTAAATAATACCGTACTTTAGTTGCACAAATTAGGCATTTTTATCATCAATTAACACACTTTCTAACGCGATTTCTATCATTTCATTGAAGGTTAATTGACGCTCTTCAGGGCTGGTTTGTTCGTGTGTGCGGATATGGTCGGAAACCGTACAAATGGTTAACGCTCGTGCGCCAAATTCAGCGGCAACGCCATAAATACCGGCAGCTTCCATTTCAACGCCGAGAATGCCGTATTTTTCCATTACATCGAACATTTCTACATCCGGTGTGTAGAATAAATCGGCAGAGAAAAGATTGCCCACTTTTACTGCAATGCCTTTTTGTTTCGCCGCTTCAACCGCTGCGCTGGTTAAACCGAAGTCGGCAATCGCCGCAAAGTCGTTATCTTTGAAACGAATGCGATTGACTTTAGAATCGGTACAAGCTCCTAAACCAATGATTACATCACGAACTTTCACGTCCATTTTTACTGCACCGCAAGAACCTACACGAATGATTTTTTTTACGCCGTATTCTGTGATTAATTCTTTTGTGTAAATAGAGCAAGACGGAATACCCATACCGTGTCCCATCACCGAAATTTTGCGGCCTTTGTAAGTGCCGGTGAAACCAAGCATATTACGTACATTCGTCACTTCTTTCACATCTTCTAAAAATGTTTCTGCGATATATTTTGCTCGAAGCGGATCGCCTGGCATTAGTACGGTATCAGCAAATGCGCCTTCAGGTGCGTTAATATGTGGAGTCATTGTATTTCCCTCTTTTGATTGAATTAAAATAAAGGCACCACGTGTAACCGTGGTGCAAAAACAGTCCGAATTTTGACCGCACTTTTAGAGTACGGCACCACTTAATTCTATGAAAAGACCGGCAATGGTTGCACTCATTAAGTTCGCAAGCGTACCGGCAATAACGGCTTTTAAGCCTAAACGGGCGATATCGCCACGGCGATTCGGTGCCATACCGCCTAAACCACCGATGAGGATTGCGATAGAGCTGAAGTTGGCGAAACCGCAAAGTGCGAAAGTAATAATCGCTTTGGTTTTTTCTGTTAATACGACAGTGGTATCCGGTTGTAAATATTTAGCAAATTCAAGATAACCGACAAATTCGTTTACCGCTAATTTCATTCCGATCATTTGACCTGCGATACCGGATTCTTCCCAAGATACGCCGATTAAGTAAGCGAGAGGTTTAAAGATCCAACCGAAGATAGACTGTAAGGTGAGTTCGCCATAACCGAACCAGCCACCGATACCGCCCAAGATGCCGTTAATTAACGCAATTAATGCCACAAAGGCGATAAGCATTGCGCCGACGTTTAATGCTAATTGCATACCGGCACTTGCACCACCGGCCATTGCTTCTAAGACATTAGACGGTTTTGCTTCATTATCCGATTCAGGTTGAATATCCGTAAATTGCTGCGTTTGAGGGTAAAGAATTTTCGCAAATAATAGACCTGCCGGCGCAGCCATAAATGAGGCGGCGATTAAGTAAGTCAAAGGCACGCCCATTCCGGCATAACCCGCCATTACTGAACCTGCAATGGAGGCGGTTCCGCCCACCATAATGGCAAAAAGCTCAGATTCGGTCATTCGGCTAACATAAGGTTTTACCACCAATGGCGCTTCGGTTTGACCAACGAAAATATTTGCAGCGGCAGACAGCGATTCCGCTTTTGACGTACCTAATAGTTTTTGTAATGCGCCACCGATGATTTTTATTACTACGTGCATAATGCCTAAATAATAAAGTATAGAGACTAAGCCGGAGAAGAAGACGATAATAGGAAGTACTTTTACGGCAAAGATAAAACCAAGATTGCTTGGATCGGCAAGTCCGCCAAATACGAAGTTTATTCCCTCGTTGCCGTAAGCAATAACATTTGCCACCGCATCTGCCGTTGCACCTAATGCTTTTTGGCCTGCCGGCACATATAAAATAAGGGCGGCAAATCCAAGTTGGATTGCAAACGCCCCTAATACGGTTCGCCAATTAATCGATCGACGATTATTTGATAACAAAAATGCGATGGCAATTAATACCACCATACCAAGAATACTCATTAAAACACTCATATATACACCTCACAATCGCTAAAGATAAAAATCGGCGTAATTTTACTGTTTTTTTTCTAAATTGTGTGAACTTTTTCCAAAAAATGTAATGTAATCCTCTAATAAATTGTCAATATGTGATTGAGTCCACATTTTTTGGCGTAATCAGCCAGTTGATCCGTTTCTGCCTGAGTCGGTACAAAAGGTTTCAATCCTTCTTCATCACGCACACCTTTAGTGTGAACACGAATAATTTTTAGCAGAATCTGTGGGTGAGGTTTAAGTAACCGAGCGGTTTGCTCAATGAGTTTGAAAGCATCAAAAAAATTCTTTATAAAAACCAACCGCACTTCTTCCACCTTATTGAGGGAAAGTAGTTTTGAAAGGTTGGTTAAGTTGTGCGTAAGATTATCCGTTTTAATTCGCTGTTCCGTCGGAATTATTTGATGATAAACCATACCGCTACGATTTTGTCTGTCAAAACAAAGGGATTGTAAGCCTAAGCCTTCGCCTTTTAGATCGAACAGAAATTTATCGGTAACATTAATCAACGGGAGGATCTTTTCGAAATCAAAAAAACCACTGCTATCGAGATAGCAGGTTAAACCTTGCAAGCGTAATGCTTCAAAGAGAGGGAGAAGTTTTTTATAGTGAAGCGTAGGTTCTCCGCCTGAAATCGTTACGCCACGAATAAAAGGCGTGGCCTCCATTACTTGATCGTAAAGATAGCGAAGGCTCACTTGTTTCACCCCTTCGGCATAGCGTGGAATTGTTTCCGGATTATGGCAATACAGGCAATTAAGCTTACAACCCTGCAGAAAAATACTAGTACGATTGCCTTGTCCTTCCACATTCGAAAAAGGAATAAGGCGGTGCAGCGGTACATAAAGATGATCAAGTTTAGAAAGTGCGGTCATTTTTCTTATTTTTATAGTGAATTAAATTTAAATGGATACAAAGCCGCAAGCCGAACACAGTGCAGATAGCACGGTAAGGCGAAGCAATGATCGTCAATATTTTAAAATTTAATTTACTATATCAAGGTGAAAGGCGTTCACGAATCCAATCATTATTTTCCAAACGATAACGAATACGATCGTGTAAACGGCTTGGGCGGCCTTGCCAAAATTCAATGCAATCCGGCTCGACTAAATAACCTCCCCAGTGCTCGGGACGTGGTACGCTGATAGGGTGTTTGGCGGCAATCAGTGCGGCTTTCGCCAGTAAAGATTTATAGCCGGAAATAACCGCACTTTGTTCGCTTGCCCAAGCTCCGATACGACTGGTGTAAGGGCGGGTTGCAAAATATTCATCGGATTGTTCGGCAGGTATTTTTATTGCTTTGCCTTCAATGCGTACTTGGCGTTCTAATTCCGCCCAAAAGAAAGTGAGGGCGACATAAGGATTATGTTCAATATTTCGCCCTTTGTGGCTGTGATAATTCGTAAAAAATACAAAACCTTGTTTATTCACTTCTTTTAATAACACCATTCGGCTACTTGGTTTTCCATCTTGATTTACTGTCGCCAAGTTCATTGCAGTGGGCTCATTAACTTGACCTGTAATGGCTTCATTCATCCATAATTCAAATTGTGAAATAGGGTTTTCATTGCAATCATGTTGTGAGAGTGCCCGTTTACGGTATTCTTCTCGGATATTGTGAAGATCCATTTTTCCTCCTTAAAAATAGGGAAAAATCATGATTATGTAGCAGTTGCACAAATCATCGGTAAGGTGCTGTTAGGCGAAGACGTAACGCACCGATTTACAGGGGTGATAATCGAATTGTACGTTAAGATATGTAGGGTGGGCAACTGTTGCCCACCAAAATGTAGCGGTTGGAAACGGTGGGCAAAAATTTGCCCACCCTACACAAACCTTCAAAGGGGTTCGTCAATGAGACTTGTGATATATCATTTTTGATATTACCGATTTCATATCGATTATATGTATATACTACTTTGCAGAAATTTATTATTTTTCATCAACGCTCACACCATAAAAGGCATCATAACCGAATGGGCTTTGAACATAGCCTTTCACTCTCGGGCTAAGCGGTGCAAAGCCAACGGAGTGAGCCACCGGAATCCATGGAGCTTGCTCGTGAGCGATGACTTGCGCTTGTTTATAAAGTGTTGCGCGTTCTTCTTTGTCGGTTAAGCTTAATGCTTTTTCTAACAAAGCATCAAATTCCGGGTTTTTGAAACGGGCGAAATTTGAGTTCCCTGCATTAACACTTGCCAATAATGGTGATAGGAAATTATCAGGATCACCGTTATCTCCTGACCAACCGAAAATTCCTGCGGTCAATTCACCGGCTTTTGCTCGTTTTTGGTAATCTGCCCATTCGTAGGTAACGGGATTCGCTTTTACGCCCACTTTCGCCCAGTCTGCCATCACAAGCTCTGCCATGCGTTTTGGATTCGGATTAGATGCACGCACTATCGGTTGAATCCAAAAATCCGTTTCAAAGCCGTTCGGGTAACCTGCTTCCGCTAAAAGCTGTTTCGCTTTTTCCGGATCGTACGGGTAATCTTGAACTTCATCATTATAGCTCCAGATTGTTGGTGGTAATGGGTTTTTCGCTGCCGTTCCCGCGCCTTGGTAAACCGCTTCAATGATAGCTTTTTTATCTACCGCATAATTCAATGCTTGGCGTACTTTCACATTATCAAATGGGGCTTTTTCCGTATTAAATGCGATATATGCCACATTCAAACCCTTTTGCTCCAATAATTGGACTTTCGGATCGGTTTTCATTTTGGCGAGATCCGCCACGTTCGGGAACAGGATTAAATCACAAGAACCGGATTGTAGTTTGGCATAGCGTGTGGTGGCGTCAGGTACAATGCTAATCACTAAGCGATCGAGAGGAGTACGACCTTTCCAGTAATTTTCATTCGCCACATATTGCGCCGCTTGGTCGGTTTTATAATCTACAAAAATAAACGGACCTGTTCCCACCGGGCGATTGTCAATGGTTTCTGGCTTACCTGCTTTTAACATGGCATCGGCATATTCTGCGGAATAAATGGAAATAAAGTCCATACCAAGGCTTGCCAAGAAAGTGGCATCTTTTTTGGTTAAGGTAATACGGATGGTGTTGTCATCCACTTTTTCTACGGATTTCAATAAACTAGGGAATTTCATTGCCTTGAAGTACGGATAAGTCCCTTTTGAAACGTTGTGATACGGATGATTCGGATCTAGCTGACGTTGGAATGAGAACAACACATCATCTGCATTAAAATCACGGCTTGGTGTAAATTCTTTGGTGGTATGGAATTTCACCCCTTTGCGTAAATGGAAAGTATAAGTTAAACCGTCATCACTGATTTCCCAACTCTCTGCCAACGCAGGCTCAATATCGGTAGAACCTTTTTTAAATTCCACTAAACGGTTATATACCTGTTGTGAACTCGCATTGTAAGAAGTGCCTTCCATCACGAGTGCCGGGCTGAAACCTAACGGCGCTTTTGCCGTACAGTAAACGAAGGTTTTATTTGATTGCTTTGCATTATTGGTGGTTTGCGTGTTTTTATCGGCAGAACCGGATTGGTCGCAAGCGGCTAAAAATAATGATGCCGCGGCAAGGGTTAGGGTTGCTTTTAATTTCATTCTCGCTCCTTGAATTGCATAAGACAGGATTAATCCGATATTATGTAGCAGTTGCACAAAGAGAATTTTATCTCCAATAATTTCTTGGGGTAGGGTGTCGTTAGGCGAAGCCGTAACGCACCAACAACAAGATTTAATGATGAAGCGGTGCGTTACGGCTTCGCCTAACGGCACCCTACAATGTTTTGTGCAAGTACTACATAATAACCGATTAATCCTATCAGTGATAATGAATGTTGGATTAAGTTTACTCAACTAAAATGCCATTAAGATATAAGCAAATCCGCTTTTTCTTAAATAAAAAAATCGTCTTGATTATAACAAATTGATCTAAGATTTAATTCCCTATGAATAATTACCGTTGGTTTTTTGTCTGTACCAATGTTCAATAAAATCGGCAATCTGAGGAATGTGGTTAATATTTAACAAAGTGCGGTCGGTTTCAAGGGAATAATCGGCGGCTATAGCCAGAACGTTTTCATCAATGTTCGGTAATGATTTATTCATTTCTTGGCGATGTAAAAGTATTTTGGGAATCGGTTCTTGCTTAAAACCTTCCACTAATACCAAATCGGTTAATCGGTGATCAAACTGCTGCGCCAAGTACTCAAGTGATACGGATGTTGTGGTTTCTGTCATCATAGCCCAACGATTATCACAGGCTAAAATCACTTGTGCCGAACCGGCATCTTTCATTCTCCAACTGTCTTTGCCTTCTTTATCTATTTGTGTATTGTGGTGGCTGTGCTTTATCACCGAAACACGAATTCCCCGTGAAATAAGTTCGGGGATCAGTTTTTCTAATAATGTGGTTTTACCGCTACCGCTGTAACCGGTAATACCAAATAGAGGAATGGAAGTTTTCATCACAATGACCCTAAAAATAATAAAAGTCGTGTAGGGTAGGCAAAATGTTGCCCACCCTACCATAATACCGAACATTTAAGACAACACTCTCAACAAAACAGGTTGAAATTCCGTTTGTTGTCCTAACTTTCTCGTATAATTTTTAACCACGAAGAAAGAGAGCGCGGTAACAAGGAAAATTAATCCGGCACGAATGATTTCATTTTCACTGATGTAATCGGAAAGCAAAGTTGAGAAAAGTAAAGTGAACAGTGGAACGATATACATTAATAAAGCGGAAAACAGCACCGATTTTTCTTCCAAACCGATTTCCACTATTTGTCCTTCCCGTAACGGCATTAGCGTTTCTATATTGAAGATATGTTCGCCGCGTTTGCCATTGAGTTCGGAAAGACCGGATGTACCGCAACTATTTTTTGCCGCACATTGGCCGCAAGCACTTTGTGATTGGCATTTTACGCGCGCCATACCTTTTTCATAACCGATTACGACCGCACTTTCTTTTAACATCGAGCTTCTCCCATATAAATATCAAAACGGTGATTTTTTGTTTCGCGGCTAAAGTGCGGTTGTTTTTCACAGAGAAATTCTGCGTAGTCAGGGCGTTTCACTACAACCCGTTTTCTGGCTAATTGTTGTGCCGGAGCAAGTAATGCATTTGCATCTAGATCCGCACCGATCAAATGCTGGAATACACGCATTTCTTTTTTCACCAAAGCGGATTTTTGCCTATGTGGATACATCGGATCAAGATATACCACATCCGCACAATCCGTTTTAGGATTGAGTTCATTAATATGACGAACCTTCAACAAACGCAAATTCCGCTGTAACATTGTACCGATTTCTTCATCTTGATAGGCACGTTTCAAGCCGTCTTGTAATAATAAATGTACAATGGGGTGTCGTTCCACCAAACGAACTTGGCAACCGAGGCTTGCCAGTACGAATGCATCACGCCCAAGCCCTGCGGTGGCATCAATCACGGTGGGTAATTCATTGCCTTTAATGCCGACGGCTTTTGCCACCGCTTCCCCCCTGCCACCGCCGAATTTTCGACGATGAGCCATCGCTCCGCCGACAAAATCTACATATACCGCACCAAGTTTGGGTTCATCAAGTTTACGTAGTTCTAAACGTTCGTTAGTTTGCACTAAAGCAAGCGGGCTTTCGTGGTAATGTTCAATGCCAAGAGGAAGGCAAAGTGCGGTCAATTCCTGCAACGTTTTTTCCGTGGATTCAGAAATCAGTTGAATTTTTACTTGCGAACCAGCCATACGCCGCTTTCCATATGATCAGTGTAAGGGAATTGGTCAAATAACGCCGCTTTTTCAATGCGGTGGGTTTTAGAGAGTTCCGTTAAGTTATCGCACAATGTATGAGGATTGCAGGAAATATATAAAATACGCTCATAATTTTGCACCAATTTCACCGTGTCGGGATCAAGACCCGCACGTGGCGGATCGACAAAAATCGTGTTGCATTGGTAAGCACTTAAATCAATGCCTTTCAAACGATTAAATTCACGCACGCCGTTTATGGCTTGGGTAAACTCTTCCGCCGACATTCGGATAATTTGTAAATTTTCCACAGCATTTTCAGCAATGTTAAATTGCGCTGCCGCCACGGAAGGTTTGGCAATTTCAGTAGCTAAAACTTTGCGGAAATTTTGCGCCAATGCGATAGAAAAATTACCGTTGCCGCAGTAGAGTTCCAACAAATCGCCCGTACTATTTCGAGTGCAATTAATCGCCCATTCCAGCATTTTGCAGTTCACCACCGCATTCGGCTGGGTGAAACTGTTTTCTACTTGTCGATACACATAATTACGCCCCAAAACAGGTAAAATTTCATCGATATAATCCTGATCCAAACAAATTTTTTGCTTGCTTGCCCGCCCGATAATCTGCACTTCAAAGCCTTGTTCGATTAGCTGTGTTTTCAAGGTTTGTGCCGCTTTTTGCCATTCTTCCGAAAGGGATTTGTGATAGAGCAAACTAACAATGATTTTATTGCTTAATGTGCTGAGGTAATCGATTTGGAACAATCTCTTGTGTAGGATTTCCTGTTTTTTGAGCAGAGGGAGCAAGGCTTCCATCATTCGATTAATGAGTTGGCTTGCAATCGGAAACGTATCCACACGATAGCGTTGATGCGTAGTTTGATCGAACATAATGTGATAGAAATCGTCTTTATCATGCCAGATACGAAATTCCGCACGCATACGATAATGAGATGTCGGCGAATCGAAAACTTGAATTTCAGGCGCATTAAACGGTTGTAAAAGTGCGGTCAGTTTTTCCTGTTTTTTTTGAAGAAGTTCAGTGTATTGGGAAACGGGTAGTTGCATCTTGATTGTATTCTGTAAGGCGTGAATAATTTGGAATTACGTATTAAAACAAAAGGCAGACCTTTGCCTGCCTTGCTTATTTTCTTATTCGCCGGAATAATCTTCACCGCCGGAGGCTGCATCGCTCACATCACTTGATAAAGTATAGACGCGCTTGGTGGTATTGATTTTGGTGCGGTATTTATTCCATGTTTTTTCAAAGAAAGTTTCCGGTGTCCGCTCACCGCGACAGAACGCAACAAACTCTTTTTCCTCTTTTGTCGCAGGTTCACGTTCGCCTAAATCTAACGCTTTAAAGGCTTGACCGTATTGTTCAAGCACTTGCGATTCTTTAATGGTGTAATCACCGTGACGTGAAAATCCGCGCGGATAGTTTTTATCGTCAAAAAAACGACGGGTAACACTGAAACTTGCAGCCATGATCATCTCTCTTTTTTCATTTACTAAAAACGGCGGGCATTAAACCAATTTTTCATTATTTTTGCAATAAACCTTTTACGGTTTCCACATAATCTTTGACAAAATCATCATAATTCAATCCTTCCGGATTCACACGGAATTTACCGTTTACATAAAAATCCGGTACGCCGCGTACACCGAACTGATCCACTGCATTTACTTGTTTATTCACTAAGCCATTGACGGCGAAGCTGTTAATGCCACCGTCGAATTGTTCTGCACTAATGCCGTTATCTAGGAAAATCGCACGAATATCCTCCATAGAGGCTAAACGATCTTTTTGTGCCGCTTCAAATAATGGCGCTTTTACTTTACTTTCTGCCCCCAATGCCATGGCTAATGCCCAAGCACGGGTTAAATTTTCCGATTGACGACCTAAGAAATTCACATGATATTGTTTAAAGGCAACGTCTTTAGGTAAATTTTCTTTTACCTGTTGTGGAATTTTATATTCCATCTCAAAAGTATAGCAATGCGGACAATAGAAAGAGAAAAATTCGATTACTTCTTGTTGCGGGGAAGCTTGCTGACTGATTTGAACGTATTGTTTACCTTCTTTTAAATCTGTGGCGAACACATTGATGGAAATGAATGCACCTAATGCGAATAAAAATTTTTTCATTTGATCTCCTTATTTTATGATACCGCGCGCTTTTAAGATCGCCGTTTTAAAATCGTCTTCATAATCTTTTTTGATGCCCGGAATCGGTTCGTGTTTATCCGTACCGTCCATTTTTAACTGATAAATAATGACCTCATCGGTTAACTCGTTGAGCGGTTTGTTAAAACCCGATTCATCAGCGATTTTTTGCAAAATTTGCATTAGACTTAAGTCAGGCGACTTAGACCAATAAGGTTGTAAAAGTTCCAAAACTTCATTTAAACGCTTACATTTCATTGCTATTTCCTTTCCTATGTAGAAAAATAAGGCTAAATCATACTTGAAGTGAGCGGTATTATGATGTAGCCGTTGAACAAAACACGGTAGGGTGCGTTACGCAAAGCTAACGCACCCTACCATAACAAATATTGGATATAAAATCTCTTTGTGCGATTGGTACATAATACTGGAAATAAAAATGGAATAAAATATGGCGATCACAATAAGTGCGGTTATTTTAGCCGGAGGAAAAGCGCGTCGAATGGGGGGGCGTGACAAAGGTTTACAACTTTTGTATGAAAAACCTTTAATTTTGCATATGATTGAAAATTTACAATCGCAAATTCAAGAAATTTCGATCAATGCCAATCGCAATCACTCAGAATACGAGAAATTTGGTTTTCCCGTTTTTGCTGATGAATTACCGGATTTCCAAGGCCCGTTAAGCGGAATGCTGACAACTCTGGAAAAAGCAAACACCGATTTCGTATTGTTTACGCCTTGTGATAGCCCTTTCTTTCCGGGAAATCTCCTCGTAAAATTGAAAAGTGCGGTCGAAAATGACCGCACTTTGATTGCTTATGCGTGCAATGAAGAACGTGAACATCCGACTTTTTGTTTAATGTCCGCTTCATTAAAAGACAAACTCCGTGATTATCTTGCCTCTGGAGAACGCCGTTTATTACGCTTTATGCAAGAAAACGGCGGTGTCGCAGTGAAATTTGCCCCCAATGAGGGGACGTTTGTGAATTTTAATACGCTGAAAGATTTGCAATAAGTTGCACCGTTATCATTAAGAATTTGTTTAGAGAAGTTTATTTTATGCAGAATCTGAATTTATCCCGTTATCTCACGCCGTTACACCTCATCACTGCGATTTGTATTGTTGTATATATCCTGCAACAGCTGGGATTTGAAGAAGACATTATGGAAGCCTTCCATTATCCTATTTATCCCAACCAAGACGGAGAGTTATGGCGTTATATAACACATTCGTTAGTACATTTATCGAACATTCACATTATTGCAAACTTATCGTGGTTTTGGTTGTTTGGCGGTGTGATTGAACGCTATTTTGGCGGTTTTAAATTACTCTTATTGTTTTTTGTCTCTGCAGTGATTAGCGGAGTTGTGCAGAATTATTTTTCCGGCCCTGATTTTTTCGGTTTATCCGGTGTGGTGTATGCCGTGTTGAGTTATGTTTTCGTGATGGATAAGCTTAACGCCAATCTTTTTGATTTACCGAAAGGTTTTTTCACAATGTTATTAGTCGGCTTGGCATTTGGATTTATTAGCCCTTTGTTTGATATTTATATCGGTAATGCCGCTCATATCTCAGGCTTATTGGTGGGATTAATTTGGGGATTTGTCGATAGTAAAATTTATTTCAATCGGGTAGAGTAAGGTTTTAACGGTGCGTTACGGCTTCGCCTAACAGCACCTACATTGTTGTAACAACGCCATAATACCGGGTTTTAACTGTTCTTTTCTTGTCGGTTACAAACAATTAGATATGTAGATGCGTAGGGGGCGTTAGGCTTGCCGTAACGCACCAAATCTTAAGGAACAAAATATGAAACAATCTATTCGTCATCAAAAAATTATTGAGTTGGTGAGCCAATATGGTTATTTAAGTACGGACGATTTAGTTAGCCAACTTGAAGTAAGTCCTCAAACGATTCGCCGAGATTTAAATATTCTCGCCGAACTTGATTTAATCCGCCGTCACCATGGTGGTGCCGCTTCGCCTTCCTCAGTAGAAAATTCCGATTATGTCGATCGCAAACAATTCTTTTCTTCTCAAAAAAATCGTATTGCACAAGAAGTCGTAAAGCTCATTCCAAATGGTGCATCGTTATTTATCGACATAGGTACGACACCGGAAGCGGTGGCAAATGCGTTACTTAATCATGAATATTTACGCATTGTAACGAATAATCTCAATGCCGCCCATTTATTGCGTCAAAATAAAAGTTTTGATATCACTATGGCCGGCGGATCATTACGTATGGACGGCGGGATTATCGGCGAAGCCACCGTGAATTTTATTTCTCAGTTCCGCTTGGATTTTGGGATTTTAGGGATTAGTGCTATTGATCCCGATGGTTCTTTACTTGATTATGATTTCCATGAAGTACAAGTTAAACGTGCGATTATTGAAAGTTCGCGCCAAACCTTATTGGTTGCCGATCATTCAAAGTTTACGCGGCAAGCGATTGTGCGCTTGGGAGAACTAAAGGATGTGGAATATCTGTTTACGGATGATGTTCCTCCTTCAATTAACCAATATTTACAAAGCACAAAAACAAAATTAGTAGTGTGTAAATAAAAAGTGCAGTGAAAATTCACCGCACTTTTACTTATATTTAGGAATTAATAAGCCTTATTTATTCTTCCTCTTCCTTCGCCCACTCTAAGGAGCGTTTTACTGCTTTTTTCCAACCTTTGTAACGGCGTTCGCGTTTTTCGTTGTCATCATCCGGCGTAAAAGTGCGTTCTACACGTGCTTTATCGCGGAGTTCATCCAAATCTTTCCAAAATCCGGTTGCGAGACCCGCAAGATAAGCAGCTCCCAGTGCGGTCACTTCTTTCACGACAGGACGTTCCACATTCACATCTAAAATATCCGCTTGGAACTGCATTAAGAAGTTGTTGTTTGTTGCCCCGCCATCTACACGAAGATATTGTAAGCGTTCACCAGAGTCCGATTGCATTGCCTCTAATACGTCGCGGGTTTGATAGGCAATGGATTCAAGAGTCGCACGTACGATATGGTTACGATTAGCTCCGCGAGATAAACCGAAGATTGCACCACGAGCGTAAGGATCCCAATATGGCGCACCTAAGCCGGTGAAAGCAGGAACAACGTACACGCCATTGCTATCAGGTACTTTTTGGGCGAAGTATTCGGAGTCGAAACTATCGTGAACGATTTTGAGCTCATCACGCAGCCATTGAATGGAAGCTCCGGCGATAAATACTGAGCCTTCTAAGGCGTATTCAGGCTCGCCTTTGGCGTTACAGGCAATAGTGGTGAGTAAGCCGTTTTTTGAAGTAATGGCTTTATCACCGGTATGAAGTAACATAAAGCAGCCCGTACCGTAAGTGTTTTTCGCTTGCCCTGCATGTACACATAAATGACCGTAAAGTGCTGCTTGTTGGTCGCCTGCGATACCCGCAACAGGAATTCGCACACCACCTTTACCACCGATGTTGGTTTGTCCGTAAATTTCGGAAGAATTACGAACTTCCGGCAACATTGAACGTGGAATATTCAAGATTTCAAGCATCTTGTCGTCCCATTGTTTCGTGTGAATGTTGAATAACATTGTGCGTGAAGCATTGGTGTAATCGGTAACATGCACACGGCCCTGAGTTAATTTCCACACAAGCCAAGTATCCACCGTACCGAATAAGAGTTCGCCGCGCTCCGCTTTTTCACGCGCACCTTCTACGTTATCTAAAATCCATTTCACTTTTGTGCCGGAGAAATACGGATCCACCACAAGCCCTGTGGTGTGGCGAATGTAATCTTCATAACCATCGGCTTTGAGCTTATCTGTGATATTAGCGGTACGGCGACATTGCCAAACAATCGCGTTGTAAACCGGTGTACCGGTGGCTTTTTCCCAAACAATCGTTGTTTCGCGTTGGTTGGTGATCCCGATTGCTGCAATCTCATCTGATGTAATGCCGGCTTTTGCCACCACTTCATTTAATGTAGAACTTTGAGTCGCCCAAATTTCCATCGGATTATGCTCCACCCAGCCTGCTTGAGGGTAAATTTGGGTAAATTCGCGTTGAGCGATTTCGACCACATTTGCGTTATGATCGAGTAATACTGCTCTTGAACTGGTTGTGCCTTGGTCTAAAGCAATGATGTATTTTTTGCCGGTCATAGAAACACTCCTTCCTTAGCGGTACGCTTTTTAGTTGTAAACGAATATTTTGAACTTAAAACGAACAAATTGCGCGCCCAACCTAATAAAAATTAACTCAAATGAAAATACCTATTTTGCGGTTTTGTGATGGGTGTCACGGAATTTTTTTCTTTTTCGCTAAATTATGTGATCTGCTTCTCATTTCTGAAATTTAGTTGTAATACCTACTTGAAGTGTAGGGTTTTTGGAAGATAA
The DNA here is from genome assembly GCF_020521555.1 of Rodentibacter sp. JRC1. NCBI lineage: Bacteria > Pseudomonadati > Pseudomonadota > Gammaproteobacteria > Pasteurellales > Pasteurellaceae > Rodentibacter > Rodentibacter sp. JRC1. Next base: position 990,867 of record NZ_BPWA01000001.1, on the reverse strand, counting down.
TGGCTGAGCTCGTATTGAGTATTTCATATTTTTGAATAACGAACATAATTGCCAGTATAAAACCGTTTTCAAATACTCATTGTATGGAGGTTCTCTTATGAATGCTTATTTCGCAGAGTTTTTCGGCACCGCACTGTTGATTCTTTTAGGAAACGGTGTGGTTGCTAACGTTTGTCTTGATAAAACGAAAGGACAAAGTTCCGGTTGGATTGTTATTACTACCGCTTGGGCGTTTGCCGTGTATGTGGCGGTTGTTGTAACAGGGCCTTATAGCGGTGCGCATTTGAATCCGGCAGTAACATTAGGGCTTGCGGCAAAAGGTGCTTTTGATTGGCTATCCGTTCCGGGTTATGTTATAGCACAAATTGTAGGTGGTATGACGGGGGCGTTTTTAGTTTACGTGATGTATCGTGATCATTTCCTTGCCACCGAAAATGAAGGGGCAAAACGTGCTTGTTTTTGTACTGAACCGGCGATTCGTAATTATTCAAGTAACCTTATCAGTGAAATTATCGGTACTTTTGTACTTGTTTTCGTTATTTTCTATCTTGCCGGTGCAAATATTACTTTCCCGGGTTCAAATGAAACCACACCTATTGGCTTAGGCTCTATCGGCGCATTACCCGTCGCAATTCTTGTTTGGGCAATCGGTTTAAGTTTAGGCGGTACGACAGGTTATGCCATTAATCCTGCTCGGGATTTAGGCCCGCGCTTAACGTTAGGAATTTTCTTAAGCCGTAAATTAAATACCAAAGCGGATTGGGGTTATGGTTGGGTTCCTGTTGTAGGCCCTGTGATCGGCTCATTATTGGCAGCAGCGGTTTATGCGGCTGTGATGTGAGGATAACAAGCATAGTACCAATTTCTACGATGAAAAAACAACGTAAAAATTAACCGCACTTTTGATAGAAAAAGAACCCAATTTGATAAAAATTGGGTTCTGTGTTTTTACATTAGAGAATTACTTTTTGCCTTTTAAAAATTCCACACCGGTATCTGGGAAGTCTGTGAATACACCGGTTGCGCCGGATTTATTCAATAAAGCATCATACATTTGATTTACATCGCTGAAAAATTCCGGTAGTGCATCTTTACGCACAGTGTACGGATGTAATTCCACATTATATTGTGCCAATTCTTTTACTAAAGGGGTGTATTCAATGTTACCCGCTTTGGATTTTTCCTTATCGATTAACATATACCAGCCGGGGCCTACGCCGTCAGCGTATTTCACCACTTCTGCCATCGCGCCCGGTTTAAACATCCAATCATAATCGTAGTTTACCCATTTGCCTTTCGCATCTTTTTCTTCTGTTTCATGCCAATCGGTGTAAGCGACAAGTTGAACAAGTTTTAAATCCATACCCATTTTAGGGAGAAGCTCGGTTTTAATACGTTTGAGTTCGTTAAAGTCGAAAGTTTGTAAATAGACGCTATCGGTTTTCTTATCGTAACCGTATTTTTTCAACACTTTAAGAGTTTCAAGCGCAATATCTTTGCCATTTTGATGATGAAACCAAGGGGCTTTAATTTCAGGGTAGATGCCGACTTTTTTACCGGTAGATTTTTCTAAGCCCTGAATAAATTCGATTTCATCTTCAAATGTGTGAATTTTGAAGTGTGATTTCCAAAGCGGAAAACGGTTCGGATATACGGCGGTTTGTTTACCGTCTTTGGTTTCAAAGTTCTCGGTCATATTTAAACTTTGAATTTCTTTTAAGGTGAAATCAATCACATAATAACGACCGTCTTTACGATGACGATTTGGGAATTTTTTTGCCACATCGGTTAAGCCGTCTAGGAAATGATCGTGAATGACCACTAAGCGTCCGTCTTTCGTCATTGCTAGGTCTTGCTCTAAATAATCGGCTTGTTGTGCGAAGGCAAGTGCTTTGGATTCAAGCGTATGCTCCGGTAAATAGCCGCTTGCACCACGATGAGCAATGATAATTTTCTCTGATTTCATATCGGTTGCTACCATTGAAGATTGGTTACTACAGCCGGCTAATACACCTGCTGTGAATAAAGAAAGGGCTAATGTTTTGAGTTTCATCACTATTCTCCTTGAAAGTGCGGTTAATTTTTAGAGTAATTTGCAAGGCGGAGTAAATCCTACCATGCCTTTATTAAATTTAGATGACAAAAAAGGCGAGCAAGCTAACTTGTCGCCTTTTCATAAGTTAATTATTTCGTGCCGTAGGTATCACCTAATTTTGCTTTGTGTTTACCTTCTTCAATCATTACGTTAAGAAGTAATAACACCGCTAAGATACCGCCTGCGATCATCACGTAGAAACCGCCGTCCCAGCCGTAATATTCAGCTGCCCAACCGACAACCGCAGAAGCTGACACCGTTCCGCCTAAGTAGCCGAATAAACCGGTGAAACCGGCAGCCGTACCCGCCGCTTTTTTCGGTGCGAGTTCAAGCGCGTGCAGACCAATCAACATCACCGGACCATAGATTAAGAAACCGATTGTGGTCATTAAGATAAAGTCCGTTAATTGATATGGGTTTTGATACCAGGCCGAATAGTTTGCAATTTCAGCCTCAGGTGTTGCCGGATTTTTCCATAACGCAACAACAGCAAGGGTTGTTAAAATCATAAAGATGAAACCGGTTAAGCCTCGTTTACCTTTGAATACGTGGTCGGATACCCAACCGCATAATAATGTTCCCGGAATTGCCGCTAATTCATAAATGGTATATGCCCAAGCCGTTCCTTTAATATTGAAGTGTTTTACTTCGCCCAAATAAACCGGCGACCACTTCAGCACGCCGTAGCGGATTAAGTAAACGAATACGTTAGCAATGGCGATGTACCATAACAATTTGTTTTTTAACACGTAAGTCATAAAAATTTCTTTAGTAGAAAGTTCATGCTCATAGGTTTTTTCGTTATAGTCATCAGGATAATCGTTGCGCCATTTTTCAACCGGTGGTAAACCGCAAGATTGTGGCGTATCTTTCATTACAAGGTAAATCGGAATTGCGATGATCATCGCTGCAATACCCGGATAGTATAGTGCTTGTTGCCATACATCTTTGGCGGTAGCTTCCACGCCATGTGTGCTGAAGTAAATTGCGCCGGCTAACAGCACCATTGCACCTGGTACCATACCACCAAGGTTGTGAGCGGTATTCCAAATAGAAACAATCGTTCCGCGTTCGGATTTAGACCACCAGTGAACCATAGTGCGACCACACGGAGGCCAACCCATACCTTGGAACCAACCGTTTAAGAAGATCATAATCCACATTATTACGATACCGGATGTCGCCCAAGGGAATAACCCCATCATCGTCATACATAAACCAGAGAGCAACAAACCGAATGGTAAGAATACTTTCGGGTTAGAACGATCTGAAAGCATCGCCATAAAGAATTTTGACAAACCGTAAGCCAAACCGGCAGCCGTACCCACAAGACCTAATTCCGCCTTGTTATACATTCCTGCCTCGATTAACCCTTTCTGTGCTAAGTCAAAGTTTGCCCGCACAAAATAATAAGCGGCATAGCCGAAGAAGATTCCGGCGAATACTTGCCAACGTAGGCGCTTATAGGTGGAATCAATTTTTTCCGCCGGAAGTTCCGCAATGTGCGGGGCGGGTTTAAATGGTCCGAACATAATTTTTCTCCAACATTTTTACTCATAGTCTCTCCTTTACATCGGTCAGAAAGAAAGGAGCTTAGCGGGGGATAATAAAAGAAAATAAAAAATAAGAAAGAAGGATTATTCAAAAATGTGAACTAATTCACAAAATTTCGATATTAATTTGAGTGAATTTGAAAATTCTGTGATCCGTTTCACAAAATCATTTTCTTTTTCGCTCAAAATGTTGTTAATTTAAGCATTATTCTCTACAATCAATCTGATTTTGTATTTTCTTTTATATATTGTGGGAGTTGGGGGTAAACATGGGATTATCGCCTAATTTATATCGAAATGTCGGAGATCTTTCTCCCTTATCAACGGATGTGATTATTATTGGCGGTGGTGCTACCGGTGCGGGTATTGCGCGCGATTGTGCCCTACGTGGTATTGATTGCATTTTATTAGAACGCCGTGATATCGCAACCGGAGCGACAGGGCGCAACCACGGTTTATTACATAGCGGCGCGCGTTATGCGGTGAACGACCAAGAATCCGCGCAAGAATGTATTAAAGAAAACCGTATTTTGCGGAATATTGCGCGCCACTGTGTGGATGAAACGGAAGGTTTATTTATTACGCTTCCCGAAGATTCCATGGATTACCAAAAAACCTTTCTTGAAAGCTGTGCCAAATCCGGTATTGAAGCGGTGGCAATTGAGCCTGATTTAGCCAAAATAATGGAACCGTCCGTCAATCCTAACCTTGTCGGTGCAGTGGTTGTGCCGGACGGCTCTATCGATCCCTTCCGTTTAACCGCCTCTAATATGCTTGATGCCACGGAAAACGGCGCAAAAATGTTTACTTATTGCGAAGTCAAAAATTTGATTTGTGAAGGTGGAAAAGTTATTGGCGTGAAAGTTTATGATCATAAAAATAAAGCGGAACGTCAGTTTTTCGCCCCCCTTGTGGTAAATGCAGGGGGAATTTGGGGACAAGGTATCGCCGAATATGCTGATCTTAAAATCAAAATGTTCCCGGCAAAAGGTGCATTGCTTGTAATGGGACATCGAATTAATAGAATGGTGATTAATCGCTGCCGTAAACCGGCTGATGCGGATATCCTCGTGCCGGGCGATACCATCTCTGTTATCGGAACAACCTCTAGCCGTATTCCTTACGATCAAATCGATAATATGTCAGTTACACCGGAAGAAGTGGATATTCTTTTCCGTGAGGGCGAGAAACTCGCCCCGAGTTTGCGTCATACCCGCGTGTTACGTGCTTATGCAGGTGTTCGTCCGTTGGTTGCCAGCGATGATGATCCGTCCGGACGTAATGTGAGCCGTGGTATTGTATTGCTGGATCACACGGAACGCGATGGATTAGACGGCTTTATTACCATCACCGGCGGTAAGCTGATGACTTATCGTTTAATGGCGGAATGGGCGACAGATCTCATTTGTAAGAAACTCAATAAAACCGCCCGTTGTGTAACGGCTGAGCAATCATTGCCCGGTTCAAATGAAAGTCGTCAAGAAACCAACCAAAAAGTGATTTCATTGCCAAGTACCATTCGTTATTCTGCTGTGTATCGTCACGGCTCACGAGCCACCCGTTTGCTTGATAAAACACGTTTAGATCGTTCTATGGTGTGTGAATGCGAAGCGGTAACGGCGGGAGAAATTCGCTATGCCGTAGATGAGTTAGACGTAAACAATCTAGTGGATTTACGCCGCCGCACCCGTGTGGGAATGGGAACCTGCCAAGCGGAACTTTGTGCTTGTCGGGCCGCCGGTTTAATGAATCGTTTTGAAGTGGCGACAGCTCGACAATCCACCCTTCAACTTTCCTCCTTTATGGAAGAACGCTGGCGTGGTATTGAGCCGATTGCTTGGGGCGAAGCGATTCGTGAAGCCGAATTTACCTCTTGGATGTATGGTAGCGTATTAGGCTTAAATGATGTAAAACCACTCGAAAAACAAGTGCAACAAGGGACGGATAGCAATGAATTTTGATGTAGTCATTATCGGTGGCGGATTGGCGGGGTTAACCTGTGGCATCGCCCTTCAACAACGTGGCAAACGCTGCGTGATTATCAATAACGGTCAGGCTGCAATTGATTTTGCCTCCGGTTCTCTTGATTTATTAAGCCGTATGCCTTCAGGAAGTGCGGTCGAAAATTTAAAAGAAAATCTCACCGCACTTTGCAACATATTGCCGGCACATCCTTATAGTTTATTGGGCGCAGAAAAAGTGCTTGAGAAAGCAGGGGCATTCCAAGTATTGGCGGAATCACTTAATTTAGATTTAATCGGTTCTTGTGAAAAAAACCACTTGCGTGTAACCGGCTTAGGCGGTTTACGCGGTTCGTGGCTTTCGCCTAATAGCGTGCCGATGGTGCAAGGAAATAATGCCTTTCCACATAAACGTATTGCGGTTCTTGGTATTGAAGGCTATCACGATTTCCAACCGCAGTTATTAGCGGCAAACCTTGTGCTTAATCCGCAATTTACGCATTGTGAAGTGAACGGCGGTTTTTTGAATATTCCGCAATTAGACGAACTTCGTCAAAATGCACGCGAGTTTCGTAGTGTAAATATCGCTCAACTTTTAGAGCACAAACTCGCCTTTGACGATTTAGTAAAAGAAATTGTGGAATCTGCTCAAGGTGCGGAAGCGGTATTCTTACCGGCCTGTTTCGGCTTGGAAAATCAGGAATTTATGACCGCACTTCGTAGCGCGACCAAACTTGCCCTTTTTGAATTACCGACTTTGCCGCCCTCATTACTTGGTATGCGCCAACGTATTCAATTGCGCCGTCAATTTGAATCGCTAGGCGGCTTAATGATGAACGGCGACAGCGCATTAGAAGCCCGTTTTGAAGGGGATCGTGTACGAGGTATTATGACACGTTTACACGAAAATGAAGAAATCACTGCCGACAATTTCGTGTTGGCATCAGGCAGTTTCTTCAGTAAAGGCTTAGTGGCTGAATTTGATAAAATTTATGAACCGGTGTTTGAAGCCGATATTATCGGCGTGGAGGGTTTCAACGATAAAGATCGTCTTAGCTGGACGGATTCCCGTTTTTCTAACCCTCAGCCTTATCAATCCGCCGGTGTGGCGATTAACCGCTATTGCCAAGTGCAAAAGTGCGGTCGATTTTTAACGAATTTATATGCTATCGGCAATGTGATTGGCGGTTTTAATGCATTAGAACTCGGTTGCGGTTCCGGAGTAGCGGTGGTCACGGCACTTTCCGTTGCGGATGAAATTTTGACGAAGTAAAGGGAGATACGGCTATGAATATTCAGCAATTAATCGATAGTGCAAAACAATCTCTCAATTCACCGGCAAGTCATCAATATATCGATGAAAGTTTTGAAAGTTGCATTAAATGTACGGCGTGCACTGCCGTCTGTCCCGTTTCACGTAATAATCCGCTTTATCCGGGCCCAAAACAATCCGGGCCGGACGGTGAACGTTTACGTTTAAAATCTGCCGAGCTTTATGACGAAGCGCTGAAATATTGCACTAACTGTAAACGTTGCGAAGTGGCTTGCCCGTCCGATGTAAAAATCGGCGATCTGATCGTGCGTGCGCGCAACAATCATTTGGCGCAACAGAAAAAACCGTTAATGCACAAATTGCGTGATGCCATTTTGAGCAATACGGATATGATGGGCAAACTCAACACACCGCTTGCGCCGATTGTAAATACGATTACAGGATTGAGTGCCACAAAGTTTGTGTTAGAAAAAACGCTTAATATTAGTAAACAACGAACGTTACCGAAATATTCCTTCGGCACATTTCGTAGCTGGTATATGAAAAATGCGTTGGACGAGCAGAAAAAATTTGAACGTAAAGTGGCATATTTTCACGGCTGTTACGTAAACTATAATAATCCGCAACTGGGCAAAGCCTTTTTGAAAGTATTTAATGCGATGAACATCGGCGTAATGTTGTTGGAAAAAGAAAAATGCTGCGGTCTACCCTTAAGCGTAAACGGCTTTCCTAAACGTGCACGTAGCATTGCACAGTTCAACACGGATTACATCGGCAAAATGGTGGATGAAAACGGCTTGGAGGTAATTAGCGAAGCCTCGAGCTGCACTTTGAATTTACGTGATGAATATCATCATATTTTAGGCATTAATAATGCAAAAGTGCGTCCGCATATTCATATGGTAACGCCGTTCTTGTATCAATTATTTAAAGAAGGCAAAACCTTACCGCTCAAACCTTTGAAATTACGTGTAGCCTATCATACCGCTTGCCACGTGGAGAAAGCCGGTTGGGCGCCTTATACCCTTGAAGTGCTAAAACAAATTCCGAATTTGGAAATCATTATGCTGCCGTCTCAATGTTGCGGCATTGCCGGTACTTACGGTTTCAAAGCGGAAAATTATGATGTTTCCCAATCCATTGGTAAGCATTTGTTCGATCATATTAACGACGGTGGGTTTGATTTCGTGATTTCCGAATGCCAAACCTGTAAATGGCAAATTGATATGTCATCTAACGTAACCTGTATCCATCCGCTAACCTTGCTTTGTATGTCAATGGAGGCTTAGTGTATCTAAAAAAGTGCGGTTGAATTTGACCGCACTTTTTGTAGGGAGGCTAATTGTTGAGTACTTGGCTTATAAATTCACACACCTATCGGCACTATCAATAGTTGATTTTCTGTGAGCGACAATCACTCTGGTTATCGCTAATTGAGCGATAGCTTGATTGGTCTTTTTCTCGTTTTCTTCATCTAAATGGCTGGTCGCTTCATCCATAAAGAGAATTTGGGATTTCTTGAGAAATTAATTCTTTCTAATCTTCCCCTCTATATTTATCAATACAATGCCATAAAAATACCATAATGCTGAATATAGCAAACATACTGAAAGGTCTTGCAAAATCCTTCAACATAAAGGCAATGATAAATGCTATAACGCCAATGGTAGTTTTTAACATTCGTTTACTATTACTGATTTTATCCTCCTTTTTACTTCTCTATTGTTATGAGAATAAATAGTGGTGTCATTAAATAACATAAGTTAACTCAAATTTAATATCCCAATATAAGCTAACTGCCAATTTACAATATGTTCTCTAATTCTAATCATAAATGGGCTATAACCTCACGAGTTGCAATGTAGTCCGCCACTGTTATACCTGTTTTAAGTATGGGATTACCGCCAACAACTAAAGATAAGTCATTAGTTTTAAGTTCTTTCATTTTTTTTCTTGAATTTTGAAAAAAAATTATTTCTTTCCAAAAAATAGTCTAATAATACTAATGCAATATAGAAATAAGCAACATGGATATTGAAAATAGATGATAATATATACGATATGGTGTATATGACGAAATAAAAAATAATTGTTTTATGATGATCTTAATATATTTTAATATAATTTCCATTTTTACCCTTTAAAAATTTAAATATATAACTAATTTGTTATATTAATTACTTTATCAATTAGTCCTCTACCATACAACCAAGTCAATAGTTTTGATGATACTACTGAAAAAACACTTATATTTTGAACTTCATGATTATTTACCTCTTTCATTTTGTTCTCCGTATTTTCTTATTAGATTCCATAAAATGCCTAATGGTAAGCGGCCCAAAAAAGCAATTAATGGACCATATTTGTTTGATAAGATAATAGATAAAAATAAAGCTACTATTTCAATTGCTCGCATTATATATTTAATTTCCGTCAACTCCCATCCTTACAATAAATATCAATTTACGACTGTTTACTATACCGGTAAAAATATGAAATAATTTATTTTCATTTTTGTGATGTTTGTCACAAAAAATTTTCAACTTACTAAATAAGGATGATTATAGACAAAAAATCTGCACCCATGAGTTAGAATTTTGGGTGTAGATTTAATACAGCGCCTAATATTAATCCCCTGTTATATTTATCTTTTTTCACGCATAGCTTTTAGCTTTGAAAAACAAAATAAAATAAATATAGGTATAAACTTCACTGATAAACTAATAACAAGTAAAGAAAAAATAACATCTATTAATGGATGAACAGTGAAAGTTAATGTATCTCTTATAAAGGATAAAAGTCTTAGAGCAATAAGAAGGCTAAATGTATTTAAAAGCCAAATTGATATTTTCATAATTAGTCCGCCGGGATATTACCATTTTTTAACTCAGACGTAACATATCCTACATAATTATTTCCTACTTTGTTATAATCAATAGAATCGTATAAAACATATTCGGCAGCACTCCCTGCAACGGAACCAGCCCATCCTAATCTACCTCCAATTAATGACCCTACCGTTGTTCCCGGACCGCCAATAGGACCAAAATTGACAGGGTTCTCATATTTGTAATCAGATTTATTTTGTTTGCTAGGATCAGGACCATTACATTCTTCACACCAACTACCACCGGACACATAGACTAAGTCTTTTAGTGCTAATTCTTTCATATACACCTCTTTAAGGTTTTTGGTTAGTAACAATTGTTGTTTGAATAATGAAAATCATTATTATTATGTGGTTTGTTGTCAATTAGATTTGTATATTTTTTGTTCAAAATTTGAGATATGTCACAAAATTGACTGCCTATTTAGCTAAATAAAGGTACAAAGTATTACTGTTCTAAGTCAGTTATTGCTATTTTTGTATTTTAATTCAATGAGGAATGTAGCTATTTTTTGCGATTATAAGATATTGCAAAGCGTTTTCTGTATGTCAATGGTTTGTGAGGGGGGATAAGTGATGCTATCTGCAAGTTTTACTGATTCTAGATTTATTTTAGGGGATTTAGTTGATTAGTAAAAAATGTTATATTACAAAAATGAATATAACCCATTGTAAATTAAGTGAATGTAAGCGACTAAAGCTACTTGAATTCTTTATTGCCGAAGTTACCGCCCGAACTGCGTTTAATTTGTTAGATATTCAGCCGAACACTGCTATCTTATTCTATATTAGTCTTGTTTTATTCTATAAAAGAAACACCATACTTGGTGTTTCGGCTTTATATATTATTGTTAAATTTCATACAACCTATTTTTATTTAGCAAGAATCTCCCATAATTAATGGACAGGGTAATTTATGACAATCTACATCTTTACGTCCCTCAATTAAATGTAAAGCGGCTTGTTCGCCCATTGCATAGTGTGGTAATTCGACAGTTGTGAGTGGGGGAATAAACAAATGTGCGATCCCTATTGTATTATCGTATCCCGTTACGGCAATATCTTCGGGGATACGATATCCATGTCTTAATAGTAATTGATACGCCACAAAAGCGATTCGGTCATTTCCACAAACAATGACATCATAGTCTAACTTTTTTTTATGTTGCAGTATTTCCATTAGTGGTTTAGCACCTTCAAAATAATTTTCCCCATCTTCCTGCATAAAATAGTAGTCAATTTTTATTTTATCCTCTAAGTCTTGAGCAAGAAATGCGTGTTCAAACCCTTCTTTACGTGCTTTTGTCGCAATATAATTGCGTGGAATATGAAGAAATAGTGGCTTTTTATATCCTTTTTCCGCTAATAATTTTCCAATTTTATATTGTCCTTGGAAATCATCGGGAATGTAGCTGGCAAGCGGTAAATCATCCGTTACACAATTTGCCAGAGCAATGGGAAATTGATGTAACTTTTTAGGAATTTTTATCGTTTTTAATCCATTGCGCGCAATAATAATGGCGTTCGGACGGTGAGATATTAGTTGTTCGATGGCTTGCTTTACGGTTAATATGATTGTTTCACCAATTGTTGGCGCAGGTTATGATTTATATGGTTTTCAGCACACTTATTTTATTCTTGGTTGTATCGCCATAATATTTACCATCATTTCTATGTTCACGTTAACCGGAAAAATGCCTATTGATGAACGTTATCGGTTACATAAAAGTAATTTACGTTCACGTTAAGAAATTGCAGAGGAGAAACAACGATGATTTTACCGTCATATTTTGAGAATCCTGAGATTTTACAGGTCAATCGCCAGCCCCATCACGCTTATTTTGTACCCTTTGCAATTGATCAAAAACCTGATCAGCTTGCACGGGAAACGTCCCGATTTTTTACCGCACTTTCGGGGAAAAACTGGGATTTTAGCTATTACAATAGTGTGCAGGATTTACCCGAAGCGTTTTTAACCCGTCCGCTAGAAACGCAAATTCCGGTACCCGCCAATTGGCAAAATCACGGCTTTGATCATCATCACTATACCAATATCAATTATCCTTTCCCCTTTGATCCCCCTTTTGTGCCAAAAGAAAACCCTTGCGGGCATTATCGACATCAATTTGATTTCACCCCAAAATCAGGCAAACGTTATTTACTAAACTTTGAAGGGGTAGATAGCTGTTTATTTGTTTATGTTAATCAACAATTTGTCGGTTATGGGCAAATCAGCCACAGCACGAATGAATTTGATATTAGCGAGAATCTCCGTGCCGGTAAAAATCAGCTTGATGTGGTGGTATTGAAATGGTGTGACGGCAGTTATTTGGAAGATCAAGATAAATTCCGAATGTCGGGTATTTTCCGTGATGTCTATTTGCTGGAACGTGAGAGTAATTATTTACAAGATTTCTTTATTAAAACCGAATTAAACCGTGATTTCACCCAAGCAACATTAAATGTTGAAACCCAATTCTTAGGTGAAAAACAAGCGATAGAATTCGTGCTTTATGATCCCCAAGGTAATGAAATAACTCGGAAAAGTGCGGTTGATTTTTCACTTGATTTGCCGAATCCGGTTTTATGGAATGCGGAAAACCCACAACTTTATAGCTTAACATTGCAAACCGACAATGAAGTAATTGAACAAAAAATCGGTTTTCGAAAAATTTATGTGGAAAATGCCGTCTTAAAAATTAACGGTCAAGGGATAAAATTTAAAGGGGTAAATCGGCACGATAGTGATCCCAAAACAGGCTATGCGATTTCGCCCGAGCAAGCATTGATCGATCTGAAATTGATGAAACAACATAATATCAATGCCATTCGTACCGCTCATTATCCTAATGCGCCTTGGTTTAGTGAATTATGCGATTTATACGGTTTCTATCTTATCTCGGAAAGCGATATTGAAAGCCACGGTGCGGCAATGCAATATGTCGCCTTGCCGGAACAGAGTATTTTCTTAAATGAAAAGCGCATCAACCAAGATGAAGAAATTCGTCGACAAACAATTGATAACTTCTGTTATTTTGCACGCTCGCCGAATTATAAATCGGCAATTTTAGACCGCACTTTTGCGAATGTGGAACGCGATAAAAATCGAACTTCCATCGTCATTTGGTCGCTTGGTAATGAAAGTGGTTACGGAGAAAATTTTGAAGCTGCCGCCGCTTGGATTAAACAACGTGATACAAGTCGTTTGGTGCATTATGAAAGTGCGATTTATCAACACCAAAACCATCAAAATAACCTGAGCAATCTTGATTTTTACAGTGAGATGTATGCGCCGACACAATCCTTGGATAGCTACAATCAAAGCCCCGCAATTAAACCCTATGTATTGTGCGAATATTCTCACGCAATGGGAAATTCTAATGGCGATGCGGAAGACTATTGGCAAGCCTTTGAACGTAATGAAAAATCCTGCGGCGGGTTTGTATGGGAATGGTGTGATCACGCCCCTTATTTACCGGATGGATCTGGTAAAGTGGGTTATGGTGGGGATTTCGGTGACACGCCGAATGATGGCAATTTCTGTATGGATGGTTTGGTATCACAAGATCGCATACCTCATAGTAATTTGCTGGAATTAAAAAATGTGAATCGCCCCGTACGGGCGGAATTTATTAATCATCAGGTAAAAATAAAAAACTATTGGGATTTCACGGATCTTAAAGATAATCTCCATATTCGATACGCCTTTATCGAGAATGGTGAAATCTTTGAAGAAGGTGAACTTGAGATTTCTTGTCCGCCGAAAAATACTGTGTTTTTACCTCTTACCATTCCCTCTTATCGGGGAAGATTTTTGACGTTGGATTTACATTATGTCAACCGAAAACCAAGTGAACTGCTACCAAAAGATCATTCTTTGGGTTTTGATCAACTGATTATTTACGGGCAAGATCTCGTTCGTCCGCAAAAAACATCGATAAATCTGACCGCACTTTCAGCCTTTGAAATAGAAGAGACGAACACGCATTTATATTTAACAAACAACCGATTTAAATTTGTTTTAGATAAAAGCAAAGGCATTTTTACTGAAATTCATAAAAATGGACAGGCAATAATTCAACAGCCGTTGGATTTCAATATATGGCGTGCGCCAACGGATAACGATCGCTTGATTCGGGAATTTTGGCAAAACGCGGGTTATGACAACGTATTCAGCCGAGCATATCAGGTAAGCTGGAAACCTTTGGGAGAGCAGGTACAAATTGATGCTGAAATCGGCATTGTTGCCGTAGCAAAAATGCGAATTTTGCAGCTTTCCGTATGTTATTTACTTTCAAAAGAGGGAAAATTGAGCATTAAAATAAATGCAAAACGCCCCGCTAATTTACCTTATTTACCACGCTTCGGCTTACGGTTTTTCTTGCCTAAAGACTGCACCCAAGCGCAGTATTTCGGCTATGGTGAACAAGAAAGTTATATTGATAAACATCATCTCGCTCGGCTTGGCAATTATGTTGTGGAGGTATCAAATTACAAAATGCCATATATCAAGCCACAAGAAAATGGAAGCCATTATGGTACGCATTTTGTTTCATTAGAAGATTTAATGATTACCGCAGATGCACCGTTTAGTTTTAATCTTTCACCTTATACTCAAGAGGAAATGACGCAAAAAACGCATTGTTATAATTTACAGGAATGTACTTCAACGATTCTTTGCGTGGATTATAAAATGAGCGGTATAGGTTCTAATTCTTGCGGACCGGTATTGAAGCAGCAATATCGCCTAAGCGATACGGAATTTTCTTGTTGTTTTTATATACAGATTTGTAGAGATCAGACCAGTTGTTCGTGGTAGTGTGAACGTATCTCCATTCGTTATATAAGGATTAATGACATTTAAGGGCTTTTAAAATTAATTGTTTGTCAAAAAATTATCTATTAAAATCTCTGGGAACTGAGTTCTATATTTTGCTAAAGTTATGTTAATAACTCTTTTCGGTAGTATTCATCTTAATTATTAATTTTAGTTTAGTAGAGGGTATTTCATTATGAATAAAATCTTCAAAATCATTTTTAGTCACGCAACCCAAAGTTGGGTGGTTGTATCTGAGTTAGCAAAGGGGCATGTGAAATCCTCTACCAAGTCTGAGAAAAAGCCAACTTTAGGATTGAAAAAATTATTACATTTGGGAACGATAACCGGTGGAATAGCACTTATTATTACACAGAATACTTGGGCTGTAGATGCTGATCGGACTCAAATTAAGTCTGAAATTCGAGATCGGCAACAAAAAGGAATTGCTATTGCTGGTGGCCGGACGAATGGGGAATCTGACTCTAATTCCTTAGCTATTGGAGCGGAAGGACGAGCTGACTTGGGAGAAAATAGGGCAACTGCATCAGGTGCTGGGGCAATTGCGATTGGTACAGGGGCCCATGCTCAAGGAAGAACGAGTATAACATTGGGTTATAAAGCTAAGGCAAAAAATGAGTCATCCTCGGCAATAGGTTCAAACGCCGAGGCAACGGGAACTGATTCAGCTGCATTTGGTAGTGGAGCTAAGGCGGCTGGCAGTGCCTCGGTTGCGATTGGTCGTGAGGCGAATGTTACCGAAGAAGGTGGTATTGGTATCGGGACATCCAGTAAAGCTCTGGCTGGCGGAGCTATTGCAATTGGGAATAATTCAAATGTAATTAGTGGGAATGGCGCAGCTTTTGGTACTAATACGAGTGTAGTCGCCTATGGCGGTGTCGCAATGGGATTGAATGCCACGGCAGGTCGTGGTGTTGCGATAGGTAATGGTGCGGTAGCAAATGGTACGGCAAGGGCGACTATAGCGATAGGTCCTAATTCTACCGCAGCAGGTGAATTAACTTTGGCTATAGGCCCTGATACTAGAACTGCTGGTGGACAAACGACAGCAATCGGTCAAGGTTCAAGCGCTTCAGTAGGTTGGTCTACCGCACTGGGCGCCGGTAGTAAGGCGGATCAAAGAGGTTCTATCGTAGCAGGTTATATGAGTGAGGCGAAAGCAGAATATGTCTCCACACTTGGTTATAAAGCGATAGCAAGTCATAAAGATTCCGTTGCGTTAGGTTCAAATGCTACGACAAAAGCAGCTTCGACAGTGACGGGATTCACTTATCGTAATGACACAGGACAGAATCAGACAGCTTCTTATCAGGGAACAGCTGTTGGGGTTGTTTCTGTCGGAAATGACACGGCAACTCGCCAAATTGTTAATGTTGCACCGGGTGCTGTGACGGCTGATTCAACCGATGCTGTAAATGGTAGCCAATTATATGCGGTATTGACTTATAGTGGTTTTAATGTTCAGGAAAATGGAGCAAATAAAAGTCGTATTAGTAATAATAAAGTGGTGAATTTTGCGAATGGCAATTATACCACAACAAGTGTAAGCAATTCAGGAACGGTTAAAATCAATACTGTTACACAAGGTATTACTGTTGATAACAATGGTAACGCCTCAACAAGTGGTACAGCAGGTCTTACAACGGCAAGCACGGTTGCAACCGCCGTTAATAGCGCATTAAATAACAGTGGTTTCACATTAAAAGCCAATAGTGAAACCAATGGAGAGAAGATCTCAAGAAATAAAACACTGACTATTAAAGAAGGGAAGAATATTAATGTTAGCCGTAACGGTAGCACAATCACTGTTAAAACGGTAGATAGCCCGTCTTTCACCGATTTAACTGCAACCGGCACATCGAATTTAAGCGGTAATGTGAATTTAGGCGGCAGCGGTAAATCCGTAACTATCGCCTCGGGAACAACAGTAAATGCCGGTAACAACCGCATTACCAATGTTGCGAATGGTACGGGAAATAATGATGCGGTTAATAAAGTCCAGTTAGATGCGGTGAATACTGTTGCAACGGCAGCGAACACAACTGCGAATGCAGCAAATACCACGGCAAACACTGCCAATACCACTGCGAATGCAGCAAATACCACAGCAAATAATGCCAATACTACGGCGAATACGGCAAATAGTACAGCAAACACTGCCAATACCACTGCGAATGCAGCAAATACCACGGCAAACACCGCCAATACCACTGCGAATGCGGCAAATAGCACAGCTAATAATGCGAATACAACAGCGAATACTGCTAATGCGACAGCTAATCGACTAGATGAAAAATTAAAAAACGATGGTATTACATTTGCTGGGAATAACGGTACGGCTAAGCAACTTTTAGGTAGCACAATTTCTATTACTGGTGAAGGTAAAACAAGCGGTTCATATTCAGGTAAAAATGTAAAAACTGCTGTAACTAATGGCAAAGTAGAAATTCAAATTGCAGACAATCCTGAATTTGAAAATATTACTGCGAAGAATGCGAATATCACAGAAACATTGACAGCAAAAGATGCGAATGTCACCAACAACCTAACAGCGAAGAACGCGAACGTTACGGAAACATTGACAGCAAAAGACGCGAATGTCACCAATAACTTAACAGCGAAGAACGCAAATGTTACGGAAACATTAACTGCAAAAGATGCGAATGTCACCAACAACCTAACGGCAAAAAATGCAAATGTTACGGAAACATTGACAGCAAAAGATGCGAATGTCACCAACAACCTAACAGCGAAGAACGCGAACGTTACGGAAACATTGACAGCAAAAGATGCGAATGTCACCAACAACCTAACAGCGAAGAACGCGAACGTTACGGAAACATTGACAGCAAAAGACGCGAATGTCACCAACAACCTAACAGCGAAGAACGCGAACGTTACGGAAACATTGACAGCAAAAGACGCGAATGTCACCAACAACCTAACAGCGAAGAACGCGAACGTTACGGAAACATTGACAGCAAAAGACGCGAATGTCACCAATAACTTAACAGCGAAGAACGCAAATGTTACGGAAACATTAACTGCAAAAGATGCGAATGTCACCAATAACTTAACAGCGAAGAATGCTGAAGTTACCGGAACATTAACTACGAACAATTTTATTGCGAAAGGTGATGTAACTTTAGGTGGTTCGGGCAAGACTATCAAATTAGAAACGGGAAGTAGATTTGACGGCAATGGCGTTGTTTTAAGCAATATTGGTAAAGCTCAAAATGATAATGATGCGACAACTTTGGCTGATGTTAAAGGCTTGATCACAAATGCAACGACTAATGCAACTAATATCAGTTCAACCAACGGTACGATTACTAATCTGAATTCTACGAACGGTACAATTACTAACTTGAATTCAACCAACGGTACGATCACCAACTTGAATTCAACCAACGGTACGATCACCAACCTGAATTCAACGAACGGTACAATTACTAACTTGAATTCAACGAACGGTACAATTACTAACTTGAATTCAACCAATGGTACGATCACCAACCTGAATTCTACTAACGGTACGATCACTAACTTGAATTCAACTAATGGTACGATCACAAACTTAAATTCAACCAATGCCAATATTACTAAGCTCAATGCTGAAGATATTGTGGCAAATAATGGCACATTTAATACAACTCTAGTTTCTAGAGGTGAAACAACATTATCCGGTAATACCACTATCGGTGGAGCGGGTAAAAACTTCTCTGTTACGAATGGTACAACCATTAATATGGGAAATAATGTTGTTGGTGGTGTAGCAAATGGAACAAATTCAACTGATGCGGTTAATAAAGGTCAGTTAGATGCGGTATCAAAGAATTTAAGCAACTTAACTAATAACCCATTAACTTTTGTTGGTAACGAAGGTAATACAAGCCGTAAATTAGGTGAAACCCTAAATATTTCAGGCAATGGAACGACTACGGGTAGCTACAGTTCGAAAAATGTGAAAACCGTTGTGACTGATGGCAAAGTAGAAATTCAAATTGCAGAAAATCCTGAGTTTGAAACTTTAAATACAACGGGAAACGCAAATATCGGTGGAAACCTAACTGTTGCAGGAGATAGTTTAACCAAAGGCAACGCTACTTTCGAGAAAGATGTGACCGTAAATGGCACAACCACAACTAAAGATTTAAGCGTTACGAATAACGCTAATATCACGAAAGATCTCACTGTGGGCGGAAACAGTACGGTTAAAGGTAACTCAACAATTGAAGGTGAAAGTGTAACCAAAGGCAACGCTACTTTCGAGAAAGATGTGACCGTAAATGGAACAACGACAACTAAAGATTTAAGTGTTACGAATAACGCTAATATCACGAAAGATCTCACTGTGGGCGGAAACAGTACGGTTAAAGGTAACTCAACAATTGAAGGTGAAAGTGTAACCAAAGGCAACGCTACTTTCGAGAAAGATGTGACCGTAAATGGCACAACCACAACCAAAGATTTAAGCGTTACGAATAACGCTAATATCACGAAAGATCTCACTGTGGGCGGAAACAGTACGGTTAAAGGTAATTCAACAATTGAAGGTGAAAGTGTAACCAAAGGTAACGCTACTTTCGAGAAAGATGTGACCGTAAATGGCACAACGACAACCAAAACGTTGAATGTGACAGAAAACGCAACAATCAATGGTGAGTTAACAACCAAAGGCAATGCGACCTTTGAGAAAGATACGTTAACGAAAGGTAACGCTACTTTCGAGAAAGATGTGACCGTAAATGGCACAACGACGACGAAAACGTTGAATGTGACAGAAAATGCAACAATCAATGGTGAGTTAACAACCAAAGGCAATGCGACCTTTGAGAAAGATACGTTAACGAAAGGTAACGCTACTTTCGAGAAAGATGTGACCGTAAATGGCACAACGACAACCAAAACGTTGAATGTGACAGAAAACGCAACAATCAATGGTGAGTTAACAACCAAAGGCAATGCGACCTTTGAGAAAGATACGTTAACGAAAGGTAACGCTACTTTCGAGAAAGATGTGACCGTAAATGGCACAACGACGACGAAAACGTTGAATGTGACAGAAAATGCAACAATCAATGGTGAGTTAACAACCAAAGGCAATGCGACCTTTGAGAAAGATACGTTAACGAAAGGTAACGCTACTTTCGAGAAAGATGTGACCGTAAATGGAACAACGACAACGAAAACGTTGAATGTGACAGAAAATGCAACAATCAATGGTGAGTTAACAACCAAAGGCAATGCGACCTTTGAGAAAGATACGTTAACGAAAGGTAATGCTACTTTCGAGAAAGATGTGACCGTAAATGGAACAACGACAACGAAAACGTTGAATGTGACAGAAAACGCAACAATCAATGGTGAGTTAACAACCAAAGGTAACGCTACTTTCGAGAAAGATGTGACCGTGAATGGCACAACTACAACTAAAGACTTAAACGTAACAGATAGCGCAGTTATTGGTAAAGATTTGACAGTTCAAGGCAATACGACTCTTGGAGGGGTTAATAGCAGCTTTACTATCGCTAATGGCACAAAAGTCAATATGGGTGGCAATGTTATTAGCAATATTGGCGAAGGAAATATCACAAGTGGCAGTTCTGATGCGGTAACCGGCGGACAGCTTTATACCACAATTCAAAACTTTAACAATATGACAGATAAAGGGATGAATTTTACAGGTAATGATGGTGAAATCGTTAATCGTAAATTGGGTGATACCTTAACGATTAAAGGTAGTCTTGCCGATACAGAGGACGCCGATAGTAGTAATATTCGTACGATTTCCAATATTACGACCGGAGCTATTGAAATTTTGATGTCAAAAAATCCGGTATTTAATAATTTAACAGCGACAGGTAATGCAAGTATTGGTGGCAATTTAGTTGTAAACGGTACAACCACAACCAAGGACCTAAATGTTACGAATAACGCTAGTATCGCAAAAGATCTCAGTGTGGGTGGAAACAGTACGGTTAAGGGTAATTCAATCGTTGAAGGCGACAGTCTAACGAAAGGCAATGCAACCTTCGAGAAAGACACCTTAACGAAAGGTAATGCAACTTTTGAAAAAGACGTAACGGTTAACGGAACGACAACAACCAAAGCGTTAAATGTCACAGAAAATGCAACCATAGGTGGAGATTTAACCACGAAAGGCAATGCAACCTTCGAGAAAGATACGGTAACGAAGGGCAATGCGACAGTTGAAGGCGATAGCCTAACGAAAGGTAATGCAACGTTTGAGAAAGATGTGACGGTTAATGGCACAACGACGACGAAAACGTTGAATGTGACGGACAATGCAACCATTGGTGGTGATTTAACCACGAAAGGCAATGCAACCTTTGAGAAAGACACGATCACGAAAGGTAACGCGACAGTTGAAGGTAATAGCCTAATTAAGGGTAATTCAACCGTTGAGGGTGACAGCCTAACGAAAGGTAATGCAACCTTCGAGAAAGATACGTTAACGAAAGGGAATGCGACAGTTGAAGGTAATAGCCTAATTAAGGGTAATTCAACCGTTGAGGGTGACAGCCTAACGAAAGGCAATGCGACCTTCGAGAAAGATACGTTAACGAAGGGCAATGCGACAGTTGAAGGTAATAGCCTAATTAAGGGTAATTCAACCGTTGAAGGCGACAGCCTAACGAAAGGTAATGCAACCTTCGAGAAAGATACGTTAACGAAGGGCAATGCGACAGTTGAAGGTAATAGCCTAATTAAGGGTAATTCAACCGTTGAAGGCGACAGCCTAACGAAAGGTAATGCAATCTTTGAGAAAGATACGTTAACGAAAGGGAATGCGACAGTTGAAGGTAATAGCCTAATTAAGGGTAATTCAACCGTTGAAGGCGACAGCCTAACGAAAGGCAATGCGACCTTCGAGAAAGATACGTTAACGAAAGGTAACGCGACAGTTGAAGGAGATAACCTAATTAAAGGTAACTCAACCGTTGAAGGTGATAGTTTAACCAAAGGTAATGCAATCTTTGAGAAAGATGTGACGATTAACGGTACGACAACTTTAGGTGATGTGGTAGTTAACAAATCGCTAACCTTATCTGAAAATGCAAAAATTGATTTAGGCAATTCAGATATTGAAGGTAACTTTGATATTTATGGTGATGATAGTAAGAAAAAATTAACTGATGCGTTAACACAGTTACAAATTTCCGGTCCATTACTCTATATTGATGATAAGGGAGATGTTTCCAGAACCCGTACCAATGTTGTCGGCTTGAATGGTCAAGATAAAGATAAACCGGTACGTTTGACCAATGTAGCCGATCCGATCGCACCAAATGATGCAGTGAATTTAGGTTTCTTCAATAAACAACTTTCATTAGGTTTAGGTGAAGTACATAATCGAATTCATAAGGTGGATCGTCGTTTACGTAGTGGTATTGCTTCTGCAGTAGCAATGAGCTTGCTACCACAATCCTACCGTGCCGGCGAAAGTATCGTGAGCGTAGGGGGAGGTACTTACCGTGGCGCATCGGCTGTTGCCGTTGGCTACTCCCGTGTAACTGACAATGGTAGAATTGTCATTAAGATTGGAGGTAGTGCGAATAATTCCGGTGATTATGCCGGTGGCGCAGCAGTCGGTTGGAAATTCTAATCTTTAAAGTGCGGTCAATATTTTTGATGTTTTCCGCACTACTTATAAAAATCCGATTGATGTTGAATCAATCGGATTTTTTTATCTTCTTTCTAATGGTTTAATTAAGCATTAATTCATTTTCACCGGCTGATTCACCGTTATTCTTTTGTGCCTTTTCCAAAATCGCTTTATGCTCCTTAATTAATGTTATAAAAGGTTGAGCGAAACGTTCGAGTTTAATCGAACCGACGCCATTAATTTGCAACATTTCAATGTTGGAGATCGGCATATATTGTGCCATTTCTTGTAGAGTTGCGTCATTAAACACGATGTAAGGAGGGATATTTTCTTTGTCGGCGATTTGCTTACGTAAAAAACGCAGGCGGGCAAACAAATCTTTATCGTAATTTGTCAATGTTGTGCGTTGTGGGCTGTGAGCGATTTTTTGAATTGCAGAAATACGTGGCATTGCGAGTTTCAATGTTATTTCACCTTTTAGTACTGCTTTTGCGCTTTTTGTGAGCTGCAATGTGGCGTTGAAATCACCAATAACTTGGTGAACAAAACCAAGATGAATAAGTTGGCGAATCACGGATTGCCAATGTTCTTTACTTTTATCTTTACCAATACCATAGACACTGAGTTTGTCGTGTTGGCGTTCGATAATTTTTTGGTGATGCATTCCGCGTAGTACGCTAATCACATATTGTGCACCGAAACATTGCCCTACGCGATAAATCGTGGACATCACTTTCTGGGCATCCACTAAGCCATCATAGGTTTTCGGCGGATCGAGACAAATATCGCAATTATTGCACGGCGTTTGGCGTTGTTCACCGAAATAGTTGAGTAGTACCAAACGGCGGCAAGTTTGGCTTTCGGCAAATTCACCGATAGCTTCTAATTTGTGTTGTTCGATTTGACGTTGTGCGCTTTCCGGTTTTTCTAACAGAATTTTTTGTAGCCAAGCGTAATCTGCTGGTTCGTAAAATAATACGGCTTCAGCCGGTAGATCATCACGTCCCGCACGGCCGGTTTCTTGGTAGTAAGATTCAATGCTGCGCGGTAAATCAAAATGTACGACAAAGCGCACATTCGATTTATTAATTCCCATACCAAAAGCAATTGTCGCTACGACAATTTGTACGTTATCGCGCTGAAAATCTTGTTGTACCCGTTCACGCTGAGAGCTTTCCATTCCCGCGTGGTAAGCGGCGGCAGATACCCCTTTGTTACGTAGGCTTTCTGCAATTCTTTCTACTTTACTACGGCTATTGCAGTACACAATTCCGCTTTTGCCTTTTTGCGCCAGCACAAAACGGGTGAGTTGCTCCATCGGTTTGAATTTTTCTTCTAAAGTGTAACGAATATTCGGACGATCAAAGCTACCGATATATTTATGCGGATTTTTGAGTTTGAGATGTGTGAGAATATCCTGCCGTGTGGCATAATCTGCCGTCGCCGTCAATGCCATAATCGGCGCATTCGGAAAACTGGATTTTAAACCACCAAGTTGCGTATATTCCGGGCGAAAATCGTGCCCCCACTGGGAGATGCAATGAGCCTCATCAATGGCGATAAAACTCACTTGGCAGTAGGAAATCAATTGAAAAAAACTGTTCGTCATCACTTTTTCAGGGGAGACGTAAAGAAGTTTTAGTTGTCCTGAGATGAGTTTATTTTGTACCTGCTGCTGTTGTTCCTGCGTTTGACTTGAATTGAGAAAATCAGCTTCGATACCGTTGGCTTGAAGCTGATCCACTTGATCCTTCATTAAAGAGATTAACGGTGAAATCACTAGTGTTAGCCCGTCAAAACAGAGAGCGGGAATTTGATAGCAAAGCGATTTCCCATTCCCCGTCGCCATTACCACCAACGTATCTTGCCCATCCAGCGCAGCATTTATTACTTCTTCTTGCCCTTTACGGAAAGATTGGTAACCAAATACCGAATTTAACACGGAAAGTGCGGTCGATTTTTCAGGTGTTTTTAGTGAAGGGGAAGAGGCCGTCATTTTAGAATTGAATGTTTTCACCGTGAGCTGAGCAAGTTTCGGTTAAACGATCCCAAAAACGTTTTCCGTCATTAGAAATCCATTCTCCGTTTTGGAAAGAAAAATGAAAGCCCCCTAATTTGCCGGCAAGCCAAAGCTCAAGTAGGGGTTCTTGTTTGTTAATCACAATTTGGGTGCGGTTGCCGAAAGTGATGGTGAATACCGAGCCTTGGATTTCACAATCCGCATCAGCTCCTTGTTCTTCTAATTCTTCTTCGATTTTTTGCCAAATTTGTTCAATATTTTGGTGAAATTCTGCAACATTCATAAAGTTTTTCCTTGTAAATCTGATAGAATGCAGCGGATTATAAAGCCTTTCGGCTGCTTTTTCCAACAATCCCGTAGGGTGATCAGATTATAAATCTACGCAAATTTTATAGATAAATATTGTCCCCTACCTGAATCGAGAGCTCAAAATGAAAAAATTACTATCTGTTTTAGTATTAAGTGCAATTTGTGCCTTAGCGACCGGCTGTGGCGTAAAAGGGCCGTTATATTTCCCTGAAAAAGAACAGGCGCAGAAAAATCAATAATCAGAAGTATCCCCTAAGAAGGACGAGTAATGAATTTCTTCCAATATCAAAATGAAAAACTCTATGCCGAGCAATTGCCGGTTCAGCAACTTGCGGAACAATTCGGTACACCGCTTTATATTTATTCCCGCGCAACATTAGAACGCCACTGGCATGCTTTTGATTCGGCATTAGGAAATCATCCGCATTTAATTTGTTTTGCGGTGAAATCTTGTTCCAATATTGGTGTATTGAGCGTAATGGCAAAATTGGGATCGGGTTTTGATATTGTTTCTCAGGGAGAATTGGAGCGCGTGCTTACCGCAGGCGGTGATGCCTCAAAAGTGGTGTTTTCCGGTGTGGCGAAATCCCGTGAAGAAATTATGCGAGCTTTGGCGGTGGGGATTCGCTGCTTTAATGTAGAATCGGTTTCCGAACTCAAACATATTAATCAAATTGCAGGTGAAATGGGCAAAGTCGCCCCGATCTCTTTGCGTGTAAATCCTGATGTTGATGCACACACTCACCCTTATATCTCCACAGGGTTGAAAGAAAATAAATTCGGAATAAGTGTAGATGAAGCTCGGGATGTTTATAGGCTGGCAGCCGATTTACCAAATGTGAAAATTATCGGTATGGATTGCCATATCGGCTCACAACTTACTGAATTACAACCGTTTCTAGATGCCGCTGATCGTTTGATCGTATTGATGGAACAGCTTAAGCAAGATGGTATTGTATTAACGCATTTAGACTTAGGTGGTGGCTTAGGGGTAACTTATATGGACGAAAATCCGCCTCATCCGAGCGAATATGCAAAGGCATTGTTAGAAAAATTGAAAGATTATAAAGATCTCGAAATTATTCTTGAGCCGGGACGAGCGATTTCCGCTAACGCAGGGATTTTAGTGGCAAAAGTGCAATACCTCAAAAGCAATGAAAGCCGTCATTTTGCTATCACTGATACCGGAATGAACGATATGATTCGTCCTGCGTTGTATGAAGCCTATATGAATATTGTGGAAATTGACCGCACTTTAGAGCGCGAAAAAGCCGTTTATGATGTGGTCGGCCCTGTGTGCGAAACTTCGGATTTTTTGGGTAAACAACGTGAATTGGCGATTGCCGAAGGGGATTATATTGCACAATGTTCCGCCGGTGCTTATGGCGCAAGTATGTCTTCCAACTATAACTCCCGCCCGCGTACGGCAGAAGTATTGGTGGACGGTGATAAAGCCCATTTAATCCGTCGTCGCGAAAGTTTACAAGAACTTTGGGTGTTGGAATCTGTTGTTTAAGCAATTCGTAAAATCAGTTACAAAAAGTGCGGTTGAAAAAACAGTTAAATTTTCTATTATTATGTAGCAAGTTGCACAAAACTGAGTAGGGTGTGTTAGCCAAAGGCGTAACGCACCGTTCAACCCGAGTTTGGTGCGTTACGGCAAGCCTAACACCCCTACATTTGAATAAAAAAACTTTTATGTAAGTGATACATCATATCGAAATTTTCAACCGCACTTTCCGTTATTCCTGATGCTTAAACTTCAATAGATCCCGCCGTTCTTTTTTATTTGGGCGACGATCGGGGTGAGGCATTGAAAGTGCATTATTTTTTCTTGCCCACGCTATTTGCTCACGTTTTTTCACGCTTTGTTCCGTTTCACGATAGAGCTGTTGCGCTTCGGGTGCGCCACGACGTTGATCGCTTACTGCCAATATTTCCACTTCTTTTTCTTCATTGCCTTGGCGTAATTTTAGGGTTGCGCCCACTTCAACAAGTTTACTCACTTTGGCACGTTGTCCGTTGTAATGCACTTTTCCGCCTTCAATCATCGCTTTTGCGATACTGCGTGTTTTATAAAAGCGGGCCGCCCAAAGCCATTTATCAAGTCTAACTTCTTTTTCTTCCATTTGAGATGATTCTTTGTAGAGGGTGAATTAAAGCAGATACAAAACTGCAAGCCGAAGGCTGTTCAAAGTATAGCGAGAGGCAACAATGCAGTAGACGTTTCTCAATTTAATTCACTATAATTTATGATAAAGTTTGTGTTGATAATATCACAAAATAAGGAAAGCCTATGTCATCCAATATTCAAAAAGCATTACCCAAAATTTTGTCTCAGCGTACGGTGGCAAAATCATGTTTATTTGAAATTCAATCGGTGGGGTTAGAATTTGCCAATGGTGAACAACGTATTTATGAGCGCTTTAAACCGAGTATCCACCAAGGGGTAATGATAATCCCGATTGATGGGGAAGATTTGTTGATGGTGAGAGAATATGCGGTTGGTACGGAGCGTTATGAACTAGGATTTCCAAAAGGTGGAATGGATGAAGGGGAAACCCCGGAAGAGGCGGCAAATCGTGAATTGAAAGAAGAAATCGGGCTTGGTGCGAAACAGATTCATTTTTTACGTACAATCATCACCAACCCAAGTTATATGCGAAGTGTTATGAACATTGTTATTGCTGAGGATTTTTACTCTTGCAAACTTGAAGGAGATGAACCCGAACCACTGGAAATAGTACGTTTCCCATTAACGAAATTAGATGAATTGCTTGCCGAGCCTCATTTTAATGAAGCCCGAAATTTGACCGCACTTTATATGCTAAGGGATTATTTAAACAACCGAGCTTCGTGTTAGTTAATAATTTTCAGTAAACCGATTATTTATTGAATATTTTCTAATATTTTTTAATTAAATCAAAGAAACCTTAAACAATTCTTGAATTTTTCATAATTTTTTGCCAAGGTTATATCTTTATTTAACCTAGGAAAAAATTATGCCTCATTCAAATTTAAAAGAACTCACGCTTCGTGGGATTATTCTCGGGGCGTTAATTACGGTGATTTTTACCGCCTCTAACGTCTATTTAGGTTTAAAAGTCGGAATGACTTTCGCTTCCTCCATTCCTGCCGCAGTTATTTCTATGGCAGTGCTGAAATTCTTTAAAGATTCCAGTATCTTGGAAAACAATATGGTGCAGACCCAAGCTTCCGCAGCAGGGACGCTTTCTTCCGTTATTTTTGTGTTGCCCGGTTTATTAATGATGGGCTACTGGAATGATTTCCCATTCTGGCAAACAATGCTGATTTGTGCTTCCGGCGGTACGTTGGGTGTATTGTTTACCATTCCATTGCGCCGTGCAATGGTGGTAAATAGCGATTTACCTTATCCTGAAGGTGTTGCGGCGGCTGAAATTCTGAAAGCCGGCAATCATGAAGATGGTGACAGCGGCGTAAAAGATATTGCTTATGGCGGTGTGTTAGCCGGTTTAGCGGCATTTTTAACAAATGGTTTACGAGTTATAGCAGATGGTGCAAGCGCATGGATTCAAACAACTAAAGTGGCGTTTCAATTGCCGATGGGGTTCTCGTTAGCATTGCTTGGCGCAGGATATCTTGTCGGTATTGTCGGCGGTATCGCAATATTAGTCGGTATAATGTTGACTTGGGGCGTTGCCGTGCCGTTTTTTATGGTATCGAGCGATGTACCTACAGGTATGAGTTTGATTGATTTCGCTATGAGTATCTGGAAAACGAAAGTGCGTTTTATCGGTGTAGGAACGATTGGGATTGCGGCAATTTGGACATTGCTGGTGTTAATGAAGCCAATGGTAGAAGGAATGTTGTATTCATTCCGTATGTTGAAAGGACAGCATACGGAGTCCGAACATCGTATTGATATCGATCTTTCTCCGAAAACGATGATTTATATTTTAATCGCAACGGTTGTATTGATTGTGATTTCTTTACATCACTTTATTGCAGCCGCCCCGATTTCACCTGAGCTTTCTATTTTGTTGGTGGTGGTTTGTACATTTTTAGCTGTGTTTATCGGCTTTTTTGTGGCAGCGGCATCCGGTTATATGGCTGGTTTAGTCGGTTCTTCATCCAGTCCTATCTCGGGTATTGGAATTATCTCTGTGATCGTCATTTCACTTGTACTGGTCTCTATCGGCAATGCTTCAGGCTTGTTTGAGAGCGTAGACGGGCAGAAATTTTTGACCGCACTTACTCTCTTTACCGCCTCAATCGTACTTACGACAGCGACCATTTCTAATGATAACTTACAAGATTTGAAAACAGGCTTGCTGGTTGAGGCAACTCCGTGGCGTCAACAAGTCGCCTTGATCATCGGCTGCTTTGTGGGAGCGCTTGTGATTGCACCGGTATTGGAAATCTTATACCACGCTTACGGTTTTAGCGGTGCATTACCGCGTCCGGATATGGATCCGAGCCAAGTACTTTCGGCACCTCAAGCCACCATTATGACAACCATTTCACAAGGTATTTTCACAAATCAATTGGAATGGACCTATATTTTAACCGGTGTAGGGTTAGGAGCCGGCTTGATCGTGATTGATGCTTTCTTGAAAAAAGTAAGCCGTAATGCTTTTGCATTACCGATATTGGCGGTTGGAATCGGTATTTATTTACCTCCGTCTATTAATATGCCGTTGGTTATAGGCGCATTCTTAGCGTGGTTTATCAATCGACATATTGCTAAACAAGGCAATAAAGCTATTTCCGCCAAAGCGGAGCGTTTCGGCACGTTATTTTCCGCAGGCTTAATTGTGGGAGAAAGCTTAATGGGCGTGGTGTTGGCTTTCGTTATTGCCGCTTCCGTTACTTCCGGTGGTTCTGAAGCACCACTTGCACTCAATCTTGAGAACTGGGACACCATCGGCGAAGTATTAGGTTTGATCGTGTTTATCATCGGTATCGTGATTTTTGCACTTCGTGTATTACGTGCGAAAAAATCCGATTAATCCGTGATGTTATGCAACACTAAACTTTAAACCTTCAGTATTATGTTTCTTACTATTTATATTTAGCCTAGGTTTAGGCTAAATTTCAGCAAAAAATCCACCTTCGTAGAAGGTGGATTTTTTGCTATCGCTAGGTACTTATTATTTCCCAATATAATCGTTATAAACAAACCTTACTCAAGGTATCTATATCACGTTTCTTTCATCATACTTAAATTTATTTATAAGGTTTATCCATATCGTGTTCCCTTAGTTTAAGAAAGACAATTTTAAACAGGTAGTTCTTCTTTTATATAAGGTTTTTTATATAAAAAGTTAAAAAATCCCAAAGAGTATACTCTTTGTTGTTATCTCTTTACAGAGATAACAACACCCTCTGCTAAACTTTTTTTAAGGAATATCTGAGGGTGAGGAAATGGTATTAAAACTTCGTAATTTCAATGAGTTAATGGCTATTTTTAGCTTTAGGCAACGAGATCTGTTTGATCGTATTTCGATCGGATGGGGAACTGTGTGCTGGAGCAGCAAGGTTTAATGTCATTTAAGTTAACGAATCTTTAATATCAAGAAAGATTAAGAGAAATATGGATTTTTCTTTTTCTAAAATAAGAATACGTGCTTTACTTTCAATTGTTTAGGTCACAGTAGGCACAGTTTTTAATTAACTATGATTTAATATAGGTACCTTATATGAACAATTTAATTAAATTTAGCTTAACTCTTGTTGCTGCAGGTATTTTAGCTGCTTGTGGTTCATCAGGCGGTTCAAGCAATAATGCAGAAGCAGAAAAGGCTGCACAACAGCAAGCGGCAGAAAAAGCGGCAGCAGAAAAAGCAGCAGCAGAAAAAGCAGCAGCAGAAAAAGCAGCAGCAGAAAAAGCAGCAGCAGAAGCTGAGGCTCTAGTTAAAGCGACAGAAGATGTTGGTGCTAAATTTGTTAAGAAAAATGACTCTAACTTAAATGTAGGTCATGGCACAGCTAAAGATAGCACTTCTTCAGATAAAGTAACTGGAATGACAGTTAAGCTTCATCCAAGTCTAGATACAATTGTTGTTGCAACACCAAGTGTAAAAGGTAGTGCAAAACAAGCTTATTTAGAAGATTTTGATTTCCGTGGAAATGTTGATAACACATCAGGTGAGCATACTTTAGAACATATCTATAAAGATAAAAAAGTAACCCTCAATGTAGGTACAGCTCGTGCGGATGGCGAATCTGAAACTAAAACTGCAACAAAAGGTGAAGATACAGGGCTTTCTTATGTATATGAGCAGGACCGTGTAAACTACACTCATAAACAAGAAGGCGACGATGTTCTAGATACGAAAGCGGCTCGTACAGATGCGAAATTAAAAGGTTCTGTAGCAGAAGTTTATGGTTTCAGAACTTTCTTAGCGGGCGATTCTGAACTTAAAAATGAGGGTACAGGTCAAGATGCTACATTAGCAAATGCACCATTTACTGCAAAAGATACAACTTCAGCAGCAGCAAACAGCCAAAATGAAGGTTTTGTTGCTGGTTCACAACTTCACTATGTTCAATATGGTCGTGTAACTTCTAGCTTAAGTGATGTAAACCCGGCTAACTTAAAAGAAGGTAAGAAAATTGGTGCTGATGGTACCGTTGTTGCAAGTTTCGGTAGCAAGGGTAATGAGGGTACAGAAGATAACTACTTCTACCGTGGCGTGAACGGAACTAGCTACGATGCTAATTTAGCAAATACCTTAAAGGATACTTACTTTGGTAAAGATGCAACTGGCGGTACGTTAAACTACCGTGGTCATGCGGTAACCTACAATCTTGATCGTGATTTTGTAAGAGCAGGTGGAATTCCAAACGCTATTGGTTATGAGCAACAATTAGTGAGTGGTACACACGTTAATGCAAACATTGATCTTGCAACAAAACAAGTTACAGGTAACTTATACAATACTTGGGAACACGGTGTTTCTGGTAGCAAAGAGTACGCAAAAGTTGAATTAGCGAGTTTCAACGGTAACTTAGCAAATAATGGTAGTATTTCTGGTACCTCTACTCGTACGGTAGATAGTGCTGCAGGAACATTTAATGCAAGTTTATTTGGTGCAAAAGCAACTGAATTAGGTGGTGCAATTGCAAGTGTTGATACTACAAATAACTGGGGTGCTTCATTCGGTGCTAAACTTCAAAATGTAGAACCAAATGGACCAACTCCAGAGGCTCCAACATATTCTTGGGAAGAGTCTACTGACCAAAATAATGCGAATAACCCACTTAAATAATTTAGGTTTATCGTGCTAAATTTAAATAGCCCACTTTTGTGGGCTATTTTTTGCCTATTATTGTTTTTAAAATATTTATATCTGAGTATTTTAAAATCTATAATCTGCTTTAAGAGGAAAGTTTTATGTTAAACAAAGTCACTTTGGCAATAATGATCGGTGGTTTTATTCCGTCAGTATATGCGAATAGTATATCAGTGCCAGAGCATAGTTTTGAGAGAGATCCTATCCAAACAGAGGTAAACCCACTTTCTACCGTTAATGCTAATGAATTAAAGGAAGCTCAATTAAGAAATCAATCCCTTCCTTCTGTAAAATCTCAGGAACAATCAGTAATTCGTTATACTGGAAAACAGTTAAGAGAAAATCCTCAAATTTTAGAAAAGCTATTTGTAGATGCCTTGATAGGACAAAATAAAGCGGTACTCCCCGTTTATATTCAGATTTATGAATTAACACCAAATCCAGATCATTCATTAATTGATTGGGGAAATGCTATTTTAGCTAAAGATAAAAATGTGGATAAATCGGTGAATTTATATCGTAAACTGATTTCTCATTTTCCAGATAATAATTTTATTCGCTTTCAATTAGCAGAATCATTATTTATTAATCAAGAATATGAAGCGGCTAAAGATCAGTTTGAAAAGCTCAGATCAAGTTCAGTGGTTATGCCACAAGATATAGTGGTTTTTGATCGATATATTGAGGCAATTAATAATAGAAATAAGTGGAATTTTTCTTTTGGAGCTAGATTTTTAAATGATCCTAACCTCGGAAATTCAGCGGATAAAGGCACAACAGTAACATTACCTAATGGTAGAGTGCTAAGTTATGATACAGAAAAAGAATCAGGTAAAGGGCTTTCTTTATGGTTTGGAGTAGATAAACAATGGGCGTTATCAAATGGGAAATATTTAATTACTCATTTAAATACCTCTAGCAAATATTATTGGAATAATAAGAAATACAATGATGTAAATGCACATTTTGATTTTGGTATGGGATATTCCACGGCAAGATTTAATATTGAATTTACACCTTATATTGAACAACGTTGGTATGGTGGTGGTTTAAATGGTTCTAATTCCCTAAAACGTTATACCAAGACATTTGGTTCATTGCTTTCAGGTAGTTATTGGATTACACCGACACTAAAATATTCATTATTCTATAACTATGGTTATGAAAAGTATGATAAGAAACTACAAAGCCGATTATATGATGGTGTATTGCATCAAATAACAAATTCATTAATGTATTTTACCAGCCCTAGACAATATTGGAATGTTTCTATAGATTATATTAATAAGGATGCTAAAGATAAAACAAACGCCTATTACCGCTATGGAACAAGATTAACGTGGGGGCAAGAGTGGCCTTTGGGTGTTTCATCAAGTTTTACTTTAGGGATTGCAAAACGCCAATACAAAGATATTTTTATTTTTGGGAATAAGCAAAGAAATAATGAATTTTCATCATCACTATCTTTGTGGCATAAAGAATTTCACTATGCCGGTTTTACCCCGAGAATTACTTGGAATTATACAAAAACCGATAGTAATATTCCAATTTATAGTTATGATAAATCTCAGGTATTTATTGAAGCAAGTAGAACATTCTAACTTTTACAATATATAAAATAAGCGTTTCCTAATTAAAGTTAAATAGGAAACGCTTATTTTTTTATATTTTTTATCATAATCAGTATATTTATAGAACTAATCAATCATCCTCTTTAAACTATTTAAGGATATGAACATAAATAACGTCAATTACAAGATAGTGATTAATGTAATTATGGGAAATAGGTAGAGTATGACATATTTTGAACAATACGGTTGGATAAATATAACAAAAACAATCTGTTATTTATATGTTTCTCATTTGATATGCCACGAATAATCATATAGAATCCGGATCACATTGATTAAGTGAATCGGATATAAAAATTTATGGGCTTTCAAAAAAAATTCCTCAGTATAACATTTAGCGTTATCTCCGTTACCGTTTTGGCAAATCAGCCCCC
Organism: Rodentibacter sp. JRC1; assembly: GCF_020521555.1. Classification (NCBI taxonomy): domain Bacteria; kingdom Pseudomonadati; phylum Pseudomonadota; class Gammaproteobacteria; order Pasteurellales; family Pasteurellaceae; genus Rodentibacter; species Rodentibacter sp. JRC1. The sequence continues at coordinate 957,020 of NZ_BPWA01000001.1, read as the reverse complement.
GAGTTTATCAGAATTAAATAGACTTGATGCAAGCCAGCAACAGAGGCAACAGCAATATCAACAATCGAAAGATCAACAATTACAGCGGCAGACCGATGTTCGGTTAGATACTGATGTTAAAGAACCCTTCTCGTTTTTAAAACAAGAATCTCCTTGCTATCCTATTTCACACATTTCTTTGAGCGACTACGGCTCAACATCATCAACAAGCCGATTCCAATGGGCATTAGATAAAGCTTCACGTGACTTAAAATTAACCTTACCCCACTGTTTTGGCGGTGAAGGATTAGGTATTTTAATGAAGCAAGTTCAAAATAATATTATTGAAAAAGGTTATGTGACAACGCGAGTCGTTACCGAGGAACAGGACTTGCGTGGCGGTAAGCTGAATTTAACCGTGATTTTGGGAAAAGTGCGTAATACGATTGTTGCCGATAGTAGCATCGTTATCTCACCGTTTACCAAACTTCGTGCTTTGACGGGTTTTACTTTTGGAAAAGGTGATCTTTTAAATGTACGTGATATTGAGCAAACTCTTGAAAATTTGAAACGAGTGCCAACTGTCGATGCAAATATTGAAATTTTACCAAGTGAAGACGATTCTGCTTTGGTAGGCGAAAGCGATCTAAAAATAAGTTATACACAACAATTTCCTTTTCGACTAAATTTAGGGATAGATGATGCAGGTTCTACCTCAACAGGGAAGTTTCAAGCCAGCGGTACGTTATCCGTTGATAATATTTTCTCAGCGAATGATCTTTTCTATACGTCTTTCACTCATAGCTTAAAAACGAACAATGATGATAAAGGTAGCCGAGCCAATAAAAATCTCACCTTCTATTATTCTGTTCCTTTTGGTTATTGGACGCTATCCGCTTCACAAACATATAGCCGCTATCATCAAGCTGTTTTTGGTGCCTTTGATAATAATTATCTGTATTCAGGTAAAAGCAACACGACCAAAGCAACACTTTCCTATTTACTTTATCGGGATAGTAAACGTAAAACGTCAGTATCAGGGAGCTTTTGGTCTCGTCAATCTCGAAATTATGTCGATGGTGGTGAAATTGATGTACAAAAACGCCGTATGGCCGGTTGGGAAGCCGGTTTCTCTCATAAAGAATATATGGGCGATGCAACACTTGAATTGTCAGGAAACTATAAACGGGGAACAGGTGCTAGAGGTGCATTATCTGCACCTGAAGAACTCTGGAATGAGGGGACATCACGCCCACGTATTATTACGGCCTCGATTAATTTTACCCAGCCTTTTATATGGGGAAAACAGCCATGGCAATTCAATACAAGTTGGAACGGTCAATGGAATAAAACACCGCTTATTTCGCAAGATAGGTTTAGTATCGGTGGGCGTTACACCGTACGTGGATTTGATGGAGAATTAACGCTTTCTGGTGAACGTGGTTGGCTATGGCGAAATGAATTGGCTTGGAATGTGAATAGTCTTGGTCATCAACTTTATGCTGCTTTAGATGGAGGTCGAGTGATGGGGCAATCTGATCAACAACGGCTAGGACATCATTTGATGGGGGCGGTATTAGGTTTACGTGGGAATATTCGCAATCTATCTTATGATGTTTTCATCGGTACACCTCTCAGTAAACCGAATGGATTTAAAACATCCCATACCGTTGCCGGCTTTAGTTTAAATTACGCTTTCTAATATCGGACAAGCTGCCCTTGGTTACAGTATTATGTAGCAGTTGCACAAAGAGGATTTTATATCCGATATTTATCGGAGGTAGGGTGCGTTAGGCTTTGCGTAACGCACCATTTCATCATTAAACCCTCTATCGGTGCGTTACGGCTTCGCCTAACGGCACGATACGATGATTCGTGCAAGTGCTACATGATGCTGCTTACTTATTAACAATAGCAATAAATAGGATTAAATATGAATAAACAATGTTTCCGTGTCATTTTCAGTAAAACCTTACAACGTTTTGTAGTGGTGTCGGAGTTAGCCAAATCGCAGAATAAGGCTCAGGGTGAAAAAACTTGCTCAAAAATGACCGCACTTTTTGCTGCACTTAAGCCCCTTAGTTTTAGCCTCTTTTGTGCATTAGGCTTTGTCGCATTTTCTGATAATGTATTGGCGGAAACATTGATTATTCAAGCGGATAAAACCGCACCGAAAAACCAACAACCTATTGTTTTGCAAACCGCCAATGGTTTACCGCAAGTCAATATTCAAACCCCGAATGATAAAGGACTTTCCCATAATAAATACAATCACTTTAATGTTGATACCAAAGGGGCGATTCTAAACAATAGCCGTACCAACACCCAAACCCAACAGGGTGGTTGGGTGCAGGGCAACCCTTATCTTGCACGTGGTGAAGCCAAGGTAATTTTAAATGAAGTCACTTCCAATAATCCGAGTCAATTAAAAGGTTACCTGGAGGTGGCCGGTAAAAAAGCGGATGTCATTATCGCAAATCCTAACGGCATTCATTGTGAAGGTTGTGGTGTAATTAATTCTGATCGAACTACCTTTACCACAGGTAAACCACAAATTCAGAATGGCAACCTTGAAAGTTTTGTGGTGGAAAAAGGCAAAGTTAAAGTTTTAGGTAAAGGATTAGATAACAGCCGTGTAGATTATACGGAAATTCTAGCAAGAGAGATGGAAGTCAATGCGGGGATCTGGTCTAAGAAAGAAACGAAAGTTATCACCGGTAAGAATACGATCAAGCGTTCAAATAATACGGAAGATCTACAAATTATTCATACTTCCCAAACGCTTGCCGAGGAAAATCAACCTAAATTTGCCGTAGATGTCGGTGAATTAGGAGGAATGTATTCAGGAAAAATCCATCTTATTGGTACGGAAAAAGGTGTTGGAGTACGTAATGCAGGGCATATTGGTGCGAGTGCTGAAACCTTAAAAATTGATAGCCAAGGACGTATTGTAAATACAGGAACGCTTAATGCGAATAAACCTGTCACGCTTACGGCAAGCCAAAATATTGAGAACAAAGGAAAAATAGAGAATAAACAAGGTGATATTCAGCTGAAGACCCCGGCAAATATTCAAAATGACGGTTCTATTGTAGCTCGTGGCGGCAATATTCTGAAAAATGCGGAACAAGACATTACTCAACGTGGTGAAACCGTTGCACGTGGCGAAGTTATCTACCAAGCAAAAAATGTGAATGCTTCGCCCGGTTCATTGATTGCGGCGGATGTTGATGTTAAAGATACGCCAAAAGGTGAAGCGCGAACAATCGAGAAAATGTCCGCACAGGGTAAAAATATCAGGGTTAAGACCTCACAGAAAGCGACTTTACAAGGTAAAAATATCGCATCGGGTAAAATCGATGTTGCCGCTTCAGAAGCCGATTTAGATCATAGTCGCACGTTAGCCCACTCAATTTCCGTTGATGCTTCTCAAGGTAAAATCCAAGCCAATCAAGCCGAACTCATTGCAGAGAAAGATTTAAAATTGAAGACGCCGATATTGCTTGAAACGCAGGAAAGCTATTTAAAAGCAGAACGGATAACAACCACACAATCTTCACTCAATACCAGAAAAGCGACCTGGGAGCAAACAGGTTCGGGCGAGTTAAAACTCGAAGTTGCGGATAAACTCCAAAATCAAGGCGGTACGTTTAAAAACCAAGGTGATTTAACCGTAAAGGCGCAGGGTATAGATAGCCAACAAGGGCGTTTCATTGCCAAGGGTAAACTACAGGTTGATGCCGCCCAAGGTAAAGTGGATTCAACTTCAGGGGTTATGCTTGCAAATCAAGGTGTTGAAATTACTTCAGGGGAATTACTGAATGACGGCGGTTTGATCCAATCAAATCAAAATATAACGATTAATACTCAGGGAAAAAACCTTTCTAACCAACAAACCTTAACGAAAGCACAAGATAAAGGGATTGTGGCACTTGGTGAACTTGATATTCAGTCGGCGAATCTATCAAATCAACAAGGTCGGATTGTGAGTCGAGGTAAACAACATTTAATGACCTCTGAGATTAACAACAGACAAGGTTTAATTTATACGAAACAAGATCTCGCTTTAAAGACGGCTAACCTTACGAATAGCCAAGGTCAAATCTATGCCGTTAAACCGGCGGAATTTACATTGTCCGGTAACTTAAATCAGCAAAATGGCGTTATTAATGCGGATAAAGTTACGCTCTCAGCCCAAAATATTAAGAGTACGGATAAAAGCCAAATCGTTGCAAATAGCATAGCCTTAACGGTTGCTCATCAATTAGAAAACATCAATAGCCTTATTCAATCGGATACGGATTCTTTAACGATTTCAAGTCAGGCGATTGATAATACAGAAGGTGAAATCAGTAGTTTACAAAATAAGGTAACGATTGATACACACCGACAAAAACTCACCAATCAGGACGGCGTCATTTATGCCGGCACGGATTTAAACATCAGTACAGGCATTGTAAATAATAATAATGCTTCGGTTGTTGCGAAAAATAACTTGAATGCCACTATTACCCATCTTTACCAACAAAAGGGTACCGTTAAAGCGGAACAATCATTAAATGTTCTAGCAAGTGGTGAGATTGTTTCCACTCAACATAGCCAATTGGTCGGACAAAACATTAATATTACGGCTGCAGGGCAATTAGATAATCAGCAAGCTGAAATTGTTGCCAAAAATAATGCCGTTATTCGTAGTGAACGGTTAAATAATACCAATGCGACTCTTATTGCAGAGCAAGGTCATCTTAATATAGATACTCGCAAGCAGGCACTCGCAAACCGACAAGGTAAACTAAGCGCCGGGGCGAGTCTTACGATTCAAAGCGGTCAATTAGATAACCAAGAGGGCTTAATCCAAAGTCGTCAGGATATGTTGATTAACACTCACCAAGGCAACTTAAATAATCAAGAAACGAAAGGTGAATCACAATCTACGGATCAACCGCAAAACAAAGGAATCATTTCCTTAGGCAAATTGATTGTAAATACACAACAATTATTGAATAAACAGGGCTACGTGTTAAGCCAAGAGCATCAAACCGTCACGGCACAATCTATACAAAATGATTCGGGTGTGTTGTCCTCACTTGGTTCTCAAAAAGTTACGGTCAATCAAGAAATTAGCAATAAACAGGGGAGAATCAGTGGGGAATCGGCAACTATTACCGCCACTTCTCTTGATAACCAATCGGGGGTGTTACAAGGCAATTCATCACTTAGTATCCAAACCTTAGGTGATTTAAATAACCAAGAAGGACGGATTCATGCCAATGATAAAGTTGAAATCCAAGCAAATAACCTAAACAACCAAAAAGGAAATGTGAATGCCATTACAGGAAACTTATTGCTTTCAACCGTAGAAAAACTCAATAACGCCTTTGGTTATCTCACGGCTAAACAAAATATTACCCTCCTTGCCAATGGCATCAATAATCATCAAGGTACCCTGTATAACGAGCAAGGCTTACTTCACCTCAACTTAAAACAACAAGCACTGGAAAATCAACAAGGTAAAGTGATTAGTAAAAAGAATCTACTGGTTGAAAGTGGGGCAATCACGAATCACAACGGGGCGATTTATGCAGAGAAACAGGGCAACCTTCAAGTTATCGGCGCGATTGATAACCGACAACAGGGTAAAATTCACGGTTTAGGTGAAATGTCTATTCAAGCGAATAGCGTGGATAACCGTGGCGGAGAGATTCGCACAAAAGATCAGCTTACTTTAGATGTAACAACAAGTATCAATAATCAAAAAGTGGGGACAACGGGTTCATTTATTGAAAGTGGTCATGCTTTAACCTTAAACACCGGAAAACTTGATAACAGCGATACCCAAGCGACATCAAAAAAAATGACGCAAGGGATTTTAGCAGCGGTATTGAACATTTCTGCGCAATCGATTGATAACCGACAAGGGCAACTTCATAGCCACAAAGAAAGCCACTTGAGGGTACAACAAAACTTAGATAATCGCCAAGGTAAAGTGACGGGAAATGGTCTTGTTTCGATTAAAGGTGAAAAATTACATATTGATAACCAAAACGGGCGTTTGCAAGCAGGGGATACTTTATCCATTGTCGCCGATGAAGTGACCACCAATGGGCATATCGAAGGTAAAACAATCCGAATTACCCAACAGAAAGACTTTGTTACCGGCAACCACATTAATGCGAATCACCATCTTTCAGTGACAACAAAAGGAAATCTGATTAATCAGCATAATTTGTATGCCGATGAAAGCGTCACATTAACGGCAAACCATATTACCAACAATAGTGATGGAAGAATAAGTAGTGCAAATACGCAAATTCATGCTAACGGCAACCTCATCAATGAAGGACTGATTAACAGTATTAGCCCGACAGAGGATGCCCAAACGGTGGTGAAAGCCGGTGGGCTTCTGCTTAATACGGGCAAGGGGCGTATTTACGGCGATAATGTTGCGCTGCAAGCGGATAAAATTGAAAACAGCGATAAAGATTACGGCAATGGTGAGATGAAATCTGCCGTTGTGGCTTCCCGTGGGCGTTTGGATATTGCCGCACGAGAAATTGAAAACAACACGGCACATTATTTATCCGACCATCAAGTCGGTGCAACCCTCTTTAGTGTCGGCAATATGACCTTCGGACGTACCTTAAACGCAGAAAATCGGGCACAAGGCAATGCCGAGGTGCTACGCAATAACAGTAGCGTACTGGAATCCGAACAACATATTCACTTCAATATCAACCGCATTCACAATAATAATACGCTCTTTGAGGTTGAGCATGTGAAAACGGGTGAAGCGCCGACGGAAATAACAAAACGCTTAGATGAAAAAACAAATGAAACCTATATTGTGCCAATGGGGAAACATGAGCGTGGTAATTTAAAAACAGAGTTTACCAATCCTTTAAACGGCGATAAATCAACAATTAATGAGGACGATCCTCACATCTCAATGGATTTGCTGCGTTGGGAAGGATGGAGCCGTGCCGGTCAATTAGTGTATAAAAGTGATGGTGCGGAGCCTGTTGTGTTAAAACTGGGCGATGAGATCACCAAAGATACGCCGCTTGCGATTCGCAATGAAATGGTTTGTGATTATGTTGCCGGAAAAGGAAGCTGTAGCTATACGGAGGCCGGTCAGTATGGTCCGGATAACCCGATTTGGGCGTATTTTAACATCACCGCACCGGCAGAAGCACAACCTCCATTCCCTTTTGATGATTTAGCTGAACAACCTTGGTTTGTTGAAAAGGACTGGTTTGATGAAGAAGGGAAATTTAAAAGACCTCGCAGACCACACCCTTTTATAGATAGATCGAAGTATCAAGAACAAAAAATCAAATGGGATTACTATGTCAAAAATATTAAGCCGTTAGAAGATTGGGAAGCGAAATACAGCGAAAGTATTAATCCTCTCGATAAAGAAATTGAAAAGCACAATAAAGCACGTTTAGGGGATCTTCAAAGGATACATTATCGCAATTTTTGGCGTTTACACATTAGCAATCATCGCGTTGATGAAAGCACCGTGCTGAAAACTGTGCCGGGGCAGATTCTTGCAGGAGGGCAGATCACTTCTGATAGCCAATCCTTTATCAATGAGCGTAGTAATGTGATTGCCGGTCAAGCAATGTCCTTAAAAAAGGATATTGAAAACATAGGGGAAAGAGGGTTACATCGAATTACCGATACGGGTGACAAAGTCTATACCTTTGAAAAATGGCGTGGCGGCTTCAAACGTTACCATCAACGTAAATGGGAAAATAGCGGTCCTTACAAACGCATCATCGAAACCCCATTTGAGATGGACGTTTGGCGTAAGGAAGAAAACGTCAGTTACCAAGACAACAAACGTACCGATGATGGCATTAAAACCCGTACGCCCCATCAACTGCGCTTAACCGGGGTGGAAAATCACAGCAACCAAACATTATCCGCCGCCAATGCACAGTCGTTAGGGCAGTTGGAGAAGAAAGATACGGCATTATTTACAGAATTAAACGGTGATAACAGACCGGTGAATACCAGTGATGCCTCAACACGCAAGTTAGAACGCATTAGTTTGGCGGATAATATTGAAGTACGCAGTATTCAGCCGAACCTAGCCGTGCCGCAAAATGTGCTTTACCGAGTAAATCCTGATCCGAATAGTCACGTATTAATCGAAACCGACCCGGATTTCACCAACCGAAAACGTTGGTTAAGCAGTGATTATATGTTCAACGCCTTGCGTTATGAGCCGAATCAAATGCAAAAACGCTTGGGCGATGGGTTTTATGAACAGCGATTAGTGCGTGAGCAAATCAACCGCTTAACAGGTCGAAACTTTGTGGGGGATTATCGGGATTTTGATAGCCAATACCGTGGGTTAATGGATGCGGGGGTGACTTTCGCACAAAAATTTAATTTACGCCCGGGCATTGCCTTATCACCAAGCCAAGTTGCCCAACTCACCACCGATATTGTGTGGTTTGAACCGCAATCGGTAAGATTGCCTAACGGAGCTGCTGCCCAAGTGCTTGCGCCTAGAATTTATGCGTTAGCGAAAAAAGGCGACATCACCGGCAACGGCACGCTACTTTCAGCCAATAAAATCACTCATAAGGGCAGAGAGTTTATCAATAGCGGCACGGTTTCAGGGCGTGAATTGGTGAAATTTGACAGTGAAGCCATTCGTAACACCGGCACATTAAGCGGCAGTGCGATTGTTGGAAATATTTCAGGTGATGTTGAAAATATCGGCGGCACGATTGAAGCCGACCGTGCCATCTTGTTGGATGTTGCCGGCAATTTCACCCACCAAAGCACTTTACACACGACCAATGTGAATGAAAAAGGCTACCAACGCACAGATACAAGGATTGGTCGTAAAGGGCTGTTACACGTCAAAGGTGAAAACGGCGTGTTACAAATCGGGGCGAATAACATTGATATTAGTGGTGCAGATATCATTAATGACGGCGAAGGACAAACCTATCTGTCTGCCAAAAATAACCTGAATTTGACCGCACTTTCCGTCGGCTTTGATGAGAAGATGGGCGGTGGCAATCACTATCGTAATGAAAAAGTGGATGATGTGGTTGTTAGCCGAGTGTCGGGTAAAGGAGATGTTGTGCTTTCGGCGAATAATCTTTATTCGGAAGGGGCGGAGTTAGGCGCAAAAGCACGTTTAACTGCGTTGGCTGAAAATGAGTTGGTGCTAGGTACGGCATTAGGTTCTCGTGAATATGAGGAATATCATAAATATAAAAAGCGCAATGTGCTTGGTTCCTCAAGTTTAGAACAGAAACAAACTCAAGAGACGACACAGCATAAAGGTACAGTGATTGCGGGTAACGATGTTTACTTGGCTTCACGCAAAGGCAATATTCATTTAACGGCGGCGGAGATTGTGGCGTTAAATGATATTAGTGCGTTTGCACAGAAAGATATCCTATTAGATGCTGCGGTGAATCGTGAGACGAACAGTTCAAAAGAAATCCGTAAAAAGAGCGGGCTGTCTGCTTCGGCAAGTCGGGGAATCGCCTCTGTCGGTTATTCAAAAAATAAATCGGATATGCGGGATAACAATGCGGCAACGAGTGTTGCGACAACCGTTTTAAATGCCGCCTCCGGTAACCTTATCATCTCTGCCGGCAATGGCGATGTTATCAGCAATGCTGCCCAAATCAATGCTGGAAAAGATGTCATTATCGATGGTAATAACGTTCGGTTAAATGCGATGACAGAACATCAGACTAACCAATTCAGTCATCAGGTAAAATCTGCCGGATTCGGGGTAAGTGCAGTTTATAACCCGCTCCAAGTGGCAAAAGATAATTTTGGAGAGCAAGCAAATCAAGGCTCTGCTGTCGGGATTATCGGCAAAATTTTAACTGCGGCGGAAGCCGTGGGCAAAACCACCAATCAAATGGCAAGCCCGGGCAGTCCTTATCTGAAAGCACAGAAAAGCACATTGAATAAAAACAGTGAAGCGCACACAGCGGTTGTAGGAGAAGTCAATGCGGGCGGTAATTTAACCATTGAAGCAAGAGAGGGTTCAATAACTGCGCAAGGTACGCAACTTTCAGCCAAAGGTGACGGCAGCTTATGGGCGAAGAAGGACATCGTGCTGGATGTTGCCCGCTCGTCCACGACACAAAATAACCGTTCAAGCCGTAAAGGCGTATCATTCGACAGTTCGAAAGGGGCGACTTCCGCGGCAGGGGTATTTAGTGAAAAAGAGCTGGGTGCGGGGGATACACTGATAGAACGGGCGAGCGTTTTATCCTTTGGCGGCAATAGCCAACTCAGTGCACAACAAGGTGATGTGCGTTTGATGGGTACGCAATTGGTGAGTGAGGAGGATAACCGCATTTCCGCAGGTGGGAATGTCGTGTTAAGCACGGCACAAAAACGGACGGGGCAGTCGACTTCCGGTGAAAAACACCGTATCGGTGAAGCGGTGGTTTCGGAAACGGAGCGTTTCTCGGGTTATCACCGTCAATTAAACAGTGAAAATGCAGAAAGCGTCAGCCACAGCGGTGCAATGGTGGCAAGTCTTAACGGCAATGTCGAGATTAATGCCGGCAAAGATTTTAACCAAAAGAGCGGTCAAATTTTAGCGAAAAAACGCATCGACATTGAAGCGGAAAACGTCACCTTTGACGTGGCACACAATACGGGCGAAAGCGCCAGCCACCAAAGCGATTTAAAAATGGGGACATTTGCCCGCGTGGCTTCCCCGATAATTGATTTGGTGCAAGCGGTGGAACGAACCGTAGGCAATAAAGAAGCGAACGACCGGGTGAAAGCGGCACAAGCCTTAGGCATTGCGGCAAAAGCTTACTCTACTTACGCCAATGCGGCCGCCGGCGGTGCATTATTACGGGTGGAAGCCGGCACGGGCTATAGCCACAGCCGAGAACGACTTGAATCGAAACAGGCAGAAGCGCAAGGCAATACGCTGAATGCACAACATATCGACATCAAATCCCGCAGTGGTGATATTCGTGCGAAACAGACGGATTTCACGAGTCGAGATGCGGAAGGCAAGCGGTTAGCGGACAGCTCAATTCGCTTAAATGCGGCAAAAGAGCTCGTGCTTGAATCAAGTCAAAGTACGGCAACGCAAAAAGGCAGACAACAAAGTAGTGGTGTGGAAGTGGGTGCGGGTGTCGCCATCGGTGCTCAAACAGGGGTTTACGTTTATGCGCAAGGCGGCTTTAGCAATGCGAAACAAGACGAACGCCATACAATTCAAAACAACAGCCATTTAGAGAGTGAAAACATCAGCCTTACCAGCGGTGGTGATACCACTCTAGCGGGTGCGGTAGCGAAAGCCAAGACAATTCACACCGATGTGGGCGGTACCTTGAAGATAGAAAGCCGCCAAGATGAACATCGCAGCCAAAGCAGTAGCGCAGGCTTCGGCGGAAGAATACAGGTGTCATTGGGAACGGGATGGGGAGCAAGCGGTTATGGCAATGCCTCAAGCGGCAAGTCAAGCAGCAAACAAGTGGCTGAGCAGTCGGGCTTATTTGCAGAAGAAGGTGGTTACCATATTAATGCGAACCACGTTCAACTTAAGGGCGGCGCGATTGCCGGTACCAACCCGACTAATAGTGAACTGAAAACCAACACCCTGACCTTCAGCGACATTAAAAACGAAAGCCAAAGCCGAGCCATCAGTGGCAGCATCAGTGGCTCAGCCAACCTGAATAAACTCGGCGGCGTAGAAGCCAAAACTGAGGAAGAAGCGGCACAACAGGCAAAAATTGCCAAACTGACGGGGACGCCACAGAGCGACAGCATCAACTCAAGCATACCGATGTATGCAGCCGAAAGCGATAGCGGTGTGACCAAAGCCACGTTAACGGAAGGCACAATCATCTTAAATAAAGACAGCCGACCGCTAGAAACCACGGCAAAAGCGTTGGGGATAAACACTGAGCTTAGCCAAGCCAACAGCCAAGTGAAAGCAACCTTTGATATCCAACAAAAACTTAGCGAACAGCAGGTGATTGGTAATGCAATAGGGGAAATCGGCGCAGCGGCTCAGGCTTATACGGAAAGTAAAGCGAAGGCACTGAATGAAGAAGCGGACGAACTGGCTAAAGCAGGAAAAATCGCAGAGGCAGCTCAGAAGAAACAAGAAGCGGAGAAATGGCAAACCTCGGGAGAACATAAACGCAAAGTGGAGGCGGTAACAACCGCACTTAGCCTTGCCTTGGCAGGTAAACCGACCGAAGCTATTGCGGCGGGAGCTGCTTCCCCTTATGTAAACCAAGCGATAAAAACGCTCACGGCACAAAGCGAAACGGCGAATATTGCGGCGCATGTATTATGGGGCGCAATCGAAGCAGAGCTTTCGGGCGGTAAAGCGAGTACCGGTGCAATCTCAGCGGCAACCGCTGAATTAGGGGCAAGAGTCTTAACGCAGGGCATTTACCAAAAAGAGCCGAGCGAACTCACCCCTGAAGAAAAAGAGCAAGTGCTTGAAATCACCAAAGCCTTAGCCGGTGTAGCGGCAGGGGCGGCAACTAAAGGTAACAGTGCAGAAATCTTGAATGCAGTCAGCACGGGTTCAGCGATAGCGAAGAATGCGGTGGAGAATAATGCATTAGCATTTGATAATGATAAATTTACGGAATCCCAAAAAATAGACATTATAAAAGCAATGTATGGATTTACTGATGAAGAAGCCGTTGCTTTCCTACAAGGCTATAGAAAAGGTGATGGAAAAGGAATAATTAATAGTGTTGTAGATACCTTTGACAGCATTATTCATTTAGATGAAACCGTAAAAAATCTGGCTTATGTTGTTACTCACCCGACTGAAACTGTGGAACGTATTTCGCTTTCAGTAGAAGAATGGAAAAAAACGTTCAATTATGCCATGAAAAACGATCCAGCTTTAGCAGGAGAAATGCTGGGCTATCTGGACGGCAATATAAGTGGCGTGCCTGCTTCTGGTTTGGTTGTTGGCGGTGCTTTGGCAAAAAGTATTCAGCAGGTTGCGAAAGTGTCAAAAGTGCTTCCTCAACATGTTGGTCATCAAGTTAATCGAGTAAAAAATTACTCGGTATTAAATAAAGTGATAGATGAAGTTGATAATGTAGCCATTTCAACAGATAAAGGTTTTATCAGTAAATCAAAAGTGTGTGGAGCTGCTTGTGAGCTAAAACCAACGAGTGCGAAAGAACGAGATTTAATTAATGATATTGTTAAGAATGGAGACCCGAAAGGAGTTAAAACAGAACAATTAATTGGCGATCTTGCAAGACGTTCAGGTTATACCCCGTTAAAAGGGGGAAAATATGGTAATAACAATGGATTTGATCATGTCTTATTAGGAAAAGACGGAACAGTTGTCATTATTGATAGTAAGCAAATTAGGAATGGAAGAGTTCAGTTAAGTAATAAAGGAGCAAGTTTTGGTGGTGAAAAAACTACTCAATTATCTGAAAATTGGATCAATGCAGTATCTAACCAATTACCAGATGGTGATCCTATTAAGATTGCTATAACTAATGCATATTATAATAATAAACCTATTAGAACAATTATAACTGGAGTTGATCGGTCTGATTCAACAATAAAATTAATACCAGTTAAAGTTAATAATAAATAGGGGATTGTTTATAATGAGTAAAAATTATAGTGTTTATTTAATAAGTTCAGCAAAAAGAAATTATCAAGAAAGTGTTGAACATGTTAAAAATAGTGCAAATTACCTTAAAGGTATAGGGTATTGTGATTTATATGACTATGATTTTAAAAGAAATATAGCCATGCCAAGAAAAGTAGCTAAAAACACACTAAAAGAACAATTGAATATTATACACACAGGATTAGGAAATCCATTTGCTTGTATGACTGGAATCGCAAATTATTATGTTGCTCAATCATCACTTAATTTGTTACTTAATTCAGATATTAATAGCTTTAAGTATAATGCTTACATTGCATCTAAACTTTATATTTTAGGATCTGAAGAATATAATGCTTGGATTTGGGGGTATAATACGAGTTGTTTTTTTACACCAATTATGTCGGATAGTCCAGAATTACTTACTTACTTGAAGAAATGTAAAGATAGTTATAGAGCTGACATATTGTATGAAAAAAAGGATACAGATACTTATTCTTTCTTTTTAAGAAATACTTTATTAGCACTAGCTGGCGATTGGGAACTTTTAAAAGAAAGAGCTTTATTATTTTTAAACGATCCCAAAAAACAAAAAGCGGATGAAAAAAGAATTCCCGATCACGAGTTTTATGTAGGGCTTTGTAATCAATCTATTGATGAAATGCGAACTGCATTAAATAAATTATTAGAACCGAAACTCGCTAGAAGGGCGGTGTATGATAACAATGTTTGGTTTGATTTTTATCTGCAAATGCAAGTGGTTATGTATGCAAAAATAGCAGCGATCCACGGATTTGATTTAGGTATCGACAGCCCAATCGCCCCAAAAGAGTTGATTGAATATAAGCCTTTGGATAAATATGAAGATCCTTATGATTTTATGAAGGAATATGATTTTTCTCGCCCACATCAAGAATGGATAGATATGTGGCACGAGAGAATGCGAATAGCCAAAGAGCAGGAAGAAAAAACCAAGAAAAAAGGCTTTTTTTCTTGGTTTAAGAGATAAGTACAAAGAGTTCGCTTTGCTGATAAGGTACGCAACTTTCAGCCAAAGGTGACGGCAGCTTATGGGCGAAGAAGGACATCGTGCTGGATGTTGCTCGCTCGTCCACGACACAAAATAACCGTTCAAGCCGTAAAGGCGTGTCGTTTGACAGTTCGAAAGGGGCGACTTCCGCGGCAGGGGTATTTAGTGAAAAAGAGCTGGGTGCGGGGGATACACTGATAGAACGGGCGAGCGTTTTATCCTTTGGCGGCAATAGCCAACTCAGTGCACAACAAGGTGATGTGCGTTTGATGGGTACGCAATTGGTGAGTGAGGAGGATAACCGCATTTCCGCAGGTGGGAATGTCGTGTTAAGCACGGCACAAAAACGGACGGGGCAGTCGACTTCCGGTGAAAAACACCGTATCGGTGAAGCGGTGGTTTCGGAAACGGAGCGTTTCTCGGGTTATCACCGTCAATTAAACAGTGAAAATGCAGAAAGCGTCAGCCACAGCGGTGCAATGGTGGCAAGTCTTAACGGCAATGTCGAGATTAATGCCGGCAAAGATTTTAACCAAAAGAGCGGTCAAATTTTAGCGAAAAAACGCATCGACATTGAAGCGGAAAACGTCACCTTTGACGTGGCACACAATACGGGCGAAAGCGCCAGCCACCAAAGCGATTTAAAAATGGGGACATTTGCCCGCGTGGCTTCCCCGATAATTGATTTGGTGCAAGCGGTGGAACGAACCGTAGGCAATAAAGAAGCGAACGACCGGGTGAAAGCGGCACAAGCCTTAGGCATTGCGGCAAAAGCTTACTCTACTTACGCCAATGCGGCCGCCGGCGGTGCATTATTACGGGTGGAAGCCGGCACGGGCTATAGCCACAGCCGAGAACGACTTGAATCGAAACAGGCAGAAGCGCAAGGCAATACGCTGAATGCACAACATATCGACATCAAATCCCGCAGTGGTGATATTCGTGCGAAACAGACGGATTTCACGAGTCGAGATGCGGAAGGCAAGCGGTTAGCGGACAGCTCAATTCGCTTAAATGCGGCAAAAGAGCTCGTGCTTGAATCAAGTCAAAGTACGGCAACGCAAAAAGGCAGACAACAAAGTAGTGGTGTGGAAGTGGGTGCGGGTGTCGCCATCGGTGCTCAAACAGGGGTTTACGTTTATGCGCAAGGCGGCTTTAGCAATGCGAAACAAGACGAACGCCATACAATTCAAAACAACAGCCATTTAGAGAGTGAAAACATCAGCCTTACCAGCGGTGGTGATACCACTCTAGCGGGTGCGGTAGCGAAAGCCAAGACAATTCACACCGATGTGGGCGGTACCTTGAAGATAGAAAGCCGCCAAGATGAACATCGCAGCCAAAGCAGTAGCGCAGGCTTCGGCGGAAGAATACAGGTGTCATTGGGAACGGGATGGGGAGCAAGCGGTTATGGCAATGCCTCAAGCGGCAAGTCAAGCAGCAAACAAGTGGCTGAGCAGTCGGGCTTATTTGCAGAAGAAGGTGGTTACCATATTAATGCGAACCACGTTCAACTTAAGGGCGGCGCGATTGCCGGTACCAACCCGACTAATAGTGAACTGAAAACCAACACCCTGACCTTCAGCGACATTAAAAACGAAAGCCAAAGCCGAGCCATCAGTGGCAGCATCAGTGGCTCAGCCAACCTGAATAAACTCGGCGGCGTAGAAGCCAAAACTGAGGAAGAAGCGGCACAACAGGCAAAAATTGCCAAGCTCACGGGGACGCCACAAAGCAACAGTATTAACCCGACAATCCCGTTATATGCTAGTGAAAGTGATAGCAGCATCACCAAGGCGACCTTAACGGAAGGCAAGATTATCTTAAATAAGGATAGCCAACCGACTGAAACCACCGCGAAGGCATTGGGGATAAACACCGAGCTTAGCCAAGCCAACAGCCAAGTGAAAACAACCTTTGATATCAAACAAAAACTTAGCGAACAGCAGGTGATTGGTAATGCAATAGGGGAAATCGGCGCAGCGGCTCAGGCTTATACGGAAAGTAAAGCGAAGGCACTGAATGAAGAAGCGGACGAACTGGCTAAAGCAGGAAAAATCGCAGAGGCAGCTCAGAAGAAACAAGAAGCGGAGAAATGGCAAACCTCAGGCGAACATAAACGTAAAGTCGAGGCGGTAACAACCGCACTTAGCCTGGCGCTTGCAGGCAAACCGACCGAAGCCATTGCGGCGGGCGCAGCCTCCCCTTATGTGAATCAAGCGATAAAAACGCTCACGGCACAAAGCGAAACGGCGAATATTGCGGCGCATGTATTATGGGGCGCAATCGAAGCGGAGCTTTCGGGCGGTAAAGCGAGTACAGGTGCTATTTCAGCAGCAACCGCTGAATTAGGGGCAAGAGCCTTAACGCAGGGCATTTACCAAAAAGAGCCGAGCGAACTCACCCCTGAAGAAAAAGAGCAAGTGCTTGAAATCACCAAAGCCTTAGCCGGTGTAGCGGCAGGGGCGGCAACTAAAGGTAACAGTGCAGAAACCTTGAATGCAGTCAGCACGGGTTCAGCGATAGCGAAGAATGCGGTGGAGAATAATTTCCTAAGCGATGCTTCAAGAAAACGTCTTAATCAATTAAGGGATAAAGCCTTAGAGCAAGGCGTTGATAGCCTTTCAGAAAAAGAAAAGCGTGAGTTTATTCATTTAACCCAATCGGACCAAATTAGCGATGCACTACTGGATATCGTTAAGAAAGGAGGCAAATTATCCGCACCAGAACAACAAGCGTTAGATAGCTATCTAAACCGCTATATTAAAGAAACCATGACGGGTAATACCGCAACGGGAGTAAAACTCGCTCAATCAATGAGTAAAGATAATGCGATAAAGCAATTTGAGAAGAATTATCTGAAAGGTGATTATCAGAAAGATTATTCTTATCCTTATGCGGGAAGTAGTCTAATGAAACGACAATATGTCGATAATTTATCTGCGGAGCATAAAAATGCTTTAGGCTGGCGTAATGAAAATAAATCGAAATTAGAAAATCTCTATTATTCAGTGAGTAAAGATCTGAATACTGTAGATGTGCATAATAACTCATTCCACGGACAGTTAAGCCGCTCTGTAATGGATGGATTAACGTTAGCAGGAGGCGTTGGTGTCACAAGTGCCTCAGTATTAAGTAAAGCCCCACTTATAGGCAAAAGCTTAGCGAATGCCGCGGAGAAATATCCACTTGCTTCCGATATTGCTGTTACAGCAGTCGCTAATACGGGTTATCAACTTTCCAAAAATGATAAATACGATCCTTACAACCTACTTCAAGCCGAGCTTTCCACGGTACTCACAAGAGGCAGGTCATTAAGCCAGCAAGTGAGTATCAATGTGGGGATAAGTACATTGGGAACAACAGATCATAATGACTATGGTTGGAATGCGGCAGGGGCAGTTTTAAGTACATTAGGCTCTAAATCTGTATCAAGAATAAACTTTGGTTCATCCTACGGAAATATACTATTCAAACCAGTACTTTCTCAGACTGTCAGTGAATATTTAGGTAATAAAGATGAAATAAAATCTAATGTAGAGGATTTTAGGAAGAAAGCTTTAATTAAGGATCAGGAATTAAAATGAAAAAAAATTTTTATATATCATGGGGGGGGTATTTTTTAGGTATTTTTTTATTATTATTAATTAGGGATATATTTGTTAGTATATATATATATTATGATGAGTTCTATATAAACTTCTCATTATTAGAAGCGTTCCAAACTACTATTATAATATGTACCCCTTGGTTTATAATAAATTTATGTTTATATAAATATGGAGGAAAAAAAAAGTTAAATAAATATGCAGAGAGGGTGATGAAAAATAAGAAAAAATAGAGTGAGCATTCAAATTGGTACTCTTAGAAGAGATGTAAATGTGGCGGCGAAAGCCTACTCCACCTACGCCAATGCGGCCGCCGGCGGTGCATTATTACGGGTGGAAGCGGGGACGGGCTATAGCCACAGCCGAGAACGACTTGAATCGAAACAGGCAGAAGCGCAAGGCAATCTGCTTAATGCACAACATATCGACATCAAATCCCGCCGTGGTGATATTCGTGCGAAACAGACGGATTTCACGAGTCGAGATGCGGAAGGCAAGCGGTTAGCGGACAGCTCAATTCGCTTAAATGCGGCAAAAGAGCTCGTGCTTGAATCAAGTCAAAGTACGGCAACGCAAAAAGGCAGACAACAAAGTAGCGGAGTGGAAGTGGGTGCGGGTGTCGCCATCGGTGCTCAAACAGGCGTTTACGTTTATGCGCAAGGCGGCTTTAGCAATAGTAAACAAGACGAACGTCATCTTATTCAAAACAACAGCCATTTAGACAGTGAAAGCATCAGCCTCAGCAGCGGTGGCGACACGACTCTAGCGGGTGCGGTAGCGAAAGCCAAGACAATTCACACCGATGTGGGCGGTACCTTGAAGATAGAAAGCCGCCAAGATGAACATCACAGCCAAAGCAGTAGCGCAGGCTTCGGCGGAAGAATACAGGTGTCATTGGGAACGGGATGGGGAGCAAGCGGTTACGGCAATGCCTCAAGCGGCAAGTCAAGCAGCAAACAAGTGGCTGAGCAGTCGGGCTTATTTACAGAAGAAGGCGGTTACCATATTAATGCGAACCACGTTCAACTTAAAGGCGGAGCAATCGCCAGCGCCAACCCAAATAACAGTGAACTGAAAACCAATACCCTGACCTTTAGCGACATTAAAAACGAAAGCCAAAGCCGAGCCATCAGTGGCAGCATCAGTGGCTCAGCCAATCTCAATAAACTCGGCGGCGTAGAAGCCAAAACTGAGGAAGAAGCGGCACAACAGGCAAAAATTTCCAAGCTTACGGGGACGCCACAAAGTGATGGTATCAACCCGACAATCCCGTTATATGCTAGTGAAAGTGATAGCAGCATAACCAAAGCGACCTTAACGGAAGGCAAGATTATCTTAAATAAGGATAGCCAACCGACTGAAACCACGGCGAAAGCATTGGGGATAAACACTGAGCTTAGCCAAGCCAACAGCCAAGTGAAAGCAACCTTTGATATCCAACAAAAACTTAGCGAACAGCAGGTGATTGGTAATGCAATAGGGGAAATCGGCGCAGCGGCTCAGGCTTATACGGAAAGTAAAGCGAAGGCACTGAATGAAGAAGCGGAAGAACTGGCTAAAGCAGGAAAAATCGCAGAGGCAGCTCAGAAGAAACAAGAAGCGGAGAAATGGCAAACCTCGGGAGAACATAAACGCAAAGTGGAGGCGGTAACGACCGCACTTAGCCTTGCCTTGGCAGGTAAACCGACCGAAGCTATTGCGGCGGGCGCAGCCTCCCCTTATGTAAACCAAGCGATAAAAACGCTCACGGCACAAAGCGAAACGGCGAATATTGCGGCGCATGTATTATGGGGCGCAATCGAAGCAGAGCTTTCGGGCGGTAAAGCGAGTACGGGGGCGATTTCAGCGGCAACGGCAGAGCTCGGTGCAAGAGCCTTAACCCAAGGCATTTACCAAAAAGACCCGAGCGAACTCACCCCTGAAGAAAAAGA
Organism: Rodentibacter sp. JRC1; assembly: GCF_020521555.1. Classification (NCBI taxonomy): domain Bacteria; kingdom Pseudomonadati; phylum Pseudomonadota; class Gammaproteobacteria; order Pasteurellales; family Pasteurellaceae; genus Rodentibacter; species Rodentibacter sp. JRC1. Next base: position 936,848 of record NZ_BPWA01000001.1, on the reverse strand, counting down.
GCAAGTGCTTGAAATCACCAAAGCCTTAGCCGGTGTAGCGGCAGGGGCGGCAACTAAAGGTAACAGTGCAGAAACCTTGAATGCAGTCAGCACGGGTTCAGCGATAGCGAAGAATGCGGTGGAGAATAATTTATTTGGTTATTCACCAGAGGTTCTTAATAGCCTAGCTCAAGCAGAGCAAGCAAAACAAATCGCTACAGATGTAGAAAAAGCCGCTATTGAGAAATTTGAAAAAGCACATCCTGAGCTTATCGAAAACCTTAAAACAACGGGTAATATTGCAGGTTTTATTGCAGATTTAACACCGGTTGTTGGTGATGCGAAATCCTTTGTTGAAGCAGAAGATGGAATTGATTATGCGTTAGCGACAATAGGGATTATTCCGGGGGCAGATTTTGTTACCAAACCGCTTAAAGCAGCGAAGGTTTCAATTCAAAAGGCGAAGGCTGCAGAAAAAGTAGGGAATATAGCGGAAGTCGTTAAACATCAACAAGAAGCGGCTCGTTATATAAATAATTCGGTCAATGGGATTTATGACTCTAAGGAGCTTAGAAAAGGCTTTGAAGAGGTTTATGGTAAATCTAATGTTAAATCAACAACGGTTCCGCCTTTAAATTCCAAAAATGTGAAACTTGCAGGTAAAAAACATCCTGTGACAGATGTTCCATTTGATAATAAAGGTTTTCCTATTTTTGATGATATAGCGAAGTATGATACTAAAATTAGAATTTCAGATTTCAAATCTATATCTTATGAAGAGCAAATGAAGCTCGCAACACAAGATTTAGCTAAAGCTATTGAAAAAGGGCATATTGATAAAAATAAATTTACCATAGAGCAACTTGATGCAATCAAGAAAGGAAAAAGTAAAATTCCTCATTTAACATGGCATCATCATCAAGATACGGGGAGAATGCAACTTATAAATGAGAGAATTCATTCAAAAACAGGGCATATTGGTGGTGACAGTATCCAAAAAGGAAAATAATTATGTGGAAAATATATAAAAATAATGCAAGTGATCTAAATTTTGCAATATCTTGCTTGTACAATCAAGCGGTCAATTTAGATGAATTTAAACAATGGGTAGAACTAGTGATTAATGACTTAGAGAGTGATGAAATACCATTATTTATGTTTGATTTATTATTTTTTAATGATTCGCTATTTAAAATATATGATGTAATTGGCTTTGAATTTAATAATGATTTATCTAAAGAAGAGGATTATGCATTATATTATATTGCATATGAAAGATTTAAAGTATTATATGACCCTTGTGTTTCTAAGGATGATGCTATTATAGCTTTAAATAAACATCCTTATATTTTGGATAAATATAAGAAAATGTTTCCGTTTATAAAATTAGATTTTTAAGATGAATACTTGGCAAAACAGCTTATTACACAGCAGCACGATTATAACCAATAGCCCAGATGGCAAACTGACTTTGGATGCAGCCAACCTTAAGGCAGAGCGTTGGGAAGCCGACCTTAAAGGGCTTGAGATTATCAGCCGTCAAAACACTGAAAAATATCACGCCGAGCAAAAAATTAGATATTACTGATTTCAGGAATACTTCTTATCAAGAGCAAATGCGGATGGCTAGTAGAGATTTAGCAAATGCTATCAATAATGGATATGTTAGTAAAAATAAATTTACTCCGTCTCAATTAGAAGCTATTTACAGAGGAGAAAGTAAAATACCAGGATTTACATGGCATCACAATCAGGATACAGGAAAGATGCAATTAATTGATTCTGATATTCATAAAAATACAGGTCACATAGGATGGGAGGGAATAAAAGATGGTAAATAAGTTTAAATTAACACGGGAGTCCAGTGAAGATATTGGATTTGTTAAATCCTGTTTAATTACTGGAGCAATTAATAGAATCGAATTTAGAGAGTGGGTTAGTTTAGTTATAAATGATAGTAGTATAGAAGAATTACCATTATATATTTTCGATTTAATTGATTTTGATGGCTCTTTCTATGATTTATTAAAGATTATCGGGTTTACACCCGATCCAATATTAAATGATAAGGAGTATAATTCAATATATGGAATAGCAATAAAGCGTTTCGGAAGTATGTTTGATAGTCCAGTATCAAAAAAAGAAGCTTTATCAGCTTTAGAAAAAAATCCTCATATATTAGAAAGGTTTAAAAAGGAGTTTCCATTTATAAAATTAGATTTCTGATCTTGTTAAAGAATCAGCTCAATCTGACCGCACTTTTGCCAAAAGCACATATTATTTATTGGCAAAAGTGCGGTCTAAATTCTGCGAGATTTAAACCGCTGAGGAAGCAGAGCAACAAGCAAAAGTTGCCAAGCTTACGGGGACGCCACAAAGCAACAGTATTAACCCGGCAATCCCGTTATATGCTAGTGAAAGTGATAGCAGCATCACCAAAGCGACCTTAACGGAAGGCAAGATTATCTTAAATAAGGATAGCCAACCGACTGAAACCACCGCGAAGGCATTGGGGATAAACACCGAGCTTAGCCAAGCCAACAGCCAAGTGAAAACAACCTTTGATATCAAACAAAAGCTTAAAGAGCAGCAAGTCATAGCGGGAGCTGTGGGAGATATGTCGGAAGCGGTTACGACCTATTCTGAGCAGAAACAAAAAGCGGCTCAAGAAGAAGTTAAAAAGGCAGAAAAAGCACTGACTAAAGCAAAAGCCGAAAACGCGTCAAAAGAGGAATTATCAAACTTAACGCACATATACAATCAAGCAAAAGCGGAAGCCGAAAGTTGGCAGACAGGTGGCTCGTCAAAACGCAAACTTGATGCGGCGGTGATGACATTGGGTACGATTTTATCGGGAGGTAGTGCAGGCGAAGCAGCAGTATCAGCCCTTTCTCCGGAGCTAAATGCCAAAATTCACGAATACACTAAAGACAGCAGACTGGCGAATTTACTGGCACACGCCACGCTTTCCGCACTTGAAGCCAAAGCGAGCGGAAACAATGCCTTTGCCGGAGCAGCCTCCGGTGTAGCAGGTGAGGCAAGTGCGATGTTGCTTTCTGAGATGGTGTTTAACAAATCGGCAAGTCAACTGACGGAAGAAGAGCGCAATCTTCTTTCACTAGCAGGACAGCTTTCGGGGGCATTAGCGGGCAATGTGACAGGCGGTAATACCGCTTCCACGCTACAAGGTATGAGAACGGCGAAAAGTGCGGTGGAGAATAACTACTTTAGTAATATTGATGTAGAAAATCTCATTCGGGAGTTGGATAAAGCGCAGAAAGAAGGTCGGGATACTAAGCCGATTTTTGAAAAATACAAAGGACTCAGTGAAAAAAATCGTAAGGAATTAATCGCTTGTAAAGGTAATGTCCTTTGTGAAAGTGCGCATTTATATCAAATGAATACCGGTGCCCAAGAGTTAGAGAACAACCTAGGTTTTTTCAGTAGTATGATGGTGTATTACCCGAATGACCTCAATTCAGCGAATCGCATAACCTTATCAAACTTGGTGGATAAAGAAAATGCGGAAAGTTTCAGTAAACTTTCTAGCGCAACAAAGTTAGGTTTAACGGCGATAGAGGCAGGCTCTGCAATTGGTGCGGTAGGTGGTTTGGCTAAGGATGGATTTAATAAAGTCAAAAACTTAGTCAGTGAGAAAAATAAAGCTTACCCTGCTTCAGGAATGGATAAGCATCAGCGTAAGATGGTTGGGGATAGTGATTATCCGTCAGGGGCTGAAAATGTGGCGTTGTATCCGAAGTTGAAAGAACAATTGATTAAGGAAAATCTCCAGAATACGGTAACTAAAAATCCTGTATTGGATCATGCTGCGTTTGGAAAAGGGAATTTAACTGTTAATGGAATATTTACTCGTAAAGAGACGGAGAGATTGGCATCAGAATGGGTTGGTGATGGTGCAATTCGCAATAGTGATGGTGGATTGACAAGTTTAGATGGAACAAGGAGATATAGACCTGCAAATAGCAAGCTTAATTCTCCTTATGCCAAAACAGGTATTCAAGCTAATTTTGAAAGGGGATATACAAATGAAAAAGGAAAATTCATTTCAGAGAGTAATTTGCATATTAATATTAAGGATTAGTTATGTTAAGAGCTGATTTAAAAGATATTTATTTTTACACTGTTTCTAATAAATATGAAGCTCAATTAGCAATGTTAGAACCTACATACTGCTTAACCTTATCTTTATCTATAGGTGAGCAAGATAATATCTCGGCAGATTATTTTTTAGTTCATGTAGTTAATCTTAATTGGGTAAAACACTGGATAGAAAAAGACAAGATATTATTAGGAGAAAAAACAATTATTGTTGATTTTGATGATTTTGATGATTTAGAAAGAGAACTGAAAATTCTAGTCAATTCTATTGAAGGTGAGACTTGGGAGGATATACTGCGTAAATTAAGAAAATATTTTGAATGGGAGTATGAGGATCATAAGTTTGTTTCATGATTTAAACAATCCGCCTGAAGGTGGTTTTAGCAAGGGCAAATAAGACGAACGCCATACAATTCAAAACAACAGCCATTTAGACAGTGAAACCATCAGCCTCACCAGCGGTGGTGACACGACTTTATCGGGTGCGGTTGCCAAAGGGAAATTGTTTATCGGCAAAAGTGCGGTCGAAATTTTACGAGATTTAAACAGGCAATGCTAGGATAACAATAAGATTGGCTGGAAAGAAAAATCCCCCTGTACAACAGCAGGGGGATTTTTTTAAACGTGTTTGTAGCTACCAACTATACCGATACGTCAATTGCACTTTGTAAGGTTGGTCGAGTTTTTTACCGCTTGTGAAACCGCCTTCAAGTCCGAATCGGTGTTGCCCGAATTGGGCATTTAAACCCAAGGCACTTTCAAAACGGCTACCTGTTTCAGCAACATCAAATGCGTATTGATTGACACGTACTTGATTGTGGCGGGTTTTCGTTTTTACGCCATTAATTTCGGCGTAAGGTTGTATATTCCAGCCGTTGAATTCAATCGTTTTGGCAACACGCACACCTGCTCGTCCCGTGTAGGCATTCAGGCGATCTTCATCGCTTTGTCCTGAAAGGGTTGTCCACGCAAGTTGAAGTTGTGGTGTGATTGTCCAACCTGAACCGAGTGTGTGAATCCGCCCCACTTCGCTGGAAAGGGTGTAGCCGTGATATTTGCGTTTGCCTGTTTCAGGGTTTTCTGCTTTCAAGCGGTCGTATTTGGCGATGTTATCCCAATAGAAACCGTTGTCGGCGAGATAGGTTCCGTAGATCCCGAATGATTGTCCTTTAACTTTGCCTGAACCATAATCGTGATTAAAATCCACATCGGAACGGGCATTGCCGATAAATCCGCCCAAACGGAAATTGTCGCTCAATGCAACATCTGCCCCCAGTTGTAGGCTGTGAATATTTTGTTCAAAACCCGATGATTGGCTATTTGAGGAAACTGAAAGTGCGGTCAGTTTTGAACGAGAATTTACATTTTTCACCCATACATTGCCTTGTTCGCCACGTTTTAATTCGCCTAGGCGGTGGTGTAAATCCGTTAAGCCTTGTTCAACAAGGTGTAATTGAGCTTGGCGGAGTGAAACCAGTGCGTTAGATTTTTCACTTAAGGCAAGTTGTGGGTTAGCCGGTTCGGTGGTTGTTGGTGGTACAATCACCGGCGGAATAATCGGCGGTTGTGGTGCCGTGTTTTCACTTGGAGTTGTTGGGGGGATTGGCTGAACTGCTATGTTATCCTCTACAGATGGTGTAGGCTTGGTTGGGATTTTCGGTGTAGGCGGATTTGTTGGCGCAACAGGTGTTGAAGTTGTCTTTTCTCCTGCACGGTTAGAAAGTACCCAGTTTGTCCCTTCTTTATTCAAGCGATAACGATACGCTCCTGCATCGACATATTCACGATTCAGCAAGCTAAATTGTGCTTCGCCTGTTTGTGTTTCAACAAGGGTTACTTTGCCGTTTGGGGCGTTGGGTTCATCATCACTATTACGAATATCTAAGCCAAATTGACCGCTGTCTTTGCCTTGTACTACGATCTTATCGGATTCTTGGTTGGCAAGATTAGTGTTGAGGGTGAAATTTCCTGAGCCTGATAAATCGCCAGTGATTGTAAGAGTTTGAAACCCGAGAGTATTGACAAAATTTACTGAACCTTTCTGCAAAGATAGGTTCGTGAGGCTACTATCCAATAGTGTTTTACCGTCAATCTCCGTTTGTGAAGTATTCCACACAGAATTATTCAAGGTTAAATTCAATGTTGAATCTGGGGCATCAACAGCTTTCGTTAGCCCTGATAAAGTGGAATTTTCGGCAGTAATAGTAATCGCCTCTTTAATTTTACCTACTTCATCGTCACTTGGAGTAAGGTAGGCGAATACATCAGAAATAATTTTTGAATTTGCTATTTCAATATTAATATTTCCTTCTTGGGAAGAAATGTTTCCTTGTTGAATATCATCTACCAGCCAATTACTCCCTAGAAACTCACCTGAAGAAATAGTCGAGTTATTTTCAATTTTCACTACATTATTTTTATCAGAATACATGAATGCTGAGGATTCTTTGGGGGCGGAAATGGAGGCATTATTTAAAATAACGGTACTTTGTGTAAATTCGATTGCTCCCAATTCCCCCTTAGAAATAACACTTGAATCTATGATATTTGCAGTGGAATTTTTTAATAAAAAAACACCATTTGAATTTGGGTGTAGGTGATAAATAGTAGAGCTATCCTTTAAATTTATCGTTGAATTATTGAGTTCGTAAAAATATGAGTAAAGACTATCCTGCCTTGGTGAGTTAGCAGCAACATTTAGTGAAATTAAAGAATCAATAATATTTAGTGCTCCATTTTCAACCCTACGGAAACTTGTAGAAAGGCTTAGGGAAGGATTTGTATAGAAATAGCTGTAAGAAGCTCTACTTCCGTTGATTGTAGAATGTTCATCTGTTATTTCTTCGTTTGCTACAGCCATTACATCATTTATCGTAAATGAGCTTACCAATGCCAAAGATAAAGCGGATAATTTTAAGTTTTTCATTTCTTTTCCTCTCTAAAAAAGCTATTGTTTCCCATTCTATCCTAAGTAACCTTATGTCTCAACGCTCCTCCAAAACATCAACATAATGATTCTGTAAAAGCGTGCGACTTTCCTATAAAATAGGCCATCTTTCCCAATCACCTGCTTTTTATGAAACCTTATCTCAAAACACTTATCCTATTTCCCTTGATTTTGCAATTGCTGGCAACCGCATTACTTTGGTTTTTAGATGCGGATTTTGATGCGGTTCCGTTTAGTCGTTATTTGCTTACCACTTTTTTTCTTGCCACGATTCCTGCGTTTTTGATCGCTTTAGTGGCGATGAAATTTCGTTATGTTCGGCATAATATCGCCGCAATCGTGCTATGCTCGTCATTGATTACTTTCTGTTATTGTAATGTCGCTTCCTATTTTTATTTATTAGTGATGAGCGAAGAAGAGCCCACATTTTGGCAATGGATGAGCGAAGGTGGGTTGTCATTGGGATTATTAAGTACGTGCGGTATGATATTTTATTCGTTGTTTGTGATACCGTGGTTGTTGCCGAAAGAAAAATCATCACAATCATAAGGGGGCTGTATGCTGATGCTGAATGAACACTTACTTAACCAGATTCTCTTGATTGCTTATCAAGCAGGCAATCATCTCCTGCATTTTTATCGGCAGCATATTGATGTAAAAATGAAAGAAGACGATACGCCCGTTACAGAAGCCGATCTTTTTGTTAGTCAATTTTTAACGGAAAAATTGACCGCACTTTTCCCGAACACGCCAGTCCTTTCCGAAGAAAATTGCCATATTCCTTTTGAAGAACGCCAAACCTGGGAAGAATATTGGTTGATTGATCCCCTTGATGGTACGCAACAATTTATAAATCGTACGGATCAATTTTCAGTTTTAATCACACTTGTTCGCAAAAACGAGCCGGTATTGAGCGTGATTCATGCGCCTGTTTTATCCCTTACTTATTATGCAATGAAGGATTTCGGTGCATACAAAAAACAAGATGAGCAAGTGAAAAAGCTGACAAAAAACACCCTCAATTTCGACCGCACTTTACGCATTGCAGTGGGGGCGACCACTTCACAGGAAAAAGTGCGGTCAATTTTATCGAAAGATTTTGATTGTGAATTTGTGGTAGTAGGCTCAAGTAGCCTGAAAAGCAGTTTGGTCGCAGAGGGCGTTGTAGATTGCTATGTCCGTCTTGGGAGAACCGGAGAATGGGATACGGCAGGTGCGGAAGTTTTACTGGGCGAAACAGGCGGAGCGATTTTCACACCGCACTTTGGGCGACTGACTTATAATCGGCGTGAAACGTTGATTAACCCTCATTTTGTCATGGTGGCGGATAAATCGGCGGATTGGCAATCGATCTTTCAATTTAATTGATTGGTTCGATTGGCAATTTTCGTTAGAATAGCGCATCATTTCGCAACGCTCGGGTATTTTAATAAGGAATCATTATGCAAACTGATAATAATTGTATCGTCATTTTTGGCGCATCCGGTGATTTAACGCACCGTAAACTCATTCCCGCACTCTATAATTTGTATAAAATCGGACGATTGAGTGAGAATTTTTCGGTGCTTGGTGTCGCACGCTCCGATTTAAATGATGAAACTTTCCGTGAAAAAATGCGTGAAACCTTACTTCATAATGAAGAGACTACTGCAGAAACTTTAGACGCATTTTGTCAGCATCTTTACTATCAAGCTATCAACACTTCGGATGCCGCCGATTACGGCAAACTTGTTCCTCGTTTGGACGAACTGCATGATAAATATCAAACCTGCGGCAATACGCTTTATTATATGTCCACGCCGCCAAGTCTTTATGGTGTGATTCCGGAATGTTTGGCCGCACACGGTCTGAATACCGAAGAATACGGTTGGAAACGTATCATTGTGGAGAAACCGTTCGGTTATGATGAAAAAACCGCACAGGCATTAGACGTGCAAATTCACCGTTTCTTTGAAGAGCAGCAAATTTATCGTATCGATCACTATCTTGGTAAAGAAACGGTACAAAACTTGCTCGTATTACGTTTTTCTAACGGTTGGTTCGAGCCGCTTTGGAATCGCAATTTCATTGATTATGTAGAAATCACCGGTGCCGAATCTATCGGTGTTGAGGAGCGGGGCGGTTATTACGATGGTTCCGGCGCAATGCGGGATATGTTCCAAAATCACTTATTACAAGTGCTGGCAATGGTGGCGATGGAACCACCGGCGATAATTAATGCCGATTCTATGCGTGATGAAGTGGCAAAAGTCATGCACAGTTTACGCCCGTTAACGCAAGAAGATGTGGAACATAACCTTGTTTTAGGGCAATACACCGCTGCAGAAATTAACGGTAAAACGGTGAAAGGTTATCTGGAAGAAAAAGGTGTGCCGGCAGATTCTCAGACTGAAACCTATATGGCGTTGCGTTGTGAAATCGAAAACTGGCGTTGGGCTGGCGTGCCTTTTTATGTCCGTACCGGTAAACGCTTACCGACTCGCGTTACGGAAATTGTGATTCACTTTAAAACGACTCCGCATCCTGTATTTAGCCAAGATGCACCGGAAAATAAACTTATTATTCGCATTCAACCGGATGAAGGTATTTCTATGCGTTTCGGGTTGAAAAAACCGGGCGCGGGTTTTGAAGCTAAGGAAGTTTCTATGGACTTTCGTTATGCCGATCTTGCCGGTTCGCAAGTACTTACCGCATACGAACGCTTATTGCTTGATGCAATGAAAGGCGATGCCACCTTGTTCGCCCGTACCGATGCAGTTCACGCGGCGTGGCGTTTTGTACAACCGATTTTAAATTACAAAGCGAACGGGGGCAAAATCCACGAATATGAAGCAGGTACATGGGGGCCGACAGCCGCAGAGAAACTTATTGCGAAAAGTGGTCGTGTATGGCGTAAACCAAGCGGTTTGATGAAGAAAAAAGTGTAGCTCACTTTAGGGAAGTACAGATGAATTATTACGATTTTTACCTCGTGAATGTATTTGCTGAAAGCCATTTCGGCGGTAATCCGTTGGCGGTATTTCCTGATGCTGAGGGGTTAAGCGATCAGCAAATGCAGTTGATTGCTCGCCAGTTTAATTTGTCTGAAACGGTATTTATTCTGCCACCCAAGCAGCCACAAACGGTCAAAAAATATCGCATTTTTACCCCCGATTATGAAATGCCGTTTGCAGGACATCCGACGATAGGGGCGAGTTTTATTTTGCACAGCCATTATTCAGCGGAAAAACGCTACACCATCGAAACTCAAGCCGGTTTGGTTGATATTTCACATAGAGGAACAGGCGTGGAATTCGCCTTAAAAAATGGCGTGAAAACGCAACCCTCTCATTTGAGCGTGGCGGAAACAGCGGAATTTCTCGGCTTAACGCCACAAGAGGTAAAAAATGAGCCTGTGTGGGTCAATACTGGGACGTGGCAGTTATTAGCGGAATTAACCCACTCACAGGCGGTACATAATGCCGTGCCAAATAGCGCCTCATTTTTAGCGAAAACAAAAAGTGATTTTGCTCCCTCTCAATGCTATTTATGGCATCGTGAAAATGAGCAGGTTACGTCAAGAATGTTTTTCGTTCAATCCGGGGCGATATTGGAAGACCCCGGTACCGGCTCGGCAGCGGCAAATCTGGCGGGCTTGCAAATTTTACGTAAAAAAACACCGCTTGAATGGGTCATTCATCAGGGCGATAAAATGCAACGCCCAAATAGGCTGACTATTCGAGTAGATCACGAAAACACGATTTTCGTGGGAGGCAATGTGATTGAAGTGGGCAAAGGTTGTTTTGCCCTCCCAAACTAAGGAAAACGATGAATACGATTATCTTTAAAACAGCTCAACAAGCGGTTGAAAAAATCGCTCAAGAATTTCAACTTTATAGCGAGTTTAATCGTCCTGTGCATATTTCCCTATCGGGCGGTTCCACCCCAAAATTATTATTTAAAACCTTAGCAACGGAACCTTATGCTTCACAAGTGCAGTGGAAAAATTTGCATTTTTGGTGGGGCGATGAGCGAATGGTGAGCCCTGAGAATCCTGAAAGTAATTATGGTGAAGTACAAAAATTGCTGTTTGATCATATTCATATCCCGGCAGAAAATATTCACCGTATCCGTGGTGAAAACGAGCCGATCTTAGAATTGAAACGTTTTGAAGAAGAATTAAGTGCGGTCATTTTTGACGGTGTTTTTGACTGGATTATTTTAGGTATGGGCGCGGACGGACACACGGCTTCGTTATTTCCGAACCAAACCGATTTTGATGATGAAAATCTTGCAGTGATCGCGAAACACCCCGAGACAGGACAAACCCGCATTTCCAAAACCGCCAAATTCATTGAGCAGGCAAAACGTATTACTTACTTAGTAACAGGCGAAGGTAAAGCGGAAATCCTTAAGGAAATTCAAACCACATCTGCGGAAAAATTACCTTATCCGGCAGCTAAAATTCACGCCAAGAACGGCATAACGGAATGGTATTTGGATAAAGCGGCGGCGAAGTTACTTTAATGTTGAATTTAAATAACAAAAAGTTTGTAGCGGTAGAGAATACTGAAAATGGTGAAGTGGGTTGCCAAACCCAATTTCATTACCACCAACAAGGAAAGATGGTTTGGGCTGAGTATAGTGGTGGTGAAATTCTAAAAGGTTTTCTAATTGGAAAAAAGACCGGTGAAATGCAGATTGAATTTACTTATCAGCATTTAAATCAATCTTTAGAAAACAGATTTGGGCGTTGTTGTACGACTTTTTCTATCAATGCAGGAAAATTAATCGGCAATGAAAAATGGCAGTGGTTGGATAGCCTTGAACAGGGCAACTCATTAATTCGAGAAATTTAATGGAAATTTTAGCCTCTATTTTGACCGCACTTGTGGCATTGGAACATTTTTACATTCTTTATTTGGAAATGTTCGCTTTAAATAGCCCTGTCGCACGGCGAATTTTTAAATTAACCGAACAAGACCTTGCTAATCCTAAGATCAAAGTTTTGTTTGCCAACCAGGGGTTATACAATGGCTTTCTTGCCGCAGGTCTAGTGTTTTCCTTGTCGGTTCAGCAAGTTGCGCTAACCTATTTCTTCCTTATTTGCGTTATCATTGCGGCAATATATGGCGCAATTACGGCGAACAAAGGGATTTTGTTTAAACAGGGATTACCGGCGGTGTTGGCGTTTGCTGCCTATTTTTTGTAGTTTTTGGAACTAAGGTTAAAATCTTTTGACCGTAAATGCTAGAGGAAGGAAAATGTTCAAACTTTATGTTAATCCGCCAAAATCTACTTGGTCTTTGCGTGTGTGGATTTTGATGAAGCAGCTTAATATTCCTTTTGAACAAGTGAATGTGCATTATTTGCAAGATAAAATACTGCAACGTCAACATTTTTTACAATTTTCCCCCACAGGTAAAATCCCAGTGTTGGAACATAACGGTATGACCGTTTGGGATAGTCTTGCTATTATTGAATATTTAGCCGAAATCTTTCCACAAGTTTGGGCAAAAGACAAATCGGCGAGAGCTTGGTCAAGATCAGCTTGTGCAGAAATGCATTCTGGGTTTGAACAATTGAGGGAAATTTGTGATTTCAGTCCATTAGAACGGTTAAAAACACCGTCAATTTCTACCGCACTTGCACAAGAATTGGCTCGTTTGGATCAACTTTGGCGGCAGGGATTAAGCCAATTCGGTAGTGATTTTCTTACAGGTGAAGCCTTTACTGCGGTTGATGCTTTTTTTGTCCCGATAGCGTTGAGAATTGAAACTTATAGCTTGCAGAATTACTTTAGCAGACAATGCTTGGACTATCAGCAACGATTACTGAGGTTGAAAAGTTTACCTGAGTGGTTGAGAGAAAAATGAATTTGAATTAATTAGAAATTCCAATAACATAGGTTATGAGGGAGCAAGATAATGTCGTTCTAGGTGTGCTGATTTGTACTTACTATATCCCTTTAATAAGCAGAGAAATTTTGCGTATCTCTATGAAGAAAGGAGAATAAATGAAAACGCTCGGTATTATCGGAGGAATGAGCCCAGAAAGCACTGCAACCTATTATACGGAAATTAATCGCTTGGTTAATCAACGAAAAGGTAGCAATACTTCAGCACCTATCGTGATGGTAAGTGTAGAGTTTGAGGAAATTGTACGATACCAAAAACGGGGTGAATGGAAAAAAGCAGGAGAGATTTTAGCAGAGGCAGCCAAAAGGCTAGAAGTAGTTGGTGCTCAAGGTATTGTGTTGGCAACGAATACGATGCATAAAGTTGCAACTCAAATTCAACAGGCAATCTCTATTCCTTTTTTGCATATTTTGGATGCAACGGCAAATGCGATAAAGGCGAGAAACATCAGAAAAGTGGCGTTACTAGGCACAAAATTTACTATGAGTGATAATTTTTATCGTGATGGACTTATTCAACGCGGAATTGTCCCTATTGTGCCGAATGAAGAAATTCAAAATGAAATTCACCGTATTATTTTTGATGAATTATGTGTAGGTAAATTTTTATCACAATCAAATGCGTTTTATTTAGATACGATTGAAACATTGCAGAAACAAGGTGCGGAAGGGGTGATTTTAGGCTGTACTGAGATTGGATTATTAGTAAATCAAAGTGATTCTCCGTTACCTTTTTTTGATACGGCAAAATTACATTCACAAATGGCTGCAGAATTTGTTGTGAATTGATGATATTTGAGGGAAGGGTTAATGAGCGTGCAAAACAAAATTTTATATTTACGTAGTTTTCAATTTTAGTAGATAAAGTGCGTTTATTCTTCCCATATGCTTTTAACTATGTAAGAAGTTTTAATTAAAAAGGTGCAAGTAAGTTGCGCCTCACCAACAGGAGAAAAAAATGTCAGTAAAAGGCGATATCGGTGTCATCGGCTTAGCCGTGATGGGGCAAAACCTCATTTTAAATATGAATGATCATGGCTTTAAAGTGGTGGCATATAACCGTACCACGTCTAAGGTGGACGAGTTTTTGGAAGGCGCAGCGAAAGGAACGAACATTATCGGTGCGTATTCGTTAGAAGATTTAGCCGCTAAATTAGAAAAACCGCGCAAAGTCATGTTAATGGTGCGTGCCGGAGAGGTGGTGGATCAATTTATTGATGCGTTACTCCCGCATTTGGAAGAAGGCGATATTATCATTGACGGCGGTAATTCCAACTATCCTGATACCAATCGCCGTGTAGAAGCGTTGCGTGAAAAAGGGATTCGTTTCATCGGTACCGGCGTTTCCGGTGGAGAAGAAGGCGCTCGCCACGGGCCTTCAATTATGCCGGGTGGTAACGAAGAAGCATGGCAATTCGTCAAACCTGTGTTACAAGCGATTTCCGCTAAAACCGAACAAGGCGAGCCTTGTTGTGATTGGGTGGGTAAAGATGGCGCAGGCCATTTTGTGAAAATGGTTCACAATGGTATCGAATATGGCGATATGCAATTAATTTGCGAAGCTTATCAATTCTTAAAAGAGGGCGTTGGCTTATCTGATGATGAATTGCAAGCAACTTTTAATGAGTGGCGCAATACCGAATTAGATAGCTATCTGATTGATATTACTGCTGATATTCTAGGTTATAAAGATGCAGACGGTGCACGTTTGGTTGATAAAATCTTAGACACGGCAGGTCAAAAAGGGACGGGTAAATGGACGGGAATCAATGCGTTAGATTTTGGTATTCCATTGACCTTAATCACCGAATCCGTGTTCGCCCGCTGTGTGTCTGCATTTAAAGATCAACGTGTTGCGGCAAGCAAATTATTCAACAAAACGATCGGTAAAGTCGAAGGTGATAAAAAAGTATGGATTGAAGCCGTACGCAAAGCATTGTTGGCTTCCAAAATCATTTCTTATGCACAAGGCTTTATGTTGATTCGTGAGGCTTCTGAAAATTTCAACTGGAATATCAACTACGGCAACACTGCACTATTATGGCGTGAAGGCTGTATTATTCGCAGTCGTTTTTTAGGTAATATTCGTGATGCTTATGAAGCGAATCCGGATTTAATTTTCTTAGGTTCAGACAGCTACTTCAAGGGAATTTTGGAAAATTCCATGGATGATTGGCGCAAAGTTGTGGCGAAATCTATCGAAATCGGTATTCCAATGCCTTGTATGGCATCAGCCATCACTTTCCTCGATGGTTATACCTCCGCTCGTTTACCTGCAAACTTATTGCAAGCACAACGTGATTATTTTGGTGCGCATACTTATGAACGTACAGATAAACCACGCGGCGAGTTTTTCCACACCAATTGGACAGGGCGTGGCGGTAATACGGCATCAACCACTTATGATGTGTAGTTTGTAAAAATACGCTGTAAACTGACCGCACTTTCAACCGGAAGTGCGGTTTATTTTTAGAAAGTTTTGGAGAGAATAATGCTACCCAAAGAACGTTTAGCGCAAATTGTCGAAATGGAAGCTATTTTGAATGAATCAACGGATTTTCTTGCGGAAGCACAATGGTTTCTTGAAAAATGGCAAACATTCTTACCGAAAATGAAATTCTTGGAAAAATATTATTTTAGCGGCGATTGGCGTGATGATTACGAAGCCTATGAGCAAGGTAAAATTCCCAAAGATCAACCTTGCGGCGTACTTTCGGAAGATCTTATTTTTAATGCGAGTGCCGATCAGCAGCGTCTTGCCATTGAATATTTAAAAGTGATCACGGTAATTTTAGATCATTGAAATTCCTCTCCTATTTTGCTCTCATCACGATGAGATTATTTTTATGAACTTTTATTCGGTCGGGTTTGTCTTACAGAACGCTATCGCTGTTGATAGTTTTTAGTTTTACACGGAGAAATCCTATGAAGTTAATCACAAAATCGTTGATTATTGGTATGACGGCCGTTTCATTAGCAGCTTGCGGAAATATGAGCCGTAGCCAAAAAAATACCGCGGTGGGGGCTGCAATTGGTGGTGCCGCCGGCTATATGATTAAAGGCAATGCGGCAACAACATTAGGTGGGGCGGCATTAGGTGGTTTGATTGGCAGCCAAGTGAATAAATAAAATTTCTTAAAAAACCGACCGCACTTTGTTTTATTCGGAAAGGAAACAAAGTGCGGTTGTTTTTTTCGGTGTTTTCCAAGAAATAATCAAGGCAATTTATACCTTAACGTAGTAAACTAGAGTGATTACTATCTTTTGGAGATGACTATGAAACCTTATCTTATTGCTCCCTCAATTCTTTCTGCCGATCTTGCCCGCCTTGGTGATGATGTACAAAATGTATTGAATGCCGGTGCGGATGTGATTCATTTTGATGTTATGGATAATCATTATGTGCCGAACCTCACTTTCGGCCCCGTCGTGTGTAAAGCTTTGCGTGATTACGGAATTACCGCACCGATTGACGTTCATTTAATGGTAAAACCGGTGGATAGAATTATTCCTGATTTCGCGAAAGCCGGTGCCAATTATATTAGTTTTCATCCGGAAGCTTCAGAACATATTGATCGTACATTGCAGCTTATTCGAGATCACGGTTGTAAATCCGGCTTAGTGTTTAATCCGGCAACGCCGTTGAGCTATTTGGATTACGTATTGGATAAAGTGGATTTGATTTTATTGATGTCGGTAAATCCGGGATTTGGCGGGCAATCTTTCATTCCGTCCACACTGAAAAAATTACAACAAGTACGCAAAATAATTGATGATAGCGGCTTAGATATTCGTCTTGAAGTGGATGGCGGCGTAAAAATCAACAATATTGCGGAAATTGCAGCAGCCGGTGCAGATATGTTTGTTGCCGGTTCGGCCATTTTTGACCAACCTGATTACAAACAGGTGATTGATCAAATGAGACAACAACTCGAAACGGTTTGTGGTGAATAAATATCACGCCTTTTTTGACTGATTTACAAGGAAATAGAAAAATAATGAACACACAATTTAAACTTATCGGCTTTGATTTGGACGGTACTTTAGTTAATAGCTTGCCGGACTTAGCCTTGTCCGTGAATTCCGCTTTAGCGGAGTTGGATTTACCGCAAGCCTCAGAAGCATTGGTATTAACTTGGATCGGCAATGGTGCACCGGTACTTATTGCACGTGCTTTAGAATGGGCTTATGAGCAAACAGGTAGAACGCTAAGCGAGGCGGAAATCGAAACGGTAAAAGCTCGTTTTAGTCACTATTATGGTGAAAACCTCTGTAATATCAGTCATTTATATCCTAATGTAAAAGAAACCCTAGAAGCCTTAAAAGCTAAAGGTTATACTCTTGCCGTTGTTACCAATAAACCGACTAAACACGTTCAACCGGTGTTATCCGCATTTGGTATTGATCACTTATTTAGCGAAACCTTAGGCGGTCAATCTTTACCTGCAATTAAGCCGCATCCGGGGCCGCTTTATTATTTATGCGGAAAGTTTGGGCTTGAGCCACGCCAAGTGTTATTTGTCGGTGATTCCAAAAATGACATTATTGCCGCACATGCGGCGGGTTGTGCGGTGGTGGGGTTAACCTATGGCTATAACTATAATATTCCTATCAACGAATCCGACCCGGATTGGGTATTTGACGATTTTGGCAAATTACTGGAAATTCTTTAGCTTTTCAACAAAAGTGCGGTTATTTTTGACCGCACTTTTATCGCTCGTTTCCCTTGAATTTATTCACCCAACCCCCATATATCCCCAAATTACGAAGACAGATTAGAGAGAAAATATGAAAGCCAAAAAAACACAACGCACGATGCCCGTATTGCCGTTACGCGATGTCGTGGTTTTCCCTTATATGGTAATGCCGCTTTTTGTGGGGCGGGCAAAATCTATCAATGCACTTGAAGAGGCGATGAATGAAGATAAACAGCTCCTTTTAGTTTCACAAAAACAAGCGGATTTAGAAGAACCGACGGTTGATGACGTATTTGATGTGGGGACGATTGCCAATATTATCCAGTTATTGAAATTGCCGGATGGTACGGTGAAAGTATTGGTGGAAGGTCAACAACGCGCAAAAATTAACAGTTTGGAAGAAGGCGAAAATTTCTTTTCTGCCCAAATTACTCCGATTGAGTCCACCTATGGCGATGAACAAGAAGTAAACGTGGTGAAAACAGCGGTACTGGCAGAGTTTGAAAACTATCTTACCTTAAATAAAAAAGTACCCGCTGATGTATTAAGTGCGCTTCAACGTATTGAAGAGGCGGATCGCTTAGCGGATACGATGGCAGCGCATTTGCCGGTAACGGTTCGCCATAAGCAAAACGTATTAGAGCTTGCTGATGTGCAAGCACGTTTAGAATATTTGCTTGGTATGATGGAATCGGAAGCGGATATTCTACAAGTGGAAAAACGCATTCGTAGCCGTGTGAAAAAACAAATGGAGAAAAGCCAGCGTAACTATTACTTGAGCGAACAAATTAAAGCGATTCGCAAAGAAATGGGAGAGGGCGAAAGTGAAGATACGCTTGATGAAGTTGAACAACTTCGTCAAAAAGTTGAGGCGGCGGGAATGCCTGCGGACGTTCGTGAGAAAGTAGAAAACGAATTACAAAAACTCAAAATGATGTCCGCAATGTCGGCGGAAGCCACAGTGTTGCGCAGTTATGTGGAATGGATGCTTCAAGTGCCTTGGCATCAACGCACTAAAGTAAAAAAAGATATTACAAAAGCACAACAAATATTAGATGCGGATCATTATGGTTTGGAGCGTGTGAAAGAGCGCATTTTGGAATACCTTGCGGTACAAGCTCGTTTGAATAAAGTAAAAGGACCGATTCTTTGTTTGGTAGGCCCTCCGGGAGTGGGGAAAACCTCATTGGGACAATCTATTGCCAATGCGACCGGTCGTAAATATGTGCGTATGGCGCTCGGTGGCGTACGTGATGAGGCGGAAATTCGCGGTCATCGTAAGACTTATATCGGCGCTTTACCGGGAAAATTGATCCAAAAAATGGCGAAAGTGGGCGTGAAGAACCCGTTATTCCTGCTTGATGAAATCGACAAAATGGCATCGGATATGCGTGGTGATCCCGCCTCCGCTTTATTAGAAGTGCTTGATCCTGAACAAAATACCGCTTTCAACGATCACTATTTAGAGGTGGATTACGATCTGTCGGATGTGATGTTTGTGGCAACCTCAAATTCGATGAATATTCCGGGGCCATTGCTTGACCGTATGGAAGTGATTCGTCTTTCCGGTTATACGGAAGATGAAAAACTCAATATAGCGATGCGTCATTTGTTAGAAAAACAAATGGAACGTAATGGCTTGAAAAAAGGCGAATTGGTGGTGGAAGAAAGTGCGATTTTAGACATTATCCGTTACTACACCCGTGAAGCCGGTGTGCGTAATTTAGAACGTGAAATTTCTAAAATTTGTCGTAAGGCAGTGAAAAACTTACTGGTTAATCCAAAACTGAAATCAATCACCGTGAATGCCGATAATCTTCATGATTATCTCGGTGTAAAACGTTTTGAATTTGGCAAAGCGGATACTCAAAATCGAGTAGGGGAAGTTACCGGCTTGGCTTGGACAGAAGTGGGTGGGGATTTATTAACGATTGAAACCGCCTCTGTTATTGGTAAAGGTAAACTCACCTTTACCGGTTCTCTTGGTGATGTGATGAAAGAATCGATCCAAGCAGCAATGACGGTGGTACGCGCTCGTGCTGATAAACTCGGCATTAATCCAGAGTTCCACGAAAAACGCGATATTCACATTCACGTACCGGACGGCGCAACCCCGAAAGACGGTCCGAGTGCTGGGATCGCAATGTGTACGGCGCTTGTTTCCTGTTTAACCGGTAATCCTGTTCGTGCCGATGTGGCGATGACGGGGGAAATCAGCTTACGCGGTAAAGTCTTGCCGATTGGCGGTTTAAAAGAAAAACTATTGGCAGCACATCGCGGTGGAATTAAAACCGTGTTGATTCCAAAAGAGAATGTGAAAGATTTGGAAGAAATTCCGGATAACGTAAAAGAAAATCTTACCATTCACGCCGTTGAAACCATTGATGAAGTGCTTGGCTTGGCTTTGGAAAATCCTCCGGAAGGAGTTGAATTCGTGAAAGTGGAAGCTAAATCGAAAGCGCCACGTCGCAAATCAACAACAAAAACGACAAGAGCGGTCAATTAATTGAATATTTTTTAAGGCTTGTGAAACAAGCCTTTTTTGTATCTTTAAATTCTAATTTTTTGATGATTCAAGCAAAGTTGTGAAAAAAATGTAACGTTATTGTTGCAGAAATGGAATTTTATTTTTGAGTTTGATAAAAAATATGCGAATATGAAGCCTATTTTTTAACCAAAGTAAAAGGATATGCGCATGTCATCAACCGTTTCTCAAAAAAACAGCCGAATTCAGCATTTTTTAAAAGGGGTAGAGTGGCTTGGAAATTTATTGCCGCACCCTATCATTTTGTTTATGTTGATGTGTGGTATTTTGATCATACTTTCAGCAATCTTGCATTATTTTGATGTGAGAGTCTTGGATCCTCGCCCTAATCATTCTGCTGATATTATCGTGAAAAGCCTACTTAGCCAAGAAGGGCTTTCTTATATGGTCAGTAGTTTAGTAAAAAATTTCACCGGTTTTGCGCCACTTGGTACAGTTTTAGTAGCAATGCTTGGGGTATCTATTGCTGAATCCTCGGGTATGATTTCTGCGGCGTTGAGGGGCTTAATTGTTGGTGCACCGAAAAAATTAGTGACCTTCACTATTGTATTTGCTGCGGTTATTTCAAATACAGCCGCAGAACTTGGTTATGTGGTGTTAATTCCTCTTGCTGCGATGATTTTTCACGCACTTGGTCGTCATCCGCTCGCAGGGATTGCAGCCGCATTTGCCGGTGTTTCCGGCGGGTATAGCGCTAATTTGCTATTAGGTACGGTGGATCCGCTTTTATCGGGAATTACTCAAGAAGCGGCCCGTTTAATTGATTCAGATTATGTGGTTGGGCCTGAAGCAAACTGGTATTTTATGTTTGTCAGTACGTTTTTAGTAAGTATTTTAGGCTATTTGGTTACTGAAAAAATCGTTGAACCACAGTTAGGAAAATATGATCCTAAAGATGCGGATGATTCTTCAATTCTTAAAAATAAAGTGGAGAAACTAACACCTAATGAGAAAAAAGGGTTGATGTGGGCCGGAATTGCAATGTTAATTTTTTCCTCGTTACTTGCGTGGACAGTTGTTCCCGAAGATGGCATTTTGCGTAATCCCAAAACAGGGTTAGTGGCTGGTTCACCTTTCTTACAGGGAATTGTTGTTTTCATTTTTATCTTTTTTGCTATTCCCGGTTATATCTATGGACGGGTTACCGGTTCAATGAAATCTTCTCAAGATATCGTAAAAGCGATGTCGCAAGGTATGGCCTCAATGGGGCTGTACATTGTGTTGGTATTCTTTGCAGCACAGTTTGTGGCATTTTTTAAGTGGACGAACTTAGGCTCAATTATTGCTGTAAAAGGGGCTAATCTACTCATTGATCTTGGTTTAACAGGTCCGATGCTTTTTATCGGTTTCATCTTGGTTTGTGCATTTATTAATTTGATGATTTCCTCCGCTTCAGCACAATGGGCATTAACCGCACCTATTTTTGTACCGATGCTGATGTTGGTCGGTTATGCACCGGAAGTAATTCAGGCTGCATATCGTATTGGTGATTCAACAACGAATATTATTACACCGATGATGAGTTATTTTGGCTTGATTATGGCTGTGGCGGTTCGTTATAAGAAAGATACGGGGGTGGGGACGCTAATGGCAATGATGATTCCTTATTCATTTATTTTTATCATTGGTTGGATAACACTTTTCTACCTTTGGGTTTTTGCGTTTGGTTTACCTGTTGGGCCGGGCTCATTAACTTATTTTTCAATTCCATAACTAAACAATATGTTGGTATAGACGTAATAGGCTCTCAATGTGGAGCCTATTATTTTCCCTAATAAATCGTTTCTCCGCCTTTAACTTACTTAAAATTAAGATGATAGCTAAAGACTTCCTCTTTTAAAATTTTTTCCGTTGTATTTTATAATGGCATAGAATAGCGCAATATATTTTTTTAATCTATCAATTATCATGCTTACACTTCCCCCACTTTCGCTTTATATTCATATTCCTTGGTGTGTACAAAAGTGTCCCTATTGCGATTTCAATTCACACGCTCAGAAAGGTAACATTCCGGAAAGCGACTACATTTATCATTTACTACAAGATTTACAGCTGGATTTAGTGCGCTTTAAAGACTCCGTTCAAGATCGTAAATTACATTCGATTTTTATCGGGGGTGGCACACCGAGTTTATTTTCAGCAGAAAGCATTGCCACTTTGTTGAATGAAATCAGAAAGTGTATTCCTTTTGAAGATGATATTGAAATAACACTTGAAGCCAATCCCGGCACGGTGGAAGCGGAACGTTTCAAAGGTTATGTTTCAGCCGGAATAACACGTATTTCCATGGGGATTCAAAGTTTTAGCGATGACAAACTTCAGCGTTTAGGACGTATTCATAATTGTCTTGAAGCGAAAAGTGCGGTCAATTTAGCAAGCGTTTCCGGCTTAAAAAGTTTCAATTTGGATTTAATGCACGGATTGCCAAACCAAAGGTTAGATGAAGCCTTAGATGATTTACGCCAAGCGATTGCGCTTTCTCCTCCGCATCTTTCTTGGTATCAACTTACCATCGAACCCAACACAATGTTTGCTTATCGTCCCCCGAAGTTACCTGATGATGACGAACTGTGGGATATTTTTGAACAAGGGCATAAATTGTTGACGGAAGCCGGTTATCAACAATATGAAACGTCAGCCTATGCTAAGCCGGGTTTTCAATGCCGACATAATTTAAATTATTGGCGTTTTGGGGATTATTTGGCGATTGGATGTGGCGCACATGGAAAACTCACTTTTCCGAAGGGAAAAATTTTGCGTTTTTCTAAAACCAAGCATCCGAAAGGTTATTTGCGCGGCGAATATTTATATGAGGAAAAAAACGTCCCCGAAATCGACCGCCCTTTTGAATTTTTTATGAACCGATTTCGTTTATTAGAAGCCGTACCGAAAACTGAGTTTGAAGTCTACACCGGTTTGCCGCAAAGTGCGGTTAGAAATCAAATCGATTTTGCGCTCACACAAGGCTACCTTATAGAAACTTCTCAAACTTGGCAAATCACAGAACGAGGGAAATTATTCTTAAATGAATTGTTGGAATTATTTTTAACGGAAGAATGATATTTGCACTTGTTTATCAAAATGAGTCGTATTAAAGTAAAGCAATCGTTTATATTGAATTAAATTTAAAATATCTACTGCATTGCTATGCCTCGCCGTACTACTTGTACTGTCTTCGGCTTGCGGCTTTGTGTCTGTTTTAAATTTAATTCACTATACTTAATTCAAGTAAGGAAAAGAAATGGATCAGTTAGAAATGAAAAAACTTGCGGCACAAGCCGCATTACAATATGTGAAAGCGGATACGATTGTGGGGGTCGGGAGCGGTTCAACGGTGAACTGTTTTATTGAAGCATTAGGCGCAATGAAAAACCAAATAAAAGGTGCGGTGGCTGCTTCAAAAGCTTCGGAAGAGTTGTTACGCAAACAAGGTATTGAAGTATTCGGTGCTAATGAGGTTTCCGAATTAGATATTTATGTTGATGGAGCTGATGAGATCAATCCGCAAAAAATGATGATTAAAGGCGGCGGTGCGGCACTCACTCGCGAAAAAATCGTGGCGGCATTGGCGAAAAAATTCATTTGTATCGTTGATTCCAGTAAACAAGTAGATGTATTGGGTTCTACATTCCCATTGCCGGTGGAAGTGATCCCGATGGCGCGTTCGCAAGTCGGTAGAAAATTGGCTGCACTTGGCGGCTCGCCGGAATATCGTGAGGGTGTGGTTACCGATAACGGCAATGTGATTTTAGATGTGTATAACTTTAAAATTTTAAATCCGGTGGAAATGGAAAAAGAATTAAATAACGTTGCCGGTGTGGTGACTAACGGCATATTCGCTTTACGTAGTGCAGATGTCGTGATTGTCGGAACGCCTGAAGGTGCGAAGGTTATCGATTAATTCATAATATAAATTATAAGGATGCAAATATGACAAACAAAGTTTCACTTGATAAATCAAAAATCAAATTTGTGTTGCTGGAAGGTGTACATCAAAGTGCACTAGATACCTTGTATGCGGCAGGTTATACAAATATTGATTATTATAAAAAGGCGCTTGATGGCGATGAACTTAAAGCGGCGATTAAAGATGCGCATTTTATTGGGTTACGCTCGCGTACGCACTTAACTGCGGAAATGATAGAAGCCGCTCCAAAACTTATTGCGGTAGGCTGTTTTTGTATCGGTACTAATCAAGTTGATTTGAATGCAGCAAAAGCGCGTGGTATTCCGGTATTTAATGCGCCGTTCTCAAATACACGCTCTGTGGCGGAATTAGTACTCGGTGAAATTTTGCTACTTATGCGTAATGTGCCGCAAGCAAATGCAGAAGTACATCGTGGTGTGTGGAATAAATCTGCAGCAGGCTCTCACGAAGTACGCGGTAAAAAATTGGGGATTGTCGGTTATGGTCATATCGGTTCTCAATTAAGTATTATTGCAGAGTCACTTGGAATGGATGTGTATTTCTATGATATTGAAAACAAATTACCGTTAGGGAATGCAAAACAGATTCGTGATTTGGAAGAATTACTTGGGGCTTGTGATGTGATTTCCTTACATGTACCGGATCTGCCGTCAACCCGTAATTTAATGAGTGCAGAACGTATAGCGCAACTTAAACAGGGTTCCATTTTAATTAATGCGGCACGTGGTACGGTGGTAGATATTGACGCATTGGCGAAAGCGTTAAAAGAAGGAAAAGTCCAAGGTGCGGCAATTGATGTTTTCCCTGTCGAGCCGGCATCGATCAATGAAGAATTTGTTTCTCCGTTGCGTGAATTTGATAATGTGATTTTAACGCCGCATATCGGCGGTTCAACGGCGGAAGCACAAGAAAATATCGGTTTTGAAGTGGCGGGTAAATTTGTGAAATATTCCGATAACGGTTCAACCTTATCTTCCGTAAACTTCCCTGAAGTTTCTTTGCCGGAACACGAAGGCACTAAACGTTTATTGCATATTCACGAAAATCGCCCGGGTATTCTTAATAAACTTAACCAAGTTTTCGTAGAGGCAAATGTGAATATTGCTGCGCAATACCTGCAAACCGATCCGAAAATAGGTTATGTTGTGGTGGATGTGGAAACGGAAGATACTGCACCACTATTGGCAAAATTACGTGAAATTGACGGCACGATTCGCGCGCGCGTGTTGTATTAAGATCGTTGAAACGAAAAAAAGTGCGGTGAAATTCACCGCACTTTTTGTTTAAAAAGATTAAAGAATGTGTTGATACTGCTCTAACATTTCTTTTGGCCATACGCTTGATTGCACTTCGCCGATATGTTTTTTACGTAATAAGAACATCGCTAAACGGGATTGACCTATGCCGCCGCCAATCGTGAGCGGTAATTTGCCGTTGAGCAATTCTTGATGCCAATCCATTTCTAGGCGGGCTTCATCGCCGGTTAAACCTACTTGCAAGCGAAGTGCCGATTCATCAACACGAATCCCCATTGAAGAAAGTTCGAAAGCTTTTTCAAGATCCGGGTTCCACACCAAAATATCGCCGTTTAAACCTTTATAGCCGTTTTCAGATTCTGTTGTCCAGTCATCATAATCCGGTGCGCGACCATCGTGTGGCTTTCCATCGGAGAGATTTCCGCCGATACCAATCAAGAAGACGGCACCGTATTCTTTACAAATTGCATTTTCACGCTCTTTACTGCTTAAATCGGGGTAACGTTTGACTAGGTCTTCGCTGTGAACAAAGGCAATTTGTTTTGGCAAAATGGAAGGAATGTCAAATCGGGCTTCTACGGCAAGTTCGGTTAAACGAATTGCGCGATAAATTGAGTTTACGGTTTCTTTTAAGTAAGCAAAGTTACGGCGACCGGCAGGGATCACTTTTTCCCAGTCCCATTGATCCACATAAACGGAATGGGTTGAATCTAATGAATCTTCGTCCGGACGCAATGCTTTCATATGAACGAATAATCCTTCTCCCTCTTTAAAATGGAAACGGGCAAGGGTGTGGCGTTTCCATTTCGCCAAAGAGTGAACCACTTCAAATACGGCATTCGGAATTTGTTTTACGTTTACTTGAACCGCTTTCTCAATTCCCGATAAGTTGTCTTGCATACCGTTTCCCACTTGGCTAAGAATAGGACCCTGCACTTCAATGATGCCAAGTTGTTCAATTAAGTTTTGTGTAAAGGTGTTTTTTACAAAGCTAATTTCTTGTTGTTGTAAGATAAATGTTTTCTTCATATTTTCCGCCTGTTTTAATACTAAGTGAAATTTTTAGGTATTATTCAATAAAATCAGATTATATTTCAAGTATTTTGTTTACTTTTCCATTAAGTTTAAATATTATCTAATTAAATGATGGTTTTTTAGATGATTTATAAAGGAGGATGTTTTATGCACAATATCGATAATTTGGATCAACAAATTCTCCGCGTTCTCACCAAAGATGCCCGTACGCCCTATGCTGAAATGGCGAAAAATTTTGGTGTTAGTCCCGGTACGATTCACGTTCGTGTCGAAAAAATGCGTCAATCAGGTATTATTGAAGGGACAAAAGTGATTATTGATGAACGTAAACTTGGTTATGATGTATGTTGTTTCATCGGTATTATTTTGAAGAGCGCGAAAGATTACGAGAAGGTTATCAAGAAACTGGAAACTTTTGATGAAGTGGTCGAAGCCTATTATACGACGGGAAATTATTCGATTTTCATTAAGGTGATGACGCACACTATTGCCGAATTACACTCGGTATTAGCGACAAAAATTCAATTAATTGATGAAATTCAATCTACCGAGACTTTGATTTCAATGCAAAATCCTATCTTGAGGGATATTAAACCTTAGGTGTTTTAGGTATCTAATTTCACCAATAATGGACTTTCCGATTATTGGTGAAATTAAAATACAACGCCTTAAAGTGCGGTCAAAAAACCTTTAGATTTGCCAATCGTGCCTTAAGATATAACAATCGCTTCAAGCGATTGCGTGTTATTTTGAGTGAATTTCTAGCGAAAACGATCCAAAAATTTGTAATATTGCACACCGATTTTAGTGGCTAAATTTTTTACGATCTTTCCGCCATAAACGGATGGCACTTTCAGTTCCTCGAAAATTCGTAAGCGTTCATCATCGCCTAAAATGGCTTCAGCGATAATGCGACCGGCAAGCCCCGTTAATGCAACGCCGTGTCCGGAATAGCCGTGAGCAAAATAAATATGAGGAGAAATCCGACCAAAATGTGGGGTAGAGTTCATCGTCATATCGATTGGCCCCGCCCAGCCGTAATCGATTTTAACTTCTTCAAGTTGCGGGAATACGTGCAGCATATTTTGCCGCATTACGGCAACCATATCTTTTTCCGAGCTGGAATCACTGCCGAAAAGAAGGCGATTATCCGCACTTAGACGATAATAATCGAGTAATAAATTATTATCACACACGGACATACCATTATTAATCACTGAATCGGCAAGGGTTTGACTTAAAGGTTCGGTGGCAATGATAAAGCTTTCTACCGGCATAATTTTGCGATTAATACCGTGATGAATTGATTTGGGTAGCACATCAATATAGGCATTGGTTGCTAAAATAACATCTTGAGAAATGACCGCACTTTGTGTGGTTTTTACTTCGATACTGCCGTTTTTTTCAATCAGATCCACGACCGGTGATTGCTCAAAAATCCGTACGCCGAGATCCAAGCAGGCTTTTGCCAACCCTAAGCAATAATTAAGCGGGTGCAAATGCCCTGAGTTGCTATCGTATAAACCGCCCACGTAAATATCACTGCCCAAATGTTGTTTGAGTTTAGCTTTATCCCAAAGCTGCATATTTTTATAGCCAAAATTTTCATGGCTGGCTTTTTCGTTTGCGATGAGATCGTCCATACGGCGATCATTCAGCGCAAGGGTGGCGTAACCTTTTTTCCAATCGCATTGGATGCCGTATTTGGCAATGCGTTCATCAATAATATCGATGGCTTCTAAGGACATTTCCCATAATTTGCGGGCTTTATCAAAGCCCACTTCTTTGATGTACTCATCAATGCCTTCTTCAAAGCCGTTAATTGCTTGTCCGCCGCTTCGACCTGAAGCGCCGAATCCTATGCGCGCACCTTCCAGTACGATCACTTTTTTTCCTTTTTCGGCGAGTTCTAATGCGGCGGATAAACCGAAGAAACCGGCACCGATTACGCACACATCCGCTTGTTCAACCTGTGTTAAAGCGGGAAGTTGGAAATCTTGATTGCGTGAATCGAAATAATAAGAAGGTACGTGTTCTTGATGGGCAAAATTCAGCATAAAAAATCTCGTGAATAAAAGTTGGCGAAATCTTACCCCTATGGGTAAATATGTCAAACCCTTTGCGAAAAAATGTTATACTTCCGTCTGCGTGAATTTGGCGCATTGATTATTAATTATTCCTTCGGAGGTCAATAAATTGAAAAAATCCTTTGTTCTCTCAATCAAATCTCTTTTCCTTTCGGCAATCGCTGTTTTTGCGACATCAGCTTTTGCCAACAACAAACTTTATGTTTATAACTGGACGGACTATGTGCCTTCCGATCTTGTTGCTCAATTTACTAAAGAAACCGGTGTGGAAGTGATTTATTCCACCTTTGAAAGTAATGAAGAAATGTATGCAAAATTAAAATTAACGGAAAATGCCGGACAAGGCTACGACTTGGTTTTTCCATCGAGTTATTACGTTAATAAAATGATCAAAGAGAATATGTTGCAACCTTTAGATCACAGTAAACTGAGTAACTTAAAACAAGTGCCGACACATCTTTTAAACAAGGAATTTGATCCAGAAAATAAATATTCTTTGCCGTATGTGTATGGTTTAACCGGGATTGAGGTGAACTCGGATGAGATCGAACCGAACAAGATTACAAGTTGGGCGGATTTGTGGAAACCGGAGTTTAAGCACAAGGTATTGATGACCAGCGACGCACGCGAAGTTTTTCATATCGCTTTATTATTAGATGGTAAATCACCGAACACCACAAATGAGGACGAAATCAAAGCCGCTTATGAACGTTTGGTTAATTTATTACCTAACGTGGTAACCTTTAATTCGGATTCTCCGGAAGTGCCTTATGTACAAGGCGAAGCAGCAATCGGTATGATTTGGAACGGTTCTGCGTATTTGGCGCATAAAGAAAATCCAAGTTTACAATTTATTTATCCGAAAGAAGGGGCAATTTTTTGGATGGACAATTACGCAATTCCAAAAACTGCAAAAAATGTAGAAGGTGCGCATAAATTTATTGATTTTTTACTTCGTCCGGAAAATGCAAAAGTAGTGGTAGAACGTATGGGCTTTTCGATGCCGAATAACGGTGTGAAAGCGCTATTGAATCCCGAACTTGCCAATGATCCGACTTTATTTCCTCCTCCTGAGCAGGTGGAAAAGGGCATTATGCAAGGAGATGTGGGCGAAGCGATTGATATTTACGAAAAATATTGGAATAAATTGAAAACCAATTAATTTCTTCTTTCAAAAAAGTGCGGTTAAAAATGACCGCACTTTTTGTTATACTCTCGCCAATTTTTTCCATTATTATGTATCGTTGCACAAGGTGAAAAGTAGGGTGTGTTAGGCTTGCCGTAACGCACCAAACTTGGGTTTAACGGTGCGTTACGGCAAGCCTAACACACCCTACTTTTCACCTTGTGCAAGCGCTACATAATACCGATTTTTTCTCAATTTAAAGTATTTAAGGTTAATTCGATGCGTACAAGTCAATATTTATTCTCTACATTAAAGGAAACACCGGCCGAAGCGGCGATTGTGAGCCATCAACTGATGTTGCGTGCAGGGATGATTCGCCCTCTGGCTTCAGGTTTATACCACTGGATGCCGACCGGTTGGCGGGTGCTTCGTAAAGTCGAAAAAGTGATTCGCGAAGAAATGGATAAAAGCGGCGCACTTGAAATTAAAATGCCGGTTGTGCAACCGGCGGAACTTTGGCAGGAATCCGGTCGTTGGGATCAATATGGTCCGGAATTATTGCGTTTTACCGATCGTGGCGAGCGTGGTTTTGTTATTGGACCGACAAATGAAGAGGCTATTACGGATCTAATGCGACGTGAAATCACCTCTTATCGTCAGCTACCGATTAATCTTTATCATATTCAGACTAAATTTCGTGATGAGGTTCGCCCACGTTTCGGCGTGATGCGCAGTCGTGAATTTATAATGAAAGATGCCTATTCTTTCCACACTGATAAAGAAAGTTTACAACAAACTTATGATGTGATGTATCAAACTTATAGCAATATTTTCAATCGTTTAGGTTTAGATTTTCGTGCGGTTCAAGCAGATACGGGATCTATCGGTGGTAGTGCGTCTCATGAATTCCAAGTGTTGGCAAATAGCGGTGAAGATGATGTGATTTTCTCCACAGAATCGGACTATGCGGCAAATATTGAGCTTGCCGAAGCGGTTGCTATCGGTGAGCGTGGCGAACCAACCAAAGTGATGGAACTTATTGATACGCCGAATGCAAAAACGATTGCGGAATTAGTGGAACAATTTAATCAACCGATTGAAAAAACCGTGAAAACCTTGATTGTAAAGGGGGCTAGTGAAGAACAGCCTCTTGTGGCGTTAGTGATTCGTGGCGATCACGAGTTAAATGAAATCAAAGCGGAAAAATTAGCGGAAGTTGCCTCGCCGTTGGAATTTGCCGATGAGGCGGAAATTAAGGCAAAAATCGGCGCAGGCGTAGGTTCGTTAGGACCGGTAAATCTGACCATTCCGGCGATTGTTGATCGCTCGGTGGCATTGATGTCCGATTTCAGTGCCGGTGCGAATATTGATGGCAAACATTATTTCAATATTAACTGGGTACGTGATGTCGCCTTACCGAAAGTCGCCGATCTTCGTAATGTCGTGGAAGGTGATCCAAGCCCTGATGGAAAAGGTACGTTGCTTATTAAGCGCGGTATTGAAGTCGGGCATATTTTCCAGCTGGGAAAAAAATATTCAGAAGCGATGAATGCTACGGTTCAGGGGGAAGACGGTCGCCCAATGATTGTTACTATGGGGTGCTACGGTATTGGAGTAACCCGAGTTGTGGCGGCGGCGATCGAGCAGCATTATGATGAACGCGGCATTATTTGGCCGACAGATGAAATCGCACCCTTTACCGTAGCGATTGTGCCGATGAATATGCATAAATCCGAAAGCGTGCAACAATATGCCGAAGAATTGTACCGCACTTTACAGGCTCAAGGTGTGGATGTCATTTTTGATGATCGTAAAGAACGCCCGGGTGTAATGTTTGCGGATATGGAGCTTATCGGTGTGCCGCATATGATCGTCATTGGTGAGAAAAATCTTGCGAACGGCGAAATTGAATATAAAAATCGCCGTAGCGGTGGGAAAGAAATGATTGGAAAAGAACAATTATTAGATTTCTTAAAAGAAAAATTAGCGTAATAGAGCGAATTAAATTTAAGCGACCGGATTTTTTGGTCGCTTTTGCTTAGAAGAACTACGCGAAAGATTTTCGCTGAAAACGATATTAAAAAACCGACTTTTAGTGTTTAGTCGGTTTTTTATTTTATTGAATTAAATCGAAAAATACGTTTTCAATACATCGGCAATACCCGCTTCATTATTGCTACGAGTAATTAATTTTGCCTGCTGTTTCACTTCATCTTCTGCATTGCCCATTGCAACGCCTAGTCCTACGGCTTTAAGCATACTAATATCATTATGGTTATCACCAAAGGCAATAACCTGCTGTGGATCAATTCCCCACTCTGCTAATAATGCCAACAATCTTCCTCCTTTGGTATTGCCTGCATTTGCAATATCAATGCGATCAACCCAAGACCATTCACAGCTAAATTCGTCCTGTGGTAAGTCTGCAACAACGGCATTCATTATATTTTTATCAGGGGCGGAAATAACACATTTCCAAATTGGCTGATCGTGATCAATCACATCTTGAATACTCGCCACTTTACGCACATCAGGGCGGACTTCAGGCGGGCAACTTTCTACCCATTGAATAAATTTTGTCATATGCGGGTTGAGTTCGGCATAATTCATTGAATCTCTTGAGTACATTAAGAGATGACAATGATGTTTTTCCGCCACATCAAAAATCAGTTGTGCCTGTTGTTTGGAAAGGGGATTGGCAAAAGGTGTGCTATCGGTTTCAACGTCATAAACATAAGTGCCATTACAACAAATAATCGGTGTGGTTAACCCTAATTCCCGATAATAAGGTTTGACGGCGGTGTGGTGTCTGCCTGTTACTAAAATTACTTGAATACCTTTTTCCTGTAGTGTTTGAATTGCTTTTTTATTCTCAGCCAAAATTTGACCTTGTCCATTGAGTAATGTGCCATCAAGATCAAAGGCGACCACTTTATAATTCATATTCTCATTCCTTCTTGTTGAAAGAGGCAGTAAATACTGCCTCTTTAGTCTATCTGTTACTTAATTATTGCCCATAATAGGCATCTTTACCGTGTTTACGTAGGTAATGTTTATCTAATAATTCCTGTTGCATTGAACCGATATTCGGGCGAATTTGGTGGCTTACAAAGTTCATATAAGCCACTTCTTCCAACACGACAGAATTATGTACGGCATCAAAAGCATCTTTGCCCCAAGTAAACGGTCCGTGTGAATGAACCAGTACCGCAGGCACGGATTTTGGTTCAATCCGGCGTTTACGGAACGTCTCGACAATCACTTTCCCGGTTTCTAATTCATATTCGCCCGCAATTTCCTCAGGAGTCATTTTGCGGGTGCAAGGAATCGAACCATAGAAATAATCTCCTTGCGTTGTGCCCAGAGCCAAAATATCTTCCCCTGCTTGAGCCCAAGCGGTAGCGTGGCGGGAATGGGTATGCACAACACCGCCAATATCAGTAAATTGGCGATAAAGCTCTAAGTGGGTAGGGGTATCAGAAGACGGTTTTTTATCGCCATATACCCGATTGCCTTGCAGATCGACCAAAACAATATCTTCTACTTTCATTGTGTCATATTCAACCCCTGAAGGTTTGATTGCAACAATGCCTGTTTCACGGTCAATTTCGCTTACATTGCCCCAAGTAAAAGTGATCAATTTATATTTAGGTAATTCTAAATTTGCTTTAAAAACACGTTCACGCATTGCTAACAATGCAGGGGTTAATTCGGTTAATTGGCTCATAGGGTAAATCCTCCTTCTTGCATTTTTTGTTCGATCCAACGGCGTGCATTGATAATTTCTGCGATAGGCTCGTCTGCTTTTTCTGTCCACATTTCAATTAAAAACGCACCACGATAATTTAGTTCCGCTAAGGTTTTGAAACAGGCCGGGAAATTCACGCAACCATCACCGAAAGGCACATCACGGAATTGACCTTTGCAGGTTTCGGTTACTTTGTAAGTGTCTTTTAAGTGAATAGCGGAAATTTTGTCAATGCCTAATTTGAGTTCTTCGGCAACATTATCATTCCATGCGGAGAGATTTCCTAAGTCAGGATAAACGGTAAACCACGGGGATTTGATGATCTCGTCCCATTTTTTCCAACGGGAAATTGAACTCATAAATTT
The DNA here is from genome assembly GCF_020521555.1 of Rodentibacter sp. JRC1. Taxonomy (NCBI): domain Bacteria; kingdom Pseudomonadati; phylum Pseudomonadota; class Gammaproteobacteria; order Pasteurellales; family Pasteurellaceae; genus Rodentibacter; species Rodentibacter sp. JRC1. The sequence goes on along the minus strand of NZ_BPWA01000001.1, from coordinate 903,120 downwards.
CGTATCCATAATTTCTACTGCGAGAGTAACTTGATTGCTAGCCGCTAATTCCACCGCCCATTCTAAGCCTTGCTGAAAACGCTCAATCGTGCTTTCGTCTTGTTCTTCATAATAGACATCATAGCCGGCCAATTGAATGGTACGAATCCCCGTATCTACCGCAAATTGAATGGCTTTTTCCATAATTTCATAGGCTTTTTGACGGGTTAGCTTATCATTGCTACCAAATGGAAAACGGCGATGCCCTGACAAACACATTGACGGAATGGTAACCCCTGTATTCACAATCGCTTTCACTAATTTTAAGCGTTCTTTTTTGCTCCAATCAAGACGGGCCAAACGTTCATCGGTTTCGTCAATAGACATTTCAACAAAATCAAATCCGCAGGCTTTGGCAATAGAAAGTCTATCTTGCCAGCTAATATTCTTAGGTAAGGCTTTTTCATAAATACCTAGTTTATGTTTTCTCACGGGAAACTCCTTAGTGTTTCTTTACAGCGATATTGGGTACCCACTTACCCAATCGTTTATTTCATTAAATTCTTCTTGTGTTGTTGCAAATTCTTGGTAAAAACTGACCGCACTTTTATGCCAATATTATCTCTAAACCTTTTTCTTTTAGGGCATTAATCATATTGGAATCAGCTTCCCTGCCTGTAATTAATAAATCAATATTTTTTAGGTCGGTAAATAACATTCCTACTTGTTGCCCCAATTTGGTACTGTCTAACAGCACGACATATTTGCTGGCTTTACTGGATAAACGTTGCTCTGAATTGGCAATAATCATATCCGTTTTATATAGCCCGTCTATCGTAAAACCTTTACCGCTGGTAAACATAATATTGGCTGCATAAGGGCTTTCATTTTGGTTAAGGGAAAGGGTAATAGCTTTATTGCGATTATATTGTCCCCCCATGATGACAATATCCTCGTGGTTATTTGCAATCAGTTGGTTTGCCAATGGTAGAAAATTCGTGATGATTTGTAATTTTCTGCCGCATAACCGTTCCCCCAACATCTGCATTGTTGATCCGCAGGTCAAAATAATCGAATCTCCATCTTGGCATAAACGACTCGCTGCCATTGCAATGCGTTGTTTTTCATCAAGATTGTTAATTGTTCGATTATAGGGATTAACTGGGGTTGAGGGGGGGAGCGCCTCCGCACCGTTACGCACTTTTTTCAAACGTCCCTGTTCTGCTAATTTATTAATATCACGTCTCGCTGTTGCCGGAGAAACTTCTAGCAATTCAATAATTTCAGCCGTGGAAAGTGCTTTTTTTTCAAATAATAATTGTAAAAGCCGCCGGTGGCGGTAATTTTCGTTCATTATATTTTCCTTGCTATTTTTATGACTGCTAATAATGAACAAAAAATGAGCCACCTTCAAGTGCAAAGGTGGCTTTTTTGTTGTTATAGCATTGATTTGAATTGAATATTCGGTTCGTGTTCAAAGCAATCATCAAAGCCACGCGGATGATGATATTCAATGAGATCTTTATCACGTGGATAAACATATTTTCCGCCCACTTCCCAAATGAACGGGTGGAATTTGTATTGCAAACGCTCTTTACGCATTTTCCACAATGCAATGATTTCATCAGTACTTGCCATAAAGTTTGTCCAAATATCGTGATGAACCGGAATAATCACTTTACAACGCAAACTTTCCGCCATTCGTAATAAATCCACCGAAGTCATTTTATCGGCGATACCGACCGGGTTTTCCCCGTAGTTATTTAATGCTACATCAATATCGAACTGTTTGCCGTGTTTGGCAAATTGAATTGAGAAGTGAGAGTCAGCACCATGGTAAATATTACCGCCCGGGGTTTTGAACACATAGTTCACTGCTTTGCGTCCCATTTCTTCATCAGAAGGACAAAGACCCGCTAATTCACCACCTTGTTCTTCCGCACCTTCCACAGGTAAAGTCACTAAACAAGTGCGGTCGAAAGAATCTAAAGCGTGAATTTCTACGTCTTTTAATTTCACCACATCACCCGGTTTTACAATGATAATGCGTTCTTCCGGCACACCCCATTTTTTCCATAATTCCGCACAATGCCAAGGACCAACAAATTTCACGTGATCTAATTTTGGATTATTCACGATAGCTGCAGCCACGTTTACATCAATGTGATCACTATGGTAGTGAGAAGCAAGAATAAAATCTACTTCGTTGATTGCAAATGGGTCTAGCACCATTGGTGCAGCACGCAAGTTAGGTTGTAATTTGCGTACACCCGCCATATTCGCCATTTGGTGACCACGCACCATATCTTTTACTTTCTTCGTAGATTTACCACGACCGCACCATAAATCCATACAAAGGTTAGCTCCGCCGGGAGTTTTAATCCAAACACCTACACAGCCCAACCACCACATGGCAAAGTTACCTTCCGGCACAACTTCTTGCTCAATTTCTTCATTTAACCAAGTGCCCCACTCAGGGAAAGTAGAAAGAATCCAGCTTTCACGGGTAATTTCTTGGATTTTGCTCATTGTAAACTCCTGTTAGTAGAAATAGAGGAACTAAATAATCAAAATTAATCATATATAATCATTTTGTTTTGTAAAATGATTTTTTTTAATTTTGTGATCTAGATCATGCTTTATTTTTTTACCCAAAAAATAAAGATAGTATTTTCAATCGGTTATATTTTTTTGTTAAAAATTAATAAAAAAGATAGTAAAGAGCGGTCATTTTTAAGTGAGTTTTTGAGATTTTGTGAAAAATGAAAATAAATTGTGATCAATCTCACAAAATATCAAAAATAATCTTTTTTATTCATATGGAGTTGTTATTATTTGCCTGTTTTGATTTCTCACCCATTAGAGAAACCAACTCCTAAGCCGTTTTTAAACAATGCAACAGAAGTTCTGTTATGGAAACATTATTAGATCTATTTATCATCTTCAGAGATCAGGTACTCAATAAAGCACCGCTTTTATTGGGGATTGTTGCCTGTATCGGTTATATTCTTTTACGTAAAGACACCACAACCGTCATCAAAGGAACAATTAAAACTATTGTTGGCTTTATGTTGGTTCAAGTAGGGGCGGGTGAATTAGTTAAAGGCTTCAAACCTATCATTGAAAAACTCTCCGAATATCACGGTTTAACCGGTGCAGTGATTGATCCTTACACCAGTATGCAGGCGACCATTGAAACTATGGCGGATAATTATGCTTGGGTTGGTTATGCGGTGCTACTAGCATTGGCACTGAATATCTTATTGGTGATGTTTAGACGTTTTACCGGTATCCGCACCATTATGCTTACAGGACATATTATGTTCCAACAAGCAGGATTAGTTGCAGTGTTCTATATGTTAATCGGTGCTTCGATGATGGAAACCATCATTTATACCGCAATCATTATGGCGTTATATTGGGGTATTTCTTCTAATATTATGTATAAACCGACTCAAGCGGTAACAGGCGGAGCGGGCTTTTCTATCGGACACCAACAACAAATCGCCTCTTGGATCGCCGTTCAACTTGCTCCGAAACTCGGTAATAAAGAAGACAGCGTTGATAATATGAAGTTGCCAAAATGGTTACATATTTTCCACGATAGCATCTCCGCAACCGTGCTAGTGATGACTGTGTTCTTCGGTATTATCTTACTTTCTTTCGGTTTAGATAATCTGCAAACAATGGCGGGCAAAACCCATTGGGCGATCTATATTTTTGAAACAGGCTTAAAATTTGCTGTTGCCATTCAAGTGATCGTTATCGGTGTGCGAATGTTCGTTGCTGAGCTTTCCGAAGCGTTCAAAGGGATCTCTGAGCGTGTTATTCCAAATGCTGTACTCGCCATTGACTGTGCGGCAATTTACGCTTTCTCACCAAATGCAATGGTATTCGGTTTTATGTGGGGGGCGATCGGTCAGTTCGTGGCAGTTGGTTTATTACTTGGTTTTGATGCCTCTGTTCTTATCATTCCTGGTTTTATTCCAATGTTCTTCTCTAATGCAACCATCGGTGTATTCGCTAACCATTTCGGTGGTTGGAAAGCCGTAATGAAAATCTGTTTCGTTATGGGTATTGTAGAAGTCTTAGGTTCTGCATGGGTCATTCACTTATTATCAACACAAGGTGCAACCTTTAACGGTTGGATGGGCATGGCGGACTGGGCGTTATTCTTCCCTCCGGTATTACAAGGTATCGTAAGCATTCCGTTCTTCTTCTTTGTTATCTTAGCTGCCGCATTCGTTTATATGGCGTTTGCATCGAAAAAATTACGTGCTGCCGAAGCTGCTGCCGCTGCTGCGGGCAAAACTCTTGAGCAAATGGACGGTTACGGTGTTGATGAGGTTGCAGATGAACCTGTTATGGCAAATACAACACAAAATGCACAGCAAAGTGCGGTCGAAAATAACGCTGTTTCTGAAGCCGTGAAACCTATCCGAATTCTTGCGGTGTGCGGTTCAGGTCAAGGTTCATCAATGATGATGAAAATGAAGATTAAAGGTTATTTAGATAAACGTGGCATTCCGAATGTGATGGATTCCTGTGCGGTTACCGACTATAAAGGTAAATTAGATGGTACAGATATCATTGTATCCTCAAAACATTTGGCCGGTGAAATCCAAGTGGGCGACGGCAAATATGTATTAGGCGTACAAAATATGCTCAATCCAAATTCATTTGGTGATGAATTAATCGAATTGATTAATAAATTCCAAAATAAATAACCCAAAGTGCGGTCAGTTTTCAGTTAAATTTGACCGCACTTATTCGGGACAAAACTCATAGCGAAGGAGTAAACAATGTTAAAACAATCCCTTATCGAAAATAACTCAATCAAACTTAATCAGCATGCAACTAACTGGGAAGATGCCATTAAAATCGGTACGGATTTATTAGTGGAATCAGGGGCGATTGAACCTCGTTACTACGACAATATTGTCAGTAAAATTAAAGAAATGGGACCTTATATCGTGCTTGCCCCGGGACTTGCAATGCCGCACGCTCGCCCTGAAGAAGGCGTTATCCGTACAGCATTTGCATTAACCACTCTTGCAGAACCGGTAGATTTTGATGGTGAAATGATTTCTGTACTTGTTACGCTCGCCGGTAGTGATTCCGACACCCATATGCAAGGTATTATGGAAATCACACAAGTTTTTGATGATCCCGATAATGATGACGGTATTAACATTCAAAAATTCTTAGATTGCAAAACCAAAGAAGATGTATTTGCTGTCATTGATACAGCACTAAATGCTTAATTAACAACGAGATGTAGGGTTGTTTTATCCTACCGATTTATTCCAAACTTTTAAGAGAGAACATACTATGTCTAAACCATTACTCCAAATCGCCCTTGATTCATTAAGTCTTGAAAAAGCCGTTGCCGATGCCAAACAAGCGGAATCCTTAGTGGAAATTATTGAAGTTGGTACCATTTTGGCTTGTGCAGAGGGAATGAAAGCAGTGAGTACATTGCGTGCTTTACACCCGAATCATATTATCGTGTGCGATTTAAAAACAACGGATGGCGGTGCTATTTTAGCTAAAATGGCATTTGAAGCCGGGGCTGACTGGCTTACCGTTTCCGCAGCCGCTCATCCTGCAACGAAAGCCGCTTGTAAAAAAGTAGCGGATGAGTTTAATGCCGCTCACCCGGAACTTAAAGTGAAAAAAGAAATTCAAATTGAAATTTATGGCAACTGGACGGTTGAAAAAGATGCCGAAGAATGGATTGATTTGGGCGTTAAACAAGCTATTTATCATCGTTCTCGTGATGCAGAACTTGCCGGTAAAGGTTGGACTGAAGAAGATGTAGAATTGATGAAAAAATTGTCCGCACTTGGTTTAGAGCTTTCCATTACAGGCGGTATCGTACCGGAAGATATTCATTTATTTAAAGAAATCAAAAACGCCAAAGCCTTTATTGCAGGACGTGCTTTGGTCGGTGAAAAAGGTAAAGCTACCGCTGAAGCGATTCGTGCGGAAATAGACAAATACTGGGCATAAATCGGGTTTCACCATAATTTTTAAGCCAAATAGGGTAAAACGATAAAGGTTCTACCCTATTTTATTACAAGTAGGAAAAAGGGGAGGAGGCAGTTAGTTTTCAAACAATTCCACACTTAATACATCCTCTTCCGTTTTGAGTAAAGAGTAAACATCTTTGATTATGGTATTATCAATGGCGAAACACCGAATTTGTACGCGTACTTCGCCATTTGCCAAATCTTTTACCGCAAGATTTTCAATACGGTAATCGTTTTGGATCAATAAATTTGCGATGATAGCTATCGCACCGGATGAACGGAGATGGATACTAATTTTGGTTTTCTTTTTGCGACCTTTTCGGCGGATTAAACGCTGTACCAGCGGGCTAAAGCGAATGGCGATTAGGATCATTGCCGTGGCAATAAAGGCATCAAAAATAAACCCTGCTCCGGTAGCAATCCCGATACCTGCTGCCGCCCAAATAATTGCTGCGGTCGTTAAACCTGAAATAGCATCATTCTTTTTATGTAAAATCACTCCGGCACCTAAGAAACCGATACCACTGATGACTTGAGCGGCAAGACGCATTGGATCGGTGCGAATATTTTCGGATACTTGGGCATAATGTTCCGCGGCTTGAATAGAAACAATAGTGAGTGTACAGGTTGTGATAGCAATAATAGCACAGGTTTTAATGCCGACCGGTTTGTGTTTTAGTTCACGTTCTAACCCGATAATACTACCTAAGATTAACGCCAAAAACATTTTTCCGAGAATGGTTAAGTGAAGAGACGCTAAAAGTGCGGTCAAAATAAGAGGTGGATTTTCCATAATGTAAGATTGCTTGATGATAATGGGGGAAATTCTAACGATTTGAAAAATGAAAATATACTCAAATTTACAATATTTTACGTTTATCTGTTCGACTTTAGATAGGAAGTTGAGTAGAATCGCGCGTTAAAAATAAGCAGAGAGATAGAATTTATGCAAACTTCTACTCCAAACATTGGTTTTGTGAGTCTTGGGTGTCCAAAAAATTTAGTGGATTCCGAACGTATTTTGACGGAATTACGCAGCGATGGCTATAACATCGTACCGAGCTATGAAAATGTCGATTTAGTAATTGTAAACACCTGTGGCTTTATTGATAGCGCGGTTCAAGAATCTTTAGAAGCTATTGGAGAAGCACTGGAAGAAAATGGACGTGTGATTGTAACCGGTTGTTTGGGCGCAAAAGAAGATCGCATCCGCGAAGTGCATCCGAAAGTGTTAGAAGTTACCGGGCCGCATAGCTATGAAGCCGTGATGGAACAAGTGCACAAATATGTGCCGAAACCTACGCATAATCCCTATATTAGCCTTGTGCCGAAACAGGGTGTAAAGCTCACACCAAAACATTATGCTTACTTAAAAATTTCTGAAGGTTGTGATCACCGTTGTACGTTTTGCATTATTCCTTCTATGCGTGGTGATTTGGAAAGTCGTTCTATCACACAGGTGTTGGACGAAGCCAAACGCTTAGCTGAATCGGGAGTGAAAGAGTTGCTTGTTGTTTCGCAAGATACTTCCGCCTATGCTATGGATGTTAAACGTCAAGAAGGGGGAGCAAAAACCGCCTTTTGGAATGGAATGCCAATTAAAAATGATTTAATGACCCTTTGTAAACAATTGGGAAAACTTGGTATTTGGGTACGTTTGCATTATGTTTATCCGTATCCGCACGTAGATGATTTAATTCCATTAATGGCAGAAGGTATTTTATTACCTTATTTGGACATTCCTCTCCAACACGCCAGCCCGAAAATTCTTAAAGCGATGAAAAGACCGGGCGCTATTGACCGCACTTTAGAGCGTATTAAAAAATGGCGTGAAATTTGTCTGGATCTAACTTTGCGTTCAACCTTTATTGTGGGTTTTCCGGGAGAGACGGAAGAAGATTTTCAATTATTGCTTGATTTCTTAAAAGAAGCACAGCTTGACCGAGTAGGCTGTTTTAAATTCAGCCCTGTTGAAGGTGCGCCTGCCACCGATATGGAAGAGCAAGTACCGGAGGAAGTAAAAGAAGAACGTTTCCACCGTTTCATGCAATTACAGCAAGAAATTTCATCTAATCGCTTAAAACAAAAAATCGGAAAGGTCATTGATGTTTTAGTCGATGAAATTGATGATGACGGCATTATCGGACGTTCTAAAGCCGATGCACCGGAAGTCGATGGTTTAGTTTATGTTGATAATTTAAGTGGTATCAATATAAAAGTTGGTGACATCATTAAAGTAAATATTACCCATTCGGATGAATACGATCTTTGGGGAACTTGTTAATTAAAAGTAAAAGGTAAATAAAATGTCTGAAGTTAAAAAACCGAGCGTTGCTCGTTTTGAAAAAGAAGTGGCGGCTAAAAATTATGAAGAAGCCTGTGTAGAATTGCTTGAGATTCTTGGTAAAATTGATTCGAATTTCGGTGATATTCAAGATATTGAATTTGATTGCCCTGAGCAACTAAATTCACTTGCGCAAGATAAAACCGTTTATTTTTGTACACGTATGGCAGTGGCGATTACTCAGTTATTTAGTGATCCGAAATTAGAAATTTCTCTTTCCGGTGCACAACGTTTCTTAACATTACAACGCTGGTTAAACCTGATTTTTGCTGCATCGCCTTTCGTGAATGCAGATCATATTTTACAAACGTATAATCGTAATCCTGCCCCGGAAAACCCATTGGATATTCATTTGGATTCTTCAAAATCCGCAGTAATTAAATTCTGTATTTTATATTTACCGGAATCAAACGTTAATCTGAATTTGGATGCGTTATGGGATATTGATCCGGAACTTTGCGCCTCCCTTTGCTTTGCACTGCAGTCTCCTCGTTTTATCGGGACGCAACAATCATTCGGTAAACGCGGTGCTTTATTACAATGGTTCCCTGAAAAATTAGCTCAGATTAATAACTTAAATAATCTTCCTAGTGGTATCTCTCACGATGTGTATATGCATTGTAGTTATGATATTAATTCAAATAAACATTTAGTGAAAAAAGCACTAAATCAAGTTATTCGTCGTCATTTGCTTGAATTAGGTTGGGAAGATCGTGATGTGACCAAAATAGATACTCGGAACGGCAAACCGGTGATGGTGGTATTGCTTGAGCATTTCCATTCTGCGCATTCTATTTATCGTACGCATTCAACCTCAATGATTGCGGCACGTGATCGTTTCCATTTAATTGGTATTGGTGGTCAAGCGGTAGATGAAGCGGGCAGAGCTGTATTTGATGAATTTCATTTATTAGAGGGTAGTAATATCTTTGATAAACTACACTTTATAAAGAATATTTGTAATGAAAATGGAGCTGCGGTGTTTTATATGCCGAGTATCGGTATGGATCTCACCACCATTTTTGCAAGTAATACAAGACTTGCGCCGATTCAAGTGATTGCATTAGGTCATCCGGCAACAACACATTCCGATTTCATTGAATATGTTATCGTAGAGGATGATTATGTCGGTTCTGAAGATTGTTTTAGTGAAACCCTATTACGTCTGCCAAAAGATGCGCTTCCTTATGTGCCGTCTGCTCTTGCTCCACAAAATGTAGAGTATCGCTTGCGTGAAAATCCTGAAGTAGTGAATATCGGTATTGCTTCGACAACGATGAAATTAAATCCGTATTTCTTGGAAGCATTAAAAGCAATTCGTGATCGTGCAAAAGTAAAAGTGCATTTTCACTTTGCTCTGGGTCAATCAAGCGGTATCACACACCCGTATGTTGAGCGTTTTATTAAAACTTATTTAGGCAATGATGCAACCGCACATGCCCATTCTCCATATCACGAATATCTCAGAATTTTACATAATTGCGATATGATGGTGAATCCGTTCCCATTTGGCAATACTAATGGCATTATCGATATGGTAACCCTTGGTTTAGTGGGTGTTTGTAAAACCGGTCCGGAAGTACATGAACACATTGATGAAGGTTTATTTAAACGTTTAGGTTTGCCGGAATGGTTAATTGCAAACACTGTTGATGAATATGTAGAACGTGCAATACGCTTGGCTGAAAATCACGAAGAACGTTTAGCTTTACGCCGTCATATTATTGAAACCAATGGTTTGAAAACACTCTTTACCGGAGATCCAAGCCCAATGGGTAAAGTATTATTGGAAAAATTCGAGGAGTGGAAAGTCGCAAATTTAGGTGAGAAACCGAAGAAAAAAACGGTGGCTAGGAAGACAACAACAAAAAAAACCGCTGAGGCGAAAACCACAAGTAAAAAAGTGCGGTCAAATCCGAAGGTAAATCTACGGAAAAGAAAAATTCCGGAAAACCACGAAGAAACCGGAAAATAGTTAAAAATCCCTAAAAGGGGTTTCGCATCGTTGATAAAACCTCTAGATATTTGTCTAGGGGTTTTTTATTGATGTATTAAAGGAAATATCGGTGTAAGAAATGTCCATAAATTTCTAATATGTTCTTTAGATGATGAGTAATCTAATCACCTATCCCGAAAACTACTTTTAGAATCAGATTGAGTATCTTTGAATTTATCCGTACTTTCATTCTTTTAGAGTGGCTGTCTACCCTGATGTTGCTCCCCGTGCTTGTACAAAATTATGTCGACAGTTATTTGGTTACTATCAGGAATAAATTCCACTTTAATTGAGTCGTTTGAAAAATATGAATTTGTCAGCAATGTGAATTTGCTTCATTCTTCGTAATAGTCAAATTTTAGAGGTTAAAAATAAACCAAAAAAATTTTGTGGATAAGTAAAAGGAGCTTGGACAAATTTGCTTGTATTTTGTGATTTATTTCACATTTTTACAATTTTCACAAAAATAATTCATAATTTTTTCACATTCTTCGCATAGAATACGCATTTGATGCGAGATAATCATTCTTATTTAACAGATGATTGTGTATTACGGCTCAATGGTTTGGTTTGTCAGTGTAGACAAAAACCAACAATTCGTAGCGGATAAGCTTGAACTAGTGCTTACCGGTTAATGTTTCTCTCTTCATTTGGATTTTCTATGCGAAAAATGACACTTTCAAAAATAGCGATAGCCTTGTCTGTGTGCTACGCCTCTTATAGTTATGCTGATATTCAAGTTGCTAACGGCAATACTCAAATTTCAACCCAAAAAGGGGTAGAAATTGTCAATATTGCCACCCCAAGCCACGCGGGTTTATCCCATAACCAATATAATAAGTTTAATGTTGATAAGGCAGGGGCTGTGCTAAACAATGCCCGTCAAGCAAGCCAATCTCAATTAGCGGGTCAGATTGCGGCAAACCCTAATTTGCGTCAGCAATCGGCGACAGTCATTTTAAATGAAGTCGTCAGCCGTAATCCTTCACACCTTGCAGGTAAACAAGAAATTGTGGGGCAGCGAGCCGATTATGTTTTGGTTAACCCAAACGGGATTTCGGTTGACGGTGGTGGTTTTATTAATACGCCAAGAGCCTCTTTAGTGGTGGGGAAAGCCACCGTTGAAAGCGGTAAATTAACGGGCTATCAAATAGAAGGTAATCAGAGCCTAACAGCCAAAGGGGCGATTTCAGGTGAAAATATTGATTTAATTGCCCCAACGGTGAGTGTTTCAGGTAAGCTCAATGCCGAGGGGGATGTCAATGTATTGATGGGGCGTAATCAGGTTAAACGTGATGAAAGCGGGCAATTAACCGTAACAGTTTCGCCACAGCAAGGGCAAGTGTTAGACGGTAAAGTCGCAGGCAGTATCCAAGCGGGGCGGATTCGTATTCACTCCACCGATGAGCGAGCAACCTTAGCCATTAATGGAAGCGATCTCAGTGCGAAAGAAGTTGTGATTACTGCCGGAAATGCCAAGTTAAACGGAACAATCACGAAAAAATCAACGGATACCCATCGGGAGATTAAAGAGCCAAATAAAGTCGTGGGTTCTAATTCAAAATGGGCAGATAAGGAGCTTTTCCAAAAAACGACAATAAAGGCGGATAACGTTGCCATTGTCGCTTCTCATCAGGCAGAAATTAAAGGCACAGAGATTAATGCTAAAGAGGTGGTAATTGTAGGAGAGAATACCCACTTAGGTTCAACGAAAACCGTAGATCGCCACTCATCAACTGAAAGTCGGTTTAAGGGGAACTTCAAACGCCACGAGGAAGACAATAGCAAAATAGAAACCGCCCATAAAACAGTGGTCAATGCCGATAACGTTAAACTGGTTGCGACAAAAGAGAAATTAAGTGGAACAGCACTACAAATCAATGCCAATAGCGTAGCGTTACACGGCGAAAAAGGGGTCTCTTTTAAAGGCGATCAAGAAATTAATGTATATGATGCCATCGCTAATTTCCGTAATGAACCTAAAAAGCGTAAAACGGGGATAAGTACCCAAACGGCGATTGCTAATAAATATGTTGCCAGCGAGCTGAATGTGAAAAATGATTTAGTGATTTCAGGTCATCACGTTGATTTTGCCGGTACTATTGGGCGGATTGATGGCGATTTAGTCATTGAGAATAAAGGCAAACTCTCTTTCGTTTCTGAGGAAGTGAAAAATTCCCACGTTGTTGATGATAAAGAGAAGTATTGGGGCGGTTTAGCAGGTTCAAAAGCACTAGCCTCGACCCGTAATGATTTTGAACAGCAAGGTTCGGATTTTACCGTAAAAGGGACCATTCTAGCGGATGCTCAACAAGGGGTAAGAATTTCTGGTAGCCGTGTGATTTCCGGTCAAGATGCGTTAGTCAAAGCCAATGACGGCAGTGTAACCTTAGATACGGTGCAAGACTATCATTCCTACTCAGAAAAAGGGCGTAAAGGTATCATTTTCGATATTACTAAAGAACGTCATCGAGGCTTTAAAACCACCTATACGTCAAAAGGTTCAGATTTAAAATCCCAATCCAATTTACAGCTTGTTACCAATAAAAATGTCAATATTATCGGTAGCCGTGTTCAAGCGGCCGGATTATTAGATATTTCTGCAAAAGGAGATATCAATGTACGAGGAAGCCGAAACGAACTTAGACAAGTTTTACATCAATCTGGGATTGGGTTTAGCACCAAAGTGGAGAAACCTACACTCTCATTAGATTATGAGGGTGTTGCTAAATCCACGCTTGAAACCACGAAAAATTTGATTACGGGCAAGATCAATATGGATCAAGCGGCTCAAGGTCTTGCGGATAATGTGAAAGATAATCTGAAATTTAAAGGTCAAGCCAGTGCGACCTTAGGTTTTTATAACAAATCCCAATCCGTTGGCGAAACCACGCACACACCTTCAGAAGTCAGTGGCGGCACAACCCAACTTTCTGCGAATAATGTTAAGGTCAGTGGCAGTAAAATTAGTGCGACATCGGGCGATCTTAACATCAACGCAAATAATGTCGCCACCTCAGCACAGCATAATAGTGGTTATGACTCAAATGTGAATACCGCTTTTGGTATCACCAACACCGTAACCGTAACAGAAAGTGCGGTTACAAATAAAGTTGATTTAGGGATTACCCACAAAAATACTCTTAAACAAGGTAGTACGCCACAAGGAAGCCAATTAGCCGCTCAAAATAATTTAATAATCAAGGCGAACAATCAGATTCAGCACAAAGGCACAAGCCTCACTGCGGGCGGAAATCTTGCCCAAAATGGGCAAAAGGTCAGCCACACGCCTGAATATAGCACTGAAGAAAGTAAGCAAAAACACTTTGATTTAGGTTTATCTTTGACAACCTCAGTGGATAAAAATAAAGCCTTAAGTGGTAGCCTAGTGCTAGGCATTTCGGGAGGTCGTGAAAATAATGCACAAACGAATGCACAGAGTACGGCATTACAAGCGGGTCAAAATATCAACGTGAATGCAGACAAACTCACTGATGTTGGCACACAATATACCGCAGGCAAAAATGTGAATTTAAATTCACAAGAGCATCGTATCCAATCGGCTCAAAACACCAAGCAAAATGAAAAAGTCAGTGGTGGCTTAACCATTGGTGTGAGTGCGAGCTCCAAAGATTTAGCCACAGCCAATGCGGCGGTCAATGTTGGAATCCATTTCCAAAAAGATCAAAGTAACTCAACAACGGCTCATATTGCTAACGTACAAGGTAATAATGTCAATATCAACACGGGCAAACTGAATAGCCAAGCAGATATTTCGGCGAAAAATGATGTGAATATCACTGCCAACACGGCGAATTTCACACAATCCCAAAATACAAGCTCCCATAAAGGCGGTGGCTTCACCTTAAATGTTGGCGTGGGTGCTTTAGTCATTCCGTCTGCTGGAGCGGCAACCCCTTCTGTCGATGTCAATTTCACCGCTAATGGGCATAAAGGCAACCGTCTTGATGCGGTATTACATAATGTTCAAGGCGGCAATAATGTCGGCATTCACGGCAAAGGCGAGGTAAACCTTCAAGGCACGAATGTTCAAGCAGGCAATAATGTGGCGATTAGTGGAAACACCGTCAATGTGCAACCTGGGCATAGCAACGTGCAAGACCTCAATGTCAGTGTTGGGGGGGGCGTAAATGTCGGTGCGAACGGTGCGAGTTTAGGCATTAATGGCAATGTGAAGGTGCATCACGAAAATAGCACAACACATCAAGGTGTCGCTATTAACGGTAAAAACGTCCATATCAAAGCCGAAAATGGGGTGAACTTAACAGGAGTTAGCTCAAATAGCACCAACCTTACCCTCGATGCAGGCAAGGGGGATCTCCACTTAAATGCCGCCAAAAATAACGTCAATAAAACCGATGTAGAAGCGGGCTTAGGCTTAAACGGCGGTTTAAGTGGCAACACTTGGACGCCAAGTAGTGGTTCAGGCAAGTTAAATGTTGATGTTGTGCGTAATGAAACCCATACCACCACAGATTTAACCGCCCAAAATGCGACCCTTTCAGGCAACAACGCTCACTTTAACGGCAGCAGCATTAACGCTCAAAATGTGAAAAATCAGCTAACAGGTAGCGTGAGTAGCACATCTGTTACAGATAAAATCAACGAAACCAGCGTACATCTTTCCGCTAACGGCAGTGGTAAATTCACCCCTTATCCTGCGAATAATTGGCAAGAAAGTGTCAAAAAAGACTGGAATAATGGCACCATTGCAGGCGTAAAAGCCGATGTCAATGTGAAAGTCGATGCCACCAAAAAAGAGACGGTCAAACAAGGTGGAATCAACCCACCAAAACCACAAGTGGTAAAAGATCAAAAGGTGAAAACCGATGTGAAATTAACCACGAATGTGAAAGAACGCTTAGAACAAGAAGCGAAAAAACGCCTAGAAATGATAAAACGTCGCCAGCGTTTTATGAGACGTAGATAATTGCTGATCTGAAAAATAGGAGGAAAATGGTTTTTCCTCCTCTATAAACGTTTACAAGCGGTCAAATTTGCCAAGAAATTTGACCGCTTGTTTTTTCAACTTTTTTTACGGTTAAAACTGAATACTCACATTCGTGCTGAATCGGTGTGATTTCTTTTGCTCATTGGGAGCGAAGTATTTACCTGTTGCCCATTCGAGGCGAAGTGTGTAGCGATCTTTTTGTTGGAGTTGAAACCCAACTATGCCTGAAATCGCTTTAGTTGAATGGCTTGGGGTAAACTCTTGAGCGTGGTTTGCCGATACATTTCGCTGTATCCCCATATCTATCCCCGCATAAGGTTCAATTTGCCAATTCTTCCATTGCTTAACCCAAACTAGCGTATTTTGTAGGCTCAAGGCTTTCTCTGTGGCAGAAGAAAACGTCCGAAACCCCCGTACATTATAGCGATCAAGCAAATCTTGTTGCTTTAGACTCGGGAGAAGCCGTTGGCTATATTGTCCTTGCAAACGGTGTTGCTGACGAAAGGTTTGCCCGAAAAAATACCGATATTGAATGTAGTCAAGGCTTGCATTGAATTTATGGTAAGGCTTATAGAATTGCTCAAGATTATGGCGATAGGACGGTTTACCGTATTCGTAGCTAATATCGGTTAAAATCAGCCCGTTTTCCCGTAGTTGGAGATGATTTAGCCCGATTGTACCGCTCGTTATGGTTGGGCTTTGAATTTCATAAATCACATCCGCCAGCCCGTTTTTAGCATTGAGGTGGTCGAATTGGGCATAAGCGGTAGTTACGCTATTCGTCCCTCGATGAAAGACCTTTTCTGCCCGTATGCCCCACTGCCAAGTTTTCCCGTGCTGGACAAGAGTGTTCTGATTTAAGGTTAAATCCGCTTTATATTGAGACATCGAACCAAAAGTGCTAAACCGCCAATAGCCATAAGGGACGGAATAATAGAGAGCAAGGCTACGATTGTAAGGGTAAAACCCCGAACGTAACGAATGGCTACCACTAAGGCTTAGACTATCCGATAGCCCGAAAGGGCTATCAATATTGACATACCCACGTCCAATCCACTCACCCGTACTTTTAGTGCCATCATTATCCACTGAAAACCGCCCCGATAGTCGTTGTTGATAAGCATTGTGTAGTGCCAATTCAATATTACCTTGTGAATCAGGATAGACATCCACCGTTACCGTGCTGCCGAGTAATGAATTGGTTTGATCCAGCCCTTGATCGAGATCCCGCACATTTAAGGGTTTACCGATTAAATTTGGAAAAAGCATTTTGGCATTCACAATACTACTTTCACCCGAAATCTTCGTCAGCTTGCCCTCGACTACCTGCATAATCAGCCGGCGTGTACCATCACTTTGAAATTGAAATGGGTTATGCAGATAACCTGCTTTCAGATACGCCGCTGTGACATTTTGACTAAGTTGGTTCAGATAGTCTTCATTGATACATTTCCCCGGCGGTGGGAGCAATGGCTCGGTAGGAATCAGTGTAATACCACGCAGTTCAATTTCATCAAAGGGCAAACAGGTTTGGTTATAAGTGTGCGTATCAGTTTCGACAGTGGTGGATTGGTATTTTTGCTTGCTTAGTCGTTGTTGGAGGAGCTGATTTTCGAGTTCATTTAGCTCTTGCTGGGCTGATTGATAGAGTGAGCGGGGGGGCGAGGGAGCATTTTCTGCCAAAGCTTGTTGAGTAAAAATAAGTCCAATTGAAGTATAAAAGGCTAGGGGACGTAAACCTAGAAGAGTACGGTGAGCTATAGTCATGTTTGAATAATGTAGGAAAATATAAATTAGTGAATTGGAAAGATTCTACTAAAAGGGCGGCATAAAGCAAATAAAATTTACCCGATATAACCGGTTAAAATTCCTGAAGAGGCTGTCCTATTTAAAAAATCGCCGAAAGAGAATTTTATTGACCGGAATTAATGAATTCACAAATTTATTGATATTACCGATAAAAACACTTGATTTTGATTACTCTATCTTGTAATTAATAGAACCATTCAAACACAACATAACAAAGGAAAAATTTATGAAAAATGTCGGTTTTATCGGATGGCGCGGAATGGTTGGTTCCGTATTAATGGATCGTATGGTGCAGGAAAATGATTTTGTGGGTATAAACCCAATTTTCTTCACCACATCACAAGCGGGACAAAAAGCTCCGGTATTCGGTGGCAAAGATGCAGGTGAATTGAAAAACGCCTTTGATATTGAAGAACTAAAAAAATTAGACATCATTGTTACTTGTCAAGGCGGTGATTATACAAATGAAATTTATCCAAAATTAAAAGCTACCGGTTGGGATGGTTATTGGATTGATGCAGCCTCTGCATTACGTATGAAAGATGATGCGATTATCGTATTAGATCCGGTGAATCAGCACGTGATTTCCGAAGGCTTGAAAAACGGCATAAAAACTTTCGTGGGTGGTAACTGTACGGTGAGTTTAATGTTAATGGCAATCGGCGGTTTATTTGAGAAAAACTTAGTAGAATGGATCTCTGTAGCAACTTACCAAGCCGCTTCGGGGGCGGGTGCGAAAAATATGCGCGAATTACTTGTACAAATGGGATTATTACGTGATGCTGTGAAAGAGGAATTAGCAAACCCGGCTTCTTCAATTTTAGAGATTGAACGTAAAGTAACGGCAGAAATGCGTTCCGATAGCTTCCCGACAGAAAACTTTGGTGCGTCGTTAGGCGGCAGTCTCATTCCTTGGATCGACAAACTTCTTCCTGAAACAGGGCAAACCAAAGAAGAATGGAAAGGTTATGCCGAAACCAACAAAATTTTGGGTTTAAGTGACAACCCGATTCCTGTTGATGGTTTGTGCGTACGTATCGGGGCATTACGTTGCCACAGCCAAGCATTTACCATCAAATTGAAAAAAGATTTACCATTGGAAGAAATTGAGCAAATTATTGCGTCACATAATGAATGGGTTAAAGTGATTCCAAATGATAAAGAAACCACATTGCGCGAATTAACTCCGGCAAAAGTAACCGGTACATTAAGCGTACCAGTCGGTCGCTTGCGCAAATTGGCGATGGGATCGGAATATTTGGCGGCTTTCACTGTGGGCGATCAATTATTATGGGGAGCGGCAGAGCCGGTTCGCCGTATTTTAAAACAATTGGTGGCATAAATCATCGGGTGTGTGAAACGAAATTTCATGCACCTTTCTCATCTCCGAATATTATTTTATCGAGATTTTTTTGAAGTATTTATGATCCGAGAACCAAAGTTTACCCAATTTGCCTTAGTCGAACTTTTGCCTTTCTTCGAGCAATTTCCCACGCAATTTCTAGTGGGAAAAAACAACATCAACATTGCCTATCGTCATTTCACACACAACGAAAGTGCGGTCAGAAAATTGATGGTTTTAGTTAATGGCAGAGCGGAGAATATGTTGAAATGGTCGGAGCTTACCTATGATTTTTATCATCAAGGCTATGACGTTCTGCTTTTTGATCACCGCGGACAAGGCTATTCGGGAAGACTTTTAAAAGATACGGAAAAAGGGCATTTAGATGAATTTCGTTTCTATGTCGATGATATGGCAAAAGTGATTGAAAAAACGACCGCACTTTTTGAGTATCAAACTCGACATTTGCTTGCCCATTCTCTTGGTTCGTTAATTGCTACCTATTATTTGGCAAATTGTGATCATCACATCGAAAAAGTCGTATTATCTTCCCCGTTTTTCGGTGTACCGCTAAAACATCCGATTCGTGATGAACTCATTGTCGCGGCAATGAATTTGCTTGGGCAGGGAACCCGTTATGTTTTTGGCAAAGGCGCTTATAAGCCAGCACAGTTAGAGAATAACGAACTCAGTTTTTGTAAAACCCGAATGAAGTGGATGAATCGGATAAATCGAAAATATACCGAGCTTCACCTCGGCGGCCCCACTTTTCGTTGGGTACATTTATGTCTCAATGCGATTAAGCGATTACCCACCGTTCTCCCGCGTATTGAAATTCCGGTGTTAATACTACAATCGGAAAAAGAAAAAATCGTAGATAACAAAACTTTAGAAAAACTGACCGCACTTTTCCCCAATGCACATTGTGAACCGGTACAGAACGCGAAACACGAGATTTTATTTGAACGGGATGAGTTAAGATCAAAAGTGATGAACCAAATAACTCAATTTTTTGAAAAGGGATAATTTGAATTTGTTCTTGATTGCTATTGGCTTTTTTCTTTCTCAAGTCCTAAAATACCCTACATTTATTCATCATATTTTTGTCTATTTTCTTAGTCTAAAACAGGTAACTTAATGATTTCAGAAGAAAATTTTTCTCAACACACCCCAATGATGCAGCAATATCTCAAGCTTAAAGCGGAGAATCCGGATATTTTGTTGTTTTATCGAATGGGGGATTTCTATGAGCTGTTTTATGATGATGCGAAGAAAGCCGCCGCACTATTGGATATTTCTTTAACGAAGCGAGGGCAATCGGCAGGGCAACCAATTCCTATGGCGGGAGTGCCTTATCACGCGGTGGAAGGCTATTTGGCGAAATTGGTGCAGTTGGGGGAACCTGTCGCTATTTGTGAACAAGTAGGTGATCCTGCTACAAGTAAAGGGCCTGTTGAACGTCAAATCGTACGCATTGTTACACCAGGCACAGTGAGTGATGAAGCCTTATTACCGGAACGGCAGGATAATCTGATTGCCGCCGTGTACCAAGAAAAAGATAAATTCGGTTTGGCGACATTGGATATGACTTCCGGGCGTTTTCAACTTTGTGAGCCTTCAGATAAAGAAACCTTACGGGCAGAATTGCAACGCATTGCGCCGGTTGAACTGCTTTACTGTGAAGATTTCAGTGAAATGGCAGCGATTGAACATTGTAAAGGCTTGCGTCGCCGACCTATTTGGGAATTTGAACTCAGCACCGCGATCACCTTGTTAAACCGTCAATTTGGAACAAAAGATTTGCACGCCTTTGGGGTGGAAAAATCACCGCTTGGTTTGAGTGCGGCAGGCTGCCTGTTGCAATACGCAAAAGAAACCCAACGCACGGCATTACCGCACATTCAAAGTATCAGTGTGATTCAAAATCAAGACTGTGTTCAACTTGATGCGGCAACACGCCGTAATTTAGAACTTACACAAAACCTTGCCGGCGGAACAGAAAATACCTTGGCTTCCGTATTGGATAAATGTGTTACCCCAATGGGGAGCCGATTGTTGAAACGTTGGATTCATCAACCTATTCGCAATATGCAAAAATTACAACAACGGCAACAAACTATTGCGGAAATTCTTAACTTTGATCTTGTTGGTGAATTGCAACCTTATTTACAACAAGTCGGGGATATGGAACGTATTTTAGCCCGTGTTGCATTGCGTTCCGCACGTCCGCGTGATTTAACACGTTTGCGCACCGCATTGGCTCAAATTCCTGAGTTAAGTTCTATTATTCAACAAAAAACACCCCCGTTTTTAACCGCACTTTTCAATCAAATTAGTGATTTTAGCGAGCAATACGATCTGCTCCAACGTGCGATTATCGAGACACCGCCTTTATTAATTCGTGATGGCGGCGTGATTGCAGAAGGCTACAATAGTGAATTGGATGAATGGCGGGCCCTTTCTGACGGTGCAACACAATATCTTGAAAATCTTGAAAAACGTGAGCGCGAAAGTACGGGAATCGATACGCTTAAAATCGGCTTTAATGCGGTGCACGGTTATTACATTCAAATCAGCCAAGGTCAAGCGCATAAAGCACCGATTCATTACGTACGCCGCCAAACGTTGAAAAATGCCGAGCGTTATATTATCCCCGAGCTCAAAGAATATGAAGACAAGGTACTGAAATCGAAAGGAGCGGCATTGGCATTGGAAAAACAACTTTACGATGAATTGTTTGATTTATTGTTACCGCATTTAGGTGCATTGCAGCTAGCCAGCCTGACGTTGTCGGAGCTTGATGTATTGGTGAACTTGGCAGAGCGTGCCGATACCTTAAACTACGTGATGCCGACTTTCAGTGATGACATTCGTGTAAGCATTGAGAACGGTCGTCATCCTGTTGTTGAACAGGTTCTAAAAGAACCGTTTATTGCGAACCCCGTTGAATTAAATTCGGATCGCCATCTGTTGATTATCACCGGCCCTAATATGGGGGGAAAAAGCACTTATATGCGCCAAACCGCATTGATCACACTGATGGCGTATATCGGCAGTTTTGTGCCGGCAGATAGCGCACGAATCGGCATAATCGATCGCATTTTCACCCGTATCGGTGCCTCGGATGATCTCGCCTCCGGTCGTTCCACTTTTATGGTGGAAATGACGGAAATGGCAAATATTCTTCATCAAGCTACGGCTCAAAGCCTTGTTCTTATTGATGAAATAGGGCGTGGAACTTCCACCTATGACGGGCTTTCTCTTGCTTGGGCCTGTGCGGAATGGTTGGCGAAAAAAATTCGTTCCCTCACTTTATTTGCCACGCATTATTTTGAACTCACCGCCCTACCGGAACAGTTTGAAGGCATTAAAAATGTGCATTTGGATGCCTTAGAACATAACAACTCCATTGCTTTTATGCATGCGGTACAAGAAGGGGCAGCCAGCAAAAGCTACGGTTTGGCGGTGGCGGCATTGGCAGGCGTGCCACAATCCGTCATTAAATTGGCAAAACAAAGATTAACTCACCTAGAGAAAATCTCAGGACATTCGGCGGATCAGCAAATTCAAGCTTTGCGTGAAACCAATCAAAATCAAGGGGAATTAATGTTTGAACAAGAAAATGATGCTTTACGTGAAGCCATTGAAAAACTCGATCCCGATGAACTCAGCCCAAAACAAGCTTTGGCTTATTTGTATCAGTTAAAGAAAATGGTGAATTAAAACGTTCAGAAAATTATACACAATCACTTTGAACGATTGTTATGTTCACGACAATGTTGGCAAGCCGGTATTCAAAATTTAAAGATTTGTGACCGCACTTTGAGTTGCTCTCATAAGTTGGGCGATGCCTACAATTAGAATAGCTGGGTTCAATGAAGTATCGAAAATGAACCTTGATGTTTTGGTTAAATTTTTAGAGAACGGTTAGATTTTGTCCATTACACCGAATATAAGTTATCTAAATAAGAAGGGAAAACCAATTAAATGTTGGCTTTCCCTTTTTCAGTAAGTTGAATTTAACAATAAATAATATTTATCACTATTTTAATGCGACCCTCGCATTTCTAAACAACCGCATCCAAGCACCGTCTTCGCTCCAATCTTCCGGATACCAAGAATTGCTTACGGCTCGGAATACGCGTTCCGGGTGTGGCATCATAGCGGCGATGCGTCCGTCTGCGTTCGTGATTGCAGTAATACCTAAAACGGAACCATTTGGGTTTGCCGGATAGGTTTCGGTAACGTTCAAACGGCTATCGATGTATTGTGCCACAATCAGGTTTTGGGTTTGAAGTGCGGTTAAATTTTCCGGTGTTTTAAATTCTACTCTCCCTTCTCCGTGAGATACGGCAATCGGCATATGTGAACCTGCCATACCTTGGAACCATAAGGAGTCGGTGTCGTTGATTTTCACCATCGCCGCACGTGCCTCAAAACGTTCGGATTTGTTGCGAACGAAACGTGGCCAGTTTTCTGCACCGGGGATAATTTCGGCAAGGGTTGAGATAAATTGACAGCCGTTACACACGCCCAATGAAAGGGTGTTTTCATTGGCGAAGAATTGACTGAATTGATCGCGTAATTGTGGGTTGAACAAAATTGATTTTGCCCAACCGCCACCCGCACCGAGTACATCACCGTAAGAGAAGCCGCCACAAGCAACCATTGCGTTAAAGTCGTTTAAATGATAACGACCAGCCATTAAATCGCTCATATGAACATCGATCGCCGCAAAGCCGGCGCGGTCAAATGCCGCTGCCATTTCTACGTGGCTGTTTACCCCTTGTTCACGTAATACGGCGACTTTAGGTTTCACTCCTTTGGCGATGTAAGGGGCGGCAATATCTTCATTCGGATTGTAAGTTAAGAATGCGGATAAGCCTTTGTTTTCCTGATCTTTTTTCGTTTCAAATTCTTGATCGGCACATTCAGGGTTATCACGTAATCGTTGTATTTGGTGAGTGAGTTCTGCCCAAATACCACGTAATTCGGAGCGTTTTTCACTGAGTAATTTTTTGTTGCCGCGTGCGATTTCAATTCGATTATCGTTAGTGGCTGTGCCGATTTCGTGCGTGAGAGACAATAAATCGTGGTTTTTTAAGATTTCACGTACCGAACTTAGTTCGTTTTCCGCTACTTGGATTACAGCACCTAATTCCTCATTGAATAACACGGCAAGATCGTTATCACCCAGTGCCGAAATATCTACTTCCACACCACAGTTACCGGCAAACGCCATTTCTGCCAAGGTGGCAATTAAACCGCCGTCCGAGCGGTCGTGGTAAGCCAATAATTTACCTTCTGCGACAAGGGTTTGCATCGCATTGAAGAAATTTTTCAAGCTGTTTACATTCACGACATCGGCAGGTTTGTCACCGAGTTGTTTATAAACTTGAGCAAGTGCGGTCGCACCAAGGCGATTTTTTCCTTCGCCTAAATCAATTAATAATAAGCGGGATGTTCCTTTATCGGTGCGAAGTTGTGGAGTGATTGTTTTACGCACATCTTCTACACGGGCAAATGCACTGATAACTAAGGAAAGCGGAGCCGTTACGGTTTTCTTCTCGCCATTGTCAATCCAGCTGGTTTTCATCGACATCGAATCTTTACCCACCGGAATGGTAAGTCCAAGTGCAGGACAAAGTTCTTCGCCCACGGCTTTCACCGCTTCGTAAAGACCGGCATCTTCACCGCCGTGTCCTGCGGCGGACATCCAGTTTGCAGAAAGTTTGATACGTTTAATATCACCGATATTTGTCGCGGCAATGTTTGTGATGGATTCTGCGACAGCCAAACGAGCCGATGCGCCGAAATCAAGTAATGCGACCGGCGCACGTTCTCCCATTGCCATTGCTTCACCGTGATAGCTATCAAGGCTTGCGGTGGTTACCGCCACATCAGATACGGGAATTTGCCATGGGCCTACCATTTGATCGCGTGCCACCATACCGGTTACCGAACGGTCTCCGATAGTAATTAAGAAGGTTTTTTCAGCTACGACAGGTAAACGTAACACGCGGTGAAGGGCTTCTTTTAATTCAATGTCGTCTTGTAAAACAGGGGAATTTTTGACCGCACTTGATTGCACGTTGCGGGTCATTTTCGGCGTTTTACCGAGTAATACGTTCATAGGCAAATCAATCGGATCATTGCCAAAATGGCTATCATGCAAGGTTAAGTGTTTTTCTTCGGTCGCTTCACCGATTACTGCAAAGGGCGCACGTTCGCGTTCGCAAAGTGCGGTGAATAATTCAAGTTTTTCCGGTGCAACGGCGAGTACATAGCGTTCTTGCGATTCATTGCACCAAATTTCGAGCGGCGACATTCCTTTTTCATCGCAAAGGATAGAACGTAAATCGAATTTACCGCCACGTTCACCATCATGCACCAATTCCGGCATAGCATTGGATAAACCGCCGGCGCCCACATCGTGAATGAATAAAATCGGGTTGTCATCACCTAGTTGCCAACAGCGGTCGATCACTTCTTGGCAGCGGCGTTCCATTTCAGGGTTTTCACGTTGAACCGAGGCGAAATCTAAATCTTCTTTGGATTTGCCGCTGTCCATTGAAGAAGCGGCACCGCCACCTAAACCGATATTCATTGCCGGACCGCCTAATACGATCAGTTTCGCGCCGACAGGAATTTCACCTTTTTGCACGTGTTCGGCACGAATATTACCGATACCACCCGCCAACATAATCGGTTTGTGGTAGCCGCGAACTTCTTCACCGTTGAAACTGTTTACTTTCTCTTCGTAGGTGCGGAAATAACCGAGTAATGCCGGGCGACCGAATTCATTGTTGAAAGCCGCACCGCCGAGTGGGCCTTCGAGCATAATATCTAATGCCGAAGCAATTCGATTCGGTTTGGAAAGAGGATTTTCCCAAGGTTGTTCAAAGTTTGGAATCACTAAATTTGATACGGAAAAGCCGGTTAAGCCTGCTTTTGGTTTTGCGCCGCGACCGGTTGCGCCCTCATCACGAATTTCACCACCGGAACCTGTCGCCGCTCCCGGGAATGGAGAAATTGCAGTCGGATGGTTGTGGGTTTCGACTTTCATTAAAATGTGGGTATCTTCGTTGTGGTAACGATATTGCCCGTCTTGATCGGCAAAGAAGCGACCGACTTTTGAGCCTTCCATCACCGCCGCATTATCTTTATAGGCTGAAAGTACGAAATCGGGGGTTTTCTCAAAGGTATTTTTGATCATTTTGAACAGGGATTTATCTTGTTTTTCGCCGTCAATGACCCAGTCTGCATTAAAGATTTTGTGGCGACAGTGTTCGGAATTGGCTTGGGCGAACATATAAAGTTCAATATCGTTCGGATTGCGTCCAAGTGCGGTGAAATTTTCCACCAAATAATCCATTTCATCTTCTGCCAATGCGAGACCCAATTCAATATTCGCCGCTTCTAATGCTTTACGACCGCCGCCTAAAATATCCACCGTGGTGAAAGGTTTTGGCGCTTGATGGCGGAATAAAATTTCCGCCTCTTTTGCATCACGAATAACGGTTTCCATCATTCTGTCGTGTAAAAGTGCGGTTAATTTTTCTTGTGTTTTTTCATCTAACTTTTGGCTAAATTCGAAATAATACGCCAATCCCCGCTCAATGCGAGCCACTTCTTTTAAGCCGCAATTATGTGCGATGTCAGTCGCTTTTGACGACCAAGAGGAAATCGTACCGATACGCGGAATCACAATGAAAGTTTCACCTTTTGCTTCGTGTTCTGTGAGGGTCGGTCCATAGTGGAGTAAGGCTTTAAGTTTGCTTTCTTGTTCGGCGGAAAGTGGCGTATTGAGTTCCGCAAAATGCACGTATTCGGCATAGACGGATTGCACCGGCACATCATTTTGTCGGAACTTGTGCATTAAACCATTAATACGGAATTCAGAAAGGGCAGGAGAGCCACGAAAAATTTGAAACATAAAGATTTCCTTTGAGTTTGAATGGAAACGAAAATTGTGCGCCATTATAAAGGAAAACGCCAAAAACGAAAACGTTTGCGCTATGGTTTGGCGGAATAAATTTACTTGTCAAATTGATGAGTCGCTTTATCATAATAGATCTAAGTCATTAAAAAAGGTAAATGGAGCAATGTGCAATTGAAAAATTAACCATATTTTCAACCGCACTTTGAAATCACTTCAGAAAGTAACACTCACCATTTTCTTCCGCAACCAATATAGAGGCATAATCGGTTCGCCAATCACCAAGTACAATGCGTTTTTTGTTTTCATATTGGTGAATCGCTTCACGGTGAGTATGTCCGTGAATCAAAAGCGGGGCGTGAAATTGCCGCATAGTATCTAATGTGAAGGGGAGATTGATATCCATTATTTCACTTGATTTACTCATTTTGTCCCGCTTGCTTTTAGCTCGAATTTTCTCGGCGATTTTTAACCGCACTTTTAATGGTAAATGCAAGAAAATCCATTGACGCCATTTTTGATGCACTTTTTGACGAAACCGTTGGTATTTTACATCGTCCGTGCAGAGGGTATCACCGTGGCAAAGTAGGGTTGACGTTCCATAAAGATCGATTAATTGGTAATCCGGAAGTAGTGTGATGCCGGTTTCTTGGGCGAAACGTTTACCGATCAAAAAATCTCGATTGCCGTGAATAAAATAGCAAAGCACGCCTTTTTTTGTGATGTTTTTTATCGCGAGTTTTACTTTTTCGATTAATCTTGATTGCTCATCGTCACCAATCCAAAAATCAAATAAATCACCAAGAATATAAACACGCTCAGCATTTGGTGCGAGATTTTGCATAAAATCCAAGAAAAGTGCGGTTAATTCCGGCTGTGTTTCACTGAGGTGAAGATCTGAAATGAAATAGGTTTTTTTCATAAAATTTCCGTAATTTTTTGCCTAGGTTAGCACAAAATTCCCTCTTATTTGCTATACTTCGGCGAAATTTTATTATAGGTATTGATATGTTAAAACTGGCTAGAATTATCATCGTAACGATTTGCTGTATTCTCATTTGTGTGCTTGGCACAATTTATTCTTTTATTCGCTTTAAAAATCCGAGCAATGTAGGGGTGATGGCACGCTGGTTCGGGCGTTTGTATCCGCTTTTCGGATTGCAGGTGGAACATCGTTTTCCGGAAAATAAAGAAAATCTTGGACGTGCGATTTATATCGGCAATCACCAAAATAATTACGATATGGTGACGATTTCTTATATGGTGTTGCCACGCACGGTGAGCGTGGGCAAAAAAAGCCTAATTTGGATACCTTTCTTCGGGATTTTATATTGGGTCACGGGTAATATTTTTCTTGATCGTGAGAATCGTTCTAAAGCACACGGTACGATGACACAGTTAGCAGAACGTATCAATAAAGATAACCTTTCTATTTGGATGTTTCCGGAAGGAACACGCAGTCGCGGGCGCGGTTTATTGCCTTTTAAAACCGGTGCGTTTTATGCCGCAGTGGCAGCGGGTGTGCCTATTATTCCGGTGGTATGTTCAACAACCCATAATAAAATCAATTTAAACCGTTGGGATAACGGTAAAGTCATTTGTGAAATGATGCAGCCCATTGATACAAGCGACTACACGAAAGAAACGGTACGTGACTTAGCGGCGTATTGCCATGATTTGATGGAAAAACGCATTGCGGAGTTAGACGCGGAAATAGCAAAAACTTCTAAGGAAAGCCGAAATGCCTAAACTTTCCCGCCGTCAATTATTAAAAACAACGGTAATTTCGACCGCACTTGCGGCTGTGCCTATACCTTTAATGGCAGCTTCTCGCCCTCAGTTGGTTATACCGCCTTTAATAGAGGCACGCCGTGGTCGCCCGATTATTTTGACGATGGAAGAGATGGGTTATAAGTTGGATGGTCAGCATCAAGTGAGCGTTTGGGGCTTTAACGGTAATTATTTAGGCCCGACAATCAAGATAAAATCAGGTAGTTTTGCAAAATTGAATTATCACAATAAGTTACCTCAGCATGTTTCGCTTTCCATTCAAGGTTTACAGGCTTCCGGTGAATTATTCGGCGGTGCGGCACGCATACTGAAAAAGGGCGAATCTTGGGCTCCGATTGTACCGATTGACCAACCTGCGGCAACTTGTTGGTATCGTTCTGCAACATTGGCAAATTCCGCTTATCAAACTTATCGTGGATTAGTGGGAATGTGGTTAATTGACGATGAACAAAGCCTAAAATCATCTCTCCCTCGAAAATACGGTGTAGATGATATTCCGTTAATTCTGCAAGATATGGAATTGAATGGCGATGGTTTGCAATTATTCAAACAAAATCAACCGCACTTTGTCGGCAACCGATTGTTAGTGAATGGGGTGGAAGCCCCTTATTTGGATGTGCCCCGCGGCTGGGTGCGTTTGCGTTTGGTAAATGCCTCTTTAGCGCGAGCTTATGATTTGCGTTTGGATAACGATCAAGACATAACCGTTATAGCCAAAGATTTAGGCTTTCTTCCACAAGGCAAGGTTGTGAAATCTTTTGTATTGGCTCCGGGAGAACGTACGGAAATTTTGATTGATTTAAGTGAAGGTGATGGCACTTCGCTCATTGCCGGACATAAACGCGGTGTCTTCGATAAAATTAAAAGTGTTTTCTCTTCCTCTGCTGAATTGGCGGATAACACCGTGCTTGAATTGCGCCCTCAAGGGGCACTTTCCGTATTTACGCAAAAAATGAATATACAGTTTGATACCGATGCGGTTTCTATGCTAAAAGCACATATAGTGCAAGAGCGAGAATTTGTGTTGGATGTCACCAACGGGCTGATTAATCAAAAACGTTTTGATCCGCGTCGAGTGGACGTTGTAGCAAGACAAGGGACGGTAGAACGCTGGACTTTGAGTGCTTCTTTACCCGTTGGTTTTAGTATTCAAGGTGCAAAGTTTATTGTTGAAAGCGATGAAAACGGCGCATCAAAAGAAAGTGAATTGGCGTGGAAAGATACGGTGTGGGTGCGAGGTAAAACGCAAATTCTAGTGCGCTTTGACCAACTTTCTTCGAATACCTACCCATTCATTTTCGGCTCATCCAATTTAATGTTAGCGGATATGGGCTGTATTGGTGTCATGATCGTGCAGTAAAGTGCGGTTGATTTTTACAAATATTTGAGGCGGGGGAAGAACCGAAAATTCCCCTTGTTGTTAATTTATTAGTAATGCGGTGGCGGTGTTTCTTCCGCTTGACTTGCAATATTTGAAGGTTGAATGTCTTTTAATTTACTTGCGATGTAACGTAATTGCATTTGCATCTTATCCATATCAAATTGTTGTTGAACTAATGTTTGGTTCAATTCCTCTAAAAGTTGTTCTTGGAATGTGACTTTTGTTTCAAGTTCGGCAATGCGATTTTCTAACACTTGTTGAATTTGCATAATTTTTCTCTAAATTTTAAAAAAAAGTTGAGAATAGGTTAAATCCGATTTAATCTATCCGGCGTGTCTCTATTATAAAGGATTAATAAAAATGTTAAAAATTCAAAAATTATCATTCGTTGCGTTTATGGTAAGTGCGGTTATTTCCGGTAGTGTTTTGGCTGATGAGAAAACGGATAAAAAATTTAATGACGATGTTTCTTATGCGTTGGCGGCTTATTCGATCACACAAGCAAAATTAATGGCGGAACAAGGCGAGGTTAAATTAAACGAAACGCAAGTCAATAAAGCGGTTTCGGATGTATTAAGCGGTAAATTAAATGAAGAAAAAATCGGTGAGTTAGCGAAGACTTTAGAGCAGTTTGAACAGAAAATGATTGCGCGTGAGCAGGCAAAAATGAAAGAAATTGCTCAAAAAGCGCAAGATGAAGGCGATAAATATCGTGCGGATTTTGTGAAAAAAGAAGGTGTAAAAACAACACAATCAGGCTTGTTATATCGTGTTGTTGAAGCCGGGAAAGGTGAAGTTATTAAACCTACGGATACGGTGAAAGTACATTACACAGGTAAGTTACCGAACGGCAAAGTGTTTGATAGTTCTGTTGAACGTGGGCAACCTGCGGAATTTCGTTTGGATCAAGTGGTAAAAGGATGGACGGAAGGCCTTCAATTAGTGAAAAAAGGCGGCAAAATCGAATTAGTACTTCCGCCGGAGTTAGCCTATGGTAAACAAGGTGCCGGTGCTTCCATTCCGCCAAATTCTACCCTTTATTTTGAAGTTGAAGTGTTAGATGTAAATCCTAAAGTAAAAAATTAATCTATTTGATAAAAGCACAGGCTTTGGTTTGTGCTTTATTATTTTTTCTTTGGCACAAAAGTGCGGTTATTTTTAGCATAGATTTGGAACCTATTCATGTTATATGATAAGCATATTTTCACGGATGAAGATCGCACGATTCTGAATTCTTACAAAGCCGTGGTCGATGGGGTTAGTGCGCTCATTGGCGGGCATTGTGAAATCGTTTTGCATTCCCTCGAAGATATTGAACATTCGGCGATTTGTATTGCAAACGGTCATAATACCAATCGTCAAGTAGGTTCACCCATTACCGATTTAGCTTTGCGTTCATTGCGCAATATGCAAAGTGAAAGCGTCTCTAAACCTTATTTTACTCGGGCGAAAGGCAATGTGCTGATGAAATCGGTGACTATCGCCATTCGCAATAAAAATCAGAGAATGATTGGGTTGCTTTGTATCAACATAAATTTAGATGCGCCGGTTTCTCAATTTATTCAAGCCTTTATGCCTGTTGTGGAGAGTGATGAAACTTCTTCGGTTAATTTTGCGAGTTCCGTTGAGGAATTGGTCTCTCAAACGATTGAAAAAACCATTGAAGAAATTAATGTAGATCGCACGTTGGCAAATAATAATAAAAATCGCCAAATTGTGACTTCATTATATGAAAAGGGCATTTTTGATATTAAAGATGCGATCAATTTGGTGGCGGAACGTTTGAATATTTCTCGCCATACCGTTTATCTCTATATTCGTCAAATTAAACAAGATCAAGAATAATGAACTATGTTCTTGCAGTGAAAAGTCCGGTTTATGGTAAGCAAGGTGCTTATCTTGCTTATCAATTTGCGGAAGCCCTAATTAAAAAAGGACATACCGTCACACAGATTTTTTTCTTTCAGGAGGGGGGGAGCAACGGTAATGCCTTTGTTTACCCAGCCAATGATGAAGTAAATTTAATGCAATCTTGGCAGGTGTTTTCTCAGAAGTATGGCGTACCCTTACATCTGTGTGTGGCAGCCTCACAACGTCGTGGCGTGGTGGATGCAGCAACGGCAAAACAAGCGGCGCATTTTAATTTGGCTAAAGGTTTTATTATTTCAGGATTGGGTGAGTTTATTGCGGCAACATTAAAAGCAGATAGGGTGATAACATTATGAAGATCGCTTTTTTATTTCATTCTGCACCGCATGGCTCATCCGTTTCACGAGAAGGGCTTGATGCTTTGCTTGCGGCAACGGCTTTTTGTGATGAACAAGATATCGGTGTCTTTTTTATTAATGATGGCGTTTTTAATTTACTAAAGGGGCAGCAGCCGGCGCTTTTGCTACAAAAAGATTTTATTCGTACATTCAAGTTGCTGGATTTGTATGAAATTGAGCAACGCTTTATTTGCCAAGATTCTCTTGAGAAATCAGGCATAGCGGAAGAGAATTTGATTATATCCGCAGAAAAAATTGACCGCACTTCGTTGATGATGAAGTTGAATCAAGCGGAAAAATTGCTGACATTTTAAGGAATAGATATGCTCTACTGCTTTTCTAAAGCCGTTTACAACAATGATGAACTGGCCGATTATTTTTCACATATCACTGAAAAGGATGCCGTTGTGCTTTGGCAAGATGGGGTACTATTGGCGATAAAATCACCTCAATATTTTGAAAATTGTAAAGGATATTGCTTTGCTTTGGAACAAGATATTTTGGCAAGAAATTTAACCGCACTTTTACCCAAAGGAAACCAAATTAGATTAATTTCTTTATCTCATTTTGTGGATATTACCGAGCAATATTTTCCACAAATCGCCTTATAAACCAATGCTTTCTCCTATTATTTTTCTTTTCGTCTTTTGTGTACATAAATCTTATTGATTTACCTAGTGCTTTGTGCTATATTCCGCAACCTCTTGCATCTGTATGATGTAAGCAGGTTCGTCCCGAAAGGGTGTTTTTTTAAACTTAACGGAGCACTAATATGATCCAAGAACAGACTATGCTGGATGTTGCTGATAATTCAGGCGCTCGCAGCGTAATGTGTATCAAGGTTCTAGGTGGATCGCACCGTCGTTATGCTGCAATTGGCGACATCATCAAAATTACCGTAAAAGAAGCAATTCCACGTGGTAAAGTGAAAAAAGGTGATGTGTTAAAAGCAGTGGTTGTGCGCACCAAGAAGGGTGTTCGTCGCCCAGATGGATCAGTCATTCGCTTCGATGGTAATGCTTGTGTAATTTTAAACAATAACACCGAGCAACCTATCGGTACTCGTATTTTTGGACCTGTGACTCGTGAACTTCGTTCTGAGAAGTTTATGAAGATCATTTCTTTGGCACCAGAAGTACTGTAAGGAGAAGTGAGAAATGGCTGCAAAAATTCGTCAAAACGATGAAGTAATCGTGCTTGCTGGTAAAGACAAAGGCAAGCGTGGCAAGGTAACTAAAGTGTTACCAAATGGTAAGGTGTTTGTTGAAGGTATCAACATTATTACTAAACACGAAAAACCGGTTCCTGCATTGGGTAAAGCCGGCGGTTTAGTGAAAAAAGAAGCGGCGATTGACGCTTCAAATGTTGCGATTTTCAATCCGAAAACAAACAAAGCTGACCGTGTAGGTTTTAGATTCGAAGACGGCAAAAAAGTGCGTTTCTTCAAATCTAACAATGAAATTATCTAACAAACTGGAGTAATGCGATGGCGAAACTGCATGATTACTACAGAGATCAAGTAGTAAACGAATTAAAAAATAAATTCGGCTACAAATCTGTCATGCAAGTCCCACGAATCGAAAAGATTACCCTGAATATGGGGGTGGGTGAAGCATTGACCGACAAGAAATTGCTAGACAACGCAGTAGCGGATTTAACGGCAATTAGCGGTCAAAAACCTTTAGTAACTAAAGCTCGTAAATCTGTTGCTGGCTTTAAGATCCGTCAGGGGTATCCGATCGGTTGTAAAGTAACACTACGCGGTGAGCGTATGTGGGAGTTCTTTGAACGTTTAATTACAATTGCTGTTCCACGTATTCGTGACTTCCGCGGTTTAAGTGCGAAATCATTTGATGGTCGTGGTAACTACAGCATGGGTGTGCGTGAGCAAATCATCTTCCCTGAAATCGATTACGATAAAGTAGATCGTGTGCGTGGTTTAGATATCACTATCACAACTACTGCTAAGAATGATGAAGAAGGTCAAGCACTACTTGCTGCCTTTAATTTCCCATTCCGTAAATAAGGCAGGTTATAATGGCTAAACAATCAATGAAAGCACGCGATGTAAAACGCGTTAAATTGGCTGAAAAATTCTATGCGAAACGTGTCGCGTTGAAAAACATCATTTCTGATGTAAATGCCTCTGACGAAGAACGTTGGAATGCAGTGTTAAAGTTACAAACTTTACCACGTGATTCCAGTCCGTCTCGTCAACGTAACCGTTGCCGCCAAACAGGACGCCCTCACGGTGTTCTTCGTAAGTTCGGTTTAAGCCGTATTAAGGTTCGTGAAGCTGCAATGCGCGGTGAGATCCCAGGCCTTAAAAAAGCTAGCTGGTAATAACCACTTTATTTTGGAATCGGAGAGAAAGTACAATGAGTATGCAAGATCCAATCGCAGATATGCTGACCCGTATTCGTAACGGTCAAGCTGCGAACAAAGTTGCGATCAGTATGCCTTCATCCAAGCTAAAAGTGGCAATTGCCAATGTATTAGCTGAAGAAGGTTATGTTGAAAGCGTTAAAGTTTTAGAAGGCGTAAAACCTGAATTGGAAATTGTTTTAAAATATTTCCAAGGTAAGCCGGTTGTAGAAAGCATCCAACGCGTAAGCCGTCCTGGTCTTCGTATTTATAAACGTAAAGACGAGTTACCGAAAGTAATGGGTGGATTAGGTGTTGCTGTCGTTTCTACATCTAAAGGTGTAATGACTGACCGCAAAGCCCGTCAAGAGGGTTTAGGCGGTGAGATCATCTGTTATGTAGCTTAGTAGAGAGGTAGGAAGATGTCTCGTGTTGCAAAAGCACCTGTTAGTATTCCTGCCGGAGTTGATGTTAAACTCGACGGACAGTTATTAACAGTAAAAGGTAAAAATGGCGAGTTATCTCGCACAATTCATAATTCAGTTGAAGTTAAACATGATAATGGTCAACTAACTTTCTCTCCTCGTGAAGGTTTTGTTGAGGCTAATGCTCAATCAGGTACTGCTCGTGCATTGGTTAATTCAATGGTTATCGGTGTTACAGAAGGCTTCACTAAGAAATTACTATTAGTTGGTGTAGGTTATAGAGTACAGCTTAAAGGCAATGTTGTTGCATTAAGTCTAGGTTATTCTCACCCGGTAGAACACACTTTACCGGCAGGTATTACTGCTGAGTGTCCTTCTCAAACCGAAATCGTGTTGAAGGGTGCTGATAAGCAGTTGATCGGTCAAGTTGCAGCAGATATTCGTGCTTATCGCCGTCCTGAACCTTATAAAGGTAAAGGTGTACGTTACGCTGATGAAGTTGTGCGTATGAAAGAGGCTAAGAAGAAATAATTAAGGTAACACTATGGATAAGAAATCAGCTCGTATCCGTCGTGCAGCTCGTGCACGTCATATGATGAGAGAGCAGGGAGTAACCCGTCTGGTTATTCATCGCACTCCGCGTCATATCTACGCACAGGTTATTGCACCAAACGGTTCAGAAGTGCTTGCCGCTGCTTCAACTGTTGAGAAAGCAATTCGTGAGCAAGTAAAGTACACTGGTAACAAAGATGCTGCAGCAGTAGTTGGTAAGATTGTTGCAGAGCGTGCATTGGCAAAAGGCGTTCAGGCCGTTGCTTTTGATCGTTCCGGTTTTAAATATCATGGTCGTGTCCAAACTTTAGCGGACGCTGCTCGTGAAGCTGGTCTACAGTTCTAATGAGGTAAATTGAGATGTCAAACATCGAAAAACAAGTTGGTGAACTGCAAGAGAAGCTAATCGCAGTAAACCGTGTATCAAAAACCGTAAAAGGTGGTCGTATTATGAGTTTTACTGCATTGACTGTAGTAGGTGATGGTAACGGCCGTGTAGGTTTTGGTTATGGTAAAGCGCGCGAAGTTCCGGCAGCAATCCAAAAGGCGATGGAAAAAGCACGTCGCAATATGATTAACGTTGCTTTAAACGAAGGTACATTGCAACATCCGGTTAAAGGTGTTCACACTGGTTCCCGCGTATTTATGCAGCCAGCTAGCGAAGGTACAGGTATCATCGCAGGTGGTGCGATGCGTGCCGTATTAGAAGTTGCCGGTGTACGTAATGTGCTTTCTAAAGCATATGGTTCTACTAACCCAATTAACGTTGTTCGTGCAACTATTGATGCATTAGCAAATATGAAATCACCAGAAATGGTTGCTGCAAAACGCGGTAAAACTGTTGATGAAATTTTGGGGTAATTAATAATGGCTAAAACTATTAAAGTAACACAAGTTCGTAGCTCAATTGCTCGTTTACCGAAGCATAAGGCTACCTTGCGTGGTCTAGGTCTTCGCCATATGCACCACACTGTTGAGTTAATTGATACGCCTGCAGTACGTGGTATGATTAACCAAGTTTCATACATGGTTAAGGTGGAGGAGTAAGAGATGCGTTTAAATACTCTATCTCCGGCTGAAGGTGCGAAGCATAGTGCTAAACGCCTTGGTCGTGGTATTGGTTCAGGATTAGGCAAAACTGGTGGCCGTGGTCACAAAGGTCAAAAATCTCGTACTGGGGGCGGTGTCCGTCGTGGTTTCGAGGGTGGTCAAATGCCATTATATCGCCGTTTACCAAAATTTGGTTTCACATCAATGAAAGCTGCGGTAACTGCAGAAGTTCGTTTAAATGAATTAACCAAAGTAGAAGGTAATGTGGTAACTCTAGAAGCTTTAAAGGCAGCGAATATTTTAACTAAAGATATCCAATTTGCTAAAGTTATTTTAGCAGGTGAATTAAAATCGGCGGTTACCGTTCGTGGCTTAAAAGTAACTAAAGGTGCAAAAGCAGCGATTGAAGCTGCCGGTGGTTCAGTTGAGGAATAATTAGCATATGGCTAAACAACCAGGTTATCAAACTAGAAGTACTAATAGCGGTAAAAGTGAACTAAGAAGTAGATTGCTTTTTGTTTTAGGTGCGCTGATTATTTATCGTATTGGTTCGTTTATTCCGGTTCCTGGTATTGATGCAGCCGTACTTGCTCAATTAGTTGAACAGCAAAAAGGCACCATCATTGATATGTTTAACATGTTTTCTGGTGGTGCATTAAGCCGTGCATCGATTCTTGCGCTAGGTATCATGCCATACATTTCGGCATCCATTGTTATACAGTTGTTAGCAACGGTTTCTCCTGCTTTAGCTGAATTAAAAAAAGAAGGTGCAGCGGGTCAGCGAAAGATTACGAAATATACTCGTTATGCGACAGTAGTTTTTGCTACTATTCAAGCAGTTGCTATCTCCACCGGTTTACCTAATATGTTGCCGGGACTGGTTCCAAATGTTGGATTCGGTTTTTATTTTACTTCAGTAGTAAGCTTAGTAACTGGAACCATGTTCTTAATGTGGTTGGGTGAGCAAATTACGGAAAGAGGAATTGGTAATGGTATTTCAATTCTTGTTTTCGGCGGTATCGTAGCAGGTTTACCTTCAGCTATTTTGCAAACGATTGAGCAAGCTCGTCAAGGACAAATGCATCCGTTAGTTCTTTTACTAATTGCAGCAATTGTTTTTGCGGTAACTTATTTTGTTGTTTTTGTAGAAAGAGGACAACGTCGAATTAGAATTGAATATGCTAAACGTCAACAAGGTCGTCAGATTTTAGGTGGACATTCAACACACCTACCGCTAAAAGTTAATATGGCTAATGTAATGCCTGCAATCTTTGCATCAAGCATTATTTTATTCCCTGCCACATTGACACAATGGTTTGGTCAAAATGATAAATTTGAATGGTTGAATAATTTATCAATGTTGCTAAATCCTGGACAGCCTTTGTATTTGCTTGTTTATGCAATCGCAATTATTTTCTTCAGTTTCTTCTATACAGGGATGCAATATAATCCGCGTGATACGGCAGATAACTTAAAGAAATCTGGTGCATTTATTCCAGGAATTAGACCAGGCGAGCAAACATCGCGTTACATTGATAAAGTAATGACTCGTTTAACTTTAATCGGTGGTCTTTATGTGACGTTTGTATGTTTGGTTCCTTATATTATGACATCGGCTTGGGATGTTAAGTTCTACTTTGGTGGTACATCTCTTTTGATCGTTGTCGTTGTAATTATGGATTTCATCGTGCAGGTTCAGAGTCACTTAATGTCTTCTCAGTATGAATCTGCGTTGAAAAAAGCAAACCTTAAAGGTTTAGGACAATAATTGTCTGATTAATATAAAAGGATAAGCAATGAAAGTTCGTGCTTCCGTAAAGAAAATGTGTCGTAACTGTAAAATTGTTAAACGTGAAGGGGTTGTTCGTGTGTTATGTAGCGACCCTAAACATAAACAACGCCAAGGTTAGTCGATAATTTTTCTTGCAAAGAACCGGTTGAGCAGCTATACTGCTCAGCTCATTTATGTCCTTGGCATTCTGTTTGAGTATCCTGAAAACGGGCTTTTCAAGATCAGAATGCCAATTAATTTTAAAATAGGAGTGCATAGTGGCCCGTATTGCAGGCATTAACATTCCTGATCATAAACATACTGTAATTGCTTTAACTGCAATTTATGGTATCGGTAAGACTCGTTCAAAAGCTATCTGTGCTGCTGCGGGAATTGCTGAAGATGTTAAGATCAGAGAATTGTCTGAAGAGCAGATTGAAAAACTGCGTGACGAAGTTGGTAAATTTACTGTTGAAGGTGATTTGCGTCGTGAAGTGACACTAAACATCAAACGTCTATTAGACTTAGGTTGTTATCGTGGTTTACGTCATCGTCGTAGTTTACCGGTACGTGGTCAACGTACTAAAACTAATGCGCGTACCCGTAAGGGTCCTCGTAAGCCGATCAAAAAATAGTCGGGGTAAATAATGGCTAAAACACCAGTTCGTGCACGTAAACGTGTAAAAAAACAAGTTGTAGATGGCGTTGCACATATTCACGCCTCTTTCAATAATACAATCGTTACTATTACTGACCGTCAAGGTAACGCCCTAGCGTGGGCAACCGCAGGTGGCTCAGGTTTCCGTGGTTCTCGTAAATCAACTCCGTTCGCTGCACAAGTTGCCGCAGAACGTTGTGCCGAAATTGTTAAAGAATTCGGATTAAAGAACTTGGAAGTTATGGTTAAAGGTCCGGGTCCGGGTCGTGAATCAACAATCCGAGCATTAAATGCAGCGGGTTTCCGTATCACGAATATTACTGATGTGACTCCGATTCCTCATAACGGTTGTCGTCCACCGAAAAAACGTCGTGTTTAATGACGTAATAGGATAGTTGGAGAAAGAAAATGGCAAGATATTTGGGTCCTAAACTCAAGCTCAGCCGTCGTGAAGGCACTGATTTATTTCTTAAATCAGGCGTGCGTGCGATTGATTCAAAATGTAAAATTGATACAGCACCAGGTCAACATGGGGCTCGTAAACCGCGTTTGTCTGACTATGGTAGTCAATTACGTGAAAAACAAAAAGTTCGTCGTATCTATGGTATCTTAGAGCGTCAGTTCCGTAACTACTATAAAGAAGCAAACCGTTTAAAAGGTAACACTGGTGAAAACTTATTAGTGTTGTTAGAAGGTAGATTGGATAACGTTGTTTATCGCATGGGATTTGCTGCAACTCGTGCAGAAGCTCGTCAATTAGTGAGCCATAAAGCGATTGTTGTGAATGGTCGTGTCGTTAACATTCCATCTTTTCAAGTTTCAGTCAATGATGTTATTGCTGTTCGTGAAAAGTCTAAAAAACAAGCGCGTATTAAAGCATCATTAGAATTAGCAGAACAAAGAGAAAAACCGACTTGGTTAGAAGTTGATGCTGCTAAAATGGAAGGTGTGTTCAAACGTGTTCCTGAACGTTCTGATTTATCAGCAGATATTAACGAACATCTGATCGTTGAGCTTTACTCTAAATAATAGTTAAGCTTAAGAGCAAAGAGAGGATAAAATGCAGGGTTCTGTTACAGAATTTTTAAAACCACGCTTAGTAGATATTGAGCAAATTAGCCCAACTCATACTAAGGTGATCCTTGAACCATTAGAGCGTGGTTTTGGTCATACTCTAGGTAATGCATTACGTCGTATCCTTCTGTCTTCAATGCCGGGTTATGCTGTAACTGAGGTAGAAATCGAAGGAGTATTGCATGAATATAGTAGTAAGGAAGGTGTTCAGGAAGATATTCTTGAAGTGCTTTTAAACCTTAAAGGTCTAGCGGTTAAAGTACAGAATAAAGATGATGTTATTCTGACATTAAATAAATCTGGAATTGGCCCTGTTGTTGCAGCGGATATTACCCATGATGGTGATGTTGAAATTGTTAATCCAGATCACGTAATTTGTCATTTGACAGATGAAAACGTATCTATCAATATGCGTATTCGTGTTCAGCGTGGGAGAGGGTATGTTCCGGCTTCGGCTCGTACTCAACCGGATGAACGCCCGATAGGTCGCTTACTCGTAGATGCTTGTTATAGTCCGGTTGATCGTATTTCTTATAATGTTCAAGCCGCTCGTGTTGAACAACGTACGGACTTAGATAAGTTAATCATTGAGTTAGAAACTAATGGTACGTTAGATCCGGAAGAGGCGATTCGTCGTGCAGCAACAATCTTAGCAGAGCAACTCGATGCATTCGTTGATTTACGTGATGTTCGTCAACCTGAAGTTAAGGAAGAAAAACCGGAATTTGATCCGATTTTATTACGTCCTGTTGATGACTTAGAGTTGACAGTTCGTTCTGCTAACTGTTTGAAAGCAGAAACAATTCACTATATCGGTGATTTAGTCCAACGTACGGAAGTTGAGTTATTAAAAACGCCTAATCTTGGTAAGAAATCCCTTACTGAAATTAAGGACGTGCTCGCTTCTCGTGGCTTATCACTTGGTATGCGCCTTGAGAATTGGCCACCAGCAAGTATTGCTGAAGACTAGTTTGGTCATAGGTTAAGATTTTTCTGAGAAGGATAAGATCATGCGCCATCGTAAGAGTGGTCGTCAACTAAATCGTAATAGCAGCCATCGCCAAGCGATGTTTCGTAATTTAGCAAGTGCTTTAGTTAGTCACGAAATTATCAAGACTACTTTACCTAAAGCTAAAGAATTACGTCGTGTAGTTGAACCGTTAATTACATTAGCAAAAGAAGATAGCGTTGCAAACCGTCGTTTAGCATTCGCTCGTACTCGTAACATTGAAACTGTTACTAAATTATTCAATGAATTAGGTCCACGTTTTGCTCAACGTGCGGGTGGTTACACACGCATCTTAAAATGTGGTTTCCGTGCAGGTGATAATGCTCCAATGGCTTACATTGAGTTAGTTGATCGCCCGGAAGTTGCAGAAGCAACAGAGTAATAATTGAAAAATTAAAAAAGCCAATGGTGAGTACCATTGGCTTTTTTTAGATATATATTATGTGAATAGATGAATTATTATATTAGTATTATTTATTTCTCGATCATTCATTGTCTTGATAATATATCTCTATTAAGGTATGAAAAATTATCGTGAATCATAGTGTGAACAGCGTATTTAGTTTTTTCCTATATAGATGTCTAGCTGTTCTATTTTGGGAATATATCTCTTCAAATTGTCCGATAACCTATCAAGGTAAAAATTAGTCTTTAACTATCAACCCTATTATTGTAACTATGCAATTTGATGAAAGAAAGTGCGGTTAAAATATTGGATGTTTTGTTATCTTTATCTTTTATATTATTTTAGTGTATAAATTTTATTGCTCTTAACTTAGGAATAAAAATTAATGATTTCTTTTCAAAATAATGAAAGACTAATCTTTATGCTATAAATAGATTAGTCTTTCTCGTGTTAGTTAAACGTTTTTATTCTAGATAAGTAAGGTTTGTATCTATTTGACTATTTACCTTCTAATGCATCCTTAATAATAAAAAATATATCAGTTTGATCTAGTAAGCCGGAAAACAGATAAGATTTTGGCCCGTAAGCCGCGATGCGGAGCTGGCTGCCGGTATGTTCTTGGCTTTCATTATCTTGTGATGTGCCATAGGAAATTGTCATTATTGAACCATCTTTAGCTTTTAATGTTTGTTTTAAACCGGTCGGATTGGCTTTATTCGGAACAAGTTGACTGGTGTGAGCGTGATCGGCTGTAACGATCACTAATGTTTGATTATCTTCACGAGCAAAATCCAAAGCGACTTGTACCGCTTCATCTAAATCCACGGTTTCACCAATTTGTCCACATGGATTAGCTTTATGATTTTGTTTATCGATTGATGCCCCCTCAATTTGTAGAAAGAACCCATTTTGATTTTTTTTCAATAAATGAATTGCTTTTTTTGTCATTTGAGCCAGATTTGGTATATCTGTAGAACGCTCAGGGTTTGTTTGACAGCTAATTGGTGTATTTCGGTTACCTTCAAATGTCGCTTTTTCACCCTTCCAGCGTACAGGTAGATTTCCTGCAGAGAATAAACCTAGCACCGGAGACTTAACATTATCACCTAGTGCATTTAAATCACTGAGATTTTCCACTACTGTAAAACCTTTTTGTTCAATTTGTTGCCAAAGGGTTTGTCCTTTAAATTTACCGCTTTTTGATATTTCATCAAAAGTTTTTCGTCCACCTCCAAAAACTACGTCCGGTGGTGAGGCTAGGAACTGTTCGCTGATTGAGCCTAACCCGCCATTTTCTAAAGCATTTTCAGGACAACGTTGAGAAGTCTCTTGTGGTCCGTAACATTTCCGTTGACTGACATGTGCAAGCAATGCAGCCGGGGTTGCATCTTGGATTTCAGCTGTTGTCACGTTACCAACACTCTTCCCTAATTTTTTTGCAATTTCAGCTAAATTTTGAACCGGCTTTCCATTAATATCAACCCCAATAGCACCATTATAGGTTTTGATGCCTGATGTCCAAGCCGTTGCTGATGCGGCGGAATCAGTGACTTGTTCGATCAATTTGCTTTTTTTATCCAGTGCATAAGTCGTAATTTGTCCGGAAAATGGCAGAGAGTCCAGCCCTTTAAAGGCACCGGCAGCACCCTCGGCATAGTTACGGGCTATTGTAATTTCAGAGTCTCCCATTCCATCGCCAATAAGTAAAATTACATTTTTGACTTGTTTTTGTTGAAGCAATTCGTTCAATTCGTTTTTGGTATCCAAAGTTAAACGTTTGGCTCCTCCTTGAATTAAAATATCGCCGCTCGCTATTCTTGATGTTTCGGCATTGATGGAAAATGCCAATAAACTCATTGAAATACCCAGTAATGC
The DNA here is from genome assembly GCF_020521555.1 of Rodentibacter sp. JRC1. Classification (NCBI taxonomy): domain Bacteria; kingdom Pseudomonadati; phylum Pseudomonadota; class Gammaproteobacteria; order Pasteurellales; family Pasteurellaceae; genus Rodentibacter; species Rodentibacter sp. JRC1. The sequence continues at coordinate 860,084 of NZ_BPWA01000001.1, read as the reverse complement.
AAATTTTTTTTGCAGTTTTAGCGTCATCATATTTCTCCTTAGTTTAGATTGATTTGCTTTGTAATTTGTATACTAATTTGAAAAGATGACAGTTTGATGACAACTAATTTAATTAACGGGATATTTTTTATTGAAAGTGGAGCGGGTAAAAATGCCTGATGCAGAAAGCAAGATTAATAGGAGGAAATTGAAAGAGTAAAATGGGGTATATAAGAGAAATACAAAAATCTGCACTCTAAATGATTCGTTATCTAATTTAGAGGTGCAGACTTATTCGTTATTAATTAAAAAAGTGCGGTCAAAATTACCAACCTTTTACAACACCATCTTTAAAGTGTTTTTTTGCTTCTTCATACACTTCCTCGGTTTGGTATGCTTTCACAAAATCTTGAACGGCTTTACCGTCTTTGTTATCTGTACGGGCAACAATGATATTTACATATGGAGAATCTTTGTTTTCCACAAATACACCGTTATCTTGAGCATTTAATCCAACTTGACCGGCATATGTATTGTTCACTACGGCCAAATCTACATCATCTAATGCTCGTGCAGCAACTGAAGTATCTACTTCCGAAATTTTTAAATTCTTCGGATTTTCCGCAATATCTAATACGGTTGAAAGAAGATTATTGGCATCTTTTAACTTGATTAGACCTTGCTTTTCAAGAAGAATTAACGCTCGCCCACGGTTGCTCGGATCATTTGGTACGACAACTTTTGCACCATCTTGTAACTCGTTTACATTTTTGATTTTTTTAGAGTAACCGGCTAACGGATATACGAAAGTGTTACCGACAATCACTAAGTTTGTTAAATTTTTCGCTTTTGCATCTTCATCTAAATAAGGTTTATGCTGCATTGCATTTGCATCTAAATCGCCTTTAGATACCGCAGTATTTGGCAACGCATAGTCATTGAAAAGTACAAATTCAACATTCAAGTTGTATTTTTCTTTTGCTACTTTAGCGGCAGTTTCTGCCACTTGGTGTTCAGGCCCGGCCATAACGCCTACTTTAATTGAGCTTGCTGCGCTTTCAGCCTTTTTATCATCTTTACAACCCGTTAAAACAAGTGCTGAGGCGATAGCTGTGATTGCAAATAAATTTTTTAATTTCATGATGTTTCCTTGTTTTGTTGAAATTAATGAGAAATCGTTAACGGTGATCCACGTGTTTTGCAAGCGTATCACCGAGTTTTTGGCTAACCATTACAATCGCGACAATGACGATCGTTGCAGCCCAAGTTACATAAGGCATATTGCGATATACACCATAGTTTATTGCCAAACTCCCTAATCCGCCCCCACCTTGTGTGCCAGCCATTGCCGTATAACCGATTAAGGTCACAAAGGTGAGTGTAATAGCATTGATGAGGGTGGGGAGCGATTCCGGTAAATAGAATTTACGAATAATTTGCCAATGTGTTGCTCCCATTGCTTTGGCAGTTTCTGTGAGCCCTGCAGGAATTTCAAAAAGTGCGTTACTGGTTAATCTGGCAAAAAACGGGGTGGCTGCCGCACTCAATGAAACAATCGCCGCATTAGCACCAATACTTCCACCCGGTAGCAACCAACTTGTCAGTGGAATTAATGCCAGCAATAATATGATGTAGGGGATAGAGCGCCCAATATTAATAATGACATTGAGAAAGCCGTTGAGTTTTTTATTTTCTAATATTGCGCCCTTATTTGTTAAGAACGTTAAAAATCCGATAGGCAGCCCCAATAATACTGCGATTAATGTTGAGAAAACCGACATATACACTGTTTCAAGGGTAGAAACAGCCAGAAGGCTTGCAAATTGATTGGGAAATTGCTGGCTGAATGTTGCTAACATATCATTGAACATAACCGAGAACCTCCACTCTAACATTGTTTTCCATTAAATAAATCTTGGTTTGTGTAATGGCGTCTTCATTGCCTTCTACTTCTGCAATCGTGTAGCCAAATTTCACTCCTCCGGCGTAATCAATTTGTGAGGTAAGAATGCTGAGTTCCACTCCGAATTTTTTTGAAGCCTGAGAAAGTAACGGCGCATCTACCGAACGACCGGTAAACTCAAATTTAATAATTGGATAAGCCTTGCTATGTTTTGGCGTATCGGTCAAATTTGATAAATATTCATCCGGCAAATTAATGTGAAATGTTGAGCTAATAAATTCTTGTGCCAACTGCGTTTTAGGATTTGAGAAGATTTCACCCACTGTGCCTTGTTCCACTAATTGACCTTTATCAATTACCGCCACTTGATCACAAATTTGCTTTACTACTTCCATTTCGTGAGTGATAAGTAAAATAGTAATCCCCAAAGTGCGGTTGATTTCTTTTAATAATTTTAAGATAGATTGTGTTGTTGCAGGATCAAGTGCACTGGTTGCCTCATCACACAATAACACTTTTGGATCACTAGCAAGAGCCCGAGCAATCGCTACGCGTTGTTTTTGACCGCCGGAAAGATTGCTTGGATAAGCGTCTCGTTTATCGTTTAAACCGACAAGCTCTAAAAGTGCGGTAATTTTTTCTTGAATTTTTGTTTTTGATACGCCCTCTAATTCTAATGGTAATGCGACATTTTCAAAGACGGTACGTGAGGTTAATAAATTAAAGTGTTGGAAAATCATCCCGATTTGGCGACGGGCGCGGATGAGTTCACGCTCGGATAGTTGCGTTAATTCAATATTATCAACGATGACGGAACCACCGGTCGGTCTTTCCAATAAGTTTACACAGCGAATTAATGTACTTTTCCCTGCTCCGGATGCTCCGATAACACCGCAAATTTGCCCTTTTTCGACATGTAATGAAACATTGTCAAGTGCGGTCAAATTTTTGTTTGGTAATTTAAAAGTCTTCGTAATATTATTTAGCTTAATCATGTAAGCCCTTGCTATTTAGCGTTTTAAGTTTATTTGGGTATTCTAGACGTCTAGATTGCTGTGTCAATATACGGACGGAGATATTTTTAGATGGATTGGTTATAGAGCAGTCGGAAAAGATATAATTAATGAGGAAAATGAAATTATTGAAATATGCCATAATTTAGCGATTTTACCCTGTCGGGGGAAAAGATTCTTTTTTATTATTGTTTGATAATGCCAAAGGAAGTTTTTCAATTCGTAATACTATGCGTCGGTATAACAATAAAGCGGAGATTTTAAAGGAGATAAAAATGAATAAGGCAGTATTTCTTGATCGCGATGGAACCTTAAATATTGACTACGGCTATGTGCACGAAATTGATAATTTTAAATTTATTGATGGGGTGATTGATACATTGCGTGAATTAAAAGCAATGGGGTATTTGTTAGTATTGGTTACGAATCAATCAGGTATCGCTCGTGGGTATTTTTCTGAAGATCAATTTTTGCAATTAACAGAGTGGATGGATTGGTCATTGGCAGAGCAAGGTGTGGATTTAGATGGTATTTATTATTGTCCGCATCATCCCAATGGTAAGGGTGAATATAAGGAAAATTGCGACTGTCGAAAACCAAAATCAGGTATGTTGCTACAAGCGATGCAAGAATTGGAAATCGATCCGCAACGATCTATTATGGTAGGGGATAAAGTAGATGATCTTAAAGCAGGAATCGGAGCGGCTGTAAAAACGAATGTGTTAGTTCGTACGGGGAAAGTGATAACGGAAGAGGGAGAGCGTTTGGCAGATTATGTTCTGGATTCACTTGTAGATCTACCCCGCATACTAAAAAATATACAATAAAATAGTAAAATTCACTTAAATTTCACATGGATTGAACAAGAGTTAATCAAAAGATCAAAAATCTAAATATTTTTACAAAAAAGAGTTGCAAAGGATTGTAAAATCCCTATAATGCGCACCACACAACGACGCGCTGTTGTGAAATGTTTAAAATTGCAGTGCGTCGTTTTATTTTCGCCTTATTTTGAGTTGAGTGTTCGGCTTAAGGTTGGTGGATTGCTCTTTAACAATGTATCAGACAATCTGTGTGGGCACTTGTTGATTGACTTGTTTAAAATAAATTTTAATTTTGAAGTCTTAATAAGTGCTTAACTTGAGATTCATTTTTACTTTACTTTTAAAGGTAAATAATTTTTAGTCAGTATTTATTGAGCGATTGAACTTTTGAATTGAAGAGTTTGATCATGGCTCAGATTGAACGCTGGCGGCAGGCTTAACACATGCAAGTCGAACGGTATCGGAAGAGAGCTTGCTTTTTTTTCGAGAGAGTGGCGGACGGGTGAGTAATGCTTGGGAATCTGGCCTATGGAGGGGGATAACTACTGGAAACGGTAGCTAATACCGCATAATATCGGGAGATAAAAGGGGGCGTAAAGCTCTTGCCATGGGATGAGCCCAAGTGGGATTAGGTAGTTGGTGGGGTAAAGGCCTACCAAGCCGTCGATCTCTAGCTGGTCTGAGAGGATGGCCAGCCACACCGGGACTGAGACACGGCCCGGACTCCTACGGGAGGCAGCAGTGGGGAATATTGCGCAATGGGGGGAACCCTGACGCAGCCATGCCGCGTGAATGAAGAAGGCCTTCGGGTTGTAAAGTTCTTTCGGTGATGAGGAAGGTAATGAGGTTAATACCCTTATTAATTGACGTTATTCACAGAAGAAGCACCGGCTAACTCCGTGCCAGCAGCCGCGGTAATACGGGGGGTGCGAGCGTTAATCGGAATAACTGGGCGTAAAGGGCACGCAGGCGGCTATTTAAGTGAGGTGTGAAATCCCCGGGCTTAACCTGGGAATTGCATTTCATACTGGGTAGCTAGAGTACTTTAGGGAGGGGTAGAATTCCACGTGTAGCGGTGAAATGCGTAGAGATGTGGAGGAATACCGAAGGCGAAGGCAGCCCCTTGGGGATGTACTGACGCTCATGTGCGAAAGCGTGGGGAGCAAACAGGATTAGATACCCTGGTAGTCCACGCTGTAAACGCTGTCGATTTGGGGGTTGGGGTTTAACTCTGGCGCCCGTAGCTAACGTGATAAATCGACCGCCTGGGGAGTACGGCCGCAAGGTTAAAACTCAAATGAATTGACGGGGGCCCGCACAAGCGGTGGAGCATGTGGTTTAATTCGATGCAACGCGAAGAACCTTACCTACTCTTGACATCCTCAGAATCCGATAGAGATATTGGAGTGCCTTAGGGAACTGAGAGACAGGTGCTGCATGGCTGTCGTCAGCTCGTGTTGTGAAATGTTGGGTTAAGTCCCGCAACGAGCGCAACCCTTATCCTTTGTTGCCAGCGTTTTGGACGGGAACTCAAAGGAGACTGCCGGTGATAAACCGGAGGAAGGTGGGGATGACGTCAAGTCATCATGGCCCTTACGAGTAGGGCTACACACGTGCTACAATGGCGTATACAGAGGGAAGCGAAGCAGCGATGTGGAGCGAATCTCAGAAAGTACGTCTAAGTCCGGATTGGAGTCTGCAACTCGACTCCATGAAGTCGGAATCGCTAGTAATCGCAAATCAGAATGTTGCGGTGAATACGTTCCCGGGCCTTGTACACACCGCCCGTCACACCATGGGAGTGGGTTGTACCAGAAGTAGATAGCTTAACCGCGAGGGGGGCGTTTACCACGGTATGATTCATGACTGGGGTGAAGTCGTAACAAGGTAACCGTAGGGGAACCTGCGGTTGGATCACCTCCTTAGTTAGAGACGAGCGATAACAAGTGTTCACACAGATTGGCTGATAGATTGTAGAGAAGAGAGAAAGGATTGAAGCGTAGAGTATCTTTAATTGATGTCCCCATCGTCTAGAGGCCTAGGACATCGCCCTTTCACGGCGGTAACCGGGGTTCGAATCCCCGTGGGGACGCCAATTAAAGATAACTTTAATTGGAAATCTTATTGTTCTTTAACAAATTGGAAACAAGCTGAAAACTGAGAGATTTTTTTAAGTCTGCGAAAGCGGATAGAAGAAAGTCTGAGTAATAAAAATCTTGATTGAGCAAAAGCAATCGAGTGTTTAGTTAGATTAAATAACAGCTAAAGTGTTTGGTATTGAAAACACTTGAGGTTGTATAGTTAAGTGACTAAGCGTACAAGGTGGATGCCTTGGCAATCAGAGGCGAAGAAGGACGTGCAAATCTGCGAAAAGCTTGGGTGAGTTGATAAGAAGCGTTTAACCCGAGATATCCGAATGGGGAAACCCAGTAGATGAAGAATCTACTATTGCTTAATGAATCCATAGTTAAGCAAGGCAAACCGGGAGAACTGAAACATCTAAGTACCCCGAGGAAAAGAAATCAACCGAGATTCCGTGAGTAGCGGCGAGCGAAAGCGGAGTAGCCGTCAGTGATAGCAGTGTATTAAGAAGAATCGACTGGGAAGTTGAACGAAACAGGGTGATAGTCCCGTATTCGAATGGTGCATTGTGGTACTAGGCTGACAATAAGTAGGGCGGGACACGTGATATCCTGTCTGAAGAAGGGGGGACCATCCTCCAAGGCTAAATACTCCTGATTGACCGATAGTGAACCAGTACTGTGAAGGAAAGGCGAAAAGAACCCCGGCGAGGGGAGTGAAATAGAACCTGAAACCTTGTACGTACAAGCAGTGGGAGCCTGAAAGGGTGACTGCGTACCTTTTGTATAATGGGTCAGCGACTTATATTTTGTAGCGAGGTTAACCGCATAGGGGAGCCGAAGGGAAACCGAGTCTTAACTGGGCGTTTTAGTTGCAAGGTATAGACCCGAAACCCGGTGATCTAGCCATGGGCAGGTTGAAGGTTGGGTAACACTAACTGGAGGACCGAACCGACTAATGTTGAAAAATTAGCGGATGACTTGTGGCTGGGGGTGAAAGGCCAATCAAACCGGGAGATAGCTGGTTCTCCCCGAAATCTATTTAGGTAGAGCCTTGAGCGGACACCTTCGGGGGTAGAGCACTGTTTCGGCTAGGGGGCCATCCCGGCTTACCAACCCGATGCAAACTACGAATACCGAAGAGTGATACTCAGGAGACACACGGCGGGTGCTAACGTCCGTCGTGGAGAGGGAAACAACCCAGACCGCCAGCTAAGGTCCCAAAGTTTATATTAAGTGGGAAACGAAGTGGGAAGGCTTAGACAGCTAGGATGTTGGCTTAGAAGCAGCCATCATTTAAAGAAAGCGTAATAGCTCACTAGTCGAGTCGGCCTGCGCGGAAGATGTAACGGGGCTCAAATATAGCACCGAAGCTGCGGCATCAGGATTAATTCTGTTGGGTAGGGGAGCGTTGTGTAAGCGGATGAAGGTGAATCGAGAGGTTTGCTGGACGTATCACAAGTGCGAATGCTGACATAAGTAACGATAAAACGGGTGAAAAACCCGTTCGCCGGAAGACCAAGGTTTCCTGTCCAACGTTAATCGGGGCAGGGTGAGTCGGCCCCTAAGGCGAGGCTGAAAAGCGTAGTCGATGGGAAACGGGTTAATATTCCCGTACTTGGTAAAGCTGCGATGTGGGGACGGAGCAGGTTAGGCAAGCAAGGTGTTGGAAATCCTTGTTTAAGGTGGTAGGTGGGAAGATTAGGCAAATCCGGTCTTCTTTAAACACCGAGAGCTGATGACGATTGTCTACGGACAAGAAGTTGCCGATACCACACTTCCAGGAAAAGCCACTAAGCTTCAGGCTTTACTAAACCGTACTGAAAACCGACACAGGTGGTCAGGTAGAGAATACTCAGGCGCTTGAGAGAACTCGGGTGAAGGAACTAGGCAAAATAGCACCGTAACTTCGGGAGAAGGTGCGCCGGCGTAGCTTGTAGTGATTAACTCACGAAGGGTGAACCGGTCGAAGATACCAGCTGGCTGCAACTGTTTATTAAAAACACAGCACTCTGCAAACACGAAAGTGGACGTATAGGGTGTGATGCCTGCCCGGTGCTGGAAGGTTAATTGATGGTGTAATCATTTGAGAAGCACCTGATCGAAGCCCCAGTAAACGGCGGCCGTAACTATAACGGTCCTAAGGTAGCGAAATTCCTTGTCGGGTAAGTTCCGACCTGCACGAATGGCATAATGATGGCCAGGCTGTCTCCACCCGAGACTCAGTGAAATTGAAATCGCCGTGAAGATGCGGTGTACCCGCGGCTAGACGGAAAGACCCCGTGAACCTTTACTATAGCTTGACACTGAACCTTGAATTTTGATGTGTAGGATAGGTGGGAGGCTTTGAAGCGGTAACGCCAGTTATCGTGGAGCCATCCTTGAAATACCACCCTTTAACGTTTGATGTTCTAACGAAGTGCCTGTAACGGGTACTCGGACAGTGTCTGGTGGGTAGTTTGACTGGGGCGGTCTCCTCCCAAAGAGTAACGGAGGAGCACGAAGGTTTGCTAATGACGGTCGGACATCGTCAGGTTAGTGCAATGGTATAAGCAAGCTTAACTGCGAGACGGACAAGTCGAGCAGGTACGAAAGTAGGTCATAGTGATCCGGTGGTTCTGCATGGAAGGGCCATCGCTCAACGGATAAAAGGTACTCCGGGGATAACAGGCTGATACCGCCCAAGAGTTCATATCGACGGCGGTGTTTGGCACCTCGATGTCGGCTCATCACATCCTGGGGCTGAAGTAGGTCCCAAGGGTATGGCTGTTCGCCATTTAAAGTGGTACGCGAGCTGGGTTTAGAACGTCGTGAGACAGTTCGGTCCCTATCTGCCGTGGGCGTAGGAGAATTGAGAGGGGCTGCTCCTAGTACGAGAGGACCGGAGTGGACGCACCACTGGTGTTTCGGTTGTATCGCCAGATGCATTGCCGAGTAGCTAAGTGCGGAAGAGATAAGTGCTGAAAGCATCTAAGCACGAAACTTGCCTTAAGATGAGTTCTCCCACTCTATAAGAGAGTAAGGGTTGTTTAAGACTAAGACGTAGATAGGTGGGGTGTGTAAGTATTGTGAGATATTGAGCTAACCCATACTAATTGCCCGAGAGGCTTAACTATACAACGCTCAAGTGTTTTTGTAGCGAACTGACTGAATGAGAAAGATAAGAGAGATTTTGGAGAAGATTTTTCGGCTTGTGACCAATTGTTTAAAGAGAAAGAAGCAGTTATCGAAGGATTATCCCGGCGGCGATAGTGCGGAGGTTCCACCTGACCCCATACCGAACTCAGAAGTGAAAAGCCGTAATGCCGATGGTAGTGTGGGGTTTCCCCATGTGAGAGTAGGGCACCGCCGGGTTCAAACATATCAAGCCCCTTGGACTGGTAGAGTTCAAGGGGTTTTGTTATTTCACGACTAAATTTTGGCTTACTTACTTTTTACACGTTCTTTCACTTACTGACCGGGAGTGAAGCCCAATTCTGATGTATCTATCCTATTTATTTTTAATCAATCCCTTCTAAAACATCAACACGAACGAACGTACAAAAGTGCGGTTGATTTTCCTTTCTTTTTTACTGTTTTGTGCTTAATCCGGTAAAGTGTCTTATTGAATTTCACCGTAAAATTATCGTCCTCATCAAAGTATTTTCAATTCAAAAAACTAAAATTTCCTCTAAGAGAAAAATCTAAATACCCTAAAAAGCAAAACATTTAAGGAGGTTAGTAAGTGACAGACGATAAAATACCCCCAAACTCTCAGTAATGAATGGGGGAATATATCTAATTTATGTCTATTTATTTACTACTTGCTCTTTTTTTACGTTCTAAACGTAGCACGCCTAAATGCGTCATATAACAGCAGAAAATACAACCTGCCACTGCGAATAGCAATAAGTAAAATCCGGCATCCCAGCCGAAACGTTCTGCCAAGATTCCGAATAATGCAGTGCCTGAGAAACTACCTAAAATATAACTTAATAAACCACGCAAGCCCGTTGCTGAGCCTGCTGCGAAAGAGGGTACAAGTTCAATGGTTTGAAGAGAAGATAAAAACATCGGGACATAGATTAAACAACCGATAATGCCTGCACCGATAGTGACTGTGAGCAAATCGGTTCCGCCCCAATAGGCAAACATTGCAGCTCCCACCCCGAATAATGTAATGATCGCAAGGGGCATTCGGCGACCTTTGAAATAAGTATCGGTTAACCAGCCAGCTAATAAGGTAGATGGAATTGCCGCCCATTCAAAAATGGCGAATGCGGTTGCCATTTGCCCCTTTGAAAAGCCCTTGGTTTCTAACAGATAAAGTGGTAGCCAAGTTAGTACGCCGAACCGAATCATATAGGTAAATACATCAATAAAAGAAACAAACCATACATTAATATCTTTCATTATGTAATCACGGAAGATTTCCCAGGTGCTTAAATTGATGTTTTCATTTCTGGTGACAACAAGTTCATCTTGTTCATTTTTCAAGATTTGAGCCATAGGTGGTAACCCTTCATTATAGGTTCGTCCTGCACCAAAAATATAAAAAATGATAGCAACGATTGTCGCAATGGCTACCGGGACAATAAAGTGGGCGATTTGCCAATGTTCTTGACCTAACCATGCAATACCGGCTCCGGCGATTGGAGCGACTAAGCCGCCACCTACGTTGTGTGAAATATTGAAAATTGCCGTTGTAACACCGCGAGATTTTCTCGGAAACCAGCTTGCCAGCACAATATATGCAGGGCCGGCCCCCATTCCTTGAAAAATACCGTTTAGGATGCAAAGGAATAAGAAAATCCAGAATGAAGCGCTAAAGCCCATCATTAAATTTACGATAGCGGACATCATTAAGCCGAAAATCATAAAATGTTTTGGATTTGATTTATCTGCAATGGCTGACATAAAGCCTTTACTTAAACCATAAACGATTAGCATCGTACCGGAAATAAAACCGATATCTTTTTTGGTGAATCCAAAATCGCTAATCAATTCGGGTGAAGAGAGGAGAAAATTATTGCGGAGAATATAGAACGCGGCATAACCAATAAAAATACCAAATAACGCATGCCATCTTAGACGATTGTATTGCGCTCTGATTTCTGTATCGGGAATCGGTTTCCCTTGGTTAGATTTTAAGAAAAAAAGCATAAAACATCCTTAGTATTGTGTGATTAAATATCTTTATTTGAAACAAATGAACGTTCCTGATATAAAACGGAACTAATCTCGTCCAAATTAATTTGTAACCGAATAGAAAAATACGGTTATTTTTGACCGCACTTTATTTCTTGCGTCTGGCTCGAGGGTGTGCTTGAGAGTACACATCGGCAAGGTGTTGGAAATTGAGATGGGTATAAATTTGCGTGGTTGCAAGATTACTATGCCCAAGCAATTCTTGAACGGCACGAAGATCGGAGCTTGCCTCCAACATATGTGTTGCAAAAGAATGACGTAATTTATGAGGGTTTAAATGGCTGTTTAAACCCTGACGAATTCCCCATGTTTCCACACGTTTTTGAATAGCACGATGGGATATTCGATTACCCAATTGGCTAACAAATAAAGCTTCATCTTTAGGATTAAATAACAACCGCACTTTTAGCCATTGTTGCAGCGCGTGGGAGGCATAGCGACCGAAAGGTACAATACGTTCTTTATTACCTTTTCCTAATACACGGACTTCACGAGTTCGAGTATTAATGCTGTTTAAATTAAGCCCTTGTAATTCAGATAAACGTAAGCCGGAACTATACATTAATTCTAAAATTGCACGATCACGAATATCTATAGGGTCTTTACTGTCATTAGCAAGTAGCTGTTGAACTTGCTCTCCATCAATATTTTTAGGTAAATGTTTGCTTTGTTTCGGCGCAGAAATACCTGTAGCAGGGTTTACTTTTAATTTACCTTGTCGAACTAAATAGCTTAAAAATTGGCGGAGAGCGGATAAACGTAAAGCAAGACTTTTTTCTTTTAGTCCTGCTTTTTTACTTTGTGCCAGTACGAAACGTACAACACTTGGTGTGATCTGTTGCCACTGTTGAATGCCTTGTTCGACAAGCAATTTTTGCACGCTATCAAGTTGTCGTTGATAATTATTGAGTGTATGAGGACTAACTTGGCGTTCTATACGTAAATAATCCCAGTAAGATTGTAGATCGGTTTGCATTATAAACTCAGTTCAAACAGGCTTTTTTTCGAATTTAATTTAAAACCTTCATTCTCTAATAATTTATGTTGGGTTTGCCCCAATTCGGCAACCAAACGGGTTGATTGAGTATAACGTACAAAATCTTTTGCTTTGGAAATCAGTGCAGTATAAATATTTGTTTTTTGTGCGTGTTCTTTTACATAAATATCGGTAAGTTGCCAATAGCGTTGCAATTGTAGGGAAGATAAGCGTGGATAAAGCTGAATAAATCCGACCGCCTCGTTTTCAGTGTTCACCGCAATAAAAAAAAGGCTTTCATTAAAACGAATGCGGTTAGTTAAGAAGGTTAAAGTGCGGTCAGGATTTTCCGTCATTCCATTGGCAAGACGGTAATGTTCAAAGAGAGGCAATAGCATCTCAATGTTCCATTGTTCGGCTTTGAAGATCTTCATTTTAATAAAATTGGTTATTTTTTATTGATTCTATACAGTAAATTGTAGCTTTTTCACGCTAAAGAATCACGCACTTGGGAAAAATTTTTTCAAATTTGTGATTTTGAACAAAGAATCAAAGTCAAAATTTGGTATAGTAGCCAAGTTTTTAATTAATTATGGAGAAATAAAAATGGCACGTCGTCCTTTAGTTATGGGAAACTGGAAGTTAAATGGTAGTAAAGCATTTACTAAAGAATTAATTGAAGGTTTAAAAAACGAGCTTGCGGGTGTTGAAGGTTGTAATGTTGCGATTGCACCGCCGGTGATGTATTTGGCGGAGGCGGAAGCGGCACTTGCGGGCAGCCAAATTGCGCTTGGTTCACAAAATGTCGATGTGAATGTGAAAGGCGCATTCACCGGTGATATTTCGACCGAAATGTTAAAAGATTTTGGTGCGAAATATATTATTATCGGTCACTCTGAACGTCGTACTTACCACAAAGAAAGTGATGAATTTATCGCCAAAAAATTTGCGGCATTAAAAGAAGCAGGTTTAGTGCCGGTGTTATGTATCGGTGAATCCGAAGCAGAAAACGAAGCGGGTAAAACAGAAGAAGTTTGTGCGCGTCAAATTGATGCGGTAATTAATGCTTTGGGCGTTGAAGCCTTTAACGGTGCGGTTATTGCCTATGAACCTATTTGGGCTATCGGTACCGGAAAATCCGCAACTCCTGCACAGGCTCAAGCGGTTCATGCCTTTATCCGTGGTCATATTGCAGCAAAATCTCAAGCTGTGGCAGATCAAGTTATCATTCAATACGGCGGTTCTGTAAATGATGCTAACGCAGCAGAATTATTCACCCAACCGGATATTGACGGTGCATTAGTCGGTGGTGCATCATTAAAAGCAGCGGCATTTGCGGTGATCGTGAAAGCCGCAGCGACAGCGAAAAACTAATTTCTCTTCTGCTGAATATGCAAAAAGTGCGGTCAATTTCGACCGCACTTTTTTACTTTCTGGATAAAATCAAAAAACGGCAATCATAAGGATTGGCTTCATCTTTTTCTCGATATGTTTCAAAGTCAATATGCCACTCATCCCAATTTAAAGCCGGGAAAAAAGTATCCCCTTCAATTTCCGTTTGAATTTGCGTTAAATAAAGTTTATCGGCTTGCGGTAAGTATTGTTTAAAAAGCTCTCCACCGCCGATCAACATAATTTCTTCAGAATCTTTGACAAAATCGACCGCACTTTCCAAGCTACTTTTCCAAATCACGCCTTCTTGTTCGTAAGGTTGGCGGGAAAGCACAATATTCACACGTTTTGGCAATGGGCGACCAATACTTTCAAAGGTTTTACGGCCCATAATTACGGGTTTATTCGTGGTGTTTTGGCGGAACCATGCGAGATCTGCCGGTAGATGCCAAGGCATTTTATTCTCTTTGCCGATAACATTATTGAGCGTGCTGGCAACAATTAAACTGAATGTCATAAAAACTCCTTGTTGAATTGAAGGAGACTATATCACAGCGTTGCACAATTTTAATGCTTTTTAAAAAGTTTAGTGTTAATGTGAGCGGCGTTTTCAGTATAAAAGAGAAAGAAAAATGAATAAGAAAACCATTGTTGTAAAATTTGGTACCAGCACCTTAACTCAAGGTACTACAAAATTACATTCCCCGCATATGATGGAAATTGTGCGTCAAATCGCACGGCTTCACCACGAAGGATACCGTATTGTGATTGTTACCTCAGGTGCGATTGCCGCCGGGCGACATTATTTGAATCATCCTCAATTACCGCCCACAATCGCCTCTAAGCAATTACTTGCGTCGGTGGGGCAAAGCCAACTTATTCAGGCTTGGGAAAAATTATTTGCTATTTATGATATTCATATCGGTCAAATTTTACTGACCCGTGCTGATATTGAAGATCGTGAACGTTTTCTGAATGCACGCGATACTTTGCACGCTTTGCTTGATAATCAAATTATCCCGGTTATCAATGAAAACGATGCCGTTGCAACCGCAGAAATTAAAGTGGGGGATAATGATAATTTATCCGCATTGGTTGCTATTTTGGTGCAAGCGGAACAGCTTTATTTATTGACAGATCAACAAGGCTTGTTTGATAGTGATCCGCGTAAAAATCCGCAAGCAAAACTTATTCCGGTCGTGGAAAAAATTACCGATCATATTCGTTCTATTGCCGGAGGTAGTGGAACTCACCTTGGCACAGGGGGAATGAGTACCAAAATTATTGCAGCGGATGTGGCAACCCGTTCCGGTATTGAAACCATTATTGCTCCGGGCAATCGCCCGAATGTCATCACCGATTTAGCCTATGAGCAAAATATCGGCACGAAATTTATCGCTCACCAAGCCGATCGTTTGGAAAGCCGCAAACAGTGGTTGTTTGCCGCACCTTCCGTAGGTGTTCTCACGATTGATGATGGCGCAGAACAAGCCATGCTTGTACAAAATAAATCGTTATTACCTGCAGGTATTGTTGCAGTAGAAGGGCGTTTTTCCCGTGGTGAAGTCGTGAAAATTCGTAATCGAACCGGTAAAGATATTGCGCTCGGTATGCCGCGTTACAATAATGATGCGTTGCTATTGATTAAAGGCAGGCAATCTCACGAAATTGAGCATATTCTTGGCTATGAATATGGCGCAGTTGCACTTCACCGTGATGATATGATTATTTTGTAACTTAACAATAATTTGCCGATTTATTTTTGTGTTGAAATATTTCGGCAAATGAGAGCTTAAAGTGCGGTTGAAAAACTTCTATTTTTTTGACCGCACTTTTTCATTACATTTAATCCTGTTTTATGTGGCTGCTTAATTTCTGCAGTTTGCGTAAGATGATACTTAACACCACGCCATAAGCCGGTACGAATAACAGGATACCAATAAATAATTTGAATAAATAATCAACGAAACCAAGTTGAACCCAGTGTTCCGCCATAAAAGGATCGGCGCTTTGGTAAAAGGCGATGCTGAAAAAAGCGAAGGTGTCTGCTAGAGAGCCGAATATCATCGAACTACTTGGCGCAATCCACCAGGTTTTGAGTTGGCGTAGGCGGTTGAAGACCGTTACATCTAGTAATTGTCCAACTACATAAGCAAAGAAACTCGCTGCGGCAATGCGGAAAACAAATATATCGAACGTACTCAGCGCTGCTATACCTTGAAATTGCGTATCTGAAAATAATACGGAAATCACATAGCTTATAATTAATGCCGGAAACATTACGATAAAAATAATCCGGCGTGCTTCTTTTGCACTAAATACACGCACGGTTAAATCTGTTGCAAGGAAAATAAACGGAAAAGTGATTGTTCCCCAAGTGCTATGAAAGGAAAAATCCTCTGCCGCACCAAGTGCGGTTAGTTTTAAGGTGATTTCAAAAGGAATTTGAACCAAATAATTGCTGGCGGCGATAATGAGGATATGGAAAAGACTCAACCAGATGAGTGCGTTACGTTTTTGCTGATCATTAAAGATCGGATAGGTGATATGCATATTTTACCTTTTTGATTGAATAATAATTCGGGGTGAGGGAACCCGAGTTGAAAACAAGGTGTGGAATGATACGCAGATTTGTTGAGATTGCAAGTCGGGATTTTTATGTTTTACCTCTTTATTTTTTTAAGATCGAATTACTTGAAATAAACTTAAAAATAAATGATAATGGTTCTCATATTTTTTATCAGCTTGAGAGAATATTTATGAAAAAGACAAATTTTGCGTTACTCCCTTTAGCCGTTTTAGTTTCAACTTCGGTGGGCGCTACAGAGACCCTTGGGGTTATTGATGTGGTAACAGAAAATACCGGAGCGAAAAGTAAAACGAATGTGGTGACGTTAGAAGATTTGAAGAAATCAACAAATGAAGATTTACGTGGCGTGTTAAATGCAGAACCGGCGGTGAACTTCGGTGGCGGAAATGGCGGCACTTCACAGTGGGTAACCATTCGAGGAATGGGGCAAGATCAGATTGATTTTAAAGTGGATAATACCTCAAGCGATGCGCAATTATTTCACCACCAAAGCCGATTTATATTTGATCCGAGCTTAATTAAACGCATTGATATTCGTAAAGGGGCCGGTTCTGCCAGTGCAGGTATCGGTGCTACCAGTGGCTCAATTGAGGCGACAACGGTAGATGCCAAAGATTTATTAAAAGAAGGACAAGATTTTGGTTTTAAGCTTAATGCCGGCGTTAGCAGTAATAAAGGGCATTCTCAAGGAGCAACCGTTTATGGCAAGGTGGGTAGCGTTGATGCCTTATTAAGCGGTAGCTGGAAAACCATTGAAAACTATAAAGGCGGTAAAGGCTATAGCAATAAAGAA
Source organism: Rodentibacter sp. JRC1 (assembly GCF_020521555.1). Taxonomy (NCBI): domain Bacteria; kingdom Pseudomonadati; phylum Pseudomonadota; class Gammaproteobacteria; order Pasteurellales; family Pasteurellaceae; genus Rodentibacter; species Rodentibacter sp. JRC1. The sequence continues at coordinate 843,346 of NZ_BPWA01000001.1, read as the reverse complement.
GGTTCGCAAACCGTAAAAAATAGTGCGATTGGTGAACGAGGATTGCTTGCCAAACTCGGTGTGGATATTAATGAGGATCACCGCTTGGTTTTAAGCCATCGTCAAGAACGCTATCACGGCGCACGTGGATTACGTGAAGAATTTGATTTTTCACAAGATTGGGCAGCGGTATCAAAAAATAAAGCGGGAATCTATGCCTTTAATGTAAATCACCCGCGTTCGGGAGAATTACATAAAAAATGGCGTGATGCGGGATATACCGTTGATCCGAACACCGGATATGTGCTTGATCAAAATGGTAATCCGGTTCCTTATACCGATAATAATTCACCTCGCTATCGTATTACCACTCAAGATACAACTAATCTTGAGTGGACAGGTAAAAAAATGGGCTTTATTACCGAAGCGAAAGTTAATGCCTATTTAATGAATGTTTCACGTAAGGAAACAGATACCAAAAGTGAATCTAAAGTGATAACAAAAGGTGTGAACATTAATTTAGATTCTGAAATCGGTGCAAATCACTGGGTGAAATACGGGGTAAATTATCGTCATCAAGAAGGTAAACCAAATAATTTAAGCGGTGCTGTGACGAATAATCAGAAGAAAGAAGATGTCGGTTTATATGCCGAAGGGATTTGGGGATTCGGGCCGGTTACGTTAACAACAGGCTTGCGTTATGATCACTTTAACTTCAAAGCCAATAATGGTAAAGAAGTCAGCAACGGTGACTTTAATCCAAGTGTCGGGTTAATTTGGCAAGTAACGGACGGTTTAAGTTTTAATACCAATTTGAATTACGCAAGTCGCAGCCCACGTTTTTATGAGGTTGTACTTGCCGGTGGGACGGTACGAAGTGTTGCGGATAATCTACGTGCGGAAAAAGCGCGTAACACAGAGATCGGCTTTAACTACGATTTAAACGAAAATATTTCGCTTAATGGTAGCTATTTCTGGCAAAAAGTGAAAGATGCTCATGCGCTTAAAGATAATACCATCGTTAATTCAGCATTACTTCGTAACCAAGGCTATGAGTTGGGGGCTGCATATAAACAAGGCGGCTTTAAATTCCGTTTAGGTGTGGCTGAAAGTAAGCCGGAAACGACCGCACTTAATGGGGCGACATTGGATAATACGGTACTTGCCGTGGCGATGGGGCGCACTTGGACAACCGCCGTGTCCTATAAATTTGAAGCACCTGCTCTTGAAATCGGTTGGAAAGGACGTTTTGTTGAAGGAGAAACAGGTACTCCGAGTCGTGGTTCCAGCTCAGGGAGCAAACCGATTAAACAAGCCGGTTATGGTGTCAACGATTTTTACGCAAGTTGGGACGCAAATGAAAATTTAACGCTTAATTTTGCCATCAACAACGCATTTAATAAGCGTTATAAAAGTCATAGCCAGCGAGCTGGAGCAAACAGCTTACCGGGCGCAGGGCGTGATTTCCGTTTTAATGTAAATTACACTTTCTAATCATTTCTCGTTATGCGTTTAAAGTGCGGTCGAATTTGACCGCACTTTTTCAATATAGACATACCCAATCACATTAATCTATAGCTTTATTGATTGATTTTCGGCAAAATGTAGAAAATTTTTGTATTTAGAAAGGATCAAATTATGACTAAACATTATGATTACATTGCTATTGGTGGCGGTAGTGGTGGTATTGCTTCTATTAATCGTGCGGCAAGTTATGGTAAAAAATGTGCGATTATTGAAGCGAAATATTTAGGTGGAACTTGCGTGAACGTAGGTTGTGTGCCGAAAAAAGTCATGTTTTACGGTGCACAGATTGCCGAAGCGATTAACCACTACGCACCGGATTATGGTTTTGATGTCGATGTGAAAAAATTTGATTTCGAGAGACTTGTTAAAAGTCGTCAAGATTATATCAGCCGTATTCATGCCTCTTATAATAACGTGCTCGCTAAAAATAACGTTGATGTGATTAACGGTTTTGGTAAGTTTGTTGATGCGCATACGGTTGAAGTAACGTTCGCTGACGGCTCAACAGAGCAAGTTACTGCAGATCATATTTTAATTGCAACCGGTGGTCGTCCATTCCGTCCTCATTCAACTAAGGGACAAGAATATGGTATTGATTCCGACGGTTTTTTTGCATTAACGGAAGTGCCAAAACGCGTAGCAATCGTTGGTGCCGGCTATATCGCCGTAGAACTTGCCGGTGTGCTAAATAGTCTTGGTTCCGAAACCCATTTAGTGGTGCGCCGTCATGCTCCGATGCGTAATCAAGATCCGCTGATTGTCGATACCTTGCTTGAAGTGTTGGAACAAGACGGAATCACTTTGCATAAACATACCACGGTAGAAGAAATCATTAAAAATGAAGACGGTTCTTTAACCGTTAAGTTTGATCACGAACGCAACATTACCGTAGATTGTGTTATTTGGGCGGCAGGTCGTGAGCCGGCAACCGATAAGATTGGTTTAGAAAATGCAGGGGTAGAAACCAACGAACGCGGTTATATCAAAGTGGATAAATATCAAAACACGAATGTAAAAGGTATTTATGCCGTGGGCGACATTATTGAAGGCGGTATTGAATTAACACCGGTTGCGGTGGCGGCAGGACGCCGTTTGTCCGAACGCTTATTTAACAATAAACCGAATGAACACTTGGATTACAACCTTGTGCCGACAGTCGTATTTAGTCATCCGCCGATTGGTACGGTGGGATTAACCGAGCCGCAAGCGATTGAGCAATATGGTGAGGCAAATGTGAAAGTTTATAAATCTTCTTTCACCGCAATGTACACGGCAGTGACGCAGCATCGTCAACCTTGCCGTATGAAATTAGTCTGTGTGGGGAAAGATGAGAAAATAGTCGGCTTGCACGGAATTGGTTTTGGCGTGGATGAGATGATTCAAGGTTTTGCCGTTGCTATTAAAATGGGCGCGACTAAAGCAGACTTTGATAATACCGTCGCAATTCACCCGACAGGTTCTGAGGAATTTGTCACAATGCGTTAATCTTTTTCGGTATTGTGTAGGCCACACAATATAGATGTTTTTCTGAAAATGAAAAAAGTGCGGTTAAAATTGACCGCACTTTTTGTTAGTCACTAAATGGGAGATTAAATTTTCGGAATTTCAACACCTGATCTTAGTAGATCTTGAATATCCGATTTCAATACATCTGCTTTCGGACCATAAATGGCCTGAATGCCGGTGCCTTTCACAATAAAGCCCATCGCTCCAGCTTGTTTCCAACTTGCTTCATCGCCGACTAACTCCGCATTGTGTACGGTAATACGTAAACGTGTCATACAAGCGTCAACATCAACGATGTTATTACGTCCGCCAAGTAGATTCACGATCTGCACGACTTGTGCGCTGGCATTAGCAACTTTTGTTTCGTTGTCGGTCATTTCCTCAGAACCTTTTGCATCGTAGTTGCCATTACGCCCTGCTGTCGCCAAATTGAGTTTTTTAATCATAAAATTCGCAATAAAGAACATTGCCACAGCAAAAAGAACGGATACCCAGATAAAGTTGATAACATCCATACCGATCCCCGCTTTAATTGCCATTGGCGTACGGGTTAAAAATTCGATGTTACCGAATGAATGCATACGTAGATTCACAATGTCTGCCATTGCAAACGCACTTCCTTGTACTAAGGCATAGATAAGATAAAGTGGCATTGCGACAAACATAAACATATATTCGATAGGTTCAGTGACCCCGGTTAAAAAGACTGCAAGAGCTGAAGAAAGGAAAATACCTTTGTAGATTTTTTTCTTATCAGGATCGACATTGACGTACATTGCAAGGGTAACTCCCATTAAGATGCCGCTAGAACCGATCATTTGTCCCACTTTGAAGCGTGCAGGCGTAACCGTTGAGAGTAAATCATTATATTGTGCGAATTGGCCGGCATCTTTTAGGTTAATCAAATCGGTAATCCAAGCCAACCATAACGGATCTTGTCCGAAGACTTGTACCCCTTTTTGTGCACCGGTTAAAAATTCATATGTGCCGCCTAACGAGGTATAATTCATTGGAATGGTGAGCATATGATGTAAGCCGAAAGGGAGTAATAGACGTTCTAATGTTCCGTAGATAAAAGGTGCTAAAATCGGTGCGGTATTTTGTGAATTGGCAATCCACTGGCCAAAATGATTAATGCCTGTTTGTACTAAAGGCCAGAATAATGCCAAGAGTATTGCCACCAACACGGAACGATAAATAACCACGAAAGGTACAAAGCGTTTACCGTTAAAAAAGGTGAGAATTTCAGGTAATTTACGGAAGTTATAGTAACGATTAAACGTTGTTGCCCCAACAAAACCGGCGATAATTCCAACGAATACTCCCATATTTAATGCAGGTTGACCCAATATATTGACAAAATAATTCGCCACCGGAATATCGCCCGCAAATACCGTGCTGACATGGGCATTCGGATCATTGAGCATTTCAATTTTCACACCGAAAAAATGTCCGGTGATTAAGTTAATTAAAATAAAGGCAAGACCTGCGGCAAATGCGCCGCCTGCACGTTCGTTTGCCCAACTGCCGCCAATGGCTAAGGCAAACAGCAAGTGAAGATTGCCGATAATTCCCCAACCGATTTGTGCGATAATATTACCTACACGTGCTAGCCATTCTGCATCGCTAAGTAAAGGCAATGAGTTACCGATACTTACCATTAAACCTGCTGCCGGCATTACTGCGATCACCACCATTAGGCATTTGCCGAATTTTTGCCAAAATTCAAAACTGAGCAATTTTTTCATTTTTATTCTCCTATAATATGAGCTCCACTTCCAAACCAAAATGGTCGGAAACAACAGGTTTGTTTTTGCCATTAAAAATGACCTGACTGGATAAAACCCTTCTGGCTTGATTTAAAAAAATATAATCCAACCGTTTTTCTTCGCTGTGATTACGCCAACCATCAATGGCTTTTTCTACCGTAATCCCTGCATCTTTTTGCTCTGCCATTTCATAACTATCAAACAAGCCTAGGGATTTGATATTTTGATAAGATTGAGAATCGGCTATTGCATCGGTATTAAAATCTCCCATTAGAATTTTTAGATTGTTACTTTGGCTACGCTCAACAATCGTTCGAATATTGTCGAGTTGATTTTCACCTTGAGCATTAGGTAAATTGATATGGCAAGAATAACAATCTACAAGTTGTCCCTGATATTCTAGGGTTAATCCTAAAATTTTACGGGAAAGTATGGAATCTGGTTGCTGATGTTGACTGCAATAAAAAGTATCGATGTCATAAACCGGTAAACGGGTTAAAAATGCGATGCCTTCATCATATTTATCGTAACCAATGTGCGAGTTACTCCAAAATAGCGAATATTTTTGTTCAACCAGCTGATTAATTTGACGCAATAAAATCACGGCATAATTATCCGCTTTTAACGATTGTGAAATTTCAGGTGCAGACATTAGCTGATTGACTTCCTGCAAGGCGACAACATCGTAGCCTTTTTCTACAATCGTTTGAGCAACTATCGCTATTTTTTCCGCTTGGTTATCTTCTAACCAAGCATGTACATTTAGGGTAAGTAGCTTCATCTTCTTCCCTTAACGCTCACAATGCCAAATGTCAGCGTTATACTGTGCGATGGTGCGATCTGAGGAGAAGAAACCTGCTTTCGCAATATTCTGAATAACTTTTTTATTCCAGCTATCTTGATCTTCGTAATCCGCTAAGATTTTTTCTTTTGTTTCAACATAAGCATTAAAGTCAATTAAGGTCATAAACCAGTCTTTATTCAATAATTCATTATAAAGACGCTCTAAACGTGTTAAATTGCCCAACTTGACCAATTTCGGATTAAGAATGAAATCTACCGCACGTTTGATATTTTTATCGCTTTCATAATAATCCTTTGATACATAGCCGGAAGTCTCATAAAGTTTAATGATACTTTGTGAATCTTTGCCAAAGGTGTAAATATTTTCTGAGCCGGCTAATTCGGCAATTTCAACATTTGCGCCATCCATTGTGCCTAATGTTAATGCACCATTGAGCATAAATTTCATATTGCCTGTGCCGGACGCTTCTTTTGAAGCAAGAGAGATCTGCTCTGAAACGTCCGTTGCCGGAATTAATTTCTCAGCCACACTCACATTATAGTTTTCTATCAAATGAACGTTCAGATATCGGTTTACTTCAGGATCGTTATTAATCAACTCAGATAAACAAAGAATTAAATGAATAATATCCTGTGCGATGATATAAGCAGGTGCAGCTTTTCCGCCAAAAACGATTGTAATCTTACGTTTTGGTAAATTACCCGCCTTGATTTCAAGGTATTTATGAATCACATAAAGCGCATTCATTTGTTGGCGTTTATATTCGTGAAAACGTTTTATTTGTGTATCAATAATAGAATTTTCATCTAACTCGATACCCTTGTTTTCTTTAAGGTATGTTTTCAATGCCAGTTTATTTTTTAACTTAATTTCCGATAATTTTTGATGTACGGCCTTATCATCTTTAAATGTAAGCAGTTTTTCTAGTTGTGTCGCATCTTGTAAATAATCATCACCGATAAGTTGTTTAATATAAGCCGCCAATTCCTGATTAGAAAACTCTAACCAGCGGCGGAAAGTAATGCCGTTTGTTTTATTGTTAAACTTGTTCGGGTAAATCTTATAAAAGTTTTTAAGTTCTGAATTTTTTAAGATTTCCGTATGTAGTGCCGCTACACCATTTACAGAATTGGAAAAGTGAATATCCATATGTGCCATATGAACACGATCTTCATTATCGATAATTTGTAATTTAGGATCCGTATATTCGGCACGCACCAATTCATCTAGTTTTTTGATAATAACTACTAAATGGGGAATAACTTCATCTAAATAAGATAAAGGCCATTTTTCTAATGCTTCGGCAAGAATCGTATGGTTGGTATAACCGATCATATTACGTACGATGCTAACGGCTTCGGTAAATTCAATTTGATGTTTTTCCGTTAATAAGCGGATCAACTCAGGGATCACCATAGAAGGATGGGTATCATTAATTTGCACATAAGCATAATCGGCTAGATCGTGTAGATTACTGCCTCGTTCAATTGCTTCATCAATTAATAATTGTGCGGCATTCGATACCATAAAATACTGCTGATAGATACGTAATAATTCACCGTTTTTATCAGAATCATCTGGATAAAGGAATAACGTTAAATTTTCTTTAATCTTGGTTTTATCAAATTCAATACCTTCTTTAATTAAATTATGATTAATTGATTGAATATCAAATAGATTAAGATAATTTTTAGTTTCTTTTTTATAACCTAGAATATCAATACGATCTAATTTAGACTTTAGTGTGAAGTTTTTAAATGGAACTTCATAGCTAATATCTGTTGGAATTAACCAAGAATGTTTTTCTATCCAATAATTCGGTTCGGTTTGTTGTTCGTTATGTCTGAATACTTGTTTAAATAGACCGCAGTGGTAGTTTAATCCGACACCTTCTGCATTTAATCCAAGGGTTGACATTGAATCGATAAAACAGGAGGCTAAACGTCCCAACCCGCCATTTCCCAAAGAGGGTTCCGGCTCAATATCTTCAATATGACTTAATGATTTTCCTGCATTAGCCAGTTCGTTTTTAATATCCTGATATACACCAAGATTAATTAAATTATTAGATAATAATTTACCAATAAGAAATTCCGCAGAAATATAATAAACTTTACGTTTTCCGTTATTTTTCGGCTTATTCTCAGAAATTGTTTTTACATAGTTTAATAATTGTACATAAATATCCTGATCGCTTAATTCGCCGAGTGTTTTACTTGTTGCAGTTTGCACAAATGTACTAAATTTAATCATTGTTTTTTCCTTAATTAGCTCTTTGATATAAAGTAGTCATATGAGTTAAAAATGCTTTTTTATCTTGAGTTAAATCTTCTCTTTGCATTCGCCATTGCCAATTCCCACCAATGGTAGAAGGAACATTCATTCTGGAACTTGCCGGCAAGTCTAAAATATCTTGCATCGTTACAATCACCGTATTGCTGACGGTTGCGAATAACTGACGAATCATTGCCTGACAAACGGATTCGTTTTCTCCGCGATGCGTGTAATCATTGATATACGCCTGCTGCTCTGGTGTTAAACCTTTATACCAACCGTTGACGACATCGTTGTCATGAGTTCCTATATAGGTAATAGAATGAGGAATATTATAATGCGGGCTATCTAAACTTTCGCCGCTCACATCCTCAAAGCCGAATTGCAAAATTTTCATTCCCGGATAACCGCAATCAGTGAGCAATTTTCTTGCTTTATCATCAATATTTCCAAGATCTTCAGCAATGATTGGTAAATCACCTAATTTTTGCTTTACCGCTTCAAATAAACCATAGCCGGGGCCCGGCTGCCAGCTACCGTATTTGGCAACCTCCGCTTTTCCGTCAATTTTCCAATAATCTGAAAAACCTTTGAAATGATCGATACGAAGGACATCGTAAATTTTAAAACTTTCTTCAATACGATGAATCCACCAAGCATAGCCTTGTTTTTTGTGTTCATTCCAATCATAAAGAGGGTTTCCCCAGAGCTGTCCGGTTGCACTGAATTGATCGGCGGGAACGCCGGCAACATATAGCGGGTTACGCTCCGCATCTAATTGAAATAGTTCCGGTTTTGTCCAAACTTCAACACTGTCTGCCGCCACATAAATAGGCATATCACCAATGATTTTAATACCTTTTCGGTTGGCGTAATTTTTTAATGCCAGCCATTGTTGGAAGAAAAAGTATTGCGTTACTTTAAAATACCGAATAGATTCGGCTAGCATTGAGCGATACTTTTCCAGCACTTTCGGATCTCGAGTTACAGCCTGTTTATCTTCCCATTCTTGAAGAGCCTTGTTGCCAAAATATTCTTTAATTGCCATAAATTCAGCATAATCTTCTAGCCAAGTGCGGTTGTTTTTTTCAAAGTTTTTAAACTCGGCTTTAAATTTGCCATTGGTTAAGAAATTTTTTACGGCGATTTCTAAAATCGGGCGGCGGACATAAAAAATACGCTCATAATCAACCTGTGTCGGATCATTCCCAAAATTTACAGAGTCATAGTCCGATTTTTTTAGTAGATCCATTTTTGCTAATAATTCAAAATCGATTAAGTGTATATTGCCGGCAACGGCGGAAAAAGATTGGTAGGGGGAATCACCGTAGCTTGTGGTCGTTAATGGAAGGATTTGCCAATAGGTTTGTCGGGTTTCGGCTAGGAAATCAACAAAATCGTAGGCAGACTGTCCAAAACCACCGATTCCAAAGGAATTTGGCAATGAGGTGATGTGCATTAAAACACCACTTGAACGAGTAAGCATAATATTTCCTCTAAAAATTAGAACTGTCGGCGATTTTAACCCAAACTTTATTTTATGCAATGGCTTTTACGTAAAAGTTATTGCATTATCGTAAAAGTGTGATTTTGATCACGAAAACTATAAGTGTAATCTGATGAGTTTGTGATATGCTCTTGAATGAAGAGATAGAGGGATAAAAATCGGTAACTGAAAATAATGAGTAAATATAAAAAAGTTTATAACGATATAAGAAATAAAATTACAGGCGGGGTTTTATCTGCAAAGCAGGAATTGCCAAGCGAAAGCGAGCTAATGAAAGACTATGGTTTTTCAAAAGATACAATTCGTAAAGCCTTATCGCTGCTTGAGATAGACGGCTATATTCAGAAACAACAAGGGCGAAATTCCATTGTTCTGGAACGTAACTTACTAAAACCGCAGGTGCTTTCTGAAATTAAAACTGTCGGTGAATTAAACCGCACTTTAACGCGTAACGTTAAAACAACCTTGACAAGTTTATATATTGTGCAAGGCGAAGAAGATTTAATGCGCATCTTTAATGTAAATGATCAAATCGATTTTTACCGTATAGGCCGCATACGTGAAATTGACGGTCAATCCGTAGAATATGAAATTTCTTATTTTGATCGTCGAATCGTGCCTTTTATTAACCGTGATATAGCCGAGCAATCTATTTATCGGTATTTGGAGGGAGAATTGGGGCTAAATATTAGTTATTCGCAACGAGAGATTGTGTTTCGATATGCAAACGAAGAAGAAAAAAATGCGCTGGATCTTGGTGAATACAATATGGTTGTGAGTGTAACCAGCACCACTTACTTAGCTGATGGTCGTCCGTTTCAATACGGTAGTATAAGCTATCGCCCTGACAAAATTATTTTTGCTTCGACAGCTAAACGTCATGGATAATGCGATAGATAAACTCAGTAAGTTGTAGATGAAAATACAAAAAAGGGCGGTCAAAATCAACCGTTCTTTTTGTTATGGGGAAATTAGCTGTTGAATAAACGTAATACCGGCTCAATATGCTTTCTAAGCACAAAAATCAACATATCCCCAAATTCAAAAGGAAAAACTAACTTGAATTTTCTGATTCAATCGCCATATAGCGAACAGGTTTTTTATTTAAAAAGGACAGAATAATGACAACGATTGTAAGTGTACGCCGTAATGGGCAAGTCGTCGTAGGTGGTGACGGGCAGGTTTCCTTAGGCAATACCGTAATGAAAGGGAATGCGCGTAAAGTACGCCGTTTATATAATGGTAAGGTTTTGGCCGGGTTTGCCGGTGGTACGGCGGATGCATTCACACTTTTTGAACTGTTTGAACGCAAACTTGAAATGCACCAAGGACATTTACTCAAAAGTGCGGTCGAATTAGCGAAAGATTGGCGAACCGATCGTGCTCTACGTAAATTAGAGGCTATGTTAATTGTCGCAGATGAAAAAGAAAGTTTAATTATTACCGGTATCGGCGATGTGGTGCAGCCTGAGGAAGATCAAATTTTGGCGATTGGCTCCGGCGGCAATTATGCCCTGTCTGCGGCACGTGCGTTGGTGGAAAATACAGATCTATCAGCTCGAGACATTGTGGAAAAATCATTAAAAATTGCAGGCGATATTTGTGTGTTTACTAACACTAACTTCACGATTGAAGAACTGCCGAATTAATTTTCTACTTTTATTTATCAATACACGGAATATAACAAATCAAGGAATAAATTATGTCTGAAATGACTCCTCGCGAAATTGTCTCTGAATTGGATCAACATATTATCGGACAGGCCGATGCTAAAAGAGCCGTCGCTATTGCTTTAAGAAATCGCTGGCGTCGTATGCAATTGCAAGAGCCGTTACGCCATGAAGTAACACCAAAAAATATTTTAATGATCGGGCCGACCGGAGTCGGAAAAACGGAAATTGCGCGCCGTTTGGCAAAATTGGCTAATGCGCCGTTTATTAAAGTAGAAGCGACAAAATTTACGGAAGTAGGATATGTGGGGAAAGAAGTGGATTCTATCGTTCGTGATTTAACGGATGGTGCGATGAAGCTGGTTCGTCAACAAGAAATCGCCAAAAATCGTGCAAAAGCGGAAGATGCAGCGGAAGAGCGCATTCTTGATGCTTTATTGCCACCGGCTAAAAACCAATGGGGGAAGTAGAAAATCACGATAGCAATGGTAGCACCCGTCAAGCGTTTCGTAAAAAATTACGTGAAGGTCAGTTAGACGATAAAGAAATTGAAATTGATGTTTCGGCCGGTATTTCTATGGGCGTAGAAATTATGGCGCCTCCCGGGATGGAGGAAATGACTAATCAGTTGCAGTCTATGTTCCAAAACTTAAGTAGCGAAAAAACGAAAAAGCGCAAAATGAAAATCAAAGATGCGTTGAAAGCCTTGATTGATGATGAGGCAGCAAAATTGGTTAATCCGGAAGAGCTAAAGCAAAAAGCGATTGAAGCTGTGGAACAAAACGGGATTGTATTCATTGATGAAATTGACAAAATCTGTAAAAAAGGTGAATACAGCGGTGCAGATGTATCGCGTGAGGGCGTGCAACGTGATTTATTGCCGTTAGTGGAAGGATCTACGGTAAGCACTAAACATGGTATGGTGAAAACCGATCATATTTTGTTTATTGCCTCAGGCGCATTCCAAGTAGCTCGCCCTTCAGATTTAATTCCTGAATTGCAGGGGCGTTTACCTATACGTGTTGAACTTTCAGCACTAAGTGCGGCTGATTTTGAGCGAATTTTAACAGAACCGAATGCTTCATTAACCGAGCAATACAAAGCGTTAATGGCAACAGAAGGCGTGAATATTGAATTTACGGCGGATGCAGTGAAGAAAATTGCCGAGGCAGCATTCCGTGTGAATGAAAAAACTGAAAATATTGGTGCCCGCCGTTTGCATACGGTAATGGAGCGACTGATGGATAAAATTTCTTTTAATGCTAGCGATATGAATGGGCAAACGGTCAATATTGATGCGGCTTATGTGGCGGATGCTTTGGGAGATGTGGTAGAAAACGAAGATTTAAGCCGTTTTATTCTTTAATTTCTCTTTTTTAGTCAAGGAAAAAAGTGCGCAGGATCTGAACAGTCTGCGCACTTTTTGTTTTACGGTTATAGATCGTCAATTACTAAATAAATTTTGGCGACAGGGCCATGTACACCGATAACTTTAATCAATTCAATATCCGCCGTGGAACTCGGGCCTGAGATAATATTGATACAAGATGGCATACGCTCGCCTTGTTGCGCTTTATCATGTAGTACTTTTGCAACTTGAGCTACACGAGGAACTACTTGGCTTTTACGTAATACAACGATAGATTTTTCAGGCAGTAAGCTTACCGAACGACCACGATCTTGATTTGAGAATAATACGATTCCCCCGGTTTCGGCTAAACCATAATCGGCATAGACAACACCGATATTCGCTTTCTCTGAAAAGGCGATATTCTCCTTTGCGCTTTCGGGTGACCAAGTGTGGCAAGTGTATTTTTCTGCTAAGACTTGTGGAATACTTAATGCGGTTAATCGTTCATCAGTATTGAGCACCACATCGCCTCCGCCGTACTTTTCACATAATGCTACTAATGCGCTTGCCGCTTCCGCTTCCGTTGCAATATTTACATCTACCATCATTGTTTTCGCAGAATTAATAAATTCATTGACAAGTTCGGTTTGCGTTAATTGGGTTAAACGCTCTGTCGGGTAAGTGTTTACCGGTGTTGGCATTGGAGCCGGTTGGGTACTGCGGGCCTTTCCCATTTTGGTTGCCAACTTATTCAAAAAGTTTTCGCGATTTTGTGCATCCATTAGTTTTTACCTCTATTATTAAACCATTGACGGAAGCTTTCGCCCTCAGGCTGTGGTAAATCTCTTGCTTTTGTCCACTCGGAGAGTGCACCGACAGAAAGCATAGGTTTGCCGTTTTTGATCATTTTACCGGCTAGTTTCGCCCCTACATTCACACCCACTTTCCATAATGTCGGATGGGCATTGGCAAAGGTGAAACCGAAAATGGAAAGTTGTTCCATTGTAGGTGTTTTACCTTGTTCCACCATTTTTTCACGGTGTTTTGAGATAAGTTGAGCCAACGGAATGCGGACAGGGCAAACGGAATTGCACGCATTACATAAGGAACAGGCATAAGGTAACTCTTTAAATTCATCATATCCACCAAGCAATGGTGAAATCACCGCACCGATTGGACCCGGATAAATGGAACCATAACCGTGACCACCGATCTGACGGTAAGCCGGGCAGGTATTTAAGCAGGCACCGCAGCGGATACAGCGCAACACTTCTTGAAATTCAGAAGCTAAAATATCGGAACGACCATTATCGACAATGACTAAATGAAACTCTTCAGGTCCATCGGTTTCTCCCTCAAGACGCGGGCCGGTAAGCCAAGTATTGTAGCCTGTTAATTTTGCCCCTACGGCACTTCTGGCAAGCATTGTGATTAATACGTCAACCTCTTGGAAGGTTGGAGCAAGGCGTTCCATACCCATTACGGCGATATGGGTTTTAGGAAGTGCTGTGGCTAAGCGTAGATTTCCTTCATTAGTGACTAAGCAAACAGAACCTGTTTCTGCAACGGCAAAGTTACATCCACTGATACCGATATCGGCTTCTAGGAAATCTTGACGAATTTTTTCACGCACAAAACGAGTCATATCTTCCGGTGTTTCTTCGCCTTTATAACCCAGTTTTTCAGCAAGGTCTTTGCGGATTTGATGACGATCTTTGTGAATAGCAGGTACAACGATATGGGACGGTTTATCACCTGAAATTTGGAGTAAATATTCGCCTAAATCCGTTTCAATTACCTGCATACCTTCTTTTTCTAAGGTTTCATTTAAACCGATTTCCTCGGTAACCATTGATTTGGATTTCACGATTTTCTTGGCATTTTTTTCTAATGCGACTTGGCGAATGTATTCACGTGCTTCTTCGGCGGTCTCGGCAAAATAAACTTTACCTCCGTTTTTTTGTACATTTTCACTTAATTGATATAAGTAAGCATCTAAGTTAGCTAAAACGTGGTTACGGATTTGTTTGGAAAGATCACGCCATTCTTCCCAATGACCTAATTCATCCACCATTTTTTGACGATTCGCACCGATGGTTTCTTGCGCTTTCACCACGGCTTTACGCATAATTTCGTTGTTAACTTCGTGATTAACACGATCTTTAAACGCAAGTTGGCTTGTTTTTAATGACATCTTATTTTCCCCCCTGCATCAATACTTCGGCAATGTGCATTACTTTGATTTTGCTGCCTTCACGTTGTAAACGTCCGCCGATATTGAGTAAGCAACTTACATCAGCACCGATTAAATAATCAGGTTCTACTTCTTCAATATGCTCGACCTTTTCTTTCACCATTTCACCGGAAATTTCAGCCATTTTCACAGAGAATGTTCCGCCAAAACCACAACAGGTTTGCTGGTTATGAATCGGTAATAATTCTAATCCCTTTACGCCTTTTAATAGTGCGATAGGTTCATTTACAATGCCTAGTTTACGTGAAAGGCTGCAAGACGGGTGATAAACCGCTTTTCCGGGTAAGTATGCGCCGATGTCAGTTACTCCTAACTTATTGACGATAAAATCGGTTAAGTCATAAAAACGATCGGCGACTTTTTGTGCGCGCATAGCCCATTCAGGCTCGCCTACACGTGTAAAATATTCAGGATAATTTTTAATTGCATAGACACAGGAACCGGCAGGAGCAACGATAGGGTAATCATTTGCTTCGAAGGTTTGTACCAGATTTTTCATTCCCGGAATTGCTTGTTTTGTATAACCACTATTTAATGCGGGCTGCCCACAACAGCCTTGTTTTTCAAGAAAAGTAATTTGGCACCCGAGCTTTTCCAGTAATAAGACGGTATTTTTTGCCACACCGCTTTTTACTACATCAGCAATACAGGTAACGTAAAAATTCACGTTCATATTTAATCGCTCCAACAAAAAGAGAAGTCAACGACGACCGCACTTTATAAAAAAGTGCGGTCGTTTTTCAAATAAAATTTTAAAGGGTATAGAACAGCGGCACTAAGAATAGCGCACAAAGGGCTGCAATAATACCGTAGATTACCATTGGCACAATCGTTTTTTTAATGATAGGGCCTTCTTGGTTCGAAATATTCAATACCGAGCTTACGGCAACGATATTATTAATACATACCATATTCCCCATTGCACCGCCTACAGATTGTAAGGCGAGTATGAGTACAACAGAAAGACCGGTGGTTTCCGCGGTAGAAAGTTGCACACTGCCGAACGTTAAGTTTGACACGGTATTTGATCCGGAGAAGAACGAACCGATGGCACCAAGGAATGAAGAGAAAATTGTCCAGTCATCACCGGTAACGTCTGCAAATGTCCGGCCGATAATTTTTACCATAGAATGATCGCCGCCAACTAACATTAAATTCACCATCACAAGGGCACCCATTAAGGCAATAAACGGATTTTTTGATTGTTTTAGGCTTGAGCTAAAAATTTGTTTTACGTTCTCACCGGACACTTTAAAGAATGGAATTGCAATAAGCACCGTGATAATAAACGGAATGAGCGCAGGTACATATAACAATTTGTAACTGGATGAAACTTGAGAACCAAAGATATTTTTTAAGGTAAAGATAAGACCTTTACTTATTTCAAAGGTACCAAGTGATCCTAATACGGTAGAGAACCAAACGGTAGTGTCGTTCATCATTGCTTTAAACGGTAATTGTTGTACGCGGGTTACAATTAAAAAAGCAATAAGTAAACCGGTTGGGAATAAGGCTTTTAACACTTGTGAAGTACTAACGGCTTGATTATCAAGCGTATTATCCACTTTTGCCAAACCGATATTACGATTAGCAGCCCATACGGAAACAAATAATCCGACAGCACCACCGATTAATGATGGGAATTCATCGTTTACTTGCGCTAAGAGGAAATAAGGAATGACACAAGCAAATACGCTAATGTAGATGAACAATAAATTTTTACGAATTTCTTGCCAACTAACGACTATACGTAAGGCTAAAATCGGAATGATTAAAGCGGCAATGGAATGGATAAATGCTGTGACCGCACCGATTTGTAAAACCATTTCACTAGGTAATTTTAACGGGCCGAAACCAAACCAAGTCGGTGTGCCGACCGCACCGAAAGAAACAGGGACAGAGTTCATCACCAATGCAAGCATTGCAACTTTTAGCGGATGAAAACCTAAACCGACTAAAATAGGCGCTGCAATCGCGGCAGGCGTACCAAAACCGCTTGCACCTTCAATCATAAAGGCAAATGCCCAACCGATGATCATTAATTGTGCGACCGGATTAGGGTTAATGTTTCCCAGCCATTTGCGCATAACATTTGTTGCGCCGGAAACTTCGCTAAAGCGGTTAAATAGAATGGCGCCAAAGATAACGGTAATCGGTGTTTGTACGGCAACAATTGCAGAAACAACATTCGCACTAATGGTAACGATATCCGTATCAAAATGAAGAAGATGAACACCCATTACTAAGGTAGCAATCCACGGCAGGGCAACATAAGAGGGTAACGCATTGCGTTTAACCATAAGATAAATCAATAAAATAATAGGAAAAATACTAAGAACAAAAGACAGCATTAAGATATCCTTAAAATTATGTTAAAAAAACGTACATATATTAGTTTTTTTTATGTTAATGGGATATACCTATTTTGAGAAATTGTGAGTAATATCACAAAAAATCCTACTCCTACTAGGATTTTATTAAAAAGTATTTCAAGTTTTAAAAGAAAATTATAAAAATTAATAAATTATTAGTATTTTTGTTGTTTTATTTTATGTGATTTAGGGGGGGCTTAATTGGAAATAAAAAAGCTGACTTCGTTTTCCAAGTCAGCTTTTTTGTTAATTAAAGGTATCACATCCGCTTGGGTTACCGCTTTGTAAGCCTTTTCTAAACCAGGCCAAGCGTTGTGCTGATGTACCGTGAGTAAAACTATCCGGCACTACATAGCCTTGCCCGCGCTTTTGTAAGCGATCATCTCCTACGGCTTCTGCCGCATTAAAGGCTTTTTCTTCATCACCACGTTCAAATAAACCGCTTTTGACTGCTTGATTTGCCCATACACCGGCAAAACAGTCGGCTTGTAATTCAAGCTTCACGGAAAGTTGATTTGCCGTTTTGCGATCCATCGTTTGTTGAGCCCGATGAACTTGCCCTAAAACACCTAACAAGTTTTGCACGTGATGCCCTACTTCATGAGCAATCACATAAGCAAAAGCTGAATCACCGGCGGCACCTAATTTATTTTTCATATCATTGTAGAAAGATAAATCTAAATAAACTTTACGATCATTCGGACAATAAAACGGCCCCATTGCCGATTGCCCTGTTCCGCAAGCGGTAGAGGTTGCACCACTATAAAGTACCATAGTCGGCTCTTGATACTGATAACCCATTTGCTTGAAATAATTTCCCCAAACCGTTTCAGTATCCGCTAAGACGACTTTTGACAATGCGGCAAGCTGTTGCTCTTCTTGTGTTTCTAAAGGTTGAGAAGATTGTCCTGAAAAATCGGGAGAGCCGACTAAGCCCGATAAATCGACACCATAATAAGCACCGACTAATAAAATAATAAATCCCAAAATGCCGGTGCTTTTGCCTCCGCCAAAATGACCTCCGGCTTTTCGTCTATCTTCTACATTTGAACTTTCTCTTCTACCTTGCCAACGCATAGGTTCTCCTGAATCTAGTGAATCATAAAAAATATGTGCATTCTATCAAAGTGCGGTCATCTTTGAAGCTGTTTTAGGAAAAATTTACAAGAATTTGCACTGTTATTTATAGACATTTTCATGACTTTTAAGTATTGTAACGCCTGAAATTTACAACTTGAAAAGGAATCAGAAAATGGGTTTATTTGATTTTGTTAGTGATATCGGTAAGAAAATTTTTTCTAAAGAGGAAGATGCATCACAAGCAGTGACACAACACATTGCAGAAGATAATCCGGGCGTAGAAAATCTTTCGGTCACTGTTGAAAATGGCGTGGCGAATATTCAAGGTGTCGCCTCTACTGCCGCGGCATTGGAAAAAGCAGTGTTGATGGCGGGGAATATTCAAGGCATTACCTCCGTTACCAGCAGCGTAACCGTTAGCAACGGTGAAAGCTTGGCTTCTGAAGACGCTTTCTACACCATTCAAAAAGGTGATACTCTCTGGAAAATTGCAGAAAAAACTTACGGCAACGGCGCAAAATATACGGCGATTGTTGAAGCGAATAAAGAGGTGATTAAAGACGCCGATAAAATTTTCCCGGGACAAAAAATTCGTTTGCCAAAAGGTTTATAAAAATAATCAAAAGTGCGGTTAAAAATGACCGCACTTTTTTATACTTGAAATTCTGTTGATAAATTCATCAAAATAAATGGCTTTTTGGTTGATTTATCGACTTTCTATCGACTGACTGCTTTTATTTCGTTATAATCCGACGGTTTTTTATCACTATTATTTTTATTAACAACGTGTTCGGTGTGAGTTTTACCGAGTGCAAAATTAATTGAGGTTACAAATGTCATTAAATATTGAAACAACCCAAGGTTTAGAGCGCCGTGTGGCGATCACTGTTCCTGCGGAAACCGTTGAGAAGGCAACGCGTGAAGAATTTAAACGTGCGGCAAAAAATGTTCGCGTAGATGGTTTCCGTAAAGGGCACGTGCCGGCTCACATTATTGAACAACGTTTTGGTGCATCAATTCGTCAAGATGTATTGAATGACTTATTACCACGCCATTTCTTCGATGCCGTGATCGCAGAGAAAATCAATATTGCAGGTCGTCCGACTTTTGCCATTGAAACTTTTGAACAAGGTAAAGATTTGGTTTTTACCGCAACTTTTGAAGTTTATCCGGAAGTTCAATTACAAGGTTTAGAAAACATCAAAGTCGAAAAACCGACAGTTGAGATTAATGAAACCGATATTGATAAAATGATCGATGTATTACGCAAACAGCAAGCAACTTGGGCTGAAAGTCAAGATGCGGCAAAAGCGGATGATCGTGTAACCATTGATTTTGTTGGCTCTGTCGATGGTGAAGAATTTGAAGGCGGTAAGGCATCGGACTTCGTCCTATTTATGGGGCAAGGTCGTATGATTCCAGGGTTTGAAGACGGTATTGTTGGGCACAAAGCTGGTGAGCAATTCGATATTGATGTAACTTTCCCTGAAGAATATCACGCAGAAAACTTAAAAGGTAAACCGGCAAAATTTGCGATTACTTTGAAAAAAGTAGAAAACATGGTATTGCCTGAATTAACGGATGAATTCGTTGCAAAATTTGGTCCGAATACAAAATCTGTTGCGGATTTACGTGCGGAAATTCGTAAAAATATGGAACGCGAATTGAAAAACGCATTAGTATCTCGCGTGAAGCAACAGGTTATCAACGGTTTAATTGAACAAAACCCAATTGATGTACCGAATTCTGCGGTTGAAGAAGAAATCGATGTATTACGTAACCAAGCGGCACAACGTTTTGGTGGCAACACTCAGCAAGCGGCTCAATTACCGCGTGAATTGTTTGAGGCTGATGCAAAACGTCGCGTTCAAGTCGGTTTGTTATTCTCTGAAGTGATCAAATCAAATGAGTTGAAAGTGGATGAGGAGCGTGCAAAAGCAATGATCGCAGATATCGCTTCTGCATATGAGCAACCGAATGAAGTGGTTGAATATTACAGTAAAAATGAAGAGTTGATGAATAATATTCGTAACGTAGTATTAGAAGAACAAGCAGTCGATGCAGTTCTTGCAAAAGCACAAGTGACTGAAAAAGCCTCTTCATTCGATGAAATTATGAATCCGCAAGCTGCGTAATTGTGATCGATTTATCACTGTGATTGATTAAAAGTGCGGTCGCTATTTTAAATAAAAGCGACCGCGTTTTTATTTGTAGGTCTTTTTTAGGTAAAATAGCCGATAACTTTATGAGTATATGAGTAATAGGTGAGAAAATGAGTTTAGTTCCAATGGTCGTAGAACAGACTTCGCGCGGAGAACGTGCCTACGATATTTATTCCCGTTTATTAAAAGAACGCGTGATTTTTTTAACCGGACAGGTTGAAGATCATATGGCAAATTTGATTGTGGCACAGTTGTTATTTTTAGAATCGGAAGATCCGACCAAAGATATTAATATTTATATCAATTCACCGGGTGGGTCAGTAACGGCAGGTATGGCAATTTACGATACGATGCAATTCATTAAGCCGGATATACGCACTCTTTGTATCGGTCAAGCCTGTTCTATGGGGGCATTTTTATTAGCAGGAGGGACTGCCGGAAAACGTGCGGCACTACCAAATTCCCGAGTAATGATTCATCAACCGTTAGGTGGATACCGTGGGCAAGCATCGGATATTCAAATTCACGCACAAGAAATTTTAAAAATTAGACATACCTTAAACGAACGTTTGGCTTTCCATACCGGACAGAGCATTGAGCGTATTGAACAGGATACCGATCGTGATAACTTTATGTCTGCGGAAGAAGCTAAAATTTATGGCTTAGTGGATGACGTGTTAGTTCAACGTTAAGGATTTAAAATGACAACCGAAAATAAAGATTTACATTGTTCTTTTTGTGGTAAAGAAAAAGATGAAGTAGATAAATTGATTGCAGGCACAGATGGTTACATTTGCAACGAATGCATCGAACTTTGCCATTCTATGCTGGAAGAAAGTAATGAAACCAATGATGAGAACGGTGATGAAAGTGCGGTTAAAAATGACACCAAATTGCCTACGCCTCATGAGATTCGCGCTCATTTGGATGATTATGTGATAGGTCAAGATTATGCCAAAAAGGTACTTTCCGTAGCGGTATATAATCATTATAAACGCCTACGTAGTAACTATGAAAGCGATAATGTAGAATTGGGAAAAAGTAATATTTTGCTGATTGGACCGACGGGCAGTGGTAAAACATTGCTTGCACAAACTTTGGCGCGACGTTTAAATGTGCCTTTCGCTATGGCGGATGCGACTACTTTAACGGAAGCCGGTTATGTTGGCGAAGACGTGGAAAATGTGTTACAAAAATTGCTGCAAAACTGTGAATATGACACGGAGAAAGCGGAGCAAGGCATCATTTATATTGATGAAATCGATAAAATCAGTCGTAAGTCTGAGGGCGCATCTATCACACGTGATGTGTCCGGTGAAGGTGTTCAACAAGCTTTATTGAAACTGGTTGAAGGTACGATTGCCTCAGTGCCTCCACAAGGCGGACGTAAACATCCTCAACAAGAAATGTTGAAAGTCGATACCTCAAAAATTCTCTTTATTTGCGGTGGCGCGTTTGCAGGTTTAGATAAAATTATAGGTAAGCGTACACAAATCGGCACAAGTATAGGCTTTGATGCTAAGGTAGAAAAAGACGAGGAACAATCCTTGTCAGAATTATTCCGTCAAGTAGAGCCGGACGATTTAATGAAGTTTGGTTTAATTCCGGAATTTATCGGTCGTCTGCCAATGATTGCACCACTGAGCGAATTAGATGAAGAGGCTTTGGTACAAATTCTTACTCAACCGAAAAATGCCTTAACCAAGCAATATCAAGCATTGTTCGGCTTAGAAAATGTTGAATTGGAGTTTACACCGGAAGCCTTAAAAGCAATGGCGAAAAAAGCACTTGAACGCAAAACCGGTGCGCGTGGTTTACGTTCCATCGTAGAAGGTGTGTTATTGGATACGATGTACGATTTACCATCTCTTGAAAATCTTGAGAAAGTTGTGGTAAATGAAGCAACAATTGTAGAGAACGAAGCACCGAAGTTGGTTTATCGTTCTTAATGAACCTTAGAAAGTGCGGTTGATTTTCCAAGTGTTTTCTCCATTTTTTATTTTTCGATAGGAAATCTCAAAAGAAAGTGCTACAATCGCGCGTTCTTAAATTATTCCTATTTTCCCCTTTTAAAACGGATTCAATTATGGCAACTGAAATTGTTGATAAAAAGAAAAAAACAGAAGAGCCGGTAGCAGAAGGTAAATCAAAAGGTCTAAATACATTACTTTGGATATTGGTTGTTGTTTTCTTCTCGGCTGCCGCTATCGGTAACGTGTATTTTCAGAAAGAATTTTCAGCACCGATTCGTGTAATTGCGATAGCAGCAATCCTTGTGGTAGCGTTTATTCTCGCAGCGATTACCAATCAAGGTACGAAAGCCCGTAATTTCTTTAAAGAAGCTAAAAATGAAGCGCGTAAAGTAGTGTGGCCGACACGATCTGAAACCCGTCAAACTACGTTAATCGTGATAGCTGTTACGGTGATTTCATCGTTATTTTTTTGGGCGACAGATTCCATTATCGTATCTATTATTAACTTCTTAACCGATTTGAGATTCTAAAATGACTGAAGAAACAACCGTATCAAAAAAACGTTGGTATGTTTTACAAGCGTTTTCCGGTTTTGAAAGCCGTGTCGCATTGACTTTGCGTGAATATATTAAACAACACCAAATGGAAGATCAATTTGGTGAAGTATTGGTACCTAGTGAAGAAGTAGTTGAAAACGTGGCAGGCAAACGCCGTAAAAGCGAACGTAAATTCTTCCCGGGTTATGTGCTTGTTGAAATGGAAATGAATGATGATACCTGGCATTTGGTGAAAAGTGTGCCACGTGTGATGGGATTCATCGGAGGAACACCGGATAAACCGGCTCCAATTTCTAAGCGTGAAGCGGATATAATCCTAAGCCGTTTAGAGCAAAGTGCCGATAAACCGCGTCATCGTAATGAATATTCTCCGGGTGAGGAAGTTAGGGTTACCGAAGGTCCGTTTGCAGACTTTAATGGTACGGTGGAAGAAGTGGATTATGAAAAAGGCCGCCTGAAAGTTTCCGTTTCTATTTTTGGTCGTGCCACTCCGGTTGAACTTGAGTTTGGTCAAGTAGAGAAAGCGCATTAATATAAACATTGAGATCGTGATATTATGTAGTTTTTACATAAAGATCACTTGAACGAAACTTAATAAAATCCTTACTTATTTGCATAAGTAAGGATTTTTATTGCGCTAAAAAAATTATGTCCCCTGAATTGACATAGCACTTACTGATTTTTGAGAAAGGGGGGATAATTTCTAAAACGATTAGAGTATTTAATATGAGCGACTTAATATTCAGCCATCACTATTCATACTAAAAGAATCCGAATACTGTAATGTGGCAAGAAATTTCCTAAAACTTGTACACTATTTCACATTGAACCACTTCAACAAAGAATCAAAGACATAATTTTCTACACTGGAATAATTCTTTTTCTTTAAGCGACAAAGTGTTACCCGCCATAAAATCGGATCATTCATCTTACGGCAAACAAAATCTGTTGAAGAATATTGCTCAGCAATTGGATAAGGAAGAATTGTCAGCAATTCAGGGTTTAATTTCACCGAATTGAGCATAAAATCCCAAGAACTGGATTCGATGATGATATTCGGATGAATATTGTGCCGTTCAAAGTTTTCTTTTAGTTGATGGGAAATCATAAAACTGTTATCAAAAATTGCCATTTTTTGTTTATTAAGATCTCGCCAGTCAATATTTTCTTTTTGCGCCAACGGATGATTTGGTGATAGAAAAACGGATAATTCGGAATGGTGGATTTCAAAGGAATCAATGATATTTTTGGAAATGCCTTCCGGATAAAGCAACACCGCTAAATCAACTTGTTCCAGAAGTAATGCACTTTTTAATGCAAAAGCACCTTGTTCTTGGGTGACAAACTGAATTGATGGGTTATTTAATATCATCTTCGGCATTGCGTCTGAGAAAACTACCGAAAGAATTAAAGGTGGAATACCAATTAATATTCGTCCGTTTATCTCTTGATTTTCTTTATGCAAATTTCGGTACATTTCATTGTATTTATAAACGACCGCTTTTGCATCAGCGTAATATTTTTCACCAATATAAGTTAATCCGACAATTTTACCATTTGAACGTTTAAATAGCTGAATCCCTTCTCTATCTTCAAACTCGCTAATCATCATACTTAATGCAGGTTGGGATATATAAATATTTTGAGAGGTTTTACTCAAATTAAAGTGATTTTCAACAATAGCAATAAAGTAGCGTAAATGACGAATATCCATTTTTTCCTCCATACTCGAATATATCTTTATTTTATATAAGTAAAATTTATAGTCATCTAAAAAATCAATATTTCTTTTCTTTTTTCACTGTTGCTATTCTTGCAGAATATACGATGAATAAAGTGGCAAATTGAGGTGAATCTATCAACTTATTCTAAGATTTAGAGCAAATTATATCCAAGAATTTATTAATTTTATAGGGGTGTGATCAAAAACCTTTATCAAACATTATTCGATTTTTTCTTAATAAAATCGAATACGCTGAGCTTTTTGTTATAAGAAAATTTTATAGCTAATAATCTATATCTGGAGGACACTATGTCAAAAATTATTCCGCTAAGCGAACTAAAAACGCATTTCTTTGATGGAATGACGATAATGTCGGGCGGTTTTATGGGAGTCGGTACACCGGAAAAAATTGTACAGGCAATTTTGGATACGTCGGTTAAAGATATTACCTTGATTTCCAGCGATACTGCGCAGGTTCATAACGGAGTCGGTCCGTTGATTGTCAATAATCGAGTCAAGAAAGTGTACGCTTCCCACATCGGTACCAATCCTGAAACAGGTAAAAAGATGATTTCAGGTGATATTGAGGTCGAACTTATTCCTCAAGGTACATTTGCTGAGCGCGTTCGTGCAGGAGGAGCCGGTTTAGGCGGTTTTTTAACACCGACTGGAGTAGGCACGGTTGTTGAACAAGGTAAGCAAAAAATAGAACTGGGCGGAATTGAATACTTGTTGGAGCTTCCGCTAAAAGCCGATCTAGCCATTCTCAAAGCCGCTATCGCCGATGAAGACGGTAATCTTATCTATAACGGCTCTGCCCGCAATTTCAATCCTTTAATGGCACTGGCTGCCAAAACCGTTATTGTGGAAGCCGACCAAATCGTCAAGTCCGGCACACTCGATCCCAATCAAATTATGACACCGGCAATGTTGGTGGACTACATTATTTCCAATTCGTAGGAGGAACTATGAACGCAAAAGAACTTATCGCACGTCGCATTGCAATGGAATTAAAAAACGGAGATGTCGTTAATTTAGGGATTGGTTTGCCAACGTTAGTTGCAAATTACTTGCCGGATGAAGTTGATATTACTTTACAGTCAGAGAATGGTTTTTTAGGTTTAACAGCATTTGATCAGGAAAATGATAATCCGAATATTGTTAATGCCGGTGGGCAGCCTTGTGGAATTAAAACGGGTGGTGCTTTCTTTGATAGTGCTTTTTCTTTCGCTTTAATTCGTGGCGGACACGTTGATGCCTGTGTGTTGGGTGGTTTAGAAGTTGACCAACAGGGTAATCTGGCGAACTGGATGGTACCGGGCAAAATGGTGCCGGGAATGGGCGGTGCGATGGATCTCGTTACCGGGGCGAAAAAAGTGATTATCGGTATGGAACATTGTGCTAAATCGGGGTCATCCAAAATTCTAAAACAATGTAGTTTACCGCTTACAGCCCGCAATAAAGTGAAATTGATAGTGACTGAATTGGCCGTATTTAGTTTGGAAAATGGACAGTTAATCCTGAAAGAACACGCACCAAATGTGGATTTAGAAACGATCAAGGCTAAAACCGAGGCGGATTTTATCATTGCCGAAGATTTTAAAGAAATGAAAATCAGTCAGAAAGGAATGATATATGATTAGTCGAATCTCTCGCTTTATGACTGCTCTAGTCAGTAAATATATGCCGGAACCTTTGGTTCTGGCAGTCTTGCTGAGTATTGGTATTTTCTTTTGTGCTTGGGGATTAACGGATAATAGCCCTATTCAATTAGTCTCAATGTGGGGTGACGGTTTTTGGAATTTATTATCCTTTAGTATGCAAATGGCGATGGTTGTTGTGACAGGTAATGCCCTCGCTTCCGCACCCCAAATTCGGCGTTTTCTTGGAATTACCGCATCTATTGCTAAAACACCGATACAGGGAGTAATGTTAGTTACTTTTATGAGTGCACTAGCCTGTGCTATTAATTGGGGATTTGGGTTAGTTGTCGGTGCAATGTTCGCTAAAGAAGTAGCGAGACGAATAAAAGGGATAGATTATGCTTTACTAATCGCTTGCGCTTATATTGGTTTTATGACTTGGGGTGGTGGTTTTTCTGGTTCAATGCCGCTTCAAGCGGCGACACCGAATAACCCAATCGCTCATTTTATAACATCAGAATCCAATCCGTTAGGCATCGTACCTGTTAATCAAACCCTCTTTACCCGTTATAACCTTTTCATCATATTAATGTTATTTGTTAGCCTACCTTTCATTACCAGAATGATGAATCCTAAGCCAAATGAAGTTCGTACGGTAGATCCTAAGTTATTACAAGATGATCCGAATTTTACTAAGGATTTAAATAAACATTCTACATTTGCAGAACGTATTGAGGAAAGTCGAATTTTAGCTTATCTCATTGCCGGTACCGGTTTCTTATATCTAGCAACATACTTTCAGAAAAATGGTTTCAATCTAACGATTAATACGGTCAATCTGATTTTCTTAATGATTGGTATCTTATTGCATGGTTCGCCGGCCGCTTATGTTCGAGCAATTACGCATGCAGCACGCAGTACAGCCGGTATTTTAATTCAATTTCCATTCTATGCGGGTATGCAATTAATGATGGAACATTCTGGTCTAGGAGGAATGATTACCGAATTTTTCGTCAATATTTCAAATAAAGACACCTTTCCGGTTTTAACTTTCTTTAGTTCTGCATTGGTGAATTTCGCCGTGCCGTCTGGTGGCGGGCATTGGGTGGTACAAGGACCTTTTGTTATTCCTGCCGCCCTTTCTCTTGAAGCGAATCTGGGTAAATCCGTTATGGCGATAGCTTACGGTGACATGTGGGCGAATATGGCACAACCATTCTGGGCATTGCCGGCTCTGGGGATTGCCGGCTTAGGTGTTCGGGACATCATGGGTTACTGTATGACCGCCCTGATTTTTACCGCCCCGATTTTTATTATTGGTCTTTATTTCTTATAAATCAAACAAGGAGAAAAAATGGAAAATATTGTTATTGTTAGTGCGGCTCGTACTGCTATCGGTACCTTTGGCGGCGGATTATCAACGGTAAGTGCGGTTGATTTAGGGGCTGTTGTGATTCAGGAAACTTTAAAACGAGCAAATGTATCGGCGGAACAGGTTGATGAAGTCATTATGGGGAATGTGTTACAGGCTGGCTTAGGACAAAATCCTGCCCGCCAGGCGGCATTAAAAGCCGGAATTGGCGAAGATGTTTCTTCTTTTACGCTCAATAAAGTGTGCGGTTCAGGGCTAAAAGCCGTTGTTCTTGGCGTTCAAGCGATTGCAAGTGGCGATGCTGAAGCAGTTGTTGTCGGTGGAATGGAGAATATGAGCCAAGCTCCTTATGTGCTTGACAGTAAGGTTCGTAGCGGTGCAAAAATGGGCAATTTAACACTGAAAGATACGATGGTTGAAGACGGTTTAACCTGTGCGATCAATCATTACCATATGGGGATCACCGCTGAAAATATTGCGCAAAAATACGGTTTTAGCCGTGAAGAACAAGATCAATTTGCTTTATCTTCGCAGCAAAAGGCAAAAAGAGCGGTCGAATCCGGCGCATTTTCTGCAGAAATCGTGCCGGTTGTGATTAAAACCCGTCAAGGCGAACACCTTTTCCTACAAGACGAACATCCTAAATTCAACACCTCTGAAGAAAGCCTCGCTAAGTTACGCCCGGCGTTTATCAAAGAGGGAACGGTTACCGCAGGTAATGCTTCCGGTTTAAATGACGGTGCGGCGGCACTATTGCTAATGAGTGAAAACAAAGCAAACTCTCTCGGGTTAAAACCGCTTGCCCGTATTCGTAGTTATGCTGCTGTCGGCAATGATCCGAAAGTAATGGGGTTAGGGCCTGTGCCGGCGGTACGAAAAGCACTAGCGAAAGCGGGTTTAACGCTTGAGCAAATTGATCTTATTGAAGCCAATGAAGCCTTTGCTGCCCAAGCTCTCGGGGTTGTAAAAGAGTTACAACTGGATTTAAGCAAAACCAATATAAATGGTGGTGCTATTGCCCTTGGGCATCCTATCGGTGCAAGCGGTGCAAGAATTTTAGTTACCCTACTTCACAGCCTACAAGCACAGAATAAGCAACTAGGACTTGCTACGCTTTGCATTGGTGGCGGTCAGGGCATTGCGATGATTGTCGAGCGGATATAAACACCCCTTCATTACAGGAGAACTACGATGTTAAATCAAAAAATTGCGATTATTACGGGAGCTGCCAGTGGAATTGGATTAGCGATAAGTCAAAGCCTTGCTCAAACAGGCGTTAAAGTCGTTATGGCGGATATTAATGAAACATTATTGCAACAACGGGCTGAAGAATTGCAAGCGGCTTATATGGTTACCGATCTCGCTAAACAAGCGGATTGCAAAGCGTTGGTGGATTATGCGGTCAAACAGTACGGCAGTGTGGATATTCTCATTAATGTTGCAGGCATTCAAACAGTATCGCCGATTGAAGATTTTCCGGAAGAACGTTGGTATTTAATGATGAACTTGATGTTAAACGCTCCGTTTTTATTAACTAAATATGTTTGGCCTTATATGAAGCAAAATCGTTGGGGACGGATTATTAACTTAAACTCCATTCACGGATTAGTCGCTTCGGAATTTAAATCGGCCTATGTTTCAGCCAAACACGGCTTATCCGGATTAACCAAAACAGCGGCATTGGAAGGCGGGGCTTATGGGATTACGGTAAACTCTATTTGCCCTGCTTATGTCAGAACACCTTTGGTGGATAAACAAATTGCCGATCAAGCTGTGCATCATCAAATTTCTGAACAAGATGTAATCAGCCAAATTATGCTGCAAAAAGCGGCTGTCAAACGATTGATTGAACCGACGGAAATTGGCGAATTTGTTAAATTCCTCTGCTCCGATGCGGCGGCATCAATCTCAGGAGCTTGTTTATCAATGGACGGTGGTTGGACTGCCGGTTAATCAACTCAAATGCATCGCAGATTGACTAAGCGATGCATTTTTTATTCAAAGAACTTTAAATCCTATAAAAGGAGAATCTTATGTTAAGTTTAGTCGGTATTTTTATCGGACTAGCATTATTGATGTTTTTGGCTTTTAGAGGATATTCAATTGTTTGGATTGCCCCTTTGTGTGCGTCAATTGTGGCATTAACGGGAGGATTGGATATTCTTGATGCTTATTTAGGCAGCTATATGAATGGATTAGTGGGCTTTGTTAAAGCTTGGTTTCCGGCATTCTTATTGAGTGCGATTTTTGGTAATTTGATGGATGTAAGCGGCGGTGCAAAATCAATCGCCGTTTGGCTAACTAAAATTATGGGGGCAAAAAGTGCAATCGCCTCTATTGTGTTAGGCTGTGCATTATTAACTTATGGCGGAGTGAGTTTGTTCGTCGTCGTTTTTGCCGTTTATCCCATTGCGTTGGCGGTATTTAAAGAGGCAAATATTACCCGTCGTTTAATTCCCGGTACGATTGCTTGTGGAGCCTTTACCTTTACGATGACCGCTTTACCCGGTTCCCCACAAATCCAAAATTTAATTCCAACCCAATATTTCGGCACTAACGCTATGGCTGCACCTATTATGGGATTAACTGCCTCAGCGGTGCTTTTTTTCGGCGGGGTTGCTTATTTGGAAATGCGACGGAAAAAATATGCGAAAAACGGCGAGTTTTTTGTTGAACCGGAAACATTAATAACAACAGGCAATAATGAAGTAACCTTACCTAATCCGCTATTTGCCGTCTTACCATTAATAACGGTAATTATCGTATTAAATTTTGTACCCGAATTAATCGGTTTGAAAAACGGTGATCCGAAAAATATTGTATTAGCTTTGCTGGCAGGTATTGCGCTGGTTATCTTACTGAACTTGAATAAGAAAACCGCTTTTATTCCTGCAATCGGAAAAGGGGCAAACGGTGCGGTCGGAGCGATTATTAATACGGCGGCTGCCGTTGGATTCGGTAGTGTTGTCAGAATGGCACCTGGGTTTGAGCATTTAACCGCAATGATTTTAAATATTCCGGGAAGTCCTTTGATCTCTTTATCGGTTGCTGTGAATATTTTAGCCGGAGCAACAGGTTCGGCTTCCGGTGGAATGGGGATTGCATTAGAAGCCCTAGGCGAGAAATATCTTACTCTTGCCAAACAGATGGGAATATCTCCGGAAGCCTTTCACCGTATTGCTTCTTTATCATCAGGCGGATTAGATACTATGCCGCATAACGGTGCAGTATTAACCTTATTAAGTAATACGGGAATGACGCACAAAGAATCTTATTTAGAGATTGCGGTAACGTCTTTTATTATGCCGATCATTGCCACAATTGTTGTGATTCTGTTGTTTACTTTATTTGGTATTTATTAGAAATTGCGATCAATTATCAAACGGTAAGTGCGGTATGTTTTTGATGATTTTTATTAAGTAAAGTTAAAATAATGAAAACTGCTTGAAATTTACCCGCACTTTTCGTAGAATTCACGCCCTACTTACGAACACAATTTTGTGTTCGTATTTTTGTGTAAATCGGGGAGCTAGTAATAGCGTTATCACCCAATTAGAGGAAAACTAAAATGGCAAAAAAAGTCCAAGCATACGTTAAGTTGCAAGTTGCAGCCGGTATGGCTAACCCTTCACCACCGGTTGGTCCTGCATTAGGTCAACAAGGTGTTAACATTATGGAATTCTGTAAAGCATTCAACGCTCGTACTGAGAGCTTAGAAAAAGGTTTACCAATTCCTGTGGTTATCACCGTTTATGCAGACCGTTCATTCACTTTCATTACTAAAACTCCACCGGCAGCAGTTTTATTGAAAAAAGCAGCTGGCATCAAATCCGGTTCAGGTAAACCGAACAAAGATAAAGTGGGTAAAGTAACCTTAGATCAAATCCGTCAAATCGCTGAAACTAAAGCAGCTGATATGACAGGTGCGACTATCGAAACCAAAATGGAATCAATCAAAGGTACTGCTCGTTCAATGGGCTTAGTGGTGGAGGAATAATACGATGGCTAAATTGACTAAAAAAATGAAAGCAATCAAAGCTGGCGTAGATTCTACTAAAGCGTATGAAATCAACGAAGCAATCGCAGTGTTGAAGCAATTCGCAACAGCTAAATTCGTTGAAAGCGTTGATGTTGCAGTGAACTTAGGTATCGATCCTCGTAAATCAGACCAAAACGTACGCGGTGCAACAGTGTTACCACACGGTACAGGTCGTGAAGTTCGTGTTGCTGTGTTTACTCAAGGTGCAAATGCAGAAGCAGCGAAAGCAGCGGGTGCGGATCTAGTCGGTATGGAAGATTTAGCAGAACAAGTCAAGAAAGGCGAAATGAACTTTGACGTTGTTATTGCTTCTCCTGATGCAATGCGTGTTGTAGGTCAATTAGGTCAAGTATTAGGTCCTCGTGGTTTAATGCCAAACCCTAAAGTAGGTACTGTAACACCAAACGTTGCTGAAGCGGTTAAAAATGCGAAATCCGGTCAGATTCGCTACCGTAACGACAAAAACGGGATTATTCACACCACTATCGGTAAAGTGAATTTCTCTGAAGAACAATTAAAAGAAAACCTTCAAGCGTTATTGGCAGCTTTAACTAAAGCAAAACCAGCAACAGCTAAAGGTGTATTCATTAAGAAAGTGAGCATCTCCACCACAATGGGTGCAGGTGTTGCTGTTGATCAAGCTTCTTTATAATTTAAAGAATTGATAAAATTTAAACCGCACTTTACCGAATAAAGTGCGGTTTTCTTTTTTCCATTTTTACTATAGGAAAAAATAATGACTATTTTTCAAACGGAGCTGAATCAACAGCTTAAGAATGCCGGTATTGGCATTAATGCAAGCGAACTTCACGGATTTTTAAGCGGATTAATCTGCGGTGGTGTGAATGATCACAGTTGGCAGACTTTACTCTATCAATTCACCAATGATAATCACGCCTATCCTAGCGCACTTTTAGCGAAAATAACGGAACTTTATCAACGTATTTTGGCTGAGTTATCGGATATAGAAAGTTTTTCTTTCAAGCTTTGTTTAGCGGACGATGGGGATATTTTTACCCGAGCAGATAGTCTTTCGGAATGGACAAATCACTTTTTGCTTGGTTTAGGTTTAGCGCAACCACATTTGGATCGAGAAAAAGGTGAAATTGAAGAAGCTGTAAATGATTTACAGGATATTTGCCAGCTCGGTTATGATGAAGATGATGACAAAGAAGAAATGAGCGAAGCACTTGAAGAAATTATCGAGTATATTCGCACTATCGCCATCTTGTTTTATACGGAATTTAATCAACTTCTAACTCCGGAAAAACCGGTCTTACATTAATCATCTTACAAAGGGAAGGGATAAAAATGGATCTTGCTTATATGGCGGAATTGCCTCAAGAAGAATTTATACAACGTCGTCAACAGGTTTTAGCCAAAATGCAACCTAATTCTGTGTTGTTATTGTTTTCAGAAATTGAGAAACGCCGTAATAATGACTGTGATTTTCCTTTCCGCCAAGATAGTTATTTTTGGTATTTAACCGGTTTTAATGAGCCGAATGCGGCACTTGTTCTCTTGAAAACCGAACAAGTAGAAAAAGCGATTGTTTTTCTTCGTCCTCGTGATCCTTTGCTGGAAACTTGGAATGGTCGCCGTTTAGGCGTAGAGCGAGCACCACAAAAACTGAATATAGATGAGGCGTATTCAATTAATGAATTCAGTACGATTTTTCCCAAAATTACGCAAAATTTGACCGCACTTTATTATGCGCCTGAATGGCATTTGTGGGGGGATAAATTGCTTTGGGAAAGTGCGGTCAATTTTTCGAATGTTTTAGATTGGCATCCGATGATAAGTGAAATGCGCTTGATTAAATCGCCAAATGAAATTCGATTAATGCAACAAGCAGGGCAAATCTCAGCGTTAGCGCATATTAAAGCGATGCAAGAAACCCGCCCGAATCGTTTTGAATATGAAATCGAAAGTGAAATTTTGTATGAATTTAATCGCCATGGCGCACGTTTTGCATCATATAATTCGATTGTTGCCGGCGGTAATAATGCGTGCATTTTACATTACACGGAAAATGATCAAGCGTTAAAAGACGGTGATCTCGTGCTAATTGATGCGGGTTGTGAGTTTGCTATGTATGCAGGTGATATTACCCGCACTTTTCCGGTAAATGGTAAATTTACTCAAGCACAATGTGAAATCTATGAATTAGTCTTAAAAGCGCAGAAGCGTGCTATTGAGTTATTAGTGGCGGGAAGTTCCATCAAAAAAGCTAATGATGAAGTGATTCGCATTAAAGTACAAGGCTTGGTGGCGCTTGGTATTTTGCATGGGGATGTAGATGAACTTATAGAACAAAAGGCCTATCGTCAATTTTATATGCATGGTTTAGGGCATTGGCTTGGATTGGATGTGCATGATGTGGGCGAGTATGGAGAAGAACGTGATCGCACTTTAGAAGCGGGGATGGTACTGACCGTAGAACCGGGGTTATATATTTCTGAAGACGCAGATGTACCGGCGCAATATAAGGGAATCGGAGTGCGTATTGAAGATAATCTACTAATCACGGAGTATGGCAATAAGATCTTAACGGCAGCTGCGCCAAAAGAAATTGATGAGATTGAAAATTTAATGGAAAAAAATAAAGTATTTTCCAAAATGTGATCTACCGCAAGTTTTTTTGATTTTTGGAGTGCTACTATACTCCACAGAGAAGTAAATTTAACACAATAAGATAGGGGGTCGATTATGTATAAACATATCTTAGTCGCAGTTGATCTTTCCGATGAGAGCGAATTTTTACTCAAAAAAGCGGTTGCCGTGGCAAAACGTCATGATGCGAAACTTTCCATCATTCACGTAGATGTTAATTTTTCGGATCTTTATACGGGATTGATTGATATCAATATGTCTTCTATGCAAGATCGAATTTCAAGTGAAACCCAAAAAGCATTATTGGATTTGTCTGAACGGGCTGATTATCCGATTCAGGAGAAATTAAGCGGTAGCGGTGATTTAGGTCAGGTACTCACTGACGCAATTGATCATTATGATATTGATTTATTGGTAACGGGTCATCATCAAGACTTCTGGAGTAAGTTAATGTCTTCAACACGCCAAGTGATGAATACGATCAAAATTGATATGTTGGTTGTTCCGCTTCGTGATGAGTAAGTAACGTTTGTTTTCACTCATTAAAAAATAAATAAATTTTAACCGCACTTTTTACGTTGTGTTACAAAGTGCGGTTTTATTTTAGCTATTTTGAATAGAACCGAAAATTTTATAAAAAAGAATTAGGCGTTTAAATAATAAACAAAGATAGCGATTTGTAAGTAAAAAGCTTTTCTCTAAATTAGAAAAATATGCAAGAATAGCCCGATCGGTTTTAACTTTAAATTACTTTTTACAAACAGGTTTATGATGAAAACAACAGCAGAGATTAGAAAATCATTCCTTGATTTCTTCCATAGTAAAGGTCATCAAATCGTTGCAAGTAGCTCACTTGTACCGGAAAATGATCCGACTTTACTTTTTACCAACGCAGGAATGAACCAATTTAAGGATGTTTTCCTTGGTTTGGATAAACGCGCTTACTCTCGCGCTACAACGGCACAACGTTGTGTGCGCGCGGGTGGTAAACATAATGACTTGGAAAATGTGGGTTATACGGCGCGTCATCATACTTTTTTTGAAATGCTAGGAAATTTCAGTTTTGGTGATTATTTCAAACATGATGCGATTAATTTTGCTTGGGAGTATTTAACTTCTCCACAATGGCTCGGTTTACCAAAAGAAAAATTATGGGTCACCGTCTATGAGACCGATAATGAAGCCTATGATATTTGGAATAAAGAAGTCGGTGTTCCGGCTGAACGTATTATCCGCATCGGAGATAATAAAGGCGCACCTTATGCTTCCGATAATTTCTGGGCTATGGGCGATACCGGTCCCTGCGGCCCTTGTACTGAAATTTTCTACGATCACGGTGATCATATTTGGGGCGGGCCACCGGGATCGCCTGAAGAAGACGGTGATCGATACATTGAAATTTGGAATGTTGTGTTTATGCAATACAACCGCTTGGCTGACGGCACAATGGAAAAACTACCGCGTCCATCGGTGGATACGGGGATGGGCTTGGAACGTATCTCGGCCGTCTTGCAACACGTCAATTCAAACTACGACATTGATATTTTTAAAACATTAATTGCGAAAACCGCAGAAATTGTCGGTACAACGGATTTAAATAATAAGTCTTTGCGTGTGATTGCCGATCACATTCGTTCTTGTGCTTACCTTATCGCAGATGGCGTGATTCCATCAAACGAGGGGCGTGGTTATGTATTGCGCCGTATTATTCGTCGTGCGGTACGCCACGGACACTTATTAGGCGCAAAAGAAACTTTCTTCTATAAATTAGTACCGACATTAATTGAAGTAATGGCGGAAGCAGGTCAAGACGTTAAAGCTAAACAAGCTAATGTTGAAAAACTCTTACGCTTGGAGGAAGAACAATTTGCACGCACATTAGAGCGAGGTTTAACCTTGTTGGATGATGCGCTTGCAAATGTTAAAAATGGCGTGCTTTCCGGTGAGGTGGCATTTAAACTTTATGACACTTACGGATTTCCACTGGATCTCACTGCTGATGTGTGCCGTGAACGTAATATCGCAATTGATGAAGAAGGCTTCGAACGTGAAATGGAAGCACAACGTTTACGTGCGCAGGCAGCAAGTCAATTCGGCGTTGATTATGGCAATGTGATTCGTGTTGAAGGCGAAACGAGATTTGAAGGTTATACCGAATCAGAATCTTCGGCGAAAATAACCGCACTTTTCTATGATGGCAAAGCGGTAGAACAAATTTCTGCAGGACAAAGTGCCGTAGTGGTATTAGAAAATACGCCGTTTTATGCGGAGTCCGGCGGTCAAATCGGTGATAGCGGTTATATAACGGCAGAAGGTGTCTTATTTAGTGTAAAAGATACGCAAAAATATGGCCAAGTGTTCGGGCATATCGGTGAATTGGAGCAAGGTTCATTATCTGTGGGGCAAACGGTAAATGCCATGGTGGATGCAGAACGTCGTCATCAAACTTCGCTTAACCACTCTGCAACCCATTTATTGCATGCCGCATTGCGACAAATATTGGGTACACACGTCGTACAAAAAGGTTCGCTTGTTTCAGATAGTGCGTTACGCTTTGATTTTGCTCACCCTGAAGCGATTACAAAAGTACAGCTTGAAGAGATCGAACGTCTTGTAAATCAAAAAGTGCGTGCTAATTTCCCGATTCAAACGGAGATTATGGAAATCGAAGCGGCGAAAGCAAAAGGGGCGATGGCATTATTTGGCGAAAAATATGCGGATCAGGTGCGCGTATTAACCATGGGCGATTTTTCCATTGAGCTTTGTGGTGGCATTCACGCAAAATATACCGGTGATATCGGTCTATTTAAAATTACTACGGAAACAGCGGTGGCGGCAGGTGTTCGCCGAATCGAAGCGGTTACCGGTGAGAATGCGATGAATTGGATTCTTAATCAGCAGCGTATTTTGAATCAAAGTTCAGAACTCTTGAAATCCGATGTAAACACACTTATCGACAAAATCCAGCAACTTCAAGAGAAAGCGAAGAAAGCGGAGAAAGAGCTTCAAGGATTAAAAGAAAAAGCAGCAATGCAAGCGGGCTCTGATCTTGTGAAAAGTGCGGTGAAAATTAACGGCGTTTCAGTGATTGCCCATCAATTAGACGGTATTGAAACAAAATCCTTAAGAGTGATGGTTGATGATTTAAAGAATCAACTTGGCTCAGGAGTCATCGTATTTGCATCGGTGTTAGATGAAAAAGTCAATCTTGTCGTTGGTGTAACAAAAGATTTAACGACCAAAGTCAAAGCCGGTGATCTTGTAAATTTAATGGCTCAGAAAGTAGGCGGGAAAGGTGGTGGTCGCCCTGATATGGCAATGGCGGGTGGTTCTCAACCTGAAAATGTGGCACAGGCAATTAAAGTCGCACAAGATTGGTTAAACGAAAACCTATAATATAGACCTAGGTTGGTGGAGAGCCAATCGTCTAAATATGTCTAAAAATACAAGCTTGGTATGGAAAAATGTTAATCTTGACGCGTAAAGCCGGCGAAACCGTGCTTCTTGGTGATGATATCTCTATCACGGTTTTGAGTGTACGAGGAAACCAAGTCAAATTGGGTGTGAAAGCACCCAAAGATGTCTCTGTCCATCGAGAAGAAATTTACCAACGAATTAGACAGGGACAAGAAGGATCTTCAAGTGATTCCCTTTGATTTATTAAACTTACATTAATGGATATTAAAATATGAAAGCAATTATTCCTGTTGCGGGGTTAGGTACACGTATGTTGCCTGCCACAAAAGCAATTCCAAAAGAAATGCTTACTTTGGTTGATAAACCTTTGATTCAATATGTCGTAAATGAATGTGTTGCGGCAGGTATTAAGGAAATCGTACTTGTTACTCATTCCTCAAAAAATGCGATAGAAAATCACTTTGATACATCCTTTGAGCTTGAAACAATGCTGGAGAAACGGGTTAAACGTCAACTTTTGGACGAAGTGCGGGCGATTTGCCCTAAAGATGTAACGTTAATACATGTTCGTCAAGGGCACGCAAAAGGTTTGGGACATGCGGTATTGTGCGGTCGTCCTGTTGTGGGTAATGAACCTTTTGTTGTAGTGTTGCCTGATGTTTTACTCGCTGATTTTAGTGCGGATCAGAAAAAAGAAAATTTATCAGCGATGATCAAACGTTTTCACGAAACACAAGCCAGCCAAATTATGGTTGCGCCTGTTGAAAAAGAAGAGGTGAGCAGCTACGGCGTGGCGGACTGTGCCGGAGTAGAATTAAGCGGTGGTGAAAGTGCGAAAATTGAAAGTATCGTTGAAAAACCGACAGTAGATAAAGCCCCCTCTAATCTTGCAGTAGTCGGACGTTACGTATTTTCTGCGGCAATCTGGGATTTATTAGAAAAAACACCGGTTGGCGTAGGCGATGAAATTCAATTAACGGATGCCATTGATATGTTGATTGAAAAAGAAACCGTAGAAGCTTTCCATATGACAGGTGAATCTTTCGACTGCGGTGATAAAATCGGCTATATGGAAGCCTTTGTGGAATACGGTATCCGCCATGAAAAGTTAGGGAAAGATTTTAAAGCATTTATTAAAAATCTCGCCAAAACATTATAGATGAATTAGAAAAAGAGCGGTTGATTTGTCTTCCGAAAGTTGGGCTATATCTGACGGATTAAGGAATATATAAATCAACCGCTCTTTTTTATAATAAATACTGTTTTTGTTATCATTTAAAAGTATGTGTAACGGCAACGTATAGGGCGTTGCCTAAGTTTATATTATTGTGCGATTTTTAATGTTTGATAGAGATAGTTACGGTAATCGTTCACAAATTGTTGATCTTCGTAATCTTCTAATTTCCCCTCGCTTAATTGGCGCATTGCTTTATTCGCTTTCATAAAATCATCTTGTGCGTCTAGTCCTGCAATATCCAATATCAAACCGCCTGCGAAAGCAAGATCCAAGAAATCCTGTTTTTGTTTAAACGCAGTTGTGTAATTGCTTCTTACGACAAATTGGGTTATGTGATCAGGAAAAGGCAATCCGCCTTTTTTAGCCGGAATGACATTATCAAATGCGACTTGGTGATCACCAAAATAACCGAATACGAAAGGCTTACCACGTTGATGTAGATAATGATTCATTCCCTCAATCGCCTCATTAAGTGCCACAATGCGTTGGGTATAATCATTCAACGAAGCTATACTTTTTTCTCCAAGATTCGGCATTTCAAGGTGATAGATGTTCTCCATATCAAGACTATAAGGGCCGTGTTCACGCATAGTTAAAACATAGACAAACATCGGCTGGTTCACTTTTTCTAATGCAGGGTGGCGTTTTTCTAAAATCATTTTAGTGTATGTCATCATTTCTTCACTGCTAATTGTCCACAAGTTTTTACTCAATGGGGCTGGATAGCCCAAATCCTGCGGTTGTAGCATTAAATCAAAGCCGAAGTGATCATAGGCGGACTTAGCGTTGTAATTGCCTTTAGTGAAAGGCGAAAGTGCTACACAAAAATACCCCTGTGCATGTAGATTTTTAATTAAACCGGATTGCAAATGCGGCACAACGGAATAGAACACACCGCTGGCTAATGCACCGAAATCGGTAGAAGGTACGCCGGCGAGGAACGCAAATTCGGATTTCCAAGTTGCACCGGCAAAAGTGTGCACCCGTAAGGGCGACATAAACACCGTATCATTTTGACGTTCGAACATTGGCAAGGATGGAATATTCTGCTGTGTGAAAGCAAATTGATGCGGGTTTAGCGTGGATTCTAAGAGTGTAACCACAATATCCGGTTTATTTTGTGATGCCGTTGCCGTTTGTTCTTCAGGAAGTGCGGTCAGTTTTGCAGAAAAATTTTCACCATTACCTTTAAACTGTGGCACTTTAAAGAAAATACCTCGGCAAGACATCGGGAGATTTAAAAAAACATCTCGACCATCGTCCGGTAAGGAATCAAGCCAAACTTGTAATGCGTTGGGGTTTTTAGAATAGTGCCACATTAAGCCAAAACTACCGATAAAGAGGATTGCACCGAATAAATGCGCCCATATACCAAGAGAGGCGGCATCCGACCAACCGAAAATGGCATAGCCCAATAAGGCGAGCAAACCGATTACGCCGCCTAATGCCCCCTTATAGTGCATAAGAGTTTCCCAATTTCGCCAATCAATGACAAGGAAGAAATCTGAAATGAGCAACGGTTGTTTGTAATAATGGATTTTTAAGCGATGAAATAACATTAAAGCGACAAAAAGCACGGAGGAGAAATTTAATGCACGTTGCCATTGTCCGGAGAGAGTGAGCATTCCACCAAAGAAAAAAACAAATAGTGAAATCGCAAAAAGATATGTCCAGCGGTAGTGGGAGTTAATGATAAAAATTACCGCGGCAATCGTAAATAAAGATAAAAAGGTGTAAGCAATCATTGTGCTGTTCCTAGAAATATAATTAAGTATAAATTTGCGCGGAAGATAATAGGTGGAAGGAGAGAGGCTGTCAAATAGTATGCAAGAAACTTATGAGATAAAGAAAGTGCGGTCAAAAACACCGGTATTATGTAGCTGTTGCCCAAATTATTGTGTAGGGGGCTGCCGTTAGGCGAAACCGTAACGCACCAATTAACAAGGTTTAATGATGAAAAATGGTGCGTTACGATAAAGCTAACGCACCCTATTCAAATTAAAGATTGGATATAAATTCTCTTTGTGAAATAACGACATAATGCTGAAAACACTTTGTATTTTGACCGCACTTTGCTGTAATTAACGTAGAAACGTCGGAATGTTTTTCTCAAATTCGGCGATTTTATCTTCGTGCTGCAAAGTTAAGCCGATATTATCCAACCCCTCTAATAAACAGTGGCGGCGAAATTCGTCTAATTCAAAACGGTAGATTTTTTCCCCTACGGTTACCGTCATTGCTTCTAAATCCACATTAATCTGTTTACCTTCATTCGCCCATACCCATTGGAAGATTTCTTCCACTTCTTCTTCCGTTAAACGGATTGGCAACATATGGTTGTTTAAGCTGTTGTTATAGAAAATATCGGCGAAACTTGGTGCGATCATCACTTTGAAGCCATAATCCGCTAATGCCCAAGGTGCGTGTTCACGGGAAGAACCGCAACCCAGATTTTTACGTGCAAGTAGAATAGTTGCGCCCTGATATTGTGGAAAATTCAGTACAAATTCCGGATTTGGTTTTGTACCCTCCGCATCTAAATAACGCCATTCGTGAAATAAGTGCTTACCGAACCCCACACGGGTAATGGCTTGCAAAAATTGTTTTGGAATAATTGCATCGGTGTCCACATTTGCTGCATCTAATGGCACTACTAAGCCTGAAAGTTGTTTAAATCCTGCCATCTTTTGCTCCTTAATTTAATGTAATATCTCGAATATCGACAAATTTTCCGTACATCGCTGCCGCCGCTGCCATTGCCGGGCTGACTAAGTGGGTACGTCCGTTGCGCCCTTGGCGACCTTCAAAATTTCGGTTAGAGGTGGAGGCACAACGCTCCCATTCGCCGAGGCGGTCGTCATTCATACCTAAACACATTGAGCAGCCCGGATTGCGCCATTCGGCACCGGCTTCAATAAAGATTTTATCTAATCCCTCTTTTTCCGCTTGCTCTTTTACTAAGCCCGAACCCGGTACGACTAAAATCCGTTTTACATTGTCGGCTTTCTTACGACCTTTCATCACGGCCGCCGCTGCACGTAAATCTTCAATGCGTGAATTGGTGCAAGAACCGATAAACACCTGATCAACGACAATGTTTTTTAGATCTGTGCCCGGTTCTAAGCCGATATAATGTAAGGCCTTTTCTGCAGAAGCACGTTGTACCGGATCAGTCATTTCTACAGGATTCGGTACTTTTTGAGTAATGGCGATAACTTGACCCGGATTCGTCCCCCAAGTAACTT
This sequence comes from Rodentibacter sp. JRC1, assembly GCF_020521555.1. Taxonomy (NCBI): domain Bacteria; kingdom Pseudomonadati; phylum Pseudomonadota; class Gammaproteobacteria; order Pasteurellales; family Pasteurellaceae; genus Rodentibacter; species Rodentibacter sp. JRC1. The sequence goes on along the minus strand of NZ_BPWA01000001.1, from coordinate 801,271 downwards.
GTGGGGCAATCTCTTTTGCCTCAAGAGTAACGACTGTGTCAAAATGGGCGTCATCGTCAGATTTCAAGGTTTTCCAATATTCAACCGCATCATCCCAGTCTTTACCTTTTGGTGCATACGGACGATCTTTTAAGTAAGCAAAAGTCGTTTCATCCGGTGCGATCAAACCCGCCTTCGCCCCCATTTCAATCGCCATATTACAAACGGTCATACGCCCTTCCATGGAAAGATCACGGATCGCTTCACCGCAAAATTCGACAACGTGACCTGTTCCCCCCGCCATAGTCGTTTTACCGATAATGGCAAGAATAATATCTTTCGCCGTAATTCCCGGCGCTACTTTGCCACGCACTTCGATCTTCATACTTTTCGCACGAGTTTGTTTTAGGGTTTGTGTGGCTAGAACGTGTTCGACTTCAGAGGTACCGATCCCAAAGGCTAATGCGCCGAATGCGCCGTGGGTTGCGGTGTGTGAATCGCCACAAACAATCGTCATTCCCGGTAGTGTTAAGCCCTGCTCAGGGCCCATTACGTGCACGATCCCTTGTTCTTTGGTATTCATATCGAATAATCGGATACCGGTTGCTTTGGTGTTTTTCTCTAGTTCCAATACTTGAATTTTCGCTTGACCTTGCAATTTATTTACATCACGTACTTGGGTTGAAATACTGTGATCCATCGTACCGAAAGTTTTGCCGATTTGACGCACCTGACGCCCCGCCACCCGTAAGCCGTCAAACGCCTGTGGTGAAGTGACTTCATGGATAAGATGACGGTTAATGTAAAGAATCGGTGTTTCGCCTTCGGCTTCATAGACGACGTGTGAGTCGAACAATTTTTCGTAAAGTGTTTTTGCCATAATATTTTTCTCAATTCGTTAGGATTAGGAAAAGTGCGGTTGAAAAACGTTTTAAATTTTAGATGCAATCACTTAAAACGATTGCGATGTCTAAAGACTCCGTTGGACGACAGCAATGTTCAAAATCTAAAGATTTTTGACCGCACTTGGGGGGGAATTTCTTCCTGCCGATAATTAAATCGCTTCTGTAATCAATGTCCCCATTTCCGCAGTAGAAATCGGTGTGGAATCATCTGCCAAATCGCCTGTACGATGACCGGCTGAAAGCACGCTTTGTACCGCATTTTCAATCGCATCCGCCGCTTCATTTAAGTTAAAGCTGTAACGCAACATCATCGCAGCGGAAAGAATTTGGGCGATTGGGTTGGCAATACCTTTGCCTGCAATATCCGGTGCAGAACCGCCGGCAGGCTCGTATAAACCGAAGCCCTCTTCATTCAAACTTGCAGAAGGCAGCATTCCCATTGAACCGGTAATCATCGCCGCTTCATCGGAAATAATATCACCGAAAATGTTAGAGCAGAGTAGCACATCGAAAGATTCCGGTGCTTTGATTAATTGCATTGTTGCATTGTCGATATACATATTTTCAACCGTTACTTCAGGGTATTCTTTGGCGATTTCCGCCACGGTTTCACGCCATAAAATAGAGCTTTGCAATACATTGGCTTTATCGACGGATGTGACGTGCTTACGGCGTTTCATCGCCGCCTCGAATGCAGCACGAGCAATGCGTTCGATTTCATATTTGTAATACACTTCCGTATCGAAAGCTTTAGTTTGCGCACCTTCGCCATCACGGCCTTTGGGCTGACCGAAATAAATGCCTCCGGTGAGTTCACGCACCACCACCATATCAAAGCCTTTTGCCGCAATATCCGCACGCAATGGGCAGAATTTTTCCAAGCCTTTGTAAAGGGTTGCTGGGCGAAGATTGCAGAACAATTTAAAATGTTTACGTAATGGTAATAATGCGCCGCGTTCAGGTTGTTGATCCGGTGGAAGGTTTGTCCATTTCGGGCCACCGACCGAACCGAATAAAATAGCATCCGCTTCTTCACAACCTTTTAAGGTTTCCGGCGGCAGTGGGCTGCCACAGTGATCAATCGCTGCACCACCCACATAAAATTCATTGAAATGTAATTTAAAACCAAACTTTTTTTGGACTTTGTTTAAGACTTTGATCGCTTCCGCCATCACTTCCGGACCGATACCGTCACCCGGTAAGACTGCGACATTGTATGATTTCATGTTTATTTTCCTATTTGTTTTTATTTAAAGTTGGTGCGTTACGGCTTCGCCTAACGGCACCCTACAATAATTTGTGCAACTGCTACACAATGGTGGATTAATGGCTTTTATGGCTCTTAATATCCGCCACTTTGTGAGCCCGATAAATGGCATTAATGGCATGCACCAAGGCTAAGGCAGATGATTCCACAATATCTGTCGCTAATCCTACTCCATGGAATTTACGACCTTCGTGTTCGACTACAATATCCACCTGACCAAGTGCTTCTGCCCCTTCGCCTTTGGCGGTTAAGTTATAATGAGACATTTTGATTTCAAGCCCGGTTAAATTCAAAATCGCATTGTAAACCGCATCCACAGGCCCGTTACCGCCGATAGAAGACGTGCTTAACTTCTCACCGTCTAATTCTAACTGAACGAATGCCGTTGCCGGATATTCTTTGGTGGAGTGAGCGGAGAGTTTATCAAGCACTAAACGATCTTCATCACCTTGTTGCATATCAATAAATGCCAAGGCTTCTAAGTCATAATCAAACACTTGCCCTTTCTTATCCGCCAATTTTAAGAAGGCATCGTACAATTTATCTAAATCATAATCCTGTTCGGTGTAGCCCATATCACTCATATGACCTTTCACCGCAGCACGACCGGAACGGGCGGTTAAGTTTAATTTTTCTTTTTTCAAGCCGATGGTTTCCGGCGACATAATTTCGTAGGTATTTTTGTTTTTCAACATACCGTCTTGGTGAATACCGGAAGAATGGGCGAAAGCATTAGAACCGACGATAGCTTTGTTCGGTTGAATCGGCATATTGCAAAGTTGGCTCACCATTTGACTAACACGATGAATTTCTTGGGTATTGATTCTTGTATCCACACCGAACAATTCTTGACGGGTTTTGATCGCCATCACTACTTCTTCCAACGCCGTATTGCCGGCACGTTCACCGATACCGTTAATAGTACATTCAATTTGGCGTGCGCCGTTTTGTACTGCGGTTAAAGAATTTGCCGTCGCCATGCCTAAATCATTATGGCAATGTACAGAAATCACGGCTTTGTCGATATTCGGCACGCAGTTACGCACCTGTGCGATAATGTTGCCATATTCCGTTGGTAAACAATAACCTACAGTATCAGGAATGTTCACCGTGGTGGCGCCGGCATTGATCGCCGCTTCCACGATGCGACAGATATTGTCGATCCCCGTGCGACCTGCATCTTCACAGGAAAATTCCACATCATCCGTATAATTGCGCGCACGTTTTACCGCCGCCACCGCCATTTCAACCACATCATCGAAAGTGCGCTTTAATTTGGTTTCCACATGCAATGCAGAACTGGCAATAAAGGTATGAATACGAAAGGCTTCAGCTACTTTTAAAGCTTCATAAGCCGCATCAATATCTTTCTCCACGGCACGGGATAATGCGGCAACGCGTGAATTTTTGATATGGCGTGCGATAGTTTGAACGGATTCAAAATCCCCTTGGGAAGAAACAGGAAACCCCACTTCCATGACATCTACCCCCAAACGCTCTAATGCCAATGCAATTTGCAATTTTTCTTTGACGGTTAAACTGGCTTTCAATGCTTGCTCGCCGTCACGTAAGGTGGTGTCGAAAATAATTACGCGATCTGTCATAACAATGTCCTTAATGTTCTCAATATTCTTCTAAAAAACCACTTGAAAAGTGCGGTCACAAAATCTTTAGATTTTGAGCGTTGGCTTATGTAGCAGTTGTACAAAAGAGAATTTTATATTCAATATTTATTGGGTATAGGGTGTGTTAGCCGCAGGCGTAACGCACCTTTTTTCAATAAATTTCATTACGATGCGGTGCGTTACGGCTTCGCCTAACGGCACCCTACAAAAATTTGTGCAACGGGTACATAATCCCATATTTTTTAATAAAAAAAACCGCATCTTCTAGAGGTGCGGTTAAAAGGAGGATTTACATATAATGGTTGTTTTTCATCCACAGGCTAGCCGCACAAAGAATATGTGAGCAGCAGTTTGAGGGATAAAGAAACAGAAAAAAACATAAAAATCCTATTAAAATTCGGTGTAAACGCTTGTTATATTACGAATAAACAAAAGACTGTCAAATGCTTTTTTAGTGTTTTATTCCTGAATTTTGGTTTATTACAAAGTTAATTTGGAGTATTAATCTGTTATTTCTGTTATATTTGGTTTATTAGTCTGTGTGTGGTGGTTTAAACACGTTTTTTATCTATCTTTTATATGTTTAGAAGAGTATGAAAAAATCTTGAGTTTTCTTTATTTTTTAGCACTAATCTGCTTTCCGGTATATATTTTCTTATTTAAGAAAACCTAAATTATTGCGTATAATGCCCCTCCCGATTTTTGTTAAAAAAAGGAAAGATTATGATGAAAAAGTTTATGCTAATGGGAGTGTTGGGATTAGGGCTGACAGCCTGTTTGAGTACAACACCGCAATCTTCGCAGGTGAGTTCTCAAAATCCACAATATATCCCTGCTACGCCGGAGCAAAATGCAAAGATTGTCGAAGCGATCAACAAAAACAAAGGGGCGATTTTAGAACAACTGAATAAAGCTGCAAAAGAGCAAATAGAAGGTAAAACCTTTGAAGTGCCAATGCCGGCTCAAACCAATCAATAAGGAAGAAACCTATGTGATGATCTTCTTAGTTAATGCCGAAAAAGCAAAGTCTACCGCTAAAAGTGCGGTCAAAAATAGGGTTATTTTCATTATTTCTCCTCAACCATACGATAAAGAAAACAACCTTTTTCATTTCCGCTTACATAAGCCTGCTGAGTAAGTTGCTTTTTCTAAATCTTTGTTTACCCCATTACCTAATAAACCATAGAGAGCACCAAGTTGAACTTGAGCATTAAATCGCTTTATCATTGAAGGTGATCATGAGTGACCACCTTTAATTGAAATGGGTATTTATACAAAATAGGGGATATCTCTCTTTTTGTAAAATTTTTTAGAAAATTGATTGGTTTATCTAAAATAGCGATGATTGTTGTTCTTGAGAAATGAATAAATGTTGGGTTGTTTGTGACGCATTTTGAGGATCGATAACAATGACATTATTATCTTCTTTAATGATTTGTCGGTTTAAATCAAACTTTGGATTGTTTTTGTTTTTATTGTGGTACATTACCCCTCTTAATAAGCCATATTCTTTTGCTTTTTCCATAGCGTGTCGAGAGCCACTATCTATTTTCATTTCTTTAGGATCAATACTATCAGGTTTATAACTTGCAGTGAGAATAACTGCATTACTAAATAATGCCTGTAGGCGATCACGTTTAATAAAACGTCCATTGGCTTCTAACTTGCTTTTTGGTTGATCATAATATTCAGTAATGAGCAAACTCCCATTTTCAGCCATATAATTAGCTAATGGAATACATTCTTTGGGAATAATATCATTTAAAGGGCTTGGTAAAATACCAATCGTACTGCCGCCTGCTTTTAATGACTGATGATGTGCAATCCTATCACAACCTAAAGCTAATCCACTTACAATTACTGCATTTTTTTCAACTAAAGTCGTAACCATTTTTCGTTCATCCTGCTCAATTTCTGGGGTTGGACTAAGTACACCAATAACTGCAATATTATAATTCTCTAGAGAAAGTAATTCTAAATTTCCTTTATAAAATAAAACAGTTGGTCGATCAGAGGCCTTTACATTACCACGATAAGCCGGAAAATTATCATCTCCTAACGCCACTACGCCATCGCAATTTTCGCCAAGTTTTAAAATTTTTTGTTCAATATTCTCACGAATATTTAGAAAAATTTCTTCTGTAACTTTTTCATCTGCTGTTTTTTGTAATAATTCAACAATGACTTCATAAGGTTGCACTTGTTCTAGATGATTATAAACCCAAGCATCACCAATACCTTTAAAAGTCTTAGCAGTTAGAATATTTAAGGCATTATTAGTATATTTCATTTAGTTGTTCCTTCTCATAATGGAAATTATCATTCAAGCAAAATTCATTGCTAGCTTATGTAATTAGATGAGGTTATCTATGTCCTCCTCTGTTGCATAGTTATTCCAGTTGAGTTCATTACTAGTTTGTTTACTTGAAGTAGTAATGCCATCTGAGGAGTGCCAAGTTTTTCCTATGGCAAAGAATACAACAGTTTTAGCTCCTTTATCCAGCAAGGCTTGAATGCAATCTTCATCAATATTCGCAGTTTTAGTATAAATATCATCAATTAAGATAATATTTTTTCCAAAAACTTCGTTATCTATATAGCAAGTATCCTTAGTAATTCCTACATAAGGCATATCTCCTTTTCCACCATATCCTGATTTATTTAAGTGTGTTGTTCTTGTATCCGTATGTCTTGTTATCCAGTGTACTCCATTAACTACTTTAGTTATTGGATTAGCTAGCTCATTTACGACATCATTAATACTTGAACTAAATAATTGCTGTTGATTAGAATATGTATTTTTTGCTTTAGAACGAGGAACGACACAAATTGCAATATCTCCTTCCTGTTCAATTTTGGAAGCTATTTCTATAATTTCGTCTTTTAGTCCTTCTTTCAGTTCCGTACAAGCCTTATGTAATTGCGAAATAGGAATGTTGTTGAAATCATTTTTTAATGATAAAAGATATTCTAATGTGCCTCTTGAATCTCCTTTGTGATAATAAAATTCTCTAAAATATCCCTGTATAATACGGCTAAGGTAGTTGTTAGGGAAAATTAAAAATTCTTTCATAAATTTCCTCTCTATAAATTACGTTGTGTTACAGTATTAAACCTTGTTGAGTAATTTACTGTATATCTCATTTCATAGTCGATCATTTCTCCCCACTTGCCCTTGGAGTTATATATTTCCCTCCTCCACTCGTATTCAGGTATATTTCTATCTATGGTAGTTGTAGTACAACCTCCAAACACAAAATTTAAATTTATATTATCAATAACTTTTATATCTTCAATATCAATAGGATAATTTATAATCTGCGTAAACCCATCAATACTTTCCTCAGGTTCAGAAAGAAAAATATCAATAAATATATTATCTTCCATAAATTCAACATTAGCGTTAAACATATCATCAATAATAATTGCTTTACTATTATCTATACATAATAAATCTATAATTTCCTTATATTGAGCAATTTTATAGTTATTAATATTTGGATAATATTGGAAAGATTTAATTTTCTGATTAATTTCTTCGCTGTAAAATGAGAAATTATCAAATAAACTTGTTAAGTTAAAGTGATTTAACATTTCATAAGCTCTAAAATATCTAGATTGAGTCACTAAATATAGTTTGCAGCCTAGATTTTTGTATTTTTTTAAAATATTTATTAGGTAGTTATTTGGATATAGTTCGTTTAAATATTTTTTGTATAGTTTTTCTTTTTCTTCAATTACATTGTTTATATAAAAATTAATATCCGTTATATCAATATCAAATATACCAGTCTTCGTTGTATCAATAGACGTTGCATTTAGTATTTCTTCGAGAATATCCCTTATATCATGTCTAGTTAAGCGTTTTGATGTCTGTGTTTGTAAGTAATCTTCACAAACAGATAATTTATAGTTAAGTTTTTTTTGATTGTTTATTAGTAGTTTATGCAGAGCATCTAAATAGGCAAATGTATTTGCCCGATCGCTAAAAATAAGCGTATTATCAAGATCAACAAAAAAAACATTGTTTTGATCAAACTCAAATTCATCTAGGTAGCAAGGAGTATTTATATTCATTTATAAAAATCTCATAAAAACAAAACCCACCTATTGAAAAAAAAAAAACGATTGTGTCAAGCTATTAAATGTTGATTTTTGAAAATTTTTTAAGGAAAAATGATGAAAAAAATGTGTTTTCGGTTTGTGGTGAAAGGTTGGTTGAAAATTGAGCTGGAATACAGTGTGGAAACGAGGGATTTTTAAGGCGGGTAGGGTGTGTTAGACGTCAGGCGTAACGCTCCGTGAAATGTTGATTGGGGTTATGGTGCGTTACGGTTTCGTCTAACGCGACTCTGCGAACCACAAAAAAACTGAAATATTGATTGGTAATGTTGTGTTACGTTTATTGCTGATTTTTGCGATCCCGCTCGTAAAAGTGCGGTGAAAAACTCGCGTATTTGGCTATTTATTCCATAATCGGGGTATTTATTTATATGGGAGGATAAAAAGAATGGAAAGTATAGATGAAACCTTGCTCCGCTTAATGCAAGTGCCAAGGCTTGGTGGTGTGGCGATTGATAAAATTTTATCGAACGTTACGTTAAATGAATTGTTGAACTACGATAAAGAAGCCTTTGAACAAATGGGGTGGGGGGCGATTCAAATCCGTCGTTGGTTTAAGCCGGAAAGAAAATTTATCGATCCTGTGTTGTCGTGGGCGGAAGAAGAGGGGAATCATTTGGTAAATTATTTTTCGCCTTTTTATCCTTATTTGTTAAAACAAATTGTGAGTTTTCCGCCTTTATTGTTTGTAAAAGGGAATATTACGGCGATTTCTCAGCGGCAAATGGCAATGGTGGGTAGCCGTTATTGCACCTCTTACGGTGAATACTGGGCGAAATATTTTGCGACTGAATTGTCGCTTGCCGGTTTTACCATTACAAGCGGATTAGCACTTGGTATTGATGGCTATTGCCACAAGGCGGTGGTGGATATAAAAGGACAAACTATTGCGGTGTTAGGCAGCGGGCTTGAGGAAATTTATCCGGCGAAACATCGATCATTGGCGGAGCAAATTTTGTGGAATGATGGGGCGTTGATCTCGGAATTTATGCCTCATCAGCCACCGGTTGCGGCAAATTTTCCACGCAGAAATCGCATTATCAGCGGGCTTTCGGTGGGAACCTTGGTGATTGAAGCGACTGAAAAAAGCGGTTCGCTTATTACGGCACGTTATGCGCTAGAGCAAAATCGTGAAATTTTTGCTGTGCCGGGGAGTGTTCAAAGTGAATTTAGTCAGGGTTGTCATCGTTTGATCAAGCAAGGGGCGATGTTGGTAGAGAATGTGAAGGATATTTTGGATACGTTTTATCAACATTCTATTCATAGCCAAACGGAAATCGATTTTGATCAAATTGAAACGGAAAATTATACACCGCCGCCGAATCCCCGCCGATTGGTGGAAGCACCAAGCCACCCGAAACTTTATGCGAGAATCGGCTATACGCCGGTCAGCATTGATGATTTGGCAGAGGAATTCGGTTTGCCGGTTGATGTGTTGCTGGTACAGCTATTGGATTTGGAATTACAAGATTTAATTTTGAGCGAAAACGGTCTTTATAAACGTGTGTAGAATTATGTTAGAATGGCGCGCGATTTTATATGAGGAGAAGCTATGCTTGCGATTATTTCCCCCGCAAAAACCTTAGACTTTGAAAGTGCGGTCAGAAAATTCCCTGTTTTTCAACCGCACTTAACGGATTATAGTGAACAATTAATTGAGATTTGCCGTCAATTTTCTCCGCAAGAGATTGCTTCTTTAATGTCGATCAGCGATAAACTGGCGGGCTTAAATGCAGCACGTTTTGCCGAATGGACAAAAGTACATAATGAACAAAATGCCCGTCCGGCGATTTTTGCCTTTAAAGGTGATGTTTATACCGGTTTGGAGGCGGATACGCTGTCTGATGAAGAGATTATGTTTTCGCAATCTCACCTTCGTATGCTTTCCGGTTTGTATGGTTTACTTCAGCCACTTGATTTAATGCAACCTTATCGTTTGGAAATGGGAACGAAATTGGCAAACGCTAAAGGTAAAGATCTTTATGCGTTCTGGGGAGATGTGATTACTCAGGCGGTACAACAATCTCTTGATGCGCAGGGTGATAATATCTTGGTGAATTTGGCTTCCGATGAATATTATAAATCGATAAAAGAGAGTCGTCTTAAAGCGCAAATTGTGAAACCTGTCTTTTTAGATAATAAAAACGGGAAGTATAAAGTCGTGAGTTTTTATGCGAAAAAAGCCCGTGGGTTAATGTGTCGCTATATTATCCGAAACCGTTTAACCCAGGTGGAACAATTAAAAGACTTTGATTTAGGCGGTTATTGGTTTGACAGTGTTTCCTCCACTGAAAAAGAATTGGTATTTAAACGGGATCACGATGAATAAAATTTTTGTTATTTTGACCGCACTTTTCCTTTCCGCTTGTGCAACCAAGCCAACACAACTTGATGTACCGGCAAAAATTAAACATCAAAATAAAACTTATCGATTGGCAACAGGGCAAGATTTGGGGACGGTGGCTCGCTATGTTTATGTGAGCAAGCCTGATACCTTAGCGAAATGGAAATCGCAAATTGAGCTTTTACTTGACCGCAATGCACAACATCGTTCCATTAAAGATCGCATTATTTTACGTGAACGCATATATCGAAATACGGGCGTAAAAGTATTTAAGTTGATGCCGATAAAAAATTCGCAAACGAAGAAAGATGAAGGATTGAGCGGTTATGTGGTTTATGCGCCTTCGGAAAATAATCCTTCGTGGCAGGTGAATGTGATGCTTGGAAAAGAAATACCAAGATGCGGTTTCGTACAATTTCAGTATTCACAGCAGGTTAAGAATAACCAACGGTTAAACGAAAAGAAAATCTTGCAACATTTGCAAAAATATTTGATTGCCAAAGAAATGAAAACATTGGATCAGATGGTATGGCAGTGGCGTTGCCGAAATTTAGAATAAAATTTTATCTAGATCAAAAGGCGGATAAATTTCTCAACTTTTTTCTAGAGCGACACCGATGAATAGTGTAATCTTAGCAGCATTTCTTATTTCTTAAAATTTAATACAAAGTAGGTTGTATATGATTAAAAAAATTGCAGTTTTAACAAGCGGCGGTGATGCGCCGGGAATGAATGCCGCAATCCGTGGCGTTGTGCGTGCTGCCCTTGCGGAAGGTTTGGATGTTTTCGGTATCTATAACGGTTATCAAGGTTTATATAGCAACAATATCAAGCAGTTAAACCGCTATAGTGTATCCGATATTATTAACCGCGGCGGCACATTTTTGGGTTCAGCCCGTTTCCCTGAGTTTAAAGATCCGGCTGTGCGTACAAAATGTGCGGAAATTTTACGTTCTCACGGTATTGATGCGCTTGTGGTTATCGGTGGTGACGGCTCTTATATGGGGGCAAAACTGTTAACGGAAGAACATGGTTTCCCTTGTGTGGGTATTCCTGGAACCATTGATAATGATGTGGCAGGGACGGATTACACCATCGGTTATCAAACGGCATTACAAACCGCAGTGGATGCGATTGACCGCTTGCGTGATACGTCAAGCTCGCACCAACGTATTTCTATTGTAGAAATTATGGGACGTCATTGTAGCGATTTAACCATTTCTGCAGGTATTGCAGGCGGATGCGAATATATTGTTGCCTCTGAAATGGAATTTAATCGTGAAGAACTTATTCAACAAATTGAGCGTAGTATCATTCGTGGTAAACGCCATGCGATTGTTGCGATTACCGAACTCATTACCGATGTTCATTCATTGGCGAAAGAGATTGAAGCACGAGTAGGACACGAAACCCGTGCAACCGTATTAGGGCATATTCAACGTGGCGGCTCGCCTTGTGCCTTTGACCGTATTTTGGCTTCACGTATGGGGGCTTATGCCGTTGATCTGCTTCTTCAAGGAAAAGGCGGTTATTGTGTAGGAATCCAAAACGAACAGCTTGTTCATCACGATATTATTGATGCGATTAATAATATGCGCCGAGAGTTTAAAGCTGATTGGCTGGAAGTGGCGAGACGCTTAGAATAATTCGATGTGAATGCAAAGTGCGGTTGTTTTCAGCCGCATTTTTACTTTCCTGAGACGGTCTATCTGAAAAAGGTGCGCCGAATAATATGGTGAAACCGGATGCGGAAAATAATTTTAGAAAAGTAATGAAAAAAGGCAATTCTTGCAAAAGTTAAGTTTGAAACAAAAATTTGCGTAGCGTTATTGCATAAAAATATGATTTCCCTTTGACTATTTTCTTTACAACGGGTAATATTCACGCCCTATGCAAAAGGTAAAACTACCCCTAACCGTTGATCCGGTAAAAGATGCTCAAAGACGGCTTGATTATGTGGGCTATTATGCTGCAAATCAGCTTGAGCGTTTAGCCGAATCAGTGGTGAACGTGCTCAGCGATGCACAGGTAACATTATCGTTTTATATTGATCCACAAAAATTAGTGGTGATGAAAGGCAAGGCGCAGGTTGAAGTCGAATTAGAATGTCAACGTTGTGGCGAGTCGTTCAAGCAAACATTGGATTGTGAATTTATTTATAGTCCGGTGTCCAACTGGGATCAAGCTGATGTATTGCCCGAAATTTATGAGCCGATTGAGTTTAATGAATTTGGCGAAATAGATTTACTTGGCACGGTGGAAGATGAGTTAATTTTAGCTCTGCCGCTTGTACCAATGCATTCATCTGAACACTGTGAAGTGTCCGCGCAGGAACAGGTTTTTGGCGAATTGCCGGAAGAATTGGCAAAAAAACCGAGCCCGTTCGCTGTATTAGCTAATTTAAAGCAAAAGTAAATTAAATTTAGGAGTATAGCCGATGGCTGTTCAACAAAACAAAAAATCTCGTTCACGTCGTGATATGCGTCGTTCACACGATGCATTAACTACTGCTGCAGTATCAGTGGATAAAGCAAGCGGTGAAACCCATTTACGCCATCACGTAACTGCTGACGGTTACTATCGTGGTCGTAAAGTGATCAATAAGTAATTTTTACTTATAGGTATTCACTTGACTCGTCTAACCTTGGCGTTAGATGTGATGGGCGGGGACATTGGTCCCCGTATTACTATCCCAGCCTCCCTTTTAGCGTTGGAAAATGATCCGATGCTCTCTTTGATCTTATTTGGTGACCGCCAACAGATTGCTCCCTTGCTTGAGGATTGTCCTCCCTCCTTTTTAGATCGCATTCAAATTCAACATTGCACTCGTACTATTGATAATAATCAAGGGATTTCTCACGCCTTACGCCATAGTAAAGGAACTTCGATGCGTTTAGCATTGGAAGCCGTTCAGCAGGGGCTTGCTCAGGGCTGCGTTAGTGCAGGGAATACCGGCGCATTGATGGGATTGTCTAAGATTTTATTGCAACCGTTGAAAGGTATTGTTCGTCCTGCTTTGATTTCGCTTATTCCAACGATTGAAGGTGAAAAATCCGTTATGTTGGATCTTGGCGCAAATATTGAATGCAGTGCAGAAAATCTTTACCAATTTGCTATAATGGGGACGATTTTTGCCGAATACCGTTTAAATTTAGTCTATCCGCGCATTGGATTATTAAATATCGGTGTGGAAGAAATTAAAGGGCGTCAATCTCTTCGTGAGGCGGCAAATTTATTGGAAAAATCGACCGCACTTAATTATATCGGATTTATAGAGGGTGATGTTTTACTCAATGGTAAAGCCGATGTGATTGTTAGCGATGGTTTTACCGGCAATATTGCCTTAAAGACGTTAGAAGGAGCGGCAAAAAATGTATTGTCTTTATTTAAAGGGCAATCGAAACAATATTATTTAAAACCGCTTTTCTCTTGGATTATGCGTTATTTATTTAAAACGACTTATCAACGCTTAAAACGTATTAATCCTGATGAATACAATGGTGCATCGCTTATCGGCTTAACCGCCGTGGTGGTGAAAAGTCATGGAAACGCAAATATTAATGCTTTTGCTCAAGCTATTGCAGATGCAGCTTTCCAAGCACGCCATCAACTTCCGGAAAAAATATTGGCGGGTTTAGCCCGTTATTAATGATTTAACTTATTTGATTATGAACAGCAGAATTTTATCTACCGGTAGCTATTTACCAAGCCATATCCGTACGAATGCGGATTTAGAAAGAATGGTTGATACCTCTGATGAATGGATTGTAACCCGTTCCGGCATTCGTGAACGCCGTATTGCCTCAGCAGATGAAACTGTCGCAACGATGGGTTTTGAAGCGGCTAAAAAAGCGATTGAAGCGGCACAGATTAATCCGCAAGAGATCGATCTCATTCTTGTCGCAACAACAAGTCATTCTCACGCTTATCCGAGCGCCGCTTGCCAAGTGCAAGGTCTACTAGAAATTGAAGATGCGATTTCCTTTGATTTAGCGGCAGCCTGTACCGGTTTTGTGTATGCCTTAGGCGTGGCGGATCAATTTATTCGTACCGGCAAAGTAAAAAAAGCCTTAGTGATTGGCTCTGATCTTAATTCCCGTAAATTAGATGAAACCGATCGTAGCACCTTGGTGTTATTTGGCGATGGTGCGGGTGCAGTCATTTTAGAAGAGAGTGAACAAGAAGGTATCATTTCAACCCACTTACATGCTTCGGCAGATAAACACAACACACTTGTTTTGTCGCAGCCTGACCGAGGTGTTGAAAAATCCGGTTATATTGAAATGCAAGGTAATGAAACTTTCAAGCTTGCAGTTCGTGAGCTTTCGAATGTGGTAGAAGAAACTTTAGTCGCAAATGATCTTGAGAAAAAAGATTTGGACTGGCTTATTCCTCATCAAGCAAATTTAAGAATTATCACTGCGACGGCGAAAAAGCTTGAAATGGATATGTCGCAGGTCGTGGTAACTTTAGATAAATACGCAAATACCAGTGCTGCAACAGTGCCTGTTGCATTAGATGAAGCGGTTCGTGATGGGCGTGTCCAACGTGGTCAGCTATTATTATTAGAAGCATTCGGCGGTGGTTGGACTTGGGGCTCTGCGTTAGTTCGATTCTAATTAATTTGTTAGAATGAGAGGAATATTTAGAAAGTGCGGTCAAATTTACCGCACTTTTCGTGTTTAACGTAATTATGTAGCGGTTGAACAAATCATTATAGGTCATTGTAGGGCACCGTTAGGCGAAGTCGTAACGCATCATTATCAAAGCTCAATGCACCTACTCCAATAAATATTTGGATATAAAGTTCTCTTTGTGCGACTGATACATAATATCGGTTTAACATCAGCCCATATTCTGGTTTAATTGGCAGATAAGATTTCAATTTAAAGCTAAAACAAAGTAGGAAAATACAATGAAAAAATTCGCAATGGTCTTTCCGGGACAAGGCTCTCAAACTGTCGGTATGCTTGCAGAGCTTGCCGGTGAATATTCGGTGGTTACTGAAACGTTTAAACAGGCTTCTGATGTACTTGGATACGATTTATGGAATTTGGTGCAACAAGGCCCGGCGGAAGAACTAAATAAAACTTGGCAAACCCAACCTGCACTTTTAGCCGCTTCTGTGGCAATTTATCGTATATGGCAAGAAAAATATCCACACTTAAAACCGGAAGTGATGGCAGGACATAGCTTGGGGGAATATTCCGCTTTGGTATGTGCCGATGTATTGGATTTCCAAGATGCCATTAAATTGGTGGAATTACGCGGTAAATTAATGCAACAAGCCGTGCCTGAAGGTGCGGGAGCAATGTATGCGATTATCGGTTTAGATAACGATGCGATTATTGAAGCATGCAAAAAAGCGGAAGAAGGTGAAGTGGTTTCTGCGGTGAATTTTAACTCACCGGGACAAGTGGTGATCGCCGGTGCGAAAGCGGCAGTAGAACGTGCGGCGGCATTATGTAAAGAAGCCGGTGCAAAACGGGCGTTACCGCTTGCGGTGAGTGTTCCTTCTCATTGTGCGTTAATGAAACCTGCAGCCGATGAATTGGCTGCAACCTTAGATAGTATTACGTTCAATAAGCCAATAACAGCGGTTATTAACAATGTGGATGTTAAAATCGAAATGGAAAGTGCAGCGGTTCGTTCTGCATTGGTTCGTCAGCTTTATAGCCCTGTTCGCTGGACTGAAACCGTAGAAAAAATGGCGCAAGATGGCGTACAGGTGTTGGTAGAAGTCGGTCCGGGTAAGGTATTGAACGGTTTAACCAAGCGTATTGTAGGTGATTTACAAGCTACATCGATTAATGATGTTATATCACTTAACGCCGTAGAAGAATTATTAGCATAATTAACATAAAAAGGAGAGAAAAATGCAAGGTAAAATTGCTTTAGTAACAGGCGCTACGCGTGGTATCGGCCGTGCGATTGCGGAAGAATTGATTGCAAAAGGCGCTTTTGTAATAGGCACTGCGACTTCTGAAAAAGGGGCGGAAACGATTTCTGCTTATTTGGGAGAAAAAGGCAAAGGTTTAGTATTAAACGTAACCGAAAGCGATTCTATTGAAGCCGTGTTAGCGCAAATTAAAGCGGAATTTGGCGATGTGGATATTTTGGTCAACAATGCAGGGATCACCCGTGATGGTTTGTTAATGCGAATGAAAGAAAGCGATTGGTTTGATATTATGCAAACCAATCTAACCTCTGTTTACCGTTTATCAAAGGCGGTGTTACGTCCTATGATGAAAAAAGGCGGACGAATTATTACCATTGGTTCTGTGGTCGGTTCCAGTGGTAATCCGGGGCAAACCAACTATTGTGCGGCAAAAGCGGGAGTCATCGGTTTTTCTAAATCTTTAGCAAAAGAAGTGGCTGCACGAGGCATCACGGTAAATGTGGTTGCGCCGGGATTTATTGCAACAGATATGACGGATGTGCTGACTGATGAGCAAAAAGCAGGGATCCTTTCTAATGTACCGGCAGGGCGTTTAGGAGAAGCGAAAGATATTGCGAAAGCGGTGGCGTTTTTAGCATCCGATGATGCGGCTTATATTACAGGTACGACATTACACGTAAATGGCGGCTTATATATGAGCTAGTTCTTTGAAAGAACAGCTACTTTAAACGAGCAGATTTTCCTTGATAAAATCATAGCCAAAGATTTTAGATAATGCTAAAATCTGCTCCGCAACATAATTTGGTTACGTCTTAAGCGTATGCAAAGGTATGTAACTATTTTCTTTGTATGTATTTTTGCTTGTCCCTTCGTGGTGCGACCACTCAGGAAACGGTTGCAAGGTTATCGGAAATTCATACACTAACCACTCAGAAATGAGTTAAAACAACAATAGGAAAAACAAATGAGTATTGAAGAACGCGTAAAAAAAATCATCGTTGAACAATTAGGTGTTAAAGAAGAAGATGTGAAATCTGAAGCTTCTTTTGTTGAAGATTTAGGTGCGGATTCTTTAGACACTGTTGAGTTGGTGATGGCTTTAGAAGAAGAATTTGATATCGAAATTCCGGATGAAGAAGCTGAGAAAATCACAACTGTTCAATCTGCGATTGATTACGTGCAAAATAATCAATAATTTCAAATTAGGCGACTTTCAGAGTCGCCTAATTTTTTTGTTTAAAAACCTCCCCAAAAACGACCGCACTTTTCTCTTTTTTTGAAAAATTGATCTAAATTACTTTTTTGTAAAATTATTTAAAAAAAGCTTATTTCCTTATAGCGTTATACTTCAAAAGTAGTATGATTTCCCCCTATTCTTTTACTTTTTTGGAATATTTATATGCTTTATTTAGAATTTTTGTTCTTATTATTGATGCTTTACCTAGGAAGCCGGTTTGGTGGGATAGGACTTGCTGTCGTATCCGGTATTGGATTGGCGATCGAGGTGTTTGTACTTCGTATGCCGATAGGCAAACCTCCGGTTGATGTTATATTGATTATTCTTGCCGTTGTGACTTGCGCATCGGTATTAGAAGCGGCAGGCGGTCTTAAATTTATGCTGCAAATTGCAGAACGCATTTTACGGAGCAATCCTAAACGCGTTACTTTTTTAGGTCCTTTAGTGACCTATACAATGACGATTATGCTTGGTACAGGGCATGCGGTTTATTCTATTATGCCGATTATTGGCGATGTTGCTTTAAAGAATAACATTCGTCCGGAACGTCCGATGGCGGTTGCTTCTATTGCTTCTCAATTAGCATTAACGGCGAGCCCCGTTTCTGCGGTATTAGTTTACTATCTAGGTGCAATCGCAAAATTACCGGGCTTTGAACATATCTCGTTATTGCAAATTATGGCGGTAACCGTGCCGGCTACTCTATTGGGAACAATTATGATGTCGCTTTATAGCTTAAAACGTGGTAAAGAGTTAGAAGATGATCCTGAATATCAACGTCGTTTACAAGATCCTATTTGGCGTGAACGTATCTTGAATACGACAAATACGCTACTTGATGATGAATTACCAAAAGCGGCGAAGTATTCGGTTTATTTGTTCCTTTTATCTTTGGTGTTTATTGTTGCCGTTGCAATGATTCCTGAAATTCGTACGATTGGTAGCGCAAAACCTATTTCGATGGGGGTTGTGATCCAAATGGTAATGCTTTGTTTTGGCGGTATTATTTTATTAGTGTGTAAAGTGAACCCGCAAATCGTACCAAATGGTGTTGTGTTTAAATCCGGTATGGTTGCAGGATTGGCTATTTTTGGGATTGCCTGGATGAGTGATACTTATTTCCAATATGCAATGCCGGAATTTAAAGCGGCCGTCACTTCAATGGTTGAATCCTATCCTTGGACATTTGCACTTGCTTTATTTGCGGTTTCGGTTGTGATTAATAGCCAAGCGGCTACCGCTGTAATGATGGTTCCGGTTGGTATTGGTTTAGGATTACCCGCACCATTATTAATCGGCTTAATGCCGGCAACTTATGCCTATTTCTTTATTCCAAACTATCCGTCCGATATTGCCACGGTGAACTTTGATGTAACCGGCACGACCAAAATCGGCAAATACTATTTTAACCATAGTTTTATGATCCCAGGCTTAATCGGTGTGGTTGTTGCCTGTTTGGTTGGGGTAGCGATAGCCGAATTAATTATCCGCTAAGATTTCTTGACTAGAAAAGCACCTAAAAGGTGCTTTTTTAAGTTAAAAAAAGCCCTTTCAAAAGCTGAAAGGGCAAAAATATTTGGAGTCATACTATGAGTTGTTGAATTAACAAATCAGGTATGGAGTTTATTATAGTAACTTTTAAAATAAATGCAACATTTTTTTAACAATTAATTGTGAGGATTACGGGTATTTGTGTTCACTAAATTCCGCATTAAGAGTGCATACTCCAAATTAATCTCTTCAGGCACATCCAAGAAAACAAAATGTCCATCGCCTAACGCTGCTTCTACGTTCTCGTTTTTACGATTCAGCATTTTCTCAATTTTGAAATTGATGTTACCTTGTGGGGTCATCATTTCTACTTCATCACCCAATAAGAATTTATTTTTTACAGCGACTTCCGCCATACCTTGCCCATTTCGTTTGCCGGTAAACTCTCCGACAAATTGTTGACGATCTGAAATGGAGTACCCATATTCGTAGTTTTGATATTCATCGTGGGTATGACGGCGCAAAAAACCTTCCGTATAACCTCGATGAGCCAGTGATTCCAAGGTATCCATCAGGCTTTCATCAAATGGTTTACCCGCTGCCGCATCATTAATGGCTTTACGATATACTTGAGCGGTACGTGCGCAGTAATAGAAAGACTTGGTTCGGCCTTCGATTTTTAAAGAATGCACGCCAAGTGCGGTTAGTTTTTCCACGTGTTGTACGGCACGTAGATCTTTTGAGTTCATAAAGTAGGTACCGTGTTCATCTTCAAATGTAGTCATTTGTTCATCAGGCTTTTGTGATTCGGTATAAAGGAAAACTTTGTCTGTTGCATTGCCTTCGCCTAGTGTCGGTGCAACGTTTTTTACTTCAATTTGTTGTGCTGGGTCGATTTTAGGTATGATGTTTCCTACTTCGTCCGTTGTGCCTTCTTCCATCTTATATTCCCAACGACAAGCATTGGTACAAGTGCCTTGGTTTGGATCGCGTTTATTAATATAACCGGAAAGCAGACAACGACCGGAATAAGCCATACATAATGCGCCGTGAACGAAAATTTCTAATTCAATATCAGGCACTTGTCGGCGGATTTCAGCAATCTCTTCTAAAGAAAGTTCTCGGGATAAGATAACGCGGGTCAAGCCCATTTGTTTCCAAAATTTCACCGTTGCCCAGTTTACCGCATTGGCCTGTACTGAAAGATGAATATCAATATTCGGAAAATGTTCACGCACCAACATAATTAATCCGGGATCGGACATAATAAGCGCATCCGGCCCCATATCAATTACAGGTTGTAAATCTTTAATAAAGGTTTTTAGCTTAGAATTGTGCGGCGCAATATTCACTACAACATAGAATTTTTTACCGAGTGCGTGCGCTTCATCAATGCCGATTTTTAAATTGGCGTGGTTAAATTCATTATTGCGTACCCGCAAGCTATAACGGGGTTGACCGGCATAGACGGCATCTGCACCATAGGCAAAAGCATAGCGCATATTTTTTAAAGACCCGGCAGGGGAAAGTAATTCTGGTTTAAATTGGGTTGTCATCATCTTCTCTTATCTGATTTCAAGTCAGGAGCTTGCCGGCAGGCAAGCGGTGTTAAGGGCTACGTATTGTAGGCTGATTTCATTATTTGTAAAGGAAAAGTGCGGTAAGATTTTGGACTGTTTTTTACGATAGTAGCAGTTGCACAAAGAGAATTTTATATCCAATACCTATCAGGTGTAGGGTGCGTTAAGCTTTGCGTAACGCACCATTTCATTATTAAACCCTCTATCGGTGCGTTAGTACCCTACGATGGTTGTGCAAGTGCTACATAATTATGATGTTCTCCGAAAGAAAACACCCGCAAATTGGCGGGTGTCAGGGTTTATTCTAAGGTTTCCATTTGCGGTTCATTTTCTTTATCCATTAGGATTTCCTGCTGAATATCTTCGGGTGTTTTTCCGTTAATGAGATAAGTGTTTTCATTTTTTTCGATTTTCAGCACGTAATTATCATTTTCTTCAATCAATATCGGAAGTAGTTGTGTCTTGAAGTTGTCTTTTAGAAACGGCCAAAACTTACCGGATTTTTTAATTTTTGCTGTTTTTTCATCTGTTTCATCAAATAATTTTTTATTAAGCGTTATATTGAGCGTTCCTTCGGTATTTTGTAGTAAAGGAGATGACTCTTGTCTATTTGTTTTATTAATAATGGTATTGACTGCAAATTTAATTGGATAGCCCTACGATGGTTGTGCAAGTGCCACATAATTACGATGCTCTCCGAAAGAAAACACCCGCAAATTGGCGGGTGTCAGGGTTTATTCTAAGGTTTCCATTTGCGGTTCATTTTCTTTATCCATTAGGATTTCCTGCTGAATATCTTCGGGTGTTTTTCCGTTAATGAGATAAGTGTTTTCATTTTTTTCGATTTTCAGCACGTAATTATCATTTTCTTCAATCAATATCGGAAGTAGTTGTGTCTTGAAGTTGTCTTTTAGAAACGGCCAAAACTTACCGGATTTTTTAATTTTTGCTGTTTTTTCATCTGTTTCATCAAATAATTTTTTATTAAGCGTTATATTGAGCGTTCCTTCGGTATTTTGTAGTAAGGGAGATGACTCTTGTCTATTTGTTTTATTAATAATGGTATTGACTGCAAATTTAATTGGATAGCCCTTTGTTTCGGGAAAAGTATTTAAATCAAAAGCTAAGGTTGCGTTATCAACAGCGAGATCTAAATCTTTCCATTCATTTGCGAGATACTTATCTTGTGTTTTTTTCGTTAAGTAGGTATAACAAAGCTCTCGGTAGTAGCCGGAGCAAAAAGTAGAAGATAACGAAGATTGACGATTATTTCCCTTCAATGGAATAGAAATTGCCAATTTTTCAAATTGTGTTTGATATTCAGGTACTGCAATTTTTTTCGCATTGAGTGCAATATTCTCATTATATTGATCATTTTCCAATGATTCGTTTTGATTGCTGAATGTAAGCTGATTGATTGTAAATGCCGCTAAATTAAGCGACTCAAGTGAGAAATCAATACTTGTACTTCCCGTAAATTCTTTTGCCCATTTTTCCTTTAAATTAAGGAAATCTTTATTATCCTTTATAGGTGGTTCTTTAACTGTTAACGTCTCTAAAAAGAAAGGAACAAAGGCTAATTCGTTGGCAAGATTATATTCTTTCAACTGAATAGCCAATCTTCCTTTTTTCGCTTCCCATTTTTGAGCTTCATCTTTCGGTGTTTGTTTTACACTTTCGACATTTAATTGAAAATGAATGTTGGCTTTGGAAAGATCGGTATTTGCCAATTTCAATGTCATTTCACTATTTTTCAGATTGAAATAAGGTTTTTGATTTTTCGGTGCATTGACTGAAATGACAGAGAGTTTGCCGTCAAAATGATCATTTTGGGTCAGTATGGCGGTGAGCAAATCTACACTGTCTTTAATACTTTGATTATTGACATCGAGTTTTTTAAATTCGTTGTAAAAATTGACCGCACTTGGTACGCCTTGTTGATTTAGGGTGATATTTAAACCGCCAAAAGTAGTTTGAGCTTCTTTGGTTGTTCGATTTTTGTTAGAAATACGTAGAATATCGCTACTGAATTTTGTTGTTAAATCACGTTTTGTCGTAGCTTCATTGTGTTTAGAATTGAACCTATAGGTCGCATTTTTTAATTGAAGATGGGTATTTTCACCATTTAATAATGCCAATTCGGCATTTTCAGCGGTTAATTCAATATTTGTTAGGTCGTATTGGTTATGCCCGATAGGGATAAGACGAACCTTGCCTTTCACTTTTTCTAATTTACTGTCGTTATTGTAGTGAAATCCGCTTAAATCGGTTTTTAATTCAACTTCTTTATTGTTTGGAAAATTTAACAAGATAGACATTTGCTGCGGTTTATTGGCGAAGTCGCGAAACTCGGTCAAAATATCGGATTGTAAATAATCACCTACCGGAGAAAACTTGCTATTGATGGTATTTTTGTCAATCGTAATATTTAAGGTTTTATTCAGTTGACGGACGAATCGATCGGATAATTTTGACTCTGCGGTAATAAAAAAAGGCAGCGTTGTCAATTTGGTTGAAATAACCTCAGTGCTTTGCGATTCATTATCTTGCACGCTGAATGTTAGCTCACGGGTTAAAAAATTTTTGTTGTTCTCCGTAATATTCAATATTGCTTGGTTACCTAATGAGTAAGGGAATTTTTGTAATAACTGATCCACTTTATGATTCGTATAAATTTGCGCAACCCCGCCAATGGCAACAAGGATAGCAGCAAGTGTTAAAGCGATGTTTTTTCTTTTACTCACGTCGTGTCTCCAATACGATGTTCAAAATAAACAAGAAAATAACCGCACTTTGAAGTGCGGTCAAATTCTAAGACATTTTAACCTAAGATTTTATTCAATTCTTGGCTGACTTCTTCTACTTTTTTTGTACCATCTAAGCGGAAATATTGTGTATTCCCTGCTTTGGCTTCCGATTGATAGTAGTCCACTAGCGGTTGGGTCTGTTTATGATATACCGCCAAACGATCTAATACGGTTTCCGGTTTATCATCCGCACGGATAATCAAATCTTCGCCGGTTACATCATCTTTGCCTTCCACTTTCGGTGGATTGTAAACAATGTGGTAAGAACGTCCGGAAGCTTGGTGTACGCGGCGACCGCTCATACGTTCTACGATCACTTCATCCGGTACGTCAAACTCTAATACGTAGTCGATTTTCACGCCGGAATCTTTTAAGGCATCTGCTTGTGGAATGGTACGCGGAAAGCCGTCTAATAAGAAACCGTTTTCGCAGTCAGGCTGTGCAATACGGTCTTTCACTAAGGCAACAGTGAGTTCATCCGGGACAAGTTTACCTTCATCCATTAATGCTTTGGCTTGTTTGCCAAGTTCGGTTCCCGCTTTGATTGCCGCACGAAACATATCGCCGGTTGAAATTTGCGGAATGCCGAATTTGTTCATAATAAATTGCGCTTGTGTGCCTTTGCCGGCTCCCGGTGCGCCTAAAAGAATAATTTTCATAGAAATCTCCATTAATCAATCGATGTCAATAAAGGTGGTTAAGATACTGATAAAGTAAAGTGCGGTCAAATTTAATTCACTTTATTTTTATTCTGTTTCCCATTATGCCGATTTTTTCTCATTCCAAGGGGCGACCCAGTATAGACAAATCATTCCGGGAATGGCTAAAAATAGGCAAAGCCAAAAGTATTGATAATACCCGACGGCACTCACAACATAACCGGAAAGCATTCCTAATCCTTTGCTTGGTAAAGCGGAAAGACTGGTAAAAAGTGCAAGCTGGGTGGCTGTATAAAGCGGGTTGGTTTCTCGTGCCATAAATGCCACAAATGCAGCTGTGCCAAGCCCTACACCGATATATTCTGCTGCAATCACCATACCGAGTTTCCATAATTCCGATGCTCCGATACTGTCAAAATGACCAAAGGCTGCGAGCCAAATAAATCCTCCGATGGTTACCATTTGTACTAAACCGAATAACCAGAGGGCGCGATTAATGCCCAGTTTCAGCATAATCACACCGCCGGCAAGACCGGATAAAACACTTGCCCAAAGCGATGTGCTTTTTACGACAAGCGCAATATCTTCTTTGCTAAACCCCATATCGTAAATAAATTTGGTTTGTAGCGTAGTGGCAAAAGAATCCCCGAATTTGTATAAAAATAAAAAGATTAAAAAGCCGATTGCTTGAACAATGCCCTTACGTTGGAAAAATTCTTGCAAAGGAATCCAAAAGGTTTGATAGAAGGGGGGCGGGTTTTCCGCTGTTTCAATTTGGGGTTCTTTGGCAAGAAAAAGCGTCATAAATATTCCTGCCAGCATACAAAGTGCGGTCCATAAAAAGACGCTTTCCCACGGATAACTTGTTGCAAGATAAAGAGAAAGTCCACCGGGAATTAAGCCGGCGATGCGATAAGCATTAATGTGAATCGTATTCCCTAATCCCAATTCGTGATCAGATAGAATTTCACGGCGATAAGCATCAAGGACAATATCTTGTGTTGCAGAGAAGAAAGCGATTAATAAGGCAATATTTGCCACGACAGTTAATTGTGTGAGGGGATCAAAAAGACTAATAACATAAAGCAGAATCAACAATATAATTTGCGAGATAAGCAACCAGCTGCGGCGGCGACCTAAAAAAGCAGGAAAATAGCGATCCAATAAAGGCGCCCATAGGAATTTTAAACCGTAGGGAAGCATTACGCCTGTTACCGCACCAATTAACTCAACGGAAAGCTGTTTATCCGTTAGCCACACCGGCAACATTTGTAGTAATACAAACAAAGGTAAACCGGAACTAAAACCGGTAAAGACGCAAATTAGCATTTTGCGTGTAAAAATTTGGGAGGAAAGCGAATTCGGCATAAATATAGGGCGGACGTTAATCCGCCGATAACAATGTGAATATTGAGGGTAAATTTATATTCACCCGTTTATTTAGAAAGGCTAATCACGATACCCCTTAGGATTATTTTTTTGCCAATTCCACGTATCCTGCATCATCTGCTCAAGCCCGCGTTCTGCTGTCCAGCCTAATTCTTTGGCGGCAAGACTCGGATCCGAATAGCAAGTGGCGATATCCCCCGGACGGCGATCAACAAGCTTATAAGGGATTTGGATATTATTGGCTTTTTCAAAGGCTTTTACCATATCCAACACGGAATAGCCGTGACCTGTACCAAGATTATAAATATGTAATCCCGAATCATTTTCATGGCGTTGTAGGGCCTTTAAATGACCGATTGCTAAATCGACAACGTGAATATAATCACGTACTCCCGTGCCGTCGTGGGTGTCATAATCGCTACCGAAAACGGAAAGTTGTGCAAGTTTACCAATGGCTACTTGGCTGATATAAGGCAGTAAGTTGTTAGGAATACCGTTTGGGTCTTCACCGATTAAACCGCTTGAATGTGCGCCCACAGGATTGAAATAACGTAAAATCGTTACGCTAAATTGCGGTTCTGCCTTTATGACATCACGCAGAATTTGTTCCACCATATATTTTGACGTGCCATAAGGATTGGTTGTACCGCCGACTTCACAATCTTCGGTAATCGGAATGATTTTAGGATCACCATATACGGTTGCAGAGGAGCTAAACACAAAATTCCACACACCCGCTTTTTTCATTTCTTGGATTAGTACAACGGTGCCGGCGACATTATTCATATAATATTCAGCCGGTTTTTGCACGCTTTCACCTACCGCCTTCAAACCTGCAAAGTGAATCACCGATTGAATGTTATTTTCCGCAAAGATTTTTTGTAACAATTCACGATCCAGCACATCGCCTTCATAAAATTTTGCAGCTTTACCGGTGATTGTTACCACTCGTTCGAGAGATTTGGGTGATGAATTACAAAGATTATCCAACACCACCACCTCTTTACCTGCATTTAATAATTCTACAACGGTATGTGAACCTATATAGCCGGCGCCACCGGTGACTAAAATTGCCATATTACACTCCTTCTTTTTTATTTTTAACTGCGAAAGATTATAGCACTATTTCATTACTCGAAAAATTTATTGGAGGGATTTCGTAGCAACTGCTACATAATGATGGATTTTTTGACCGCACTTATGAAAAAAGACATCAATTTGATGTCTTTTTATCACTATTCTAAAAAATTAACGTTCGTTCCAACGTTTGATTGATTCACGAATCACTTCTTTCGCTTCTTCCACATCGCCCCAGTGAGTGACTTTGGTAGAGCCTGGTTTTTTCAATGCTTTGTAGTTGTTAAAATGGAATTCGATTTGTTTGATTAATTGCGCCGGAACATCCGCAAGACTGTTGTAAGCATTGCCTGTGTCGCGATCATCTGCCGGTACACATACGATTTTATCGTCTACTTCGCCGTCATCTACAAATTTCATTACACCGATTACTTTTGCTTCAAGGAATACACCGGTCGCAAGCGGCTGACGGGTTAGCAATAACACATCCAATTCGTCGCCGTCTTCATCTAATGTTTGCGGAATAAAACCATAGTTGGTCGGTTTGGCAAAAATCGCCGGTTCAACACGATCTAATTGGAATGCCGCAACTTTACGATTCCATTCGATTTTGTGGCAGCTACCTTCAGGGATCTCATTTACAACGTTGATAATACCGGCATCAACATCACCGGGTGTTAAAATTTGATTAAAATCAGCCATTGTTTTTCCTTTACTTAATTGAGTTAAAAACGGAGGAAGTATAGCAGTTTTTAGGTGATTTTGTCGCTCAAAATTTTTATAGTGAAACAAATTAAATATATACAAAGTCGCAAGTCGAAGATAGTAAAACAGTACGGTAAGGCGCAGCAATACAGTAGATAATTCATTATTGTGAAAAAATAACCGCACTTTTGTTTACGCAAACGTTTTACATCTTATAGGGTTCTTGTAAAATACCGGATCTTTTTATTTTGGCTTATTTTTAGAGGCGTTTATGTCTAATTTAGAAAAAACCTTTGAACTACAAAAACGTGGCTCAACGGTTCGTCAAGAAATCATTGCCGGGTTAACTACTTTCTTAGCGATGGTGTATTCGGTAATTGTTGTGCCGAATATGCTTGGTGCGGCAGGGTTTCCGGCGGAATCCGTTTTTATCGCAACTTGTTTAGTGGCAGGGCTTGGCTCAATTTTAATCGGTTTATGGGCTAACGCACCAATGGCGATCGGTTGTGCAATTTCGCTCACTGCCTTTACCGCGTTTAGTCTGGTAATTGGACAAGGCGTATCCATTCCTGTGGCGCTCGGGGCGGTGTTCCTAATGGGATTGGTGTTCACCTTGATTTCAGCAACGGGAATTCGTGCTTGGATTTTGCGTAACCTGCCTTCCAGCATTGCGCACGGAGCAGGGATCGGTATCGGTTTATTCTTACTTTTAATTGCAGCCAGTGGTGTCGGTTTAGTGATTAGCAATCAAAGCGGTCTTCCGGTAAAACTCGGTGAATTCACTTCTTTTCCTGTGATGATGTCATTAATCGGTTTGGCATTTATTGTCGGCTTGGAAAAAATGCAAGTAAAAGGTGGAATTTTATGGGTGATTATTGCAATTACCCTTATTGGTTTGGTTTTTGATCCAAACGTAAAATTTAGTGGGGAAGTTTTTAAAATGCCGACTTTCGGTGAAAATTCCCTCTTCTTACAGCTGGATTTACAAGGCGCATTACAGCCGGCAATTTTACCTGTGGTATTTGCCTTGGTGATGACCGCCGTATTTGATGCCACAGGTACGATTCGTGCCGTAGCGGGGCAAGCAAACCTGTTAGACAAAGACGGGCAAATTATCAATGGCGGTAAAGCCTTAACATCAGATTCCGTCAGTAGCTTATTTTCAGGATTATTCGGCACAGCACCGGCGGCCGTCTATATTGAATCTGCAGCCGGCACAGCCGCAGGCGGAAAAACAGGTATCACCGCCATTGTGGTCGGCGTGTTATTCCTGTTAATGCTTTTCTTCCAACCTTTAGCTTTCTTAGTACCCGGTTATGCTACCGCACCGGCATTAATGTATGTGGGCTTATTAATGTTAAGCAATGTGAGCAAACTAGACTTCGATGATTTTGTCGGCGCAATGAGCGGTTTGATTTGTGCGGTATTTATCGTACTTACCGCAAATATCGTTACCGGTATTATGTTGGGTTTTGCCGCATTAGTGATTGGTCGTCTCGTCAGTGGTGATTTTAAACGTTTGAATATAGGGACAATCATCATTGCAGTCGTATTGGTGGTATTTTACGCCGGCGGCTGGGCGATTTAAACATTCATAAAAACAATATTTGTGTAACTACTACATAATACCGTTAAAATTGACCGCACTTTTGCCGTGCGGTCAATTGGTCTGAACCCTGTGCAATATTATATAGTACGGTGTTTTTGATTATCCCGTTCCCATTTTCGTTCTATATAACTACAGGTCGGGCGCAATTCTAAGTGTTTTTCTGTAATAAATGTGATTAGTGCCTGATAAAGTTTATCGGCGATACCTTGTCCGCGGAGTTGATTGGAAACAAAGGTGTGATTGGCATTAATACGGTTATTTGTTTCATAGACGTAAGTGAGTTCGGCGAGTCTCTCGCCTTGTTCGCTTAAAATAAAAAATTCGCCTCGTCCGTCAAGTTCTCGGTGTTGAATGTTCATTTAATACTCCATTCATCGCTTAAATTAGGGGACATTGCAAAATCAGCCGTATCACTCGGAATCGCTTTTTCTTCCGCTGCCCATTCGCCCAAATCAATGAGCTGGCAACGTTTGCTGCAAAAAGGTCGAAAGTGGCTTTCGTTTGTCCAAGGAACGGATTTTTGACATATCGGGCAAGGCACTTCAATGATTTCTTCAGACATTTTTTACTTCCGCTTGTTGTAAATAAAAACGATGTAATTCTAGCACTTTTTGCTTTAGGTAAGGTAGATTTTCAGCCAGATCTTTGTCGTTATCAATTACGTCATCCGCCCATTTTAAACGTTCGGTTCTACTTACTTGTGCATCCATAATTCGTTGAATTTGTTCAAGGCTGTTGTTGTCTCGTTTCATTGCGCGGGCAAGTTGGGTTTGCGGAGTTACATCAATCACCAGCACTCGGTTACAAAGTGCGGTTAATTTATTCTCAATTAAAAGTGGAACGGCAAATAACGTATAAGGAGCGGTTTGGGCGGAAAGTTGAGCTATCATTTCTTCACGAATTGCCGGGTGTAATAAATGATTGAGCCGGTTTTTTTCGGTTTCATTGGCAAAAACAAGCCTGCGTAACGCCGGGCGGTTGAGTTCTCCGTTTTCTAATAAAACATCTTTACCAAAGTATTCAACAATTTTTGTAAGCAATGGCGAGCCCTTTTTGACGATATCTCGTGCGATAATGTCCGCATCAACGCAAGGTACGCCAAGTTCCATAAATAAATTTGCGATGGTTGTTTTTCCGCTTCCGATTCCGCCGGTAAGCCCTACGATATAGGTCATCATTTCTTATAAAGCATTGTTAAATTGATTGTAAATACTACAAGAATCGAGACACACAAAAAAGGTGCGAAGGGTAAAAAACGCTCTTTTCTTTTGAAAAGAATTGCAAATAAAATACCTAATGCGCAGGCAATCAAAAGAAATAGAGGAAGATGCTCTGTCGGTAAGTAACTGCCGATACCAAGAGCTAACCAATAATCCCCTCGTCCGAAGGCTTCTTTTTGGTAGTACCATTTGGCAAGTTGATAAATGCCATAAAAAACAACGAAAAAAATGACCGCACTTTGTAGACTTTGTATTAGGGTTAAAGGAGATAAAGATTGTGTTGCACCGAATAAACCAAGAGCAAGTAACCATAAACAAGGAGTGGGGGAAATGAGTTGATACTGCCAATCAAGGTAGGCAATCGCCCACAATAGAATAATGGTGCAACCAAGCCATAAAGCGAAAAGAGGATTTTCGGTTATTGCGGTTATTAGGGTGAGTATTAATCCTGTGATAAGAAAATAGCCTAAAATATGACCGCTCTTTTTTTGTTGAACTTCCGCAAAGTGCGGTTGAAATGAGGGAAGATTTTGAGGAAATAGTTCGATGTAATTATTGTAAATATCGTTTTGTAATCTTGTGATAAAGCCCGAAATGTAAAGCCATAAGGCTACACCGAAAATCCCACCTAACCAAAAGGAAGCAAATAGGATCATTGCACCACCGATCCCATATTAAAAATCGGTAAATACATACCCATCATAATGATACCGATTAGGCTTCCGATAACGACCATCATTAGTGGTTCCAGCATTTGTGATAATAAATCAATTTGATGATTAAGCTTTTCTTGATAGTTTTCTGCAATATGTTGCAACATTAAAGCAAGTTTTCCGCTTTTCTCACCAATTTGTAGCATTTGCTGTGCTTCCATCGGGAATAGATTACTGCTTACGCTATCTGAAAATGAATAACCCTGTGAAACCCATTGTAAAATTGACCGCACTTCAGTATCGAGAATTTGATCACTCACTATGCTTTTTTTCGTTTGCCAACTTTGTGTGTGCGGTAAAAAACTATTTAAGGCTTGGTTGAGAGGGATTCCCGCTTGCAACATAATGTACAGACTTTGGCTGAAATTCACTAAACGGGAAAGTTGTTGGATATTGCCGAAAATAGGTGTTGCCCTAATAATTCGTGTTTTTTGTTGTTGAAACATGGGAGAATGTTTCAGTTTGAAATAATAAAGCAACCAAAATATGAGGAGCGTTAAGGCTAACTTTCCTATATCATTTTTAAGAAAATTAGACATCACAAGTAATACATTCGTTAATACGGGCAAATCCGCATTGTTGCTCTGATACATTTCGGCAAATTGCGGCACGATAAAAATTAGTAAGGAAATAGTGAGCAAGAGAGAAATACCTAATACCATTGAGGGATAAAGCATAATTTTCTGTAATTTACGTTGTAGTGCTAAAGATTGGCAGCGATGTGCCGCAATTTTGTTACAAACAATGGCTAATTTACCTGTCATTTCACCCACTTGAATTAGCTGAATTTCTTGCTGTGTAAGATATTTTCCCTGTTGCTCGATACTTTGAGAAAAAGAATAGCCGGATTCAATGCTTCTCAAAAGTTGTTCAAGCCAAGTGTTTAGGGCAATCTGAGTACAGTTTTGTTGTAAGATTTGTAAACTGTTTTTGAGTGGAATCGCGGCTTGTAGCAAGGTTGCAAGTTGGTTCAATACCGTACTGATTTCGGTATTTTTTGGCTTAGTATTGAGTTGCCAATTTTGTTGCAGTTTGATATTGGTAAGTCCCCGATTCATTAATTGGAATTGGGCTTGTTGATGAGAATCGGCGATAATCACGCCTTTTTGTATTTGTTTTAAGGCGTTTTGTGCTTGGTAATGAAAGCATTTTTTTGCCATATTATTCTCCACCTAAAACACGATGAAGTTCCGCTTCATCAGAGATCCCCTGTTTCACTTTTTCTAATCCGCTTTGGCGAAGATCGGCAAAGTCTGTTTGATAGCCGTTTTGCTGCCAATGTAAGAATTGATAAACGCCAATGCGCCCTCGATAACCTTGATGGCAATCGCAAGAACTTTCGTTAAATTGACCGCACTTTTGACAGCGTTTACGTAACAAGCGTTGAGCAATGATTAAAAGTAAACTGCTTTCGATTTCGTGCTGTTTAATGCCTAGTTGTTGAAGCCGTGAAATGGCGGAAATCGCATCGTTGGTATGCAATGTCGAAAGCACTAAATGTCCGGTTTGTGCGGCGCGTAATGCCATACTTGCACTTTCTTCATCGCGAATTTCACCGAGCATAATAATGTCGGGATCTTGTCGTAAAAAAGCACGTAATAAACGACTAAAATCCAGCCCGATTTGCGGGTTGATTTGGCTTTGAATAATGCCGTCCAGTTCAATTTCAATGGGATCTTCTGCGGTCATAATATGTTTATCGGGAGAATTTAACCATTGAAGTGCGGTATAAAGCGAAATACTTTTTCCACTCCCCGTTGGGCCGGTTACCAAAATCAACCCCTGTGGCTGGCTTAGGGCGTGTTGAAAGGTGCGTTGTTGAAATTCCGTCATTCCCAATTCGGCAAAACTCAGTTCCACCGGTTTATTTTGTTGCGCACGAAGTACGATTTTTTCTCCCCAATGAGTAGGTAATGTGGAGAGACGAAAATCAAGTACATCGGAAAAGGTTGTCTTAAATTGAAAACGTCCGTCTTGTGGTAAACGTGTTTCACTAATGTCGAGTTTGGCAAGAAGTTTTAAACGTGAAATGAGCCGATTCGCCAAGTTTTTACTAATTGGGGGCTGGGGTTGTAAAACGCCATCAATTCTAAATCGTACTTGAAAATAATGTTGTAATGTTTCTAAATGAATGTCGGAGACATTTTTTTGCATTGCCGATTCAAAAATTTGGTTCAGGAGTTGAATAACAGGTTCATCATCATTTTTTTCTTGTTCCTGTTCTTGATGATAAAAACTGACTTGTTCTTCTACTTGCATTGCTTGCGGTGCAAGCTGCTGCAAAAGGGCTTTGAGTTGCGGGCTGTCTAATAAGACGGGTTCAACCAATTTTCCACTGATAAAAGCAATGGTTTCACAAGCGGAAAGGTTAGAAAAGGAATCAACGGCAAGCCATAAACGATTTTTTTCTTCTTTTAGAGGGAGGGCGAAGTAACGCAAGAAAAGAGATTGCTGCTGCTGATTGCGTTCCCATAATTCCGGCGAGATCATAAAGATCTCGCCGTTTTGTGCTGTGGCTTGATATGTCGCGCAATCTATCATTTTGTACAGAATCCTGCCGGAAATAAGGAGGTATCACCGTTACAGGTTGTAGACCAGCTTATTCCTCTAGAATGATCACCGGTGGCGGTTAATGTATATTGGACACCGTCTAAAGCGCCGTTGCCGACAACAGTAATAACGCCGGCGTTAGTACTAATACCTTTCACATAGCCTTTTGGTGAGGTAATATCGGCAGCGATACCGTTTGAACCGCCGCTGCAATTTGCGGTTGCTCCTGTGCTATAAACGCAGAGTTCCACGTCGGATTTAAAAGGGGTTGCGGCTTGTAACAATTCAGACATCGCCGCCTTTTTTGTATAATTCTGATAAGAGGGAATTGCAATTGTCGCGAGAATCGCGATGATGGCTATCACGATCATTAATTCGATTAGTGTAAATCCTTTTTTCAATGTGCGTTGAGAGGTGAGTTTCATTGATTTTCCCTTTTTGTTAAATTTTTAAATTTGTATCATTGTGGAAAGAGAAAAAACACTTGTAAAATCAACCGCGCTTTTTTTACGATCCGGATCGCAAAAATAAGGAGAAATAATGAAAAAACAGAATGATATTGAGCAAGGATTGTTGAAAAATCGTCGTCATATTTCTTCTCCTCATTTTGACGAACGCCCTGCTCCTCAAGATATTTCTTTATTGGTTATTCATTACATTAGTTTGCCGCCGGAGCAATTTGGCGGTGGCTATATTGATGATTTCTTCCAAGGAAAATTAGATCCAAGCATTCACCCTTACTTTGAAGAAATCTACCGAATTCGTGTGTCGGCACATTGTTTAATTGATCGCAACGGTGTGATTACTCAATATGTGAATTTTAATGATCGGGCGTGGCACGCCGGATTATCAAGTTTTCAAGGGCGGGAAAAATGTAATGATTTTTCCATTGGTATTGAACTTGAGGGAAGCAATGAACAGCCTTTTACAGAAGCACAATATCAAGCATTACAACAGCTTACAATACAGATTATGAATGCTTATCCGAAGATTACCCGAGATCGTATTGTCGGGCATGCGGATATTTCGCCGGGACGTAAGATCGATCCCGGGCAATATTTTGATTGGGAGCGTTATTTAAACAGTATTGATTTTGTTGTATAAAAAGCAAACAGTAAATTTTGTGTCGTTATTCACACCGATAAATTTTTAAGTGATTTACTTTAACTGATTGAATTATAAAGAAGAAATTTGTTTTTAAAAGTTTATCTTTGTTGTTTGAAAAAGTTATACCCGCATATTGATTTTCTCAGTCACAATTTTATCCACAGAAACATTGAATAACTTGTAAGATCGATGAGATCCCTCAGAACTTATTCTTTCTTTGAAAAAATAGAAGTTTTTTCAACCGCACTTTGTTTAAAGAAAGTGCGGTCTGTTTTTTAAAAGGATCTTTTTTACAAAAAACCAACAAATGAAATGAAGCAAGGAAGAAAAAGGATCTTTTTGATCTTTTACACAATTTCATTGTAGAAATGCTTGGGTTAATCACAAGGTTATCCACAATCTAAAAATCCTTTCAATAAGCACCGCAGTTTTCGCCCTTCGGTTGATAAAAAGGCTAATTTATGAAACAATCCGCAGATTATTTTTATGTAAAAAATTTAAGGTATAACGCGCGTGATCGATTTTGATGGCTACCGTCCGAATGTAGGTATTGTAATCTGTAATCGCAAGGGACAGGTACTTTGGGCGAAACGCTGCGGGCAAAATTCTTGGCAGTTCCCGCAAGGCGGTATTAATGATAACGAAAATGCCGAGCAAGCAATGTACCGCGAATTATATGAAGAAGTGGGCTTGCAGCCGAAAGATGTGCGTGTTTTATATGTATCAAAGCATTGGCTACGTTATAAGTTACCAAAACGTTTATTGCGATATGACAGCAAGCCGATGTGCATTGGACAAAAGCAACGATGGTTTTTATTACAGTTGGTTTCAGATGAAAAAAACATCAATATGAAAACAACAAAATCGCCGGAGTTTGACGGTTGGCGTTGGGTAAGCTTTTGGTATCCGGTGCGCCAAGTGGTGTCTTTTAAAAAAGAAGTGTATCGCCGTGCAATGAAAGAGTTTGCTTATTTTCTATTCTCTAATGAGAAGGAAAGAGCGTCAGAACCTCAATCGGAGTGCGAATCAAAATTTTTATCTTCCTCTAAGTCAACACATTCAAAACCATTAAAGTATCGAAAAAAAAGAGGGCGGTAATGCTGACTTTGTTCTGTTATTTTTTACATCTCAATTAAGTACAATGACAATGTCCGAACTGTGCCAACTTAAAAAAATCTCGCATTATTTACGCTGATTGCGACTAATAGATTTCTGAAATAAGGAAAATTATGAATCAATATTTAATACTTCCCCATTTTGATCCAACCATTTTTACCATCGGTGATAGTAATATCGGTTTGCGGTGGTACGGCTTAATGTATTTGCTCGGTTTCGTGTTTGCCCGTTGGTTGGCAGTGCGCCGGGCACGCCGTCCAAACAGTGGGTGGACGGTTGAACAAGTGGACACGTTGCTTTTTAATAGTTTTATGGGGGTATTTTTAGGCGGTCGCATTGGCGATGTCTTTTTTTATAATTTTCAACATTTCTTGCAAGATCCCCTCTATTTATTTCGCGTGTGGGAAGGCGGAATGTCGTTTCATGGCGGATTGCTCGGTGTGATTGTAGCGATGATATGGACCTCTTATTCACAAAAACGTCATTTTTGGCAAACCGCTGATTTTATGGCACCACTGATTCCCTTTGGTTTAGGTTTAGGGCGCATCGGCAATTTCATCAATCTTGAACTTTGGGGCAGAGAAACCGATGTGCCTTGGGCGATGATTTTCCCAACGGATTCTCAATTACTACCACGCCATCCCTCACAACTTTATGAAGCTTTTTTAGAAGGCGTAGTGCTGTTTGTAATGCTTAACCTTTTCATTAAAAAGCCTCGTCCGATGGGTTCGGTTGCCGGTTTATTTTTAGTCGGTTACGGTGTGTTCCGCTTTATGGTGGAATATGTGCGTGAGCCGGAAGTGGAATCCTTCTTAGGCATTATGACCCGTGGGCAGGCGTTATGCTTACCAATGATCATCGGCGGTATATTGATTATGCGATGGGCTTATTCACGTAAAAGTGCGGTTGAATAGTGAATTAAATTTAAAAATGTTGACGAGCATTGCTACGCCTCGCCGTGCTACTTGCACTGTCTTCGGATTGCGACTTTGTATCCATTTTAATTTAATTCACTATAAAATCTTAAGGAGTTTTTTATGAAACAATATCTTGATCTTTGCCGTCGCATTGTTGATGAAGGTGAGTGGATTGCGAATGAACGCACCGGTAAACGTTGTTTAACCGTCATTAATGCGGATTTAGAATATGATGTAGCAAATAATCAATTTCCACTTATTACAACCCGTAAAAGCTATTGGAAAGCTGCGATTGCAGAATTTTTAGGCTATATTCGCGGTTATGATAATGCGGCGGATTTTCGCAAATTAGGGACAAAAACTTGGGATGCGAATGCAAACGAAAATGCCGCTTGGCTTGCTAATCCGCACCGTAAAGGCATCGATGATATGGGGCGGGTGTACGGCGTGCAGGGACGTGCTTGGCGTAAGCCGAACGGCGAAAGCGTGGATCAACTACGTAAAATCGTTAATAACCTTACTAAGGGGATTGATGATCGCGGTGAAATAATGACGTTTTTTAATCCGGGCGAAATCGATCTGGGTTGTTTGAGACCTTGTATGCACACCCATACGTTTTCTCTTGTGGGTGAGACGCTTTATCTCACCAGTTATCAACGTTCATGCGATGTGCCGTTAGGCTTGAATTTCAATCAAATCCAAGTTTTTACGTTTTTGGCGTTAATGGCACAAATTACCGGAAACAAAGCCGGCAAAGCCTTTCACAAAATTATCAATGCGCATATTTACGAAGATCAACTTGAATTAATGCGCGATGTGCAATTAAAACGTGAGCCGTTTCCATTGCCAACACTTGAAATTAATCCGGATATTAAAACCTTGGAAGATTTAGAAACTTGGGTGACAATGGACGATTTCAACGTAGTCGGTTATCAATCTCACGATCCGATTAAATATCCTTTCTCCGTTTAAGGTCGGCAAAAGTGCGGTCAAATTTAGACGAGAAATTTATGCGCCACGCCCTTGCACTTGCCGATAAAGCGGAAGCTTTGGGCGAAATTCCTGTGGGCGCGGTTTTGGTTGATGATGAAGGCAATATTCTCGGTGAGGGCTGGAATTTATCTATCACTCATAGTGACCCAACCGCACATGCTGAAATTGTGGCATTACGCAATGGCGCACAACACATTCAAAATTATCGGCTACTCAACACTACACTTTATGTAACTCTCGAACCTTGCACTATGTGCGCCGGGGCGATTTTGCA
Source organism: Rodentibacter sp. JRC1 (assembly GCF_020521555.1). Taxonomy (NCBI): domain Bacteria; kingdom Pseudomonadati; phylum Pseudomonadota; class Gammaproteobacteria; order Pasteurellales; family Pasteurellaceae; genus Rodentibacter; species Rodentibacter sp. JRC1. The sequence goes on along the minus strand of NZ_BPWA01000001.1, from coordinate 763,686 downwards.
CAGCCGCATTCAACGCCTTGTATTCGGTGCTTCCGATTATAAAACCGGTGCGGTTGGATCACGTTTTCATTTTTTTGACGATTATAAAATGAACCACACATTGGAAATTACATCCGGTGTACTTGCAGAAGAATGCAGCCGAAAACTAAGTGCATTTTTCCAAAAACGCCGTGAACAAAAGAAAATAGAAAAAGTACAGAAACAAGCACAAAGTGAAGCGTAGGGTGTCGTTAGGCAAAGCCGTAACGTACCAATAGACGGTTTAATGATGAAATGGTGCGTTACACAAAGCTCAACGCACCCTACCCAAATAAATATTGGACATAAAATTCTCTTTGGGAGACTGATACATAATACCCCATAATCCTGCGATTTTTGACCGCACTTTTTGTTTGTACATTTGCGCTATTCCCTTTCCTAAATTTGCCAGTCAATTTCTGTGTAGCCGTTTTGTTGTAAATATTGATTGGTTTTAGAAAAATGACGGCAACCGAAAAAACCACGGTGTGCGGAGAGCGGGGAAGGGTGAGGGGCGGTAAGAACCAGATGACGATTTCGATCAATCATTTGTCCTTTTTTCTGGGCATGGCTACCCCAGAGTAGAAATACCAAGTTTTCACGATGTTCATTCAAAGCGGAAATCACACGATCCGTAAAGGTTTCCCAGCCTAAATTGGCGTGGGAATGGGCAAAACCGCGTTCAACGGTTAAAACCGTATTTAGCAGCAATACGCCTTGCTCTGCCCATTTCACCAAATAGCCATGCTCGGGGATTTGAAATTCTGGAATATCTTGGCTTAATTCTTTATACATATTGAGTAAAGAAGGTGGAATAGCCACTTCCGGTTTGACGGAAAAAGCAAGACCATGCGCTTGGTTAGGACCATGATAAGGATCTTGCCCTAGAATGACGACTTTTACATCTTCAAATGCGGTATATTTAAAAGCATTAAATACGTCTTTTTGGGGCGGGTAAATGGTTTTTCCACTTTGGCGTGCAAGATGAACTTGTTGCAAGGTATGTTGAAAATAAGGTTGCGTTTTTTCTTTTCCAATCACATCAGTCCATGTTTTCATAACGAGATCCTATTAAAGTATAGTGAAGGCATTATAAACGAAATCAGCAGTTATTGAATGGTATTAATTGTTAATGTTTTGTTTTTATATTGTTAATTTTAAGCTTTAATCGTGATTATTTTCTGTAAATAATTTAATCTGGATCAAAGTTGCAAAAATAGTTGTTAAAAACTAATTTGTTTTTCATCAAAATAATTTGAAGTCTTAAAATTTTTTGATAAAATTTGCACAGTTTTTATGATTATACTTATGCCAATTAGGAGGCTATTATGATTAAAGGTATTCAAATTACTCAAGCAGCGAATGACAACTTACTTAACTCATTCTGGTTATTAGATAGCGACACTAATGAAGCACGTTGCTTATGTGCGAAAGGTGAATTTGCTGAAGACCAAGTGGTTGCAGTGAGTGAATTAGGTCAAATCGAATACCGTGAATTACCGGTAAATGTTGCACCAACTGTGAAAGTTGAAGGCGGTCAACACTTAAATGTAAACGTATTACGCCGTGAGACTTTAGAAGACGCGGTAAATAATCCGGATAAATACCCGCAATTAACTATTCGTGTTTCAGGTTATGCGGTGCGTTTCAACTCATTAACTCCGGAACAACAACGTGATGTAATTACCCGTACTTTCACTGAAAGCTTATAATTTCAGAATGTATTGATTAAACCCCGATTTTTGTCGGGGTTTTGTTTTTTTATGATGTGAAAAAATAATCCCTAAAGGGATTACTTGTGAGCAAAATAATATTTTTTCTGACCGCACTTTGGCTTTCTTCCCTAGCGATTCCTTTGCTTTTCAGGTACAATCCGCCAGTTAAATTTATTGATTTTTTGAGAAAAACTATCTTTTATGAAGAATATTCGTAACTTTTCTATTATTGCTCATATTGACCACGGCAAATCGACCCTTTCGGATCGTTTGATTCAAACTTGTGGTGGACTTTCGGATCGTGAAATGGAAGCGCAAGTACTAGACTCAATGGATCTTGAGCGTGAGCGTGGCATTACCATTAAAGCGCAAAGCGTAACCTTAAATTACAAAGCAAAAGATGGCGAAACCTATCAATTAAACTTTATCGACACCCCGGGACACGTGGATTTTTCCTATGAAGTCTCACGCTCCCTTGCAGCTTGCGAAGGGGCATTATTGGTGGTGGATGCCGGACAGGGTGTGGAAGCGCAAACTTTGGCAAATTGTTATACCGCCATTGAGATGGATTTAGAAGTCGTGCCGATTTTAAATAAAATTGATTTGCCGGCCGCCGATCCTGAACGTGTTGCAGAAGAAATCGAGGATATTGTCGGCATCGATGCAATGGAAGCGGTGCGCTGTTCTGCAAAAACAGGTGTCGGTATTGATGAGGTATTGGAAGAAATCGTTGCGAAAATTCCTGCCCCGGAAGGTGATCCGAATGCACCATTACAGGCTCTGATTATTGATTCGTGGTTTGATAACTACCTTGGCGTGGTTTCATTGGTTCGCATTAAAAACGGTGTGTTACGTAAGGGTGATAAAATTAAAGTGATGTCCACTGGGCAGGCTTATAATGTTGATCGTTTAGGTATTTTTACACCGAAACAAGTGGACACTGGCATATTAAATACCGGTGAAGTAGGCTGGGTTGTGTGTGCGATTAAGGATATTCTCGGTGCGCCGGTGGGGGATACTTTAACGCATCAACATAACCCTGCAAGCTCGGTATTACCGGGCTTTAAAAAAGTTAAACCACAAGTCTATGCGGGTTTATTTCCGGTCAGCTCAGATGATTATGAAGCTTTCCGTGATGCGCTTGGTAAGTTAAGTTTGAATGATGCCTCATTGTTTTATGAACCGGAAAATTCGACCGCACTTGGTTTTGGCTTTCGCTGCGGTTTTTTGGGGCTTCTTCATATGGAGATCATTCAAGAGCGTTTAGAACGCGAATATGATTTGGATCTCATCACCACAGCACCAACGGTAATTTACGAAGTGGAAATGACGAACGGGGAAGTGGTTTATGTGGATAGTCCGGCGAAATTACCGCCGCTCAATAATATTTCTGAAATCCGTGAGCCGATTGCCGAATGTAATATGCTAGTGCCGCAAGAATACTTGGGGAATGTGATTACACTCTGTGTCGAAAAACGCGGCGTTCAAACCAATATGGTGTATCACGGCAACCAAATTGCGCTGACTTATGAAATTCCGATGGGGGAAGTGGTACTGGATTTCTTCGACCGTTTAAAATCCACCTCGCGCGGTTATGCTTCTTTGGATTACGGTTTCAAACGTTTCCAAGCGGCGGATATGGTTCGTGTTGATATTATGATCAATAGTGAGCGTGTCGATGCACTGGCGTTAATCGTTCATAAAGATAACGCGCAATATCGTGGTCGTGAACTTGTGGAAAAAATGCGTGAACTCATTCCGCGCCAACAGTTTGATATCGCAATCCAAGCGGCGATAGGTAACCATATTATCGCCCGTTCAACTGTGAAACAATTACGTAAAAACGTTTTGGCAAAATGTTATGGTGGTGACGTAAGCCGTAAGAAAAAACTCTTACAGAAACAAAAAGAAGGGAAAAAGCGAATGAAGTCTCTGGGTAATGTGGAAGTACCGCAAGAGGCATTCTTAGCGATTTTGCACGTGGGCAAAGATAAATAAGGAAAACTATGTCAAATCTATTTTTTATTATTTTACTGGTTGTAGGCTTTGGCATTTGGAAAGGGTTGGATTATCTTCAATTGCCAAATACCTTCAGTATTTTATTGCTGATTTTGACCGCACTTTCAGGTGTATTATGGTGTTATCACCGATTTATCGTTACGCCGAAGCGCAATCGTCAGATTGCACGTGCAGAGCAGCGTTCCGGTCAGGCATTAAGTGAGGAAGAAAAAGCAAAGATCGAACCGATTTCTGAAGGCTCGGCGTTTTTGTCTTCGTTGTTCCCTGTGCTGGCTGTGGTTTTTTTGATTCGTTCTTTCCTGTTTGAACCTTTCCAAATTCCCTCAGGTTCAATGGAATCTACTTTGCGTGTTGGTGATTTTCTTGTCGTAAACAAATACGCTTATGGTGTGAAAGATCCGATTTTCCAGAATACGATTATCGCCGGTGAAAAACCTCAACGAGGTGATGTGATCGTGTTTAAAGCACCGGAACAAGCATTACTTCGTACCGGATTAGGCGCAACCCGAGCGGCTTATGCGGAAAACCTCGGGTTAACGTCAAAAGATAATATGTCGGGAGTGGATTACATTAAACGCATTGTCGGGCAAGGTGGTGATCGCATCATTTTCGATATCGATCAAAAAACATTGAAAATCGTATATGGTAAAGAGGGTAAACCTTGCGAAGTGGATTGTGAGAGTAAGGATTTCGAATATACTCAAAATCCGACCAATCCGGCTTTCCCTGAACAGCTTGAACTCACGGAGAAAGGTGATGTTACCCACAATATTTTGATCACACCATATCGCCGTTATGCCGGTCCGGAGTTTTTCCCGCAAGAGGGAAATCCTACTGGGGAATGGGTTGTGCCGGAAGGGCAATATTTTGTAATGGGTGACAATCGCGATCATAGTGATGACAGCCGTTTTTGGGGATTTGTACCGGAAAAAAATATTGTCGGCAAAGCCACTTATATTTGGATGAGCTTAGAAAAAGAACCGAACGAATGGCCTACCGGTTTTCGTTTTGAACGTTTCTTAACTGAAATTAAATAAGATGAACCCTTTAGATAGATTAGAGCGAAAGATAGGTTACCAATTTAACGATATTTCGCTTTTAAAATTAGCACTGACGCATCGTAGTGCCGCCAGCCAACATAATGAACGCTTGGAATTTCTGGGTGATTCTATTCTCAATTTCACTATTGCGGAAGCGTTGTATCATCAATTCCCCCGTTGTAATGAAGGGGAATTGAGCCGTATGCGGGCAACGTTAGTACGTGAACCGACTTTGGCATCTCTTGCCCGTGAATTTGAACTGGGAGAATATATGTTGCTCGGTTCCGGTGAACTGAAAAGCGGCGGTTTTCGCCGAGAATCCATTCTTGCGGACTGTGTGGAAGCGATTATCGGCGCAATATCTCTCGATCAGGGTTTGGCAATGGCTTCTCAAATGATCCGAAATTGGTATCAAACCCTATTGGCAGAAATTAAGCCGGGCGATAATCAAAAGGATGCGAAAACCCGTTTACAAGAATATTTACAAGGCAGACGTTTACCTTTACCAAGCTATGAAGTGATAAATATTCAAGGGGAGGCGCATTGCCAAACCTTTACGGTTGAATGCAAAGTGAAAAGTGCGGATAAAATTGACCGCACTTTTGTGGGTAAAGGCTCAAGTCGCCGCAAAGCCGAACAGGCGGCGGCAGAACAAATTTTAAAACAACTGGACATCAAATGATCGAACAATTCGACAAAACTTATTGTGGTTTCATTGCCATTGTAGGTCGCCCGAATGTGGGTAAATCAACGCTCTTAAACAAAATTCTGGGGCAAAAAATTTCTATCACTTCACGTAAAGCGCAAACGACCCGCCATCGCATTGTGGGGATCAAAACCGAAGGGGCATATCAAGAAATTTATGTGGATACCCCGGGGCTTCATATTGAAGAAAAACGGGCGATAAACCGCTTAATGAACCGTGCGGCAAGCAGTGCTATCGGTGATGTCGATCTTATCATCTTCGTGGTGGACGGAACTCATTGGAATGCGGATGACGAAATGGTGTTGAATAAGCTTCGTCACACCAAAACACCCGTTGTGTTGGCGATTAATAAAGTGGATAACATAAAAAATAAAGATGATTTATTGCCGTTTATCACCGAATTAAGTAGCAAATTTGATTTTGCGCATATCGTGCCGATTTCGGCACAACGTGGAAATAATGTTCACGAGCTTGAAAAAATCGTACGCGCTTCATTGCGTGAAGGCATACACCACTTCCCGGAAGATTATGTGACGGATCGCTCACAACGTTTTATGGCTTCGGAAATTATTCGAGAGAAACTTATGCGTTTTACCGGTGAAGAATTGCCTTATTCCGTTACCGTAGAAATCGAACGATTCAAAGTGAACGAACGCGGCACTTATGAAATTAACGGTTTAATTCTTGTCGAACGTGAAGGGCAGAAAAAAATGGTGATTGGTGCACAGGGTCAAAAGATCAAAACCATTGGTATGGAAGCCCGTGCGGATATGGAACGCTTGTTTGATAACAAAGTTCATCTTGAACTTTGGGTGAAAGTAAAATCCGGTTGGGCGGATGACGAACGTGCGTTGCGCAGTCTCGGGTATATGGACGAATAAAAGTGCGGTTAATTTTCTGTGAATTTTGGTATTATGTAGCAGTCCAAAGAGAACTTTATCTCCAATATTTCTTGGAGTAGGGTGCGTTAAGCTTTGCGTAACGCACCGTTTCGTTATTAAATCTTTTTACTTGTTGTGTTACGGCTTCGCCTAACCGTGCCTTACAATGATTTGTGCAATTGCTACATAATAATGTGATTTTATACCCATAAATTATTCCGCAATGCCTACGGCACAGGCATAGGCGGAGCTCCAAGCCCATTGGAAATTATAACCGCCGAGCCAGCCGGTAACATCCAATACTTCACCAATAAAATAGAGTCCTTTTACGTGATTGCTCTCCATGGTTTTAGAGGATATTTGTTTGGTATCCACACCACCCATCGTTACTTCTGCGGTGCGGTATCCCTCCGTACCATTAGGAGTAAACTGCCAATGGTGAATTAAATTCACCAGATTTTTTAACCGCACTTTACTTAGATTTGCGATGATTTCATCTTGAATAATGCCTTTTTCAAGCCAAAGTTCGACTAGTTTCTTTGGCAAGAAACGGGTAAGTACGGTTTTTAGCATAAGTTTAGGTGATTGTTGTTTTGCTTGATTAATTTCATTTTCCAAATTGTGATTTGGTAGGAGATCGATTTCCACACTCTCATTCGGTTGCCAATAATTAGATATTTGCAATACGGCAGGGCCGGAAATACCCCGATGGGTAAATAACAATTGATTACGAAAGGATTTTCCACTATTTGCAGTGATGGTAACGGGCAGGCTTGTGCCTGAAAGTGCGGTCAAAAATTTATCGGTTTCGCGATAAGTAAAGGGCACAAGGCTTGCGCGTGGCGCAATGATCGAAATATTGAATTGCTGGGCGAGTTGATAACCGAAAGGTGTTGCACCAAGCCCCGGCATAGAAAGCCCTCCTGTGGCGATCACAAGATTTTTGCATTGCCATTGGGTGGCATTTACGTGCAGAATAAACCGCACTTTTTCATCATTTTCAATCGCTTCGACTTGTGAAACCTCACTACGTAAATGAATCTTTACGTTGTACTTTTCACATTCATTCGCAAGCATAGCAACGATCTTCTCCGCTCCTTCATCACAAAAAAGTTGACCTAATTCTTTCTCGTGATAAGCGATACCATATTCCGTGATTAAGCTAATAAAATCCCAATTGGTATAACGGGCAAGGGCAGATTTTACAAAATGAGGATTTTGTGAAAGGTAATGGGACGGAGTAACATCAAGATTGGTAAAATTACAAAAACCTCCTCCCGACATTAAAATTTTACGCCCGATTTTTTTGCCGTTATCCAACACCGTTACTTGTTTACCTAATTTTCCCAACTGCGTTGCACAGAATAATCCGGCAGCACCTGCGCCGATAATGAGAGTTTCGGAATAATTGTTCAAGGTGTTTGTCCTCGCTCTAGAAATTCCAGCATCTTCATCCGTTGAATCACCATACGGCGATCAACGGCGGCATTACCGGAATCCAATAGTTGCTGTAAATAATCTTTTGCCAAAGCATAGTTTCGTTTCTCAAGTTCAACTGTAGCAAGCAAAGAAAGGCTTGAGATCTCTTTTTTATCCAGCGTTAGTGCTTGTTTTAAAAGTTGTTGTACTTCAGAAGTCATTTGCTGACTGGCTTGGTAGTAAAGTGCGGTCGCTTTTAAACCTAAAATATTCGGCTTGTTGCCGACAAGTTTTTCGGCATTTCTATAAGCAATCAGTGCATAGTCAAATTCATTATTTTGTACATAGGCTTCTCCAAGTTGGAGCCAAGTTTCCCAATCATTTGGGTTAGCACGTAATTTATCTTGAATTTTTCCGATAAGATCTTCTTTTTTGTGGAAATTCGTTATTTCAATTTGTTCATTATGTTGCGAAATCATCGCTTGTTTGCCTTCCTGCACACGAGTGAAGCGATCAAGCGAGAAGTAATAGGTTAAGGGAAGCGCAATAACAAGAGCAAAAATGATGAGGCTTAGGCGATAATCGCGCTTTGTGTGAGAAGAAAAATTTTGATTAGACGTAGAGGGAATGTCGCTCAAGTCTTGCGGGCAAAGTATTTTAGGGGATTGTGCCGATTTTTTATGTGAACGCCAAATTAAGCCGAAAGCGAAAATCAATAACAAGACAGGTAATAGCCACAACAATGCCGTATTCCATTGAAACGGCGGCTTATAGTTTACAAAATCACCGAAGCGTTCGGTCATCGTGTCGATAATTTGCTGATTGGTTTTACCTTCATCTACCATATTATAAACTTCAAGACGCAAGTCATAAGCAATGGGCGAATTGGATTCCACCAAATTTTGATTTTGGCATTGCGGGCAGCGTAAGGATTTTGCCAGTTCCACGGCACGAGTGCGATCCGCTTGATTTTTGAATTGGTAAGTGTCCACCATTTCAGCTTGTGAAAAGAGGGAAAACAATAGAAAAAGTGCGGTTAAAAATGTTCTCATTTTTTCATTAATTCTTGAATTTTCGGCACGAATACTTGCTGCCAAGTTTTGCGATCCAAAAGCCCTGAATGACGATAACGAATCACGCCGTGAGCATCTACTAAATAGGTTTCGGGAGCTCCATCTACACCGAGTTTTAATGCAAGTTCTCCATGGCTGTCATTAATTGTTAAAACGAAAGGATTTCCCATACGTTTGAGCATTTCAATGCCGTTTTGCGGGTTATCGCGATAATCAATGCCGACAATAGGCGTAGATTGAGCAATTTCCATTAAAAGCGGATGTTCTTCTTTGCAATAACCGCACCAACTTCCCCAAACATTAAGTAAAAAGGGTTCTTTTGGGAAATCTTTTGGGCTTACAGTCCGTGAGGGCTCAAATAAATCGGCTTGATAAAACTCCGGTATCGGTTTATCAATGAGGGCCGATGCAATTTTTTTCGGATCTTGGTTTAACCCGACCATCAATAACACAATAACGCTGAGTAACAAAAAGAGCGGTATAAAAAAGATTAATTTTGTTTTCATACTTTTTCCTTTTTGGGGCACAAACTCAATGCACTGCAAAGTGCGCCCAATGCCATTAAAACACCACCGATCCAAAGCCAGCGAATCAAGGGTTTGTAATGCAGGCGGAAAGTAAATTCCCCTTTGCCGAGAGCATCGCCCATCACAATGTATAAATCTCCCCAAAAGCCTCCGTTTAAACCTACCTCACTCATTGTCATTGTGCGGACATCATAATAACGGCGTTCCGGAATGATTTTTGCGTAAGGTTTGCCGTTTTCGGTGACATCAAAAAATGCCACTTCGGAGGTAAAATTCGGACCGATTTCATTAGAAAATCGGCGATAGTGGAAATCAAATTGACCTAGGAGTTGATTTTGTTGCGGTGCAAGACGAACGCCGATTTCACTGCCAAAATAACTGCTCATCACCGCGCCTATAGTGGCGATGGCGACACCACAGTGTGCGAGAATCATTCCAAGTTGTGCCAAACGGATTTTCCGCCAATTTTGCCACAAGGTTGCCAAGAAAAGCCAGATGGCAAGCGTTAATAAAAGATAGGCGAACCAATGAAAATTAAGCGCATCGTTGTTATGAAGTTGTTGCCGAATCATTAATGCCGCAAGTATGGCGGAAGGCAAGATAAGGAACAAACGGCGCATAAAAACGACAGGTTCAAATTTCGCTCGGTGTAATGCGAGAGAAGCAACCATCATTAATAGCATCAGCGTTAAAATCGGTAAGAAAATGTTGTTGAAGTAAGGTGTTCCCACTGAAATCGAGCCCCAATTCATTGCTTGAAAAAACATTGGGTAGAATGTGCCTAAAAAAGTAGAAACCGTTGCCACCGAGAGTAAAATATTCAGCAACAAAATGCCGCCGGCTTGAGATATAAGCTGAAATTTGACCGCACTTTCAGCACTATTTCCTGCACGTAATGCGAATAATCCGAAAGCAAAGACGGTTAATAAAAAGAAGATTAATAACAGTACATAACCACGTGTGTTATCTAGAGCAAAGGCGTGTACTGAAGTCAGTGCGCCGGAACGCACGATGAAAGTGCCTAATATGCTGAATGCAAAAGTAAGGAGCGAAAAGAGAATAGTCCAATAACTGAATGCGCCTTGTTTTTCGGTAATGGTTAAACTATGGAGTAATGCAAGTCCTAACAACCACGGCATAAGCGAAGCGTTTTCAACCGGATCCCAAAACCACCAGCCACCCCAGCCGAGTTCGTAATATGCCCACCATGCGCCAAGCACGATACCGAGTGTTAAAAATAACCATGAAAATAATACCCAGCGACGCATTGAGCGGGCAATTTGTTGTGCGGATTTGTTATAAATCAACGCCGCCAAGCTCATAGCAAAGTTGACGGCAAAACCTACATAGCCGATATAAAGTAACGGTGGATGAAAAATTAATCCGATGTCTTGCAGCATTGGATTGAGATCGCGCCCTTCTATTGAAGCAGGAAAAATTCGCCCGAACGGGTTGGAATAAAACAGAATAAATACGGCGAAGCCAAAACAGATAAAACCGAGTAATGATAAGGTTTGGGCGGAAAAAGTGCGGTCGTTTTTTCGATTAAAAAATGCAAAGGCGATAAGCCATAGGCTCAATGAGAATAGCCAAAAGAGCATTGAGCCTTCATGCCCTCCCCAAGTCGCCGCAATCTTGAAAAATGTGGGGAGCTGAGAATTTGAATGGGCTGCAACATACTCAAGAGTGAAATCATCTATCGAAAAAGAATAAGCGAGAATACCGATAGAGATGAAAGTAGAAATCGTGAATACGTAGCTTAACCACCAAGCGGCATTTATTAAAGTAGGCCTTTTCTTGAGTAAGCCGATTTGTGGTATCAGTGCGAGGAATAACGCGCTGATGGTGGCGATGAGAAGGCTGATAAAACCGAGTTCAGGTAACATAATGTTGTTTTGTCGTATCGTTTCTAAAATAATATTTTGTTCAGCAGTTACATAATTCCGAGGATAAATTTCCGGTATTACGTATCAGTCGCACAAAGGGAAGTTTATCTCCGATATTTATCGGGGGTAGGGTGCGTTAAGCCTTGCGTAACGCACCGTTTCATCATTAAACCCTCATTGGTGCGTTACGGCTTCGCCTAACGGCACCCTACGATGATTTGTGCAAGTGATACAAAATCGTTATTTAAAATATTTGTGTAACTGCTACATAATACCGAATAGAAAGAAAGGCGCATTATCATACGCCTTTCCCCAAAATACAATGTATAGTGAATTAAATTTAAAAATGTCTACGACATTGCTATCCCTTGCCGTGCTATTTGCACTGTTTTCGGCTTGCGACTTTGTATCTATTTTAATTTAATTCACAATCATTTAGGCAACGGTCAATTGACCTGCATACAAAATAAAATACCGTAAACACAATACCCCGATTAAATCGAAGATTGAAACGAGAATGATGAAGTTACGGTTATATTTTAGATTGCCGGCGAACAGGTTTCCGATTAACGGAATTAAAATTCCGATGAAGAAGACTCCAATCCAAAATACTGTGCCCCAGAATCCGGAGAGTGCATTATGCAATGCAACGGTTTTTTGTCCGCCACCAAAATGTAAGCCTACAAAGAAACATACTAACAACCCGAGTTCGGTAACCATAATCGGCACTTCAAATTTATGGATGAAGTGTGATTCGTGGGAATCGCCTTTTAACTTGCCTGCAATTAAGATAACCAGAAATGTTGCAGCGATACCGGATGACGTACCGGAAGCTAAGAATAATGCCGGTAATACCGGGTTATTCAACATTGGATAACTGATTAATGCGGAGAGCAAGAAACCGGTGTAGGCCCCTAATACGGCGGCTAAGATGAATAAAATCACCTCAACAGGGTTAACCAAACGTTCTGCAAAACCAATAAGTTTCATAATGAATTTTAGTTTTGGCAGAAAACGATTAATGAGCGATTCAATGTCATTTTTAAAGATTGTGATTCCCCACAATACTAAAAACAGCATATAAATTTGGAAAAGCATAACCCCCATCGACATCACCGAATTGAATTGGTAATTAAACATCAATTTCCAAAATGTCCACGGACGTGCCAGATGGAAAATGAGGAGCGTTAAACCGATTAATGTCGGTACAGACCCCAAAATCACACCGGAACGAATAATCCAATTTCGGCTAGGATTTTCGAGTTTATTACTGCGTTTATAAGCAATGGCTAATTGTACCGCACCTGATGAGATGCCGAGTAAAAATAAATAGATCGCAATGGTGGAATCCCACACTAAATTAGGCGTGTGGAACGGGACTGGATAATCTAACGTCATCTTCTTGGCTCCCCATGTTGGAATGGAATATGGTAAAGATTCGGCTGTGTACCTAATTCCACTTTCGTGCGATAAACCGGTTTTTCTTTCACCTTGCGTGCTACCGCACTGGTTGGATCATTCATATCACCAAAGGTTAATGCCTTGGTTGGGCAGGCTTCCACACAGGCGGGCTGTTTGCCGTTGGCTAAGTTGGTATCACGACAGAAGTTGCATTTATCTGCGGTTTTATGCACAGGATGAATGAAACGCACGCGATACGGGCAAACCGCAATACAATATTGACAACCTACGCATAAATCTTTGTGTACATCTACAATACCGGTGTCTTTATCAATGAAAGATGCCCCTGTTGGACAAACAGCCACGCAAGGTGCATTACCACAATGTTGGCAAGATTGACGGAAAAACTCGTATTCCTGATTCGGAAATTCACCGTAAGGTTCACTACGCAGAATTTCTAAACGGGATACGCCTTGAGGCACTTGGTTAACATCACGACAGGCATCCATACAGGCTGTACAGCCGATACAAGCCGTTTCATCGTGCACCATTGCGTAGCGTTTGGTTTTATCCGCCTTATTTTCTTTTGCCAGAGAAGTTAAAGATGTTCCCGTCATAAGGATTACCGCCCCCATGCCGGAAACAAAGTTTCGGCGTGAGCAAGTGGTCATTGTTTATCCTTTTGTTCGGTTGATGTTTCTTGTTCTGCTTTGCGTTTTTGCTGTTCTCCGTGGCAATCAACACAAAGTTTTACACGTTCTTTCGGTTTGATGCCTTTCATTGGTTCATCTTTCGGGTGAAGTGTATGACAGCTTGCACAAGGCAATTTCATTGCGTGAACGTCATGCGCCCAAAGTTTTTCGCGTAATTTATCAGGTTGATGGCAAGCGAAACAAACTTGGTTTTGTTCCTGTACGGAAAACATTGGTTTTTTCTCACCGAAAATATCGCCTTCAAAGCGCATCACATCTTTTACACCACGGCGATGATCTTCAGAAATATTACCGTGACAGCTTACACAAGTAATAGGTTTGCCATTGTTTGGATTTTTTTGATTTAGGTGCGCGCCATGAAATTTACCAAAGTGCAATTCTCCCCCAGATTGATCCAAGGTTTGGTTTTTATCTACTTTGTCGAATTTATGACATTTTGCACAATACTGATTCGGATCACGCTGATTTTCTAACTGCAATTCATAACTTTGTGTCGAATCTGTTTGTGCATGGGCAATCGTTGGCAGCATCGAGGCAAATGCGAAGAACACCGCCAGTTTTGCCATATTACGAAATAAAGAAGTTAAATTCATTAGGGTTACCTCAAATTTATCGTTGAAAACGACCGCACTTTTCAGGAACGCAAAAGTGCGGTAATTTTTCTTATTGTTTTGTTGCGGTATCTTCTGCTAATTTGCCATTAGCTTTTGCTTCTTTTTCCCATTGAGGCACAACGGTTTTCAAAAATTCTTCTTTTGCTTTGCGTTCTTTTTCGATATCGATACCCATGACTTTCCAAGCTTTTTCTGCCGTAGAAATATCCGGTATTTCAACCGGGGTTTTTACACCGTGTTTCGTTAGGATAACGGCAAGTTTAGTGCGTGCTTCAGCAGCTTTATCTATACCTGAACCCAATACGCGAAGAACAACGTCCGGTGCATGCATATGACCGCCGTGACTTGCCGCAGAATAATCCCAACGCCATTGTGCGTGACGGATATCCATTAATGCCGCTTCCATTTCTTCTTTCGTTGCACCGGCATCCCAAGCCGCTTTGGCTTCAAAATGCGCTTTCACAACTTGATCTTCTAAACGACCCATTATGTCTTTCACTTCTTTTTTACGTGAAGCGACGATATCTTGAAGTTTTTCTTTGCTTTGATCGTGGCAGTTTGCACAAGTGCTATTGAAAGCATCGAATGGATTTTGGATTTGGTGATCGGTATAAACTTTGCCCTCGGCATCTTGGACTTTAGGCATATGGCAATCGATACAGGTTACACCGTTTTTACCGTGCATACCTAAAGACCAAATTTCAAAGTCAGGATGTTGTGCTTTTAGCATTGGCGCTTTAGAAAGAGAGTGAGTCCAGTCGCTGAAACCGATATCATCATAGTATTTTTCGATATCATCTACGGTTTGACCGTTATTCCAAGGGAATGTAACCTGCTTAATATCACCGGCAAAGTAGTATTCAACGTGACAGTTTGCGCAGATTTCCGCCCGTTTTTCCGTACGTGCGGCAGTGTTGAAACTTAAATTAACCTGATCTTTACCTTCGGCTTTTGCTTTCGCTTGCAATGCATTATTTAAGTTATCCAATGCGCGTAACACGTGTGGACGTGCGATGCGTAAAGCCGGTTTTCCTTCGGCAAAATCTTTTGAAGTGGTATCGTGACAATCGGCACAACCAATGGAATTTACTACTTCAGCTCCGCCTTTCGCCCATTTAGCATTGAAGTAGCCCTCTTCTCCCCATTCTGCAATTAAGCGCGGAACATCCGGGCCTTTACAAGTCCAACATGCCATTGGTTGTGGGCCATCGTTAGCCGTTTTTGGTGCGCCGGTACGTAAAATATCGCGCACATCTTTAATAGCATAAGCGTGCCCGCGTGGTGCATTGTATTCTTTAGCGAATGCATAGCCACCCCAAAGTACGATTAGGCGAGGATTTTCTTCATCGGCATAAATAATCTTATCGCCTTTTTCCGTAGCCTTCCAAGATTGAAATTGCAACGGATATTTTTCAGCGAATTTTTCATTTACCGCTTCAATTTTTAAATTAGGATTTGGGGCTTCAACAGGTTGCTCAATCGGCTTATAGACCATTTCTGCCGAGGCAGAATTGTAAGCTCCTAAGGCAGCGAAAGAAGCCGCCAAAACAAGGCTTTTTCTTAATGCGTTCACGATAATCACTCCATAACTAGGGTAGGAAAAGTAAAATGATTTTAAATGCGAACCGTTCTTGATAACGTATTGAAATTACTTAAAAAAGAGGGCTCGGTTCAAGTGTAACAATACCAAAAGTGCGGCTATTTTCTAGCGGGATTTGCCAAAATATTGCTTTAGATCAAAGCAAGGTATATGAAATACACCTAAAGAGGTAGGAGGGCTTTGTTTTTGCAGTAAGAAAACGTAATTGAATTAACTTATTTTAAGTTAGAGGGGATTAAATGTGATCTTTCTCACAAAAAACACCAACAAAAATAAATAATGTGATCTTTATCACATTTATTTAAATTATCCTTGTGAAAATTTTGTGATCAAGTTCACAAATTTGAACAAAATTATTTTTGCCTGAAAAATTCTTATGCTATGTTGAGCGCACTTTATACAATTTCCTTATTTGTGAGGTTTCTATGCTATCAGCAAGCGTGAAAGTGAAAATTCAAAGTTTTGGACGTTTTCTTTCCAATATGGTGATGCCGAATATCGGCGCATTTATTGCGTGGGGTTTTATTACCGCACTTTTTATCCCGACAGGTTGGTTGCCGAATGAAACTTTGGCAAAATTGGTCGGGCCGATGATTACTTATTTACTTCCGCTATTAATCGGTTATACCGGTGGTAAATTAGTGGGCGGAGATCGTGGTGCGGTGGTCGGTGCCATTACTACGGCCGGGGTAATTATCGGTACGGATATTCCAATGTTTCTAGGTGCAATGATTGCAGGCCCTACCGGTGGCTGGGCGATTAAACGTTTTGACAAGTGGGCGGACGGTAAAATCAAGAGTGGTTTTGAGATGTTGGTAAACAACTTCTCATCCGGCATTATCGGTATGATTTTAGCGATTTTATTTTTCTGGGTTGTCGGCCCGGTAGTGAAGTCGTTAACCGAATTATTAGCCGCCGGCGTAAAAGTGTTAGTGGATAATAATTTGCTTCCGTTGACATCTATTTTCGTAGAACCTGCAAAAATTCTTTTTTTAAACAATGCGATTAACCACGGCATCTTTTCACCGCTTGGTATTCAACAATCGCAAGAATTCGGTCAGTCTATTTTCTTTTTAATTGAAGCCAATCCCGGTCCGGGGCTCGGTATTTTGCTTGCTTATATTTTCTTTGGAAAAGGCTCGGCAAAACAAACCGCAGGCGGTGCGGCAGTGATTCATTTCTTAGGCGGAATCCACGAAATTTATTTCCCTTATGTGTTAATGAACCCTCGTTTACTCATTGCGGTAATTGCCGGTGGAATGGCAGGTGTATTCACTTTAACGTTATTTAGTGCAGGTTTAGTTGCACCTGCTTCTCCGGGTTCAATTATCGCTGTGTTGATGATGACGCCGAAAGCTTCTGTTGTCGGGGTAGTGGCTTCAGTAATTGTTGCTTGTGCGGTTTCATTTGTATTAGCCTCTTTCTTCTTAAAAATTCAAAAAGAAGAATCAAGCAATCTTGAAGAAATGCAAGCAGCCTCAAAAGCGATGAAAACAGGCAATTTAAATCAAACCCAAGTGATTGACTATAAAGGGCTAAGCAAAATTTATGTGTCTTGTGATGCCGGTATGGGTTCGAGTGCGATGGGTGCAAGTATGTTGCGTAAAAAAGTGAATGATGCCGGTTTGGCGTTAGAAGTTACCAATGTGGCGATTAATGATTTACCTGATGATGCACGTCTTGTGATTACCCATCAAGATTTAACTCTACGTGCGAAAAAACAGGCACCGAATGCAATGCATTTATCTTTAAGTAACTTCTTGGATAATAAATTCTACGATAGCCTTGTTCAAGATTTAAAAGAACAGCTAAACGTACAGGCGGTTACTGAAAAAAACGAAGAAGATGTAGTGGAAGTAAATGGGGCGAAATTTACCTTAAAACCGGAACAAATCTTCTTAGGATTAAGTGCCGATAACAAAGATGAAGCCATTCGTTTTGCCGGTGAGCAATTGGTGAAAGCAGGTTTTGTTGAACCTAGTTACGTAGATGCAATGTTCGAGCGTGAAAAATTAGTTTCAACTTATCTTGGTGAAGGGGTTGCAGTGCCGCATGGTACGATCGAGGCGAAAGATTCGGTATTAAAAACCGGTATTGTCGTGTGTCAGTATCCGTCCGGTGTACGCTTTAATGATGAGGAAGACGGCATCGCAAAACTGGTTGTGGGGATTGCCGCGAAAAATAATGAGCATATTCAGGTGGTTTCTGCAATTACGAATGCGCTGGATAGCGAGGAAGCCATTGAAATCTTAACGTCAACAAATGATGTGGAAAAAGTACTCGCATTACTTAAAGCATAAAGTGCGGTAAATTTTAGCGGCGTTTTTGCGCCGCTATCCTTTTTAATCAACTTGGGGTAGTAATATGAAAGCATTACATTTTGGGGCTGGAAATATCGGCCGCGGTTTTATTGGTAAATTATTGGCTGATAGTGATATACACGTAACTTTTGCCGATGTGAATGAACACGTAATTAATTTGTTAAAGCAGAATCAAGCCTATAACGTAAAAATCGTGGGTGAAAATTTAAATACCATTGAACGGGTAACGAATGTGGGCGGTGTCTATTCAAAAGATGAAACCGCAGTTATTGCATTATTTAATGAGGTTGATCTCATTACCACTGCAGTCGGACCGAATGTACTAAAAATTATTGCAAGTACCATTGCGAAAGGTTTAGAAGCCCGTTTGAATACGGGGAATGAGAAACCGTTAAATATTATTGCCTGTGAAAATATGGTGCGCGGTACAACTTTCTTGAAAGAGCAGGTATTTGCGCATTTAAGCCCGGAAATGCAGGCGAAAGTAGAGAAAGTGGTCGGTTTTGTTGATTCTGCGGTGGATCGTATTGTGCCGCCGGTGCAAGCGGACGAATCGGACCCATTACTTGTTACGGTTGAAGAGTTTAGTGAATGGATTGTAGATGAAACGCAATTTAAGGGAGAAATTCCAGCGATTAACGGTATGGAAAAAACCGATAACTTAATGGCATTTGTTGAGCGTAAATTATTCACATTAAACACCGGTCATGCCGCTACTTCGTATCTCGGTAAATTAAAAGGTTATCGCTTTGTAAAAGAAAGTATCGAAGATATGGAAATTAAAGCTGAAGTTAAAGCAACGATGGAAGAAAGCGGTGCGGTATTGATTAAGCGTTATGGTTTTGAACCGCAAGCTCATCGTGCGTATATCGAAAAAATATTGAAACGTTTTGCCAATCCGTTCTTGGTTGATGATGTTGACCGTGTAGGTCGTGAACCGCTGCGTAAATTAAGTTTTAATGATCGCTTGGTTAAACCGTTACGCGGCACGCTAGAATATCAACTTGATAATACGCACTTGGTTCATACCATTGCAGCCGCATTATCTTATCGTAACGAACAAGATCCGCAAGCTTTGGAACTAGTACGAACTCTTAATGAAAAAGGCGTGCATGAAACCATTCGCCAGTACACCGAATTACAAGATGAAACGGTAATTGAACGTATCGCACAGGCTTACGAAAGCATTCCTCATTAGTGATTATGGGCGAATTAATTTTCGCCCTTTTTCATTGCAAAGTGCGGTCAAAAATAAAAGGATTTAGTAGTGCCATCAGAACATATTTATGAAAAACTTAACGAAGCAAGCTCCGTTCGAGGTTTTATTATTGCCTCCGTAACAATTTTTGATGAAATGGTGGACGGTTTGATTAACCGCGTTTTTCGTAAAACGGATTTTGCCGTTAAATCCGTGGTTGATTCTTTATTTGAAACCAGCGGACCGCTTTCTGATCTTTCTATTCGGTTAAAAGTGTTATTTGGTCTAGGCTTGTTTGAGCGTTCTGTTTTTGAAGATATTCTCCATTTTATTGATTTAAAAGAGCGGCTAAATAATGATGAAAAAGAATACGGCTTTTCTGATGAAGTGATTATCGATTTTGCGCAAAGATTAAGTTTTGTGGAAGAAAAATACCTATTGGATTTTCCCCCTGATACGGCTTCGCCGGATTCACTGCTTTTTCAAATGAAACAGCAACGTAAAGAAAAATTACTGCGTTCTTGTTTAACCCTTACCGTTACCGAGATTTGCGACAAATTGCAAATCGAAAGCCCGCTTTAATTAAATTTCCATATTATTAATTGGTGGCGTAAACGGCAGGGAGCGGATACCTTATGCCCTAATGAATCTCTTGTTTGCGGGCATAATTTTTAAAATAGAAGGAAAACGGTTTTTATTTTTTCTTTTGGCAATGGGGACAGAAATAGCTGTTACGTTGACCAATTACTAAACTTTCGATTTTTGTACCGCACTTTGGACAAGGTTTATCTTTGTTACTATACACTAACAGTTCTTGCGCAAAATATCCCGGACGACCATCAGGTTGTAAAAAGTCTTTAAGGGTTGTTCCACCTTGCTCAATCGCTTTAGTCAGTACGGTTTTAATAGTGTCAACGATTAACCCGCATTGTTTTCGGGTAAGATTGCCCGCTGATTTGAGTGGGTGTAAACCGCATAAGAATAAGCTTTCATTGGCGTAAATATTTCCTACGCCGACAACAACGGCATTGTCCATCAGAAAGGTTTTAAGTGCGGTTGTTTTTTTACGAGATTTTTTAAATAGATATTCCGCATTAAATTCGTCAGAAAGGGGTTCAGGCCCGAGTTTTAAGAATAAGTGAAATTCATCAAGATCTTCCGTCCATAGCCAAGCACCAAAACGGCGGGGATCATTATAGCGTAATAATTTTCCATTGTTGATGACGATATCAAGATGATCGTGCTTATCAATCGGGCTATCATGCGGCACGATTCGTACAGAACCGGACATTCCTAAATGACCGACGATATAGCCTTTTTCCGTGTGAATAATTAGGTATTTCGCGCGACGGCCGAGGGCTAAAATTTTTACGTTCTTTAGTTCTACCAATTCGGGTGAAACCGCCCAACGTAATTTAGGTTGGCGCACGGTAATTTTTTCAATCGTAAAACCATCGAGATAGGGGCTTACACCGCGCAAGGCGGTTTCAACTTCAGGAAGTTCAGGCATTTAGATACTCTTGATTTAATTTCGAGAGGAATTTCGTTTTCTGTAAAAAGAATGGTTTCAGAGGAAATTTCCTCACTCTAAGATAGAAAAAAACCCGAGCAACGTCGGGCTTTTTACCTACAAAATTATTTGATTTTTGCTTCTTTATAGATAACGTGTTTACGCACTACCGGATCAAATTTTTTGATTTCCATTTTTTCAGGCATATTACGTTTGTTTTTATCGGTTGTGTAGAAGTGACCGGTCTCTGCAGTAGAAACTAAACGGATTTTCTCACGAGCGCCTTTAGCTGCCATATTTTAGCTCCTTAGATTTTTTCGCCACGAGCACGGATCTCAGCTAACACTGCATCAATGCCTTTTTTATCGATGATACGCATACCTTTCGCAGTTAAACGTAAGGTTACGAAACGTTTTTCACTTTCAACCCAGAAACGGTGAGTGTGAAGGTTTGGAAGAAAACGACGACGTGTCGCATTCATTGCGTGTGAGCGATTGTTACCCACCGCAGGACGCTTGCCTGTTACTTGACAAACTCTAGACATAATAATCTCCAATAACTAAATATAAGCTCGAGCTTACGGTTCGGATTGTTTAAACCTGTTTAAAACAGGTTTGCTCCCTCGTCAGGTCGCGCTAATCCGACCCGCTTACTATATTAAAGGTCGCAGATTATACTGACTTTATTTTCATTTCTCAAGTATAAATGCGATTTTCCAACAGCTTAGCGGTGAAAAATGATCGGAACTAATAAAGTTAAAGCAAACGGTTTTCGACAAAGGAATAGCAATCGCCTTTACCTACGATAAAATGATCGAGAATTCGAATCTCCATTAATTCTGCCGAATCACAAATTTTTTGCGTGATAATTTTATCTGCATAGCTGGGTTCGGCAATGCCTGAAGGGTGATTATGTACCAAAATAAGTGCCGCTGCATTGCAATAAAGGGCTGCTTTGATGATTTCACGAGGATATACGCTGGAAACATTAATTGTACCTAAAAATAGTCGTTCTTTTTTAATAAGACGATGTTGACTATCTAAGAAAAGCACCATAAAAATTTCACGTTCTTCGTGTTGTAATTCCGTACGCAGGTAGAGTTTAACAATTTCAGGTTCATCGAAAATTTGAGCGTTAAATATCTCTTGCTTAAGATAGCGTTTAGTCATTTCAGTGGTCGCTTGCAGTTGAATAAATTGCGTAATGCCTAGCCCTTTCACCGCACAAAATGTTTTTTTATCAGCGGAAAGTAATGCTCGGAACGAACCGAAGTGTTCAAGCACCAGTTTGGAAAGTTGCATAACGGGGCAACCTTTTATACCCGTGCGTAAAAAAATCGCTAAGAGTTCGTGATCCGAAAGTGTATTAACGCCATATTTTAATAGTTTTTCGCGTGGCATAAGTTCGCTTGATTCCATTGATTTTCCTTTATGTGAGACAAAATGCCTTAAATTTTGACCGCACTTTCTCAATAACGCTAAGGCGGCATATAAAATCTGGGAAGCAGATCGTAAAAATAAAAT
This sequence comes from Rodentibacter sp. JRC1, assembly GCF_020521555.1. Lineage (NCBI taxonomy): Bacteria > Pseudomonadati > Pseudomonadota > Gammaproteobacteria > Pasteurellales > Pasteurellaceae > Rodentibacter > Rodentibacter sp. JRC1. Next base: position 741,522 of record NZ_BPWA01000001.1, on the reverse strand, counting down.
TTTTTATTCTGATAAATTGAAGTAAAATGCAACGAATTGTGGTTAAGCACTAACAAACTTAAATATTCTTGAACGGAGAGGAAATGGAATTAGCCGGAAAACGTGTGCTGGTCGGGATTACAGGTGGTATTGCAGCTTATAAAACCATTGAATTTATTCGCTTATTACGTAAGGCGGAGGCTGAGGCTGAGGTTCGTGTCGTGTTAACCTCTGCAGCGGCAGAGTTTGTGACTCCCCTGACTTTGCAAGCCATTTCCGGTAATGCCGTGGCGCAATCTTTACTTGATCCGCAAGCGGAGCTTGCCATGGGACATATTGAATTGGCGAAATGGGCGGATGTCATTGTGATTGCGCCGGCAAGTGCCGATTTTATTGCCCGTTTTACGGTAGGAATGGCGAATGATTTGCTTTCGACGATTTGTTTGGCAACAAATGCGCCGATTTTTCTTGCTCCCGCAATGAATCAACAAATGTTCCGTCAGCCCATAACTCAGCAAAATTTAACCGCACTTGAGGGACGTGGCGTGCAATTTATCGGACCAAATAGCGGCTTTCAGGCTTGTGGTGATGTGGGTACTGGGCGAATGTCCGAACCTATGGAAATTTTGACCGCTCTTTCCGATTTCTTTGCTCAAAACCAAGATTTACAAGATTTAAATGTAGTCATTACTGCCGGACCAACACGTGAGCCGCTCGATCCGGTGCGTTATATTTCTAATCACAGCTCCGGAAAAATGGGCTTTGCTATTGCAGAGGCTTTTGCTAAACGTGGTGCAAATGTAACTTTGATTAGTGGGCCGGTCAATTTAACGACACCGAAAAACGTCAATCGTATTGATGTGATTTCTGCACAAGAAATGTGGCAAGTCGCCCTTGAAAGTGCGCTCAAAAATCAGATTTTTATTGGTTGTGCGGCTGTGGCTGATTATCGTGTTGCAGAAGTCGCCACGCAAAAGATTAAAAAATCAGGTGATGAGATGACGATAAGGCTCATTAAGAATCCGGACATTGTCGCGGACGTGGGGCATTTGTCCGAATCTCGCCCATTCACCGTCGGGTTTGCTGCCGAAACACAAAATGTAGCGGATTATGCGAAAGATAAATTGCAACGTAAAAAATTGGATATGATTTGTGCGAACGATGTATCCGGTGGGCAAGTATTTAATGCGGATGAAAATGCCTTACAACTTTTTTGGCAAGGTGGCGGTAAAACCCTTTCTTTAAAATCAAAAGCTGATTTAGCCGCTGATTTGGTGAACGAAATCGTTCTACAATATCAAAAAAACTTATAATTTTGACCGCACTTTGAGATAAACGCAGGATTATGTAACTTGCCCAAATCACCGTAGGGTACTGTTAGGCGAAGCCGTAACGCACCATAAAGGGTTTTACGATGAAATAAATGGTGCGTTACGCAAAGCTTAACGCACCCTACACCCAATAAATATTGGATATAAAATTCTCTTTGTGCAACTACTACATAATGTTGAAAAAACGTATAATTTTGACCGCACTTTGATATCGAACTAGAGGAAGTAAATGAAAAAAATTGATGTGAAAATTTTAGACCAACGCATCGGCAAGGAATTTCCTTTGCCGACTTATGCGACTGAAGGATCGGCAGGGCTTGATTTACGGGCATTGATTGATGAAAGCTTGGAAATTCAACCGGGTGAAACGAAATTGATTCCGACGGGGCTATCTATTTATATTGCCGATCCTAATTTGGCGGCGGTGATTTTACCTCGTTCGGGGTTAGGGCATAAACACGGCATCGTGTTAGGTAATTTAGTGGGGTTGATTGACTCTGATTATCAAGGTCCTTTAATGGTGTCTGTATGGAATCGTGGTTCTGAACCGTTCAAAGTAGAAATCGGTGATCGTATTGCGCAGCTTGTATTTGTGCCGATTGTACAGGCGGAGTTCAATATTGTTAGCGAATTTACGGAAACCGAACGTGGTGAAGGTGGTTTTGGACATTCGGGTAAGAAATAATTTATGGTAGAAGAGCAATTATCATTAGACGGTGTAGATGAAATTAAGCCGGAAGTGAAAGTGTCAAAAATTGAAAAGCGTACGATAAAAGAACGCCGTCAGCAGGTGTTGACCGTGTTGACGCATATGCTACATTCTGAACGGGGAATGGAGCGGATGACGACTGCGCGTTTAGCGCAAGAAGTCGGCGTATCGGAAGCGGCGCTTTATCGTTACTTTCCTAGTAAAACCAAAATGTTTGAAGCCTTGATTGAGAACATTGAAAGTAATTTACTAAGCCGAATTAATACCTCTATTCGTAACGAAACCAATACAATGCATCGTGTGCATGATATCTTACAGATGATTTTGGATTTTGCCCGTAAAAATCCGGGATTGACACGAATTTTAACCGGTCACGCGTTAATGTTTGAAGATCCGCAATTACAAGCGCGTGTTGCTCAATTCTTCGATCGCCTTGAAATGCAATTCGTCAATATTTTACAAATGAGAAAATTGCGTGAGGGAAAAGGTTTTTCTGTTGATGTGCGCATTATTGCCTCTCATCTGGTTACCTTATGTGAAGGACAATTTATGCGCTATGTTCGTACGAATTTTCGCACGACTTCAAACCAGTCTTTTGAACAGCAATGGCGGTTTATTGAGCCGTTATTCGCTTGATTGACTTTCCGAGGGAAATATATGATTATTCCGTGGCAGGATTTAGATCCCACAACGCTTGATAATATTATTGAAAGTATCATATTGCGTGAAGGAACGGATTACGGTGTTGAAGAAATTCCTCTCGCACGAAAAAAAGAGCAGTTGTTAGCGCGCGTTCGTAATGGAGATGCGGTGATTGTTTGGTCAGAGTTGCATGAATCCATTGATATAAAAGATAAAATGGAATTTTTAAAGTAAGGAATTGATAAGGAGTCGATATGTCAGATTATGTCGATATTGATATGGAGCTGAATCAGGAAGAAAAAGCTCCGGCAAGAGATCCGGCGCTGGATTGGTTTTTAACACACTGCCATATTCATAAATATCCGGCAAAATCAACCTTAATTCATGCAGGCGAAGATGCGACAACACTTTATTATGTGATTAAAGGTAGCGTGATGGTGTCGGCAAAAGATGATGAAGGCAAAGAGATGATTTTAACTTATCTCGGTGCCGGAGAATTTTTTGGTGAGGCAGGATTGTTTGATGAGGGATCAAAACGCTCGGCTTGGGTAAAAACCAAAACACCTTGTGAAATCGCTGAAATTTCCTATAAAAAATATCGTCAGCTTATCCAACTCAACCCTGAAATTTTAATGTTTCTCACCGCACAATTGGCGCGCCGTGTACAAAATACATCACGTCAAGTGAGCAATCTGGCATTTTTGGATGTGGCAGGACGAATTGCGCAAACCCTGATAAATTTGGCAAAACAACCGGAAGCAATGACTCACCCTGATGGTATGCAAATTAAAATTACACGCCAAGAAATCGGGCAAATGGTAGGGTGTTCCCGTGAGACGGTAGGACGCATTATTAAAATGTTAGAAGACCAAAATTTGATTCACGCCCATGGAAAAACCATTGTCGTTTACGGTATAAGATAATCGATGAGTAAAAATCCACCTTCTATGAAGGTGGATTTTTACTATATAGAAAGTGTACAAACTAAAGTTACACTTTGTGCAACCGTTATGTAATATCGTTCTCGGTAGGAAAATTTACTCCGCAGTCAATGTTTATCGTCATAATTTAATGTTTTAACCGATGTTAGTGATTTTCTACTACATTTCCCTACAGATTAACAATATTATGTAACTATTGCATAAAACAGAGTAGGGTGCGTTAGCCAAAGGCGTAACGCACCGTTAACCCCCCAATTTGGTGCGTTATGGCAAGCCTAACGCACCCTACACATGAATTAAAAACAGCTTTTTTTCAAGTGATGCCATAATACCGCAATATTAATAAACTTTATCTAAGCAAAGGTTGTTGTTTGCTATTCATAAAACGGCATTGAATAGAGTAAATATTGAATGATGTTTTCTTTTTTCTAATTTCTAAAGAGAGGGGAACAAAGTGCGGTCAAAAATGACCGCACTTTTATGTTATGGAATCAATAGATTCGGTATGAACGTAACAATTTGCGGGAAGATAGTCATTATTACCAGCGTGGCAAAAATCGGAATAAGGAACGGTAATACCCCTTTTGTTACCGTAGAAACGGACATATTCCCCACCCGTGCCACAACAAAGAGAGCCATACCCATCGGTGGTGTTAGAATACCGATCATCATATTTAACGTTGTCATTACGCCGAAGAATATGAGGTCAATATTAAATTGCATTGCAATAGGAATAAGCATCGGAAGTACTAAGAATTGCAATGCTAATGCGTCAATAAACATACCGAGGAAGAGTAAGAGTGCGTTAATCATCACTAATACCATCAAAGGTGAATCCGCCACGGCAACGAATACATCGGCAATGCGCATTGCCACTTGTTCACGAGCGATCATATCGCCGAAGAAGGTTACCGTCATAATCATCAATGCAACAACACCGGTAATCGCCATAGCTTCCACACAGCTATTAAAAAGCATTTTCAAGGTCAATTCTTTATAGACGAATTTACCGATAATAACGGAGTAAGTCGCTGCCACTACCGCAGATTCAGTCGGACTGAATAAGCCGGAGAAGATACCACCGATAATTAATAATGGTGTTAAAATCGCCCAAAACGCTTTTTTGAAGGAGGTACAAAGTTGTTCGCGAGAGGCTTTAGGCGTTCTCGGGTAACCACGTTTTTTAGAGATGTAATAATTCATTGCCATTAATGCAATTGTTACTAATACACCCGGTATGAATCCTGCAATAAAAAGTTTTGCGATGGATTCATTGGCAATCACACCGTAAATAATCATTGCAATACTTGGCGGAACCAATGGACCGATAATACAAGAAGCTGCAGTAATACCACCGCAAATGTCATCATCATAGCCTGCATCACGCATTGCTTTGATCTCAAGTTGACCTAAACCGCCGGCATCTGCGAGTGCGGAGCCTGACATGCCTGAGAATAATAAACTTGCACCGATATTCACGTGTCCCATACCGCCGGTATAGTGTCCTAATAGGGCTTTGGCAAAATTAAAGATTCGTTCGGTAATCCCCCCTGTGTTCATTAAAATACCGGTTAAAATATAAAACGGCACGGCGAGAAGCGGAAAACTATCAAGGCTATAAACTAATTTTTCTGTTGCCGCATTCACGACATTCCAACGTGTCATTGAGAAATAGAGTAACGTTGTGATGAATAATGACCAACCCACCGGTACGCCAAGAAACATAATGACAAGCCAGACAAGTAATGCGACATAAACGGCGTTAGAACCTAATTTTACGTAATTTGTTATGCGTAATACTTTAAACCAGTCAGGCGCAAAGAATAAAATCGCTAATAAAATAACCGCACTTACAATAAAAAAGATAGCAGGCAAATAGCTTTTGTTTTCTTTAAAATTTTGCGCTTGGGCTTGGAAGAATCGGGTCATCATCAAAATGGAAATAATCGGCAGAGAGGCAAAGATCCATTTTTCTGAAATACCGCCTAAAGCATCAATTGGAAAGTTTGCGCCCATAAAGGTGCGAATACCAAAATGAATAAAGAAGAAAATACCGGCAAAAATGACAAGTTGCACGAAGGTATTGGCGATTTTTTTGATTTTATCGGGCATTAAATTCGTTAAGAAATCAATATAAACATGTTCTTGTTTCCGAATAGCGACGCTAATGCCGAGCATACCTACATAAACAAAGAGGAGTTTCGCCAATTCCTCACTCCAAATTAAAGGGGAGTTAAATGCTTGACGGAATAAAATTTGTGCCACAAGAATGCCAAAGATGACAAGAAATAATACGCCACCAATCCATTCTTCAAGTTTGTTAAAGATTTTCATACTTCACTCCATAAAAAGGGAGACGAAACAAAGAGAAGGTTAAAGGTTAAGTGTTAAGTGTGCCGAGGAGCCGGCACACTCAAAATGGATTATTTACCGAGTGCTTCAATTTCTTTTAAAGCGGTCTCGCCTTTCGTTCCCGTTTGTTTCACAAATTCTGCATAGAACGGTTTCATTGCTTCTTTAAATGGCGTAAGGTCAGGATGGGTGATGGTTACACCTTGTTTTTCAAAGAAAGCCACTAATTCTTTTTCCCCTTCTACGAATAATTTAGTGTGGTAGTTTGCTGCGTTTTCAGCTGCCTCTTTCACCACTTTTTGTAGATCTTCCGGTAAATCCTGATAGGTTTCATTGCTCACCAAATAAAGTTGATCGTTTAAGATATGGTTTGTCATGGCTAAGAATTTTTGCACTTCATAGAATTTTTGTGCTTGCACTGTGGCTAACGGGTTTTCTTGACCATCAACAGAATTGGTTTGAAGAGCAAGATAGACTTCAGAGAACGCCATTGGAGTTGGCGATGCGCCGACATATTTTGCATAAGCCAAGTTTGTCGCCGCATTCGGCACGCGAAGTTTTAATCCTTTCATATCGGCAATGCTGTTAATGGCTCGATTTGATGTGGTTTGGCGAGTGCCGTTATAGGCTTGAGAAAGTAATGTAACACCTAAATCTTTATCCATTTTTTGAATTAAATCTTTACCGAACGAGGTTTCATGTAAGGCTTTTTGCGCTATATTGTAGTCGCTGATTACATAAGGAAGAGCGAATACGGCGGCTTCAGGATAGAACAGCTGGAAACGTGCGGATTCAGCAAAAGTGAAATCAAGCGCCCCGTCTTTTAATTGTTTTAACATCGCACGGTCATCACCTAATTGTGAGCTAGGGTAGAGTGACACTTCAATTTTGCCGCCTGATTTTTCTTTTACTTCTTTAGCGAACATTTCTGCCGCTTTATATTCATTAGATGAAGTTCCGGCATTCATTCCGAATTTTAAATCATAATCTGCAGCCAAAACAGCGGAAGACATACCAAAAGTCATTGCCGTTGCAAGAAAAAGTTTGGTGAATTTCATAATGTTGCTCCTATTGAAATCTATCAAATTGATAGTGCTATTGTGAGAATGATTTTTGGCAGTATTTCAACCAAAATGATTTATTCGTTTCTCATTCTAAGAGTAAAAAAAGTTTTTTTAAATAGATTTTGGAGTTTTATTTCAAAAATGAGATATAGATCACATTTACAAAAATATACTTCAAAAAATATTTTAATATGGAGTGATTTTTCTATATAATATCGGTCGTATAACAAGGGAGACTTTAGCAATTTTGGCTAAAGGCATACGTCATAAATGAAAAATGAGATATTTATATGCTAAAACTTACACATGAACAAGTTTTTCAACATATTCAAAACGGCTTAATTGCTTCTTGCCAACCTGTAGATGATGGCCCAATGGATAAACCCGAAATTGTTGCTGCGATGGCGCAGGCTTCTGTCATCGGCGGAGCTGCCGGTATTCGTATTGAAGGTGTTGATAATTTAAAGACGACACGTCCGGTGGTGAATGTACCCATTATCGGTATCGTGAAGCGGGATTTGCCGGATAGTCCGATTCGTATTACGCCTTTTCTATCTGATATTGAAGATCTTGCAAAAGCAGGGGCGGATATTATCGCCGTTGATGGGACGAACCGCCTACGCCCGATTGATTTGGAAAGTGCGGTCAAAAAAATCCATGAATTAGGTTGTTTGGCTATGGCGGATTGTTCCAATTTAGAGGAAGGTTTACATTGCCAAAAATTAGGCTTTGATATTATCGGTAGCACGATGTCAGGCTATACGGGTAATGCAGTGCCGGAAGAACCGGATTATCAATTAGTGAAAGATCTTAAAGCCGCAGGCTGCCGTGTGATGGCAGAGGGGCGTTATAATACGCCGGAACTCGCTAAAATCGCCATCGAAATCGGTGCGGATTTTGTTACGGTAGGATCCGCTTTAACCCGTCTTGAACATATTGTGGGTTGGTTTGCAAATGCAGTGAAATCTGCGAAATAAAGCGGTCAAATAATATTGGTATATTTTATTGAACCGGACCTCAATAATTAAGGATTTATTATGCGCTGTTTAGCTCTGGATATTGGCGGTACTAAAATTGCGGCGGCAATCGTTAAAAATGGTGAGATAACTTCACGCCAACAAATTGCGACACCGCAAGATAATGCTGCAAAAGCACTACATCAAGCCATTGAACGATTATTAATAGATTATGCCGGTCGATTTGATTATGTCGCCGTTGCCTCAACGGGAATTATTAATCAGGGAATTTTGACCGCACTTAATCCGAAAAACCTCGGTGGTTTAGCCGAGTTTCCACTAAAAGAAAGTATTGCACGCCACACGGATAAACCTATCGGTTTACTCAATGATGTACAGGCGGCAGCCTATGCAGAATATCAGTTACAGAATCAACCTCAACTTGCTAATTTTGCTTTTATCACCGTTTCGACCGGTGTTGGCGGCGGATTAATTTTAGATCATCAATTACTCACTAAACCGAATGGCATTGCAGGTCATATCGGGCATACTGTAGCGGATCCAAACGGGCCTCTATGCGGTTGTGGTCGCCGTGGTTGTGTTGAAGCGATTGCGGCAGGACGGGCGATTGAAGCAGCTACTTTAAGCTGGGAAAGCCCTTGCTCCCCAAAAGAAGTATTTGAACTTTTCAGAAAAAATGATGAAAAAGCGACCGCACTTGTAAAACGTTCCGCTTATGCCATTGCGAATTTGGTGGCGGATTTGAAAATCGGTTTGGATATGCAAAAAGTGGTAATCGGTGGCAGCGTGGGACTAGCTGAAGGTTATTTACCCTTGGTTAAGCATTTTCTCAATGAAATGCCACAAGTTTATCATTGTGAATTAACTGCAGCCCAATTAGGACCGGATGCCGGATTGATTGGTGCAGCCTATTGGGTTAACGATGTTTTACTTAAATAATTCGGTTTTAGGAGTTTGCTATGGTTAAGAGTGGCAATATTTTGAATACGATTAGCTCATTATATGAGAGTTTAACGAAAACCGAGAAAAAAATAGCAGATACGATTTTAATGTCGCCGGATCTTGTAGTGCAATGCCCGCTTTCTGAAATTGCCGCTCATTTAAATGTAGGCGAAGCGACTTTTGTACGTTTTTGTCGTTCTATCGGTTTTAAAGGGTTTAGTGATTTCAAGTTAGAGCTCTCAATTGAGTTGGCGACCAAAGATAATCTTGATAATCCGTTATTGGAAACGGATATTGATCAAGCGGATAGCTCGTATCATATTGCACAAAAGTTACAAAATGCGATTTCCAATGTTGTAAGTGAAAGTATTAATTTATTAGATTTTAAACAACTGGAAGAAAGTGTGAAAGCGATACGTCAAGCAAATCGAATCTTTTTGTTTGGCGTGGGATCGTCCGGTATCACTGCAGAAGAAGCAAAAAATAAATTAATGCGAATCGGTTTCCAAGTGGATGCCACCGGTAATAATCATTTTATGTATATGCAGGCGGCATTATTAAAACCCAATGATGTTGCGATTGGTATTAGTCATTCCGGTTGTTCGCAAGAAACGGCCCACGCCTTAAAAATCGCCAAACAAAACGGTGCAACCACAGTGGCTATCACACACAGCTTACGTTCACCTGTTACGGAATCCGCCGATTTTGTATTAGTGAATGGTAATAAACAAGGCAAATTGCAGGGGGATTCTATCGGTACCAAGATCGCCCAGCTTTTTGTATTAGATTTGATTTACGCTTTGTTAGTACAAAGTGAACAAGATAGAGCGGTGCAAACCAAGCAAAAAACGCTCAATGTAATTCTAGAGCAACGTATAAAATAGGAGAAAATTATGCGTGATTTAAAAGGTATTTTCAGTGCGTTATTAGTGTCATTTAACGAAGATGGCTCGATTAATGAAAAAGGTTTACGCCAGATTATTCGCCACAATATCGATAAAATGAAAGTCGATGGTTTGTATGTGGGCGGTTCTACCGGCGAAAATTTTATGCTTTCGACTGAAGAGAAAAAACAAATTTTCCGCATTGCGAAAGATGAAGCGAAAGATCAGGTTGCGCTTATCGCACAAGTGGGAAGTGTAAACCTACACGAAGCGGTTGAATTGGGTAAATATGCTACCGAATTAGGCTATGACAGCTTATCTGCCGTTACTCCATTCTACTATAAATTCAGTTTCCCTGAGATTAAACATTATTACGAGACTATTATTGCCGAAACCGGTAATAATATGATCGTCTATTCCATTCCGTTTTTAACCGGTGTGAATATGGGGATCGAACAATTCGGCGAACTTTATAAAAATCCAAAAGTGCTTGGCGTGAAATTTACAGCAGGGGACTTTTATTTGTTAGAACGTTTGAAAAAAGCCTATCCGGAACACCTAATTTGGGCAGGTTTTGATGAAATGATGTTACCGGCTGCCTCTTTAGGTGTGGATGGCGCGATTGGCTCAACTTTTAATGTAAACGGTGTGCGCGCACGTCAAATCTTTGAATTGGCAAAAGCCGGTAAAATAAAAGAAGCATTGGAAATTCAACACGTTACTAATGACTTAATTGAAGGTATTTTAGCAAACGGCTTATATTTAACCATCAAAGAATTGCTCAAATTAGAAGGCGTGGAAGCCGGTTACTGCCGTGAACCGATGACAGCAAAAGCAACGCCGGAACAACTCGCTAGAGCCAAAGCACTAAAAGAGAAATATTTATAGTAATACGGTATATCGATTGCACAAAGTGAAAGGTAGGGTGGTACACTTGTTGCCCACCCTACAGAACCTATATCACTAAATTCTTTTTGTGCAAGCGACATAATATCGAAATTAAATCGTTATTATGTAGCTGTTACACAAATCATTGTAGGGTACAGTTAGGCGAAGCCATAACGCACCAATATTGGATATAAAACTCTCTTCGTGCAACCGATACATAATACCGAATTAAATGGAAAAATGACCGCACTTTCGTTCTCTAAAAGTGCGGTTAGAATAAAGGAAATTTATTATGCGTCTAATCCCCCTACAAAATGATCAACAAGTGAGCCGCTGGGCTGCACGCCATATTGTGGATCGTATTAATCATTTTAAACCAACGGCGGAACGTCCGTTTGTTCTTGGATTACCAACAGGCGGTACACCGTTAAAAACTTATCAAGAATTAATCGCACTTTATCAAGCAGGCGAAGTGAGTTTTAAAAATGTGGTGACATTTAATATGGATGAATATGTTGGTTTGCCGAAAGAACATCCGGAAAGTTATCACAGTTTTATGTATAACAATTTCTTTAACTATGTTGATATTCAGCCGGAAAATATCAATATTCTGAACGGTAACACCGATAATCACGATGAAGAATGTCGTCGTTATGAAGAAAAAATAAAATCTTACGGAAAAATTAATCTCTTTATGGGCGGCGTGGGTAATGACGGGCATATCGCTTTTAATGAGCCTGCTTCCTCATTGAATTCTCGTACCCGCATTAAAACCTTAACGCAAGATACATTACTCGCCAATTCGCGTTTTTTTGATAATGATATAAATAAAGTGCCGAAATATGCATTAACCATCGGAGTTGCCACACTGCTTGATGCGGAAGAAGTGATGATTCTTGCAACCGGGCATCAAAAAGCCCTTGCCGTGCAAGCGGCGGTGGAAGGTTCGGTAAATCATATGTGGACAGTCAGCGCATTACAACTTCATCGCCATTTCATTTTAGTTTGTGATGAATCTGCACAACAAGAGTTGAAAGTCAAAACAGTCAAATACTTCACCGAATTGGAACAACGCGCAATTCATAGCGTGTTATCATAAATCGCCAACGCCGCACGAAAGTGCGGTCGTTTTTTTGATTATTTTTAGGGAAATAAGATGAGATACGCATTAACGAACTGTGTTATTTACACAAAATACGAAGTATTACGGGATTTTGCCGTTATTATCAACGGTGAAATGATTGAAGCGGTCATACCGCAAAATGAAGTAGAAAAAGATCTTAAAATCATTGATTTACAGGGCAATAACCTTACGGCAGGCTTTATTGATCTACAACTTAACGGCTGTGGTGGCGTGATGTTTAACGATCAAACTACCGTAGAAACGTTAGAAATAATGCAAGCCACCAACTTAAAATCCGGCTGCACCAGTTTCTTACCGACTTTTATCACGGCACAGGATGAAGGCATTAAAAGTGCGGTCAAAATTATGCGTGAATATTTAACCAAGCATAAAAATCAAGCACTCGGCTTACACATTGAAGGTCCTTATATTAGCGTAGAGAAAAAAGGCGTACACCGTCCGGAATATATTCGTGAAATCTCACCTGAAATGAAAGATTTTCTCTGCGAAAACGGCGATGTCATTACCAAAATAACCATCGCAGCAGAAAACCCAACTACACAATATATCCCTGATTTTGTGAAAAACGGAATTATCGTATCTATTGGGCACTCTAATGCCACCTATGATGTGGCAAAAGCAGCCTTCCGCAAAGGTGCGACTTTTGCAACGCATTTACATAATGCAATGTCACCAATTAGTTCAGGGAGGGCTATGGGCGTGGTCGGTGCGGTGCTGGATTCGGATGTTTACACCGGTATTATCGTGGATGGCATACATGTTGATTATGGCAATGTTCGCATTGATAAGAAAATCAAAGGTGATAAATTGTGTATCGTAACGGATTCTATCGCCGCAGCAGGGGCAGGTCCTGAGTTAGAAACATTTACTTTTGAAGGAAAAACGATTTACGTGAAAGAAGGGCGTTGTTACGATACAAACGGAACAATAGCCGGAGCCTCTATCACAATGATGGAATCAATTAAAAATGCAGTCGAATTTGTTGAAATTCCTCTTGCTGAAGCTATTCGAATGAGTAATCTTTATCCTGCTCGTGCCATTGGAGTTGATGATCGTTTGGGCTCGGTAGAAAAAGGGAAAATCGCCAATTTAGCGGTGTTCACACCGGATTATCAAGTAATTGGTACTGTAGTAAACGGGGAATGGAAATTGAATTGAGGTACGACTTATTTGAGGGATTGATTTTCTAAAATCCCCTTCTTTTAATAACCATTAATTCTGTTCTAAAAAAGCTTGTGCAGTAAATAACTGTACAGGCTTTTTATCATTTTAATAAAAAGCGTTTTCATCTATAATATAAAACCTAGTAATTAAGTAGGAGATTAAGATGGCAAAGGAAGAAGTCGGACATAATTTTTTAGCACGTTTAGGTAAAACCCGCTTGCGTCCCGGTGGTAAGAAAGCAACGGATTGGTTGATTGCAAGTGGTGATTTCAACAAAGATAAAAAAGTACTGGAAGTCGCGTGCAATATGGGAACGACAGCGATTGGTTTAGCAAAGCGGTTCGGTTGTCATATTGAAGGTGTGGATCTTGATGAAGAAGCATTGGAAAAAGCAAGAGTAAACATTGAAGCAAAGGGGATGCAAGATAAAATTCATGTGCAACGTGCGAATGCAATGAAACTCCCTTTTGATGAGGGAACCTTTGATATCGTTATCAACGAAGCAATGCTCACGATGTTGCCCATAGAAGCGAAGAAAAAGGCAATTACTGAATATTTACGTGTATTAAAACCGGGCGGTTTTTTACTTACTCATGATGTGATGCTGGTTGGTACAGAAAATCATCAAACGATCCTTGAAGATATGCGTAAAGCCATTAATGTAGCGGTAACACCATTAACGAAAGAGGGTTGGAAAGAGATTTTTCAAGAATGCGGTTTTCGCAATATAGAAACTTTTTCGGGAGAAATGACGCTTCTTTCACCGCGGGGGATGATTTATGATGAAGGTGTATTTGGCACGTTGAAAATTATTAAAAATGCGATGAAGCCGGAGAATCGTGAGCAATTTAAGCGTATGTTTAAAATCTTTAATGATCCACAACGTAAATTGCATTTTATTGCGGTATGTAGTCAAAAATAACATTATTATGGAGCAATCGTATAAAGAGAATTTTATCTCTAATATTTAATTTGAATAGGGTATGTTGAGCTTTGCGTAACGCACCATTTCATCATTAAACTTTGTTAATTGGTCGCCTAACGGCATCCTACGATGATTTATGTAACTGCTACATAATACCGAAAAATAATTGAAAAATAACCGCACTTTTAAAATGAATATTTAAAAATGAACAAAGGCGAATCGGAAGATTCGCCTTTTCTGGAGTTGTTTCTAATTTAATAATTAGAAGTAAACACGCATACCTACACCGATGGCTTTGTCATCTGTTTTACCGCTATAGGTGTAACCGTTACCATTATCTGAGTAATCTTTAGTCCGTAAATATTTACCTTCTAAGAATACAACAACTTGTTTATGAAGTTTGTAGTCAGCACCAAGTAAGAAACCATGTGTTTTTGATTTGCTTACATCTTCAGTTTTAACACGTTCATAGAGGTAGTTACCGTATACTTTAGATGCAGGAATAACTTGGTATTCAAAACCTGGAGATACATAGAATTTATTGGTTTTTTCGTCCCCGTCTTTTTCATGAGCATAACCAAAATCACCAATTAATTTAAAATCACCAAATGCATAACTTGCTGAAACTAGGTAGCCATCTTTACGGTGCTTAGTATTGGCTGTGCCAGTCTCGTAGTTAGTATGTCCATATGCAAAACGTACATCATACGCATCTTGAGCATAGAGTGCACCTACTCCGTAAGAATTTTTGATGCGTGCATCAGCATCTAAATTATGTCCTTTCTCATCGTGACGCTGACCGAAGTTATAGTTTGCGCTTACTTGTAAGCCTTCCACACCACGGTAGTCATAACGAATTACACCGGTACCGGAAGTTGGGATGTAGTCACCTTTTGGAATGATACCATATTCATAATCATTAGTTTGGCTTAAGTCATCCGCAACGGTTAGTTGACGACCGAAAGTGATATCACCGGTCGCTTTGCTACCTAAGCCTACATAAGCACGTTTAGCATAAAGGCTACCAAATTTGTCGCGAGACTCGGTATCGTCGAAACGGAACTCTAAACGACCTAACGCATAGAAATCATTATCCAAGTTATGCTTCACCGTTACACCAAAACGTGAACCCGCATTACGTAATGCTGAATTTGATTTTTTTGTTGAATTACCTGCTGCATCAGTTTCTTTACTGTTAGCTTTTTCCAAAATTACACGAAGAGAACCGTTTAATTCAACTTTAGTCCCTTCGTTCTCATAAATTACTGCTGCGTTTGCTGCTGAAGCGGCAAATGCACCTACGATTAATGCTGCTAGTGTTTTTTTCATAATTGTTATTCCTTACTGGTGTGTTAACGACCAAGACTGAACTTTTCATTATCGAAAATGTCAACCGCCTAGAATAGGCGACCGGATCGTTGCAAAAAGCTATTTTTCTGTCAATAGAAAACGGTTAGCATTTTTCAAAAATTAGATCAAGATCACATTTTTCAATCAAATTAGTATGTTTTTTGTACAGTTATTGTTTATAAAAAATAGGAAAAAATCAACCGCACTTAATTTAGTAGATAACCTTCGTCCTCAAAAGTTGGGTTTTCAGCCCCTTTCTTGGCTAATTCATCACAGATTTCATTCTCGCGGTGTCCGGCATGCCCTTTTACCCATTTCCATTCAATTTTATGAGGCTGAATCGCCTTATCCAATGCGATCCATAAGTCTTGATTTTTCACCGGTTTGCCGGTGCTGGATTTCCAATTATTTTTCTTCCAATTAAAAATCCATTTTGTGATGCCGTTTTTCATGTATTGGCTATCGCTGGAAAGGCTGATTATGCAAGGTTCTTTTAGACTTTCAAGTGCTTCAATTACGGCTCGGAGTTCCATTCTATTATTTGTTGTGTTGAAATAACCTTTGGAAATTTGTTTTTCATGCTGTTTGTAACGTAGCAGAATGCCAATACCGCCCGCTCCCGGGTTGCCGAGGCAAGAGCCATCTGTGAAAATTTCAATCTGTTTTTGCATAATAAACTATCTGTTGTGTAAAATGAGCCACATTGTAATGAAAAGAGGTAGGCTGAACAAATGATTAATCCGAATCGTCAAATCGTGCTGGATACCGAAACCACAGGTATGAACCAGCTTGGCGCTCATTATGAAGGGCATGGCATTATTGAAATCGGTGCGGTGGAATTAGTGAACCGCCGCTATACGGGAAATAATTTTCACATTTATATTAATCCGAATCGAGCGGTAGATCCTGATGCGATTAAAGTCCATGGGATTACGGATGAAATGTTGGCGGATAAACCGGAATTTAAGGCGATAGCGCAAGAATTTATTGATTATATTAAAGGGGCGGAGCTTTTAATTCATAACGCTCCCTTCGATGTGGGATTTATGGATTATGAGTTTCGCAAACTCGGATTAGATGTTAAGACGGCGGATATTTGCGTAGTAACGGATACTTTGCAAATGGCACGCCAAGCTTATCCCGGTAAGCGTAATAGTTTGGATGCGCTTTGTGATCGTTTAGGTATTGATAACAGTAAGCGAACGTTGCACGGTGCGTTACTGGATGCGGAAATTTTGGCAGACGTTTATCTTTCGATGACGGGTGGACAAACCAGTCTATTCGGTGAGGAAGAAGAGGAAAATAATCTGTCAGTTGTGATGGCAACACAAGAAAATCATTCCGAATTTAAACAAAGTGCGGTTATTTTTTCCAATAATTTAAACATCATTCAGCCCAGTGAGGAAGAAACGCAAGCGCATTTGGAATTATTGAAAATGATTAATAAAAAAAGTGATGGAAAATGTTTGTGGGATTTACGCACAAATGATGAAACCGCACATTAAATAAACAGCCGTTCAAGAAATCGAAAAAAAAGATTGACGAGATAACGGCTGATCATTATGATACGCACCACTTAGCGGAGTGGTAGTTCAGCTGGTTAGAATACCTGCCTGTCACGCAGGGGGTCGCGGGTTCGAGTCCCGTCCATTCCGCCAATCTTTAGTAGATTCCTCCTTGTTTGTGTTTTTTGCGAAAGCAATAACCAAAATATAAAGTGCGGAGTGGTAGTTCAGCTGGTTAGAATACCTGCCTGTCACGCAGGGGGTCGCGGGTTCGAGTCCCGTCCATTCCGCCAATTCTTTCAAGAATAAAAATAGCGCCTAAAAGGTGCTTTTTTTATATCCGCTATTTTCAAATCGTTTTTTTGCCAATAGGCTAACTTCCGTTATAATGACGCCAATTTTGATAAGATAAGAGATTTTTTATGGCAACTCCTGTTGTAGCCCTCGTGGGGCGCCCAAATGTGGGAAAATCCACATTATTTAATCGTTTAACTCGAACCCGTGATGCTTTAGTGGCAGATTTTCCCGGATTAACGCGCGATCGCAAATATGGTCAGGCGCATATCGCAGGATATGAGTTTATTGTTATTGATACCGGTGGTATTGACGGCACGGAAGAAGGCGTGGAGGAAAAAATGGCGGAGCAATCTTTGCTTGCCATTGAAGAAGCCGATATTGTGCTTTTCCTTGTTGATGCCCGTGCGGGTTTAACCTCGGCGGATATTGGCATTGCAAATTATTTACGTCAACGTCAGAACAAAACTACCGTAGTGGTGGCGAATAAAACAGACGGTATTGATGCGGACTCTCACTGTGCCGAATTTTATCAATTGGGTTTAGGGGAGATAGCACAAATCGCCGCTTCACAAGGCAGAGGTGTAACCCAATTAATGGAATACGTGTTGGCACCATTCGCAGAACAATTGGAAAAGGAAAACACCGAAGAAATCGACCGCACTTCCGATGAAGAACAAGATGAATGGGAACAAGAATTTGATTTTGATTCGGAAGAAGACTCGGCATTGCTCGATGAAGCACTTGAAGATGAAAACCAAGAAGAGCAAGATAAAAATATCAAAATTGCCATTGTCGGTCGCCCGAATGTAGGAAAATCAACATTAACAAATCGTATTTTAGGCGAAGATCGTGTGGTGGTTTACGATATGCCGGGAACGACGCGTGATAGTATTTACATTCCGATGGAGCGCGATGGTCAACATTATACTTTGATTGACACGGCCGGTGTGCGTAAGCGTGGAAAAGTACACCTTGCGGTGGAAAAATTTTCGGTGATCAAAACCTTGCAGGCGATTCAAGATGCGAATGTGGTATTGCTCACCATTGATGCGCGGGAAAATATTTCAGACCAAGATTTATCTTTACTCGGCTTTATTTTAAATGCGGGACGTTCTCTTGTTATCGTGGTGAATAAATGGGATGGGCTTGATCAAGATGTGAAAGATCGTGTGAAATCGGAGCTTGATCGCCGTTTGGATTTTATTGATTTTGCTCGTGTGCATTTTATTTCCGCTTTACACGGCAGCGGTGTGGGGAATTTATTTGATTCCATTAAAGAGGCTTATGCCTGTGCTACGCAAAAAATGACAACATCCATACTTACCCGTATCCTGCAAATGGCAACGGATGAACATCAACCGCCGATGATAGGTGGTCGCCGTATTAAATTAAAATACGCCCATCCGGGCGGTTATAATCCGCCTATTATTGTGGTGCACGGTAACCAAATGGAAAAATTGCCGGATTCCTATAAACGTTATTTGTCCAACTATTATCGTAAGAGTTTAAAAATTATCGGTTCACCGATTCGTTTGATTTTCCAAGAAGGAGCAAATCCATTTGCCGGACGCAAAAACAAACTTACACCAAATCAGCTGCGTAAACGTAAACGTTTGATGAAGTTTATTAAGAAAGCAAAACGATAAATTTTAAAAGATAAAAGTGCTGCATAATACCGAAAATTAACCGCACTTTTTGTTTTTTTATAGCCCCAATGTTTCTTTCACAAAGGGAATCGTGAGGTTACGTTGTGCTTGCAGTGAGGCTTTATCAAGCTTTTCAAGAGTTTGTAATAAGGTATGAGTGTCGCGATCCAAACGTTTTAGTAAGAATTGTGCCGTTTCACCGGGTAATTCAATACCGCGTTGGCGGGCATTTTTTTGCAGCACCTCTAATTTTTGCTTATCGGTTAAAGGGGCGAGTTGATAAATCTCTCCCCATTTTAGCCGAGAAGCTAAATCGGGCAGTTTTACTTTGAGGGCGGAAGGCGAAACGTCCGCACTGATTAAGAGTAATGTTTTGCCCTCGGCTTTGATCCGATTGAATAAATCAAAAACCGCCATTTCCCATTCGGGATCACCCATTACGGTATGGAGATCGTCCAAACAGACGAGTTCTTGCTGTTCCAGATTTTCCAATACGGCAGGGGAAAAATAGCGGGATTTTGCCAATGGAACATAAATGGCGGCACGTTGTTCGGTTAAATATTGATTGTTGAAAGCCCGCAGCAAATGGCTTTTGCCACATCCTTTCCCTCCCCAAATATAGAAGAAGGGCTGTTGAATCTGCTGCGTATTTTTGCGTAGCGAATCCAGCAACAACAAATTGTTGTCGGCATAAAAATTCTCAAATGTGTGCTCATCAATTTGATGAATAGGCAAAGGTAACTGCTGGTTCAAAACGATATAACGCGAATTAATTTAGAGAAGAAAAAGGCTATTTTTAGCTCTTAAAACGATATTATGTATCAGTTGTACAAAGAGAATGATGTTATATCCGATATTTTTTTGTAGGGAGCGTTGAGCTTTGCGTAACGCACCATTTCATCATTAAGCCTTGTTAATTGGTGCGTTACGGCTTTGTCTAACCACACCCTACAATGATTTGTGCAAATACTACATAATACTGCCTTAAAGTTGCGGTTATTCTACTTCATTTTTGGCTTTTGGCAAAATTAGGTTCAATACGATTGCTACGATAGCGCAAAGGCTAATACCTTTTAATGATACGGCATCACCCACATTCACAAACATATTGCCGATACCAAAGGTCATCACCACTGAAATAATACAGAGATTGCGTGGTTCGGTTACATCCACTTTACCTTTGATTAGGGTGCTCATTCCTACGACGGCGATAGAACCGAATACCAGCATCATAATGCCACCCATTACGATAGTCGGAATGGTGGAAAGAAATGCGCCTACTTTTCCGCAGAAAGAGATCGCAATTGCCCATATTGCCGCCCAAGTCATAATGTTCGGATTAAAGTTGCGTGTAAGCATAACCGCACCGGTAACCTCCGCATAAGTGGTATTTGGCGGGCCGCCGACTAACGAGGCGGCAGCGGTTGCAACGCCATCGCCTAATAAGGTGCGATGTAAACCCGGTTTTTTTAGAAAGTCTTTTCCTGTGACGGAGCTAATCGCCATAATGCCGCCCACGTGTTCTACGGCAGGCGCAATGGCAATCGGTAGCATATAAAGAATAGCTTCAAGGTTAAATTCCGGTTTTGTTAGCTTTGGCAGTTCAAACCAAGGGGCGTCAATGACGGGTTGGAAATTGATAAGTCCAAGGAATAAGCAAAGAATATAACCTGCCGTAATACCGAACATAATCGGGATTAATTTCATTAAACCTTTGGCAAATACGGCGATAGCCAGTGTAACGGAGAGCGTTACCATAGAAACCAGTACGGCATCATTGTAGGCATAGGCACTGTCTTTACCTAGTGCCATATTGACGGCAACCGGTGCAAGTCCCATACCGATAATGATGATGACGGGCCCTACGACAACCGGAGGAAAAATCCGTTCAAGTGCTTGGCTACCACGAAGTTTAACCAAGGCGGAAAGGGCGAAGTAAACCAAACCGGCACAGGCAAGCCCTCCCATAGTGGTTGGAATCCCCCAAGTTTGTACGCCGTATTGAATCGGAGCAATAAAGGCGAAAGAGGAGGCGAGGAAAATCGGTACTTGTTTACCGGTACATAGCTGGAATAACAGTGTGCCGATACCGGCTGTAAGAAGCGCGGTATTTGAGTCCAATCCTGTGATTAGCGGTACAAGTACAAGTGCGCCAAAGGCAACGAATAACATTTGTAAGCCGACAAAAGATTGTTTGGCAATACTTTGCATTTTTTCCGGTTGAGCGGATGCGGTTTGATTTTGATGGGTCATTTAGTTTCAACTCTCTGTTTGAATTAACTTTAAAGTGCGGTCGATTTTACAAAGATTTTCGGTATTATGTAGTAACAGTAGCTACAAGATCGTTATTTAACAATATTCGTGCAACTGCTACATAATAATGAAGATTTTGTAAATCTATGGTGAATAAAATCTTCCGCCCGTAAAAAGACGGCTTAAAAGCCGCCTTTATATTTTGGAAAATTTTATTTCGTTCCGAAAATTTTATCGCCGGCATCGCCTAAGCCCGGGATAATGTAGCCCTGTTCATTTAAGTGATCATCAATAGAAGCGCAATAAAGTTCAATATCAGGATGAGCGGCTTCTAACGCCTTAATACCTTCCGGTGCAGCCACTAGTACCAATACTTTAATATGATTGCAGCCTTTTGCTTTTAATAAATCAAGGGTTGCGATCATCGACCCGCCGGTTGCCAACATTGGGTCAACCACGATGGCAAGACGTTCGTCTAAATCACTGGCTAATTTTTGGAAATAAGGAACCGGCTCAAGAGTTTCTTCATTACGATAGATGCCGACAACACTGATGCGTGCGCTTGGAACGTGTTCTAATACACCGTCCATCATTCCAAGACCGGCACGTAAAATCGGTACGACGGTGACTTTTTTACCTTTAATACGATCAACTTCAACCGGACCGTTCCAGCCATCGATAATGACTTTTTCAGTTTCTAAATCGGCAGTCGCTTCATAGGTTAATAAGCTACCGATTTCTGTTGCCAGCTCACGGAATTTTTTAGTATCGATTTCTGCTTCGCGCATTACACCCAATTTATGTTTAACGAGCGGATGTTTGACTTCAACAAGTTTCATGATGTGTCCCCTTAAGACGGCTTGTGAATGAATATGAGTGATGAAAAACAAAATTGCGGAATTCTAAATCAGAAATATGGAAAAGACTAGAGGGAGGAATAAATAAATTTTGACAGAGATCACTAATTTAAATAAAAGTCATTGTTTTTATTCCGAGCGGGACTAGAATGAATTCAGTCTCTTTTGAACTATTTTTACGAAAAAATATTTCTATTGAGAAAATATAAGCAATGTATGGCAACTTGAATTTCTTTTCACCATACGAGCCGCAACACTTCTTTTCGATGATTAATGAGCCCGCAACGCGTAAGGATTAACTTATGACAACCGTACTTACACAATCAATCATTGATAGCTTCTTTAATGCAGAAAATAATGATCCCTTTGCAACATTGGGAATGCATGAAACAGAAAACGGCATTGAAGTTCGCACCTTGTTACCTGATGCCAATCATGTTTTTGTGATTGATAAAGAATCCGGTGATTCCCTTGTAGAACTCGAGTGTTTAGACGATCGAGGTTTCTTCGCCGGTGTTGTCCCGAATTGCCACCAATTTTTTGCTTATCAATTACAAGTATTTTGGGGTCGTGAAGCACAGATTATTGAAGATCCATATCGTTTTCATTTAATGATTAATGAATTAGACCAATGGTTCCTCTCGGAGGGTTCAATGCTTCGTCCTTATGAAGTGTTGGGTGCGCATTTTATGGAATGTGACGGTGTGAGCGGTGTGAATTTCCGCTTGTGGGCGCCAAATGCGAAACGGGTTTCCATTGTAGGGGATTTCAACTATTGGGACGGACGTCGCCACCCAATGCGATTTCATCCGCAAACCGGCGTATGGGAATTATTCTTACCGAAAGCACGTCTTGGACAGCTTTATAAGTTTGAATTGATCGATTATTACGGCAATTTACGTCTGAAAGCCGATCCTTATGCCTTTAGCTCTCAACTTCGCCCTGATACCGCATCGGAAATCAGTGCGTTACCGAATGTGGTGGAAATGACGGAGGCCCGCCGTAAGGCGAATCAATCTAATCAACCGATTTCTATTTATGAAGTGCACTTAGGCTCTTGGCGGCGTAATTTGGAAAACAATTACTGGCTTAATTATGATCAAATCGCCGATGAATTGCTCCCTTATGTGAAAGAAATGGGCTTTACGCATATTGAATTTTTGCCGATTTCCGAATTTCCTTATGATGGTTCGTGGGGCTATCAAACCTTAGGACTTTATTCACCTACCAGCCGTTTCGGTTCTCCTGAAAGTTTCCGCAGATTGGTGAAACGGGCGCACGAAGCAGGGATTAATGTGATTTTAGACTGGGTTCCGGGACATTTCCCAAGTGATACCCATGGGCTTTCTGCTTTTGATGGCACCGCATTATATGAATATGCTGATCCGCGCGAAGGGTATCATCAAGACTGGAATACGCTGATTTACAACTATGGTCGTCACGAAGTGCGCAATTTCCTTTCCAGTAGCGCTCTTTATTGGCTAGAACGTTTTGGTGTTGATGGTGTTCGTGTTGATGCGGTGGCGTCAATGCTCTATCGGGATTACAGCCGTGCCGAAGGTGGATGGATTCCGAATCAATATGGTGGACGTGAAAATCTTGAAGCTATTGAGTTTTTGAAACATACCAATTGGAAAATCCAAAATGAAATGCCCGGTGCGATTTCTATTGCGGAAGAATCCACTTCCTTTGCAGGTGTTACACATCCTACGGAAAAAGGCGGTTTAGGCTTTAATTTCAAGTGGAATATGGGCTGGATGAACGATACTCTCGATTATATGAAACTTGATCCGATTTACCGCCAATATCATCACAACAAAATGACTTTCGGAATGATGTATCAATACAGCGAAAACTTCGTTTTACCGCTTTCTCATGATGAAGTGGTACATGGAAAGGGCTCGTTGCTTGATAAAATGCCGGGCGATACGTGGCAAAAATTTGCCAATTTGCGGGCTTATTATGGCTATATGTGGGGTTATCCGGGTAAAAAATTACTCTTTATGGGCAATGAGTTTGCACAAGGCAGGGAGTGGAATTACAAAGAAAGCCTTGATTGGTTTTTGCTTGATGAAAACATTGGTGGTGGTTGGCACAAAGGGGTGCTGAAATTGGTGAAAGATCTTAATCGAATTTATCGCCAAAATCGACCGCTCTTTGAGCTTGACAATTCACCGGAAGGGTTTGATTGGTTGGTTGTAGATGATACGGAAAATTCCGTTTTCGCCTTTGAACGTAGAAGTTGCTTGAATGAAAACGATCGTTGTGAACGTATTATCGTTATTAGTAACTTTACTCCTGTACCTCGCCACGATTATCGTATCGGTGTGAATGCGGAGGGGGAATATGAAGAAATTTTGAATACCGATTCGATGTATTATCAAGGTGCTAACATTGGTAATTTTGGCGGAGTGCGAAGTGAACCTATTGGAAGCCAAGGAAAAGAGAACTCAATTTTAGTTTCCATTCCTCCGTTGGCAACAGTTTATTTGAAATTGAAAGCGGAATAATCGGCGGATTAGCCCTTTTTAAGTCGGAAAGGAAAAAACAAAGAGACAATTATGTTTAGGATCCATAACCAAGGTATGCCAACGCCTTATGGCTATTCACAACAAATTGAAAATGGTGAGCAAATTACCAATTTCGCCTTATTTTCCGAAGCGGCAAATAACGTTGAGCTTTGTTTATTTGATAATGGCATTGAAACCCGTTTTCCCATGGTTTGTTCAGAAAAAATGGTTCGGTCGGAAAATATATGGCATTTGGCGGTAACCGGTGTGCAGCTCGGTACGGAGTATGGTTTTCGCATTCACGGAGAATTTGCGAATCCGCAGAAATTAATGCTCGATCCTTATGCAAAGGCGATCAGCGGTAAACCGGATTTAAGCACCAAAGAAAATAGGGCATGGTTTTTGCTGAGTGATGATCGTGATAACGCCCATCTCGCCCCAAGAGCGGTCATTATCTCGGAAGATTTTGATTGGCATGATGATGTCACGTTAAATACGCCTTGGGCGCAAACGATTGTTTATGAGTTGCATGTGAAGGGATTTAGCCGACTGAACGAAAAAATCCCGCCTGCATTGCGTGGTACTTATGCGGGTTTGGCTCATCCCGTTAATCTTGCTTATTTAAAAGAATTAGGCGTAACTGCGGTGGAATTGTTGCCGGTGAATTTTTTCCTTGATGAGCCGCACTTGCAAGAACGTAACTTGCACAACTATTGGGGATATAACCCGCTTGCAATGTTTGCCATTGAGCCCAAATATGCCGCTACAGACAATCCGCTTACTGAATTTAAAGCAATGGTAAAAACTCTTCATCAATCAGGCATTGAAGTGATTTTGGATGTGGTGTTTAACCATTCGGCGGAATCAGAGCAACATTTTCCAACTTTTTGTCAGCGTGGGATTGATGATAAAACCTACTACTGGCGCAATGATAACGCTCGTTACATCAACGACACCGGCTGTGGCAATATGCTGAATCTTTCCTCTGATGTGGGGCGAAAATGGGTGGTGGATTGCTTACGTTATTGGGTGGAACAATGCCACGTAGACGGTTTTCGTTTCGATTTGGCGACGGTACTCGGACGTGATAAACCGGACTTTAACGGACAAGCTCAACTCTTCGCCGATATTGCCAACGAGCCAAGTTTACAACGTGTAAAATTGATTTCTGAACCTTGGGATATTGGGCATTGCGGTTATCAGTTGGGAAATTTTCCAAACTATTTTGCCGAATGGAATGATCGCTTTCGTGATGATCTTTGTCGTTTTTGGTTATGGAAAAGCGGCGAGTTGGGGGCATTTGCAGAGCGCTTTGCCGGATCAAGCGATCTATTCAAGAAAAATAACCGTTTGCCGCATTGTACTCTTAATTTTATCACCGCCCACGATGGTTTTACGCTCAAGGATTTGGTGAGCTATAACGAAAAACATAATGAAGCGAACGGTGAGCAAAATCGAGACGGACGTAATGAAAATTACAGTTATAACCACGGTATAGAGGGAGCAACGGAAACCCTACCGGAACCGCAAAAAAGTGCGGTTGAAAATGACCGCACTTTTGCACAAAGCGGTTTACTGATGAGTTTATTGCTTGCCAACGGTACACCAATGTTATTGGCCGGCGATGAGTTCGGCAATACTCAGTACGGTAATAATAATGCCTATTGCCAAGACAACGAGATTACTTGGCTGAAATGGGCTGATTTTAATCAAGAATTATTTGATCTGACCAAACAAACAATTCAGGCACGTAAATACATTCAAAGTTTGCAAAAAGATGTTTGGTGGTCTAATGAAAATGTCGCTTGGTTGAATACACAAGGGAAAACGATGCGGCAAGAGGATTGGCATAATTTTGAAGCCAAAGCATTGCAAATTTTATTAGATGAAAAATGGCTTCTGCTAATTAATGCGAAAAAAGAATCTCAGACTTTCATATTGCCTAGTGATGCTGTCAGACGATGGAAAGCCTTTGTAGGAACAGCAAACTTAAGGTTCATTCGGCCACAGGAAGTCGTTGTAAGCGGTATGGCGTTTGGTTTGTTGTATGTTGGATGATTAAACACAAACGGAGCTTATGATGAAAAGTCCTAACAAATATGCCCTTTTGAAAGATACCTTGGTTCTTATTCTGGCAGGGGGACGCGGTTCACGTCTTCACGAATTAACGGATAAACGTGCCAAACCTGCACTTTATTTTGGCGGAAACCGCCGTATTATCGATTTTGCCCTTTCCAACTGTATCAATTCCGGCTTAAATCGTATCGGTGTGGTTACTCAATATGCGGCTCATTCTTTATTGCGTCATTTGCAAACCGGTTGGTCATTCTTACCGCAAGAGAGAGGGGAATTTGTGGATATGCTACCTGCCCGTCAACAAATTGACGACTCCACTTGGTATCGCGGTACTGCGGATGCGGTGTATCAGAATATGGCGATCATCCGAGATCACTATTGCCCGAAATACATTTTAATTTTGGCGGGAGATCATATTTACAAACAAGATTACAGCGTAATGTTGATGGATCACGTAACCAGCGGCGCAAAATGTACGGTAGGCTGTATTGAAGTTCCTCGTAGTGAAGCTCACGAATTTGGTGTAATGGCTGTGAATGAAAACCTAAAAGTGAAAGCATTCGTGGAAAAACCGAAAGATCCGCCGGCAATGGTCGGCAAGCCTGATGTATCCCTCGCTTCAATGGGAATTTACGTGTTTAATGCGGATTATCTTTATAGTATGCTTGAGCGCGAAGTAAATACCCCTCAAACCAGTCATGATTTCGGTAAAGATGTGTTACCGAAATGCTTAGAAGAAGAAGCCCTTTATGCACATCCGTTTAGCCGTTCTTGTATGGGACGCAATACGGAAGGTGAAATCTACTGGCGTGATGTAGGAACCCTTGACAGTTTTTGGCAATCCAATATTGACTTGGTTTCTGAAGAACCGCAGCTTGATATTTACGATCAAAATTGGCCGATTCGCGGTAATCCGATTCAAGCCTATCCGTCTAAATTCTTCTATAAACATTCTAATATTCATCCGGTAGATAACTCGCTTATCGGTGGTGGATGTGTGATTACTGATGCTTCGATTAGTAATTCCGTTTTGTTCGACCGTATTAAAATTGACGCATTTTCTAAAGTGGATCGCTGTGTGGTATTACCGGAAGTGGTGATTGGTAAAGATTGCGTGTTAAGAAACTGTATTATTGATCGCCATTGTGTTATTCCTGATGGAATGCAGATTGGTGTGAACATTGAAGAAGATAGAAAACGCTTCCGTATCAGTTCAACAGGCAAAGTCATTCTTGTTACGCCGAAAATGTTGAAAAAACTGGAAGGGGAAGAAGTCAAATTTGAAGAACATTTGGATTAATAGGCTTAAAAACCTTTATTCACGCACGTAAAGTGCGGTCAAAAAATCTTTAGATTTTGAACGTTGGCTTCGCCAACGGTGTCGTTAGACATAACAATCGCCTTGAGCGATTGTGTATGAATTTTGAAAAGATTTTTCAACCGACAAATATTAGCGTGCGTGAATTTACCAATCCCTGTGTTTTAAAAATCAATAAGGAAATGATGAAATAAATGAAAGTGTTACACGTTTGTTCGGAACTTTATCCGTTATTAAAAACCGGAGGACTTGCCGATGTGATTGGGGCATTGCCTTTTGCTCAAAAAGCGATTGGAATGGATGTCCGCATTCTGTTACCGGCTTATCCTGCGATTTCTAACGGAATTAGTAAAACCCATATTGTCGCAGAATTTGATAATTTCGTCGGACACATTGTATTACGTTACGGTGAATATAAGGGGGTGGGCGTTTATTTGATTGATGCGCCGCATTTGTACGCACGTGAGGGCAATCCTTATCACGATGCGAATTATCAAGATTATGCCGATAATTATAAGCGTTTTGCCTTATTAGGTTGGGTGGGCGCAGAACTCTCGACAGGGCTTGATGCTTGGTGGCGTGCTGAAATTGTCCACGCCCACGATTGGCACGCAGGGCTTGCTGCCGCTTATTTGTTTAACAAAGGTAAACCGGCAAAATCCGTTTTCACTATTCATAACTTAGCTTACCAAGGGCAATTCAATCATCGTCATTTGTATGAAATCGGCTTGCCGGAAGGAATGTTTCACGTTAATGGATTGGAATTATTCGGACAAATTTCTTATCTCAAAGCCGGGTTATATTATTCCGATATGGTGACGGCGGTAAGTCCGACTTATGCACAAGAAATTACTACGGAAGCATTTGCTTATGGGCTTCAAGGTTTGCTCTATGGATTGTATGAGCAGGGAAAATTGATAGGAATTTTAAATGGTGTCGATGAGAAAATCTGGCACCCGGATTGTGATGATTATATTAAACATCATTACAAACAAAAATCGATGACAGGTAAAAAGAAAAATAAAGCGGAACTACAAGCTTATTTCAATTTACCTCAAGATGCTTGTGCTTTAACTTTTGTGATGATAACCCGTCTTACCGAGCAAAAAGGGGTGGATTTATTAATTGAAAGTGCTGATGAAATCGTAAAACAAGGCGGACAGTTAATGATTCTCGGTGCCGGATCGCCGAATTTGGAAGAAGGAATTCGTCGGCTTGCGGAAAGTTATCCGCAAAACGTTGCGGTAAAAATCGGTTATGACGAAGCCCTTTCGCATTTAATGATCGCAGGCGGTGATGTGATTCTAGTACCGAGTCGTTTTGAACCTTGCGGTTTAACTCAACTCTACGGCTTACAATATGGCACGTTACCGCTTGTACGTAAAACCGGCGGATTGGCGGATACCGTCATTGATAGTACATCCGAAACGATAAAAGTGCGGTCGGCAACAGGCTTTGTTTTTCAACGAGCGGAAGCTCAAGATTTACGTTTAGCGATTCAACAGGCCTTTTCTTTATGGCAAAAGCCAAAAGTTTGGTCAACGGTACGCATAAACGCAATGAATCAAGATTTTACTTGGCGTAACGTTGCGGAGCGATACTTAACTTTATACCTTAATTTGATGTGATACTTACAACACCGCTTTGAAAATATTTTTTAAAGCGGTGTAATTTTGATTGTTTTTTGTTTAATAAAGATTAAAATTCACGCGTTTTTTTGTAAGGGTAGTCTTCATCGTCAATCAAGAAGAATGTTTAGAAAAATAAACATAGCTTGCACTCTGATAATTGGTGTTTTATACAATGCTTGAATTTCATTATCAAATGAGATTTAAGCTTGTCTGATTATCCCTCTTATTTATCGTTATTTTTCCTTTTTGAACCGAGGTTTATCACCATGATAATGGATAATTTTGATTCTCCTTTTCTTTATAATCGTCCTGAATTGGATGTTCAGGCATTAAAGAAATCAATCGTCTATAAACTTATTTTTTCTATCGGGCGTTCACCGCGTGAAGCAAGTCAGCGGGATTGGCTAAATGCGACATTGTATGCAGTAAGGGATCTTGTGACGGAAGGCTGGATCACAACCGCCCGTCAAGCGCGGGCTGATGACGTGCGCCGTGTTTATTACCTTTCAATGGAATTTTTAATTGGGCGAACATTATCTAACGCACTGATCGCTGAAGATGTGTACAGTTTAACGAAAGAGGCTTTAAACGAACTTAATGTCGATTTAGAAGAGATTCTTGCCAAAGAAGTAGATCCGGGGTTGGGTAACGGTGGCTTAGGTCGCTTAGCTGCCTGTTTTATGGATTCAATTGCCACATTGCGTTTACCGGGCGTAGGATATGGTATTCGTTATGAATACGGAATGTTCCGTCAAAAAATTGAAAACGGTCAGCAAGTGGAGCACCCTGATGACTGGCTTGATAAAGGTGCGCCTTGGGAATTTATTCGTCCTTCTAAACGTTTTAAAATTTCCTTTGGCGGAACGATACATTTTGAAGATAAAAAATTTGTTTGGAATCCGGAAGAAAAAGTGACCGCACTTGCTTATGATCAGATGATTCCGGGTTATAAAAATAACTCTGCGGCAACGCTACGTTTATGGGCGGCAAATGCCGAGGAAACTTTCAATTTGGCGGATTTCAACCGTGGTGAACATTTAGCCGCTCTGCAAAATCGTTCTTCCGTTAAAAATTTATCCCGCGTTCTTTATCCTGATGACTCTACTTGGAACGGACGAGAATTGCGTTTACGTCAAGAGTATTTTTTAGTTTCAGCTTCACTGCAAGATATTATTTCTCGCCATAAACGTACTCATAATAGCCTTGAGAATCTTGCTGATAAAGTCGCTATCCACTTAAATGACACCCATCCGGCGTTGGCTATTCCCGAATTAATGCGAATTTTGGTTGATGAGGAA
This sequence comes from Rodentibacter sp. JRC1, assembly GCF_020521555.1. Taxonomy (NCBI): domain Bacteria; kingdom Pseudomonadati; phylum Pseudomonadota; class Gammaproteobacteria; order Pasteurellales; family Pasteurellaceae; genus Rodentibacter; species Rodentibacter sp. JRC1. Next base: position 710,839 of record NZ_BPWA01000001.1, on the reverse strand, counting down.
GGATTTGAATGGAAAAAAGCATGGGAGATGACCTGCCGTATTTTCTCTTATACTTGCCATACGTTGATGTCGGAAGCTTTAGAAACTTGGCCTGTGGAAATGATGGCGAAAGTTCTGCCGCGCCACTTACAGATGATTTTCGACATTAACGATCATTTCTTGGAATATGTGCGTACTTACATCACGACAGATAATGATTTTATTCGCCGAGTCTCTTTGATTGAAGAAGGTTATCAACGAAAAGTGCGTATGGGGTGGCTATCTGTGGTTGGTTCTCATAAAGTCAACGGTGTGGCGGCAATCCATTCCGATTTAATGATAACTTCCACTTTTGCAGATTTTGCACGTATTTATCCGGAACGCTTCACCAATGTTACCAATGGCATTACACCACGTCGTTGGTTAGCGGTGGCGAATCCTCAATTGGCTACGCTTTTTGATACTTATATCGGTAGTGAATGGCGTTATGATTTAAGCCAAATCAAAAAATTAGAAAGCGTGGCGAATGATAAAGCATTCAAAGAGGCGATTGCAGATATAAAATATGCAAATAAAGTGAAACTTGCCGATTATGTGAAACGTGAACTCGGTGTTGAGCTTGATCCGAACGCTTTGTTTGATGTGCAGGTAAAACGTATTCACGAATACAAACGCCAAATATTGAATGTGTTACACATTATCGCACGCTATAATGCAATGCTTGCAGAGCCTGAAAAAGACTGGCAGCCACGCGTCTTTATCTTGGCGGGGAAAGCAGCTTCCGCTTATTATGCTGCGAAACAAACCATTCACCTTATTAACGATGTAGCGAGTATTATTAATAATGATGAACGTTTGAAAGGACGTTTAAAAGTAGTGTTTATCCCGAATTACAGTGTGAGTTTGGCTCAGCTGATTATTCCGGCTGCAGATATTTCCGAACAAATATCCCTTGCCGGCACAGAAGCCTCCGGCACCAGTAATATGAAATTCGCCCTTAATGGCGCATTAACATTGGGAACGCTGGACGGCGCAAATGTAGAAATTCGAGAAAATGTGGGTGAAGATCATATTTTCATTTTTGGTAATACGGTAGAGCAAGTGGAACAGCTCCGTCGTGAGGGATATCACTCATTTGATTATTATCAAAATGATGCCGAACTACGCACTGTGGTTGATCAAATTACATCAGGGGCTTTCTCTCCGGAAGAACCGCAGCGCTATTTATCTTTGTTGCAAGGATTGCAATATCACGATTACTATCAAGCGTTTGCCGATTTTCGCAGTTATGTGGAAGCACAAAAAACGGTGGACGAGAAATACAAACAGCGTGATCAGTGGATTGAAAGTATGATTCAAAACATCATCAATATGGGATTTTTCTCATCGGATAGAACGATTTTGGAATATGCGAAAAATATTTGGAAAGTAGAACCTATCAACATTGATTAGCATAAAAAATCCCCGAAAGGGGATTTTTTTATAGTTTGGCAAGGTAAAAGTGCGGTCGATTTTCTCGGTATTATGTATTAGTCGCACAAAGAGGATTTTATATCAAATATTTAATTTGGGTAGGGTACGTTAGTTAGGCAAAGCCGTAACGCACCTTTCTGTTAGTTCATCAATAAATTTTATTACGGTACGTTACGGCTTTACCTAACACACCCTACAAATAAATTTGTGCAATTGCTACATAATAATGGATTTTTTCCGTTTTTATTTTTGATTAGCTTTCACTGTTTTGTTGATACATCGCTTCAATTTGTTTGCGATAACGTTCCATAATAACCTTGCGTTTTAGTTTTAAGGTTGGAGTTATTTCTCCAAGTTTGATACTAAAGGCTTGCGAGAGCAGAGTGAATTTTTTCACTTGTTCAAAATGAGCCAATTCCTTTTGTACCGCATTAATGCGTTGTTCAAACATCTTCAAAATTTCAGAATTTTTGATTAATTCCATACGATCATGATATTTGATGTTGAGTTGTTTGGCGTACTCTTCAAGGCTGTCAAAGCACGGCACGATCAAAGCCGAAACATATTTTTTCGCATCGGCAATAATGGCGATTTGTTCAATGAATTTGTCTTTACCTATTTTACTTTCAATATATTGTGGCGCAATATATTTACCATTGGAGGTTTTCATTAATTCTTTAATGCGATCGGTAATAAATAAATTGCCTTCCGCATCGAATTCACCGGCATCACCTGTTTTTAAGAATCCGTCTTTAGTGAAGGCTTTTTCGGTTTCTTCAGGATTTTTGTAATAGCCTTTCATTACCATACCGCCACGCACTAAAATTTCATTATTTTCACCGATTTTCACCTCGGCTTTCGGCATTAGCGTCCCGATAGAATGAGGATTAAACTGATAATCGTGCCAGCACGAAACCGTGGCAGTGGTTTCCGTCATACCATAACCGAGTTTAATATTTATACCAATGCAATGGAAAAATAGCCCGATTGCCGGTTCCAATTTTGCGCCGCCACAAGGCATCATTTTGATTCTGCCGCCGAGCAATTGACGAAGTTTAGAAAGCACAAGTTTGTCTGCAAGACGATATTGTTGTTTTAATAGAAGAGGGAGAGGTTTGTTCTGAGTTGTTAAATCAAAATACTTTTGCCCCACTGCAATCGCCCAATGGAAAAGTATTTGGCGTAGTTTTGGTGCTTTTTGTACTTTATCCAGCACAGCGGCATAAATTTTTTCATAAAAACGTGGCACTGCACACATAAAGGTAGGACGAATCTCGCTTAAAACCGACCGCACTTGATTGGTATCTTCCAAGTAACAAAGCACTGCGCCGCGATGAAGCACATAAGCCGCCCAAGCACGTTCAAAAATGTGAGAGAAGGGGAGGAAAGATAACGATATATCTTGATCTGTAACATTAAGTGCAAGATCATGGGCTTCCAGTTGATGGGCGAGATTTGAATAATCAAGCATTACGCCTTTTGGTTCGCCGGTTGTCCCGGAGGTGTAAATTATGGTGAATAAATCGTCCATTTGTTTACTTTGCAAACGTTGAGTTAGCTCGCCTTGTTGTGCCATTGAGCCGAGTTCAATGAATTGTTCCCATGAGCAAGAAAGTCGGTCTTGTTGAAGTCGGATCGTTGGTTTCATCGCCACAATTTTTTGTAATTGCGGGCAAAGATGTGCAATTTCTAATGCGTGATCATATTGTTCCTGATCTCCGACAAAGAGAATTTTGACATCTGCGTGATTTAGTACGAACTCTGCTTGCTGTGCAGTGTTTGTTGCATAAATCGGCACGGTAACGGCACGAATTTGTAGTGCGCCAATATCGGCGATTGTCCAATGTGGCATATTGTGGGCGAAAATCGCAATTTTATCTTGTATTTGAATATCACAGGCGAGCAATGCACGCGAGAGTTGATTTAATTGATGTTGGAAAGCCGTCCAGCTTATATCTTTCCAAATGCCGTTTTCTTTATGGCGAAGTGCGGTCGTATTTCCACGAGTTTTTGCTTGTTGCTGAATACGACGAATAAAATGAAGATCGAGATTCATAGTAACCTTATTTAATTCAATGTTATTTGAGCTAACAGTTGTGCGCTAATATAAGGTTAAATCACAATAAAAGCCAGATAAATATTTAATATTTTTGATGATTTTTAGTGAACTCTTGTTTTGGATTATAAATTTGAACATAAAATAGAGAGCAGTAAAAAACCGCTCCGAAGAGCGGTTGATTTTTTTGCTGTTTTGATTAGCCTTTGTAGTTGTGAACGTGTGCTACTAAGTCTAATACTTTGTTTGAATAACCGGTTTCGTTGTCGTACCAAGATACTAATTTCACGAAAGTATCGGTTAGAGCAATACCTGCGTCAGCATCAAACACAGAAGTTTCAACAGCACCGTTGAAGTCTGTTGATACCACAGCGTCTTCGGTATAACCTAACACGCCTTTTAATTCGCCGTTGAAAGTTTTACCTTCGGCAGCATCTTTAATCGCTTGTTTGATTTCTTCGTAAGTTGCCGCTTTTTCAAGGTTTACGGTTAAGTCAACAACAGATACGTTTGGTGTTGGAACACGGAAAGCCATACCGGTTAATTTACCGTTTAATGCCGGTAACACTTTACCTACCGCTTTGGCAGCGCCGGTTGATGAAGGGATGATGTTTTGTGCCGCACCGCGACCGCCACGCCAGTCTTTTGCTGAAGGACCGTCAACGGTTTTTTGTGTAGCGGTTGTTGCGTGAACGGTTGTCATTAAACCGTCTTTGATACCGAAAGTTTCGTGAATAACACGAGCTAAAGGTGCTAAACAGTTGGTTGTACAAGACGCGTTAGAAACGATGTCTTGACCTGCGTAGTCATTGAAGTTTACGCCACGAACAAACATTGGGGTCGCATCTTTAGAAGGACCGGTTAATACCACTTTTTTCGCACCGGCAGTGATGTGTTTACGGGCGGTTTCGTCAGTTAAGAATAAACCGGTTGCTTCAACAGCGATATCCACACCGATTGCACCCCAGTTTAGGTTTGCAGGATCACGTTCTGATGTTACACGGATTGCTTTACCGTTTACCACTAAGTTTCCGTCTTTAACTTCAACGGAACCATTGAAACGACCGTGAGTTGAATCATATTTCAACATATAAGCCATATATTCAACATCAATTAAGTCGTTAATACCGACTACTTCAATGTCATCACGTTGCTGTGCAGCACGGAATACAATACGGCCGATACGACCGAAACCATTGATACCAATTTTAATAGCCATAAGATTTTCACCTTTTTAGTTAAGTTAAACAAATTGTTATGTTTTAGAACCTCAAGCCGCCCCAAAAAACATCGGCGCAGATTATAGCATGTGCATCAGGATAAAACTAGAAATGCGATTTGTTTTTGTGATCTACATCAAAATCGGTTTTTCTCGTTAAAAAATACCGGAAAAAACGACCGCACTTTAATGATTTTTTCTAAAAGAATCGGCATAATGGACTGAAATTTCTAGAAAAGGTTCAGACAATGGTATCTAAAGGTAATCTATATATTCTTTCAGCACCAAGCGGTGCGGGGAAATCTTCGTTAATTTCTGCGTTGTTAGAACGCGATTTTTCGACACCGAAAATGGTTTCGGTTTCACATACGACACGTGCTCCGCGCCCGGGAGAAACCCATGGTGTGCATTACCATTTTGTGTCGAAAGAGGAATTTGAAGCATTAATTGAACAGGATTTATTTTTGGAATACGCTAAAGTATTCGGTGGAAATTACTACGGTACATCGTTACCGGCAATAGAGGAAAATCTTGCCAAAGGTATTGATGTTTTTTTAGATATTGACTGGCAAGGTGCGCAGCAAATTCGCAAAAAAGTACCAAACGTGAAAAGCATTTTTATTCTTCCACCCTCGTTGCCGGAATTGGAGCGTCGTTTGATTGGTCGTGGTCAGGATGATGAATCCGTCATTGCCGAACGTATGGCGAAAGCCAAGGATGAAATTTCGCATTATGACGAATATGATTATGTTGTGGTGAATGATAATTTTGAGCAAGCATTATCGGATTTGCAGAGTATTTTGCAGGCAGAACGTTTGACGAAAAGTTATCAACAAAAGGAAAATGCAGGCTTAATTCATCAGCTACTGGATAACTAACCTAAGATTTAGTATGATAGCTCCCCTTATATCCCTTATTTTTATGTGAATTGGAGTAAAATATGGCTCGCGTTACAGTGCAAGATGCAGTAGAAAAAATTGGTAACCGTTTTGATTTAATTTTAACCGCCGCACGCCGTGCAAGACAATTACAGTTACACCAACGTGAACCTTTAGTGCCGGAAGATAATGATAAACCGACCGTTATTGCGTTGCGTGAAATTGAAAAAGGCTTAATTTCTAATGATATTATGGATGCGCAAGAGCAGCAAGACATGGCGGTAATTCAACATACGGAAGCAGCTGCGGTGGCATTAATCACCGAATAATCATTGTTAAAAGTGCGGTTGATTTCAGCCGCAATTTCATTTCAACCTATTCATTTAACCCGAAAAAGTCAGGTGTCCTTTGGAACTGTTTGCAGATTTAGCTCGAATTATTCAAGGGTATTTACCCGCGGATAAAATTGAATTAGTCAAGAGAGCCTTTGTGATAGCAAGAGATGCTCACGCAGGGCAGTTTCGCTCAAGTGGCGAGCCTTACATCACCCATCCGGTGGCAGTTGCAGCGATCATTGCCAAAATGCATCTTGATCATGAAGCAGTGATGGCGGCGTTATTGCATGATGTCATTGAAGATACGCCATATACGGAGGAACAGCTTAAAAATGAATTTGGTGTAAGCGTTGCCGAAATCGTAGATGGCGTATCAAAGCTTGATAAATTAAAGTTCCGCACCCGCCAAGAAGCACAAGTGGAAAATTTCCGTAAGATGATTTTGGCGATGACCCGTGATATTCGCGTGGTATTAATTAAGCTTGCCGACCGCACCCACAACATGCGCACGCTTGGTTCGTTACGTCCTGACAAACGTCGCCGTATTGCAAAAGAGACATTAGAGATTTATTGTCCGCTTGCCCATCGTTTGGGCATTGAGCACATTAAGAATGAATTGGAAGATTTATCCTTTGAGGCGATGCATCCGTATCGTTATAAAGTTTTGGCGAAATTAGTGGAAGTGGCGCGCAATAATCGTCAAGATCTTATTGTGCGTATCTCTAATGAAATCAAAGAGCGGTTGGAAAACGCAGGGATTTTTGCTCGTGTTTGGGGGCGTGAGAAACACCTCTATAAGATTTATCAAAAAATGCGTGCAAAAGATCAAGAATTTCATTCCATTATGGATATTTACGCTTTCCGTATTATTGTCAAAAATGTTGATGATTGCTATCGCGTCCTAGGTCAAATGCACAATCTTTATAAACCTCGCCCGGGACGAGTGAAAGATTATATCGCCGTACCGAAAGCGAACGGCTATCAATCACTGCAAACATCAATGATAGGTCCGCATGGTGTGCCGGTGGAAGTGCACATCCATACGGAAGATATGGAGCAAGTCGCGGAAATGGGCGTAACCGCCTATTGGGCGTACAAAGAAAGCGGCAAAAATGATACCACAATGGCTCAAATTCGAGCGCAGCGTTGGCTACAAAATTTGGTGGAAATTCAACAAAGCGTAGGGAATTCTTTTGAATTTATTGAGAATGTAAAATCGGAATTTTTCCCGAAAGAAATTTTTGTCTTTACACCAAAAGGTCGCATTGTTGAGTTACCAAAAGGGGCGACTGCAGTCGATTTTGCCTATGCAGTACATTCTGATGTGGGCAATAATTGTGTAGGAGCCCTTGTCGAACATAAACCTTATCCTTTATCTAAAGCATTAGAATCAGGGCAAACGGTAAGAGTTATCACAGATCCTAATACACACCCTGAAGCCTCGTGGCTGAACTTTGTTGTAACGGCACGTGCAAAAACCCGTATTCGTCATTATCTCAAACAACGTTGTGAAGATGATGCGGTGGAAACGGGTAAAGTTGAATTAAATTTTGCGTTAAAACCACATTGCTTGGAACATCTTTCTTCATCACAAATTCAAGCTGTTTTAGATAATTTAAAACTCTCTTCCCTTGATGAATTATTGCGTGAAATCGGTTTGGGTAATCAACTTGCCTCTGTAGTTGCACACCAATTAATTGGGGAGGCGATTGAAATTGATGTGGACGGTAACGCTGATAATCAAACAAATACCTTAACAATCGCACCGATGTTGGCGACGAACACACAATTTGCCGAATGTTGTCATCCTATTCCGGGGGATCCGATTGTCGGATGTAGTACGCCAAATAAAGGATTGGTTATTCATCATCAACAATGTGAAAATCTAAAAAACACGCATCAATTAACGCAAGCTAAATGGGAAAGCGTGCAAAGTGCGGTCAATTTTGAGGCTGAATTGCAAATTGAAATGTTGAATGAACGAAATGCTTTGCCAAGTTTAATGACTGCAATTACTGCCGGTGAAAGCAGTATCCAAAATATTTGGACGGAAGATGCGAAAAATAATTTATTATTGGTGGTTTTACAAGTGAATGTAAAAGATAGCAAACATCTCGCTAACGTTCGGCATCGAATTAAAGGTATTTCCGGTGTGGTGAGCGTAAAACGCAATATTAATGCCTAATGACAAAATGATGAGCGTTTCACTTCTTGATGCCGTTCCCCTCACCACACTGTCCGGTGTCGGGGGTGTCGTCTCTAATAAGTTGAGTAAAATCGGTATCAATAATTTACAAGATCTTCTTTTTCACTTGCCGATTCGCTATGAAGATCGCACTCGAATTACACCGATAGCCCATCTCCGACCTGAGCAATATTTCACTATTGAAGGCGTTGTACAAACTTGTGAAGTGGCTTTTGGTCGTCGTCCGATTTTATCCGTAAGTCTATCCGACGGCACATCGAAAATTATGCTACGTTTTTTTAATTTTAATGCGGGAATGCGTAATAGTTTTCAAATCGGTGTTCGAGTGAAGGCTTTCGGAGAGGTTAAACGTGGCCGTCATATGGCGGAAATTCATCATCCTGAATATCAAATTATCCGTGATAATACGCCGATTGTATTGGAAGAAACCCTCACCCCGATTTATTCTACAACGGAAGGTTTAAAACAAAATTCATTACGAAAATTGACGGAGCAGGCACTTGCTTTATTGGATAAAGTACAGATTGCGGAAATTTTGCCTAATGAATTTAATCCCCATCAATTTAGTTTGAAAGAAGCCCTTCGGTTACTACATCGCCCGCCGCCGGATGTTTCCTTGGAAATGTTGGAACAGGGAAAACATCCCGCCCAGCAACGTTTAATTTTTGAAGAATTACTCGCTCATAATCTCGCAATGCAAAAAGTGCGGTTAGGAACACAGCAGTTTTCCGCTTTACCTCTGCACTACCGAACGGATTTAAAACAACGTTTTCTGGCAACGTTACCTTTCCAACCGACAAACGCACAAAATCGTGTTGTAAATGATATTGAACAAGATTTAGCGAAAAATTATCCGATGATGCGCTTGGTGCAAGGTGACGTGGGTTCCGGTAAAACACTGGTGGCGGCGTTGGCTGCTTTAATCGCAATTGATAACGGCAAACAAGTGGCATTAATGGCACCGACAGAAATTCTTGCTGAACAGCATGCGAATAATTTCCAGCGTTGGTTTGAACCTCTAGGAATTGATGTAGGTTGGCTTGCCGGCAAGGTGAAAGGCAAAGCTCGTCAGGCAGAGTTGGAAAAAATTAAAAGCGGTGCGGTAAAAATGGTAGTGGGGACTCACGCCCTATTTCAAGAAGATGTGGAATTTTCCGATCTTGCCCTTGTCATTATTGATGAACAGCATAGATTCGGCGTACATCAACGTTTAATGTTACGTGAAAAAGGCGAAAAAGCAGGTTTTTATCCTCATCAATTAATTATGACGGCAACACCAATTCCGAGAACATTAGCAATGACGGTGTATGCGGATTTAGATACGTCTATTATTGATGAGCTTCCCCCGGGGAGAACACCCATTACTACAGTGGTGATTTCAGAAGAACGCCGTGATGAAATCGTCGCCCGAGTCAAACAAGCTTGTGTGAATGAAAAACGTCAGGCGTATTGGGTATGTACATTAATTGATGAATCTGAAGTGTTAGAAGCACAAGCGGCAGAAGCTATTTGGGAAGATTTAACAAAAGCTTTGCCGATGTTGAATATCGGATTAGTACATGGACGAATGAAGCCGCAAGAAAAGCAAGATGTCATGATGCAATTCAAAAATGCAGAATTAGATTTACTTGTGGCGACAACTGTTATTGAAGTGGGCGTAGATGTACCGAATGCCAGTTTGATGATTATTGAAAATGCCGAGCGTTTGGGGCTATCGCAGCTTCACCAATTACGCGGGCGTGTAGGGAGGGGGAGTACCGCTTCTTTTTGTGTGTTGATGTACAAACCGCCGCTGGGTAAAATTTCACGTAAGCGCTTAGAAGTGTTGAGGGAAAGTCAAGATGGCTTTATCATTTCTGAAAAAGATCTTGAAATTAGAGGGCCGGGTGAAGTATTGGGCACTAAACAAACGGGGATTGCAGAGTTTAAAGTGGCAAATTTAATGCGTGATCGCAAAATGATTCCAACAGTGCAATATTATGCAAAACAGTTAATTAAAGAGAATCCGATTGTAGCAGAGCAATTAATTCGGCGTTGGCTGAATAATCGTGAAATTTATAGCCAAGCCTAATATTATAATTGGCTGCAATATCCTAAAGTGCGGTTAATTTTTGCTGAGTTTTAATAAGTGTAATATGAACAAACCTAGTATCCTTTTTTTTGATTCGGGAGTTGGTGGGTTTAGTATCTATCAAGAGGTTAGAGCCTTATTCCCAGATCATCATTATCTTTATTGCTGTGATAATGAAGGTTTTCCATACTCGGAAAAATCAGAACAGATTATTATTGAACGGACGTTAAAAATTTGCCGCCATATCCACACGAAATATCCGCTGGATCTCATCGTAATCGCGTGCAATACAGCAAGTACAGTGGTATTACCTACATTACGCCAATATTTTTCTATTCCCATTGTAGGAACCGTACCAGCAATTAAACCTGCTGCAGAAATTTCCCAAACCAAACATATCGGTTTACTTGCTACAAAAGGGACAGTAAAAAGGGGGTATATTGATAAATTGATTCAACAATTTGCATATGATTGCAATGTGGAACGATTGGGCTCAACATTATTAGCCGAAATGGCAGAAAAAAAATTATATGGTTATCCTGTAAATATTACCGAGTTAGCGAATGAACTTGCACCTTGGCAATCTATGTCCGATTTAGATACGTTGATTTTGGGTTGTACGCATTTTCCCCTTATCCGGAAGGAGATCCAACAATGTTTGCCGCAAGTTAAATTTTTTATGCAACCCGGGCGGGCGATTGCTCAACGTATTAAACATTTACTTGCCCGTCAAGTTTTTGCACACAAGCAGAATATTTGCAATACCCTATTTTGCACACAGCCTTTAATCAATGGAGAATATTTCCAACAACGTTTACCTAACTGGGGCTTTGAGACGTTTAGGGTACTTAATATAAGGTAATTTAATCCTTAAGCATTTCAGTGAAAAGTGCGGTCAATTTTGGATAAGTTTTATCCAATTTGCTGAATAAAAAAACAGATAATAAATTTTTTCAAAAATTTTACAAAAAGTGCTTGCATTGATTTCTAAAATCCCTATAATGCGCACCACACAACGACGCGCTGTTGTGAAATGTTTAAAATTGCAGTGCGTCGTTTTATTTTCGCCTTATTTTGAGTTGAGTGTTCGACTTAAGGTTGGAGGATTGCTCTTTAACAATGTATCAGACAATCTGTGTGGGCACTTGTTGATTGACTTGTTTAAAATAAATTTTAATTTTGAAGTCTTAATAAGTGCTTAACTTGAGATTCATTTTTACTTTACTTTTAAAGGTAAATAATTTTTAGTCAGTATTTATTGAGCGATTGAACTTTTGAATTGAAGAGTTTGATCATGGCTCAGATTGAACGCTGGCGGCAGGCTTAACACATGCAAGTCGAACGGTATCGGAAGAGAGCTTGCTTTTTTTCGAGAGAGTGGCGGACGGGTGAGTAATGCTTGGGAATCTGGCCTATGGAGGGGGATAACTACTGGAAACGGTAGCTAATACCGCATAATATCGGGAGATAAAAGGGGGCGTAAAGCTCTTGCCATGGGATGAGCCCAAGTGGGATTAGGTAGTTGGTGGGGTAAAGGCCTACCAAGCCGTCGATCTCTAGCTGGTCTGAGAGGATGGCCAGCCACACCGGGACTGAGACACGGCCCGGACTCCTACGGGAGGCAGCAGTGGGGAATATTGCGCAATGGGGGGAACCCTGACGCAGCCATGCCGCGTGAATGAAGAAGGCCTTCGGGTTGTAAAGTTCTTTCGGTGATGAGGAAGGTAATGAGGTTAATACCCTTATTAATTGACGTTATTCACAGAAGAAGCACCGGCTAACTCCGTGCCAGCAGCCGCGGTAATACGGGGGGTGCGAGCGTTAATCGGAATAACTGGGCGTAAAGGGCACGCAGGCGGCTATTTAAGTGAGGTGTGAAATCCCCGGGCTTAACCTGGGAATTGCATTTCATACTGGGTAGCTAGAGTACTTTAGGGAGGGGTAGAATTCCACGTGTAGCGGTGAAATGCGTAGAGATGTGGAGGAATACCGAAGGCGAAGGCAGCCCCTTGGGGATGTACTGACGCTCATGTGCGAAAGCGTGGGGAGCAAACAGGATTAGATACCCTGGTAGTCCACGCTGTAAACGCTGTCGATTTGGGGGTTGGGGTTTAACTCTGGCGCCCGTAGCTAACGTGATAAATCGACCGCCTGGGGAGTACGGCCGCAAGGTTAAAACTCAAATGAATTGACGGGGGCCCGCACAAGCGGTGGAGCATGTGGTTTAATTCGATGCAACGCGAAGAACCTTACCTACTCTTGACATCCTCAGAATCCGATAGAGATATTGGAGTGCCTTAGGGAACTGAGAGACAGGTGCTGCATGGCTGTCGTCAGCTCGTGTTGTGAAATGTTGGGTTAAGTCCCGCAACGAGCGCAACCCTTATCCTTTGTTGCCAGCGTTTTGGACGGGAACTCAAAGGAGACTGCCGGTGATAAACCGGAGGAAGGTGGGGATGACGTCAAGTCATCATGGCCCTTACGAGTAGGGCTACACACGTGCTACAATGGCGTATACAGAGGGAAGCGAAGCAGCGATGCGGAGCGAATCTCAGAAAGTACGTCTAAGTCCGGATTGGAGTCTGCAACTCGACTCCATGAAGTCGGAATCGCTAGTAATCGCAAATCAGAATGTTGCGGTGAATACGTTCCCGGGCCTTGTACACACCGCCCGTCACACCATGGGAGTGGGTTGTACCAGAAGTAGATAGCTTAACCGCGAGGGGGGCGTTTACCACGGTATGATTCATGACTGGGGTGAAGTCGTAACAAGGTAACCGTAGGGGAACCTGCGGTTGGATCACCTCCTTAGTTAGAGACGAGCGATAACAAGTGTTCACACAGATTGGCTGATGGATTGTAGAGAAGAGAGAAAGGATTGAAGCGTAGAGTATCTTTAATTGATGTCCCCATCGTCTAGAGGCCTAGGACATCGCCCTTTCACGGCGGTAACCGGGGTTCGAATCCCCGTGGGGACGCCAATTAAAGATAACTTTAATTGGAAATCTTATTGTTCTTTAACAAATTGGAAACAAGCTGAAAACTGAGAGATTTTTTTAAGTCTGCGAAAGCGGATAGAAGAAAGTCTGAGTAATAAAAATCTTGATTGAGCAAAAGCAATCGAGTGTTTAGTTAGATTAAATAACAGCTAAAGTGTTTAGTATTGAAAGCACTTGAGGTTGTATAGTTAAGTGACTAAGCGTACAAGGTGGATGCCTTGGCAATCAGAGGCGAAGAAGGACGTGCAAATCTGCGAAAAGCTTGGGTGAGTTGATAAGAAGCGTTTAACCCGAGATATCCGAATGGGGAAACCCAGTAGATGAAGAATCTACTATTGCTTAATGAATCCATAGTTAAGCAAGGCAAACCGGGAGAACTGAAACATCTAAGTACCCCGAGGAAAAGAAATCAACCGAGATTCCGTGAGTAGCGGCGAGCGAAAGCGGAGTAGCCGTCAGTGATAGCAGTGTATTAAGAAGAATCGACTGGGAAGTTGAACGAAACAGGGTGATAGTCCCGTATTCGAATGGTGCATTGTGGTACTAGGCTGACAATAAGTAGGGCGGGACACGTGATATCCTGTCTGAAGAAGGGGGGACCATCCTCCAAGGCTAAATACTCCTGATTGACCGATAGTGAACCAGTACTGTGAAGGAAAGGCGAAAAGAACCCCGGCGAGGGGAGTGAAATAGAACCTGAAACCTTGTACGTACAAGCAGTGGGAGCCTGAAAGGGTGACTGCGTACCTTTTGTATAATGGGTCAGCGACTTATATTTTGTAGCGAGGTTAACCGCATAGGGGAGCCGAAGGGAAACCGAGTCTTAACTGGGCGTTTTAGTTGCAAGGTATAGACCCGAAACCCGGTGATCTAGCCATGGGCAGGTTGAAGGTTGGGTAACACTAACTGGAGGACCGAACCGACTAATGTTGAAAAATTAGCGGATGACTTGTGGCTGGGGGTGAAAGGCCAATCAAACCGGGAGATAGCTGGTTCTCCCCGAAATCTATTTAGGTAGAGCCTTGAGCGGACACCTTCGGGGGTAGAGCACTGTTTCGGCTAGGGGGCCATCCCGGCTTACCAACCCGATGCAAACTACGAATACCGAAGAGTGATACTCAGGAGACACACGGCGGGTGCTAACGTCCGTCGTGGAGAGGGAAACAACCCAGACCGCCAGCTAAGGTCCCAAAGTTTATATTAAGTGGGAAACGAAGTGGGAAGGCTTAGACAGCTAGGATGTTGGCTTAGAAGCAGCCATCATTTAAAGAAAGCGTAATAGCTCACTAGTCGAGTCGGCCTGCGCGGAAGATGTAACGGGGCTCAAATATAGCACCGAAGCTGCGGCATCAGGATTAATTCTGTTGGGTAGGGGAGCGTTGTGTAAGCGGATGAAGGTGAATCGAGAGGTTTGCTGGACGTATCACAAGTGCGAATGCTGACATAAGTAACGATAAAACGGGTGAAAAACCCGTTCGCCGGAAGACCAAGGTTTCCTGTCCAACGTTAATCGGGGCAGGGTGAGTCGGCCCCTAAGGCGAGGCTGAAAAGCGTAGTCGATGGGAAACGGGTTAATATTCCCGTACTTGGTAAAGCTGCGATGTGGGGACGGAGCAGGTTAGGCAAGCAAGGTGTTGGAAATCCTTGTTTAAGGTGGTAGGTGGGAAGATTAGGCAAATCCGGTCTTCTTTAAACACCGAGAGCTGATGACGATTGTCTACGGACAAGAAGTTGCCGATACCACACTTCCAGGAAAAGCCACTAAGCTTCAGGCTTTACTAAACCGTACTGAAAACCGACACAGGTGGTCAGGTAGAGAATACTCAGGCGCTTGAGAGAACTCGGGTGAAGGAACTAGGCAAAATAGCACCGTAACTTCGGGAGAAGGTGCGCCGGCGTAGCTTGTAGTGATTAACTCACGAAGGGTGAACCGGTCGAAGATACCAGCTGGCTGCAACTGTTTATTAAAAACACAGCACTCTGCAAACACGAAAGTGGACGTATAGGGTGTGATGCCTGCCCGGTGCTGGAAGGTTAATTGATGGTGTAATCATTTGAGAAGCACCTGATCGAAGCCCCAGTAAACGGCGGCCGTAACTATAACGGTCCTAAGGTAGCGAAATTCCTTGTCGGGTAAGTTCCGACCTGCACGAATGGCATAATGATGGCCAGGCTGTCTCCACCCGAGACTCAGTGAAATTGAAATCGCCGTGAAGATGCGGTGTACCCGCGGCTAGACGGAAAGACCCCGTGAACCTTTACTATAGCTTGACACTGAACCTTGAATTTTGATGTGTAGGATAGGTGGGAGGCTTTGAAGCGGTAACGCCAGTTATCGTGGAGCCATCCTTGAAATACCACCCTTTAACGTTTGATGTTCTAACGAAGTGCCTGTAACGGGTACTCGGACAGTGTCTGGTGGGTAGTTTGACTGGGGCGGTCTCCTCCCAAAGAGTAACGGAGGAGCACGAAGGTTTGCTAATGACGGTCGGACATCGTCAGGTTAGTGCAATGGTATAAGCAAGCTTAACTGCGAGACGGACAAGTCGAGCAGGTACGAAAGTAGGTCATAGTGATCCGGTGGTTCTGCATGGAAGGGCCATCGCTCAACGGATAAAAGGTACTCCGGGGATAACAGGCTGATACCGCCCAAGAGTTCATATCGACGGCGGTGTTTGGCACCTCGATGTCGGCTCATCACATCCTGGGGCTGAAGTAGGTCCCAAGGGTATGGCTGTTCGCCATTTAAAGTGGTACGCGAGCTGGGTTTAGAACGTCGTGAGACAGTTCGGTCCCTATCTGCCGTGGGCGTAGGAGAATTGAGAGGGGCTGCTCCTAGTACGAGAGGACCGGAGTGGACGCACCACTGGTGTTTCGGTTGTATCGCCAGATGCATTGCCGAGTAGCTAAGTGCGGAAGAGATAAGTGCTGAAAGCATCTAAGCACGAAACTTGCCTTAAGATGAGTTCTCCCACTCTATAAGAGAGTAAGGGTTGTTTAAGACTAAGACGTAGATAGGTGGGGTGTGTAAGTATTGTGAGATATTGAGCTAACCCATACTAATTGCCCGAGAGGCTTAACTATACAACGCTCAAGTGTTTTTGTAGCGAACTGACTGAATGAGAAAGATAAGAGAGATTTTGGAGAAGATTTTTCGGCTTGTGACCAATTGTTTAAAGAGAAAGAAGCAGTTATCGAAGGATTATCCCGGCGGCGATAGTGCGGAGGTTCCACCTGACCCCATACCGAACTCAGAAGTGAAAAGCCGTAATGCCGATGGTAGTGTGGGGTTTCCCCATGTGAGAGTAGGGCACCGCCGGGTTCAAACATATCAAGCCCCTTGGACTGGTAGAGTTCAAGGGGTTTTGTTATTTCACGACGGGATTTAATTGTTTTTTATTGGAAAATGTTTTATTACAATTTATACATCTATAATGTTGAAGGTTATTTTTGAAGCCATGTTTCTGAATATTGTTAGAATGGCAAAAAAGGACAATTTTTTATTCATAAAAATAAAAGTGCTTTAAAGCCTTTTACTATAAGGCTCGAAAGCACTTTTTACCAATACTTTTTTCTGTTATGCCTTTTGTCCATTACTCCCCATTATTAAAAATTGCATATTTGTCAGCGGTCTGACCTATCGACTGATAGATTCTTTATTTATTTTTAAATTTCGACCATATTTTATCTTCTTGTCCTCGCCATAAACGTTGAATATTGTCATGATGGCGATAAATCAATAAGCAGCTTACAAGCGCTACGGGAAAAGTAAATTCCGGTTTAAACCACCAAACATAAAAAGGGACAACTAATGCGGTAACGACTGCACTTAAAGATGAATAGCCACTGATGAGGAATACGGCAAGCCAAGTACCTAATGTTGAACCTGCAACAGCCCATGCAATCGGGGCGATAGCACCGAATGCGGTTGCAACGCCTTTTCCTCCTTTGAATTGAAAGAATATTGGAAAGATATGACCGAGGCAAGCACCGAGAGCCACCATACCTAATTCAAATTGTGTTAATCCTAAGTAATATCCCGCCCAAACAGGTAGCATACCTTTTAAAATATCGAAAATAAGTACTATTAATGCCGCCCATTGACCTCCGATACGAAACACATTGGTTGCTCCGGGATTATGAGAGCCATTTTGACGAGGATCAGGTAAGCCACTTACTTTGCAAACTAAAATAGCACTGGAAATAGATCCTAAAAGATAGGCGAAAATCATATAAAAGACGGCGAATAGGCTCATTGATACCTCGGAGTGATAAAATTTATTCGCTATTTTACCTAAACTTGATAGCATACGCCTACAATAATTTTGGAGGAACCTGATATGGATCGTATTTTTATTGAAGAATTAACCGTATTTGCTCAAATTGGGGTTTATGATTGGGAGCAGAAAATTAAACAGAAACTTATTTTTGATATTGAAATGATGTGGGACTGCCGTAAAGCTGCTGAAACGGATGATGTTCAATATTGCTTAAATTATGCAGAAGTTAGTCAGTTTATTATAGATTATGTGCAGGGGAAGCCTTTTCTCCTTGTAGAACGTCTAGCTTATGAAGTAGCAAACCAATTACAACAACATTTCGGTATTTCGGGTTTGCGTTTAAAGTTAAGTAAGCCAAAGGCAGTTGCACAAGCACATAGTGTGGGCATTATTGTCGAACGAGGGACATATAAACCCTAGCTAAAATAAGAAGGGCTGAAAGTAGTTAGTATTTCATTACACTCTAAAGAAGAAAAACCCGACCAAAGTCGGGTTTTTTATCCATAGGATAAATTATTCAGCAACAACAATAATGTTTAATGATGCGAATACTTCACCGTGAAGTTGGAAACGAACATCGTGCTCACCAAGAGTACGGATTGGACCGTTTGGTAAACGAACTTCGCTTTTCGCAATTTCAACACCCGCTGCGGTCACTGCTTCAGCAATATCACGAGTTGTGATTGCGCCGAATAAACGACCCTCATCACCGGCTTTTGATGCAATACTTACTGTTTCTAGTGCAGTTACCTGTGCCGCACGAGCTTGTGCTGCTGCAAGGTTTGCCGCTGCTGCCGCTTCTAATTCAGCGCGACGTGCTTCAAAATGTTCAATGTTAGCTTTAGTTGCCATAACAGCTTTACCCTGTGGGATTAAGAAGTTACGTGCAAAACCTGATTTAACATTAACTTGATCACCTACATTACCTAGGTGAGCGATTTTATCTAAAAGAATTACTTGCATTACCGTATCTCCTTAATTACTGATGGTTGTCAGTGTATGGAAGTAACGCTAAATAACGCGCGCGTTTGATTGCACGGGCTAATTGACGTTGGTACTTCGCACGAGTACCGGTAATACGGCTTGGTACAATTTTGCCGCTTTCAGAAATGTAGTTCTTTAATGTCGCAATATCTTTGTAATCGATTTCTACAACATTTTCCGCTGTGAAACGGCAGAACTTACGACGACGGAAATAACGTGCCATTTGGCTGTCTCCTAATCTATAAATTCGATTTGCTCGGCATGTAATACTAATTGATTTAAACCGTTTGAGGTTTTATGTGAGGTAATGAAACCCACGATCAAAAGTTGACTGCCGACCGTAATGCTTTGAGTTTTTTCTACTAATTGATGACCACTTACTTGAATTGGCATTTTTAGCCAAGCTTGGCGCGATAATCCGGTTTCGATTTTTTCTGAACGATGCTCTAACCAGAAACCACAATGCTCAATTCCATTCGGACTTTTCGAATGCTTAGGAGATTGAGTTACAACTCCTATTAACGATAAGCGATTATCAATATTTGAATTACTCTTCAGCATCCTCAAAATCGTTGTTTTCAATTTCAGCTAAAGCTTTGCGATCATCTTTTGCTTTAACCATTGGGGACGCTTCTGTTACGGCGTGCTTAGTGTGGATAACAAGACTGCGTAATACAGCATCGTTATAACGGAAAGTCGTTTCTAGCTCGTCGATTACTTGTTGAGGCGCTTCTACATTCATAAGCACATAATGTGCTTTGTGTAATTTATTAATTGGGTACGCTAATTGGCGACGACCCCAATCTTCTAGGCGATGAACCTGACCACCTGCTTCTTTTACAGAACCTGTGTAACGTTCAATCATACCTGATACTTGCTCGCTTTGGTCCGGGTGAACCATAAACACGATTTCGTAGTGACGCATTACTGCTCCTTACGGGTTAATCAGCCTTTGACGTAGATTAGCCACCAATCTGCAAAGGCAAGGAACGAAAATTCAATGTGGCTAAGGGTTGCGGATTATACATAAAATTTTGCATTCCGCAACCGATTTGAGTTGTTTTTGAACAAAAAGAAAGCCGATAAAATTATCGGCTTTGCTTAGTGGAATAAAACTAGCGACTACGAAAAACAATGCGTCCTTTGCTTAAGTCATAAGGAGTCATCTCCACGGTAACTTTATCGCCGGTTAAAATGCGAATATAGTTTTTACGCATTTTTCCTGAAATGTGCGCCGTTACCACGTGACCATTTTCCAATTCCACACGAAACATCGTGTTCGGTAGGGTTTCCAAAATGGTGCCTTGCATTTCAATGCTATCTTCTTTTGCCATTGTATCCTCTAAAAAATAATGGTTTTTTGACCGCACTTTGGGTCAATTTTGATAAAAAACGCGCGGATTATAGCCGTTTTTGGGATTATGCGAAAGATGAAAATAAAATTGAGGGGAAAAAAGTTGATTTAGTCTAAATGCGTGACGATTTACAATCCCGAAACAGGCTCTATAATGAACGCAATTTTATAAAAGATAAGCATATTATGAACTCAAAAAAACACCTAGGGCATACTGCCCGTAAACGTTTCGGACAAAACTTTTTGCACGACAATAACGTGATTCAAAATATCGTTGCCGCGATTTATCCACAAAAAGGGCAATTTTTGGTTGAAATTGGCCCAGGACTTGGCGCATTAACCGAACCGGTTGGCGAGCAAGTTGATCACTTAACTGTGGTTGAACTTGACCGCGATCTCGCCGAACGTTTACGTCATCATCCTTTTTTACACCAAAAATTAAATGTTATTGAAACCGATGCAATGCAGTTTGATTTCGGCTCTCTTTATGCGGAACAAACTCATACATCAAAGCAAAAATTACGTGTGTTTGGTAACCTACCGTATAATATTTCAACGCCATTAATGTTCCATTTATTCAACTATCATGATGTTATTCAAGATATGCATTTTATGTTGCAAAAAGAGGTGGTGAAACGTTTATGTGCTGCGCCGAACAGCAAGGCTTATGGACGTTTAACGATTATGGCGCAATATTTCTGCCAAGTGATGCCGGTGTTGGAAGTTCCGCCGAGCGCATTTAAACCTGCGCCTAAAGTGGATTCGGCAGTCGTGCGCTTAATTCCGCATAAAGAACTCCCTCACCCTGTAAAAGATTTATATTGGTTAAATCGTGTGTGTTCACAGGCGTTTAATCAACGCCGTAAAACATTGCGTAATGCCCTTTCCGGTTTATTTTCTCCTGAAAATTTGACCGCACTTGGGGTTGATCTCAATGCTCGGGCGGAAAATCTCTCGATTGCGGATTATGCACGTTTGGCGAATTGGTTGGCGGATAATCCCCCTGTTGATGTCAATAAAAACGAAATCATAGATGACGAAGCCTAGTAATGGCATCGTTTAAATTTTTTACTTAAAAGAGCGGTCAAAATGGCAACTTATTTAGTCGGCGATTTACAGGGTTGTTTTGATGAATTGCAGCTTTTGTTAAAACGTGTTCAATTCAACCCAAATAAAGATAAACTTTACCTTGTCGGTGATCTTGTTGCCCGTGGAGATAAATCTTTAGACTGTTTGCGCTTTGTAAAATCTCTCGGCAATGCGGCACAAACGGTGCTGGGTAATCACGATCTGCATTTAATATCAACCGCACTCGGTATTAAAAAAGTTAAACCCCGTGATCACGTTGAAGCGATTTTTCAAGCACCGGATTTTGAAGTGCTTATTGATTGGCTTCGTCATCAACCTTTACTTGTACATCACGAAGAATTTAATTTTGTGATGACGCACGCGGGAATCTCGCCTGACTGGGATCTCGCCACGGCGAAGGCTTGTGCCAAAGAAGTGGAAAATATATTACAAAACGGGGATTTTTACGCTTTGATTTCTCAAATGTATGAAAATCAGCCCGACCGCTGGTCGGTCGATCTAGAAGGTATCGATCGTTGGCGTTATATCATTAACGTATTTACCCGTATGCGTTTTTGTTATTTTGACCATCGTTTGGATTTTGTTTGTAAATTGCCTCCTAAAGAAGCCCCGGCAGAACTCACACCTTGGTTTAATTTGGATAATCCGCTTTATCGGCAAATGTCGATTATATTTGGACATTGGGCAAGTTTGGTTGATGAAATTACACCGCCGAATATTTATGCGCTTGATACCGGTTGTGTGTGGAATAACCGAATGACGATGTTGCGTTGGGAAGATAAGCAAATTTTTACGCAAAGTGCGGTCAAAAATTACTGTGATTTTTAATCTAAAACCTGTTGTAGCAAATATTATTCCATAGGAAAGACAATGATGATACCGAGTTTATCTGCACAATCTTGCGATCTTTTCAATATTCCTTTTTTCCAATTTGCTCAAATGAAAAAATTTTGTCCGGAAGAAATTCCGTCAATCAAAGCACGTTATAAGAAAGAATGGGATAATTGGAAAGCAATAATTCAGGCTGTTTCGGCTCAACTTGGCGCACCTTTTGCAAAACCTCATATTGAAAGTTGGACGAATGGTTGGCAGGTACGCGCGCATTTCTTTGCCTATTTTAAATATGAGTTTAATCAAAATTCAGCTGCAATTTTTTCTGTGCTGTTAAATCGTCGCCGACTTTCTGTAAGCTTGGATTGGCATTGTTATCGCGCAGATCGCTCACAAATTAACGTGCAACAATATAATCAATGGTTGGAGAATTTTGACTTCATCAAGTTTGCTGATTTTGATTTGTGGCGTGGTGATGAAAGTGAGTATGATGATTTTCGACAAGCGAAGCAATTTACTCAACAAGATCTTCTTCTACGTAACGATAACGATTTTTGGTGTATAGGCAAAAATGTTGAAAAAGCAGATTTAGCAAAATTGGATACCATCACCTTTATTACTGAAACGATACGATCGCTTGAACCTCTCTATAATCAGGCTCACCAAACTTAATCTTTTCTCCTTAGTGAGTAATGATCCCACCTGTTGTTTTATGTTATTATTACATTAATTTAACATTTTTAACGAAATTTAATCATTTTAGGAGAAATTAATGAAAAACGTAGTCATCGTTGGTGGCGGTGCCGGTGGTATTGAGCTGGCGACCTTCCTAGGGGATAAGCTGGGTCGTAAAAAACAGGCTAAAGTTACTTTAGTAGATCGTAATGCAACTCATCTTTGGAAACCTTTATTACATGAAATTGCAACAGGTGTGATGGATGATGGAGTCGATTCGTTAAGCTATCGCGCTCATGGTAAAAATCATTATTTTAGTTTCGAGCAAGGTTCAATTATTCGTATTAACCGAGAGCAGAAATATGTGGAGCTTGCTCCGGTTTATGGTCAAGAGGGGGATATGCTCGTAGTTGCCCGCCGTATCCCTTACGATTACTTAGTGATAGCGATAGGGAGTAAATCTAACGATTTTAATACCAAAGGGGTCGCTGATAACTGCATTTTCCTAGATAGTTCCGATCAAGCATTGCGTTTTCAACATAAAATGTTGGAATTGTTCTTAAAATTTTCAGAAAATCGCGCATTAGACGATATTGGCGAAGAAGAATTTAAACAAAAATTGGTGGATGAAAATAAAGTGAATGTTGCCATTGTTGGAGGCGGTGCGACCGGTGTGGAACTAACGGCTGAACTGTATCATGCCGCTGAAGATTTATCTTCTTACGGTTATGGCAAAATTAATACCGATTGTTTACAAGTTACATTGGTAGAAGCCGGTTCTCGTTTATTACCGGCATTACCTGAAGATTTATCCGCAGCAGTGCTGGATGAACTTGAGGAAATGGGGGCGAATGTAAAATTAAATACTATGATTACCGAAGCCCAACCTAACACGCTGATTACCAAAGAAGGCGAAGAAATTAAAGCGGATTTAATCGTTTGGGCGGCAGGGGTTCGCACCTCGAAAGTGACTCACAATTTTGATGGTTTGGAGCTTAATCGAATCAATCAATTGGTAGTAAGAGATACGTTACAGACAACGGTAGATGACAGTATTTTCGCTATTGGCGATTGTGCGGCATTAACTCAAGAAAATGGAAAATTGGTTCCACCTCGCGCACAAGCGGCACACCAAATGGCAAAAGCTTGTGCGAAAAATATCTTTGCGATCTTTGATAACAAGCCGTTAAAAGCCTTTAAATATAATGATAAAGGGACGTTGGTATCCCTCTCTAGTTTCACGGCATTAGGAAGTTTAACCAATAAATTTGGTAAAAATCCGCTAACCGTACATGGAAAATTCGCACAATTCGCTTATGTTTCCTTATATCGTATGCATCAACATGCGTTGCACGGTTGTATTAAAATCGGCTTGATTATCTTGGTGGATAAAATTAACCGTTATTTAAAACCAAGGTTGAAGCTACATTAACGATGAAAACAAAAGTGCGGTCAAAATTGACCGCACTTTTTCGTTTTCCCGATATTATGTAGCAGTTGCACAAAAGGCTGTTTTTAATTCAAATGTAGGGGGCGTTAGGCTTACCGTAACGCACCAAACTTGGGTTTAAGGTGCGTTACGCCTTTGGCTAACACACCCTACTCTGTTTTGTGCAACCGATGTATAATACCGATTATTTCAACTTATTATTGTGCTCATAGGCATAAAGCGTGTTGTACATTAACATTGCAACCGTCATCGGACCAACTCCACCGGGAACCGGGGTGATATAACTTGCTTTTTGGGCTGCCGCTTCAAATCCGATGTCCCCAACTAGTTTACCGTCAATGCGATTAATGCCCACATCAATGACGACCGCATTTTCTTTTACCCATTCACCCGGCACAAGGTTTGGTTTCCCCACTGCAACCACAAGCACATCGGCTTGACGAACATAGCTTTCAAGATCTTTTGTAAAGCGATGAGTAACGGTAACCGTTGCGCCTGCAAGCAACAATTCTAAGGACATTGGGCGACCGACAATATTTGAAGCACCAACAATAACAGCGTGTTTACCGTGTAAATCAATTCCCGTTGTTTCCAGTAGTTTCATCACTCCATAAGGCGTACAGGCGCGTAGTGTCGGAATTCGTTGGCATAAACGCCCCACATTATAAGGATGAAAACCATCTACATCTTTTTTCGGATCAATGCGCTCGATGACTGCTTCTGAATTAATTTGTTTTGGAAGCGGCAACTGAACCAAAATACCATCAATGGTTTCATCGGCATTTAACTGATCAATTAATGTAAGTAATTCTTGCTCGGTTGTTGTTTCCGGTAAGTCATAAGATTGAGATGTAATGCCCACTTCTTCACAACTACGGCGTTTGCTTCCTACATATACTTGGGAAGCCGGATCCGCACCGACAAGGATAACTGCAAGCCCGGGAGTACGCTTCCCTTCATTACGATAATGTACGATTTTTTGTGAAACTTCGGATTTTATCTGCTTAGAAAGTGCAGTACCCGAAATGATTTGTGCAGTCATTGAAAATCCTCAATAATGAAACGTAAACGTTTGCTATTCTATCTGACAATGCATAGATTTACAAAATCCAAATGTACCGGATTAAAAAAATGAGATAATTTTAAGCAATTAACTATAAAATGATAAAAATTGATTGACTGAATAAGAAACCTCACTATAATTAGCCCCACTTATCGGCGAGTAGCGCAGCTTGGTAGCGCAACTGGTTTGGGACCAGTGGGTCGTAGGTTCAAATCCTATCTCGCCGACCACCTCTTTTATATTTCCCCCGAAGTTTCATACAAAAGAAGTATTCCTAAAATGCGCCCTTAGCTCAGCTGGATAGAGCAACGCCCTTCTAAGGCGTGGGTCAAAGGTTCGAATCCTTTAGGGCGTGCCATTTTTCTTCATCCTATTTCTCATTCTAGAATAGCAAATAGTAAGTACCGCGTATTTGCTAAATTCAATTAATTTTTCAATAAAAAAAACTTAAAAATTAGGTGTTTAGGGCTTGTTTTTTTTTTTTTTTTTTTACAATGGGTAAGTTTTTACTTTTTTTAAGTAATTAATCGTTCATAAAAAGATACTAAATTAAGGAGGGATTTTTTATGAATAACATTACCCTAAAAATCAATACAGAGAGTGGTAAAACATTGCAAACCGTTGCAATTACCAATCAAAAAGGTGCGGCTACCGTTATCAAACAACCGGTAGAAAAAATCACCTTTGAATTGGTTGATGATTCCACTCAATTAGCTCCTCAACCTATTTTTGCTAAACGCAATGGCAATAATTTAGAAATTGCGTTTGAAGATGAAAAAAATTCACCAAGTCTAATTATTGAAGATTACTACGCTAATGATGAGTTAAGCCCTGTTATCGGTTTAGCAGAGAATCATTCTTACTATGCTTATTTCCCGCAGACAGGTGAAAGTGCCGATGCCATTGCCGCATTACAGCAAAACGTTATCGCCGCCGAAGTTCTTGGCGGCGAACCTTTTGTAGTTCCGTTTTTACCGAATTGGGGTTGGGTGTTTGCCGGCTTGGGGATCATTGGTTTAGGAGCACTGATTGCAAGTTCATCTAGCTCATCCGGCGGTAGTTCTTCCAACTCTGACTCTGATACAAATAATGAGGCCTTGAATACAGCCAAAACTGCAGTTGAGGCTGCCAAAGCGGCGGACAAGGCGGCGAAAGAAGCGTTAGCGAAAGCCAATGAAGACGGCAAGATTGACGAAGCGGAAAAAGCGGACTTAGAGGCGAAAGCGAAAGACGCGGCGGATAAGAAAGCGGCGGCGGAAGAAGCGATTAAGGCGTTACCGGATGATAACGCGGAGAAAGCAGGCTTAACGGACGAAGTGGGTAAACTGGACGGTATCCAAGTACCGGACGTGACCCCGCAAGAAGATCCGGCAAAAGACGCGAAAGTAGTACTTGAAGAAGCCAAAGCGGCGGACAAGGCGGCGAAAGAAGCGTTAGCGAAAGCCAATGAAGACAAAAATATCACCGCGGAAGAGAAAGCGGACTTAGAAGCGAAAGCGAAAGAGGCGGCGGATAAGAAAGCGGCGGCGGAAGAAGCGATTAAGGCGTTACCGGATGACAATGCGGACAAAGCAGGCTTAACGGACGAAGTGGGTAAACTGGACGGTATCCAAGTACCGGACGTGACCCCGCAAGAAGATCCGGCAAAAGACGCAAAAGCGGCGTTAGATGAAGCGAAAGCGGCGGACAAGGCGGCGAAAGACGCTTTAGCGAAAGCCAATGAAGACAAAAATATCACCGCGGAAGAGAAAGCGGACTTAGAGGCGAAAGCGAAAGACGCGGCGGATAAGAAAGCGGCAGCGGAAGAAGCGATTAAGGCGTTACCGGATGACAATGCGGACAAAGCAGGCTTAACGGACGAAGTGGGTAAACTGGACGGTATCCAAGTACCGGACGTGACCCCGCAAGAAGATCCGGCAAAAGACGCAAAAGCAGCACTTGAAGAAGCCAAAGCGGCGGACAAAGCAGCGAAAGAAGCCTTAGCCGAAGCGCAAAAAGACGGCAGCATCAGTGCAGAAGACAAAGCGGACTTAGAAGCGAAAGCGAAAGACGCGGCGGATAAGAAAGCGGCGGCGGAAGAAGCGATTAAGGCGTTACCGGATGACAATGCGGACAAAGCAGGCTTAACGGAAGAAGTGGGTAAACTGGACGGTATTCAAGTACCGGACGTGACCCCGCAAGAAGATCCGGCAAAAGACGCAAAAGCAGCACTTGAAGAAGCCAAAGCGGCGGACAAAGCAGCGAAAGACGCTTTAGCGAAAGCCAATGAAGACGGCAAGATTGACGAAGCGGAAAAAGCGGATTTAGAAGCGAAAGCGAAAGACGCGGCAGAGAAGAAAGCGGTGGCGGAAAAAGCCATCAACGACTTACCGGATGAGAATGCGGACAAAGCGGACTTAGCGAAAGAAGCGGAAGCGCTTGATGGTATCCAAGTACCGGACGTGACCCCGCAAGAAGATCCGGCAAAAGACGCAAAAGCGGCGTTAGATGAAGCCAAAGCGGCGGACAAAGCGGCGAAAGACGCCTTAGCGAAAGCCAATGAAGACGGCAAGATTGACGAAGCGGAAAAAGCGGACTTAGAAGCGAAAGCGAAAGAGGCGGCGGATAAGAAAGCGGCAGCGGAAAAAGCCATCAACGACTTACCGGATGAGAATGCGGACAAAGCGGACTTAGCGAAAGAAGCGGAAGCGCTTGATGGTATCCAAGTACCGGACGTGACCCCGCAAGAAGATCCGGCAAAAGACGCAAAAGCAGCACTTGAAGAAGCCAAAGCGGCGGACAAAGCGGCGAAAGACGCCTTAGCGAAAGCCAATGAAGACGGCAAGATTGACGAAGCGGAAAAAGCGGACTTAGAAGCGAAAGCGAAAGAGGCGGCGGATAAGAAAGCGGCAGCGGAAGAAGCGATTAAGGCGTTACCGGATGATAACGCGGAGAAAGCGGGCTTAACGGACGAAGTGGGTAAACTGGACGGTATTGAAGTACCGGACGTGACCCCGCAAGAAGATCCGGCAAAAGACGCAAAAGCAGCACTTGAAGAAGCCAAAGCGGCGGACAAGGCGGCGAAAGACGCTTTAGCGAAAGCCAATGAAGACAAAAATATCACCGCGGAAGAAAAAGCGGACTTAGAAGCGAAAGCGAAAGAGGCGGCAGAGAAGAAAGCGGCGGCGGAAGAAGCGATTAAGGCGTTACCGGATGATAGCGCAGACAAAGCGGGCTTAACGGACGAAGTGGGTAAACTGGACGGTATTCAAGTACCGGAGGTGACCCCGCAAGAAGATCCGGCAAAAGACGCAAAAGCAGCACTTGAAGAAGCCAAAGCGGCGGACAAGGCGGCGAAAGACGCTTTAGCGAAAGCCAATGAAGACAAAAATATCACCGCGGAAGAAAAAGCGGACTTAGAAGCGAAAGCGAAAGAGGCGGCAGAGAAGAAAGCGGCGGTGGAAGAAGCGATTAAGGCGTTACCGGATGATAACGCGGAGAAAGCAGGCTTAACGGACGAAGTGGGTAAACTGGACGGTATTCAAGTACCGGAGGTGACCCCGCAAGAAGATCCGGCAAAAGACGCAAAAGCAGCACTTGAAGAAGCGAAAGCGGCGGACAAGGCGGCGAAAGACGCTTTAGCGAAAGCCAATGAAGACAAAAATATCACCGCGGAAGAAAAAGCGGACTTAGAAGCGAAAGCGAAAGAGGCGGCAGAGAAGAAAGCGGCGGCGGAAGAAGCGATTAAGGCGTTACCGGATGATAACGCGGAGAAAGCAGGCTTAACGGACGAAGTGGGTAAACTGGACGGTATCCAAGTACCGGACGTGACCCCGCAAGAAGATCCGGCAAAAGACGCGAAAGCGGCGTTAGATGAAGCCAAAGCGGCGGATAAAGCGGCGAAAGACGCGTTAGCGAAAGCCAATGAAGACAAAAATATCACCGCGGAAGAGAAAGCGGACTTAGAGGCGAAAGCGAAAGAGGCGGCGGATAAGAAAGCGGCGGCGGAAGAAGCGATTAAGGCGTTACCGGATGATAACGCGGAGAAAGCAGGCTTAACGGACGAAGTGGGTAAACTGGACGGTATCCAAGTACCGGACGTGACCCCGCAAGAAGATCCGGCAAAAGACGCAAAAGCGGCGTTAGATGAAGCGAAAGCGGCGGATAAAGCGGCGAAAGACGCGTTAGCGAAAGCCAATGAAGACAAAAATATCACCGCGGAAGAAAAAGCGGACTTAGAAGCGAAAGCGAAAGACGCGGCGGATAAGAAAGCGGCGGCGGAAAAAGCCATCAACGATTTACCGGCGGATAACGCGGAGAAAGCAGGCTTAACGGACGAAGTGGGTAAACTGGACGGTATTGAAGTACCGGACGTGACCCCGCAAGAAGATCCGGCAAAAGACGCAAAAGCGGCGTTAGATGAAGCGAAAGCGGCGGACAAGGCGGCGAAAGACGCGTTAGCGAAAGCCAATGAAGACAAAAATATCACTGCGGAAGAGAAAGCGGACTTAGAGGCGAAAGCGAAAGAGGCGGCGGATAAGAAAGCGGCGGCGGAAGAAGCGATTAAGGCGTTACCGGATGATAACGCGGAGAAAGCGGGCTTAACGGACGAAGTGGGTAAACTGGACGGTATTGAAGTACCGGACGTGACCCCGCAAGAAGATCCGGCAAAAGACGCAAAAGCGGCGTTAGATGAAGCCAAAGCGGCGGATAAAGCGGCGAAAGACGCGTTAGCGAAAGCCAATGAAGACAAAAATATCACCGCGGAAGAGAAAGCGGACTTAGAAGCGAAAGCGAAAGAGGCGGCGGATAAGAAAGCGGCGGCGGAAGAAGCGATTAAGGCGTTACCGGATGACAATGCGGACAAAGCAGGCTTAACGGACGAAGTGGGTAAACTGGACGGTATCCAAGTACCGGACGTGACCCCGCAAGAAGATCCGGCAAAAGACGCGAAAGCGGCGTTAGATGAAGCCAAAGCGGCGGACAAGGCGGCGAAAGACGCGTTAGCGAAAGCCAATGAAGACAAAAATATCACCGCGGAAGAGAAAGCGGACTTAGAGGCGAAAGCGAAAGAGGCGGCGGATAAGAAAGCGGCGGCGGAAGAAGCGATTAAGGCGTTACCGGATGACAATGCGGACAAAGCAGGCTTAACGGACGAAGTGGGTAAACTGGACGGTATCCAAGTACCGGACGTGACCCCGCAAGAAGATCCGGCAAAAGACGCAAAAGCAGCACTTGAAGAAGCCAAAGCGGCGGATAAAGCGGCGAAAGACGCTTTAGCGAAAGCCGATGAAGACAAAAATATCACCGCGGAAGAAAAAGCGGACTTAGAAGCGAAAGCGAAAGAGGCGGCAGAGAAGAAAGCGGCGGCGGAAAAAGCCATCAACGATTTACCGGCGGATAACGCGGAGAAAGCAGGCTTAACGGACGAAGTGGGTAAACTGGACGGTATTGAAGTACCGGACGTGACCCCGCAAGAAGATCCGGCAAAAGACGCAAAAGCAGCACTTGAAGAAGCCAAAGCGGCGGATAAAGCGGCGAAAGACGCTTTAGCGAAAGCCGATGAAGACAAAAATATCACCGCGGAAGAAAAAGCGGACTTAGAAGCGAAAGCGAAAGACGCGGCGGATAAGAAAGCGGCGGCGGAAAAAGCGATTAAGGCGTTACCGGATGACAATGCGGACAAAGCGGACTTAGCGAAAGAAGCGGAAGCACTTGATGGTATCCAAGTACCGGAAGTGACTCCTCCAACAGACAGCAACAATTGGGTAGACACCACTGGTTGGGAGGAAGATACTGACACTTCAGATGAACCTACTGATAAGGATTTAGCTGATGATAAAGATGAGGATGATCGACCGGTTACTGATCCTAATGTGATTATTACCGGACGTACAGTTCCGAATAATCCTAGTTCAGGAATTGTGAAAAAAATTAAAGATAAAAATCCGTTATCTGCCGGTAAGATTGGCGACAAGGGACAGATTAATACCGGAGATAATGATGATCTTGTTGTGGTCGGTAAAGGAACCAGTGCTGATGATATTACCGGCAGAATGTCAATTACCGGCGGTACAATTAATACCAATGCGGGAAAAGACAAAGTTATTATTACCAATAATGCCATTAGTACGAAAATTAACACGGGTGCCGATGAAGATAAAGTTGATATTCGTGGTAACCTTCGTTCTTTAAATGCAAAGAATAATTCAGTTATTCAAACCGGTGATGGGGATGATGTATTAACTGTGCGTGGAAAATTATTCGGTCTGAATAATCAGATTGACCTAGGAATAGGCGATGACACGGTTATTATTGGTGGTGGAGCACTTGGTAATACACCTGCTGTCAAGGATGTTAATAAGAGAACCAATTGGAACAAGATTGATCTTGGTGAAGGTAACGACAAGTTATCAATGGGGGAAAAAGGTGCCGGGAATATTCAATATACTGATATTCAAGCGGGCACCGGAGATGATACCGTTATCTTGAAACCAAATCGTGGTAAAGGTGATTTATTCTGGGTCAATGTAGAACTTGGTGATGGCGATGACAATTTAGTTGTAGTGGCAAGTGATTTACGTATGACGCATATCTATGGTGGTGATGGTAACGACACTATTGATTTGAGTAATGCACAATTCACTACCACCTATAAGACTCACGTTGGAGATACTTCCATTGATGGTGGAGCTGGTAACGATAAGATCATTCTGGGCGATGTTGGTTATACAACCGATAACCATTACTACAAAATTACCGGTGGCGCCGGTGATGATGTAATTGAGTTCACAAAAGATTATAGTGCAATTGAGTACAATAATAAGGGAAATGAAATCAATTCTGGGCGTAATCAAACCGATATTCGTGGTGGAGAAGGTTTTGATACTATTGCGATTAGCGGTAGCGGCACAACGGTAAATCTCCATTCTGGATATTCTGGATCTGGTACTAGTAAACCGGATGGTTTAAGAGAATTTGAAGCGGTTGATATGACGGCAACAGGAGCGCAGAAAGTGGTTCTGAAGGCATCAGATGTATTGGCAAATTCAAATTCTAATCCATTATATATTTCCGGCGATAGCAACGATACTGTGGATACGAAGGGTACCTTTACAAAAGGTACCGAAAAGGTTACTCATACCGCATTAGATGGTACAGAGCATAGTTATACCCTCTATACTTCTAATTCCGCAGAAGGAGCAAAACTATATATTGATGATGCGATCACCAATATTATTTAAGCACTAGTCATTGCTAATTATGATGAAAAAGCGATCTCTATTTGATCTGACCCCAAAAAGTTAGACCATTTAACAAATGGTTTGAGTTCGATATTGTATCGGGCTCAAGCCGTTTAATTTTAATTGTATTCGTTCCTCATTGTAATACCGTATATACTCCCTCACCGCTTGTGCAACCTCCTCGGCATTGTCAAAATGCTTACCATAGATACATTCCGTTTTCATCCGCCCGAAAAAGCTCTCCATCATCGCATTATCTAGGCAGTTTCCCTTTCTTGACATACTCTGCACTATGCCGTTTTCTTGTAAGATGCGTTGATACGCACACATTTGATATTGCCAACCTTGGTCCGAATGCAGTATCGGCTTCGCCTCTTTGGGTAATTTTTCGACCGCTTGTTGCAACATTACTTTCACTTGTTGCCAATTCGGGCTTCGACTGATAGCAACGCTGATGATTTCCGAGTTGAAGCAGTCTAAAATCGGTGAGACGTAACATTTACTGCCGTCTTTGGCTTTGATTTCCGTGATGTCGGTAAGCCATTTTTCGTTTGGTCGGGTTGTGGTGAAATCCCGTTGTAAGCGGTTTGGGGCGATGTTTCCGATTTCACCGCGATAGGCGGCGTACTTTCTCGCTTTTTTGCCCTTCACCTGTAGCCCCATTTGTTGGATTAAGTGTTGTACCCGTTTGTGATTAACGCCTTTCAATAACGTACTTACTCGGCGATAACCATACGCCGGATTTTCTGCTTTAATCCGCCTGATTTCCGCTTTAAGTGCGGTATTTTTATCCGCCTTCGGCTTTAAATGATAGAAAAACACACTACGAGACAAATTTGCCAATGAAAGCAAGATGTTAAGCGGAAACGTCCCTCTCAATCTTTGG
Organism: Rodentibacter sp. JRC1; assembly: GCF_020521555.1. Lineage (NCBI taxonomy): Bacteria > Pseudomonadati > Pseudomonadota > Gammaproteobacteria > Pasteurellales > Pasteurellaceae > Rodentibacter > Rodentibacter sp. JRC1. The sequence continues at coordinate 677,788 of NZ_BPWA01000001.1, read as the reverse complement.
ATAATCGCCGCCGTTCGGCTTCTTCCTCCCGTATCACTTCGTCCAACTTTTTTAGAAATGCCACCTCCGCTTCAAGCTCCAAAATCCTTAACCGTAAGCGGTCTTCTTCGGTCTTCGGCGGCGGTGGCATTTTGGCGTATTTTGGTTTTTTCGGGGACATTGTCGGTCTTCCTTTCGGTTTGGGGTGTAAACCGTTTATACCGTCTTTTTCAAAGGCTTTCAACCATTGGCTGATAAGACCTGAATTACTTATGCCGAAATGGATTGTCGCTTGCCTTGCAGAGAAATCCCCTTTTTGAACGGCAAGGATGACTTGATATTTAAATTCAGCGGAATAAATGCGTTTGCCGGGCAATAGGGCAAGCCCTGCATTGCCTGAATGTTGATATTGGGTAATCCAACGTCTTAAGGTGGTGTCGGAAAGTTGAAATTGCTTTTTTGTAAGTGAAACATCTAAGTGATTTTTAAGATAAAAATCGATGGCTTGTTGTTTGAATGTTTGATTGTATTTGGTCATAAAATCTGCCCCTGACTGAGTTGGTTTATTTTGTCCAACTTTTGGGGGGCAGATCAATTCGGGATCGCTTTTTTATAGTTAGATAAAAGTCTAGCTATAGAACATAATGTGTTATATGTGTGGAATTGAAGTGTTTAAGTAGTATGTAAGATAAAATGAATGTGCGTTTTAGATCCCTAGAAAAATCCCCTACACAACGAGGGATCTTAACAGGGATCTAAAAAGTGCGGATATAAGCAATCATTAAAAAACAATAACTATTTGAATTTATTTGAGTTTAAAGTCATTAGAAAACGTTGGCGAATGCTAAAGAATTGTGTTCTGGCGGTGAGAGGGGGATTCGAACCCCCGATGCACTTTCGCACATACACGCTTTCCAGGCGTGCTCCTTCAACCACTCGGACATCTCACCGTGTTGAGGTGCGCAAACTATAAAGATTTGCACTAACTTAGTCAAGTTTTTTGAGCTAGAACATTAAAATCTTTTCAAACTTTCGCTAAAATAACCGCACTTTGTTCACTTTTTGTCGTTTTTTTATGCACATTAAATCACTCTTTTCTAAAAATGTGTTTTTAGCCGTAAAACCTTTTAGCGCTCTAAAGGATGCATTTCGTGCCGGTTATACGAAAAAATCACTGATTCGGGATATTATCGCTGGTTTAACGGTTGGGGTAATTGCGATACCGCTTTCTATGGCGTTGGCGATTGCCAGTGGTGTTCCTCCACAACATGGGCTTTATACCGCGATTATTGCAGGGATTGTGATTTCAGTTACGGGAGGATCCCGATTCAATATTTCAGGGCCAACTGCTGCCTTTGTGGTGATTTTATATCCCGTCACTCAGCAATTCGGATTGAGTGGTTTATTGATGGCAACATTGCTCTCCGGTGTAATTTTAATTTTAATAGCTTTGTTTCGTCTTGGACGACTAATTGAATACATTCCTTTGCCTGTAACTTTGGGTTTTACCTGCGGGATCGGGATTACTATTGGTACGCTACAAATTAAAGATTTTCTTGGTCTCAGTATTGAAAAGATGCCGGCGCATTATCCGGAAAAAATTCACGCAATTTTAACCGCACTTCCAACGATTAACTGGGCGGATACTGCCGTTGGGTTAATCACTTTGTTAATATTAACGCAATGGCATAAATTTCGGCTTGCAATACCGGGTCATTTACCTGCGGTGATGATAGGTACTATTCTTGCTTTAGTATTACAGTACTTTGGTTTTGATGTGGCGACTATTGGCTCTGCTTTTCAATATATTTTGCCTGACGGCTCGATAGGGCAGGGAATCCCAAATGTATTACCTGATTTTGCATTGCCTTGGAATATTCCTAATGCGCAAGGCGAGCTTATTGAATGGGATTTTAATCGTTTACAAGCCCTATTGCCGGCGGCTTTTTCAATGGCGGTATTAGGTGCGATAGAGTCTTTATTGTGTGCTGTCGTGCTTGATAATATGACGGACACCAAACACCATTCAAATAATGAATTGCTTGCACAAGGTTTAGGTAATATTGTTTCACCTTTCTTTGGTGGGATTACGGCAACGGCGGCAATTGCACGTTCTGCTGCGAATGTGAAATCAGGTGCGGTTTCACCGATTGCGAGTGTTGTTCACGCACTTTTAGTTTTATTTGCGTTACTTTTATTTGCGCAGACGCTTTCTTATTTACCGCTTTCTTCTATGGCGGCATTGCTTTTAGTAGTGGCGTGGAATATGGCAAGCGTGAATGAAATTATTCACCTTGCACGCCGTTCCGGTAAAAATGAAATGGCGGTATTGTTCACTTGCCTGATTTTAACCGTATTATTTGATATGGTGATTGCCATTAGCGTAGGAGTATTGCTAGCGAGTTTATTGTTTATCCGTACTATCGCAGAGATGACAAAGACCATTGAGCATAATGCACCGGAAGATTTGGATGATGTGTTGGTTTATCGCATCAGTGGTCCGTTATTTTTTGCTGCAGCGGATAAATTATTTTCTGATCTTCATGATAAAACCGTGCATACGGATCACGAAATCAAGCATATTGTATTGCAGTGTGATGCGGTGACCGTGTTGGATGCCGGTGGAATTCACGCGCTTACTCGATTTGTACAACATATGTTGCCACATCAGCAGCTTTATCTTTGCAATATGCAGTTCCAACCTCTTAGAATGCTGGTGAAATCAAATACGATACCTGAAATACAAAAGATTAATTTTGCGGCGGATTTATCGGAAACCTTCGATAAAATTCGAAATTTTGTACAATCTCATTCATAAGGAAAAACAAAAGCGTGCTAGAATGGTGCGCTTTTTTATTTACATATCAAGGAATTTTTTTATGCGTCCGAATAATCGAGAAAATCATCAACCCCGTCAAATAAAAATTACCCGTCATTACACTAAACACGCTGAAGGTTCTGTTTTAGTCGAATTTGGCGATACCAAGGTGCTTTGCACGGCAACGGTGGAAGATTCCGTGCCGCGCTTCTTAAAAGGTCAAAATCAAGGTTGGGTGACGGCTGAATATGGTATGTTACCGCGCTCGACCCATAGCCGTATGCAGCGTGAAGCCGCAAAGGGTAAACAAGGGGGGCGCACTATGGAAATTCAACGTTTAATTGCCCGTTCGCTACGTGCCATGGTGGATTTAAAAGCACTTGGTGAGCGTGCAATTACTCTCGATTGCGATGTTATCCAAGCGGATGGCGGTACACGCACGGCAGCTATTACAGGGGCGGCGGTTGCATTATGTGATGCGATTAATGCTTTAATCGAAAACGGAACCTTAAAAACGAACCCTATCAAAGGTTTGGTTTCTGCCATTTCTGTCGGCATTGTAGAAGGAAATGCCGTATGCGATTTGGAATATATAGAAGATTCTGCTGCACAAACCGATATGAATGTGGTGATGATGGAAGACGGTCGTATGATTGAAGTGCAAGGCACAGCAGAAGGAGAGCCTTTCAGCCACGAAGAGTTACTAACATTACTCGATTTAGCGAAACAGGGCTGCTATCAAATTTTTGTAGCGCAACGTGAGGCACTAGGGATTTAAGGGCTAAAAATGGAACAATATAAACGTGATTTTATTGAATTTGCTTTAAGTCGTAACGTATTGAAATTTGGTGAATTTACCTTGAAATCAGGACGTAAAAGCCCGTATTTTTTCAATGCAGGATTATTTAATACAGGTGCGGATTTAGCCCGTTTAGGGGAATTTTATGCTGCGGCAATTCAAGCAAGTGCGGTCGATTTTGATGTTGTTTTTGGCCCGGCTTATAAAGGCATTCCTATTGGTACAACCGTTTCTGTGGCGTTATTTAACCGATATAATATTGATAAACCCGTCTGTTTTAACCGCAAAGAAGTAAAAGATCACGGTGAAGGTGGAAATTTAATCGGTAGCCCGTTACAAGGTAAGGTTCTGTTGGTCGATGATGTTATCACCGCCGGTACGGCAATCCGAGAATCTATGGCATTAATTAGTGCAAACAAGGCGGAACTTGCCGCCGTGTTAATTGCGTTAAATCGAAAAGAGCGTGGCAAGAGTGAGCTTTCGGCGATTCAAGAAGTCGAACGTGATTATCAATGTCAAGTATTGTCTATTATTGATTTGGATGATTTGATGCAATTTATTGAACAAGATCCTCGCTATTGTAACCATTTGGCTGAAATGCATGCTTATCGTGCAGCGTTTGGTGTGTAAAACTTGATAAATGGATCTTTATCACCATTTATGGCGATACGTTCTTTATTTAGAGCAAAAATATTCAAAAAAATAACCGCACTTTAAGTAATCAGAGGAAAGAATGAATTTTATTGGAAAAATTTTAGGTGTGTTTATCGGCTGGAAAATGGGTGGTTTCTTCGGTGCTATTGCCGGGCTGATTTTGGGCTCTATGGCAGATAAAAAGTTATACGAACTTGGCGCGGTCAATTCCAGTTTTTTTAAGCGTAAAACGACACGTCAAGATTTATTTATGCAGACTACCTTTGCCGTACTTGGTCATTTGAGTAAATCTAAAGGACGGGTGACGGAAGAAGATATTCAACTTGCAAGCCAATTAATGGCGCAAATGAAGCTAGATGATAATGGTCGCAAACTGGCACAAGAGGCTTTCCGCCGAGGTAAAGAGGCGGATTTCCCTATTCGCCAAGTGATCCGTGAGTTTCGTATTGGGTGTGGGCAACGAGCCGATTTATTGCGTATGTTTTTACATGTGCAGGTGCAGGCTGCATTTGCTGATTCTCAACTTCACGAAGCCGAAAAAGAGGTGCTTTATGTGATTGCCGAAGAACTAGGTTTATCACGTATGCAATTTGAGCAAATGCTCGCAATGGAAACCGCAGCTCGAGCTTTTGCACAAGGTGGATTTTACCGACAATATCAACAAGGTGCGTATCAACAACGCAGCGGTTATGAATATCAACAAAGCGGAGGCGCGTATCAACAATCTTCCGGCCCGACTTTAGGTGATGCTTATAAAGTATTGGGTGTGAGTGAATCCGATGATCGCAATACGGTGAAACGTGCTTATCGCCGTTTAATGAACGAACACCACCCGGATAAACTTGTGGCAAAAGGTTTGCCGCCGGAAATGATGGAAATGGCAAAAGAAAAAGCCCAGCAAATCCAAGCGGCTTACGATTTAATTTGTAAAGCAAAAGGCTGGAAATAAACAGTGCGGGTAATTCTTGCACCAATGCAAGGCGTACTGGATCCTTTCGTACGCCAACTTCTTACCGAAGTGAACGATTATGATTTATGTATTACGGAATTTATTCGAGTAGTCGATCAACTTCTTCCTCAAAAAGTGTTTTATCGCCTGTGTCCCGAATTGAAAAATCAGGGATTTACCCCCGCAGGCACGCCGGTGAGAGTTCAATTACTCGGGCAAAATCCTGATTGTTTAGCGGAAAATGCGATTCGAGCCATTGAACTTGGTTCGCATGGCATTGATTTAAACTGCGGTTGCCCTTCTAAAACGGTAAATGGTAGCCATGGTGGTGCGGCGTTGCTCAAACAGCCTGAATTAATTTACCGTGCTACCTGTGCTTTGCGCCAAGCAATACCTAATCATCTGCCGGTGAGTGTAAAAGTGCGGTTAGGTTGGGATGATATTTCCCAAGCCTTTGAAATTGCCGATGCTGTAGAGCTAGGCGGAGCAACAGAAATCACCGTTCATGGACGAACAAAAGCCGATGGTTATCGCTCGGATCGCATTAATTGGGCGAAGATTGGCGAAATTCGCAAACGTTTATCCATTCCGGTGATTGCTAATGGTGAAATTTGGCATTGGCAAGACGGACAAAATTGTCTTGCACAAACAGGGTGCCAAGATTTAATGGTGGGGCGTGGCGCATTAAATATACCTAATTTAAGCTATGTTCTAAAATCAAATTCCCCTAAAATGTATTGGTCGGAAATCCGGAAAATTTTACAAAAATATGCCGAAATGGAAAATTTTCACGATTCCGGTTTTTATCATGTCGCAAGAATTAAGCAGTGGCTGCGTTATTTAAATAAGGAATATGATGAAGCCGATACCGTATTTGAAAAGATTAAAACCTGCCAAACTGCAGAGGATCTACGGGAGAGATTACAGCGAATGGAGGGGAACTGAAGAGCAAAGTGCGGTCAAATTTCGTGAAGTTTTTCGGTATTATGTATCTGTTGCAAGAGAGTAATATTGTATCTAATATTTGTTTGGGTAGGGTACATTGGGCTTTGCGTAACGCACCATTTCATTATTGGTGCGTACGGCTTTGCCTAACCGTACCCTACGTGATATTTGCAAGCGCTATATAAGACTGATATTTTCGGATACTTTCATCTTTGGTATAAAGAAATTCTTGTATCGCCAGTTTCTCAAGTTCTGCATAGTGCTTTTTCAACACATCCCCCGCTAAACATAACTTTTCACCACGAGTAATACGCTGCGCCATTCCGGAAAAAACACGATCGGTTAAAAAATCTAAATAGGCATAATGGGATAACGCCTTATTCTGTGACAACCAATTAAGCAATGAACGAAATTCCCGTGGAAAAATAGATTGATATTGAAGGATAGTCTCCAATATTTCCATTTCAGTTTGTTCAAGATCCAGCTGAAACAGACCGCTAAAATTTTTTGCGATAAAATGATCGATCACAATATCCGACACAATACCTTTAAATCGCCCAAAGTCTTTAGCAAGTAATGGATTCAGGAAATTTTCTTGCCGATCTGTCGTACTATCAATAAACCGATGTAGTCTCACGCCATCTTGAATATGGCTTGCAACAGCTAAATTCTCGATCCGTCCTTTATAAAAATCACCGACAAAATTACCAAATAGCGTACGGCTATTTGGTATTGTTTTCTCTAACTCAAGAGAAATCATACTGTGGGCGAGAAAGTTCATTGTGGCTCATTAAAAATTTATTGATTGTTAGTAAATAATAGCTTAGTCGAGTGGGAAAGAGAATTAGAGGAAAGCAATAAAAGTGCGATTGCTTTTAGGAGACTTCATAATCAGCAATTATCTGAAATTCTTGAATAACTGTATTTACAGTTGACGACAAATAAGCAGTCGTAAAGTTTTTACAGTTTACGACCGCTTGAGAATATCAGAACTTTATGGAACGTTCAGAGTTTTTGTATGTATAGAATGAGTTGGGATTTTTTGTATTATTTGTTTAATTGCAACAGCGATCTCATATGCTAAATTGACAGGAACGGCATTCCCAATCATTTTGTAAGCATCATTTGTATTTTGATAAATGAACTTAAAATTATCGGGAAAGCCTTGTATTCTTGCCACTTCTCGAATAGTCATTCGGCGGTATAAATGCTCTTTTCCCACTACAAATCTGTAATCATTTGTGCTGTGCTTTTCCATTTTAGGGGCTTGGGGGTGTAGCTGACATTGTCTGCCCGACGCCTGCACAGTAAAGCCCTGTTCGTGCCATGCTTTTACTCTATTTCGGCTCATAAAAATAGGCGAAAAACTACCCGTAAAATACTCATTATTATTGACTGCTTGTGGGTTTGCCCTATTTTGAGTAAGAGCAGGAACAGCCGTATCTTTAAGATCCCAAATAATATCTTTTAGCGAAATTTTATCTCTATCATCAGCCGTAGATCCCTCTGGAAATTCAAAATTAATGTTTAGATCTTTGCGGAAACCGATATAAAACACGCGCTTGCGTTCCTGTGCCACCCCATAATCTTTGGCATTAACCATCGTGAGAGTCACATCATAACCGCACTCTTTAAACATTTTTAGAATATTTTGTACAGCTTCATTATGGCGATTTGCAAGCATTCCGCTTACATTTTCAGCAAGAAAAAATTTAGGCTGTTTGCTTTTTAAAATACGAATATAGTCGAAAAATAATTGTCCTCGAGCATCATCGATCCCACGCAAACTTCCAGCCTCCGACCAAGATTGGCAAGGTGGTCCACCGATAATGCCATCAATTTCATCAGGAAAATCACTTTCCTGTATTTTTCGGATATCGCCTTCAATCAGTTTAGTTTTAGGGTGATTTGCCTTAAACGTCGCCCAAATGGTTTTGTCATATTCATTTGCAACAGGAATTTCAAATCCTGCTTTTTCAAAGCCTAAATCTAAACCACCACAACCGCTAAATAAACTAATAACTTTCATCTTTTCCTTATTGATAAATATAATCTAATTGAGCGTTTTGTTCATTAATATCATCTGTTGTATTGATATTTAATTTTTCCAAACACATTTTTAATTGTTCTGCTACATCATTACCATTCCACTTTAATGGGAGATTAAAAATAAACTCAGGGATTAATTTGTTTTCGATAACCTGCCAGTTTATTTGAACTGCAAGCGGTCTATTTCCATCAAATTTCTGCTTAAATGTACGGTAATTAAGAGCTTTACACGCAAAATAAATATCAGGATATTTTTCTACATAATCAGGAATGGCAATTATGTTATCTAGAACATCTTGAGCAGACAGGAATGATTGTCCAATAAGAATGTAATTTGCCACACCTGAATAAGATATAACTTCATTATTTACCGTTGCATGTTGTTTATCCATCGGTAAATGAGTGCCTGCATAAACGTCAACTAATTGGGATTTATTGAGTAAAATTCTTCCTGACAATTCGCCACTAATTTTATTCATTAGCTCAAATTTCCACCCTAATGTAATTGCACCTTTTTCTGTTCTTGAAAATCCCTCTTTAAAAATAAGTGGTCTTGTTAAAAAATTAGTTTTAATTTGTTGCGTAGATTGTTCAATTATTTTTTGCCAATCACAACCAAAGATCTGTTCTGCTCGCTCATCTTTAATTTTATTTTCTAAAAAATCGGCATTATCTTTTTTATATGAAATTTTGATTTCTTGGGATTGTGTTTCATTTCGCAATAAAAGATAAATATCTGTTTTAGGTTCACCTTTATTACAAGTAGGTTTTCCAACTTTTTCAACAACAAAGGGCTGACCTAAAAATGAAACATCCTGCCCTAATGAGAAATAACGCTTAATAATTCTTTCAGCCTCACCAAAATGTACCATCAAAACTCCCTAAATTCTAATTAAATTGTTACTTATAATCAACAGCTACATTCCTTCAAAAAACGTATGAAAAGAAACGCCTAGTGTCTGAATGATCTTTTCTAAACTTTTAATTGAGGGGTTACGTTTTCCTTGTTCTATGCCAGCAAGATAAGTGCGATCCATCTCTGCTTTAAGAGCAAATTTTTCTTGGCTTAACCCCTGTTGTTTCCGTAATTCTCTTACCTTTGAGCCTAATTTTTCTAAAATCATAGCAACCTCCAAAATAGTGCTATTTTGCAAAGATGTGGTATATAAAACAACGGACTATAAGTAACAATTAAAAAGGGAGTATGAAATAAAATGCTTATTCTTTAATATTTACTGAATAAGAGATGAAGAGGAGTCTTTGAAGTAAATTAAGAAAATAATAGTAAATAACAAACAGCCGTAAACTTTTCTCCATTTACGACAGCTTGTATTTAGACTTCCACCCGTTTTCCAATATCTTTTAGATTTGAAAATTCTTCCAATAATCTTGGTGCATCACCAAGGCTCATGGCGAAAGTCCAGAGATAAGTGATGACGGCATAGATATGCCCGGCTTGAATACCGTCAGTTGTCGCAAGCCGAATCACGGTTACGCCGAATAAAATTGCAGCAGCAACACCAATCCATAAATAACCCATCGCTTCTCGGTTGGATAACCGAATGCGTAATTTAGCCAGCAAGTCGTAGTGTTTATCAAGTTGATAGGACTCGCTTTTTTCTATCACTTGCACTTCTTTTTCTAGCCGATTATTGAGTTTTAAATAAAGTAAATCGTTGATTTTGGCATATTGAGGCAGTAAGAATGAGAAAAATATCAAAATCCCGAAAGCGGTTACACCTGACCAAAATTCAATGATCAGTAACATCACTGCCGCCCCAATAATTGAAAAGCCGGACATAATTAGCGTAGGCAGATGCTGTTCAAAAAAATCGACAAATTGGCGAGATAATGCTACTCGCGCCGTAATTGCAGAGGTATTTAAATTTTTTTCACGCTGATTTAACACAATCGGCACGGCGAGTTCGGCGTAAATTCGGGCAAATGCACGAGTATCTATTGCACGGCGTGTTGCGCCGACAAGCCAGATAATCAATACAACGAGGGAATAGGTCAAGGATAACCAAATTTCCCCTTGCATTATCGCATTTACGGCAAAGCTACCGAATATCGGATAGGTCAAAAACAAGATATTCTCAAGCGCAACGAAAAAGAAAGTGATGAATAGTCTCCGTTTATTATTTTTTGCAATGGACTTTAAATTCTCAAGTGCATTTGCCCGCATACTAGATTCCTAAACCTCTATTTTATTGAATGAGTGAAAGTATAGGAGAACTGCCCTATACTGGCAAATTATTCCGCTAATTCCGTTTGTTCATGTGCCATTAATTCTTGCCCTACATCATCAAGCAAACTTAAATAGCGTTCATATTGTTTCAATATATCGGCGATGAGTTCATCTTGATCCATATATTGCACATCATAACCTATGCGACCATCAAAGAAATAAGAGTATGGCTCATAAGTAGTATGGTGTTGAATATGCGGCAAGTTTTCATCATTAATTAATTGTTCTGAGACTTCGTGCCCTACGGATTTAATTCCATACATAAAGTCTCGCATAGATTCTTTTTGAATAACTAATTCAACCGCCGGTTCATCTTGCTCAAATAAAGTATTAACGTGAACGCTCAAGTTATATTTTCCGATCAATTCTTGGCGTAGCTCACGCATAGCAGGTAGAGCAGTGTGTTTTAAGAAACGAAGAATATCTTTCTCTTGGGTTTGATTCATCATTTGTTCTAAACGTTCTTTCCATTTTTCTCCCGTCCAAAAAATACTGGTTGGGTTAACTTTGGTTTCAAAATATTTTTTATCGGCATTTAAACCTTTCCATAAACTGAAACACATAACCAACATTAAAAGGGCGAATGGCAATGCTACGATTAAGGTCATCGTTTGAAGATTGGCTAAACCGCCCGATTGCATTAAAGCTATCGCAACCACAGACATTAACACGCCCCACATCACCGCTTGCCATCGTGGTGAAGTGATACTTTTATCTCGAGAGGCAATATTGTTTAATACGTAAATTCCCGAATCTGCCGAAGTAATAAAAAATAAGGCGATAATAATTAAACTCACTAAGCCTGTTATGGTCGGTAAAGGCAGATAATTTAAGAATTTAAAGAGTAAGATTTCAGGTGATGAAATCATTTCACCGAGCGAACCGACTGCGAGCCCATCATTTAACCAAATTGCCGTATTACCAAATACGGTAAACCAGAGAATACCGAATAAACTAGGAATTACTAATACACCAAAGATAAACTCGCGAATTGTTCGTCCTTTGGAAATACGGGCAATGAATAAACCGACAAATGGTGCCCAAGAACACCACCATGCCCAATAAAGGATCGTCCAGCCACTAAACCAATCGGTATGCTCCTGTTCATATATATAGGTTTTAAAGCTAAGTTGCACTAAATTGCCGAGATAAGTACCGATATTATCGCTAAATGCAGAAAGTAAATAAAGTGTCGGTCCGGTTAATAATACGAAAATAAGTAGTAAAAACGCTAAGCTGAGATTTAATTCGCTTAGCATTTTTACGCCTTTTCCTACACCTGAAATCGCAGAAAAAATCGCTAGGCTCATTACGACAACAATAACAATAATTTGTAGGCTGAAGTTATTTTCGCTAATCCAACCTATTTGATGTAATCCCGCACCTAATTGAGATGCGCCGAAACCTAATGTAGTAATAATACCGAATAGAGTGGCAAGTAATGCCATAATGTCGATAATATCGCCTATTTTTCCATTGATACGATCTTTTAGTAATGGGTAGAAACAAGAGCGTAATGCCAAGGGTAATTTATAACGGAAACCAAAATAGGCTAAGGCTAATGCGATCATTCCATAGACAGCCCAAGCATGAATCCCCCAGTGAAATAATGTGTGTAACAAGGCTTCTTGTTGTTTATGCTCCGGTGCTCCGGTTGTAATTTCGGAAAGATAATGGGTTAGTGGTTCCGCCACGCCGAAGAACATTAACCCCACCCCCATACCGGCAGCAAAAAGCATCGCTAACCAAGAAAGAAAACCAAATTCAGGTTCTTCCTCATCGTTACCGAGTTTAATATTCCCTAAACTACTCACGGATAAAATAAAGAGAAAACTTAAAAATATTGAAAATGTTAAAATATAAAACCAACTAAAGTGAGTAAAAATACCGACTTTTGTTTGGTTTAAAAGTGATTGTGTTTGCTCCGGTGCAATTAAAATCATAACCACCAATAACAAAACCAAAAATAATGTCAAACCAATCACAAAAGGATTAAATGACGTTCGATTTTTTATGAATTGAGATAAAGACAAACTTTTTCCCCTTAAAAATTAAGTAAGATAAATTTAAAAATTCGATTTAATTTAACATTGCCTTAAGGCAAGAAAGCGTGCAGTGGAACCACTGCGATGACAGCACATAGAAGTGCGATTTTGATGGAAACACTCAGTAGGAATTGAGAGATTGTTTCTTAAAAGTGTGCGAACTATACCAAAAAATGATGATTGTTTCAAATTGGTAGATATTTTCGGTATTATGTAGCATTGCGCAAAACATTGTAGGGTGCGTTAGGCAAAGTCATAACGCACCATTTCATCATTAAGCCATATTAATCAGTGCGTTACTGCTTTGCTTAATGCACCTTACTCCAAGAAATATCAGAGATAAAATTCTCTTTGTGCGACTGCTGTATAATACCTGTTTTTCCGACCGCACTTTTTCTCACATTTTGCATTACTTTTCTGAAATGAAAAATCTAATAGAAAAGCCCGCTTAATCTCTAAAATTATTAAATTGGAACGGTTGCCCGAGTTCTGCGTTTTTTACTAATTGAATTACGGCTTGTAAATCATCACGTGATTTACCGGTTACACGTACTTGATCGCCTTGAATTTGGGTTTGAACTTTGATTTTTGCCTCTTTCACTAATTTTGTGATTTTTTTTGCCATCTCGGTTTCAATCCCTTGTTTGAGTTTAATTTCTTTGGTGTAAAGTTTACCGTGGTGTTCACTTTCCGTTGGAATATCAAGTGAAGCGTGTTCAATCCCTCGTTTCACAAAAGAACCGATTAAGATTTCGATTAATTGTTCAAGTTGGAAGTCGGATTCGGTGGTTACTTTCACCGTTTCATTTTTTTCGTTAAGTTCAATGACGGCTTCAACACCACGAAAATCATAGCGAGTGCTTAAAACGCGATTTGCATTTTCTACCGCATTGCGTACTTCGTGCATCGTAATTTCAGAGACAATATCAAAAGATGGCATAATGTTCCTCCCATTAAATGATTAAATTTTATCGTTCGCACTTAGAAGACATAAAAGTGCGGTTAAGTCGGCGAAGTTTACCACAATTTGAGCTTGCTGTTGTACTTTCGGCTTGGCATGGAAGGCAACGCCTAAACCTGCAACCTTCATCATCGCCAAGTCATTTGCGCCATCGCCGATGGCAATCGTATTTTTCGGCTCGAGTTTGTATTCATCACGCAAACGTTGAAGGGTGTCGGCTTTGTATTGGGCATCGACAACTTCGCCTTTCACTAAGCCCGTCAATTTACCGTCCACAATATCGAATTGATTTGAGACGGCAAAATCCAGCTTCAACAATGTTTTCAAATGATCCGCAAAATAGGTAAAACCACCGGAAGCAATGGCGGTTTTCCAGCCATATTGTTGTAAGGTTTGAATGGTTTCAACCAAGCCCGGCATTAATGGCAATGTTGAGCGGACGGTTTGTAGAATGCTTTCCGGTGCGTCTTTTAGTGTGGCGACGCGGCGACGTAAACTTTGTTCAAAATCGAGTTCACCGCGCATTGCACTTTCTGTGATTGCGGAAACTAATTCACCGGTGCCGGCAAGTTTTGCAATTTCATCAATACATTCGATTTGAATGGCGGTGGAATCCATATCCATGACCAATAAACCTTTTTCAGATAATTTGGCATCAAAATTGAGAAGGGCGATATCCAAACCAAGTTCGTGTGCGATTGAAAGAAAAGTTTCTTGCCATTCGCCTTTCAATAATACTACGGTATTTTGAGCCACATTCCATGCCTCAAAACATTGGAAATTTTGACCGCACTTTTGTTGAAATTCGGAAAGTGCGGTTAGATTTAAGATTTTGCCATAAAGAATGAAAGCATCTTTGGTCGAAGAGATTCTTTCATTTGGCAAAAGTGCGGTCGGAAATGAGGAATATTTTTGTGTGATGCTTGCAAGGTTTTGAATTTGCATAGAAAATCCTGTAAATTGTAAAACTTGAAACTATTCTAGCCGATTTAATGGCAAATTGGGGAAAATAACTTGCGTTTAATCAAAGAAAAACTGACAAAATCGCTTATGCTTGTACTCATTGTGCTTCTTAGTTTGGGTGCATTGGCTGTGATTTTGTTTGGCGTGCAGCAATTCAAGATCGGTTCGCAGCTTGCCGGAGTAAATCAGGTTTCCAACTTATCCCATATTTTAGTGCGCCAGCAGACAAATTTGTTCTCCGTGTTATTGGTGAACAATACTCAATCTGAAAAACTAAGGGAAAATCTTGATAATTTAGTACAAGAACATTTTGTAATTGATGCCTCAATTTATAATGCTCAGGGGAAATTATTAGCACAAAGTACCGGTTCTGAAAATTTGCGAACGCATTTAGGGCTTGACGAGGAAGGTGAGAGAGAAAAGAGCCGACGACAAATTGTTGAACCGATTTATTCAAATTCCGGTATTAAAGGCTTTTTACGTGTAACCTTTGATGCACAGTATGCTCAATCTTCTCAAAGTAAAATTAATCAAATTTTCAGCCGACTTTATGGTGAATTGGTCGTTGTATTTTTACTTGGTATCGTGTTGGCAAGTTCCGTTCACTATTTTATAAGTCATTATCGCCGGGCTTACCGTGTACCGCACGAACCGAAAAGAGCGGTCAATTTACCGGTTAAATCAAATAGTCAGCGTTATCATTTGAGACGCCGCAGAACATAATTTACGATAGCTCAAAACTATCACATAAAAATTGAATTAATTACCTCTGCCTTGAAGTAAATAGGGTAGAATAGCCGAAGCGATTTTTTCACACAGGAGAACAATATGGCAACTCGCAGACAATTAGCCAACGCAATTCGTTTCTTATCAATGGATGCCGTGCAAAAAGCAAAATCCGGTCACCCGGGAGCGCCTATGGGCATGGCAGATATCGCCGAAGTATTATGGCGTGATTTTTTAAAACATAATCCGACCAATCCGAAATGGGCGGATCGTGACCGTTTTGTGTTGTCCAACGGACACGGTTCTATGTTGATTTACAGCCTATTGCACTTAACAGGCTATGATTTATCAATTGAAGATTTAAAACAATTCCGTCAATTGCATTCTAAAACACCGGGCCACCCGGAATACGGTTATGCACCGGGTGTGGAAACTACGACCGGTCCTTTAGGTCAAGGTATTACCAATGCAGTGGGTATGGCGATTGCCGAGAAAACCCTTGCGGGTCAATTTAACCGTGAAGGGCATGATATTGTAGATCACTATACTTACGTGTTCTTAGGTGACGGTTGTTTAATGGAAGGTGTTTCACACGAGGCTTGTTCTTTAGCGGGAACACTCGGTTTAGGTAAATTAATCGCTTTCTATGATGACAATAATATCTCTATTGACGGCCATGTTGACGGCTGGTTTAGCGATGATACGGCAGCACGTTTTGAGGCTTACGGCTGGCAAGTGATCCGCAATGTAGACGGTCACGATGCGGAGCAAATTCGTGCGGCAACCATATTAGCGCAAGCAGAAAAAGAAAAACCGACTTTAATTATTTGTAAAACGATTATCGGTTTCGGCTCACCGAATAAATCAGGCTCACACGATTCCCACGGTGCGCCGCTCGGTGATGAAGAAATCGCTTTAACACGTAAAGCGCTGAATTGGGATTATGCACCATTTGAAATTCCTGCAGAATACTATGCACAGTGGGATGCAAAAGTGAAAGGTGAGGAAGCGGAGAAATCTTGGGAAGAAAAATTTTCTGCATACGAAAAAGCCTATCCCGAATTGGCTGCGGAATTTAAACGTCGTGTAACAGGCGAATTACCGGCGAATTGGGCGGCTGAATCAAAAGCCTTTATTGAAAAATTACAAGCCAACCCGGCAAGCATTGCAAGCCGTAAAGCTTCTCAAAATGCGATTGAAGCTTATGCCCACCTATTGCCTGAATTTTTAGGTGGTTCTGCGGATTTAGCAAGTTCTAACTTAACCTTATGGAGCGGCTCAAAACCAATTCGTGCACACGAAAATGTTGATGGTAACTACGTCAATTACGGTGTACGTGAATTTGGTATGTCCGCCATAATGAACGGTATCGCATTACACGGCGGTTTTATTCCTTACGGTGCAACTTTCTTAATGTTCTATGAATACGCTCACAATGCGGTGCGTATGGCGGCGTTAATGAAACAACGTGCGTTGTTTGTCTATACTCACGATTCAATCGGTCTAGGTGAAGACGGCCCGACCCACCAACCGGTGGAACAAACCGCTTCGTTACGTTTAATTCCAAATCTTGAAACTTGGCGTCCTTGTGATCAAGTGGAATCGGCAATTGCATGGCAACAAGCTGTTGAGCGTAAAGAGGGACCAAGTGCATTGATTTTCACCCGCCAAAACTTGGCACAAATGGACCGTACTTCCGACCAATTGGCAAATGTAGCACGTGGCGGATATATTCTCAAAGATTGTGCAGGTACGCCTGATTTAATCTTAATCGCGACCGGCTCAGAAGTTGAGCTTGCCGTGAAAGCCGCCGAAGTATTAGGTGCGGAAGGTAAAAACGTGCGTGTGGTTTCTATGCCAAGCACTAACCGTTTTGATAAACAAGATGTGGCTTACCGCGAAAGCGTATTACCGTCATCAGTGACAAAACGTATCGCAATTGAAGCCGGTATTTCAGATTTCTGGTATAAATACGTGGGCTTTGATGGTCGTATTGTGGGAATGAATGGCTTCGGTGAATCCGCTCCTGCTGATCAACTATTTAAATTGTTCGGCTTTACCGTAGATAACGTCGTTGAGACAGCAAAAGAAATTCTCTAATATTTGATATTTATTTATCCCGTTGTGATGCTATTGATACTTCACTTCGGGATAAATATTGCTTTAGTAAGTGCGGTCGTTTTATTTAGCGTTTTTCTAAAATCGGTTTTAAGAACCGAGCGGTATGCGACCCTTCTACTTGTGCTACATCTTCCGGTGTGCCGGTAGCGATAATTTGCCCGCCGCCACTGCCTCCTTCAGGCCCGAGATCAACAATCCAATCTGCGGTTTTAATCACATCTAAATTATGTTCGATCACTACGATGGTATTGCCTTGATTACGCAAGCGATGTAGCACTTCAAGAAGTTGTTTAATATCCGCAAAATGTAAACCTGTTGTCGGTTCATCCAAAATATATAGGGTTTTGCCGGTATCGCGTTTAGAAAGCTCTGTCGCTAATTTCACACGTTGCGCTTCACCTCCGGAAAGAGTGGTTGAAGATTGACCTAATCGAATATAAGACAAGCCCACATCCATCAAGGTTTGCAACTTACGGGCGATCATTGGAATGGCATCAAAAAACTCGCGGGCTTCTTCCACCGTCATATCTAGCACTTGGTGAATCGTCTTGCCTTTGTAGCGAATTTCCAATGTTTCACGGTTATAGCGTTTTCCTTTACATTGATCACAAGGTACATACACATCCGGTAGGAAGTGCATTTCGACTTTCAATACACCGTCTCCTTGACAAGCCTCACAACGCCCACCACGTACGTTAAAACTAAAACGTCCGGGGTTATAACCACGTGCACGAGCCTCAGGTACGCCGGCGAATAATTCACGAATAGGTGTGAATAAGCCGGTGTAAGTGGCTGGGTTAGAACGTGGCGTTCGACCGATTGGGCTTTGGTTAATGTCGATCACTTTATCGAAATATTCCAAACCTTCGATAGATTTGTAAGGAGCATAATCCGTTTTATCTGCACGATTTAACGCATTTTGTGCCAATGGGAACAAAGTATCGTTAATCAAAGTCGATTTCCCCGATCCCGATACCCCGGTGATACAGGTAAATAAACCGACCGGAATGTCTAAATTCACATTTTTTAAATTATTCCCCGATGCGCCTTTCAGTTTCAGCCATCTTTCCTTATCAAGTGCGGTTCGTTTTTGCGGAATTTCAATTTGTTCTTCACCCGATAAAAATTTCCCCGTAATTGAACTTGGGTTCGCCATAATTTCTTGCGCGTTACCTTGTGCAATCACTTGTCCGCCATGCACGCCTGCGCCCGGGCCGATATCAATAATATGATCAGCCGCTCGAATGGCATCTTCGTCATGTTCTACCACAATCACCGTGTTGCCGAGGTTACGTAAGTGAACCAGAGTATTTAACAAGCGTTCATTATCCCGCTGATGTAAACCGATGGAGGGTTCATCCAATACATACATTACCCCCACCAAACCGGCACCGATTTGGCTGGCAAGGCGAATGCGTTGTGCTTCGCCACCCGATAAGGTTTCGGCGGAACGGGAAAGAGAAAGATAATTCAGTCCTACATTCACTAAGAATTGCAAACGTTCACGAATTTCTTTCAAAATTTTCTCAGCGATTTGTGCTTTTTGCCCGGTTAAAGAAAGTGCGGTGAAAAATTCCAACGTTTCTCCAATACTTTTTTCCGAAATCATTGGTAGGTTCGTTGGCCCGATATACACGTTGCGCGCTTCCGGTCGTAAACGGGATCCCCCACAGTCTGCACAAGAACGGTTGCTGATATTTTTTGCCAATTCTTCACGCACAGACATCGATTCCGTTTCTTTATAACGGCGTGCCATATTATTTAAAATACCTTCAAAGGCGTGCTTACGAATCACAACATCACCGCGATCATTCATATACTGAAATTCAATTTCTTCTTTGCCGGAACCGTGCATAATAATCTGACGGATTTTTTTCGGTAGCGCTTCATAAGGTACTTCTATATCAAAATCATAATGTTTGGCAAGCGAAGTCAACATTTGGTAATAATAGAAATTGCGGCGATCCCACCCTTTTACTGCACCGCTTGCAAGCGAAATCGTTGGATTTTGAACCACACGCTCTTCATCAAAATACTGTTGCACACCTAAACCGTCACAAGTCGGACAAGCTCCTGCCGGATTGTTGAAAGAGAATAAACGCGGTTCTAGTTCCGGCACGGAATAACCACAATGAGGACAAGCAAAATTTGCCGAAAATACCAATTCCTCCGTCTTCGGATTATCCATATCCGCGACAATCGCCGTCCCGCCGGAAAGCTCTAATGCTGTCTCAAAAGATTCTGCTAAGCGCGTTGCTAAATCTGACCGCACTTTAAAACGATCAACTACCACTTCAATCGTATGTTTTTTCTGCAATTCAAGTTTCGGTGGATCCGACAAATCACAAATTTCACCGTCAATTCTTGCCCGAATGTAACCTTGTGCGGCGATATTTTCTAAGAGCTTAATATGTTCACCTTTGCGATTTTTCACCACCGGAGCAAGTAGCATCATTTTTGATTCTTCCGGTAAACTCAGCACTTTATCCACCATTTGGCTAATGGTTTGCGCTGTTAAGGGAACATCGTGATTCGGGCAGCGAGGTTCACCTACCCGCGCAAATAATAAGCGCAAATAATCGTAAATCTCGGTGATCGTTCCCACTGTTGAACGGGGATTATGGGAAGTAGATTTTTGTTCAATAGAAATTGCCGGAGATAATCCTTCAATAGAATCGACATCCGGTTTTTCCATTAAGGATAAAAACTGGCGGGCATAAGCGGAAAGCGATTCTACATAACGGCGTTGCCCCTCTGCATAAAGCGTATCAAAAGCAAGGGAAGATTTACCGGAACCGGACAAGCCGGTAATGACAATAAGCTTATCACGAGGAATGGTTAAGTTGATATTTTTTAGATTGTGGGTGCGTGCTCCACGAATGTCGATATTTTCCATAAAACAACTTGTCTGGTTTAAATTTTTTGTGAAATTGCGAGCATTATCGCACATTTAAACATCTGTGCAAATATCCAGTTAAAATTTATAGATCTTTTCCAAAATTTCAGGCAAAATAACCGCACTTTTTTAATGATAAAAATGAGGTTTTTTATGGCTGGAGTAAATAAGGTCATCATCGTAGGTCATTTAGGCAATGATCCGGAAATTCGTACTATGCCGAACGGCGATGCCGTAGCAAACATTAGCGTTGCGACAAGTGAAAGTTGGAATGATCGCAACACCGGTGAACGTCGTGAAATTACAGAATGGCATCGCATTGTATTCTATCGTCGCCAAGCGGAAATCTGCGGTGAATACTTACGCAAAGGCTCACAAATCTATGTTGAAGGGCGTTTACGCACCCGTAAATGGCAAGATCAGAACGGTCAAGATCGCTATACTACAGAGATTCAAGGTGATGTAATGCAAATGCTGGGTGGACGTAATCAAAACGCCGGTGGCTACGGCGCACCGGATATGGGACAAAGCACACTACAACCATCTTACCAAGCCCGTCCAAACAATAATCAGCCATCCCGCCCTGTTCAACAACAAGCAGCGCCACAAGCCGAACCACCAATGGATGGCTTTGATGATGATATTCCGTTCTAAATTTATATAAAAATAAACCATAAAAAAGTAAAGAGGTGCCTCAAAATAAAGGCGCCTCTCTTTTTTATATTTACTTTTGTGTTTTAAAGATGAATATTCCCGTCATAAATATGTGTCGCTTCACCTGTCATATAAAGCGGATGTCCTTCCCCTTGCCATTCAATCATTAAGCTGCCACCGGGTAAATCAACTTGTACTTTATGATCTAATAATCCTTGCATTATCCCTACGGCTGCCGCAGCACAAGCCCCACTGCCACAAGCTTGGGTTTCGCCGGCACCACGTTCGTAAACGCGTAGTTTGATATGATTACGATTTACTACTTGCATAAAACCAACGTTCACACGTTCAGGAAAACGTTCGTGGCTTTCCAACAGCGGGCCTAACTGCGCAACATTTGCCGTGCGAATATCTTCTACTTGAAGCACGCAATGCGGATTTCCCATAGAAACCGCGCCACATAGAACCGTTTGAATGTCAGTACGCAAAATGTAGTTTTTCTCGAATTTATTCGCAGTAAACGGAATTTTCGCCGGTTCCCATATCGGTTCGCCCATATTGACACGGATCTTACCATCTTCTCTTACTGTTAAAATCATTTTTCCTTTTTGTGTGCTAACGGCAATATCTTGTTTATTTGTTAAGCCTTTTAGAGTAACAAAACGGGCGAAACAACGGGCACCATTACCACATTGTGCCACTTCGCTACCATCTGCGTTAAAAATTCGATAGTGAAAATCTAAATCGGGATCGTAAGGCGGTTCGACAATCAAAAGTTGATCAAAACCAATACTGCGATGGCGATCTGCAAGGCGTTTAATGGTTTCCGGTGTGAAATAAACATTTTGTGTGATGGCATCCACCACAACAAAATCATTACCTAAACCATGCATTTTGGAAAATTGCATTTCCTATCCTTAATTCCTGAAAATGATTGTTCGGCATTATAGTAAGCAATAGATCGAATGGCAAATTAGCTTAAAAAAAAAACAAAAAACAGCAGTATTATGTAGCACATTGCACAATGTGAAAAGTAGGGTGGTGCAATTTGTTGCCCACCATTGAAATTCATTGTTTAAATCGGTGGGTAAAATTTGCCCACCCTATAGGATCGATGGTATCTACGATATTTTGTGCAAGTGCAACATAATAGCGAAAAATAGAAAAAGTGCGGTCAATTTAACCGCACTTTTAATGAGCTTTAAGATTTACATCCACGCATTATTGCGAATAATGCCCACTGCAATGCCTTCAATTTCAAAATGGGGTTGTTCTGCAAGATTTACGACTATCGGCTGAAATTCTTCATTTTCAGCGTGAAGATAAACGATAGAGCCTTTACGTTCTAAACGTTTCACCGTTACTTCATCTTCAATACGCGCTACCACAACTTGTCCGTTACGTACATCTTTCGTGCTATGTACAGCAAGGAGATCGCCGTCTAAAATGCCAATATTCTTCATGGATTGACCATAAACTTTAAGCAGAAAATCAGCCTGTGGTTTGAACATATCGGCATCAACACGGTAAGTGCCTTCGATATGTTGTTCTGCAAGAATAGGCTCTCCCGCCGCCACACGACCGATTAACGGCAATCCTGCCTGTTCCTCAATCCGGTCTTCATCTAATAGAATACGAATACCGCGCGATGCACCGGCAATAATTTCAATCGCCCCTTTACGTGCCAGTGCTTTCAAATGTTCTTCCGCCGCATTAGGCGATTTAAATCCCAATTCGCGAGAAATTTCTGCGCGCGTAGGCGGCATACCGGTTGTTTCTAAGTGCCGTTTTAGCAAATCCAGCACTTCTTGTTGTCTGCTTGTTAATGGTTTCATACCCACTCCTGTTGTTATATACAGAAACTATGTCATTATATACAGAACTCATGGCGTTGCAACCGTTATTTGTCGTTCATACTAAATTTTAGAGGGTTATAAGCGATCTAATATGATAATATGATGGAAGTGTTTGATAAAAAAGAGAACCTATATTATGTCGAATATCGTGAATGCCTATCGTAAATTGTTAGAATTTCCTTTATCGTTCTTAGTAAAAAATAATCCTATTCCTGCCAATCCGGCTGAAGAACTTCAACTTAACCTTTCTCAACCGATTGTTTATGTATTACCTTACACTTCCCAAACAGATTTTGTGATTTTCCGCCGTAACTGTTTGAATGTGGGCTTACCTGATCCAGCTCAAAAAAATGATATACAGGGCGTAAGTTTGCCTCGTTACGTATATTTAGATGAAGGCCGCCGATTTTTTAAATCTAAAGGAGCGAAAGACGAAACCGTTCAAGTATTTAATAAATACCTAGAATTACACCGCACTTTTGAAAACTTAGATGTACAACTGGTACCGGTTTCCGTGCTTTGGGGACGTTCCCCTGGACACGAAGATAAAGCCACTCTACCGAATTTACGTTTATTAAACGGTATACAAAAAACTTTTGCGGCAATTTGGTTTGGACGCGACACCTTTGTGCGTTTCTCTCAAGCGGTTTCACTACGTTATATGGCGAATGAACACGGTTCGGATGAAAAAATGGCGCAAAAATTAGCACGAGTGGCGAAAATGCACTTTGCAAGACAACGCATTTCTGCAACCGGTCCGCGATTACCGAACCGTGAAGCAATGTTCAACAAATTATTACAATCTAAAGCCATTCAAGTAGCCATTGAAGATGAAGTAAAAAACAAAAACATTAGTCGTGAAAAAGCGGAAAAAGAAGCCTATAAAATTTTAAATGAAATTGCCGCAGACGTAAGCCACTCAAGCCTTCGTGCGGCAGATCGATTTTTACGCTGGTTATGGAATAAATTGTATTCTGGGATTGATGTGCAAAATGCCGATCGCGTACGCAAATTGGCACTTGAAGGACATGAAATCGTCTATGTGCCTTGTCACCGTAGTCATATCGACTATTTACTGCTTTCTTATGTGCTTTACCACCAAGGCTTAGTGCCGCCACACATCGCCGCAGGAATTAACTTGAATTTTTGGCCGGTAGGTCGTATTTTCCGTAGTTGGGGAGCTTTCTTTATTCGCCGTACTTTCAAAGGAAATCGGCTTTATTCTGCGATTTTCCGTGAGTATTTAGCGGAATTATTTTACCGTGGTTATTCTGTAGAATATTTTATTGAAGGGGGGCGTTCACGCACCGGTCGTTTACTAGCACCGAAAACAGGAATGATGTCGATGACTTTACAGGCACTCCAACATAATCAGAGTCGTCCGATTTCTGTCGTACCGGTATATGTGGGTTACGAACACGTATTGGAAGTTGATACCTATGCGAAAGAATTACGTGGTGCGGCGAAAGAAAAAGAAAATGCGGGATTAGTAATCCGAGTGATTAAAAAATTGCGTAATTTAGGTCAAGGCTTCGTTAATTTCGGTGAACCTATTACATTATCAAACTACCTCAACCAACATTTCCCCGATTGGAAAGAGAGTCATAGCGAAGAGAAGCCACAATGGTTTAATCAAGCTGTGGATGCCATTTCCAATCAAGTGATGGTGAATATCAATAAAGCTGCTGCGGTAAATTCGATGAACCTTGTAGGAACGGCATTACTCTCTTCTCGCCAGCGCGCACTTTCTCGTGAACAATTACTTGAGCAGTTAAGCAGCTATCAACAAATGTTGCAACAAGCGCCGTATTCCGAAGATATGGTGATTCCGGCGGATACTCCTAATAAAATGTTGGAACATGTATTAAGTCTTGATCGCGTGGGCGTGTTGGTTGAAAAAGATAATTTCGGCGAAATCGTCCGTCTTGAACGAACTTCCGCCGTGTTAATGACTTACTATCGTAATAATATTCAACACTCTTTTGTATTACCGTCTTTGGTTGCAAGCATTGTGCTACATTACGAAGCCATTCAAAAAGATTTGATGTTAGATGCCGTAAGTAAAATTTATCCTTTTCTAAAAGGTGAATTATTCTTACATTTCAATCAAGAAGAATTAAAAACACAAATCAGCAAAATTATTGCGGAATTTACCCGCCAAGAAGTCATTCATACAAATGACAATTTACTTTCAATTAACCGCTCAAAAGTGCGCATTTTACAGCTTTGGTCTGCCGGCGTACGTGAGATTTTGCAACGTTATTACATCACCGTAACTATTTTGCAAAAAGATCCGAAAATTTCACGTAGTGCGCTGGAAAAAGAAAGTCAATTAGTGGCTCAACGTCTTTCCGTACTACATGGTATTAATGCACCGGAGTTCTTTGATAAAGCGGTATTCTCCGCCTTTATCGCCAATTTAAAAGATGAGGAGTATTTTGATGAAGAAGGAAACGGCAATCTTACCAATTTAGCCGAGCTTTCCGCTATTCTTGAATATCTCATTTCCACAGAAATCAGCCTTACCATTAAAGGCACTGCGGAGAAGACGGAAGAAATCAAATAATAAAAAGTGCGGTTAAGATTTTGTGAGATTTTAACCGCACTTTTTCTTTACGGCACATCTATCCTAACACGACATCTAAAATCATCATTAATGAAAATCCCAACATTAAACTCAATGTTGCAAGATCCGTGTTGCCGTTACTTTGCGATTCCGGAATCAATTCTTCTACAACAACGAAAATCATTGCGCCGGCAGCAAAAGCGAGGGCATACGGCAAAATTGATGTCATCGAAATAACAAATAATGCGCCGATAACTGCGCCAATCGGTTCAACAATCGCTGAAAAAGCACCATAAGCGAAAGCTTTCATTCTGCTATGTCCCTCAGCCCGCAACGGCATAGAAAGTGCCGAGCCTTCAGGCACATTTTGTAATCCCATACCAATCGCAAGACCGATTGCACTTAAGGTGAGTGGTAGCGCGTCCGCTCCCTCACCAAGGGTAGCGATTGCACCAAATGCCACACCGATTGCAAGTCCTTCGGGAATATTGTGAATAGTGATCGCCAAGAAAAGTAACATTGATTTAGAGAGCCTACGATGTGGCTGCATTCCCTCCGCTTCTTCAATAGGTTTGCTTAAATGCAAATGAGGAACCAAATAGTCAAGGGTACGTAAAAATAATCCGCCGATTAAGAAACCAACTAATGTCGGTAACCAATACCATTCGATTGAACTTTGTTTAGCAAAATCAAAGGACGGTTCAAGTAATGACCAAACCGAAGCCGCAATCATAACTCCGGCGGCAAACCCCATCATACTATCAAGTAATTTTTGGTTTACTTGTTTGAAAAAAAAGACAAAGGCAGAGCCAAAGATCGTACAAAACCACGTAAATAATCCGGCAATTAATGCTTGGAACACCGGATTTAGTGATAAAAAATAATCAAAAATAACATTCATACCATTTCCCCACAAAAAGCGTGGCAACTATACCTTTGCGTAAAAGAAAGCTCAATCTGTTAATCTGATAGGTAGTGATAAAAAAGAAGGATTTTTTGACCGCACTTTAGCCATTTCTAAAATAAATCTTCCTCAGAGGTTGAAAATTAGGGCGATTTATTGCGATAATCTCAAAGATTTTTTGGGTGATCTTTTGGCGGACTTCGTGGTTTTGCTTAATTTTTAAAAAGATCGATTTTGAGTAAATTTATCGTTAGAAAAAAACAATGGCTGAAAAACGTAATATTTTTTTAGTAGGGCCTATGGGTGCGGGAAAAAGCACTATCGGTCGTCAATTAGCACAACAACTGAATATGGATTTTGTGGATTCCGATGCCGTAATTGAGGAACGGGCAGGCGCAGATATTAGTTGGATTTTTGATTTAGAGGGTGAAGAAGGTTTTCGCAAACGTGAAGAACGTATTATTAATGAACTGACCCAAATGCAAGGTATCGTACTTTCTACCGGCGGAGGGACGGTAATGTCGAAAGATAACCGCAATTATTTATCTGCCCGCGGTATTGTAATTTATTTAGAAACAACGGTGGATAAGCAATTCCAACGGACTCAACGTGATAAAAAACGCCCTCTTTTGCAAGGTGTCGATGATCCGCGTCAAGTACTGGAAGATTTGGCAAAAATTCGTAATCCTTTATATGAAGAAATTGCCGATATGACACTTCCTACCGATGAACAAAATGCCAAAGTAATGGTAAACCAAATCGTAGATTTAATTGATAATATAAACGGATTGAATAACTCAATCTAAGGATAAATAATGCTGTGCGTCAATGTGGAATTACAAGAACGTAGTTATCCGATTTTAATCGGTAGCGGTTTGTTGCTAGATGAACGTAATTATCCGGTGAAACAGGGGGAACGCGTAATGATTGTATCAAACCCCACTGTTGCACAGTTTTATTTAGAAACCGTTACACAAGCCCTCGAAAAACGCGGTTGTTCGGTTGAGCACGTTTTACTGCCGGATGGCGAAAAATACAAAACATTGGAATCTTTAAACCTGATTTTTACCGCACTTTTAAAGGGAAATCACGGGAGAGATACCACCATTATCGCCTTAGGTGGCGGTGTCATCGGTGATGTTGCCGGCTTTGCCGCAGCAAGTTATCAGCGTGGAGTGCGTTTACTTCAAATTCCAACGACTTTACTTTCTCAGGTAGATTCTTCCGTAGGTGGCAAAACTGCGGTAAATCACGAACTCGGTAAAAATATGATCGGTGCCTTTTATCAACCTTCCACCGTATTGATTGATACGCTCACACTCAATACTTTACCAAAACGTGAAGTCAATGCCGGTTTGGCGGAAGTGATCAAATACGGCGCAATTCTTGAAGGGCAATTTTTCGAATGGCTGGAAAAACATATTGACGAGCTTGTCGCATTAAAACAAGAAGCCTTACAATACTGCATTGCACGCTGTTGCCAAATTAAAGCGGATGTTGTGGCACGCGATGAAAAAGAAAAAGGTGATCGCGCTTTACTAAACCTTGGTCATACTTTCGGTCATGCCATTGAAACGCATCTTGGCTATGGTAACTGGCTACACGGTGAAGCGGTTTCTACGGGAATGATGATGGCGGCTGCGCTTTCGGAAGAATTAGGCAATATTTCCATCGCAGACGTATCGCGTTTAGAAAAGTTACTTGCTCGCGCTAACTTGCCGACGGTGTCGCCGGATACCATGCAACCGGAAGACTATTTGCCACATATGATGCGTGATAAAAAAGTGCTCGCCGGTAAATTGCGTTTGGTGCTTCTTAAATCACTCGGTCAAGCCTATGTCGCAACAGATACCGATCATACTCTTGTGTTAAGTGCCATTCGCCGCTGCACTCAAACGCATTAAGATGTTGCGTCCGAAAAAACAAATTAAGCCTAGAATTAAACATCGTCCGTTTTTAAAATGGGCGGGAGGGAAATTTCGTTTAACGGACGATATCAATAAAGCCTTTCCAAAGAAAAAACAATGTTTAATCGAGCCTTTTGTTGGTGCCGGGGCTGTTTTTCTCAATTCTAATTTTGAACGCTATATTCTGGCGGATATTAATCCTGATTTGATTAATTTATTTAATATTGTGAAAGAAAATGTGGACAGCTATATTCAAGCCTGTAAACCGATTTTCTTTGATCCAAATGCCAACACGCCCAATTACTATTACAGCAAAAGACTGCAATTTAACCTATCACAAGATCCTTTTGAGCGTGCAGTCATTTTTCTTTATTTAAACCGTTTCGGCTTTAACGGATTGTGTCGCTACAACAGCAAAAATGAGTTTAATGTTCCTTTCGGCGCATATAAATCCCATTATTTTCCTGAAGACGAGCTCCGTTATTTTGCGCATAAAGCACAAAGTGCGGTCTTTTTATGCGGTGATTTTCAACAAACCTTTGACTTGGCGGATAGAAATTCTGTCATTTATTGCGATCCGCCATATGCGCCACTCCAACAAGAGACAAATTTTACCGGTTATGCCGGCAATGAATTTGGCTTGAATCATCAACGTGCTTTAGCGGAAATAGCAAGAAAAGTGCAAAAAGAAAAGCAAGTTTTCGTACTGATATCCAACCACGACACCAAATTCACACGTGAAATTTATAAAGGGGCAAAATTCAAACGCGTAAAAGTTCAGCGTTCCATTAGCCAAAATTCGGAAAAACGTGTGAAAGTGAAGGAATTGATTGCGATTTTTAAAGCGTGATTTTTACAAATTCCGGATTTATTTTTACATCCAATTTTTCCACTTGTGGGTAATCCTCTTGAATCAATTTTAATAATGCGGTTTGGCGAAATAAAATGCCTTGGCGTACAACGGCGTTTGCCACTTCAACAAATAGCACGTTATTGCTTACACGGCCGACTCGGAATAAACCTTTAAACTCCTGAGGAAAAGAGCGGTTGAATTTTTGATTCAATTCGTGAGTGGCTAGCCCTTCTTTCATCATTTTGGCAAAGGAAGAGTGTTCCATTACATCCACAATATTCACCGCTTTTTGGTAACGTTTCGCCTTGTTTTCCATAAAATAGCCCCAATAAATGACATCAATTCAAATTTTCGCTACAATACACGCAATTTTTACACAAAACAACGAGATGATGATTTCAGGCAAAGGCAAACCGAATTTTTGGTCGCGACTACTTTTAAGTATGATCGCGATTTTTGCTTTACCTAATGCGCAAAGCTTAGAAAATCAATCTGCGGAAAATTATGCATCTCAGGTATCTATTCAACAAGCGTTGGAAACGGCAAAAGTCGTACGAGAAATACAACGTCAAAGTTTTCAACAATCCTCAATCCCCCATTCCACAGAAAAACATCTTGAAATTCGACCGCACTTTGTTGCGAATGTATTGAATCTTCAAGCCCCTATTCGTGCCGGACCTCCGCTTATTTAATTTCCACTTTCCGTCGTTTGTCTGAATTTAAAGGATTCATACAAAATAATATTTTTGTGTGCGTGAAATATAACCGTTTCGCTCGCACCACCTGATTTAACCTATTATTTTTTAAAGAGAAATTATGAGCATTTTAACGAAAATTTTTGGTAGCCGTAACGACCGTATTTTGCGTAAACTTAAAAAACAAGTCGTAAAAATCAACAAATTAGAATCTGAATTTGAAGCGCTAACCGATGAACAACTCCGTGCTAAAACCGATGAATTTCGCGATCGCCTAAAATCCGGCGAAACCTTACAGGATATTTTACCGGAAGCCTTTGCCACAGTACGTGAAGCAAGCAAACGTGTTTTGGGTATGCGTCATTTTGATGTACAGCTTATCGGCGGTATGGTGCTGACTAATCGTTGCATTGCGGAAATGCGAACAGGTGAAGGGAAAACCTTAACCGCAACATTGCCTTGCTATTTAATCGCCCTTGAAGGCAAAGGCGTTCACGTGGTAACCGTGAATGATTACCTTGCCCGCCGAGATGCAGAAACGAATCGTCCGTTATTTGAATTTTTAGGAATGAGTGTCGGCGTAAATATTCCGGGTTTACCGCCTGAAGCCAAACGCGCGGCTTATGCAGCGGATATTACTTACGCAACAAACAGCGAACTTGGCTTTGATTACCTGCGCGACAACTTAGCGCATTCAAAAGAAGAACGTTTCCAACGCTCTTTAGGCTATGCCTTAGTGGATGAAGTGGATTCTATTTTAATTGATGAAGCCCGTACGCCATTAATTATTTCTGGTCAGGCGGAAGATAGTTCCGGACTTTACATTGCAGTGAATAAATTGATCCCGCATTTAATCAAACAAGAAAAAGAAGATACGGAAGAATATCAAGGTGAAGGCGATTTCACTTTGGATCTCAAATCTAAACAAGCTCATTTAACCGAACGCGGTCAAGAAAAGGTTGAAAACTGGTTGGTAGAACAAGGGTTAATGCCGGAAGGTGATTCCCTCTATTCACCGGGACGTATCGTATTACTCCACCACGTGATGGCGGCATTGCGCGCCCATACTTTGTTTGAACGTGATGTGGATTATATCGTCAAAGACGGGGAAATCGTCATTGTAGATGAGCACACCGGTCGTACAATGGCAGGACGTCGTTGGTCTGACGGTTTGCATCAAGCCATTGAAGCAAAAGAAGGCGTAGATATTAAGAGCGAAAACCAAACCGTTGCCTCAATTTCTTATCAAAACTATTTCCGCCTATACGAAAAATTGGCAGGAATGACGGGGACGGCGGATACCGAAGCCTTTGAATTCCAACAAATTTATGGTTTGGAAACCGTAGTGATTCCAACCAATCGCCCAATGATTCGTGATGACCGTACGGATTTAATGTTTGAGAGTGAAGAATACAAATTTAATGCGATCATTGAAGACATTAAAGATTGTGTCGCTCGCCAGCAACCTGTGTTGGTTGGTACGATTTCCGTTGAAAAATCCGAAGAATTATCTAAAGCCTTAGATAAAGCCGGTATTAAACACAACGTATTAAATGCGAAATTCCACCAACAAGAGGCTGAAATCGTGGCGGAAGCCGGTTATCCGGGCGCAGTGACTATCGCAACAAATATGGCGGGACGCGGTACGGATATTATTCTTGGAGGGAACTGGAAAGCACAAGCGGCAAAATTGGAAAATCCTACCCAGCAACAAATTGATGCGTTAAAAGCAGAATGGGAGAAAAACCACGAAATCGTGATGAAAGCCGGTGGTCTGCATATTATCGGTACCGAGCGTCACGAATCTCGCCGTATTGACAACCAATTACGTGGTCGTTCGGGTCGTCAAGGTGATCCGGGTTCGTCCCGTTTCTACTTGTCTTTAGAAGACGGTTTAATGCGTATTTACCTGAACGAAGGCAAGCTAAATTTAATGCGCAAAGCCTTTACCGTACCGGGTGAAGCGATGGAATCCAAAATGTTGGCAAAAGTCATCGCATCGGCACAAGCAAAAGTGGAAGCATTCCATTTTGATGGTCGTAAAAACTTACTCGAATATGATGATGTAGCGAATGATCAACGTCACGCAATTTACGAACAACGCAATCACTTATTGGATAACGATGATATTTCCGACACTATTAAAGCGATTCGCCATGATGTATTCAATTCCATGATTGACCAATATATTCCACCGAATTCTTTGGAAGAACAATGGGATATAAAAGGGCTTGAAGAACGCTTGAGACAAGAGTTCGGTATGGAATTACCGATTGCGCATTGGTTAGAAGAAGATAGCAATCTTCACGAAGAAAACCTACGTGAGCGCATTGTAGAAATCGCAGAAGAAGAATACCAAGAAAAAGAAGCCCTCGCCGGAAAAGAAACGATGCGTAACTTTGAAAAAGGTGTAATGTTGCAAACCCTTGATGAACTTTGGAAAGAGCATTTAGCGGCAATGGATTATTTACGTCAAGGTATTCACTTGCGCGGTTATGCACAAAAAGATCCGAAACAGGAATATAAAAAAGAATCTTTCCGTATGTTTACGGAAATGTTGGATTCATTGAAACATCATGTGATTACAACATTAACCCGCGTACGTGTGCGCACTCAGGAAGAAATGGAAGAAGCAGAACGTGCACGTCAAGAGATGGCGACACGTGAAAGCCAATCTCATCAGCCTGTCAGAGAAAATGGTGAGCCGACACAAAATGAGGGGGGGGATTCTCGTCGTCATGTCGGTCGTAATGAGCCTTGTCCTTGCGGTTCCGGCAAAAAATATAAACATTGTCACGGTAACCGTGCAAAATATAATTAATGAAGCAAAAGTGCGGTTATTTTTGACCGCACTTTTCGCTGTCGATTATAACGTTCATATCTCCCTACATTCGGATTAAAAATGGATAAGAAAATTATACAAGTTGCCGCCGGTATTATTCGTAATGAATTTGGACAAATTTATTTAACCCAACGTTTAGAAGGACAAGATTTCGCCCAATCTCTTGAATTTCCGGGAGGGAAAGTTGATGCCGGTGAAACGCCGGAGCAGGCCTTAAAACGGGAGTTAGAAGAAGAAATCGGTATTGTGGTGCTAAATGCAAAACTTTATGAACGCTTTCAATTTGAATACCCGACTAAGATTATCTCGTTCTTTTTTTATGTTGTAGAAGAATGGATTGGCGAACCCTTTGGGCGTGAAGGACAAGAGGGATTTTGGATTGAGCAAAATGCATTAGATGCGGGATTATTTCCACCGGCAAATGCAAAACTTATCCAGCGTTTAATTGCCGAATCAACCTGATTTATAAACAAATTTTTACGGATAAATCCGCTAACTTGTTCCATACATCATCACTAAATTCTTGTTTAGCGAGGCGTTCTATATTTGCTAATTCTTGAATAATCCCGTACAGCTTTTGATAGGTTAACCGCTGCACGGCACTTAAAAAGAAAGGGCGGCGATTTTGCCAAATTTTCAGGCGATCAAACTCCGCCTTAATTTGTTGAACCGGCAAGGCATCCGTTATACGAATACGTTGTTGAGGCTTGGTCAGTTCCAATAATGTAAAGAGTTCGCGTTGTAATGTGCGCAATAAAATGATCGGTTGCACGTCCTCTGCCTGCAAACCGTTTAAAATTCGTTTAGCGCGATTTACTTTACCGGCGAGAAGCGCATCAATCCATTGAAAAGGTGTAAAAACCGAAGATTGTTCCACCACCGCAATTACGCGATTGTAGGTAAGTTTATGATCAGGGTGAAGCAAATCCAGTAATTGTAGGGCTTGTTTTAGGGCGAGCAGATTATTTTCATAGCTATAACAAAGTTGCTGAATAGCTTCATCATCGGCTTGTAACCCCATGGTTTGTACTCGATTTTTTACCCAACGAGGAAGATTCTCCGCACTAGGCGTTTGACAGTTCACCAATAATGCATTCGGTTCATACTGATTTAATGCGCTGAACCAAGCTTGTTTTTCTGTGGTTTTAGCCAACTTCGGCATTGTCAGAACCAGTAGTACATCTTCATTTAACACCGCAGTTAATTCTTGAAGATTTTTTTGCAAAAGTGCGGTCAAATTTTCCGGTAAATTGAGAACAAGCAATTGCTTGTTGAAAAATAAGCCCATTGACTGACAACTTTCAATAAGTTGCGCCCAATCTGTTTGATTATCAATTTGTAGGCTATTTTTTTCATCAAACCCTTGTCGATTAGCCGCCTGATAAATTATTTCTTCACTTTCACTGAGCAACAACGGATCTTGCCCCACCAAGAAATAAACCTTGGCTAACCGTTGGGAAAGATGATGACTGAGTTGCTCAGAGAAAATGCGATTCATTATTTACCTTTTACTTGCTGCTGTAATGCCACCATTTTTGTGATCAATTGGCGTGCGGCTTGATCGCGCATATCATTCCAAATCACATCACGCTCTGCCGATTTTGCAAGCGCGGCACGTGAGTTATCAAAGAAAGTGCGGTTTACTTTTGCAGTAATTGGATAAGTATCTCCATTGGCTAAACGTACACTGGCTTCCACTTCTAGAAGCAGGAGTTTTTCCGCTTCCCGTCCACGTTTAAAAATAGAAGCGACCTGAT
The DNA here is from genome assembly GCF_020521555.1 of Rodentibacter sp. JRC1. Lineage (NCBI taxonomy): Bacteria > Pseudomonadati > Pseudomonadota > Gammaproteobacteria > Pasteurellales > Pasteurellaceae > Rodentibacter > Rodentibacter sp. JRC1. The sequence goes on along the minus strand of NZ_BPWA01000001.1, from coordinate 643,601 downwards.
CGTTTGTCGTTTGTTTATTAATGCGTAATACCGGTACACCCTGTGTTGCATTGACAAGTTTTACATCATTCGCTTGCAACTGACGACGCATTGTCATTGACATTTCACTATAAGGATCGCTACTTTCAAAGGCAATCGTACGTAATTCCTGAGGAATTAACGCCCCATTTTGAAAATGCCAACCGCAGGCTGAAAGGAAAACGATACCGGAAATAAGCACTAATTTTTTGATTGAGTTGAGCATAAAAATTTCCTTTAAAATTCGGTATTATGTTGCAAACACACAAAGCAGAAATAGCTTGAATTGTAGGGGAGTTAAGCTTTGCGTAACGCACTATTTCATCTATTAGTGCGTTACGGCCACCCTACAATGGTTTGTACAACGACTACCTAATACCGTTAAAATTAACCGCACTTTTATTTTATGGAGCTGCCGATACGTTCTGTACAAGATTAACCCTGTTGAGGGCGTATGCGATATGCTCTAATAAGCCCGATTATTTTTATGGATTATTGTGGTTTTACCACGACATTTAACAGTTTACCTGCAACATAAATTACTTTCACTATTTGTTGACCGTCAGTAAATTTCTTCACGTTCTCATCGGCAAAAGCAATGGTTTTCACCGTCTCTTCGTCCGCATTTGCCGCAACCGTTACTTTACCACGCACTTTACCGTTTACTTGCACAACAATAAGTTTTTCATCCTCAACCATCGCAGATTCATCGGCTTTCACCCATTCTACGGTATCGATAGGGCTTTCATTTTCTAATGCCTGCCATAATTCAAAACAGATATGCGGCGTAATCGGATAAAGCATACGAACAACTGCACTCAATGCCTCCGCCATCACGGCACGATCTTGCTCGCTTTCCAACGGGGCTTTGGTGAGTTTATTCATCAATTCCATAATCGCTGCAATGGCGGTATTGAAGGTTTGACGGCGGCCAATATCATCACTCACTTTTGCAATGGTCTTGTGAACCTCACGGCGAAGGGATTTTTGAGCCGCTGAAAGTGCGGTTATTTCTAGGGCTGTTTTTGCCGGATTTTGTTGATATTGATAGACCAAATTCCATACCCGACCTAAGAAACGTTTTGCCCCCTCTACGCCGGATTCTTGCCATTCAAGGGTCATTTCCGCAGGAGAAGCAAACATCATAAATAAGCGAACGGTATCCGCACCGTATTTTTCCACCATTTCTTGCGGATCAATACCATTGTTTTTTGATTTCGACATTTTGGTCATACCGGTATGAACTAATTCACGACCTTCCTGATCCGTTGCTTTGATGATACGACCCTTTTCATCACGTTCAAGGGTAACCTGTGTCGGGCTAACCCAAATACGTTCGTTAGTCGGGCTGGTGTAATAGAACGCATCGGCAAGCACCATTCCCTGACACAGCAATTTTGTTGCCGGTTCATCACTTGTCACAAATCCCGCATCACGCAAAAGTTTGTGGAAGAAACGGAAGTATAATAAGTGCATAGTCGCATGCTCGATACCGCCGATATATTGATCCACCGGTAACCAATAATTCGCTTCCTCTTTGTCTAGCATCGCTTCGGAAAATTTCGGTGAGGTATAACGGGCGTAATACCAAGACGATTCCATAAAGGTGTCGAAAGTGTCGGTTTCTTTCAATGCAGGCGCACCGTTAAAAGTTGTTTTCGCCCAGTTTGGATCCGCCTTAATCGGGCTTTTAACTCCGTCCATCACCACATTTTCAGGTAAAACAATCGGTAAATCTTCTAAAGGTGCAGGCACAACATCGCCGTTTTCAAGCGTAAGCATCGGGATTGGGGCACCCCAATAACGTTGGCGGGAAACGCCCCAGTCACGTAAACGGTAATTCACTTGGCGTTTACCCATCCCTAATTTTTCCAATTTATCGGCAATGCCATTGAATGCATCCTCAAAATCCGCACCATCAAATTCAGCGGAATTAATTAAGATGCCGTGTTCGGTAAAGGCTTGCTTAGTTAAATCCATTTCTTGATCGGCAAGCGGAGCAATTACTTGTTTTATCGGTAAACCATATTTTTGTGCAAACTCATAGTCACGTTGATCGTGTGCCGGTACCGCCATCACCGCCCCGGTTCCATAGTGCATTAACACAAAGTTTGCCACCCAAATCGGTAATTTCTCACCGGTTAGCGGATGAATAGCAAATAAACCTGTCGCCATCCCTTTTTTCTCCATTGTTGCGAGATCCGCTTCGGCAACTTTGGTGTTTTTCGCTTCTTGAATAAATGCCGCTAATTCAGGGTTATTTTTCGATGCAAGATCTGCCAAAGGATGGGCGGCGGCAATGCCTAAATAGCTTACGCCATAGAAAGTATCGGGGCGCGTGGTATAAACCGATAATTTTTCATTTATTTCAGCAATATCAAAGGTAATTTCAACCCCTTCCGAACGCCCGATCCAATTGCGTTGCATGGTTTTTACCATATCAGGCCATTGCGGAAGATTGTCCAAACCGCCTAATAATTGTTCTGCATAATCAGTGATTTTAATAAACCATTGCGGAATTTCTTTTTGTTCCACCGGCGTATCGCAGCGCCAGCAGCAACCTTCGTGTACTTGTTCGTTGGCAAGCACGGTTTCATCATTCGGACACCAGTTTACGGTTGAGGTTTTTTTATACACTAAACCTTTCTTGTAAAGCTCGGTGAAAAACCATTGTTCCCACTTGTAGTATTCCGGTTTGCAGGTGGCGATTTCACGATCCCAGTCAAAACCAAAACCTAAAAGTTGAAGCTGTTTCTTCATATAGGCAATGTTTTCATATGTCCATTTTGCCGGGGCGGTTTTATTTTTAACCGCCGCCCCCTCTGCCGGTAGACCGAACGCATCCCAACCGAAAGGTTGTAACACGTTTTTGCCTAACATACGTTGATAGCGTGATACCACATCGCCAATGGTGTAGTTACGCACATGTCCCATATGTAAGCGGCCTGATGGATACGGAAACATTGAAAGACAGTAATATTTTTCTTTAGATTCGTCTTTGATAGCTTTAAAAACTTTATTTTCTGCCCAGTATTGCTGAACTTTCGGTTCGATGATATCAGGACGATATTGTTCTTGCATAAAATCACCTTAAATTTTGACCGCACTTCGGCGGGATTTTTACATTGGAAAACGTGGCATAGGATACCGTAAAACGGTATAAATTAACAGGGAGAGAGGTGAAAGTGCGGTGATTTTTTTGTTTGTTTTTACAATAGATTTTCGATTTCTTTCGGGATTAATTTCGGATTAGGAATCCAAATTTGTTTGTGACGATTCAGTTCGCCTTTTTCAAGCACGATACTACTTTTTGGTACTTTAAAAGCTTTACTTAAAAATTTTAACAAATGGGCATTTGCTTGTCCGTCTATCGGCGGTGCGGTAATTGTAATTTTAAGTTCATCATCATAAAGCCCGACAATATGATCTTTACTGGCTTTAGGTTGCAAAAAGATTTTTAGGCGAATACCGTCCGGTGTTTGTTCAATCGCTGACATCATCTTATTCCGTAAATAAAAGCCACGAAAATCGCGGCTAACCAAATTCTTATATTTTGTTTTAGCCTGCAATCAGCCAAAGTCCTTTTAACATATCAATCATAAAATTGTTGATAAATAACAAGACAAAAACAATCACCATCGGCGAAAAATCAATGACGCCGATTGTCGGTAAAATCTTTCTTACCGGGCGGAGCAAAGGCTCTGAAAGCTGATAGAGGGCATAGATAATCGGGCTATTGCCACGGTTAAACCAACTTGAAATTGCACCGGCAAATAATACGTAGAAAATGGCTACACCAACCGCTTTTAAAATGCTGAGTACACCTAAAATCAGCATCACATCAATGACCAAGCCGAAGTAAAGTACGGCTTTTAATATGCCAAGTACGAAAATAAGTAAAAATGCGGCGGTATCGATATTTTTGATGACCGGCGCAATTTTACGAATCGGTTTAAGTAGCGGCTCCGTTACTTTTACCGCAAATTGTGAAAGCGGGTTGTAATAATCCACTCGGGCAAATTGTAACCACGCACGTAAAACGAGCACAAGTGCATAAAGATTAATCAAAGAACCGATAAACAATGCGGTTTGGGATAATTCCATTATAGCCATCCTTTTCGTTTAAAATAAATATATGGGGTCAGTGCCGCAGCAATCATTAAGCCGATTGCCATCGGGTAACCGTATTTAAAATGTAGCTCCGGCATAAATTCAAAGTTCATTCCGTAAGTGGATGCCACAAGTGTTGCCGGCAGGAACATAACGGAAACTACAGAGAAAAATTTCATAATTTTATTCTGTTCGATATTAATGTAACCCATTGCCGCTTGCATAAGAAAATTCACCTTTTGGAATAAAGATTCATTATGCGGTTGTAAAGATTCGATATCTCGTAGGATTTCGCGCGCTTGTTCCAACTGATTCGCCGGCAAACGGGTTTTACGCACAAGGAAACCTAACGCTCGCTGGGTATCCATCAAACATAAACGAACTTTAGAACTGGTGTCTTCTTGCTCCGTTAGAGTGTTTAACGCCTCATTAAAAGCCTCATCTTGTGTACCGTTTAAGATAACACGGCTTAGCTCTTCCAAATCAGCGTACACATTTTCGATAACATCGGCAAGTTGCTCGATTTTGGTTTCAAATAAATCTAATAATACTTCGTAAGCATTGCATTCTAGCAGACGTTGATTACGTGAACGCATACGATATAAACGGAACGCCGGTAATTCACGATCACGCAGCGTAAATAAGCGGCCGTCACGAACCGTAAACGCCACACTGGCAAGATCCGCAAAGTTTTGCTCATCTTCGCAATAAAAGAATGAGTGAAGATGTAAGCCGTCTTCATCTTCAAAAAAACGTGCGGATGCTTCAATGTCTTCTAATTCAAGGAAAGAAGCGAGACTTTGTCCCAAACCGTCCTGTAACATTTCACGCTCTTCACCGGTCGGCTCTAGTAAATCAAGCCAAATGGCAGAACTGAGATTTTCCATTTCATCAAGACGTGTAAGACGTGCATCGTTAATGGCAAATGCGTTTATCATTGGTCATACTCCTTTTAGGATTATGAAGAGCCAACCGTGAACAAAAAAGAAATCGAACGAAATCGGCACAATAAAAGTGCGGTCGGTTTTCTACCGGTTTTTATATGGGATTCGTTCAATAAAAGATGCCGAAGAAAGGTAACGATTTACCAGCGAACTCTCGCTGATAAGTTGGCGAGAGTCTAAAGTGATATTCGGTATCGACTATGACTGTCCAAAGTGTGTGTCCTTCTAATTAAAAATCGCGCGAATGTTACGCTTGAAAGGGGAATTCGTCAAGCTTTTGTGGGAAGAAAAATAGGGGCGATATCGCCCCCATTGGAATTAGCGACTGTACCGATTAATCGCTTGGCTGATCTCTTGATCTTGATAAATGTTATTCACAATATCTTTGAAAGTTTCACCCAATACTTTTTGAATTTCATCATTATCGGCATTAAATGCGCCCGATTGCGAGCGGGTCGCGTTAAAAATTTTACTGTAATTTCCGGTAGAACCTTGCACAAGCACATCGACTTGAATTTTAGCGGTTAAGTGATAGCGTAGATTGCCCTGATCAACATTGGTAAAAAAGTCTTTGATTTGAACGGTAACGCCGGCATTTGAATTATTGGCTTGTCCAATGCGAAAGCCCTTGCTTATCAAATTTTGTTGCATTACTTGTTGAAATAACTGCGTGACGCTCGGGGAAGCATTAAGTTTAACCAATTCACCGTTTTTCACATAAAAGGAAACTTCAGGTTGAGCACGCACATCGTTTGCCATTACGTACACAACCGCTGTTTGATTAACATTCATTGATGCGGTTGGTGCCTGTGGTGTGAATGTTAAAGTGTTTGAGGGTGCTTGACAGCCGATAAGAAAAAGTATCGCAGCGATAACTGCTGAGAATGCTTTGATTTTGTTGGTAAGTTTCATAATTTCCTCAATTAATAGCATTAATCTGTGCTATTCTTGCAAACTTGCTAGCTAATGTATAGCCTTATCTACAAATTTTATTGGAGATTGATGATGTCAAAACAGCAAGAATTGCTAGATAAAATTCACGCCGAATTTCAACCGCACTTTGTAACCGTGGAAAATGAAAGCCATCTGCATAGTTCGGGAAAAGGTGCCGATTCTCATTTTAAATTGGTCATTGTAAGTGATGCTTTCATCGACGTGGGCAAAGTACAACGTCATCAAAAACTCTATCAATTGTTTTCTGACGATTTAAAAAATGGCATTCACGCATTGGCTCTTCATCTTTACACAAAAGAAGAATGGGAAAAGCGGGGAGAATCCTTCCCGATTTCACCCAATTGTATGGGAGTAGGGCGATAGGTTTATGCCGTTTCCGATTTCTAGTCCTTTAGGTGTATTTTCTTAAAAAGTTCACAATTTTTTCACAAAATGTGTGGGTTAAAGTGGAATGAAAAGTCAATTTTCGCTAGAATGAGGCGCTTTAAATTTTATATTTCTAATTTTTTGATAAGCATATATTACTTCGCTTGTTGAAAAATTGAGCCGATTTGAGTTTTTTTATTTATGTGTCAGCGGTTAATGCTTTGATGATTAAAGTGTTCTCTGTCACGCTCAAACACGAGATTGCATTTAAGTTTGCTTATTTGCAATCATATTTTTAACCTTGAAAAGTAGTGCAAACAATATGATTACAATTAAAAAAGGCTTGGATCTTCCTATTGCAGGAAAACCGGCACAAGTAATCCACAACGGTAATGTTGTGAATCAGGTTGCGATTCTTGGTGAGGAGTATGTGGGGATGCGTCCTTCTATGAAGGTGCGCGAAGGTGATACTGTTAAGAAAGGTCAAGTACTTTTTGAAGACAAGAAAAATCCGGGTGTGGTTTTCACAGCCCCTGCAAGCGGTACTATCACAGCAATTAATCGTGGCGAAAAACGTGTATTACAATCTGTGGTAATTGATGTGAAAGGTGATGAACAGATCACTTTTGCGAAATATAATGCAGATGAACTCAATACGCTTTCTTCCGAACAAGTAAAACAAAACCTTGTAGAATCAGGATTATGGACTGCATTGCGCACTCGTCCGTTCAGCAAAATTCCGGCGATTGAAAGCGAACCTTCTTCTATCTTCGTAAACGCGATGGATACGAATCCGTTGGCTGCCGATCCTGAGGTAGTGTTAAAAGAACATTGGCAAGATTTCACCAATGGTTTAACCGTACTAAGCCGTTTATTCCCGTCTAAACCGTTGCGTTTATGTAAAGCCGGCGACACGAATATTCCAACAGTGGATTTATCAAATCTTGAAATTCATGATTTCGGTGGTGTACATCCGGCCGGTCTTGTTGGAACACATATTCACTTTATTGACCCTGTCGGTGCACAAAAAACCGTATGGCATATTAATTACCAAGATGTCATTGCTATCGGTAAATTATTCACGAGTGGCGAACTTTACGTAGAACGTGTTATTTCACTTGCCGGTCCGCAGGTAAAAGAACCTCGTTTAGTGCGTACGGTGATCGGTGCAAATCTTTCTCAATTAACTAAAGATGAACTAATTGCGGGTGAAAATCGAGTCATTTCCGGTTCTGTGCTTTGTGGTAACACGGCAAAAGGTGCGCATGACTATTTAGGTCGTTACGCATTGCAAGTGTCGGTGATTGCCGAAGGTAATGAAAAAGAATTTTTCGGTTGGATCACTCCGCAACCAAATAAATATTCCATTACCCGTACCGTATTAGGTCATTTCGGTAAAAAATTATTCAATTTTACGACCTCGGAAAATGGTGGCGAGCGTGCAATGGTGCCAATTGGCAATTATGAGCGCGTAATGCCGTTGGATATTTTACCAACATTGTTATTACGCGATTTAATTGCCGGAGATACAGATGGTGCTCAAGCATTAGGTTGTTTAGAGTTGGATGAAGAAGATTTAGCACTTTGTTCATTCGTTTGCCCGGGCAAATATGAATACGGTTCAATCTTGCGTCAAGTATTGGATAAGATTGAGAAGGAAGGTTAAAAATGGGTTTAAAAAATCTTTTTGAAAAAATGGAACCCGCGTTTTTACCAGGTGGTAAATACAGCAAGCTTTATCCGATCTTTGAATCGATTTACACCTTGCTTTATACACCGGGTACGGTAACGCACAAAAACACGCACGTTCGTGATGCGTTAGACTCAAAACGTATGATGATCACGGTTTTCCTCGCATTATTCCCTGCTATTTTCTACGGGATGTACAATGTGGGTAACCAAGCGATTCCTGCGTTAAATCAATTAGGTAATTTAGAACAATTAATCGCAGACGATTGGCATTATGCACTAGCGAACGGTTTGGGCTTAGATCTAAGCCTGAATGCAGGCTGGGGTAGTAAAATGGCGTTAGGTGCGATTTTCTTCCTTCCGATTTACTTGGTCGTGTTCACCGTTTGTACGGTTTGGGAATTATTATTCTCTGTTGTACGTGGTCACGAAGTAAATGAAGGAATGTTCGTTTCTACCATTCTTTTCGCTTTAATCGTTCCACCGACATTACCATTATGGCAAGCCGCTTTAGGTATCAGTTTCGGTATTGTTGTTGCAAAAGAAATCTTTGGTGGCGTTGGCCGTAACTTTATGAACCCTGCACTTGCAGGTCGCGCCTTCCTGTTCTTTGCTTATCCGGCACAAATTTCCGGTGATTTGGTATGGACTGCCGCAGACGGTTTCTCAGGTGCAACGGCACTTTCTCAATGGTCTCAAGGTGGTCAAGGTGCTTTACAACACGCAGTAAGCGGCACGCCGATTACTTGGATGGATGCGTTTATCGGTAATATTCCGGGATCAATGGGCGAGGTTTCCACATTAGCCATTTTAATTGGTGGTGCAATCATTGTATTCACCCGTATTGCAGCGTGGCGTATTATTGCCGGTGTAATGATCGGTATGATCGCAACTTCAACCCTATTTAATCTTATTGGTTCCGAAACTAACCAAATGTTCTCAATGCCTTGGCATTGGCATCTTGTTTTAGGTGGTTTTGCATTAGGTATGGTGTTTATGGCGACTGATCCTGTTTCCGCTTCTTTTACTAACACGGGTAAATGGTGGTATGGCGCATTAATCGGCGTAATGGCGGTGCTAATTCGTACTGTAAACCCGGCATATCCGGAAGGTATGATGTTAGCGATTTTATTTGCAAATCTATTTGCACCGATTTTTGACTACCTCGTAGTTCAAGCAAATATCAAACGTCGGAGAGCGAGAACAAATGGCTAAGTTTAATAAAGACAGTGTAGGCGGCACAATTCTTGTTGTGTTGCTATTGAGTTTAGTTTGTTCCGTTATTGTTGCAGGTTCTGCGGTAATGTTAAAACCGGCACAAGAAGAACAAAAATTACTCGATAAACAAAAAAATATCTTAAACGTAGCAGGTCTTTTACAAGAAAAAACAAATGTAAAAGAGACCTACGCGAAGTTTATTGAACCACGTTTTGTTGATTTAAACAGCGGTGAGTATGTTCAACAAGCCGACGAAAGCTTACTGGCAATACCGGCTGATGAAGATAAAGCACGAATCCGCACTCGTGCCAAAACTGCCGAAGTGTATCTTGTGAAAGATGAGCAAGGGCAAACCCAACAAGTGATTTTACCGATTTACGGTACCGGTTTATGGTCTGTAATGTACGGTTTAGTCTCTGTTCAGCCGGACGGAAACACCATTAACGGTATAACTTACTACCAACATGGAGAAACTCCGGGACTTGGTGGTGAAATTGAAAACCCGAATTGGGCAGGTTTATTTAAAGGTAAAAAATTATTTGACGAGCAACATAAACCGGCGATTCGCATTGTGAAAGGTCAAGCTCCGAAAGATGAACACAGTATTGACGGTTTATCCGGTGCAACCCTAACCGGTAACGGTGTTCAAGGTACTTTCGACTATTGGTTCAGTGCTAACGGCTTTAGTAAATATCTTGAAAAACTTCAAGCAGGAGCAAACTAATGTCTGGAAAAACAAATTTAAAAGATCTGTTGTTAGCCCCTGTGGCGAAAAACAATCCGATTGCATTACAAATTCTCGGCATTTGTTCTGCATTGGCAGTCACAACAAAATTAGAAACCGCATTTGTAATGGCAATTGCGGTAACCTTAGTAACGGGTTTATCAAATCTCTTTGTTTCATTGATCCGTAACTATATTCCAAATAGCATTCGTATTATCGTGCAACTTGCTATTATTGCTTCATTGGTAATCGTGGTTGACCAAATTTTGAAAGCCTATGCTTATGGTTTATCCAAACAGCTTTCGGTTTTCGTTGGTTTGATTATTACTAACTGTATCGTAATGGGTCGTGCTGAAGCTTATGCAATGAAATCACCACCGCTTGAAAGTTTTGTGGATGGTATCGGTAACGGTTTAGGTTATGGTGCAATGTTAATTATTGTCGCCTTCTTCCGTGAACTTATCGGCTCGGGCAAACTATTCGGTATCACTATTTTTGAAACGATTCAAAATGGTGGTTGGTACCAAGCAAACGGTTTATTCCTACTTGCACCAAGTGCATTCTTCATCATCGGATTTGTAATCTGGGGATTAAGAACATGGAAACCGGAGCAACAGGAGAAATAATCAATGGAACATTATATTAGCCTATTTGTGAAGGCCGTCTTCATTGAAAATATGGCACTTTCCTTTTTCTTAGGAATGTGTACTTTCTTGGCGGTATCAAAAAAAGTTTCCACCGCATTCGGTTTAGGGATTGCAGTAACTTTCGTTTTAGGGATTGCCGTTCCAGTCAACCAATTAATTTATGCAAATGTATTGAAAGAAAATGCGTTAATTGAAGGTGTGGATTTATCATTCTTAAACTTCATTACCTTTATCGGCGTTATCGCAGGTTTAGTACAAATCTTAGAGATGGTATTAGACAAATTTATGCCGTCACTATACAACGCATTAGGGATCTTCTTACCTCTTATCGCGGTAAACTGTGCGATTTTTGGTGGCGTGTCTTTCATGGTTCAACGTGATTACAACTTCCCTGAATCAATCGTATATGGTTTTGGCTCCGGTTTAGGTTGGATGCTTGCTATCGTAGCTCTTGCCGGTTTAACGGAAAAAATGAAATATGCGGATATTCCGGCAGGCCTAAAAGGATTGGGTATTACCTTTATTTCTGTTGGCTTAATGGCGTTGGGCTTTATGTCCTTTTCCGGTATTCAATTATAAGGAGTGTAATCAATGAGCGATTCAGTAATTCTTGCACTCGGTATTGCCGCATTTACGGTTATCGTATTGGTGTTAGTTGCAATCATCTTATTTGCGAAATCGAAACTTGTGGATTCAGGTGATATTACCATCGGTATTAATGATGATCCTGAAAAGGCGATCACCTTACCTGCCGGCGGCAAATTATTAGGCGCATTGGCAAGCAAAGGGATCTTCGTCTCTTCTGCCTGTGGCGGCGGTGGCTCTTGCGGTCAATGTGTAGTGAAAGTAAAAAGCGGCGGTGGCGAAATTCTCCCGACCGAGCTTTCCCACATCAATAAACGTGAAGCCAAAGAAGGCTATCGTTTAGCTTGCCAAGTAAACGTGAAAGGCAATATGGAAGTAGAACTTCCGGAAGAAATCTTTGGTGTAAAAAAATGGGAATGCACCGTTATTTCCAACGACAATAAAGCTACTTTTATCAAAGAACTTAAATTGGCGATTCCTGAAGGCGAAGAAGTTCCGTTCCGTGCCGGTGGTTATATTCAAATTGAAGCGGAACCACATGTGGTGAACTATAAAGACTTTGATATTCCCGAAGAATACCATGAAGATTGGGATAAATATGATTTATGGCGCTATGTTTCAAAAGTGGACGAACATATTATCCGTGCTTATTCAATGGCTTCATATCCGGAAGAGAAAGGCATTATTATGCTTAACGTGCGTATTGCAACGCCTCCTCCTCGTCAACCGGATGCGCCTCCGGGTCAAATGTCCTCTTACATTTGGTCATTAAAAGCAGGTGATAAAGTCACGATTTCCGGTCCGTTCGGTGAATTCTTCGCAAAAGATACCGATGCGGAAATGGTCTTTATCGGTGGTGGGGCCGGTATGGCGCCTATGCGTTCACATATCTTTGACCAATTAAAACGTTTACACTCTAAACGCAAAATTTCATTCTGGTATGGTGCGCGTTCTAAACGTGAAATGTTCTATGTGGAAGACTTTGATCAGCTTCAAGCTGAAAATCCGAACTTCACTTGGCATGTTGCCTTATCTGACCCATTACCGGAAGATAACTGGGATGGTTACACAGGCTTTATCCACAATGTGCTTTATGAGAACTATCTGAAAAATCACGAAGCGCCGGAAGATTGTGAATACTATATGTGTGGGCCTCCGGTAATGAACGCCGCAGTAATTAAAATGTTGAAAGACTTAGGCGTTGAAGATGAAAACATCTTATTAGATGATTTCGGCGGTTGATTTTAGTTAATCAAAACGTCATAAAAATTGACCGCACTTTTTATGAAGTGCGGTCAAAATTTAAAGTATTTTATAGAATGAGCAAGTACGTTTCATTATCATAATAATTACAGGCAAGCTGATTGAGAAGTCAGTTTGCCTGTAATTTGTCTATTAGGAAAAATAAATGAAAAAAGTATTAATCGGATTTGTTACTATTACCTTAATGTTCACTCTTTCGGCTTGTAAAAAAGATCCTGAAATGGTTTCACTCAGCGGTAAAACGATGGGAACAACTTATCATATAAAATATATTGATGACGTCTCCGTTAATGAAAATGCACAGAATACGCATAAACAGATTGAAACTATCCTGAAAGATGTGAACGCGAAAATGTCCACTTACATCAAAGATTCCGAATTAAGCCGTTTCAATCAAAATACTCAAGTAAATACGCCTATCGAAATTTCTCAAGACTTTGCCACAGTGCTTTCTGAAGCGATCCATTTAAATAAAGTTACCGAAGGCTCACTTGATGTCACGATCGGGCCGGTTGTGAATTTATGGGGATTCGGGCCGGAAAAACGCCCTGAACAGCAACCTACACCGGAGCAACTGGCAGAACGTCAGGCTTGGGTTGGTATTGATAAAATCACACTTGATCTCAGCGGTAAAAAGCCAACATTAAGTAAATCCGTCCCCCAAGTCTATATTGATCTTTCTTCTATTGCGAAAGGTTTTGGTGTTGATCAAGTTGCAGATAAACTTGAACAATTAAATGTGCAACATTATATGGTAGAAATCGGCGGTGAAATTCGTACTAAAGGCAAAAATGCAGAAGGCAAAGTATGGCGGATTGCCATTGAAAAACCGAATTTGACAGGTGAAAGAGCGGTCGAAAATGTGATTGGTTTAAATAATATGGCAATGGCGACTTCAGGCGATTACCGTATTTATTTTGAAGAAAACGGAAAACGTTTTGCCCATGAAATTGATCCGAAAACAGGCTATCCGATTCAACATCATTTAGCATCAATCACCGTGTTAGCACCTACTTCGATGACGGCAGACGGTCTATCAACCGGATTATTTGTGCTTGGTGAAGATAAAGCAATGGAAGTTGCCGAAAAAAATGACCTTGCCATTTATTTAATTATCAAAACAGCCCATGGCTTCGAAACCAAAATGTCATCGGCATTTAAAAAATTAACGGAAACAAAGGAATAATAATTATGCAAACTTTATTTTTTACGCTAATTGCATTCATTACTATCATTTTATTGATGTCCATCGGATTTATTATCAAAAAACAAAGCTTGAAAGGCAGCTGCGGTGGTTTATCAACACTTGGTATTGCCAAAGCCTGCGATTGTGATAAACCTTGCGATACGCTTCAATCAAAACTTGATGCAGGTGATGAGCAAGCCAAATCTGAATATGAACAAAAATTTACAAAGAAAAATGATGATTCGCAATTCTACGAAGTAAAATAAATTCAGATTGATAAAATACTTCTCTATTTCAAAGGAGTGTCTGTGTTACAAGAAGCTCGTTGGAAACAACGTTTTCAAAACTATCAAAAATCAGTAACTTATTTATCTAATGAAGTCGAACAGTACAGAGATACGGATATTGAAGTTATTAAGAAAGGTATAATCCAAAGTTTTGAAATCTGTCATGAACTTGCTTGGAAACTTATGCAGGATATTTTAAAAGAAGAGGGAGAGACTGAGCTTTTCGGTTCTAAGTCTGCAACACGCATTGCTTTTAATCGAGGGCTGATTACTCATGGTGAAATTTGGTTAGAAATGATTAAAAGCCGTAATCTTACTGTTCATACTTATGATGAGGCAATGATTGACACGGAATTTCAGAAAATTACGAGCCAATATTTGCCTTTATTTATCGCTTTTGAACAAAGAGTAAATTCATTATGCAACAGTTCGGTTTAAGCGATAAACAGCAACAGATTATTAGAAACATACTTGCTCGTTATCCTGAAGTGGAGCAGGCTATTATTTATGGCTCTCGTGTAAAAGGTTCGTTTAGAGAAGGTTCGGATATTGATTTAACCTTAAAAGGCAAGCTCATCACTCAAGAGATTCTTAGCAATATTTGGAACGATCTTGAGGATTCTTATACACCTTACTTATTTGATTTATCCATATATCAAAATCTATCAAATCAACAACTTATTGAAAGTATTGATAAAACAGGAAAAGTTTTTTACCAACGTGAAAATAGCCAACACAATGAAATAAATTCATTTACCGCCTACAATCCGTAGGTATTTTACAACCACCAATGTGCTTCGCCTTAACCGAAGTTACGGGAGAACTATGTTAATTTCAAATACTTATAACCAAAACTTTCCTAAACTCAGTCCGTCACAGCTTGCCGAAAACGCAACCAAAAAAGTGATTTGCGGAATGTCCGGCGGCGTAGATTCATCAGTTTCCGCTTTTATTCTTCAACAACAAGGTTACCAAGTGGAAGGCCTATTTATGAAAAATTGGGAGGAAGATGATGACACGGATTATTGTACCGCAGCCGCTGATTTAGCAGATGCACAAGCCGTATGCGATAAACTAGGCATCAAATTACATAAAATTAATTTTGCCGCAGAATATTGGGATAATGTGTTCGAACATTTCTTAACGGAATATAAAGCCGGTCGTACCCCCAATCCCGATATTCTTTGCAACAAAGAAATCAAATTCAAAGCCTTTTTAGAATATGCAGCAGAAGATCTTGGCGCGAACTATATTGCGACAGGTCATTATGTACGCCGTACAGATGATGATAGTAACGCAAAGCTATTACGTGGCTTGGACGCCAATAAAGATCAAAGTTACTTCTTATACACCTTGAGTCATAAACAAGTGGGACAAAGCCTATTCCCGGTAGGAGAAATAGAAAAACCGATAGTGCGTGCAATTGCGGAAGATTTAGGCTTAATCACCGCGAAGAAAAAGGATTCAACCGGCATTTGCTTTATCGGTGAACGTAAATTTAAAGATTTCCTCGCTCGTTATTTACCGGCACAACCGGGCAACATTCGTACCGTAGAGGGTGAAGTGATCGGTCGTCATGATGGCTTAATGTACCACACACTAGGGCAACGCAAGGGTTTAGGCATTGGCGGTTTAAAAAATGCCGGCGATGAAGCTTGGTATGTAGTGGATAAAGATGTAGAAAATAACGAGTTGATTGTTGCACAAGGAGCGGATCATCCTCGTTTATTTTCCAATGGTTTAATTGCAAAACAACTCCATTGGGTTGATCGTCAACCGATTTGCCAACCATTACGTTGCACAGTTAAAACCCGTTATCGTCAAACAGATATTCCTTGTGTCATTGAACCTATTGATGATGAAACTATTCAGGTTATTTTTGATGAACCGCAAGCAGCCGTAACACCGGGACAATCCGCAGTATTTTATCTTGATGAAGTCTGTTTAGGCGGTGGAATTATTGAAGAACGAACTAATTAATTTACCTTTTTCAGCAAAGCTGAGTGCGTTTTAATTATAACCCCAAAAGGGAATATAAAATGTACTCTTTTTTTATATATTATAAGAAAATAAGGAGTTAAATATGCATAAAACTATTCCACACGGTGCGTTTTATTATGGAACGTCTATTTTTCTACTCTCTACCATTGATAAGGAGGGGAATACGAATATTTCACCACTTTCATCTAGTTTTAGTTTATTAGATAACATTGTTATTGGAATTTATAAACAGAGCAAAGGTTTCGCTAATTTATTAGAAACCCCTGAAGCTGTTATTAATTTCCTTCCCGAAACACTTGCTCCTACTCTTGATAAAATTGAAAAACTTTCAGGTCATCACATACAAAATAAATTTGAAATCGCAGGTCTTACTCCACAGACCTCAACTTTAGTTAAACCGCTACGTATATTAGAATCACCTCTCCAAGCTGAAGTGAGTGTTGCCAAAATTAGCGATTTATCCGATAGTGGGTTTGCATTAATTGAATTTAAGATTAAAACAGTACATGCAAATGAAGACATCTTATTTGACGAAACTCGTATTGATCCAAACAAATGGAAACCTCTCATTTATAATTTCCGCCATTATTATGGTTTGACCGAAAGTAAGGGAAAAAATTTTAAAGCATACTGTTAATTCATTTTAAAAAGAATTTTTTAGGAGTAGGGTTGCGTTACGGCTTTGCCTAACGGCACCCTAAGATATTTTGTGCCGGTGCTACATCATTCCGAAAAAATCCGGTGTTTTTGACCGCACTTTATTCTTCTATCCCCTTGATAATATTGATAAACCCTTTTGCTTTTGCTAGAATCTGTGCCGTTTTTCCTGATGTATCAGTGAAAAATGAGTTCGGATGAAGGTAGCTGGAGAGTAGGGAATTGACCCTACGCCGACGATGTAAAATCTTTCAGGCGCGCGCAAGCGCAGGGACTGTTACTGGACGAACCCTTGGAGAGAGCCGTTGCCCCGCTAGTGGGGGTAAATGGACGCCGAAGGCGCAAAAGAGCGGTCGTTTTTAACGCCGTTTTTCAAACGCTCAGGCAAAAGGACAGGGGCTAAAAGACAATCTGTATTTTTCTTTTCTCGCGGATTCTTTTCGTCTCCTTGTTGCGTTTTATTGGTTTTTAGACGACGAGGAATCACAATGTCATTAGAGACAATTCTATCAGCTATTGATAACTTTATTTGGGGCCCACCGTTACTCATTTTGTTATCCGGTACGGGGCTTTATCTCACTTTGCGTTTAGGTTTTATTCAAATTCGTTACCTGCCACGTGCACTCGGTTATTTATTTAGGAAAGATCGTGGTGGGAAAGGAGATGTTTCTTCCTTTGCCGCACTTTGCACAGCATTGGCGGCAACGATTGGAACGGGCAATATCGTTGGTGTAGCAACGGCTGTTCAAGCCGGCGGACCGGGGGCGATTTTTTGGATGTGGTTGGTTGCTTTGCTTGGTATGGCAACCAAATACGCCGAATGCTTACTTGCGGTGAAATATCGTGTGAGAGATCGCCGTGGGTTTATGTCCGGTGGGCCGATGTATTATATTGAACAGGGTTTAGGCATTAAATGGTTGGCAAAAATGTTTGCCGTATTTGGTGTGTTGGTGGCATTTTTCGGTATCGGTACCTTTCCACAGGTGAATGCGATTACGCACGCAATGGAAGATACCTTTCATATTCCGGTGATTATTACGGCTATTATCGTAACCCTATTGGTAGCAATGATTATTTTGGGCGGGGTAAAACGCATTGCGACAGCTTCCTCTATTATTGTTCCTTTTATGGCGATTTCTTATGTTCTGGTTTCTATCATTATTATTTTACTCAATTGGGAAAAAGTACCGAATGCGGTTTGGCTGATTATCCATAGCGCATTTAATCCGCAATCGGCTTTAGGCGGCGCATTAGGTTTTACCGTGATGAAAGCAATTCAATCGGGTGTGGCTCGGGGTATTTTCTCTAATGAATCAGGGTTGGGAAGCGCACCGATTGCCGCCGCCGCCGCACAAACGCGTGAGCCTGTTCGCCAGGGATTAATTTCTATGACGGGGACTTTTTTAGACACGATTATTGTATGCACGATGACAGGGATCGTATTAGTGCTTACCGGTGCGTGGAGTAATCCGTCACTTGCCGGTGCAACGGTAACGAATGCTGCATTTTCGCAAGGTTTAGGTTCTCCGATAGGGGCGACTATCGTAACGATCGGCTTATTATTTTTTGCATTTACCACCATTTTAGGTTGGTGCTACTACGGTGAACGTTGCTTTGTTTATTTAGTCGGCACACGTGGTATTCGCCTATATCGTTTGGTTTTTATTGTATTAGTGGGAATTGGAGCATTCTTAAAACTGGATTTAATCTGGATTCTTGCGGATATTGTGAACGGTTTAATGGCATTCCCGAACTTGATTGCTTTAATCGGATTGCGTAAAGTCGTTATTGAAGAAACAAAAGACTATTTCTCCCGTTTAAAAATCAATCATCGCGATCAAGATGAATTGGTTTAATTTTGAATACGACCACAAAGGAAAGGAGGCTGTACGCCCCCTTTTTTGTTTCAATTTGTCATCATAACAACTTTTCTTAAAAAGAAAATCGCCAATGTTCAGAAATTAGAGCTAGATCATATTTTTAAAAATTTACTAAAAAATGACTTGAAAAAGCCCCTAGGTAAGACTATTTTGATATTAAATCAAACCGAGCCGAAAGGTTCCAACAACACGAAGAGGTAAATGCTATGACATTAAATATTACCAGTAAACAAATGGAAATCACGCCTGCAATTCGTGAGCATGTGGAAAGCCGTTTAGCAAAATTAGAAAAATGGCATACACAGTTGATTAGTCCGCATTTTGTACTTAATAAAGTACCGAATGGTTTTACTGTCGAGGCATCTATAGGCACACCGCTTGGCAACCTGCTTGCCAGTGCCACAAGCGATGATATGTACAAAGCTATTAATGAAGTGGAAGAAAAATTGGAGCGTCAGCTTAATAAATTACAACATAAAGGCGAAGCCCGCCGTGCTGACGAACGTTTGAAAGATTCTTTTGAATAATCATTGAAAGATTAGGAAAACATAATAGAGAAACGGTTGATCATTATTGAGTAATCAACCGTTTTTATTTTTATCTTCGATAAGAAGAACGATTTCTCATCATTGGTCGGGAATTATTGGAGCGTGATTTTAAGCGTAGCGGTTTTGGCAAATCTAATAAAGATGTCGGATCATATTGGCTAACAGGAATGGAATGATCAATATATTCTTCAATAGCCGGCAAATTCATCGCATATTCTTCGCAAGCAAAACTGATTGAGACGCCGCTTTCACCGGCTCGTCCCGTACGCCCGATACGGTGAACGTAATCTTCACGATCATCCGGCAAATCATAGTTAAACACGTGAGTCACATCCGAAATATGCAAACCACGGGCTGCAACGTCCGTTGCCACTAAAATATCTAAATTGCCGTCAGTAAATTGTTTTAACAAAGAGAGGCGTTTTTTTTGTGCGACATCGCCTGTGAGTAAACCGACACGATGCCCGTCTGCGGCTAAATAACCCCAAATTTCTTCGCAACGATGTTTTGTATTGGCAAACACAATGCAGCGTTCCGGCCATTCCTCTTCTATTAAGGTGAGTAAAAGCGCCATTTTGTCTTGGTTGGAAGGATAAAATAATTCTTCCTTAATTCGATGCCCGGTTTTTTGTTCCGGTTCAATTTCAATATATTCGGGATTATTCATATCTTCAAAGGCGAGTTCACGCACTTTGTAAGACAAAGTGGCGGAAAAAAGCATGGTTAAGCGTGCTTGTGGTGCTGGGCATTTGCGTAATAAATAACGAATATCACGAATGAAGCCGAGATCGAACATACGATCCGCCTCGTCTAACACTACCACTTGAATTTGCTCTAAACGAATCACCCCTTGTTTTACATAATCAATCACCCGTCCGGTCGTACCGATTAAAATATCGACACCACGTTCAATCGCTTGTAATTGTTTGTCATAACCGTCCCCACCGTAAGCAAGTGCGGTTTTTAATCCGCTTGTTTTTGCCATCAGTTCCGAATCATTGCTAATTTGCACCGCAAGTTCACGGGTTGGGGCGAGAATTAAAGCTCGTGGTTGTTTGTGATTGACATTTTCGGGTTTATGAGTGAGTAAATGATGAAAAGTCGCCGTCAAAAACGCCATAGTTTTACCCGTGCCGGTTTGGGCTTGGCCGGCAATATCTTTACCTTGTAACGTGATGGGTAAAGAAAGCGCTTGAATAGGCGTACAATATTCAAATCCCTTGCTTCGCAAGGCTTTTAGAACGGTAGGATGTAAAGGAAAATCAGCAAAACGTTGCTGACTTAAATAATTTTGTTGCATAAAAAAGACATCATTTGAAAAATTTTGCCTAGCATAGCACGAACGGAAAAATTCCCCAAAGAATATACATAATCCGCAGAATGGTTTAATCAAGGTTAAAAAATATAAAATGGACTGTAGGGGCGTATTGCATACGCCCAATTTCATAAGAAGAAAAGTAGGGTGTGCAACTTGTTGCACACCACTTCAAAATCTTACATAAAAACATTTTAACCACACGTAGATACCAGCCCCAATAACACTTTGTGCAACAGCCGTAAACACGTTCTCAAAAATGACATACTACTGACAAATTTACATACCTTGACAAAAAAGTCGGGAAGAGACGATGTTCAAAGCTTGTCGATTTTAATACAATAAAAAAGCCTTATCTGAAATATGTATCAACATAAAGTTCGGATAAATGGCTGTGTGCTTTTATAAGTAGCAAACAAACTAAGGAAAAAAAACTAATGAATAAAATATTCAAGGTCATTTGGAATCACGCTACGCAAACTTGGGTGGCGGTTTCTGAGTTAAATAGAGCAAAGGGTAAGACAAGATCAAAAACTTCAAAACTCCCTGTGCTTTCAACGATTGCAATTTCAATCGCAACAGCGGGAGGAACCGTTATCGGTGGTGAGGCATTTGCTGCAGCAACATCAGGCAGTGGTCGATGGGCGACTGAAGGGGCTAACCTTGCTGCGGGTGCTGATGGTGGTTATCCGGCGAAAGCAGATGGTTCTAACTCGATTGCTGTGGGGACAAATACCCAAGCAACAGGTAAAAGTTCTGTTGCTCTGGGACACGATGCGAAAGCAACCGATGAATTTGCAGCGTCTATTGGACAAGCGGCAAATGCATCGGGATCGATGTCCTTTGCTGCAGGCCATCAATCAAATGCAACGGGTACAGAAACAGTTGCAATCGGTCATCTAGCAAAAGCAGAAGGTAGCCAATCTGTTGCGGTAGGGGTAACGGCTAAAGCATTAACCGCGGGAACAACAGCGGTAGGTCAAAATGCACAAGCAAGTGGCACATTTGCAAGTGCATTAGGGGCTGGCGCAAATGCAACGGGCGAACGTTCCCTTGCATTTGGTCATAACGCACGTTCTATCGGCACGCACACAACCGTACTCGGTTTTGATGCGATGGCAAATACCACCAACTCGGTTGCGATTGGACAGAAAGCTAAAGCCTATGGTATGAATGCAACCTGTTCGACAATTGCAAATGCGGTCGCAATTGGAGCGTATTCGGAAGCGGGTGGTGCAAACGCCTTAGCAATGGGGGATTCAGCGAAAGCAATGGGTGAAGGCAGCGTTGCTAATGGTGTGTTATCACAAGCATTAGATAAATACACCATTGCCACAGGGGCTCAAGCAAACGCAACCAAAAATCGTGCGATTGCGATTGGTGGATTTACGAATGCCGAAGCAGGATTTTCTGTTGCACTTGGGACGAGAGCACATACTACAAGTGAGGCAAATAATGCGACCGCATTAGGGACAACGGCAGTCGCTAGCCTTAGGGATTCTGTCGCATTGGGTTCTTTCTCGAAAACACGAAACGGAACAATAGAAAGCCAAGCCACTGTTTCAGGCATTACCTATGATGGTTTTGCCGGTGTGCTTCCTGCGAATGGTCTTAATCATGTCGTTTCTGTTGGATCGGGAGAAACGGGAAACAATGCCGTGCCTTATCGTCAAATCCACAACGTGGCGGCGGGTAATATTTCAGCTAACTCGACAGATGCGATTAACGGCTCACAGCTTTATATGGTAATGGCGAAATCAGGCTGGAATTTAACCACAGGTCAAAGTGGCTCGGGAACTGCCACCGGCACAACGGATGAATTTATCAATTTTGGTGAAACGGTGAAGCTTATTGCTGGAGATAACACGAATATTGTTCAAAGTGGAAACAATATTACGATTTCGGCAAAGCCATCGACAACGACATTTAAATATCGTACAGATGCTTTGGGTGGTGGTTCGGCGACCAATAAAGCACCAACAGGTACGGTACTAAATAAACAACTTAATCTTTTTGCCGGACAAGGAATCAATATTGATCGTTCAGGCGATTATGACGGTGACCCGGGCATTGTCTTCTCAGTAAATCAAGCGAATCAAAATGTTACAAATGGACGAGTTGGTGTTTCTGCTAATATCTCGGGTGCTGGAGCTCTTACGACCACAAGCAACACGTTCCTTTCAGCCGCTAACGTAGCTGATGCCATCAACAACTCAGGTTGGTATGCGACTTCGGGCAAATCAGGCACTGGCACCAACTCCAAAGGGACAAGCAAAGAGCTAATCAACCCGGGTGAAACCGTAACCTACATTGCCGGCGACAATGTGGATATTGCACAAGCGGGCAATAATTTCACTATTTCTGCGAAAACTAACAAGGTGACAGCCGGTAAAAATGTAAGCGTGGTTGAGGAAAAGCAAGCAGACGGTAGTATTACCTACAATATTAGTGCAATCGGTGGAAGTGCTGCGGCTAACGTGGCAAATACCAGTTTAACTGTTGACACAGATGGTAAAGTAAAAGAACCAACAGAGGGCGATAAACTTGTCAATGCCACTACCGTAACGAATGCGATCAATGACGTGTTCCACACAGTGAATACAAGCAGTGATAATGAGCAAGTAGCAGATGTAGCGAACGCTACAGGTACTCAGGTTAAAGCCGGTGATACGCTCACTTATAAAGCGGGTAAAAATCTCAATATCAACCAAAACGGTAAAACCATTGCTTATGGTTTATCAGAAAATATCAGCCTGAATAACATTACGGCAAATAATATTACCGTAGGTAACACAACGATCACCAACGGCACAATCAGTGGGTTGAATAACGAACTTCCACCGACCAACAATGTTGCAACCAACAGCAACAACAATGTGGATTCGCAAACCGCACCGACCACCGTAAACGGCACCAATGCGGCAACGGTGAATGACGTATTAAACGCAGGTTGGAACTTACAAGAAAACGGCACGGCAAAAGACTTTGTTGCAGCCTATGACACCGTGAACTTTGTCAACGGGACGGGTACGGAAGTGAAAATTAATACCACTAACGGCAACGTTTCCAAAGTGGAAGTGAACGTGAAAGTGGATAACAGTACGATCACAACAGATCCGGCAACCGGTGAGGTGAAAGCAAACGTAACTAACCTTACAACCAATGACAACGGTACGATCAAAGTGGTTGACGGCGGCAATGGCAGCAACTTAGTAAATGCTTCCACCGTGACCAATGCGATCAATAGTGCGTTCCACACCGTAAACGCGACCAACACGGATGAAGCGGTAACGGCAACTAACGGCACAACCCAAGTGAAAGCCGGTGATACGCTGGAGTTTGTAGCAGGTAAGAACTTGGTGGTGAACCAAACCGGCGGCAGAATTGCCTTTGCAACCGCTGAAAACGTCACATTCAACCACGTGAACACCACGACGTTGACAGTGGGTAACGTGTCTGATCCGACAGCACCGACAACCAATATCAGCTCAACGGATAAAGGTTTAGATGTCGGCGGCGATAAGATCACCAATGTCAGCACGGCGTTGAATAACATTACGATTCCAACCACATCAGACAGCAACACAGGCGATAACCAAAATAAATTTATCGACTTAACCAATGCGACGGATCCAAGTGCGGTCGTAACCGTGGGCGATTTGAAAGACTACGGCTGGGTGGTAAGAACGGACGGTAACAACTATTCTGCGGCGGTACGTAATGCCAATACCGTAAACTTTATCGGTAAAAACGGCGTGAACGTAACAGGTGCGGCGAATACGACAACAGGTATTTACGACATCACCGTAACCGGTAAAGAAGTGAATTACACCGTGAACAACCAAACCGTGACTAACGGCACGAACGGCGAACCTGCAAACCAAAGCACGGTAAACAACGTCAACTACGTAAACGGTACGGGAACAACCCCGAATGTGACCATCAACAATGGTACGTTAAACGTTGCCTTTGATGTTAACACCACAAACGGCACGGTGAACCCGAACGGTACGGTTTCAGTGACTAACGGTGATTCCTTCTTGAACGCAACGGAAGTGGCGAACTTGGTGAATAATTCATCATTTAACATCACAACAGCGAAGAACAATGACCAAGTCAAATCCGAAGGTCATAAAGATGTTCAAGTGAAAGCGGGTGATACCATCACGTATAAAGCGGGTAAAAACCTCGAAATCAACCAAGACGGAGCGAACATCACTTACGGTTTATCAGAAAATATCAGCCTGAATAACATCACGGCAAATAACATCACCGTAGGTAACACCACCATCACCAACGGTACGATTAGCGGTTTAAATAGCAACTTACCGGATACGTACAATAAAGATGTGTACAACACCGAAGGTAAAGATGTAACCAAAGAACAAAGTTTACCGACAAATTTAAACGTCACTAACGCAGCGACCGTAGGCGACATCCTCAATTCAGGTTGGAACTTACAAGAAAACGGTGCGGCGAAAGACTTCGTGAAACCGTATGACACGGTGAACTTTAATAACGGCACGGCAACCACAGCGGTAATTGAGACAGATGCGAACGGCACGGTCAGCAACGTTACCTACAACGTGAATGTTGATAACGCAACTATCAGCGTGGTAGACGGTAAATTAGTGGCGAACACTTCGAATATCATCAAAGGCGATAACAGCACAACCAACGTGACCAACGGTACGGTGGCAGTGAAAACCGGTGATGTGAATGCGAATACCACGACAGGTAAAGCGGAATCGAACGTGACTAACGGCACGATTGCAACGGTAACCGATGTAGCGAACACCATTAATAACGTGTTCCACACCGTAAACGCGACCAACACGGATGAAGCGGTAACGGCAACTAACGGCACAACCCAAGTGAAAGCTGGTGATACGCTGGAGTTTGTAGCAGGTAAAAACTTGGTGGTGAACCAAACCGGCGGCAGAATTGCCTTTGCAACCGCTGAAAACGTCACATTCAACCACGTGAACACCACAACATTGACAGTGGGTAACGTGTCTGATCCGACAGCACCGACAACCAATATCAGCTCAACGGATAAAGGTTTAGATGTCGGCGGCGATAAGATCACCAATGTCAGCACGGCGTTGAATAACATTACGATTCCAACCACATCAGACAGCAACACAGGCGATAACCAAAATAAATTTATCGACTTAACCAATGCGACGGATCCAAGTGCGGTCGTAACCGTGGGCGATTTGAAAGACTACGGCTGGGTGGTAAGAACGGACGGTAACAACTATTCTGCGGCGGTACGTAATGCCAATACCGTAAACTTTATCGGTAAAAACGGCGTGAACGTAACAGGTGCGGCGAATACGACAACAGGTATTTACGACATCACCGTAACCGGTAAAGAAGTGAATTACACCGTGAACAACCAAACCGTGACTAACGGCACGAACGGCGAACCTGCAAACCAAAGCACGGTAAACAACGTCAACTACGTAAACGGTACGGGAACAACCCCGAATGTGACCATCAACAATGGTACGTTAAACGTTGCCTTTGATGTTAACACCACAAACGGCACGGTGAACCCGAACGGTACGGTTTCAGTGACTAACGGTGATTCCTTCTTGAACGCAACGGAAGTGGCGAACTTGGTGAATAATTCATCATTTAACATCACAACAGCGAAGAACAATGACCAAGTCAAATCCGAAGGTCATAAAGATGTTCAAGTGAAAGCGGGTGATACCATCACGTATAAAGCGGGTAAAAACCTCGAAATCAACCAAGACGGAGCGAACATCACTTACGGTTTATCAGAAAATATCAGCCTGAATAACATCACGGCAAATAACATCACCGTAGGTAACACCACCATCACCAACGGTACGATTAGCGGTTTAAATAGCAACTTACCGGATACGTACAATAAAGATGTGTACAACACCGAAGGTAAAGATGTAACCAAAGAACAAAGTTTACCGACAAATTTAAACGTCACTAACGCAGCGACCGTAGGCGACATCCTCAATTCAGGTTGGAACTTACAAGAAAACGGTGCGGCGAAAGACTTCGTGAAACCGTATGACACGGTGAACTTTAATAACGGCACGGCAACCACAGCGGTGATTGAGACAGATGCGAACGGCACGGTCAGCAACGTTACCTACAACGTGAATGTTGATAACGCAACTATCAGCGTGGTAGACGGTAAATTAGTGGCGAACACTTCGAATATCATCAAAGGCGATAACAGCACAACCAACGTGACCAACGGCACGGTGGCGGTGAAAACCGGTGATGTGAATGCGAATACCACGACAGGTAAAGCGGAATCGAACGTGACTAACGGCACGATTGCAACGGTAACCGATGTAGCGAACACCATTAATAACGTGTTCCACACCGTAAACGCGACCAACACGGATGAAGCGGTAACGGCAACTAACGGCACAACCCAAGTGAAAGCCGGTGATACGCTGGAGTTTGTAGCAGGTAAAAACTTGGTGGTGAACCAAACCGGCGGCAGAATTGCCTTTGCAACCGCTGAAAACGTCACATTCAACCACGTGAACACCACGACATTGACAGTAGGTAACGTGTCTGATCCGACAGCACCGACAACCAATATCAGCTCAACGGATAAAGGTTTAGATGTCGGCGGTGATAAGATCACCAATGTCAGCACGGCGTTGAATAACATTACGATTCCAACCACATCAGACAGCAACACAGGCGATAACCAAAATAAATTTATCGACTTAACCAATGCGACGGATCCAAGTGCGGTCGTAACCGTGGGCGATTTGAAAGACTACGGCTGGGTGGTAAGAGCGGACGGTAACAACTATTCTGCGGCGGTACGTAATGCCAATACCGTAAACTTTATCGGTAAAAACGGCGTGAACGTAACGGGTGCGGCGAATGCAACAACAGGTATTTACGACATCACCGTAACCGGTAAAGAAGTGAATTACACCGTGAACAACCAAACCGTGACTAACGGCACGAACGGCGAACCTGCAAACCAAAGCACGGTAAACAACGTCAACTACGTAAACGGCACGGGAACAACCCCGAATGTGACCATCAACAATGGTACGTTAAACGTTGCCTTTGATGTTAACACCACAAACGGCACGGTGAACCCGAACGGTACGGTTTCAGTGACTAACGGTGATTCCTTCTTGAACGCAACGGAAGTGGCGAACTTGGTGAATAATTCATCATTTAACATCACAACAGCGAAGAACAATGACCAAGTCACCAGCGGCGGTCATAAAGATGTTCAAGTGAAAGCGGGTGATACCATCACGTATAAAGCGGGTAAAAACCTCGAAATCAGCCAAGACGGAGCGAACATCACTTACGGTTTATCAGAAAATATCAGCCTGAATAACATCACGGCGAATAATATCACCGTAGGTAACACCACCATCACCAACGGTACGATTAGCGGTTTAAATAGCACTTTACCGCCGACATACAATAAAGATGAGTACAACACTGAAAATAAAGATGTAACCACATCTCAAGACTTGCCGAGCGGCTTGAACGTCACTAACGCAGCAACCGTAGGCGACATCCTCAATTCAGGTTGGAACTTACAAGAAAACGGTGCGGCGAAAGACTTCGTGAAACCGTATGACACGGTGAACTTTGTCAACGGCACGGCAACCACGGCAAACATCACAACCGATGATGACGGCAAAGTGAGCGTGGTGAAATACAACGTGAATGTTGATAACGCAACTATCAGCGTGGTAGACGGTAAATTAGTGGCGAACACTTCGAATATCATCAAAGGCGATAACAGCACAACCAACGTGACCAACGGCACGGTGGCAGTGAAAACCGGTGATGTGAATGCGAATACCACGACAGGTAAAGCGGAATCGAACGTGACTAACGGCACGATTGCAACGGTAGCCGATGTGGCGAACACCATTAATAACGTGTTCCACACTGTAAACGCAACCAACACGGATGAAGCGGTAACGGCAACTAACGGCACAACCCAAGTGAAAGCCGGTGATACGCTGGAATTTGTAGCAGGTAAAAACTTGGTGGTGAACCAAACCGGCGGCAGAATTGCCTTTGCAACCGCTGAAAACGTCACATTCAACCACGTGAACACCACAACATTGACAGTGGGTAACGTGTCTGATCCGACAGCACCGACAACCAATATCAGCTCAACGGATAAAGGTTTAGATGTCGGCGGCGATAAGATCACCAATGTCAGCACGGCGTTGAATAACATTACGATTCCAACCACATCAGACAGCAACACAGGCGATAACCAAAATAAATTTATCGACTTAACCAATGCAACGGATCCAAGTGCGGTCGTAACCGTGGGCGATTTGAAAGACTACGGCTGGGTGGTAAGAGCGGACGGTAACAACTATTCTGCGGCGGTACGTAATGCCAATACCGTAAACTTTATCGGTAAAAACGGCGTGAACGTAACGGGTAAAGCGAATGCGACAACAGGTATTTACGACATTACCGTAACCGGTAAAGAAGTGAATTACACCGTGAACAACCAAACCGTGACTAACGGCACGAACGGCGAACCTGCAAACCAAAGCACGGTAAACAACGTCAACTACGTAAACGGCACGGGAACAACCCCGAATGTGACCATCAACAATGGTACGTTAAACGTTGCCTTTGATGTTAACACCACAAACGGCACGGTGAACCCGAACGGTACGGTTTCAGTGACTAACGGTGATTCCTTCTTGAACGCAACGGAAGTGGCGAACTTGGTGAACAATTCATCATTTAACATCACAACAGCGAAGAACAATGACCAAGTCACCAGCGGCGGTCATAAAGATGTTCAAGTGAAAGCGGGTGATACCATCACGTATAAAGCGGGTAAAAACCTCGAAATCAACCAAGACGGAGCGAACATCACTTACGGTTTATCAGAAAATATCAGCCTGAATAACATCACGGCGAATAATATCACCGTAGGTAACACCACCATCACCAACGGTACGATTAGCGGTTTAAATAGCACTTTACCGCCGACATACAATAAAGATGAGTACAACACAAACAACAGCCCTGTAACCAAAGAACAAAGTTTACCGACAAATTTAAACGTCACTAACGCAGCGACCGTAGGCGACATCCTCAATTCAGGTTGGAACTTACAAGAAAACGGTGCGGCGAAAGACTTCGTGAAACCGTATGACACGGTGAACTTTAATAACGGCACGGCAACCACAGCGGTGATTGAGACAGATGCGAACGGCACGGTCAGCAACGTTACCTACAACGTGAATGTTGATAACGCAACTATCAGCGTGGTAGACGGTAAATTAGTGGCGAACACTTCGAATATCATCAAAGGCGATAACAGCACAACCAACGTGACCAACGGTACGGTGGCAGTGAAAACCGGTGATGTGAATGCGAATACCACGACAGGTAAAGCGGAATCGAACGTGACTAACGGCACGATTGCAACGGTAACCGATGTAGCGAACACCATTAATAACGTGTTCCACACCGTAAACGCGACCAACACGGATGAAGCGGTAACGGCAACTAACGGCACAACCCAAGTGAAAGCCGGTGATACGCTGGAGTTTGTAGCAGGTAAAAACTTGGTGGTGAACCAAACCGGCGGCAGAATTGCCTTTGCAACCGCTGAAAACGTCACATTCAACCACGTGAACACCACAACATTGACAGTGGGTAACGTGTCTGATCCGACAGCACCGACAACCAATATCAGCTCAACGGATAAAGGTTTAGATGTCGGCGGCGATAAGATCACCAATGTCAGCACGGCGTTGAATAACATTACGATTCCAACCACATCAGACAGCAACACAGGCGATAACCAAAATAAATTTATCGACTTAACCAATGCGACGGATCCAAGTGCGGTCGTAACCGTGGGCGATTTGAAAGACTACGGCTGGGTGGTAAGAGCGGACGGTAACAACTATTCTGCGGCGGTACGTAATGCCAATACCGTAAACTTTATCGGTGAAAACGGCGTGAACGTAACGGGTAAAGCGAATGCGACAACCGGTATTTACGACATTACCGTAACCGGTAAAGAAGTCAACTACACCGTGAACAACCAAACCGTGACTAACGGCACGAACGGCGAACCTGCAAACCAAAGCACGGTAAACAACGTCAACTACGTAAACGGCACGGGAACAACCCCGAATGTGACCATCAACAATGGTACGTTAAACGTTGCCTTTGATGTTAACACCACAAACGGCACGGTGAACCCGAACGGTACGGTTTCAGTGACTAACGGTGATTCCTTCTTGAACGCAACGGAAGTGGCGAACTTGGTGAACAATTCATCATTTAACATCACAACAGCGAAGAACAATGACCAAGTCACCAGCGGCGGTCATAAAGATGTTCAAGTGAAAGCGGGTGATACCATCACGTATAAAGCGGGTAAAAACCTCGAAATCAACCAAGACGGAGCGAACATCACTTACGGTTTATCAGAAAATATCAGCCTGAATAACATCACGGCGAATAACATCACCGTAGGTAACACCACCATCACCAACGGTACGATTAGCGGTTTAAATAGCAACTTACCGGATACGTATAATAAAGATGTGTACAACACCGAAGGTAAAGATGTAACCAAAGAACAAAGTTTACCGACAAACTTAAACGTCACTAACGCAGCGACCGTAGGCGACATCCTCAATTCAGGTTGGAACTTACAAGAAAACGGTGCGGCGAAAGACTTCGTGAAACCGTATGACACGGTGAACTTTAATAACGGCACGGCAACCACAGCGGTAATTGAGACAGATGCGAACGGCACGGTCAGCAACGTTACCTACAACGTGAATGTTGATAACGCGACTATCAGCGTGGTAGACGGTAAATTAGTGGCGAACACTTCGAATATCATCAAAGGCGATAACAGCACAACCAACGTGACCAACGGCACGGTGGCGGTGAAAACCGGTGATGTGAAAGCGAATACCACGACAGGTAAAGCGGAATCGAACGTGACTAACGGCACGATTGCAACGGTAACCGATGTAGCGAACACCATTAATAACGTGTTCCATACGTTGAATACTTCTAAAGTTGAAACGCAAATCACCTCTAAGGCTAATGCTACGGGTGCACAAGTGAAAGCGGGCGATACAGTTCAATTCACTGCGGCGAAAAATTTAGAAATCGTACAAGACGGACATAACATTACTTACGGTTTATCTGAAAACATCACTGTGAATAATGTGAACACCACCACGTTAACCATTGGTAATGTGTCTAATACGACAGCACCAAAAGTGGATTTCAATGCGGAAACTGCGAAACCTGCGACTAATAATAACGCAAGTAACGCACCGGAATTTGCGTTGAATATCACGACAAACGGTAAACCGACACAAATTACCGGCGTAGGTTCGGTATTGAACTTGACCGA
Source organism: Rodentibacter sp. JRC1 (assembly GCF_020521555.1). Lineage (NCBI taxonomy): Bacteria > Pseudomonadati > Pseudomonadota > Gammaproteobacteria > Pasteurellales > Pasteurellaceae > Rodentibacter > Rodentibacter sp. JRC1. The sequence goes on along the minus strand of NZ_BPWA01000001.1, from coordinate 611,790 downwards.
TGTGGCGACGAATCCGGGTGATAAAGACGGCGCAAGACAACCGGATGTTACCAAACAGTTAGTGAATTTAACCAACTTACCGGAAGGCACGTTAAATTCAGCAGCGACAGTACGTGATTTGGTGAATATGGGTTGGATTGTTAAAGCAACAGGCAACAACTACAGCAACACGGTTAAAAATGCCAACGAAGTGAATTTTGTCGGCGCAGGCGGTGTTACGGTAGAAGGTTCGGATAGCGGTGATGTTCGTACGATTACTATTAAAGGTAAAGAAGTCAACTACACTGTGAACAACCAAACTGTTACCAATACTACTAGCGGCGAACCTGCAAACCAAAGCACGGTGAATAACGTCAACTATGTGAACGGTAATGGAACAACCCCGAATGTTACCATTAACAACGGCACGTTGAATGTCGGCTTTGATGTGAACAGCACTTCAACCTCAACCAATGAAAACGGTACGGCGAAGTTGGATGATCCTACACAAGGTGCATCATTTGTGAATGCTAGTACATTAGTGAACACATTAAACAATGTTTCACATAACATCACTGCATCTAATGCCAATGGTGGTAAAGATGGTGTACAAACGGTAGCAGATCCAAATCAAAGTCAAACTCGAGTGAAAGCTGGTGATACCGTAACTTACTCAGCGGGTAAAAACCTTGTTGTGAACCAAACGACCGATGGCAATGGTAACCATGTTGTGGAATATGGTTTATCTAGTGATATTAACGTAACAAGTATCACCGTAGGCAACACAACAATTACCAACGGTACGATTAGTGGTTTAAACAATCACTTTAACAATGCAAGTAGTCTAACCGGCGGAACGAATCTAAACAGTTCAAGCGCACCGACGACAATTAGCAATAACTTGACTGAAGCTGCAACCGTTCAAGATGTGTTGAATTCAGGCTGGAACTTGCAAGAAAATGGTAAGGCGAAAGACTTTGTTGCAGCTTACGATACCGTAAACTTCAACAATGGCAGCGGCACTGTTGTGAATATTACCTCTGATGGTAATAAATCTGACATTACCGTTAATGTGAAGGTTGACGGTTCAAGCGTTACGATTGATAAAAACGGTAATTTGACGGCAAATTCAACCAATATCGCCAATGCGGCGACCGGTAATGTTTCTGCTAATGCAACAACGGGTAAAGCCGAGTTTGATAGCAGCAACGGTACTAAACCGCTTGCAACGGTAGACGATGTTGCGAACACTGTTAACAACGTGTACCACACTGTGAATACAAGCAGTAACGATAACCAAGTGGTTAGCGGTGCGGATGCTGCAGGCACGAAAGTGAGAGCCGGCGATACCTTGACCTATGTCGCAGGTAAAAACTTGGAAATCAACCAAACCGGCAGCACCATTACTTACGGTTTATCAAAAGATATTACGGTAAGCAATGTGAATACTACGACATTGACAGTGGGTAATGTGTCGAATCCGACTGCGCCGAAAGTGGATTTCAATGCAGACAATGCAACGCCTGCAACGAATAATCCGACACAACCGGATTTCGCACTGAATATCACAACGAACGGTAAACCTACGCAAATTACCGGTGTGGGTTCAACCTTGAACACGACAACCGTTCCGAATACGGCGAGTGGCGATGTAATTAATCCGACAACCAATACTTCAAGTAATGTGTTAGTGGATTTAAGCAACCCAACAAAACCTGATTCGGCGGCAACAGTTCGTGATCTACAAAATATGGGTTGGATTGTTGAAGCGGAAGGAAACGGTTATAAAGACACTGTGAAGAATGCTAATCGCGTAAACTTCAAAGGCGATGGTGCGGTTAATGTGACCGGTTCGACAGAAAATGGTGTACGCACGATTACTGTAACTACTAAAGCCGATGGAACAACGATCACGATCGATCCGAATAAAGGTTTGGTTGCGAACACGACAAATATCGTGGCTAACCCTAACGGTACGGTAAGTGTTGATCCGGCAGGAAACGGTGGCAATTTGGTGAACGGCACAACGGTTGTGAATGCGATTAATAGCGCAGGACACACCATTAAAGCAGCGAAAACCAATAACTTAGTGACCTCAAATAACGGTTCGGCTAAAGTCAATCCGGGTAAAACCGTGACTTACCAAGCAGGTAAAAACCTAGAGGCTAACATTACCGTTAATGCAAACGGCGATAGCACCGTGACTTACGGTTTAAGTGACAATATTTCCGTCAACACCGTTCAGGTCGGCGGTAATACCGGCCCGATTATCACCGGTGATAAAAACGGCAATATTGTTATCGGTAAAGCGGATGCAAACGGTAATCTTGCGCCAACCCAGATCAAGAATGTTGCTCCGGGTACAGCTGATACCGATGCGGTTAACGTGAGCCAATTAAGAGGCGTTGCCGGTAATATCAATAACCGTATTAATAAAGTCGATAAAGACTTACGTGCGGGTATTGCCGGTGCTAACGCTGCGGCAGGTTTACCACAGGTTTATTTACCGGGTAAATCAATGGTTGCGGCATCTGCTGGTCACTTCAAAGGTGAAAATGCCTTAGCGGTAGGTTACTCACGTGCTAGCGATAACGGTAAGTTAATCTTGAAACTTCAAGGTAACACCAATAGTCGCGGTGATGTGGGCGGTTCGGTAGGTGTTGGTTACCAATGGTAATTTAATACCTGCGAACATTCGCTAAAATAATTAAACCGCAGCTAAAAGCTGCGGTTTTTTTATCGAATATTATGTAGAGGCATAATAGAAAAAATGGTTGATAAAAAGAACTTTAGGTTTTGTAGGGGGGTAGCCGCAGGCGTAACGCACCTTTTATCAATTTATCAATAAATTTCCTCCGGTTCGTTACGGCTTTGCCTAACGGCACCTACGATGATTTGTGCAATAGCGACAAATGATGAACACTAAAAATGCGGTCAAATTTGACCGCACTTTTAGCTTTAGATAGTTTGTAAAGACATAGTTCTCATCATTTTTACGGCACAAAATAATGTGGTACGAAGTGGCTGTCATTTCCTGTTACTGCCGTGAAATCTTCCCGCAGTCCCATACCGCATGCTACATCGCCGATTACCCATGAGCCGATAACCGGATACATTCCGTCAAAATTCGGGAGTTCGAATTTTTGTTGATAAATATAGCCTGCTGTATCGTAGAATGCCGAATGTTCACTACCTTTGGCGGCAAATTCTACCCCGTTACTTTTTTCATAATAGAACACATTTGCGCCTTCGCGACCTAGCAACGGCTTTTTCACCCAAATGGCTTTTCTGTCGGTAATATCAAATTTATTGAAATATGCCGGGAGTAAGTTCGGGTGGTTTGGATAACGTTGCCATAATTTTGCCAATAAGGCTTTGTTGCTTAATAGCATTTTCCAAGCCGGTTCAATAAAATTTGTTTTAGCGGTAGGAATATGTTGAGCAAATTCAGCACTACTTAACCATTCTAGCGGATAAAGCTTGAACAACATTTCGATAGGTGCATCGTTTAAATCGATAAATTCTTGGTTTTCTTGGTTATAGCCGATATCTTCCACGGCAAGTTGATGAATGTTCCAACCTGCGTTGTAAGCAACATCTGCCAGATAATCCACATTGCCCCAATCTTCACGTCCGGCCTCTTGCATCGCACTAAAATGGAAGTCGGATTTTCCGCTTTGTTGTTTGAGAAAGGTGAAATGTTTGAGTAATTCTTCGTGAATCCAGTTGAATTGATCGCGATGTTGTAGCCCTTCGATTTGTTCTAACCATTGCCATTGCACTACGGCAGCTTCGAGTAAAGAAGTGGGCGTATCGGCGTTATATTCAAACATTTTTAAATTTTCGCCGTCATAGCCGAAATCAAAGCGTCCGTATAAATATGGGGCTTGTTTGCGCCACGCATCTTCAATAAGCTGCTTTTGTAAATCGCTAAAACGATAATAGGAATAATCCCCTTGCTTGATTTCATCTGCAACAAAGTCCAAACACATGGCGTGGAGTTCATTCGTGGTATCTTCAATGCGATCGATTTCTGCCAAGGTAAATTCATAGGCAACATTATCCGACCAATAATGGGAACCATCGCTTGAGGGTAAATTGTAATAATCGAATCCTACGTCTAAAAGCTGCTGCGTCATATCAGGGCGGGTAGGAAAACCGGTAACGCGTTTCATTTTAGCCTCCGCTGCTACGTTTTGAACTACTCGGCGCAGTGAAACCACCACGTGAAACAGGTTTGCTATTCATACTACCTGCTTTGCCTTTTACCAACATGGGTTTGCCGACAGAGCGGTTGGTTTGCGGTTGGATAACTTGTCCTGTCGGAGTGGAAACCGCACGATTGCTCGGATGATAACTTGGGCCTAAAAAGCTGCTGATTGCACGTGCTGCCATATACCCCATCACTCCGCCGGCGATAGCTGCACCTAAAGAAGGATCATTGCTTTCCGCATTGGCTGCGGGTTCATTATTGGTATTTTGTCCACCGTTCGGTTGGTTGTTTTGAGCATTTTGCCATTCTTGATTGGCGGTATTTGCGTTCTCTCCGTTATTGCGCAAACCTAAATTTGAGAGGGAATTGCTATTTTGAGATAGCGTGGTTTGACGGTTTTCGTTAATCGGAGCGGTTTGTGTATTTTCCGTGTTTTTGTCAGCCTCACAGAGTTCGATTTTTTTCCAATCGGCAAGGCAGTCTTCAAGGGAATGATAAACATCGCGTTGTACTTCTTCTTCCGAGCAGCCACCAAGTAAGGCAACAATGGAAAGCGTAACAAGAATTTGGTTTTGTTTTTTCATAGCTTAAGTAATTCGGTTAATTGATTGATTTCTAAAGTGGGTAAAAGGGTTGCTTCGGAAAAATCGGCAAGCGTATTCTCCGATAAATTAATCCATACTGCTTGGCAACCGGCTTGAATCGCCCCCTGTACGTCAGTGATTAAGTTATCGCCTACGTGTAAAATTTCTTGCGGAGCAATATTAAAATAACGCGCGGTTTGTAGGAATAAATCCTCGTGCGGTTTTGCTCTGCCGTGCTCGCCGCCACGTAAGATAAGATCAAATTGGGTTAAACCGATACGTGAGGGTTCGACATTTCCGTTTGTAATCACGCTAAGTTTATAATCTGTTTTCAATGAATTTAAAACGCTGATCGTTTCTTCCGGTACGGTAATTCGGTGTCGCCAATGAAAAAATTCGTTCATTGCAAACGTTAAAGTGCGGTCAATTTCCTCCGCATTTTTGTCTTTTTTGACTAGAAATTGGCGTAGTGCTTCTTTTCGCCATTCCGTCACATCTTCGCTTAAGCGAGGATTTTTCCGTGCAATTTGATCTTTTAATTCCCCCCATTCTTCACCAAAACTTGGGCATTGCGTGAGATTTTGTACGTATTGAATAAAGCGTGCAACCGCAGCGGTTATAACCTCACGGTTATCGTAAAGCGTATCATCTAAATCAAAGCTTATCACTTTGAAGGGGTGTAAATTTCGATAAAATTTCATTTATTTGATGGTCGGTATGCCTAGCCATTGCTCGGCTTTGTCGTTGGTTATTTCTTCACGTGTCCACATACTCATTAAATCCGGTTGCGGATACTTGCTACTGTTATAACCGACTAAACGGGCAAAATCAAATACGGCGTGCGGATAACCGTTAATTAAGAGTAAAGCCAAATAGCCGCTTTCATCCCAGCAGATTTCTAGTTTGCGGGCTTCGTGATGATTTGAGGTGGAATCCACATTATACACGTGCAGTACATCTACAATCTGTTGTCCGTTTTGGCGCATATCAAGTGCGTAAAAATAGCCGGTTTCACCGTCATCTTCAAACATCACGGCAAGGTGATCATACAAGGTGGAGTGAGTGCCGACCTGTTTCGGTGTGCCGAGGAAGAGTTCGTCTTCAAGGGTTAGATGGAGCATAGATTTTCCTAATAAAGTTAATTTTTAAGGGCGTATGTGATATGTCCTGCAATGTTTACACTATAAATGGTGAAAACGCCCGTTATTATGTATCAGTCGCACAAAGAGAATTTTATATCCGATATTTTGAGGTAGGGGGTGTTAGCCGTAGGCGTAACGCACCTTTTTATCAATAAATTTCATTACGATGCGTTACGGCTTCGCTTGACGCCACCCTACAATGATTTGTGCAGGGGATACATCATTCCGAAAATGTCTTAAAAAAATACCGCACTTTCTTTCAAAAGTGCGGTTTGTTTTAATTAGCGAGCGAAGATTAAGCTTGACCTTTAACCGCTTTTAAGCCCGGGAACGCAGCTGGAGTGCCGGCACGTTCTAACGCTTCTTCAATACGGATTAACTGGTTGTATTTCGCAATACGGTCAGAACGGCTCATAGAACCTGTTTTGATTTGACCTGCTGCTGTACCAACCGCTAAATCTGCGATAGTGGCATCTTCGGTTTCACCTGAACGGTGAGAGATTACAGCGGTATAACCTGCATCTTTCGCCATTTTGATCGCGGCTAATGTTTCGGTTAAAGAACCGATTTGGTTGAATTTGATTAAGATTGAGTTTGCAATGCCTTTCTCGATACCTTCTTTTAAGATTTTGGTATTGGTTACGAATAAGTCATCACCCACTAATTGAACACGGTCGCCCAAAACTTTAGTTTGGTATGCAAAACCTGCCCAGTCAGACTCATCTTGACCGTCTTCGATAGACACGATCGGATATTGTTTGGTTAATTCTTCTAAGTAGTGGGTAAATTCTTCAGAAGTGAATGAACGACCTTCGCCTTTCATTTCATATTTGCCGGTTTCTTTGTTGTAGAACTCGGAAGATGCACAGTCCATTGCGAGGGTTACGTCTTTGCCTAATTCATAACCTGCTTTTTCAACCGCTTCTTTAATACATGCTAACGCATCGGCATTAGATGCTAGGTTTGGTGCGAAACCGCCTTCGTCACCTACTGCGGTGCTCATACCTTTTGCTTTTAATACTTTCGCCAAGTTGTGGAATACTTCCGCACCGATACGAAGTGCTTCACGTAATGTTTTTGCACCAACCGGTTGAATCATAAATTCTTGAATATCAACGTTGTTATCTGCGTGTTCACCACCGTTGATAATGTTCATCATTGGTAATGGCATGGAATATACGCCCGGTGTACCGTTTAATTCGGCAATGTAAGCATAAAGTGGCAAGCCTTTAGAGGCCGCAGCCGCTTTTGCATTTGCTAAAGATACCGCTAAGATTGCGTTTGCACCGAAGTTTGATTTGTTTTCCGTGCCGTCTAAATCGATCATAATTTGGTCGATTTCAGCTTGATTTGATGCTTCTTTACCGACTAATGCTTCAGCAATCGGGCCGTTTACCGCAGATACCGCTTTTAATACGCCTTTACCTAAGAAACGTGATTTGTCGCCATCGCGTAATTCTAATGCTTCACGGGAACCGGTTGATGCACCTGACGGAGCAGCCGCAAGACCAACGAAACCGCCTTCTAAATGAACTTCAGCTTCTACAGTTGGGTTACCACGTGAGTCGATGATTTCACGACCAATCACTTTAACGATTTTTGCCATTTTTGTTTTCCTCTTTAAGTTAATAAAAATGCGTATTAGGCAAGCCTAAAATTGGGGCTTATGATAAAGGTATTTTGCTGTTTTGTCTTGCAAAAAATGCGCTTGCTTTGATCTTCGTCTAATTTTCGATTAAATGAAAAAAATAAAGTGCGGTCAAAAATCGCTTTGAATTTTCGGTATTGTGTATCAGTTGCACAAATCACTGTAGGGTTGCGGTTAGGCGAAGCCGTAACGCACCAAACTTGGGTTTAACGGTGCGTTACGCCTTTGGCTAACACACCCTACCTCTTCGTCCGGTTTTTGATTTTTATAAAAAACAAAGTGCGGTCGATATTCACGGTATTCCATATCAGTTGCACAAAGTGAAAAGTAGGGTGGTGCAACTTGTTGTCCACCATTGAAATTCATTGTTTGAAAAGAAAAAGTGCGGTCAATTTTAACCGCACTTCATTCCTTCAAATTACAGCTTTTCTACAAGCTCAATTGCAGCCCCGATATAGGTTTCAGGTGTGAGTTGTTGCAAGCGGATTTTTTCTTCTGCCGGAATTTCAAGTTTTTCGATAAATTCACGCATTGCTTGTTCGTCCACACGCTTACCTCGGGTGAGTTCTTTGAGTTTTTCATAAGGTTTCTCGATACCATAACGGCGCATTACCGTTTGAATCGGCTCGGCAAGAACTTCCCAGTTTTGGTTGAGTTCATCACGTAAATGCTGTTCATTCACCTCTAATTTACTTATTCCTTTGCGTGTTGCCGCATAAGCGATTAAGCAATAGCCGATACCCACGCCGAGGTTACGCAAAACGGTAGAATCCGTTAAATCACGTTGCCAGCGGGAAATCGGTAACTTTTGCGCCAAGTGGGTCATCACGGCGTTTGCCAGACCAAGATTTCCTTCGGAGTTTTCAAAATCAATCGGATTTACCTTATGCGGCATCGTGGAGGAACCGATTTCACCTGCGATAGTACGCTGTTTGAAATGATTTAAGGCGATATAACCCCAAAGATCACGGTCGAAATCAATAATTATGGTATTGAAACGTACCACTGCATCAAAATATTCGGCGATGTAGTCGTGCGGTTCGATTTGTGTAGTGTACGGATTCCAGTTTAAACCGAGTGAGGTAACGAATTCCTCGCTGAATTTATGCCAGTCAAGATTCGGATAAGCCGATAAATGGGCATTGTAGTTACCCACCGCGCCGTTGATTTTACCGAGGATTTCATTTTGTTGTAATTGTTTGAATTGGCGACGTAAGCGATAAACCACATTGGCCATTTCTTTTCCGATAGTTGTAGGCGAGGCGGGTTGTCCGTGCGTGCGGGAAAGTAACGGAACGGTTTTGTATTCGTTTGCAAGGCGATTGATTTCATCAATGAGTTTTTGCCACTCGGGAAGAATAACGGTATCACGTGCGGTTTTTAACATTAACGCATGAGAGAGATTGTTGATGTCTTCCGAGGTGCAGGCAAAGTGAATAAATTCAGCGACTTTTGCCAGTTCCGGTAAGTTTTCGCTTTTTTCTTTTAAGAAATATTCAACCGCTTTCACATCGTGATTGGTGGTACGTTCGATTTCTTTGATACGCTCGGCATCTTTTAGATTAAATTCGCTGACGATTTTATTGAGGTAATCGTTTGCTTCTTTAGATAAAGTCGGAACTTCTGAGATTTCCGTTGTCGCCGCCAATTTTTGTAGCCAGCGAACTTCAACGGTGACACGGAATTTGAGTAAACCGAATTCGCTGAAAATATCACGAAGTGCGGTCGCTTTGTCTTGATAGCGTCCGTCAATCGGGGAAATCGCAGTAAGTGCGGAAAGTTGCATAAAATACTCCGGTATATAAGGAAGGTTAATTAAATCGTTGAATAAATTTCTTTTGCCACATTAATTATTTTGTTACGGAAGAATAGTATCTTCCATTTGCTGCCGCCTACTTGCCGCCATAATACAGCGGAACGGATGCCGGCGAGTAAGCAAGCGCGAACTTTGTCCTGAACCTCTTGCTGTTGCAGATAATCCGTGACGCCTATAATACGAATTTTGTCGCTCAAAGGACTGATTAGGTCAATATAAATATTTGCAATAATGGAAATCATACTTGGAGCAAGCAAATCGTAATATTCCATTTGTTCCGATAAATGTCGGATACGCTGTGTCAGTTGATTTTTTGCTTTTGCATTTTTTTGTAGGCGATTTTCCAAGCTAAGCAGACCTGTCCAATAATTCACGATGTTGCGGTCATTTACTGAGGTTAATTGCTCGATTAAGGTTTCCAAACCCAATTTAAGATGGCGGGCATCTCCATTAAAAACGTCAAGGGGATCTTTCGGTTGGATTTGTAAAAGCGATTGAATTGAGGTTTGAAAAGCATCTTTATGAATAATATCGCCTTCCATTGCAAGTTGATTGATAAGGGCGACGGATTGGCAAACACCGGCGAGAGCCAGTGTCATATCGTGATAATTTTTCATAGATAGCGTCAACGTGAGAATTGTGATCAATAAATGGTTAGGTTGGCTCACAATATAGCATTTTTACGGCTTGTTTTGAACTCTCTCATTAAAAAAGCTTATATCTTTTGATATGATAGCGTCAATTTGCTTTAAAATGAAAAGGACAACTTATGACAAAACCAATTGTTTTTAGCGGTGTGCAACCTTCCGGTGAATTGACCATCGGTAACTATTTAGGTGCGTTACGTAACTGGGTGAAAATGCAAGATGATTATGAGTGTATTTTTTGCGTGGTGGATTTACACGCCATTACGGTTCGCCAAGATCCCGCCGCACTTCGTAAAGCAACCCTTGATGTGGTAGCGCTTTATTTGGCATGTGGCATTGATCCGAACAAAGCGACGATTTTCGTGCAATCTCACGTGCCTGAACACACACAATTGGGCTGGGTATTAAATTGTTATACTTATTTTGGCGAAATGAGCCGAATGACCCAGTTTAAAGATAAGTCCACCCGTTATGCAGAAAATATCAATGTGGGTTTATTTGATTATCCGGTGTTAATGGCGGCGGATATTTTGCTTTATCAGGCAAAAAGCGTACCGGTGGGCGATGATCAAAAACAACATTTGGAAATTACCCGCGATATTGCAAACCGTTTCAACGCGCTTTATGGTGATGTTTTCACGATTCCGGAAATTTTTATCGGAAAAGCCGGCGCTCGTATTATGTCATTACAAGATCCGGAAAAGAAAATGTCAAAATCAGATGACAATCGCAATAATGTTGTCACCCTTTTGGAAGATCCGAAATCGGTGGCGAAAAAAATCAAACGAGCCGTAACGGATTCCGATGAACCGCCTGTGGTACGTTATGACGTAAAAAATAAAGCCGGAGTATCGAATTTATTAGATATTCTTTCGGCGGTAAGCGATAAACCAGTCTCGGAACTTGAGAAAGAATTTGAAGGTAAAATGTACGGTCATTTAAAAACGGCGGTGGCGGATGAAGTCTCCAGCTTGCTTGCAGGTTTACAAGAGCGTTTCAACGAATACCGCAATAATGAAGCTTTACTTGATGACGTACTTCGCCAAGGGGCGGCAAAGGCGCGGGCAAAAGCACAAGAGACATTAACAAAAGTGTATGAAGCGGTCGGCTTTGTCGCCGCAAAATAAAGACCATAGTGAATTAAATTTAAAAATGTCTAGCTTCGTCTTGCTACTTTGTATCCATTTTAATTTAATTCACTAAATAAAGGAGCGAAAAATGGCTATTCAAACTGAAAAACCGATTGAATGTGTCGGCTGTAATACTTTTGATATGAAATCATTATTTGATAATCGAGATTGTACACAAATGCTCAATTATGTTTATGATACGCAGGAACAGGCGCAAACTGCATTAGACTTTTTTACCCAAAAAGCTCGCGAGGTGGAAAGTGAACCTTGTGATGTTCAGGCGGAAATTAGCAAAGCGGAAGACGGATATTTGTTAAAGGCGGAATTCACGTTTTGTTGTCAGGCTGAGCTTGTGATTTTCCAAATGAAGATTGCGTAACCGAATGAAAGTGCGGTTGATTTTCTCGGTATTATGTAGCTATTGCACAAAATATTGTAGGGTGCGTTAGGCGAAGCCGTAACGCACCGTAATGAGACTTATTGATTAATTGACAGGAAGGTGCGTTATGCCTAAGGCTAACGCACCCTACCTTCCAATAAATATTGAATATAAAATTCTTTTTGTGAAATAACTGCACGATACCGGATTTTCTCACCAAATTTCAACCGCACTTTATTTAGAAAATAATATTTTGATCAGCAGCCAAACCGCCGCCGCATCGTCTACTAAACCTAAAGGGCCAAGTATGGCTTCCGGCAGAATATCGAAAGGGCTGAACAGATAAATCAAAATCACTGCTATCTTGATTAATTTGGTTTTATTCATTCGGGCAAACATAAGATTACCTTAGAGCTTGTCAGCGTGGTGGATCATAACGAAACGTTCCCAAAGTTGTTCTTCCGTTTCTTGATGAGCGGGATCCGGCTTGATACAGTTTGTGATCGGGCAAACTTTTTGACAAGTCGGTGTATCATAGTGACCGACACATTCGGTACAAAGTACAGGATCAATTACATAGATCTCATCGCCGACAGAGATCGCCTCGTTCGGGCATTCAGGCAAGCACATATCGCAATTTGTGCATTTGTTTGTGATGAGTAACGCCATGAAGATCCTTTAAATGTATCAACAAATAGAAAGCGGCGAATTATAGCCGACAAATATAAAATTGACAAAAAATAAGCGGATTTTATGAAAAAACAGGTTTCGATACTTTCCATTATTGCTCTGGCTGCTTTAAGTATTTGGCAATATTTTACCGAAGAGCAAAAATCCTCCTCTTCCAAACAAATCGTACAGAGGATCTCTTCCCAATCCGGTAAAAGTGCGGTCAAAAATGGCGATATTTTTTCCGATTATGACGTAAGTATGCGAGATGATTCTATCGGTCAAAATGCCAAGGCTGCAGCGGATTACTATATGTTAGTACTTTCTTGGTCGCCCGGATTTTGTGATTCGCAACGTGAAAAATATGGTGATCGGCTTCCCTCATCCTCTCAATATCAATGTGGAATTAATCGCTCTTTTGGCTGGGTTGTACATGGTTTGTGGCCACAAAATGCGAAAGCCCGTTCTGTTGCGGATCATCCGCGTTTTTGCCAAGGCGATTTGCCCGCTTTGCCAAAATCAACGATTGAGCATTATTTAACCATATCGCCGGGGGCAAAATTATTACAAGGCGAATGGGAGAAACACGGTAGCTGTGCCTTTGACTCTGCCGAACAATATTTTGCCAAAATGCAAACGTTATTTAACACGTTGAATTTACCTAAAGAAAATTTAAGCCGAAGTGAATTATTTCGCTGGATGAAACAGAATAATCCGCAGCTCAAAAATGCCTATCTTGGCGCAAGTCGTAATGAATTATTCATCTGTTATAACAAGCAATGGCAAGTGATTGATTGCCAAAGGTAATGAGGATTTCTTTGATCTAAATCGTTACAACCTAGCGAGATCTAGGTATAATACGCAAGGTTTTGATTTTTAACTTTAACTAACTAAAAGAGGATAGATTATGTCAGTAATCAAAATGACCGACCTGGATTTAGCAGGAAAACGAGTGTTTATCCGTGCAGATCTTAATGTGCCGGTAAAAGACGGTAAAGTGACTTCCGATGCCCGTATTCGTGCCACCATTCCTACTTTAAAATTGGCGCTTGAGAAAGGTGCTAAAGTGATGGTGACTTCGCATTTAGGTCGTCCGACAGAGGGTGAATTTAAGCCTGAAGATTCTTTACAGCCTGTTGTTGATTATTTGAATGAACATCTTGGTGTTCCTGTGCGCTTAGAACGTGATTATCTTGGCGGTGTAGAAGTAAAAGAAGGTGAAATCGTTGTTTTAGAAAATGTTCGTGTCAATAAAGGTGAAAAGAAAAACGATCCTGAATTAGGTAAAAAATATGCCGCACTTTGCGATGTGTTTGTGATGGACGCATTCGGTACGGCTCACCGTGCACAAGCTTCCACCTACGGTGTGGCGGAATTTGCACCGATTGCTTGTGCCGGCCCTTTACTTGCCGCAGAATTAGACGCATTAGGTAAAGCATTAAAAGAACCGGCTCGTCCGATGGTGGCAATCGTAGGCGGTTCTAAAGTTTCAACAAAATTAGAGGTGTTAAATTCTCTTTCTAAAATCGCTGACCAAATTATCGTGGGCGGCGGTATCGCAAATACTTTTATTGCTGCAGCAGGTCATAATGTAGGTAAATCCTTATACGAAGAAGACTTGATTCCGGTTGCGAAAGAATTAGCGGCAAGTACCGATATTCCGGTTCCGGTTGATGTTCGTGTTGGTACGGAGTTCTCAGAAAATGCGCCGGCAACCGAAAAATCTGTCACAGAAGTAAAAGATGACGAGTCTATCTTCGATATCGGTGATAAATCGGCAGAACAATTAGCGGAAATTATCAAAAATGCAAAAACCGTTTTATGGAATGGTCCGGTTGGCGTATTTGAGTTCCCTAATTTCCGCAAAGGAACGGAAATTATTTCTCACGCCATTGCAAATAGCGAAGCATTTTCTATTGCCGGTGGTGGTGATACTTTAGCGGCAATCGATCTGTTCGGTATTGCGGATAAAATTTCTTACATTTCAACCGGTGGCGGTGCATTCTTAGAATTCGTAGAAGGTAAAGTATTACCTGCGGTAGAAATTCTTGAAAAACGTGCAAAAGGCTAATTTTGTAGAAATTAAACACCATATACCTAAAAAATTTTTAATATTTCAAAAGGAAACATAAAAATGGCTAAATTATTAGATATTGTAAAACCGGGCGTGTTAACCGGTGATGATGTTCAAAAAGTATTCGCTTATGCAAAAGAACATAATTTTGCAATTCCGGCGGTAAACTGCGTCGGTTCTGATTCTGTAAATGCAGTATTAGAAACCGCAGCACGTGTAAAAGCACCGGTTATCATTCAATTCTCTAACGGTGGCGCATCTTTCTATGCAGGTAAGGGTATTAAACCGGCTTCCGGCGCTCGTGCGGACGTTTTAGGTGCAATTGCAGGTGCGAAACACGTTCACGCACTTGCGGCAGAATACGGTGTGCCTGTTATTCTTCACACTGACCACGCAGCAAAAAAATTACTTCCGTGGATTGACGGCTTACTTGATGCCGGTGAAAAACATTTTGCCGAAACCGGTAAACCGCTGTTTTCTTCTCATATGATTGACTTATCTGAAGAGCCAATGGAAGAAAATATGGCAATCTGCCGTGAATACCTTGCACGTATGAGCAAAATGGGTATGACCCTTGAGATCGAAATCGGCATTACCGGTGGTGAAGAAGACGGTGTAGATAATTCTGATGTTGATGAATCCCGCTTATACACCCAACCTTCCGATGTATTGTATGTTTACGACCAATTACATCCTGTTAGCCCACGCTTCACTGTGGCAGCGGCATTCGGTAACGTACATGGCGTTTACAAACCGGGTAATGTAAAATTAAAACCGTCTATCTTAGGAGAATCGCAAGAGTTCGTTTCTAAAGAACGTAACCTTCCGGCCAAATCGATTGATTTCGTATTCCACGGCGGTTCAGGTTCTTCTCGTGAAGAAATTCGCGAAGCAATCAGCTACGGTGCTATCAAAATGAACATTGATACGGATACACAATGGGCGTCTTGGGACGGTATTTTAAACTTCTACAAAGCGAATGAAGCCTATCTTCAAGGTCAATTAGGTAACCCTGAGGGCGAAGATGTGCCGAACAAAAAATACTACGATCCACGTGTTTGGTTGCGCAAAATGGAAGAATCTATGTCCAAACGTCTAGAGCAATCTTTCGAAGACTTAAACTGTGTTGATGTTTTATAATCCACAAAAATAGCATAAAATACGACCGCACTTTTGAGTGCGGTTTTTTTATTGTTCGAGTGATTATTTATGCAAATATCTAAACAAAATCTTCTTCCGTTTCTGGTTAATTGTAGTATCAGTTTTTTCTTTTTATCCGTTTTGGCATTTAAAGGCGGACATAATATTGCGCCGTTTTTTCTGATTGCATTAGGGATCGGTTATGGCGTTTACGGGCTATTTAAGAAATTTAAATGGAATTTATCAAAAGAAGATAAATGGTTAATTTATAGTTATATTTTTTATTTTGCTGTTTTTTTGCTTTCACTATTGATGAATGACGGAAGAGGTAGGGAATTAGACAACCCAAGTCGAGCCGTGTTGTTAATTCCGGCCTTAATGCTTTTATTAAGAATGCCGTTAAAACTATGTGCGTTAATTTATGCAATTCCGTTAGGCTCTGTCATTGCAGGATTGGTTGCCCTTTACGATAAATTTGTTTTGCATAGCCAAGCTGCTTATGGTTTGCGTACAATCTATATTCAAGCGGGCGATATTTCAATGTCATTCGGGCTATTTAGTTTAGTGATTGGGCTTTATTACTGGCAAAAATCACAGCGTAAAATGACCGCACTTTGTATTGTTGCTTCGCTCTTTGGCATATTGGGGAGTATTCTTTCAACGGCACGAGGAGGGTGGGTAGCGTTACCTATCATCTTTATCGTGGTGTTGTGGATTTATCGTCATTCACTTTCAAAAGGTTTTTTCTTTGTGCTGGCAACGGTATTTGTTATTGCTATTACCGGCGTAACGAATATGCCGAATAGCCGGGTGATGGAACGCCTGTCTTTCATTCAATCCGATATAAGTAACTATGAAAAGAACAATGCCAATACGTCTCTTGGACTGCGTTTTGATATGTGGAAAAGCGCAATTTTGATGATAAAAGAAAAACCGATTTTTGGCTGGGGCGCAGATGGTGCGACAGAAAAACGTAAGCAGGATGTGAAGGTAAAAGCGGTAAGAGGCAATATCGGACAATTTGATCACGCCCATAACCAGTATCTTGATGATTTGTCTAAGCGGGGTATTGTCGGATTTATCGCTTTTCTCGGCATTTTACTTGTGCCGTTACGTCAATTTAGTCTTCGATTAAACAGTTCGTCTTCAGATATAAAATTGCTCGCAACATTGGGAACGGTGCATATTCTTTCCGTGATGATTTATTGTTTAAGCCAAGGTTTTTTTACGCATAATTCAGGTAATCTTTTTTACTTTTTCTTAACCCTTGTTTTTTATGCCATGTTAAAACAAATGGAGAAATCTCCTTTGGAGGAACAATCATGGAAAAAATCTTAGTCATTCGCAATGATAAACTTGGTGATTTTATACAGGCTTGGCCGGCGTTTGCGATGTTGAAAGCCTCGAATCCTTCATTAAAATTGACCGCACTTGTGCCGCGTTACACCGCACCATTGGCAGAAATTTGCCCTTATCTGGATGATGTGATTATTGATAGCCACAAAGGCGATAAAGCGGATTTTAATCGCCTTGTAAATGAGGTGAAATCGAAAAACTTTGATGCAATGATCAGTTTTTTCTCAAATTCCCACAATGGGAAATTAGCGTGGAAAAGCGGGATTAAATATCGTCTTGCGCCTGCGACGAAATGGGTACAATTTCTTTATAATCATCGCCTTACGCAAAGACGTTCCCGTTCGGAAAAATCGGAAGCGGAATATAATCAGGATTTAGTTCGTGCATTTTTGACAAAACAAGCGATGCCGATAGTTGAAGTGAAACCGCCTTATCTAACCTTTGCGGAAAGTGCGGTTGAAAATCAGCGTATTTTTCTACAAGACATGTTGGGGATTTCAAGAGAAAAAAAATGGATTTTCGTACACAGCGGTTCTGGCGGTTCGGCAACCAATCTTTCACTTGAACAATATGCGGAGTTAATCAAAGGTTTATTAGCTGAATTTGATTGCCATATTGTGCTAACTGCAGGCCCGGGAGAAAGTGAAAAAGCGGGTGAACTTGCACAATTAGTGAATGATTCGCAAGTGGTGATTTATGATAAAAATAATGGCTTGGTGGATTTTGCCCGATCGCTTGCTTGTGCCGATTTATTCATTGCCGGCTCAACCGGACCGTTGCATTTAGCCAGTGCATTTAATATTCCTACCATTGGGTTTTATCCGAATAGTCGTTCTTCTCAACCAAGACGTTGGAAACCGATTAATGAGGCGGATAAACATCTTGCTTTTTGTCCCCCTGCCGGCAAGGAAACACAAATGAATTTAACGCTTATCTCAATTCGGCATGCTTTAGGAGAGATTATTCCTTTCGTGAGAAAGATGTGGCAAGCGGGCAATTAATTTAAGACAGGCTTGTACAATCCAACCGATTCCGGCGGCAAAAATGACGGTGCCTATTCCCACCGTGCCGCCAAGAAAAAAGCCCAGCACACAAACGAACACTTCAATAGCGGTGCGAACACCGCCCACCTTTAAATGAAAGCGTTGACAAATTCCCACCATAAGCCCATCCCTTGGACCTGCACCTAGCTGACAGGTAAGATAAAGTGCCGTGCCTAAGCCGTATAGAAAAAGCCCAAAGATACCAACCCCAATCCGAGAGAGAAGTGCGGTCGGTTCGGGCAAAATTTTTGTGGTGAGATCTAAAAAAAGAGCAATGACAATGATATTCAGGATTGTTCCTAAACCGAAACGTAGTTTCAAAGGCAACCAAGCAATCATTACAACCGCACTGATAAGAAATGATGACCAGCCGATACTCATATCACTTTGTAATGCGACACCTTGAGACAGCACTGTCCAAGGAGATGAACCGAAATCGGATAATACGATCAATCCATCGCCGATTCCCAATATCGCTAAAGCGCATAACAACACGCTTATCGTTTTCGTTTCAACCGACCATAAGGAGTCGGCCGCCCAAGCGGTATGGGGAATTACTCGTGGTTTTTTCATAAATTACCTGTTTCGGTTAGATGTCGCTATCATAAGGGTAAATACAGTAAAGCCAAAATACTTTAATGGTATTATAGAGCATAATTTACAAGATAAATTTTAGATAAATGTGATCAACATCACATTATGAAAATTGCCTTGTATCAAAGTGGGCATTACAATGTTCCATCTTATTTTATGAGGGAAAGTTTTATGCTCGCCACGCTTCAAGATATTCTCAATACCGCCAAAGCCGATAATTTGACTTATCACCAAAAATTAATGACTTTAGGTAATATTGCGGAACGCTTATTTGATCCCCGTGAATTGCTCGGTTATACCGATGAGGAATGGGGCTTTTTGCAAAATCAGATGATTTGTGATTTATGTGAAGGCTATGCGATTTATCGCCCGCGCTATATTTTGCCGGATTACAATGTGTATATTCAAAAAGGCTGTGAATTTTTAGAATTACCTCCACCGAAGGATCTTGATGAAGTCTTAGACGGTTTATTGATTCTTTATTCTCACGTTCCCTCCATTACGACTTATCCCGTGTATATCGGTCGCCTTGATGTATTGCTTGAGCCCTTTATTACGGATGAAGAAAAAGATTATATAAAAATCAAACGTTTCTTAAATCATATTGATAAAACAGTGCCGGATTCGTTCTGCCACGCCAATATTGGTCCTTATGATATGAAAGCAGGTCGTTTAATTTTACGTGCAGTCATTGAGTTGGAAGCTCCAACCCCGAATATGACGATTCGGTATGATAAAACTAAAACGAGCCGTGAATTTGCAGAACTTGCTGCTAAAGCCTGCTTGTTAGTGTCTAAACCTTCTTTTGCCAATGATGCCTATTATATTTCCGATCTCGGTGAAGAATACGGCGTGGCGAGTTGTTACAACGCTTTGCCGGAATGTGGCGGGGCTTATACCTTAACCCGTTTGCGTCTTGGTACTATTGCCCGCTCCTGTAAAAGCACGGATGAAATGGTAAATACATTGTTACCACGAGTGGCAAAATGCGCTCTTTCCACAATGGATAAACGTCATAAATTTGTGGTGGAAGAAAGTTGCTTTTTTGATAGCTCGTTCTTAGAAAAAGAAGGTTTTATCAAGCGTACTAATTTTACCGGAATGTTCGCAATTGTCGGATTAGCGGATGCGACAAATCACTTATTAGAATGTGAAGGTTTAAATGAAACCTTTGGTAAAAGTAAACGTGGAGATGAAATCGCCACCGCAATCATGGATAAATTAAAAGAAATCACCGATACACACGAAGGCCTATATGCAGAACGAACGGGCAATCGTTATTTATTACATGCACAAGTGGGCGCAAGTAATCACGAAGAAGATAAACGCAATACACCGGCACACCGTATTCGTGTCGGGGAAGAGCCGACACTATTGGCTCATTTAAAACAATCAGCCCCTTTTCATAAATATTTTCCATCCGGCACAGGGGATTTATTCGCTTTTGATCAAACTTATGTAGATCACTGTGATGCCGTAGTCGATATTATTGATGGTGCATTTGCTTCAGGCTATCGTTACATCACCACGTATCTGAAAAATACCGATTTAATTCGTGTAACCGGTTATTTGGTGAAAAAAAGTGAGGTTGAAAAATATCGCAAAGGTGAAGTAGCATTGCGTGATACAACTTGGTACGGCGCAGGCACAGATGATTGTGCGAACGTGTTTGATCGGCAATTGCGTGATGAACAAGACGTGAAGGCTTAAAAAGGCAATGAGTATAAAAAAGAGCGGTTAATTTGATCTGCCCCCCAAAAGTTGGACAAAATAAACCAACTCAGTCAGGGGCAGATTTTATGACCAAATACAATCAAACATTCAAACAACAAGCCATCGATTTTTATCTTAAAAATCACTTAGATGTTTCACTTACAAAAAAGCAATTTCAACTTTCCGACACCACCTTAAGACGTTGGATTACCCAATATCAACATTCAGGCAATGCAGGGCTTGCCCTATTGCCCGGCAAACGCATTTATTCCGCTGAATTTAAATATCAAGTCATCCTTGCCGTTCAAAAAGGGGATTTCTCTGCAAGGCAAGCGACAATCCATTTCGGCATAAGTAATTCAGGTCTTATCAGCCAATGGTTGAAAGCCTTTGAAAAAGACGGTATAAACGGTTTACACCCCAAACCGAAAGGAAGACCGACAATGTCCCCGAAAAAACCAAAATACGCCAAAATGCCACCGCCGCCGAAGACCGAAGAAGACCGCTTACGGTTAAGGATTTTGGAGCTTGAAGCGGAGGTGGCATTTCTAAAAAAGTTGGACGAAGTGATACGGGAGGAAGAAGCCGAACGGCGGCGATTATCCAAAGATTGAGAGGGACGTTTCCGCTTAACATCTTGCTTTCATTGGCAAATTTGTCTCGTAGTGTGTTTTTCTATCATTTAAAGCCGAAGGCGGATAAAAATACCGCACTTAAAGCGGAAATCAGGCGGATTAAAGCAGAAAATCCGGCGTATGGTTATCGCCGAGTAAGTACGTTATTGAAAGGCGTTAATCACAAACGGGTACAACACTTAATCCAACAAATGGGGCTACAGGTGAAGGGCAAAAAAGCGAGAAAGTACGCCGCCTATCGCGGTGAAATCGGAAACATCGCCCCAAACCGCTTACAACGGGATTTCACCACAACCCGACCAAACGAAAAATGGCTTACCGACATCACGGAAATCAAAGCCAAAGACGGCAGTAAATGTTACGTCTCACCGATTTTAGACTGCTTCAACTCGGAAATCATCAGCGTTGCTATCAGTCGAAGCCCGAATTGGCAACAAGTGAAAGTAATGTTGCAACAAGCGGTCGAAAAATTACCCAAAGAGGCGAAGCCGATACTGCATTCGGACCAAGGTTGGCAATATCAAATGTGTGCGTATCAACGCATCTTACAAGAAAACGGCATAGTGCAGAGTATGTCAAGAAAGGGAAACTGCCTAGATAATGCGATGATGGAGAGCTTTTTCGGGCGGATGAAAACGGAATGTATCTATGGTAAGCATTTTGACAATGCCGAGGAGGTTGCACAAGCGGTGAGGGAGTATATACGGTATTACAATGAGGAACGAATACAATTAAAATTAAACGGCTTGAGCCCGATACAATATCGAACTCAAACCATTTGTTAAATGGTCTAACTTTTTGGGGTCAGATCAATTTTTCGCTTTTTTTCGGTATTATGTAGCGGTTGCACAAATGTTGTTAAATAAGGATGTTGTAGGGCGGTCAAATTTTTTTCCCACCCATCCAAAGAAGGAATTTCAATGGTGGGCAATAAGTTGCGTTACCCTATTTTTCGCTTTATGCAGTGGTTACGTAATTTAATGTGTCGTTGACGAAAACAAGTTAATAATCAAGACACCAAGGATAATTAATCCGATTCCAATTAATCCTGCCATATCAATTTTTTGCCCGAATGCGAAGTAGGCAACGACAGCGGTTAATACAGTCCCCACACCGGACCAAACGGCGTAAACCAATCCCACAGGTAAGGTACGGAAAATAATCGAAAGTAAATAAAAGGCAATGGCGTAGAGTGTCAATGAGCCGATAGTCGGGACGGGGTTGGTGAAACCGTTACTCAGTTTTAATAAATTTGTTGCGGCTATTTCTAAGCAAATTGAAATTGCGAGTAAAACCCAAGGATTCATTTATACCTCGTTAAAGAAAAAAGAGGTACAAATATGCACCTCTTTTCAGGTTATTAAATTTAATTAGCAATCTTGCTTACCATAAGCTTCTTGACGAAGAATATTGCGAACCCCTTCATCAAGATCAGAAAGTACTTGTTCGGCATTTTTCGGATCTGTGCCACGTGCATCAAGGTAAAACTTAATTTTCGGTTCCGTACCTGAAGGGCGGGAGATTAGGCGACTACCATTTTCAAGTACGAATACTAAGATATCACTTTGGCGATCGGTTTTAGTATGATCGATAAATTGTGCCACTTTAACACCGGCAATTTCAGTCGGCGGATTGTTGCGAAGTGCGGTCATTAATTTAGTGATTTCTGAAAGTTCATCAACACGGATAGAAATTTGTCCGCTCACATAAGCACCGAATTCTTTGGTAAATTCATCGGCATAATCAGCCAAGGTTTTACCTTGTTTTTTCAAATTCCGCACAAGATCTAAGAACATAATCGCCGCAGAAATGCCGTCTTTATCGCGTACTTTATCCGGATCGACTAAGTAACCGAGTGCTTCTTCAAAACCGAATAAGAGCCCTTTAACTTTACCGATATATTTGAAACCCGTTAAGGTTTCTTCTGATTGAAAACCGTATTTTTTCGCGATTTCGGCAAGTGCAGGGGAAGAAACTAAAGAGCAAGCGAGAATACCTTGTTTTCCTTCCGCATGATATTGTTTTGCCAAATACCAGCCTAAGAAACAGCCCACTACGTTTCCGTGTAGCGGTTTCCAGTTACCTTCTGCATCCGGCACGGCAACGGCTAAACGGTCGGCATCCGGATCATTTGCGATAATAAATTCGGCGTTGTTTTCTTTCGCCACTTTGATGGCTAAATCCAGTGCACCTTTTTCTTCAGGATTAGGGAAATTCACGGTTGGGAAAGTACCGTCCGGCCACACTTGTTCCGCAACAATATGAGGTTGTGGTAAACCTGCTTTTGCCAAGGTTTTGCTTAATACCTCATAGCCAACGCCGTGCATCGCTGTGTAAACATAGTTAATATCGCATTGAGGTTCTTTTGCTAAAGAGGCGGTTTTCGCAATGTAAGCATCAACGACTTCATCGTTCAACACAATATAATCGTTGCTACGCGGTAAATCTTTGATATTGCCTGCCGCCACTTTATCGATTAATGCTGCAATGTCTTGATCTGCCGGAGAAACGATTTGTCCTCCACCGTTTGCTTTACCTAAATAAACTTTGTATCCGTTATCTTCCGGTGGGTTGTGGCTTGCGGTAACCATCACCCCGGCAGTGGTGTCAAAATATTGAATTGCATAAGCCAATACCGGAGTTGGTAATTTACGCGGCAATAGATACGCTTTTATTCCTGCTCCCGCCATAATTTCAGCCGTATCACGAGCGAATACATCAGAGTTTTTACGTCCATCGTAACCAATTACGATAGAAGGTGTGTCGTCATAATTTTTTAAATAATCGGCTAATCCGCCTGCCGCTTGAGATACAAGCACACGGTTCATCCCCATCGAACCGGCTTGTAAACGACCACGCAAGCCTGCTGTGCCGAATTGTAAACGACCGTCAAAACGTGCGTGTAATTCAGCTTCCGCTTTTTTATCACCATCTTTTGCCGCATTTAAAAGTGCGGTCAATTCTGCGTGAGTTTCTGCATCGGGATCTTGGCTTAACCAGTTTTGTGCGAGATCAAAAATATTTGCCATAATGTCACCTTCTTAAGTTTAAAGAAATACCTTGGATAGACTAGCGGAAAATAATTAAAGTTCAAAGGGTTATTTGCCAAAAATTTGATCTACTTATCACTTTTTTCACCTAATCGTTTGCATAAAAAACGGTATTCGATTTTAGCCCGAATACCGTTTAACCCGCTTGAATACTACAGTAATAACGCCGAACCCCATTTTATAATGTCGAAGAAGAATTTGTTTTGATTTGTTGCAATACCGTCTTCGGGTTTCTTCGATGTGCCGTCTTCATTTTTTGTTTCATCAACCATACCGTTTTTATATTGACCTTTCACCACATCCAAATCATCACGGGCTTGTGTGCGTAATAGTTGGCAGGCTTTATTTTCCAAAGGTTCGATCTTACCTGTCTGAGTACGGAATTTTTTGAATTGATAAGTCGCATAATTCATTGATTTTTCATCTTTTTGAATCATAGCGACATAGTCTTCACCAATGATTTTTTCAAGTGGATAGAAAAAGACATATTGAGAATGAATATAGCTGTCTTCGTGCTTAAAATGTTGTTGCTGAATACGGGTAAGATTCGGGTAAATACATTGCTCGGCTTGTTTACTGGCTATCGCCCATTGTTTTGCGTCTTTATCCGAAAGCTGATAGTCCGCACCGGCAAATTCTGCAGGAATAGGGGATTGCGGTGTATCGAACAAACTGCAAGCAGCGAGTAAAAATGCCATACTAAGGGTAAGAATATATTTCACCGTTGATTCCTTTTATGTTTTATCAATACCTGTGGTAAACGGGGA
The DNA here is from genome assembly GCF_020521555.1 of Rodentibacter sp. JRC1. Classification (NCBI taxonomy): domain Bacteria; kingdom Pseudomonadati; phylum Pseudomonadota; class Gammaproteobacteria; order Pasteurellales; family Pasteurellaceae; genus Rodentibacter; species Rodentibacter sp. JRC1. The sequence goes on along the minus strand of NZ_BPWA01000001.1, from coordinate 587,211 downwards.
AAATTCTAGCAATAACCGCCAAGAAGATAAAGGAACAATTAAATTTTAGTTTTCCCGATTACAAAAACTTCCGTTATAATGACCGCACTTTTGTCTCAAATTAGAAGGTATTCTCAATGCAAAATCCAAAAGATGATGTACTTTATGCGCCTGTTGAATGGGTTGAGCATAGCGAAGGTTATACTGACATTCGTTATCACAAATCCACTGACGGTATTGCAAAAATCACGATTAATCGCCCTGAAGTTCGCAACGCATTCCGTCCGCAGACGGTAAAAGAAATGATTCACGCATTTTCAGATGCACGTTTTGATGAAAAAATCGGCGTGATTGTGTTAACCGGTGAAGGGGAAAAAGCCTTTTGTTCCGGCGGAGATCAAAAAATTCGCGGCGACTACGGTGGCTATAAAGATGAAAGCGGCGTGCATCACTTAAATGTGTTGGATTTTCAACGTGATATTCGCACCTGTCCGAAACCTGTTGTAGCAATGGTGGCAGGCTATGCCATTGGCGGCGGCCATGTATTACATATGCTTTGCGATTTAACCATCGCCGCCGAAAATGCGATTTTCGGTCAAACCGGTCCGAAAGTGGGGTCATTCGATGGCGGTTGGGGAGCAAGCTATATGGCGCGTTTGGTCGGTCAGAAAAAAGCGCGTGAAATTTGGTTCTTATGCCGTCAATATAATGCGCAAGAAGCCTTAGATATGGGCTTGGTGAACACCGTTGTACCTTATGCGGATCTTGAAAAAGAAACCGTGCGTTGGTGTCGTGAAATGCTGCGCAATAGCCCGATTGCCATTCGCTGCTTAAAAGCCGCATTAAATGCCGATTGTGACGGTCAGGCAGGTTTACAAGAATTGGCAGGCAATGCGACAATGTTGTTCTATATGACGGAAGAAGGTCAAGAAGGTCGTAACGCATTCAACGAAAAACGTGCGCCGGATTTCAGTAAATTTAGACGTAATCCTTAGTTTATCACTACAAAGTGCGGTTAAAATTCTCATCGATTTTTAACCGCACTTTTGTATGGGAATAAGATATGGCAAATAAATCTTTTAATCTCTACCGTTACACTATTCCTGTTGACAGCCAACTGATTTTACGGGATCGATTTTTAAAACGCCGTGAAGGATTAATCGTGCGGGTAAATTGCGCTCGTGATGGTTGGGGAGAGATCGCTCCTTTGCCCGGTTTTAGTGAAGAAACGCTTGATCAAGCCGAAACACAAGCGATTGAATGGCTTGAAAAATGGCGTGAAAGAAGTTGTGATGCACCGCGGCTTTCACTTGATGATACTTACCCTTCCGTGGCGTTTGGTATCAGTTGTGCGATGAATGAGATGAAAGGCACTTTAAAAGAAGAGGGCAATTATCAAGCCGCACCGCTGTGTTATGGCGATCCTGACGAACTTTATGCAGAATTGGCAAATCTTTCGGGGGAGAAAGTCGCAAAAATTAAAGTCGGCATGTACGAAGCCAATCGTGACGGTTTAATTGCAGATATGTTTTTAGAAGCGATTCCCGATTTGCGATTGCGTTTAGATGCGAATCGTCATTGGACGTTGGAAAAAGCGTTACAATTTGCGGCAAAAGTAAAACCGGTACACCGTTCCCGTATTCAATTTTTAGAAGAACCTTGTAAAACACCGGCTCTCAGTCGTGAATTTGCTGCGCAAACCGGTATTGCTATTGCGTGGGACGAATCGGTGCGGGAGCCTGATTTTCAGCTTAGAAAAGAACCCTACTTATCCGCCATTGTCATTAAACCGACCTTAATCGGTTCGATTGAACGCTGTGTCGCGTTAATTGAACGGGCTAATGATTTAGGATTAGCCGCCGTAATAAGCTCAAGCATCGAAAGCAGTCTTGGTCTAACACAACTTGCACGTATAGCGCAACAATATACACCTAATGTTACACCGGGCTTGGACACCTTGGATTTAATGGATTATCAGGTGCTCCGTTCATGGCCTAATTCTGATTTACCGCTTGTCGATTTGGATTCCGAATTTATTACAAAGATTATCTGATTCGACCACCATTCATCAGAAAATCAGTATAATCCTGAGTTTCAAAAAGGAAAAAATATGTCACAAAAATCCCGAATTTTGCTATTAAATGGTCCGAACTTGAATATGCTAGGGGCGCGAGAACCGAAGCACTACGGCAGTTTATCTCTTGCTGCAATTGAAGCAAATATCAAGGCTCTAGCCGAGAAACATCAAGTGGAACTTGAATGCTTTCAGGCGAATAGTGAAGAAAAATTAATTGATAAAATTCATCAAAGTTTCCAACAGGTTGATTTTATTTTAATTAACCCCGCCGCTTATACTCATACAAGTGTTGCTTTGCGTGACGCATTATTGGCAGTATCTATCCCTTTTGTGGAAATTCATTTATCGAATGTTCATAAGCGTGAACCCTTCCGTCATCATTCTTATTTTAGTGATGTGGCGGAAGGCGTGATCTGCGGACTAGGGGCGCAAGGTTATGAATTCGCTTTTTTGTTCGCTTTGAACTATTTAGCGAAAAAATAATAAAACCCCTGCATTTTGGGTTAAATTTATAGAATTTTGTCGCATTTTCGCTAAATTTAGGGTAATCTCTGCGGCGCAGAAAACAAGTTTATTACTGACCGCACTTTTAGGTATTTTTGTGATCATCATGTAGTAAAAGTGCGGTTAAAAATTTCATTATTTTAGGAAGAACGTATGGACATTCGTAAAATCAAAAAACTGATCGAATTAGTGGAAGAATCCGGTATCACCGAATTAGAAGTGCAAGAAGAAGAGGGCACGGTGCGTATTAGTCGTGCAGCTCCTGTGGTTGCACCAACAGCGGTACAATATGCCGCACCAATTGCTGCACCTGCACCTGTTGTTGCTCCGGCAGTAGCTCCGGCACCTGCGGTGCAGACTTCGGCTCCTGTGGCTTCCGATGAGTTATCCGGTCATATCGTTCGTTCACCAATGGTGGGAACTTTCTATCGTAGCCCAAGCCCGGAAGCAAAAGCTTTCGTTGAAGTCGGACAAACTGTAAAAGTCGGTGATGCGCTTTGTATCGTTGAAGCGATGAAAATGATGAACCGTATTGAAGCGGATAAAGCCGGTGTGGTGAAAGCTATCCTTATTAATGACGGTGAACCGGTGGAATTTGACGAGCCGTTAATTGTTATTGAATAATCTTATCTATTATCCAAAATGGCGGGCTTGTCCGCCATTTTTTAACAAGTGGAATTTCTTATGTTAGAAAAAGTTGTGATTGCCAACCGTGGTGAGATTGCGCTCCGCATCTTACGCGCCTGTAAAGAGTTGGGCATTAAAACCGTTGCGGTGCATTCCACTGCAGACCGTGAATTAAAACATGTTTTGTTGGCAGACGAAACCGTTTGTATCGGTCCTGCTCCTTCAACAAAAAGTTATTTAAACATTCCCGCAATTATTGCGGCAGCGGAAGTCACCGGGGCGGATGCTATTCACCCGGGGTATGGTTTTTTATCTGAAAATGCCGATTTTGCAGAACAAGTAGAACGTTCCGGTTTTATTTTTATCGGACCGACGGCGGATGTAATTCGTTTGATGGGGGATAAGGTTTCTGCGATTAAAGCAATGAAGAAAGCCGGAGTGCCTTGTGTGCCGGGGTCTGATGGTCCGGTGGGCAATGATATTGCAAAAAATAAAGAAATTGCAAAACGTATCGGCTATCCGATTATCATCAAAGCTTCCGGCGGCGGCGGCGGTCGTGGAATGCGTGTAGTACGTAACGAAGAAGCACTTGAAGAATCTATCGCAATGACAAAAGCCGAGGCGAAAGCCGCATTTAATAACGATATGGTTTACATGGAAAAATACTTAGAAAATCCACGCCACGTGGAAATTCAAGTATTGGCGGATACCCATGGCAATGCAGTGTATTTGGCTGAACGTGATTGTTCTATGCAACGCCGCCATCAAAAAGTGGTAGAAGAAGCACCGGCCCCGGGAATTACGGAAGAAGTACGTAGAGATATTGGTTCACGTTGTGCCAACGCTTGTGTGGAAATCGGTTATCGTGGCGCAGGTACATTCGAGTTCTTGTATGAAAACGGTGAGTTTTATTTCATTGAAATGAATACCCGTATCCAAGTGGAACATCCGGTAACGGAAATGATCACCGGTGTGGATTTGGTCAAAGAGCAGTTACGAATTGCGGCGGGATTACCACTTTCTATCAAACAAGAAGATATTAAAGTGAAAGGTCACGCGATTGAGTGCCGTATTAATGCGGAAGATCCGAAATCTTTCTTACCTTCACCGGGTAAAGTAAATCACTTACATTCGCCGGGCGGTTTAGGCGTGCGTTGGGATTCTCACATTTATGGCGGTTATACCGTACCTCCGCACTATGATTCGATGATCGCAAAATTGATTACTTATGGCGATACCCGTGATGTTGCGATTCGTCGTATGCAAAATGCGTTGGCTGAAACGATCATCGATGGCATTAAAACCAATATTCCGTTACATGAACTGATTTTAGAAGATGAAAATTTCCAAAAAGGTGGCACAAACATTCACTACCTTGAGAAGAAATTAGGTTTACATGATTAATTGCTATAAAAAACGGCTCACAAAAGTGAGCCGTTTTAGATTGCGAACAAACCACCTTATTAAAAGGATGGGGACAGTAGTTTGAAAGTACGGTTATTTTTAACCGCACTTTGATGTTTTGTTTATTCTTCTTCAAATCCTTCTAAATCAAGGGCTTCTTGCGAGAGGAGGATTCCTGTAAGGTCGGCATAAATGTAGTCTTCAGGAAAAAATGTTACACCGCCGAAATTAACCGGAATATCGCTTTCTCCGACATTATTTTCATCTGCACTTACAGGAATTGGCGCTAATGCTTGAATGCCGATATCAATATTTTCGAGTTGTTGGATTTGGCGAACCGCACCATAAACGATAATGCCTTCCCAGTTATTATCTGCTGCGAGTTGAGCCAGTTCCGCATCGATTAGACCGCGGCGAACTGCACCGCCACCATCAATAACCAACACTCGACCTTCACCGTTTTCTTCTAATACTTCAGCGATTAAGCCATTATTTTCAAAGCATTTCACGGTTGTGACTTTTCCATAGAAATTGCTTATACCGCCAAAACTTGAAAAAATCGGTTCTACCACGTCCACTTGATCTGCATAAAGATCGCAAAGTTCTGAAGTATCAATAAACATAAATTCCCCTATCAAAATTTGAGACAAGCCTAAGTATATTCCGATTTAGCCGATAAGCAAGCCTAAACTAAACAACAGATTGATAAATAACGAAATCATTGACATCTGAGCAAGCATTGGGCGTAAGGCTTCAGGCTGTGTGCTGCGATAAACAAAGATTGCGTGTTTGGCAAGTAACGGATAGGCAATCAGAAATAAATAATTTGCTAATGAACTTGCGCTAAACAGTGTAAATATTAGGTAACATAAGGCTGCCGCACTTAATAAAATACAGTGATAAATCCGCCCCTTATATGCGCCTAAACGCACGGCGAGGGTGTTTTTGCCTGCTTTCGCATCCTGTTCTATATCACGTAAATTATTGATGTTTAATACTGCACTTGCCAATAATCCCGAACCAATCGCAGGTAAAATTATTGCTCCGTCAATACTATGTGTTTGTAAGTAATAGGTACCGCCTACACCAATCAAACCGAAAAAGACCAGCACGGAAATATCGCCTAATCCCATATAGCCATAAGGTTTCGCTCCTACAGTGTAGGTGATGGCGGCAATAATGGCTAAAATGCCAAGACCTGCAAAAAACAATAAATCGGATAAACTTTCATAAGCGATGCCAATAAGAAAACTTCCGGAGACAAAGCTTGCCAAGATCATCAATATCAAGCCCCATTTTAGTTCTTGTGCTGAGATTTCCCCTTTTTGAATGCCGCGTAATGGACCGATACGCTCTTTTGTATCAGAACCTTTTTGATGATCGCCATAATCATTGGCAAAGTTGGAAAGTACTTGTAATAAAATGGTTGTCAGCAAACAAAGCATCATTACCAAGATATTAAATTCTTCAGGATTTGCCCGATAGCCAAGTGCTGAGCCGGTAAAGATGGAAGCTAGTGCTAAAGGCAAGGTTTTTGGTCGTGCTGTTTCCCACCACATTTTTAATTTTTTATTTGTCATTTTTTTTGACCGCACTTTTAATTACAATAAGCCGCGTATTCTACACTGAAATAATGCACTTATGAATGATTTAACGTTAACGCCTATTGCAATTATCCACACACCTTATAAAGAAAAATTTTCTGTACCGCGTCAACCGGATTTGGTTCAAGACGGCGTTGGGATTGTGGAGTTACTTCCACCTTATAATTCACCGGAAACAGTGAAAGGGTTGGAACAATTTAGCCATCTCTGGCTGATTTTTCAGTTTGATCAAATTCAGCGGGGAAAATGGCAGCCAACGGTACGTCCTCCCCGTTTAGGCGGTAATCGACGGGTCGGTGTCTTTGCCTCTCGCGCAACGCATCGCCCTAATCCGTTGGGATTATCCAAAGTTGAATTGCGCAAAGTAGAATGTATTCAGGGGAAAGTGTTTTTGCATCTTGGTGCGGTGGATTTGGTGGATGGTACGCCGATTTTTGACATTAAGCCCTATATCGCTTACGCCGATAGTGAGCCTAATGCGCGTTCCGGCTTTGCACAAGAAAAACCGCAGGCGAAACTGAAGATAGAATTTACCGAACGGGCGCAAAGTGCGGTTAAAAAACTTGAAGAAAAACGACCGCACTTAGCGCGTTTTATTTGTGAAGTGATTGAGCAAGATCCTCGTCCGGCTTATCAACAAGGCAAGCCAAGTGAGAGAATTTACGGTATGAGTTTGTATGAATTTAATGTGAAATGGCGTATTAAACCGGAAACGCCGGATGTGGTTGAAGTATTGGATATAGAGAAAGAAAAGGCGGGATAATCCGCCTTACTTTTATAGTAAAAATCTCTACTGTACTGGGGCGCGTCTCAGTCTCACCGTACTATTTGTACAGCCTTCGGCTTGTAGCTTTGTATATATTTTAATTTAATTCACTACATTTAATCTTCCGGTAACGCATTTACCACGGCTTTCACTAACGTGGCGAGTGGAATGGCAAAAAATACCCCCCAGAATCCCCACAAACCACCGAAAATAAGTACGGAAACGATGATGATTAACGGATGTAAATTTACCGCTTCGGAGAATAAATAAGGCACGAGTAAGTTTCCGTCTAATAGTTGGCTCACTGCAAAAGCGATAATGATATACCAAAATGTCGGGCTGATACCAAATTGGAAAAGTGCGACGAGTGCCACGGGAATCGTAACTAATACCGCACCGATATAAGGCACTAATACGGAAAGCCCCACAGCGAATGCCAATAGTAGCGGATAATTCAAACCGAAAATTAAGAAAATGATGTAAGTCACCAGCGTTACGATCAGAATTTCCAACAATTTACCGTGAATATAATTCGCAATTTGTTGCTGCATTTCCGTCCAAACTTTGAAGGCTAAATGGCGATTGCGAGGTAAAAATCGGCTTACGCCTTGTAAAAGTTCACTTTTGTCTTTTAGCATAAAAAACATCATTAAAGGCACCAGAAAGGCGTAAATGCCCAGTGATACCAAATTCATAATTGAAGCGAGAGAAAGTTTCACCGCCGATTCGCCAAAGCCAAGGATTTTTTCACGTACAGAATTGAAGATAGCATCTACCATCGAATAGTCGATTAATTCAGGATAATGTTCAGGCAAAGCGAGCAGCCATTCATTGAGTTTATTAAACATAGCGGGTAAATCGCTTAATAATGAGACGGTTTGGTTCCATAACATTGGCACAAGCACAAGAAAGAACACGATTGCGACGCCAATAAATCCGCCGAAAATGATGATGGTTGCCAACACTCGTGGAAATTTTAGGTTATTGGTGAGAAAACGAATGGGCATTTCTAACAAATATGCCAACACGATGGCAATAAGTAACGGCGCAATTAAATCGCCGAAAAAATAAATCGCAATAAAACCAAAAAGTAAAATTGCCAGTAATCCCATTGCTTGTGGATCACCCAAACGGCGGGCATACCAATTTTTTAACATGTCTAACATAATGAGCATCCAATCAAGTATTTTGCGTCATTATAAGTTAAAATTCCCCTCTGTTATAGCCAACCGGAGAGAAATTCTATGTCGATTATTATTTATCACAACCCACACTGTTCAAAAAGCCGAGAAACCCTGGCATTGCTTGAATCGCAAGGTATTCAGCCGATCATTGAGCTTTATTTACAAAAACAATATTCGGTTGCAGAATTGCAACAGATTGCCGATAAATTAGGGATTATTGATATACGCCAAATGATGCGGGTGAAAGACGAGTTGTATAAATCCTTGGATTTGGATAATGTTGCATTAACCAAGACGGATTTATTACAGGCGATGAGCAAACATTCCGAACTTATGGAACGTCCGATTGTAGTAAATGGCGAGAAAGCAAAAATCGGACGACCGCCGGAAAGCGTATTGGCGATTTTGTAATTTTAACGTTTATGCGTATAATACAACAGCCGTGAAAATCACTTCGCGGCTTTTTTAAGTTTAAGGAAAAATTGATGGCAAAAAAACAGAAAAGTGCGGTTGAAAATCAAACCGTTTATCAACACACCCGCGGCGTGGTGAAAGATAATGCGATTATGGCGTTATTACGGGATAGATTATTCCGTCAGCGTATTGAGAAAAAACGCAAAGGGAAAGGAAGCTACCAGCGAAAAGCAAAACACGTTGGGAAATTTTTTGAAAAGCCCGATTATAAATTTTTTGATTTCAGAAATTTTATAATCGGGTTTTTCTTAAATGTAGTGAATTAAATTAAAATAGATACAAATCCTCAAGCTGAAGACAGTACAACTAGCACTGCGAGGCGTAGCAATGATCGTTGATATTTTAAAACTTAATTTATTATGAAAAATAGCAATATGAGGTAACTATATGTCAAATAAAACAGAAACATTATTTAACACGACGTGGAATGTGCGTATTAGTGATCCGGGTGAAGAAGGCGCACGCAGTCATTTTTTTGAAACGGTTTATGTAACGCTCACCGCGCACTTTGAAGAAAAGGGTATTCGTTATGAATTTGTGCGCAGAGTCGAAGAGCAAATTAAAGTGCAGCGTTCATTTACCGAATTAAATGAATTATTCAAATTTCTTGGCGATTATTTAGATTCGGTTTCCCTTGGTATGCTGGGGGTGAAAATCGGTAATTTAGGTGTGAAAGCGGAATAGTTTTATACTCGGAAAGTAAAAAGCGGTTGAAATTCACCATAAAAACCAACCGCTCTTTTTTGTTTTTTTATTTCAAGAGTAAAGTACTTAACGCACGATAAACCGATTTTGCCGTTTCATCGCTTAATGCTTTACCGTTTTCATCGGTAATAACAACCGCACTTCGTTCACCCATTGCAGAGAGCTGCATAAAGTAAGTGCCTTTTTCAAGATCGGGTGCATTTACACCTAAAGGTAGCCAGTCCTCTTTATTTAATGGCGAATATTTTAATTCTCGTTGTCCGCGTCCTGCCGTTTCAGATTTAGTATAAAACCCGATTTTTGGCAGTACAGAACCTAATTTTTCCCACGCTTGAACAAAGGTTGCATCCATTCCCAATGCCGTTCTTCCGTTTATGTCTGTGATTAAATCAGATTGGAAAGCCCCGATAGTGGTATTGCTTAAATCTTGTTGCTGTTTGTTATAACTATGGGTGAGCGTTGCAACAAAACGATTCAAGCGATCGGCAGTGTAACGCTGCTTTTCCATTACGCTTGGTGTGAAAATAATACCATCACGGCGCATTTGAAGGATAGAAACCGTGAGGGCACTCGCATCACGGGCGGAAACTTGCTCTACTTGATAACGAATTTCAGTGTTGGCTTTGTCATCCGCACGATCGGAATTATGCCAATCGGTGGTGAGTATCGCTCCGTTGATAGTAGAATTAATTCCCTCTTCTTTCAATAAGCGTTGGATCTGTTGTAAGTTATACAGTGAAGCCTTTTCTTCAGGATATACAATTAATGCACGCTCTCCATCAAATTGAGTTAATGAGTTTTTGATGATAGCCAAAGGTGTTGATGGCGGGCGAATGTCCAGGGTTTCCCCTTTTTTGATGGTGAGATTAGGCAGTTCGTAGGTGGCATCTTGTTTTGGTAGATTTACCCCTCCGCTTGCTAATGGCGAAAAGTTTGGAATGGGTGAGTCTGATTTTTGATAGGTATCATTTGCACTTTGCAATTTTTCAGGATCGGTGGAACAAGCCGATAATAGACTGATCACTGCTAATCCTAAGAGAAATTTTTTCATTACTGAATCCTTAAAAATAAACAAAAGAAAAAGTGACCGCACTTCGACCGTCAAATGATAAAAAAGTTTGGGACTGAAAATCAGCCCCGAGACTTATTAAATTAAACCTGCCGTTTTTAATGCAGTTTCTACTTTTGATTTTGCGGTTTCGCTGAGTTCGGTTAATGGTAAACGAAGGAAGGGTGATTTAATCAAACCTAAACGATAAGCCGCCCATTTCACCGGAATCGGGTTAGATTCTACAAATAAATTTTGATGCAATGCCATTAAACGTGCATTAATTTCTTCCGCTTTGCTAAAATCGCCAGTGCGTGCTAGACGGCACATTTCCGCCATATCTTTTGCCGCTAAGTTATTAGTTACAGAGATAACCCCTTCCGCACCTAATTTCATCGCTTCCAAACCGGTTGCATCATCGCCGCTTAATACAATGAAATCTTCACCGGCTAATTGCTTAATTGCGGTGACTCGGCTTACATCTCCGGTTGCCTCTTTAATACCCACAATATTGCTAATTTGGGCTAAACGAGCCACGGTTTCCGGTTTCATATCACTGCCGGTACGCCCCGGTACGTTATAAAGAATTTGTGGCAAATCGGTACATTCTGCGATGGCTTTAAAATGCTGATACATGCCTTCTTGAGTCGGCTTATTGTAATAAGGTACAACGGAAAGGCAGCCTGCAACACCACTATCGCGTAATAATTTGGTCATCACAATCGCTTCACTGGTAGCGTTCGCTCCTGTACCGGCAATAATAGGAATGCGGCCTTTTGCCAGTTCTACGGTCTTTTCAATTACCTTCACATTTTCTTCAATGCTTAATGTTGCGGATTCACCTGTTGTTCCCACCGAAACAATGGCATCAGTACCGGCGTCGATATGAAATTCAACGAGTTTTTCCAAGGTGTTAAAATCAATGCTACCGTGGTTATCCATCGGGCTAACTAAAGCAACAATGCTGCCGAAAAATAAAGGGTTTTGCGTAGACATAGAACCTCCGTTCGTTAAAGTATGATCAAATATTTGAAAACTGCTGGCTAGGATCGCTAAAATGACTAAAATTTGCAAATCATTTTTTCATTTTGAGGAATTTTCTATGAAAACATTACAAGTTGGGGACGCTCCGCAATTTACATTATCCGATCAAAATAATCATTCGGTTTCACTTTCTGATTTTAAAGGAAAGAAAGTGCTTGTTTACTTTTATCCTAAGGCGCTTACGCCGGGTTGTACGACTCAGGCTTGCGGACTTCGTGATACCAAAACGGAATTAGAAAATTTAGGTGTGGTGATTTTGGGTATTAGTCCCGATTCACCGAAAAAGTTGGCTCAATTTGCAGAGAAAAAAGCACTCAATTTCACTTTGCTTTCCGATGAAGATCACCAAGTTGCCGAACAGTTTGGCGTGTGGGGAGAGAAAAAATTTATGGGAAGAACTTATGATGGCATTCATCGCATTAGTTTCCTGATTGATGAACAAGGTAAAATTCAACATATTTTCGATAAATTCAAAACCGGTGAACATCATCAGGTCGTGTTGGATTATTTACAATCTTTATAATTCTTCTAACAAATCAACCGCACTTTTGACTTTCTCTTAATGTGCGGTTGGAGGCCTTTCCGTTTTGATAATTCATATTTACAGCCCCCTTTTCTTTTGTTAGAATTTTCTCTCAATTGAAAATAATTCTCAATTGGTTTTTTGATTTAAGGATAATTATAAGGATAAAAAAATGCCTCAACTTTTCGGATTTTTACAACAATACAGCGATTACATCATTATCGGACTTTTACTTTTGATGAGTGTTATTATGCTCGCGATGGTGATTGAGCGTTTTATTTTTCTAACCAAGATTAATGTCGGCAGATATTCTAATATTCATGCGTTAGATATTGATTTAAATCGCAATATGACGATCATTTCCACAGTAGGGGCGAATGCACCTTACGTAGGGTTGCTCGGTACGGTAATCGGTATTCTATTAACGTTTTATCAAATCGGCCAAGGTGGCGGCGATGTAGATGCCGGTGAAATTATGTTGCACCTTTCTTTAGCGTTGAAAGCGACCGCACTCGGTATTCTCGTGGCAATTCCTTCAATGGTTTTCTACAACGGTTTAAACCGTAAAATTGAAGTAAATCGTTTGAAATGGAAAGTATTAAATTCACAAAAAGATAAGGAATAATCGTGAAGAAATTTGATGAAATCAACATTATTCCTTTTATTGACATTATGCTGGTATTGCTGGCGATTGTGTTGATCACCGCTTCATTTATTTCGCAAGGTAAAATTCAGGTGAATGTGCCTAAAGCGAGTACGGCGGTTGCTTTTAAATCTGACGAACTTGCAAAATTATTAACGGTTAATGCAAAAGGTGAGCTTTATTTCAATGATAAACCGATCTCTCAAGAAGCATTGGAAACTGAAATTAATCAGTGGAATAAAGAACAAAAAGTGACATTAAAAATTGATGCTCAGGCCAGTTTTCAAGATTTCGTAACAATCACTGATTTACTTGCAAAAAATGAAATTAAAAATGTCGCCATCGTCTCAATGAAAGATAAAAGCAGTAGTGCCAAGTCTGCGACAGCAGCATCGGCAACCGAGTAGGGAAAGTTATGCAACAAGCTAAACGTTCGTTCTTAGGTTTGCTTACTTCTATTCTTGTTCACGGTGTCATTGTCGGTACTTTACTATGGAATTGGAATAAATCGGATGATAGCGTCAACAGTCATAGCGGGGAATTAGCGACAGCGATTTCAATGGAAATGTTGCAAGGCATGCGCATTGAGGAACCCGTTCCGGAACCGGAAAAAGCAGAACCGGAGCCGGAAAAGAAAGAAGTTGTCGCAGATCCGACAAAGAAAGCGGAACCGAAGAAAAAAGAGCCGGACAAAAAGCCGGAAAAACCAAAAGAAAAACCGAAGCCACCTAAAGAAAAAACTAAAAAAGAGATAAAACCGGCTGAAAAAACGCCTTTATCGAAGAATTTACCTGTAGGTGAGCGTAATGTAAATGCTTCCGCCAATGTTAATTCAAAAGCGACAACAACGGCTTCTGTTAATGCCAATACAAATACGGTAGGTAGCGGTTCAAGTACCAATGAAATTGCGGCTTATAAAGCAGCACTGTATCGCGAGATTGAACGCCGTAAAGAATATCCGACACGTGCTAAAATGATGCGTAAACAAGGTATCGTGCATATTTCATTTAATGTGAGCAATGACGGTGTATTAAGTAATGGAAGTATTGTGAAGTCATCAGGTGATGAAAGTCTTGATAATGCGGCATTGAAAGCGGTTAGAAATGCAAAACCGGTGGGACCGAAACCACAAGGATTTTCAAGTAGTGTTTCTGTTCCGATTCGGTTTAGTTTGCGTTAGTAAATCAAGCGACAGGTTTTAACTCTAAAAATACCAAGGTAAACAACCTTGGTATTTTTTGTTCTTATAGCGTTTATTAGAATTAGATTTTTGTTAAGTCCACATTCTTTGTTTCTTTTGAGGCTAATAAGGCAAGTAATGTCATTAATGCGTTAATAGCCAAATAAACCCCTACACCTATGATGCCGAATGAAGCATTGATTTTTAAGGAAATCATTGCCGCAATGGTTGCGCCGATAATGGAAGCTAAGTTATAAGCAAGCGAAGCACCCGAGTAACGTACTTCGGTAGGAAATAATTCCGGCAGCAATGCCGCCATAGGACCGAAGGTCATTCCCATAATTGCCATACCGACTACGAGAAATGCAAAAACACCGATTGGTGTGCCGTTTTCGAAGAATAGCGGCATAGATAAACCTAACAGTCCAATGGCAACCGTTACCCAAATTAACCATTTGCGGCGACCGATCTTATCGGCATAAATACCTGAAATACTGATGAAAATACCGAATATGATCGCACTAATTAATAGCAAACCGGTGAATGTGTTTGCCGGAATGCCTAAACCAAGCGGGTGGCCTGCTTCTGAAAGTGTTGGGGCAGTACGTGAATAGGCTTGTGCGAAAGCGGTCATAATATAGAAAAGGGAATAGGTCGCAACCATAATAAATGTGCCGATAATCATAGGCTTTAAATGCTTGGTGAATACGACACTGACAGGTGCATTTAATTTTTTGCCTTTCTGCTCCGCTTCAACGAAAACATGGCTTTCATGTAGGGTTAAACGAACATATAAACCGACAAAAACCAATAATATAGACGAGACGAAAGGGATACGCCACGCCCATTCTACTAAGGCTTCATGCCCCCAGAAATAGCTGACTAAGAAGAATGTGCCGTTTGCTACAAATAAACCGATAGGTGCACCTAATTGGGGAAAAGTGCCATACCAAGCCCGTTTACCTTCCGGCGCATTTTCGGTTGCAACCAATGCCGCACCGCCCCATTCTCCGCCAAGCCCGATCCCTTGTCCGACTCGGCAAATACAAAGCAAAATAGGTGCCCAAATGCCGATTTGTGAATAGTTAGGCAATAAACCGATGATGACGGTTGAGCCTCCCATTAATAAGAGAGAAGCCACGAGTGTCTTTTTACGTCCGATTTTGTCGCCAAAATGACCGAATAATGCCGATCCTATCGGACGTGCAAAAAAGGCGAGGGCCAAAGTGGAAAGAGAAAGAAGATCATTTGAAAGAGGGTCATCGCTGCTAAAGAACTGTGTGTTGAACACTAACACGGCCGCCGCCGCATAGATATAGTAATCGAAAAATTCGATTGCAGTTCCGACCATAGAGGCAAGTGCCACTTTCATCGGATTATTACGAAGTTGTGTTGTCATATTGCTTTCCTTAGGAAATGTGAATAAGAATTTTATAAATGGAAAGGGCTGAATCCTAGCATTTCCCTTAGGCTTGAGCAATTTTTAATATGAGATTTTTAAGTTTTTTAGCGAAAAATATCGGATTTTCCGAGTGAGCATTGTGGCCTGCATTTGGAATGGTGGTTAAGGGAAGTTGTTCTTCATGCGCAAGAGCTTGGAATTTTTGATCCCGCTCGCCGCAAAAATAGAAAAACGGCAAAGAATTCGACCGCACTTTTTCGCGAAAATCAGCTTGTTTGGCAAGGCTGGTGGCAAGCAACATTTTGCCGATATTGTCACCACAATTGGTTTTTCGTTTTTGGATCAATTGTTGTCTTTGGGCAGAAGTTAAATGGGCAAATACCGCTTGTTGATACCAATCTTCCAATACCTTTTCAGGCGATTCATTAATAAACCGTTTTGCCCAATAGATATCATTTTGCCAACGGGCTTGTTTTTCTTTCTCGGTTTTTAAACCTAAATTTACGCCTTCCAAAATCATTCCTTGCAATTGTGATTTCTTCACATTGGATTGTAACGCATAGTGTAAGGCAATGCGTCCCCCGAGTGAGTATCCGACAAGAAAATAAGGTTCATTTTTGACCGCACTTTGGATTTCTTCGGCAAGATATTGCGTTGTGTCTTCAAAATCAACGGCTTCAATTTTTTTTGCTTTTCCATGGAAAGGTAAATCAAGCGGGATACAGCGAAAGTGCAGTAGATTTTCGATGACTTTTTGCCAGTCGTCACCGGTGCCGAGGAGACCATGAAGGAAAATAATATTCATCATAATAAAATAAAGGGCGCTGTTACACGCCCTAATCTCTATGCGCCGATAACGGCATAACTGATTTGTTCAATTAAACGTTTATAGATGTTGCTGCCGTCATTCGGATTGGTCTTAATTTCAATCAATGTTGTTTTACGGCGTGTGTAGGCTTGTTTTAATACGCTGCTTAAATCCGCCCAAGTGTAAGGGTGGGCGTATTTTATATCAAACATTGCGGCGATTTGTGAAAAATCGCCATTGTGAGGTAAACGGTAAAAACGCTCTTTCACCGTTTCATCCACCGGTAACATATCAAAAATTGCGCCCCCGTTATTGTTAATCACGAAAATGATAGTCGGCTGCGTAACATTTTTAAATAAGGCGAGCGAATTGAGATCATAGAGTGTTGAGGTATCGCCAATCATTGCGACAACCGGTTGATTCGAACCTACGCCGATGCCGGCTGCAGTCGCCAGTAAGCCGTCGATGCCGCTTGCTCCGCGATTAGTATAAATCGGGTAGCCTTCCGGCAATTTTGTAAGCGCATCAACAAGACGCACAAACAGGCTGTTGCCAAGGAATAAAATGCCGTCATAAGGCAGTACGCGTTCAATATGATGGGCGAGAGAAGCCTCATTTAAATTACCGCCCACTTGTTGTTCAATAAAACCGGCACAGAATTTTGATAAAGCAAGGGGTTCTAATAGCCATGGTTTTTGGCGAAGCGGAGGGTGCACACGAAGCCAATTATGCACTTTCGCATTAAAGCGAGTATGTGTGTGATGATAAGGATCAACCGCTTTTTGCGTTTGTTCGATAATCCAAAATTCACGATTAAAAGCTTGTAAAAATTGATTAATACGTTTGCTGATAAAACGGGATCCGAATTGAATCACAATATCCGCTTCGAGCAGTTTTTCCCGCACCGTTTGGTTGGCAAGCCAAATATCGGCATAAGGCGTCATCGGTTCGACACCGGATTGAATATCGGTTAATAATACCCAACCCATTGTGGTCGCCCAAGTATTGATGCCCATAGCTTGTTCCGCCGGCAGTTGCCCGACTACAATCACACCGCGTTTGGTACGCCAGTGATCCCAGTTTTCGTGAGGAATTACTTCTTGTTGTAATGTTTCATATTTTATCCAAGGTTTTACCTGTGAAAGCCAACGCTGTAACGGTTGTAACCAAGGGTGGTTATCTACGGCACTGTCATTGGCTTCATAAAGCGGTTCGGCAAAGGGAACGTTAATATGCACGACACCATGCTGTTGATTTTGTTGGAACGTTGCTTGTTCCAATAAAGAGATAAGCCATTGCGCAGAATAATCCGCATTGGGCTTGGGTAAATTCACATTGGCAATCGGGTAATCGCCGAACATATTTTGTTGCAATATCGCTTGATTTGCACCGCATTCCCATAATTCAGGCGGGCGATCCGCCGTTAATATGACGAGATCAACGCCCGTTTGACGTGCTTCAATAATTGCCGGATAAAGATTGGCCGCCGCCGTACCGGAGGTAACGATTATGGCAACCGGAGATTGTGTGGATTTTGCGATACCAAGGGCAAAAAAGCCCAAGCCCCGTTCGTCAAAATGACTATGGCAAACGGCCCGCTCTGCATTTTGTAAGCGCACCGCTTCAAGTGTTAATGGGGTAGAACGTGAGCCGGGTGCAATGCAGAAGTGAGTAACACCTTGGCGTACCAAGGTTTCTAAAATCACTTTTGACCAACAACGATTAAACACGTTTACAGACATTCTTTTTCTCCGTTATGATTTTCTGCAAACAGGGAAATGAGCCCTGCTGCCTTACGTTCAATTTCTTTCCATTCAATCAAAGGTTGCGAGCCTTCAACAATGCCCGCACCGGCAAATATGCGGATTCGGTGGCCTTCAATAAAGGCGGAACGAATCGCTACACAAAATTCAGAATATGCCTCGCTCATAATGCCTAATGTCCCGGCATACCAGCCACGTTCAAAAGTTTCGATTTCCGATAAAATCATTCTGGCTTGTTGCTGTGGCAAGCCCGAAACCGCCGCAGTAGGGTGAATCGCTTTTAGTAATGCGGAATCTCGGTAATGTGCGGTCAGATTTGCGCGAATTTTTCGTAACAAATGTTGTACTTTGCGTAAAGGTTTGAGTTCGACTTCGCCTACATCAAAGGATTCCACCATTGCGCTAATATTTTGAGAAATATCTTGAACCACCAGCCAATTCTCGTTCAGATTTTTTTCATCTTTTAACAACCAATCGGCTTGTTGTCTGTTTTCTTTCTGATTTTCCGTAATGGGCGCAGTGCCTGCGAGGGCTTCGGTTAAAAAAAGGTTGTATTCGCGCGCAAACAAACGTTCGGGGGTTGAGCCGACAAAAGTCGAATAAGGAGTTTCCGCCCACAAAAAATGATAGCAACCTTGATTTTGCTTTTCGCTTTCGGCAAGAAAATCATAGGGATTAATGCGCTGTTTTAAGTGAAAGATCGTTTCATTTGCCAACACGAGCTTGGTTAATTCGCCTTGTTTGATTTCAAAAAGCGCCTGATTTACCCAGTCATTCCAAGTTCGCTCATCCGCACGTCGTTCGATCAGCAAAGGAACTTGTTTAGGTAATGCGCAAAGTGCGGTTGTTTTCGGCAGAGTTTTAATAAGTGCTAAAGCAGATTGTGCGGAGGTTTCGCCTTCGACAAAAACGCTCACTGTGGTGGCGTATGCCCGTTGTTCTAACAACATTTGCGGCAAAATAAATTGTTCGTAACCTTGAAATTGTAAACCGCCGATTAATGGCAAATTGTATTGTTCAATAAACTCTTGCGCTAAATTTAGCTCGGAAAATGACCGCACTTCTCCAAGCGCAGCAAATTTTTGTTCTTCATCACGAAAGCGTAAATAGAACTGTGGATAAACCCTTTGTGCTTTTAGCCACGCCAATAAATCGACATTGGCGATTTCTACTTGAAAACGCACGATATCCGTTTGTTTTTGTTGCAAATAATCTTCAATTTGCTGACTTATTCGGCTTGCCGCTTGTTCTAAAATATCCATTAAGAAATTGTTCAAAATAAACAAAAAATTAGTCCGTATTCTACCGCAGTTTATTTGTTACAAAAAATTTTTTTATAAAATCTTTGCAAGATTGAAAATTAAGCCGTAAATTAACCGCACTTTTCTTTAAAAAATAAGAGGATTTCATTATGCGATTATTCCCAAAATCCGACAAATTGGAACACGTTTGTTATGACATTCGAGGGCCTGTGCACAAGGAAGCGCTGCGTTTGGAAGAAGAAGGTAATAAAATTTTAAAGCTTAATATCGGCAATCCCGCACCTTTTGGTTTTGAAGCACCGGATGAAATTTTGGTGGATGTGTTGCGCAATTTACCCTCTGCGCAAGGCTATTGTGATTCCAAAGGACTATATTCCGCACGTAAAGCCATTGTGCAATATTATCAATCCAAAGGTATTCAAGGTGCGACAGTAAATGATGTGTATATCGGTAATGGGGTGTCGGAACTCATCACAATGGCAATGCAAGCCTTGTTAAATGACGGTGATGAAGTGCTTGTGCCAATGCCCGATTATCCGTTATGGACGGCGGCGGTAACCCTTTCCGGCGGTAAAGCCGTACATTATTTATGTGATGAAGAGGCGAATTGGTTTCCGGCGATTGATGATATTAAAGCCAAGGTGAATGCAAAAACGAAAGCGATTGTAATCATTAATCCGAATAATCCGACCGGTTCGGTATATAGCAAAGCGTTACTGGAAGAGGTTGTGGAAATAGCGCGTCAAAATAATTTGATTATTTTTGCAGATGAAATCTATGACAAGATTTTATACGATGGTGCGGTTCATCATCATATTGCTTCGCTTGCACCGGATTTATTAACGGTTACCTTCAACGGTTTATCTAAAGCCTACCGTGTTGCGGGTTTTCGTCAAGGCTGGATGATTTTAAATGGCCCGAAACATCAGGCGAAAGGCTATATTGAAGGCTTGGATATGTTGGCTTCGATGCGTTTGTGTGCAAATGTGCCAATGCAACACGCCATTCAAACGGCGTTGGGCGGCTATCAAAGTATCAATGAATTTATTTTACCGGGCGGGCGTTTATTGGAGCAACGCAATAAAGCCTACGAATTAATCACTCAGATTCCGGGGATTACTTGCGTAAAACCGATGGGGGCGATGTATATGTTCCCTAAAATGGATGTTAAAAAATTCAATATTCACAGTGATGAAAAAATGGTGCTTGATTTACTTCGTCAAGAAAAAGTATTGCTTGTGCACGGCAAAGGCTTTAATTGGCATTCGCCGGATCATTTCCGTATTGTAACCTTGCCTTATGTGAATCAATTGGAAGAAGCGATTACCAAACTGGGGCGTTTCTTGGAAAATTATCATCAATAAAATGGTAGGGGCGTATGCAATACGCCCCTACCCCCGATAAATATTGGATATAAAATTCTCTTCGTGCAACTGATACATAATACCGGAAAATTTATACGCAATCGCTCAAAGCGATTGTTATGCCTTACGACACAGTTGGCAAGCCAACGTTCAAAATCTAAAGATTTTCTGACCGCACTTGGGAGATAAAAACGGGATCAACAGTGATCCCATTTTTTATTACTGAGTACTTGTGCTGGTTGTGGTGCGATTAGCACGTTTACGATCGTTTTCCGTTAAAAGTTTTTTGCGGATACGGATCGATTCCGGTGTTACTTCTACGAGTTCATCATCATCAATAAACTCAATCGCTTGTTCAAGGGAGAACTTCACCGGTGTGGTTAACACGATAGCGTCATCTTTGCCTGAAGCACGCATATTGGTGAGTTTTTTACCTTGTAAGCAGTTGACCGTGAGATCGTTTGAGCGGCTGTGAATACCGATGATTTGACCTTCATACACATCAACATTGGCATCAATCATTAATTTACCGCGTTCCTGTAAACCGAATAATGCGTAAGCCAACGC
Source organism: Rodentibacter sp. JRC1 (assembly GCF_020521555.1). Taxonomy (NCBI): domain Bacteria; kingdom Pseudomonadati; phylum Pseudomonadota; class Gammaproteobacteria; order Pasteurellales; family Pasteurellaceae; genus Rodentibacter; species Rodentibacter sp. JRC1. The sequence continues at coordinate 566,283 of NZ_BPWA01000001.1, read as the reverse complement.
TTTGCCGGTGGCGTTAGAAATTAACACGCCGTTTTTACGCTGACCGATTTCTCCGCCTTTGATTTCATCATAGTGACTGAAGCTGGAGTAAAGCAAGCCTGTGCCGGAAGTCATTGTCATAAATTCACCGCGGAAACCGATTAATCCTCGGCTCGGAATAATGTATTCTAAACGTACGCGCCCTTTTCCGTCAGGCAACATATCACGCACCTCACCTTTGCGGATACCTAGCGCTTCCATTACGGAGCCTTGGTGTTGTTCTTCCACATCAATGGTAACTTGTTCGTATGGTTCTTGTTTTTTGCCGTCAATTTCACGATAAATAACTTTCGGACGGGATACGGCTAATTCATAGCCTTCACGGCGCATATTTTCAATTAAGACGGAAAGATGTAACTCACCGCGACCGGATACGCGGAACTCATCAGGATTAGGGGTTTCTTCTACACGCAGTGCCACGTTGTGAACGAGTTCTTTATTTAAGCGTTCAAGGATTTGGCGTGAAGTAACGTATTTCCCTTCTTGACCGGCAAACGGTGAAGTATTTACGCAGAAGAACATCGTTACGGTCGGTTCATCAACGGTGAGTGAAGGCAATGCTTCAACGGCGTTGATATCACAAATGGTGTCGGAAATGTTGAGTTCACCTAAACCGGTAATGGCAACGATGTCTCCGGCGTAAGCCACATCTTCTTCATAACGTTGTAAGCCAAGGTGACCAAGCACTTGACCTATACGACCTTGACGGGTTTTCCCTTCGCTATTAATAATGGTAACCGGTTGATTCGGTTTGACTGAGCCGCGCTTAATACGTCCGATTCCAATCACTCCTACATAGTTGTTATAGTCTAATTGGGAAATTTGCATTTGGAACGGGGCATCTAATTCCACTTTCGGCGGTTCAACGTGTTTGACGATGGCTTCAAATAACGGAGTCATATCTTCCGCTAATTCTTCGTGTTCAAGACCTGCCACCCCGTTTAGCGCTGAAGCGTAAATAATCGGGAAGTCTAATTGTTCATCTGTTGCGCCAAGGTTTACGAATAAATCGAATACTTGATCTACAACCCAATCAGGGCGTGCACCGGGGCGATCCACTTTGTTGATCACTACGATGGGTTTTAAACCGTGAGCAAAAGCTTTTTGGGTAACGAAACGGGTTTGCGGCATCGGGCCGTCAAACGCATCAACGACTAAAAGTACAGAATCTACCATTGAGAGTACGCGTTCTACTTCACCGCCGAAGTCTGCGTGTCCCGGGGTATCTACGATATTGATACGGTAATCGTTCCAGTTAATAGCAGTGTTTTTGGCAAGAATGGTAATGCCACGTTCTTTTTCAAGATCATTAGAGTCCATCACGCGTTCATCAGCGTCACCACGTATGGAGTCAAAAGTACCGGATTGTTGAAGGAGTTTATCTACAAGGGTGGTTTTACCGTGGTCAACGTGCGCGATAATAGCAATATTGCGCAATTTGTTAATATCGATTTCGTTTTTCATTGTTTATATTGAATTGATTATGTAGGGAGTGAAACAAGGTTTCACGCTCGTGTATAAAAAGTTTATTATTTCGTGTGGGAATCGTAGGCAATTTACACTATGCACTAAATTGCATTTATCTTGGCACGAAAGGGCAAAAATTATACACGACTTTTACGTTACCTGCTATGACAATTGAAAAAATAAATCTAGTGAAAAAATTGGGTGATTAAGCTACAATGCGCGCTTATTTTATTGAGACCATATCGCAAAATAGAGGATTCCTATGTCAAATGCAATCGCCAACGTGTTTAAACTCATTGAAGAAAACGAGATTAAATTTGTTCTTCTCCGATTCACCGATATTAAAGGTAAGGAACACGGTGTATCTATTCCGGTTAGCCTTGTCGATGAAGAAATGTTTGAAGACGGTAAAATGTTTGACGGTTCATCGGTAGAAGGTTGGAAAACGATTAATAAGGCGGATATGCTTTTAATGCCGATGGCGGAAACCGCCGTGGTAGATCCTTTTGCACAGATCCCGACACTTTCTTTACGTTGTAGTGTTTATGAGCCGGCAACAATGCAAAGTTATGACCGCGATCCTCGTTCAATTGCAATTCGTGCCGAAAATTATATGCGTTCAACCGGTATTGCCGATCAGGCGTTTTTCGGGCCTGAACCCGAATTTTTCCTCTTTGATGACGTGCGTTTTGATGTTTCGATGAACCGAGCTTCATTTTCTATTGATGATGTAGAAGCTGCTTGGAATACTAACAAAAAATATGAAGATGGAAATAATGCTTATCGCCCGTTGAAAAAGGGAGGATATTGCGCCGTAGCACCGATTGATACTGCCCATGATATTCGTTCCGAAATGTGTTTGATTTTAGAAGAAATGGGATTAGTGATTGAAGCCCATCATCACGAAGTTGCCACTGCAGGTCAAAACGAAATTGCAACAAAATTCAATACTTTAACCTTAAAAGCGGATGAAACTCAAATCTATAAATATGTTGTACAAAATGTTGCACTTGAACAGGGTAAAACCGCTTGTTTTATGCCGAAGCCAATTACCGGCGATAACGGCTCGGGTATGCACTGTAATATGTCATTAAGCAAAGACGGCAAAAATATTTTCCAAGGTGATAAATATGCCGGTCTTTCTGAAACCGCACTTTATTATATCGGCGGCATTATCAAGCACGCAAAAGCCTTAAATGCGTTCACCAACCCGACTACCAATTCATACAAACGCTTAGTGCCGGGCTATGAAGCACCTGTATTATTAGCTTATTCAGCCAGTAACCGCTCTGCTTCAATTCGTATTCCGGCAGTAACCAGCCCGAAAGCAATTCGTGTTGAAGCACGCTTCCCTGATCCGATGGCAAACCCGTATTTAGCCTTTGCCGCCTTATTGATGGCAGGGTTAGACGGTGTGGTAAATAAAATTCACCCGGGTGATGCGATGGATAAAAACCTCTACGATTTACCACCGGAGGAATTAAAGGATATTCCTGCCGTCGCCGGCTCACTTGAAGAAGCTTTAGATTCGTTAGAAAAAGATTACGAATTTTTAACACAGGGTAACGTGTTCAGTAAGGAGTTTGTAGAAGCCTTTATCGCTATTAAGCGCAAAGAAGTGGAACGTTTGAATATGACCCCCCACCCGGTAGAATTTGAGATGTATTATGCCTAATTTGCAATAGGAAATTATAGTCTTAACAAGAAAAGTGCGGTCAGTTTTGGTCGCATTTTTTGTTAGGCTTTACATTAATTTTCAATTCCTGATTTGTGATGAAAGGTTATATCAGGTAAAATACACAAGAAGATTTTATGAGCATAAATTATTGAGGGCTTTATAATGAATCATACCGGCACGACTACAAATGATGAGATCGATCTTATTGAATTAATAAAAGTTTTATGGAATAAAAAAATTTGGATCATTTTATCGGCATTTATTTTTACGGCTATTGCCGGTGTTTATGCTTTTACTGCTCAGGAAAAGTGGACTTCAAAAGCTGAAGTGATTGCGCCTCAATTAGTTGATTTTGGCGATTATTTCTCAATCAGAAAGGAATATGGCCGAATTGTGGGTGAGGAACTAAAAGCGAGTGATTTAAAAACAAACTTATTTGATCAATTTGTTCGTCTTGCAGCTTCTGCTGATGTTAAACAGAGGTTTTTTTTAGAATCTGAGTTGTATAAGCAATTATCCTCTGAGCAAGATGAAAGGGGCGCTCGTCAAACATTAGCTAAATTAGTTAATGAAGAAACAGTCATCAGCAAACCTGATACGAAAAAAGAGCCGAATGCGATAGCACATCGTTTATCTTTGTCATCAGCTCCAACAGCAGATCTGGCACAAAATACATTGCAAGGCTTTATTCATAATATCAACGAAGCTGCATTTAAATTGGAAAAAGAGAATTTTCTTATAAACTTTGAACAAAAAATTGCCGCGCTTAGATATGAGGCACAAAAAATTAGCCAGAATTTAACTATTCAGAAGGATATTTCTTTAGAAAATCTAACTCAAGCTTATGATATTGCTAAGCAAGCAGGTATTCATCAGTTTTCTCAACCGACAGGAAATGGCATTGCAATTCCAACTTTGGCTTTAACGGATACTAAAGTACCTTTATCCGATTCGAAATTAAATGATAGCTCATATTTATTTATGCTAGGCGAAAAATATCTAAAAGCACAAATTGATACGATTTCAGCAAAAGAAATTATTTATCCACCGAGATATTATCAAATTCAAGAACAATTAAAGGAACTCGAACCTTTATATGAAAAAGCGAAATCAGTGAAAGCGAATACCTTTACTTATCAGGCATCGCCGGATTATCCTGTGGTTAGGGATAAGCCAAATAAAGTATTAATTCTTATAATTGGCTTTATTTTTGGTATGTTAATTTCCGTTTTCTACATCTTAATCCAAGCTTTTTATAAAATGATCTTTAAGAATAGATAATGTCTAGTTATTTTAATCAATATAAAGTTCAGATAAATAATTTTTTATATTTATCTGTAGTGCAATTCGGAAATATGGTGCTGCCATTAGTAATATTGCCTTTATTATTAAATAGATTAGGAATTGATAAATATGGTTTAGTTATCTTTTCTCAATCAATAGCCTCTTATTTTGCTGTATTTATTCGGTTTGGATTCAGTACATATGCAACTCAGCAGATAAGCTATTTTAGAAATGACAAGGGAAAGTTAAGTGAAATTTTTATAAATGTTGTATTTTTAGAAATAATATTATTTATGATTTCTATTGGGCTATTTTTTAGTTATTTTTCTTTAATAGAGATAGTTGAATCTAAAATATATATTTATTCTTTATTAGCCGCTTTTCTAGAAATTTTATTGCCTATTTGGTATTTTCAAGGTATAGAAAGAATGAAATATATTACACTAATTAACCTTAGTGCTAAAGTTGTTTCATTACTTTGTATTCTCTTATTCGTGAAGAATGATTCAGACTATTTGCTTGTTCCTTTATGTTATTTATTTGGTTCATTGATTGTTTTTTTGATCTCTATATCTATTCTAATCAGAAGTAAGGTAATTAATTTTAAGTTACCTAATATAACAACACTTATTTTCTATATGAAAAATAGTGTTGTCTTTTTTTTCTCAGATATTATGGCTATATTGAAAGATAAAACTAATATTATGCTGCTAGGGAACTTTATTGGAATGCATGCTGTTGCATATTATGATTTAGCAGAGAAAATTGTTTGGGCATTTAGAAGTATTTTTGTCAATATTAACACGGCTTTCTTTCCGTATTTTTCAAAAAATAAACGATCAAAGCAAGTGAAGCCTATTTTAATTAGTATTTTTATCCTTAGCTTATTAAGTTATATATTCATTATTGAGTTCTCGGATTTCATTATTATATTATTATCCAGTTCTAATATGTTAGTTATCAAGGAATTTTTATGGGTAATGGCTGTATATGTGATTTTAGCGTCTGTAAGTTCTTCTATAGGATATTTTTTACTTATACCTAACGGTTATAGTAAGAGTTTCTTTAAAAATATGATGATTTCATTGGTTTCATACTTTCTTATATGTTCTGGGATATATTATTTCTCAGAGATATCTATACTTGCTTTAGTTTTGGCTTATAATTCTTCAGTGTTTATTGAGTTGTGCCATAGAGTATATTTATGTAAGAAGTATAAATTGTTATATTGGGTGTAATATGTTTTATTTTCTTTATAATATATTCTCAATAATTTCTTTCTTACTATTATCCTTTACTATAGAAGTGTTAGATATAGATATTGGGTTAATATATCTAGAATTTATCTTATTCTTATTTTATTTTATAAATTTAGGTTGGGCTGTTCTAAACTTCAATAAATATCCCTTGCTTTTACTTGTTTCTATTGTTTTTGGACTATTTATTTATTCTAGGTTTATATTAGATTTTTTAGGACTACTTCCATATCCAGTGAGTTTAGCAACAAGATTTATTGGAAATTTATTTGAACAATCGACTATGAAGGAGAGTATCCTTACATATATTTTATCCATAATATCATTAGCATTTTCTTATTCTTTTATTTGTTTTTTTGATAAAAAGAATAATATTCAAGACAATAACATCAATACCAACTTTTTTAAAAGGTTAGGTTATTACATAATATTATTATCTTTACCTGGTGTTACTTTTAAACTTATGATGATACTCAAAAATGTTATGTCTTCTGGGTATCTTTCTTTATATCTTGATAATTCTATTTCTGGTATAGAGCGTATTATTGAGTTTGTTAGTTATAAATTGTATTTAATTGGTGTGTCTTTTTATATTTCATCAAATTTAAGTAAAAAAGATTTTATTAAATTATCTGTATTTACTGTGCCGGTTACTTTGGTATATTTAATTTCAGGAAAACGTGCAGAATTTGGTATTACTATTTTATTTCTTATATGGTATTGGTTTTCTTTTATAAGAGTATATAAAGTTTCCTTGAAAAAACTATTTGCGATTGCTTTTTTAATCCTTATACCATTTGCTTTTATTTCTCAAATGATTAATTTATCTAGATCTCAGGGCAATGATCGTGAATTAGCTCTTACTGCAGCATTAAGTGATTTCTTTGCTCAACAAGGTATTTCTGGGTTGGTATTACCTTATTATATAGAATACAAAAATAATTTATCTAAAGAGTACCCTTACCTGATTTCACCTATTGTAGATAGAATAAATAGAGAAGGGCAATCTTTAAATTTATTAAAGAAGACAAATTATTTAAGTCATGAGCTAACTGCTGTTCTAGATCTTGATGCTTTTTTAGGAGGAGAAGGTACAGGAGCATCATATATAACAGAATTATATAGTATTGGTGATTCTAAAATATCGGTATTTTTAGGTATTTTCCTATTAGGTTTTATAGTTTTGCACTTTGAATTAAATAAAAATAGTCCAAAATTTAAATATTTATCCTATTTGTTCTTATCAACTTTATTTTTTCTTCCAAGAGGAGAGCTATTTGAATTATTTTATGAGTTTATGCTTTTTATTATTATTTGGCATATAGCCGAATTAACTATTAACATTAAAAAGAATAATAACTAATTAGGAGGGGGAGATGCCTATTAAAATTGATTTTGTATTGCCTTGGGTCGATAATCAAGATCTGGATTGGCAAAAACTAAGACAGAAGTATTCAGTAAATGAATCATCTTCAGATGCCAATTCTAATGCAAGGTTTAGAGATTCAGGCACATTAAAATATGTATTACGCTCAATAGAGAAAAATTGCCCTTGGTATAATAAGATTTATTTGATTACCAGTGGACATTATCCGAATTGGTTAGATATTCATTCTCCTAAAATTAAGTTAGTAACACATAATGATATTTATGAGTATAAGGAACACTTACCAGTCTTTAACTCAAATTCAATAGAAATGAATTTATCTAATATCCAAGATTTATCAGAACATTTTGTTTATTTAAACGATGATATGATTATTTTCTCCCAAACAAATGTTGAACGTTTTTTTGTAGATGGAATACCTGTTGATTTTTTATGTCATGGCTGGATTCCTCGTAATAAAGCTTTTGCAATGGTTAAAAATATTGATTCTTGGATTCATTCACTTAATAATAATATATCCCTAATAAATAAATTTTTTAAACCATCAGAACTTAATAATAAATTTCTTTACCATAAAAGTTATTCAATGTTAAATAAATTTAGTAATTTTTTACTGAAAAAAATATACAAAAAGTATTTCTGGTTTGAACATTGGCACCTTCCTCAGCCATATTTGAAAAGAACTCTACTTGAGGTAAAAGAGAATTTTTATATGGAAATGAAAAATTGCTCAAAAAATCGTTTTAGATCCAATACAGATATAACTCCATATCTATATCGCTATTGGCATTTAGCAAAAGGTGATTTTTTTCCATTTAAGTATAATGATGGCATTGAAGATAATATTTTTTCCGTTGATTATTTAGATAAAATGATTAGGAAATGTGATGAACAACAACCTAAATTCATATGCTTTAATGATTCACCCGCTTTATCTGATTCGGATTATCAAGTTATCAAAGATAAAATGATAGAATTTTTAGATAAAAGATTTTCTGAAAAGGCTTCTTTTGAATTATAGGAGTGATTATGTTATCAGTGTTAATGTCCATTTATCACAAAGAAAAATCAGAGTATTTTAACCAGGCTATGGAAAGTATTTGGACTAATCAAACTTTAAAACCCGATGAAATTGTCTTGGTACAAGATGGTCCTTTAACAACAGAACTAGAGTTTGCTATTTCAGAGTGGAAATCAACCTTAAAAGATAAATTAAAAACTATTCCATTAGAGAAAAATGTTGGTTTAGGTAATGCATTAAGTGTTGGATTAAAGGAATGTAGCGGTGATTTTATTGCTCGAATGGATACTGATGACATTGCTATGCCTGAACGTTTTGAAAAACAAATTGCCTTTTTAAAAAATAATCCTAGCATTGATGTAGTTGGTTGTTTTATCGAAGAAATTAATGAGAAGAATGAAATAATTAAGGATGTCGTTTCATATCCGTTATCACATAAAGAATTATATAATTTCTTTTCTAAACGGGATCCTATCGCCCACCCCACCTGTATGTTTAGAAGAAGTTTTTTTGAGAAAGGTGTTAAATACCTTTCAGATTTAACTATGGCAGAAGATACTTTGCTATGGTATCAGGGGTTCTTAAATAATTGTAAATTTGCGAATATAAATTATGTAGGTTTAAAGTTTAGACGAAGTTCTGATTTTTATAAGCGTAGAGCAAATTGGAAAAAAAACATTGGATTATTAAAATTCCGACTATTCCATATTAATCGAGATTTAAATTATGGTATTAAAGCTGATTTTTATGCAATCGCATATTTTATGATGTCAATTTCCCCTAGTTTTGTGAAAAGGTTACTATATAAATTATTTAGATAGAAGGATTAATAAAATGAAAATTCCATTTTCCCCCCCATATATTAATGAAGATATCATTAATGAAGTGGTTGATTCGCTACACTCAGGTTGGATTACAACAGGCCCTAAAGTAAAAGCTCTAGAAGAGGAAATTAGACATTTTTCGGGAGCAAAGGAAGTGCTTTGTGTCAACTCTTGGACTTCAGCAGCAATTATGATGCTTCGTTGGTTTGGTGTGAAAGAGGGAGATGAAGTGATTGTCCCCGCTTATACTTATAGTGCAACAGCGTTAGCGGTACTTCATGCTGGAGCAAAACCTATAATGGTGGATACTTCAGAAGATTTTAATATTTCTTTAGCGGGGATAAAAAAAGCAATTACTCCAAGAACGAAAGCAATTATCCCCGTTGATATTGCAGGTTTTCCTTGTGATTATGATGAAATTATGGATTTGGTAAAATCCTCCGAAATTCAACCGCTCTTTAAGGCAGAAAGCGATAACCAAAAAAAACTTGGTCGTATTTTGGTGTTAAATGATGCTGCTCACTCTTTAGGTGCTTGGTATAAAAAAGATGTCAGAACAGGCAGTGAGACAGATATTGCTATTTTTTCATTACATGCAGTGAAAAATGTTACTACCGCAGAAGGTGGGGCAATTTGTATTAATTTGCCTGAACCTTTTGATAACACGAAGCTTTATACAGAACTTAGACAAATGGCATTAAACTGTCAAACAAAAGATGCTTTTTCTAAGAGTAAAGCCGGTGGGTGGCGTTATGACATTACGGGATTAGGAATGAAAATTAATATGGCAGATGTAAATGCCGCCATTGGTTTAGCCCAAATTCGTATTTATGAAGATTTACTAAAAGAACGAAAAAGGGTGTTTGATACTTATGATAATGTGTTTAAACAGTTTGATTGGGCAATTTTACCGCCATCAAAGCAAGGAGAAAAAGAAACTTCCTATCACTTATACGCACTACGCGTTAAGGGGTTCACTGAAGCACAGCGTGATACCATGATTGATGAAATTGCAAAAAATGAAGTTGCGGTGAATGTTCATTTTATTCCAATGCCAATGCTTACTTTATTTAAGAATCTAGGATATAAAATTGGAGATTATCCACAATCATATAATAATTATAAATGTGAAATATCTCTTCCAATTTATCCTCAATTAACAAATGAGCAAGTAAGTTTTATTATTGATTCAGTTGTTAATGCTTATAATAAGGTTAAATAAAATGATTCGTTTTTTTGATTTTATTTTAAGTTTGATCGGGCTAATTATTTTTAGCCCTATTTTTATTATTTTAGTAATTTGGATTAAATTAGATTCAAAAGGTCCTATTTTTTATAAGCAAATTCGTATTGGACTGTATGGAAAAGAATTTGAACTGTTTAAATTTCGTTCTATGGTAATGGATGCTGATAAAAAAGGATTAATTACTGTAGGGGGATGTGATCCACGTGTTACTCGTTCTGGTTATTTTATTCGAAAATATAAATTGGATGAACTACCTCAACTTATCAATGTATTGGTTGGAGATATGAGTCTAGTTGGTCCCCGACCAGAAGTGAGAAAATATGTGGAACTTTACAATAATGAACAAAGAAAAGTTCTTTCGATTAAGCCTGGTATTACTGATTACGCATCTATTGAATATATGGATGAGAATGAGATATTAGGGAAATCTAATGATCCAGAAAAGATTTATATTGAAAAGATTATGCCGGAAAAAATAAAATATAATATGAAATATATTCAAAATAAGAATTTATTTGAGTATTTTAAAATCATTTTCCTAACAATGCTAAAAATTATCCGTTAGATAATTTAGTAAGCTCATTTCGAAGGATATTATTATGATCTATTCACTTATATTTGAAATTTCTAGACCTAAAAAAAGAATTATAAGTCTTTTTACTGATGCCGTTTTACTTATATCCTCCTTTTTTCTTGCCTATTGGACAAGGCTTGGGGGATAGTTGCTTTTGATAATACTAAAATTTGGACAACCTTGTTTTGCACCATTGTAATTACGTTGTTCACGTTTGTTAAATTAGGGCTTTATCGTGCAGTGTTACGGTATATATCTTTTAAAGCGTTAGCAATGGTTGCAGGCGGAGCTTGTGTTTCATCTGTAAGTCTTATTTTTTTCTCTTTTTTTATAGGTTCTGATATTCCAAGAACAGTACCTATTATTTACTTTTCTTATGTATTTTTACTATGTGGTAGTGTAAGGATGTTAGTTCGCTACTATGTTAGTTTAATTTTGGACAAAGACAACGAATCAGTTTTAATTTATGGGGCAGGATCTAATGGACGGCAATTAGCGGTAATGCTTAAACATGCTTATCGCTATCGTATTCGTGGTTTTATTGATGATAATGTTAAATTGCATGGTACTTATCTTTTAGGAAATAAAATCTTTTCATTTAAAGATATTTCAAAATTAGTTCAGAAATATAATATTAAAGTGATCCTATTGGCAATCCCAAGTGCTTCTCGTGCTGAACGTAAAGCTATTATTGATAGCCTTATTCCTTTAAAAATTAAAGTTCAAACAATTCCAGATATGGAAGAGATTTTACAAGGAAATGCTAAAATTGATGAATTGCGTGAAGTAAAAATTGAAGATTTATTAGGGCGAGAACCTGTTTTACCTAACCAAGCATTGTTGCAAGAAAATATTCTTGATAAATCTGTGATGGTGACTGGTGCGGGCGGTTCTATTGGATCTGAATTATGTCGTCAAATCATATTAAATCATCCAAAAGAGTTGGTTTTATTTGAGTTATCTGAATTTTCTCTTTACTCTATTCACCAAGAATTATTGGAAATAGTGAAAAAAAATAATATTCAGAACACTAACATTTATCCTATTTTGGGAAATGTGCAAGATATTGAACGATTAGATCAAGTACTCTCCAATTTTAATATTGATACGATTTATCATGCGGCGGCTTATAAGCATGTACCTTTAGTTGAATATAATATGATCGAAGGGGTAAGAAATAATATTTTTGGAACTTATAATGTTGCAAAATGTGCTACAGAGCATAGCGTTAAATCTTTCGTTTTAATTTCAACAGATAAAGCTGTTCGCCCTACAAATGTAATGGGGGCAAGTAAACGTATGGCTGAGATTTGTTTACAAGCATTATCAGGGCAATTAAAAGATTCTCATACCTGCTTTAGCATGGTTCGTTTTGGTAACGTTCTTGGTTCATCTGGCTCAGTAATCCCTCTATTTAGAAAGCAAATCCTAAGAGGTGGGCCAATTACTGTCACGCATCCGGATATTATTCGCTATTTTATGACTATTCCTGAAGCCGCTCAGCTTGTTATCCAAGCTGGGGCAATGGCAAAGGGGGGAGATGTTTTTATTTTAGATATGGGTGAAGCTGTTCGAATTGTCGATTTAGCTAAAAACTTAATTCAATTATCAGGCCTTTCTGTCAAAGATGAAAGTAATCCAAAAGGTGATATTGAGATTACCTATACAGGCTTACGCCCAGGTGAAAAACTTTATGAAGAACTATTGATTGGTGGTGATAATATCCGTAAAACGGATCATCCTCGTATTATGGCTGCAGAAGAGTCGTATTTACCATTTGAACAATTATCTAATGTGTTAGCAGAATTAGATAAAGCTTGTAGTTGTGCAGATTATGTCACTATCCGTCATATATTACTCACTGCTCCAACAGGTTTTAAACCCACAACAGAAATAGTTGATGTATTATATAAAAGAAAAGGTAAAATTTATGATTAATGCCAAAAAATATTACCAACTATTTATTAGTATCTCGGTATTTCTATTTTTTACCTTGCTTTTGATTTTCCCAAAAGGATATAACTATGGCTCAACTATATTACTCGTTATCAGTATAGTGTTTCTATTTTATGCTCTTTTTAAGAGAATTAGTATTAAAGAAATTATTAAGCAAAATAAAATTATTTTTCTTGTTGTATCAGGGTATTTTGTTGTATCACTTTTCTTTATTTTTTTACATGGTGAAAAGATTAAACTGATAGATAATCCCTTTAGAGCATTTTTGTTTCTTTCTGTAATTATTTTTATCATCTATAGTGAAATGAAATTTGATATATTGCCATATAGTATACTATTGGGTTCTTTTATTGCGGGTGGAGTGGCAATTTATCAGTATTATGTTTTACATTTACCAAGTGCATTCGATGAGCAAATGAAGATTCAATCAGGTGATATTGCTATGTCCCTAGGAGTATTTAGTTTTATTACTGCACTTTATTTATACGATATAAAAAAACATAATTTCGCTTTATTAGCTGTTATTGCAGGATTCTTTGGTATTTTTGCAAGTGCATTATCTTTTACTCGTGGTGGATGGATTGGATTTCCAATTCTATTTTTAGTCATTATTTTGTTATATAAACATTTATTATCTAAAAAATGGTTATTTGCAATTTTAGCAATTTTAGTTATTAGTATTTCATCACTTTCTATGAATGAGCGGTTTATTGGTCGCATTTCGGAGGCTAAACAACAATTTGACAGTTATTTTAACGGTAACGATGAAGTTAGTTCAGTTGGAGAACGTTTAGATATGTGGAAAATTGGTTATAATGCTTTTTTAAAACATCCTATTTCTGGTTGGAGCTTAAACGCATTGTCAGATTATAAAGAGAAATTGGCTGAAGAAGGGATTGTTAGCCGAAAATCTATTCCATATATACATTTGCATAATCAGTTTATAGATGATTTAACTAAAAAAGGCGTTTTGGGAGGATTTGCTATCTTGGGTATTTTTGTTGTTCCTCTATATATTTTTTATAAAAAGCAAAAAAATACTCAGGCTAATCAAAGGGTAAGATTTATTACAACTTTAGGTATTATTCATATCTTATCTACAATGAGTTATAGCTTAACACAATCTTTCCTGACTCATAATTCTGGAAACATATTCTATTTTTTCCTAATGGGACTTTTTTATTCATTTGCTATCAATGAAGGAAAATATAGGATTATTTAATATATAATCTAATCGTATATTATTAAGCTTTATTATTGGAATTCGAGTAATAAACAAACAACATTTTAAATCATCGAAACTTTGTAAAGTAAATAGAAAGCTAATATAGTTTATATGGAGAATAAAAAATGGAGATTATTCTTTCAACTCGTCCGGCATTAGGTAGCTGGGGCAATAATGCGATTTTAAGTTTTAATGGCGATGAAGCGATTATTCACTTAAAAAATAATGAAAAAATCGACCGCACTTTGGTACAACGTGCAGCTCGTAAATTACGCGGACAAGGCATTAAAGATGTCGAACTTGTAGGGGAAGAATGGGATTTGAATTTTTGCTGGGCGTTCTATCAAGGGTTTTACACGGCAAAACAAGACTATGCGATTGAGTTTCCTCATTTAGATGATGAAGCACAACACGAATTATTGGCGCGTATTGAGTGTGGTGATTTTGTGCGGGGTGTAATTAATGAGCCCGCACAAAGTTTAACACCAATTAAACTGGCAGAACGTGCAGCAGAATTTATAATGACACAAGCTGAAAAGTATGCGGAAAAAAGTGCGGTCAGTTTTCAGATTGTTTCAAGTGAGGAGCTAGACCAGCAAGGTTATCAAGGTATTTGGACGGTAGGAAAAGGTTCTGCTAACCCACCGGCTATGTTACAGTTAGATTTTAATCCGACCGGGGATTTAAATGCACCGGTGCTGGCTTGTTTAGTCGGTAAAGGGATTACTTTTGATAGTGGCGGATATAGCATTAAGCCAAGCGAAGGTATGAGTACGATGCGTACGGATATGGGCGGAGCAGCTTTATTAACCGGTGCTTTAGGTTTGGCTATAGCCCGTGGATTAAATCAACGGGTGAAACTTTATTTATGTTGTGCAGAAAATTTAGTGAGTAGCAATGCGTTTAAATTAGGGGATATTATAACCTATAAAAACGGTGTGACGGCAGAAGTGCTAAATACCGATGCGGAAGGACGTTTGGTATTGGCAGACGGATTGATTGAGGCGGATGGTCAACATCCTGAATTTATTATTGATTGTGCAACTTTGACCGGTGCTGCGAAAGTGGCGGTGGGAAATGACTACCATTCGGTTCTATCTATGGATGACGAGTTGGTTGTAGATCTTTTCCAATCAGCAAAAGAGGAAAATGAACCTTTTTGGCGTTTACCTTTTGAGGAATTTCATCGTTCGCAAATCGGTTCTTCTTTTGCAGATATTGCTAATATCGGCACTGTTCCTATGGGAGCAGGTGCGAGTACGGCAACTGCATTCTTATCCTATTTTGTGAAGAATTATCAACAAAACTGGTTGCATATTGATTGTTCGGCAACTTATCGTAAATCAGCCTGCGATTTATGGGCGGTTGGTGCGACAGGTATTGGTGTGCAAACACTTGCAAATTTACTGATTTCAAAATCATAGAAGCGAGGATAGAAGATGATGGAAAAAACACTTTCAATTATTAAGCCGGATGCGGTAAAACGCAATTTGATCGGAGCAATTTTAACGAGATTTGAAAAAGATGGTTTCAAGATTATTGCGACTAAAATGGTGCGTTTAACGCAGGCGCAAGCTGAGGGGTTCTATGCCGAACATCAAGGTAAGCCATTTTTTGAACCGTTAGTAAATTATATGATGTCGGCACCTATTGTGGTTTCTGTGCTTGAAAAAGAAAATGCAGTGAAAGATTACCGCACTTTGATTGGCGCAACAAATCCTGAAATGGCGGAAGTGGGAACAATTCGTAAAGATTTTGCATTAAGTCAACGTGAAAATTCGGTACATGGTTCTGATAGTGTAGAAAGTGCTAATCGTGAAATCGCTTATTTCTTTGCTGATTCGGAAATTTATGAACGTTAATAGAATTGAAAAGTATCTTGGGAATTTATGATAGAAGAGATAGCTTGATCCGGAAAGTTTTACTTAAACCACACGTAAAAAAATAGCGAGTAAAAACTCGCTATTTTTGTTTGATTTTCTTATAAACCAATCACTGCAAATAATACCCAGATGGTATAAATAGTAGCTAAACCGTAGAAGATAAAGCCGCCTGCAGGTACGTGGATTTTAAGATCGTGCATTCCGTGGTGAATGCGGTGTAAACCACACCACATTGGGAAAATCGTTAGCACGAGAATGACGAGTTTACCGATCCAAGAATAGGCAAACGTAACTAAATTTGATGGGTCGATTAAACCGAATGGTAAGAGTAAACCTAAGATTAAAATGACCACAGGGAAGAAAATTGCACTTACTGTACCGCCTGCACCGAATAGAAGCCATACCGGTGGTTCGCCGGAGCGTTTTGGATTTTTATCAATCATTTTTTCGCCCTCTTAAATATAAACTAAAACTAATGCAACCACGCTGATAAGTGCGGTTACCGCCCAAAGTGAATTTCTTACCAATGCGTGTGGTAAGCGTTCATTTTTCACAATGATGTTCATCACTTTTGGTGTCATTAAGAAATAGGTTGCGGTGTGATAAAGTGTTGCGATGAGCGTAATGATATTAAGCACAACCACAATTGGGTTTCTTAAAAATTCAATAAAACTCAAAATGCCTAAGCCCGGTACGGGATTACTTGCAAGGCAAAGTACGCCGTAAAGTAATACGATACAGAACCATACCGCAAAAATTGAAGTAGCTTCACGAAGCATATAAGCCTTGTAGAAGTCCAATTTTTGCCACCAAGTAGCCGTCATTGGGCGAACATATTTTTTACGTTTACTAACTAATGGCATTCTTTCCCCCTTAGCCTTTTGGTTTGAGCATAGAGATAACATAATCTTTGGCACTTTCCACTTTGCCTTGGTTAATTGCTGAAGCTGGATCCACATGTTTTGGACAAACTTCAGAACAATACCCCACGAAAGTACAGCTCCATACACCATTTTTTCCGTTTAATAATGGCATACGTTTCGCTTTACCGTGGTCACGGTTATCAAGGTTATAACGGTGAGCCATCGTAATCGCAGCAGGACCTAAGAACTCAGGATTTAAACCGAATTGTGGGCAAGCGGCATAACATAATCCGCAGTTAATACACATTGAGAAAGTACGATATTTCTCAAGTTGCGCCGGTGTTTGTTTAGTACGGCTTTTGGCAAGTTCTGCCGATGGATGCGGTTTACCATCTAACGCAGGTGCTTCATTACCAATAATATAAGGCTTGATCGCTTCTAAACTTTCGATGAAATGGCTTAAATCAACCACTAAGTCACGTTCAATCGGGAAATTTGCCAACGGTTCAATTCGCATATGCCCGCTGTAATCACGTAAGAACGTTTTACAAGCCAATTTAGGTTTGTTATTTACCATCATCCCACAAGAACCGCAGATCGCCATACGGCATGACCAACGGTAAGAAAGGGAAGGTTCAAGTTTATCTTTAATATAACCTAACGCATCAAGTAGGGATGTTTGGTTGTCATAAGGCACTTGGTAAGTGCTTAAATGTGGCTCTTGATCGCTTTCTGGATTGTAGCGTAATACTTCCACATTCATTACTGGTGAATTAGCCATTTGCTTGCTCCTTAGCTTTTGCAGCAGCTTCTTGAGCTTCTGCTTCCGCACCGTAAACACGTTTTGCAGGTTGAGATTTAGTGATTTTCACCGGACTATATTCAATGCGCGGTGCGCCATTCTCATTGTAGAAAGCAAGGGTGTGTTTTAAGTAATTTACATCATCACGTTCAGTGTAGTCTAAGCGTTGGTGTGCACCGCGAGATTCTTTACGTTCGATTGCTGAGTTTGCAATAGATTGTGCAACATCAAGAATGTAACCTAATTCTACGGTGTAAAGTACATCAGTATTAAATACGCTTGAGTTATCCGCCACACGAATGCGCTTATAACGTTCTTTTAATTCCGCAATTTTATCAACGGCTTTTTGCATACTTGCTTGGTCACGGTAAATACCGCAACCTTCTTCCATTACCGTCCCCATTTCATCACGAATTTCAGACCAAGATTCATTACCTTCTTGTTTTTGAAGGGCTTCTAAACGGGCGACAATGTCTTTTGCTTGCGCATCAACGGCAGTTTGGTTAGCCGGTTGTGCTTCAACCGCACGTTGTGCCGCATATTCACCCGCTACACGACCAAGCACAACAAGCTCCGCCAAAGAGTTAGAACCTAAACGGTTTGCTCCGTGTAAACCAGAGGAGGCACATTCACCCACAGCGAATAAACCTTTAATACGTGTTTCGCTGTTGAAGTCCACCTCAATACCACCCATAGTGTAGTGAACGACAGGACGTACAGGGATCGGCTCATTTACCGGGTTTACACCTTCATAAGCACTTGCTAATTCGCAAATAAACGGAAGACGTTCGTGTAAATATTTTTCACCCAAATGACGTAAATCAAGATGAACCACATCAACGCCTTTTGCTGTTTTTAAGGTATTGCCTTTTTTCCACTCTTGCCAGAATGCTTGAGAAACTTTATCACGCGGACCAAGTTCCATATACTTGTTTTCCGGTTTGCCGATTGGCGTTTCAGGACCTAGGCCATAATCTTGAAGGTAACGATAGCCGTCTTTATTAACTAAGATACCGCCTTCACCACGACAACCTTCCGTCATCAAAATACCGGTATTTGGTAAGCCGGTAGGGTGATATTGAACAAATTCCATATCACGCAACGGTACGCCGTGGCGATACGCCATTGATAAACCGTCACCTGTTACGATACCGCCGTTGGTATTAAATTTAAACGCACGACAACCGCCACCTGTTGCAATGACAACGGCATTTGCATTAATTTGAACAAGCGTTCCTTCCATCATATTCATTGCAACCATACCGCGTGCATGGCCGTCATCGACTAAAATATCTAGTACGAAATGCTCATCAAAGCGTTGGATCTGAGGGTATTGGATTGAAGTTTGGAAAAGCGTATGTAATAAATGGAAACCGGTTTTATCCGCAGCAAACCAAGTACGTTCGATTTTCATACCACCGAAACGGCGCACATTCACATCGCCATCGGCTTTACGACTCCAAGGACAACCCCAACGTTCAAGTTGGGTCATTTCTACCGGGGAATGTTGAACAAAATATTCCACTACATCTTGTTCACATAGCCAGTCACCGCCGGCAACGGTATCTTGGAAGTGTTTATCATAAGAGTCTTCCTCTTTGATAACGGCTGCCGCCCCACCTTCTGCCGCCACTGTGTGGCTGCGCATTGGGTACACCTTTGAAACTAACGCAATTTTTAAGTTAGGATTTGCTTCTGCTGCGGCAATCGCTGCACGTAAACCGCCACCGCCGGCACCAACAATTGCAATATCGACATTAACTGTTTGCACGATATCCTCCGATTAATAGAAAGTAAAATAATAACCCCGAAAGGGGCTGGTGGCAGCATTGTGCCATTTTTTTACAAATTAATAACCTTTTTTTGAGGGGAATTTAGGAGAAATTTGCAATTTTGTGATCTACCTCAAAAAAGTTAATTTGTCCAAGTAAATCAAATGAGATAAGTTATTATTTAGCTCAAATGTTCGGCTATTATTTACTGGGAAGTTGAGTTGAAAAATTGGCTCGTTTACAATGCGGAGATTAAGAATAGTTCAGCCTAAAAAATAAAGAGAAAAATGACCGCACTTACTTTTGAAATTCCTACTTGGCAGCCTACCGCTTCCATCGAAAATTTACTTGAAAGAGCAAAGATTATTGCTGAAATTCGCCGTTTTTTTACGGATCGTGGTTTGCTTGAAGTTGAAACGCCGGTTTTAAGTGAATTCGGTGTAACGGATCTTCATCTTTCAACTTTCAACACGGAATTTGTCGCTCCCCTTAACGAACTATCAAAAACCTTGTGGCTTTCAACCAGTCCTGAATATCATATGAAACGGTTATTGGCAGCGGGCAGCGGACCGATTTTCCAAATTAGTAAAGTATTTCGCAATGAAGAAGCCGGTAATCGCCATAATCCGGAATTTACGATGCTGGAATGGTATCGACCGCACTTTGATATGTATCGTTTGATTAACGAAGTGGATGATTTATTACAACAAGTTTTGGATTGTAAACCGGCGGAGAGTATGAGTTATCAATTTGCCTTTCAAGAATACGTGGGGCTTGATCCGCTTTCTGCAGAGCGTAAAGAATTGGTGGAAGCCGCTCATAAATATCATTTTATGGCAAAAGAAGATGAAGATCGGGACACCTTGTTGCAATTTTTATTTAGTGAAGTCGTTGAACCGCAAATCGGGCAAGATGCGCCTGTGGCGATTTATCATTTCCCCTCTTCCCAAGCGGCACTTGCGCAATTAAGCCCGGAAGATCAACGCGTTGCAGAACGCTTTGAGTTTTATTATAAAGGGTTGGAACTTGCCAATGGTTTCCATGAACTCACTGATGCACGTGAACAAGAGCGACGTTTTGAACAAGATAATCGTCAACGTGAAAGGGTCGGTTTGCCGATTCAGGATATTGATAAACGCTTCCTTGCAGCATTACAGGCAGGGATTCCAAATACATCGGGCGTGGCGTTAGGTGTAGATCGTTTGATTATGATTGCATTGAATGCCTCAAGCATTAAAGAAGTTATTTCCTTTTCCATCGAAAATGCCTAATCGTCTAAAAGTGCGGTCAGAAAATAAGGTGTTTTTTGACCGCACTTTGATCTAGATAAATATTTATGCAATTAAATAGTACAAAATGTTATATAGATCACATTTCTAAAAATACCTCTTTGAAATTATGCCTCTTCAAGCATATCATTCGCGCCAAATTTATCAGGTGATTACCTGACTGATTGATATTTAATCTATTACTTATTTTAGGATTTTCGTTATGAAAAATACAAAATTGAATAAATTTGATGCCGTTTGGATGCTTAATTTATTTGGTACGGCAGTTGGAGCGGGCGTATTATTTTTACCAATTAATGCCGGTATGGGCGGTTTTTGGCCGTTAGTGGTGATGGCGATACTTGTAGGCCCTATGACCTATTTTGCTCACCGTGGTTTAGCTTATTTCGTGCTTTCCTCTAAAAAACCGGGTAGTGATATTACCGAAGTTGTGGAAGAACATTTCGGCAAGACGGCAGGTAAATTGATTACGTTACTCTATTTCTTTGCGATTTTCCCGATTCTATTGATTTATGGAAACGGCATTACCAACACGGTTGATTCTTTTATTGTAAATCAACTTGGTATGGCATCTCCAAACCGTGCATTGCTTTCTTTCATTCTTATTGCAGTATTGATTTCCGTCATGCTTTTCAATGAAAAAGTGATGTTGAAAATTACGGAATGGCTTGTGTATCCTTTGGTCTTTATTTTATTTGCAATGTCAATTTATCTCATTCCGGAATGGAATGGTTCAATGCTAAATGAATTTCCGACAGCAAGTGGTTTTATCACCACATTATGGGTAACGATTCCCGTATTGGTTTTTTCCTTTAACCATTCACCGGCAATTTCCTCTTTTACTTGTTCACAATATCGTGAATACAAAGAATTTGAACACACCGAACGTCATATCGGGCAAACAGAAAAAGGTACTTCGGCGATTTTACTTTTCTTTGTAATGTTCTTTGTGTTCAGCTGCGTATTGACATTAACACCGGAAGAATTACTTGCTGCAAAAGAACAAAATATCAGTATTTTGTCATTCTTAGCGAATAAATTTGATAATCCTTACATCTCTTACTTTGGTCCTTTAGTGGCTTTCTTGGCGATTACGAGTTCTTTCTTTGGCCATTACATGGGCGCACGTGAAGGATTGGAAGGGCTTTACGTGAAAATGAAAGGGGAAGCCGTAGATCGTAAAAAATTAAATTATGGTACGGCATTGTTCTTTTTATTAACCTTGTGGGGCGTCGCAATTATTAACCCGAGTATCCTTGGTTTGATCGAATCCTTAGGAGGCCCGATCATTGCTATGATTTTATTTATTATGCCAATGTACGCTATCCGTAAAATACCGGCTATGAAACGTTACCAAGGTCGCTTCAGCAATGTATTTGTTACGGTAATGGGATTAATCGCTATCTCTGCAGTAATATATGGATTATTATAGGCGGTTTTTAATTTAGCCTATTGAGAGAAATATATGATTAGCGTATTTGATATGTTTAAAGTGGGAATCGGGCCTTCCAGTTCCCATACTGTTGGGCCGATGAAAGCCGGCAAACAATTTGTGGATGATCTGATCGAGCGAGGTCAGTTTGAACAGGTTGCCGAAATTCATGTAGATGTATACGGTTCGCTTTCTATGACAGGGAGAGGACATAATACGGATATCGCCATCATTATGGGATTAGCAGGGTATTTGCCTCATAACGTGGATATTGATCTGATTCCGGGTTTTATCGAAAAAGTGAAGGAAACCGCAGAACTGGCTATTGATCAAGGTAGAAAAACGGTGAAATTTAATTTTGAAAACAATCTTATTTTCCACCGCACTTTTTTGAAGTTACATGAAAATGGTATGACCGTCACCGCATTAGATGTAAACCGCACGGAGCTTTATCGCCAAACTTATTATTCTATCGGTGGTGGCTTTATTGTTGATGAAGCACATTTTGGGGAAGAGGAAAAGCTTAACATTGAAGTGCCTTATCCTTATAAAAATGCGGAAGATATTTTGCACCATTGTAGTGAAAACGGGCTAATGCTTTCCACCGTAATGCTTGAAAATGAGATTGCTCTGCATGGTAAAGAAGCGGTTAAGGCTCATTTAGAGAACGTGTGGAAAACGATGCAAGATTGTATCGATCATGGTTTGCACACAGAAGGAATTTTACCGGGACCTTTGCGTGTATCACGTCGTGCCGCTTCTTTGTATCGAATGTTGCAAGCCAATACGAATTTGTCAAATGATCCGATGAAAGTGATTGATTGGGTGAATATGTACGCACTTGCCGTCAATGAAGAAAATGCAGCCGGTGGGCGTGTCGTTACCGCGCCGACTAACGGGGCGTGTGGTATTATTCCTGCCGTGCTTTCTTATTACGACAAATTTATTTCTCCTTTAACACAGGAAATCGTTGAACGGTATTTGTTGGCGGCAGGTATGATTGGATCGCTTTATAAAATGAATGCCTCTATTTCCGGTGCGGAAGTTGGTTGTCAGGGAGAGGTCGGTGTAGCCTGTTCAATGGCAGCGGCAGGGTTGGCGGAAATTCTCGGTGGTAACCCAATGCAAGTGTGTATCGCTGCCGAAATTGCGATGGAACATAATCTTGGATTAACCTGTGATCCTGTAGGCGGACAAGTGCAAGTGCCTTGTATTGAGCGTAATGCCATTGCTTCGGTAAAAGCCATTAATGCTTCACGTATGGCATTGCGCCGAACCACTAACCCTCGTGTTACTCTCGACAAAGTTATTGAAACCATGTATGAAACCGGCAAAGATATGAATGCGAAATATCGTGAAACCTCGCAAGGCGGTTTGGCGGTGAAAGTGGTTTGTTCTTAATAATAGTAATAATAGGCGTCATAATTGGCGTCCTAATTCTCTTCTCACATTAAAATTATTTTGCTTTTTAATGCTGTTCCTGCAATTGTTCGTCCGTGCCAATAGATTTGCTGCGGTGAGACATCGTGAACTTCTTTTAATTTTTTCACCATTATGTCGTTGTTGCCCACCATTGAAACTCCTTTTTTGAATTGATGGGCAAAATTTATCCGCTCTACAAAATCGTTATTTAACAATATTTGTGCAACTGCTACATAATAATGAATTTTTTGACCGCACTTTTTCTTATCAAAATTTCTTTCTTCACCGGATTGAATGCAATTGAATACTTTGCTAGAATATTTGCATATTTATGCAACACAGTAAGGAGCAAGCATGGCGTTTAATCTTAAAAATAGACATTTACTCAGTTTAGTCAATCATACCGAACGTGAAATTCGTTTTTTATTGGATCTTGCTAGAGATTTGAAAAGAGCAAAATATGCAGGAACAGAACAGCCTCGTCTGACCGGTAAAAACATTGCCCTTATTTTTGAGAAAACGTCAACCCGTACCCGATGTGCTTTTGAAGTTGCCGCTTATGATCAAGGTGCACATGTTACCTATATTGATCCGGTTTCTTCCCAAATCGGGCATAAAGAATCGATGAAAGATACCGCGCGTGTTCTTGGCAGAATGTATGATGCCATTGAATACCGCGGTTTTAAACAATCTATCGTCAATGAACTGGCACAATATGCAGGTGTACCGGTATTTAACGGTTTAACCGACGAATTTCACCCAACCCAGATGCTGGCTGATGTGCTCACAATGATTGAAAATTGTGAAAAACCGTTAAGTCAAATCAGCTACGTGTATATTGGTGATGCACGTAACAATATGGGGAATTCGTTATTGTTAATCGGTGCAAAATTGGGAATGGACGTGCGTATTTGCGCACCGAAGGCACTGTTACCGGAAGATTCATTGGTGAAAATGTGTCAAGCGTTTGCTGAACAATCCGGTGCACGTCTCACTGTTACGGAAGATATTGACACGGCAGTAAAAGGTGTTGATTTTGTTCATACGGATGTATGGGTATCAATGGGAGAACCTTTAGAAACGTGGGCGGATCGTATTGAGTTGTTAATGCCTTATCAAGTAACATCGGAATTGATGAAACGTACCGGTAACCCAAAAGTGAAGTTTATGCACTGCTTACCGGCGTTTCACAACACCGAGACGAAAGTGGGTAAAGAAATTGCTGAAAAATATCCGCAACTCGCCAATGGTATTGAGGTAACGGAAGAGGTGTTTGAATCACCTGCCAATGTTGCATTCGAACAAGCCGAAAATAGAATGCATACGATTAAGGCTGTGATGGTCGCAAGTCTTGCATAGGTAGTTAAGGATAGCATCGCCAATATTGCGGTGCTATTTTTTTGTCGGAAATAAGAGGAACGAAAATGAGAATTGTGGTAGCTCTTGGCGGAAACGCCTTGTTAAAAAGAGGAGAGCCAATGACGGCTCAAAACCAATCTGCAAATATTCGTATTGCAGCGGAACAGTTGGCAAAGATTAAGCAGGAGAATGAATTAGTCATTTCACACGGAAACGGACCGCAAGTGGGGTTATTGGCATTACAACACGCGGCTTATTATGTGCAAGATCCTAATATCGAGCCTTATCCTTTAGATGTGTTGGTTTCACAAACAGTTGGAATGATAGGTTACATGTTGCAACAAGAACTCACTAATTTAGTGCCGAAAACGCCGACCATCACCGTATTAAACCAAGTGATTGTTGATCCTAGTGATCCTGCATTTGAAAAACCAAGTAAACCGATCGGTCAGGTTTATGCTAAAGAAGAAGCGGAAAAACTGGCTGCCGAAAAAGGTTGGACGGTTATGCAAGACGGGCAATATTATCGCCGTGCCGTATCAAGCCCGTTACCAAAAGGCGTAACAGGGATTGATTCGGTGAAAGCCTTATTAATGAACGGCAATATTGTAGTTTGTGGCGGCGGCGGTGGCATTCCTAGCTATTACAACGCTCAAGGTGAATTGCAAGGCGTTGAGGCTGTGGTAGATAAAGATTTATGCACTGCGGTGATTTCTCAAGAATTGGAGGCGGATTTGTTTATTATTGCAACAGACGTACCGGCAGCCTGTGTAAACTTCAACAAACCGGATCAAAAACGAATTGCAAAAGCGAATCCGGCGGCGTTAGAAGCCCTAGCCTGCGAATTTGCTCCGGGTTCAATGGCTCCGAAAGTGAAAGCGGTTATCAATTTTGTGAACGCCACCGGTAAAGATGCCGTTATCGGCTCATTAAACGATATTGAACGTATCGTAAAAGGTGAAGCCGGCACGCGTGTTACCCGTTCTATTGAAGGTGTTGAATTTTACTAGATGATAAAATGGGGATAAAAACATCCCCATTTTTAACCGCACTTTTTTATTGATTTCCTTTCACATCAATAATTACTATTTCGGATTGTGAGCCTAAGCGCATTGGGATTCCCCAAAATCCGTAGCCGGAAGTTACCATAAAATACGGATTGCCGATTTTTTCCAAACCGTAATCAATTCGATAAGTTAAGGCGGTAATAAAATTAGCAGGAAAAATTTGCCCTTTATGGGTATGCCCTGAAACTTGCAAATCAAAAGGCAATGACGAATGAATTTCGACTTCTGACGGACGATGATCCAATACGATAATCGGTAAATTCAAATCAGCCTGTTTTAATAATTCCGCCGTAGTCGGACGGGATTTATCCAAATCATCATTTCGACCGATTAGAACAAGCTCATTATTGATGGTAGCGATTTGATCTTTGAGAACAAAAATTCCCGCTCTGTGAATTTCTTCTGTGATTTCATTTTGATAGCCAAAGAAATCGTGGTTTCCCAGTGTTGCGTAAACACCGAGAGGCGCACGCAATTTTTCTAAGTGAGGGCGCATATTTTCCGCTAAATAGGCATTGACGTTATCATCCATAATATCGCCGGGGAGTAAAATCAGATCGACTTTTTGTTCATTCATAATTTGTGCAAGTTTATCCAGCTCTTTTCCACCAAAGAATTTACCCAAATGCAGATCACTTGCCACGCCGATGCGTAGGGATTTCATCGGCTTATTAAAAGTAATATCGTAATGCGTTACCTTCGGTGTGTAGGCGTTATAAACGCTTAAGCCAATTAACCCCGATAATAAAAAAGGATAGGCGAGGCGTAAAGTGCGGTCAATTTGGGCAATGAATTTGGTTCTTCTAAAGAAAAAATGGATAGTTGCAATTCCAAAACTTATAAAAGCGGAAAATAGCAATAAAGCTAAAACAAAGGCGATTACACGTGCCGTTGCGAAAAGTTGTAACGCTTGAACCAACCAAAGGAGATTAGGGATACCAAAGGTGAGTAATGCTAAGTATTTTTTGTTGCGTGAAGATATTTTTTCTGCGAATAACCAATACAAAGTGCGGTTAAAAATAAAGATGAATAATTGCAAGCCGATAATCACGGAGGCGAAGATGATGTAGTAGCGTGTTTCCATAAAATAAGTCGTTTTGCGGTTTTGTTCAAAAGGGCGAATAATAAATTTCTCTGTTTCCAAAGGCAAATTTTTTCGCTAGAATGCACCCGATTTTTTGACTTGATAAGGATAATATTATGTTTGGAAAAGGCGGTTTGGGCGGCTTGATGAAACAAGCGCAACAAATGCAAGAAAAAATGCAAAAAATGCAGGAAGAAATCGCACAACTTGAAGTAACCGGTGAATCGGGAGCGGGGTTGGTAAAAGTTACGATTAATGGGGCGCACAACTGTCGCCGTATCGACATTGATCCCTCTTTAATGGAAGACGATAAAGAAATGTTGGAAGATTTAATTGCCGCTGCATTTAATGATGCCGTACGCCGTGCTGAAGAATTACAAAAGGAAAAAATGGCATCAGTAACCGCCGGTATGCCGTTGCCTCCCGGAATGAAGTTTCCGTTTTAATTTATAGGATGTGTGAGTGGTAGCATTCACACACTGTTCATTTCATATTTTCCCCATCGTTTTCATTATGCAAAGCAGTCCACTTTTAGAACATCTTATTGAAAATCTCCGTTGTTTACCGGGTGTAGGTCCGAAATCAGCGCAGCGTATGGCATATCATCTTCTGCAACGCAATCGTAGCGGCGGAATGAATTTGGCACGTGCACTTACGGAAGCGATGTCTAAAATAGGACATTGCTCACAATGTCGCGATTTTACTGAGGAAGAGGTTTGTAATATTTGCAACAATCCACGCCGTCAAAATTCCGGTTTGCTTTGTGTGGTGGAAATGCCGGCAGATATTCAAGCTATTGAACAAACCGGTCAATTTTCCGGACGTTATTTTGTCTTGATGGGGCATTTATCGCCGCTTGATGGTATTGGACCTCGTGAAATCGGCCTTGATTTATTGCAAAAACGTTTGGTTGAAGAATCTTTTCACGAGGTCATTCTTGCCACCAATCCCACTGTGGAAGGTGATGCAACGGCAAATTATATTGCGGAAATTTGTCGCCTGCACAATATCAAAGTAAGCCGTATTGCACACGGCATTCCTGTGGGGGGGGAACTTGAAACGGTGGACGGTACGACATTGACCCATTCTTTCCTTGGACGTCGTCAGCTCGACTAATTTTTTCTTAGTATTCCTATGCGCTTATTTATCGCGGAAAAACCAAGCTTGGCTCGCGCCATTGCCGATGTATTGCCAAAACCCCATCTGCGTGGTGAGGGATTTATCAAATGCGGCGATAAAGATGTCGTTACTTGGTGTGTGGGGCATTTGCTCGAACAAGCCGAACCGGATGCTTACGATCCTAAATTTAAACAATGGCGCTTGGAACATTTACCGATAATTCCTGAAAAATGGCAGCTTTTGCCACGAAAAGAAGTAAAAAAACAACTTTTCGTGGTGGAAAAACTAATTCATCAAGCCGATGAATTAGTGAATGCCGGCGACCCGGATCGCGAAGGGCAATTGCTGGTGGATGAAGTGTTTAGCTATGTGAATTTGAGTGCGGAAAAACGGGATCAAATTCAACGTTGTCTCATTAGTGATCTCAACCCGAGTGCGGTGGAAAAAGCCGTTAAAAAATTACAACCGAATCGTCATTTTATTCCTCTTGCCACTTCTGCACTAGCACGTGCGCGTGCCGATTGGCTTTACGGCATCAATATGACCAGAGCCTATACTATTCGAGGGCGACAAGCAGGCTATGACGGCGTACTTTCTGTGGGGCGGGTGCAAACGCCGGTGTTGGGACTCATTGTACGTCGTGATTTGGATATTGAACATTTTCAACCAAAAGATTTTTTTGAAGTCTTGGCGTGGATTAATCCTGAACATCAAACCGAAAAAACAAATGAAAAACCGACCGCACTTTTTAGTGCATTATGGCAGCCAAGTAAGGCTTGCGAAGATTATCAAGACGATGATGGAAGAATCCTCTCCAAAGGTTTGGCAGAAAATGTCGTAAAACGCATCACGGGGCAGCCGGCGGAAGTGACGGATTACAAAGACGTTCGTGAGAAAGAGACTGCGCCTTTGCCCTATTCATTATCTGCTTTACAAATTGATGCGGCGAAGCGTTTTGGCATGTCGGCACAAGCCGTACTGGATACTTGCCAACGTTTATACGAAACGCACCGTTTGATCACCTATCCTCGATCGGATTGTCGCTATTTGCCGGAAGAACACTTTGCCGAACGCCATAATGTATTAAATGCTATTTCCGTACATTGCGAGGCTTATCAAACCTTACCGAATGTGGTGAATGTCAATCAACGGAATCGCAGTTGGAATGATAAAAAAGTAGAAGCGCATCACGCAATTATTCCGACAGCTAAAAATCGAGCCGTGGATTTAACCAATGATGAGCGCAATATTTATGGCTTAATCGCACGTCAATATTTAATGCAGTTTTGTCCTGAGGCGGAATATCGTAAAAGTAAAATTACACTGAAGATCGCTGGCGGAACTTTTATCGCACAAGCGCGCAATTTGCAGACGGCAGGTTGGAAAGCTTTGTTAGGGAAAGAAGATGACACGGAGAACCAAGAACCGCTTTTGCCGATCGTAAAGAAAGGACAAATTCTTCATTGCGAACGTGGGGAAGTGGTGAGTAAAAAAACACAACCGCCGAAACCTTTTACCGATGCGACATTGCTTTCCGCTATGACGGGAATTGCCCGTTTTGTGCAAGATAAAGAATTGAAAAAAATTCTGCGTGAAACTGATGGGCTTGGGACGGAAGCTACTCGTGCCGGTATTATCGAATTGCTTTTTAAACGTGGCTTTCTCACTAAAAAAGGACGTAATATCCATAGTACGGAAACCGGGCGAATTTTGATTCAAGCATTGCCTGAAATTGCTACTCAACCCGATATGACCGCACATTGGGAGGCTCAGCTCACAGACATTAGCCAAAAAAAGACAACTTACCAACAGTTTATGTACGGATTGAATCAAATGCTACCGGATTTGGTACGTTTTGTTGATTTCAAGGCACTACGTCAATTAAGCCAAGTGAACCGAGCTTCAAAAACAACAACGAAACCACGTAAAAGTGCGGTCAAAAAAACAAAAGAATTCTCGCCTAAAAGTGCAGTTGATTAAAGTTGATACAGTTGAATAACAAATAAGAAAAAAAACTTGCGGAAATGGTGAAAAACTTATAATATCCGTCCCCAGTTTTCTTGCGTGATTCGCAATTTAGAGTAGAAAAAATGTATCAAATTCTTTTATTTATTTACGTTGTTGTTGCGATTGCCTTAATCGGATTCATTCTCGTTCAGCAAGGTAAAGGTGCGAATGCCGGTGCATCTTTTGGCGGTGGCGCATCAGGCACAATGTTCGGCTCAGCCGGTGCAGGTAATTTTTTAACCCGCACAAGCGCAATTTTAGCGACGATTTTTTTTGTTATCGCACTTGTATTAGGTAATATGAATTCTCATCGTAATAACGTTGAAAAAGGTGCGTTTGATGATTTATCTCAAGCGGCGGAAGAAATCCAGCAACAACAGGTTGCCCCTGTAGCAGATAACAAAAATAGCGATATCCCGCAATAGTAAGATAATTAATGAATTAACGCTCTGGTGGTGGAATTGGTAGACACGCTATCTTGAGGGGGTAGTGACCGAAGGTCGTGCGAGTTCAAGTCTCGCCCAGAGCACCAAATAACAGAACCCGATGTTTACGCATTGGGTTTTTCTTTTCAAAAAAATAGTTTCATTCTCAATAAATTATATACTTATAAAATAAATTTTTTATTTAAAAAAAGTTACTGAAATAATTTTTTGTAAATTGTATTTGGAGATCAGTTGTTTTGACTTGCTCATTCTTCTGTATAATCAAATTTACGTCAAATGTTTTCCAAAGATAGGGGACACTCCGGTTTATGATTTAGGTCGGCAAGATAAGCTATTATTGGCGACATTGATTTTCAATAGTGAAGAACAGATAAAAAAGACTATTACCGATAATTATATTGGAAATAGTCTTTTTACTTTTTATAGGACGGTTAAAATTTTAGGTTTCTTTCTGTCTTTAATTTATTTATCGGATTTACCTAAATTGTCAAAGAATTTCTTCACGCCATCTAAAAAGCCGGAAGATTTTGGGCTATGCTTGTTTAACCCTTTTTCTTGTAGACTTTCTTCAAGTTTTTTCAGTAATTCTTTTTGTTCCGAATTTAAATTCACCGGTGTTTCTACTACAATGCGACAAATTAAGTCGCCGGCATAACCGCTGCGTGCGGAATGAACGCCTTTACCACGCATACGGAATAATTTTCCGGTTTGTGTTTCGGCAGGGATTTTGAGTTTTACTCTACCGTCTAAGGTCGGTACTTCGATTTCGCCACCTAATGCAGCGGTTGCAAAGCTAATCGGCACTTCACAGTAAAGATTATTCCCGTCACGTTCAAAAATATGGTGATCTTTTACATGAATAACGACATATAAATCACCTGCCGGCGCGCCATTTTCACCAGCAGCCCCTTTACCGGCCAAACGAAGCTGATTACCGGTATCTACACCGGCAGGGATTTTGACAGAAAGGCTTTCTTTCTTATGAACCCGTCCTTCACCATGGCAGCTATGACAAGGTTTTTCA
The DNA here is from genome assembly GCF_020521555.1 of Rodentibacter sp. JRC1. NCBI lineage: Bacteria > Pseudomonadati > Pseudomonadota > Gammaproteobacteria > Pasteurellales > Pasteurellaceae > Rodentibacter > Rodentibacter sp. JRC1. The sequence continues at coordinate 534,757 of NZ_BPWA01000001.1, read as the reverse complement.
ATTTTTTTGCCGGAACCTTGACAAGTTGGACACACTGTTTCAGAAACAAAGAAACCTTGTTGACGGCGAACTCTACCGGCTCCATGACAAGTCGGGCAGGTTTCTACTTTAGAACCTTTTTCTGCACCTGTACCGTCACAGCTATCGCAATGGGCAAGGGTGTTAATTTGGATATCTTTGGTTGTGCCTTTTACCGCCTCTTCTAAAGTGATTTCAATGTCATAACGTAAATCTTCGCCACGAACGACACGTTGGCGTGAACGACCGCCACCTCCGAAAATATCACCGAAGATATCACCGAACATATCACCGAAATCTGCGCCGCCAAATCCGCCACCGAACCCTCCACCGCCAAAGCCACCTTGTTCAAAGGCGGCATGACCGTATTGATCGTAAGCTGCTCGTTTTTCTTTATCGCTTAGGACTTCATAGGCTTCCTGAATTTCTTTAAATTTTTCTTCTTTCTCTTTATCACCTTGGGTGCGATCCGGGTGATATTTCATCGCGAGCTTTTTATAAGCACGTTTGATTTCTTTTTCGTCCGCACCTTTTGAGAGACAGAGAAGTTCATAGTAATCTTGTTTTGCCATAACTAATTCTTATCATCTATAAATTTTATTTTGAATACTTTTACTGCAAGTTTTATTGCATATTTCGGAATGATAAATGCAGACGGTAGAGCGACTAGAAAAGCAGTTGCCCAATTATGCAACCAAGTCTCTATAAAACCGTCGAAAAAGCCTTTCATTATCCACATCATTACAAAAGACATAAAACCAGACATAGATAATACGGCAAAAGGAGTAAGAACACACTTCTCCCACTTTTTATTGATTAAAATCATCATTTTTCCTTATATACGCTAAAAGGGCGTTACCGCCCTTTAGCTAAAAGTGCGGTTAAAAATGACCGCACTTTTTAGAAAGATTATTTATCTTTCACTTCTTCAAACTCTGCATCAACAACATCATCATTCGGTTTGTTGTTGCTTTGAGTTTGTTCTCCTTGTGGTTGTGCCGTTTGAAGGAGTTTTTGTGCTGCTTCTGCAAGGGCTTGGATTTTCGTTTCGATTACCGCTTTATCTTCGCCTTTTGCAGCCGTTTCTAAATCGCTTAATGCACTTTCGATAGCACTGCGATCTGCCGCAGGCACTTTATCACCGGCTTCTTCTAGTTGTTTACGAGTGCTGTGTACCAAGTGATCCGCTTGGTTACGAGCTTGGACTAATTCTTCAAATTTACGATCCGCTTCAGCATTCGCTTCTGCATCACGTACCATTTGTTGAATTTCATCATCGCTTAAACCGGAAGAAGCTTTGATGGTGATTTGTTGCTCTTTGCCTGTACCTTTATCTTTCGCAGATACGTGGATAATACCGTCCGCATCAATATCAAAGGTAACTTCAATTTGCGGCATACCGCGTGGAGCTGGGTTAATACCTTCAAGATTGAATTGACCCAAAGATTTGTTAGCGGATGCTTGTTTACGCTCACCTTGTAACACGTGAATAGTTACGGCACTTTGGTTATCTTCCGCGGTTGAGAACACTTGCGATTTTTTGGTCGGAATCGTGGTGTTTTTCTCAATTAAGGTGGTCATCACACCGCCCATGGTTTCGATACCAAGTGATAATGGCGTTACGTCTAACAATAATACGTCTTTTACATCACCGGCTAATACACCGCCTTGTACCGCAGCACCGATAGCGACCGCTTCATCAGGGTTTACATCTTTACGAGGTGCTTTGCCGAAGAATTTTTCTACTTCTTGTTGTACAAGAGGCATACGGGTTTGACCGCCCACTAAGATGACATCATCAATTTCGGACGGGCTTAAACCTGCATCTTTTAATGCGATGCGAACCGGCTCAAGTGATTTCGCTACTAAATCTTCAACTAACGATTCTAATTTTGCACGGGTTAATTTGATATTTAAGTGTTTAGGCCCTGTTGCATCGGCGGTGATGTAAGGAAGATTCACATCGGTTTGTTGTGAAGAAGAAAGCTCGATTTTCGCTTTTTCCGCTGCTTCTTTTAAGCGTTGCATTGCTAACGGATCGTTACGTAAATCTACGCCTTGCTCTTTTTTGAACTCATCTACTAAGTAATTGATTACGCGGGTATCGAAGTCTTCACCACCTAAGTGGGTATCACCATTGGTTGCTAATACTTCAAAGGTTTTTTCTCCGCCCACTTCATCAATTTCGATAATAGATAAGTCGAACGTACCGCCCCCTAAGTCATATACAGCGATAGTTTTATTGCCTTGACCTTTATCCAAGCCGTAAGCCAATGCGGCAGCGGTCGGTTCGTTGATGATACGTTTTACCTCTAAGCCTGCGATACGACCGGCATCTTTAGTTGCCTGACGTTGCGCATCATTGAAGTACGCCGGCACGGTGATGACAGCTTCGGTAACCGGTTCACCTAAGAAATCTTCTGCGGTTTTCTTCATTTTTTTCAACACTTCGGCAGAAATTTGAGGTGGGGCAAGTTTGTCGCCTTTTACGTTTACCCAGGCATCACCATTGTCTGCACGTGCGATTTCAAACGGCATAATGTCGATATCACGTTTTACTTCTTCATCTTCAAAACGACGACCGATTAAACGTTTAATCGCAAATAATGTATTTTTCGGATTGGTTACCGCTTGGCGTTTTGCCGGTTGACCGACTAAAGTTTCGTTATCGTTTGTATAAGCAATAATTGATGGAGTTGTGCGATCACCTTCCGCATTTTCAATAACGCGAGGTTTATCACCGTCCATTACCGCTACACAAGAGTTGGTTGTACCTAAGTCAATACCAATAATTTTTCCCATTTTGTTACTCCTAAGTAAAATTTTAAAAATCAGTGTAATTCGCTACGAACTGTAAGATGTGGATATTCTTTTGCATTTCAAGAGAAAGTTTTAAAAAATTTTATTTTCTTTCTTTAAAGTGCGGTCATTTCCGTCCTTGCTTTTGCAAGATAAGTACGAACCGATAAACTTCAAGAGTAGTCTGTAAAAATTTTGATAAAAGATGGTGAAATCTGAAAAGTGCGGTAGAATTGTGAGCAATTTTTATAGGTAAAAGGATAAGTTATGAAAAAATCAAAAGTCGTGATTAGCGTGGTTGCCGTGCTTGGCGCTGCTTGGATTGGTGGGGCGTGGTTTACCGGTCAAACGGCAGAAACTGAATATAAACGCCAAATTGACCTGACAAACCAACGTTTCAAACCATTAAATGTGTCGGATTTTTTTCATGTCACATTTAAAAATAAACAATTTGAACGCGGTTTGTTTAGCTCTCAAATAGAAGATGAAATTGTCATTTCACTTCCGCAAGAACAAAAACAATGGACGATTCCATTTTCAACCAAACTTTACCACGGGCCTTTGCCACTTAACCAACTGGCTAAATTTAATCTTGTACCGGTAATGTTTTCAGCGGAGGGGGCTATTGCAAAAAATGAAACAACACAACCATTGTTTGATGTAACAAAATCCGATAAGCCGATTCAATATCAGGCTTCTACCGGTTATGGTTTAAGCACGAAAGGAAGTGTGTCATTGGCGGCAGGGGAAGTATCCGAACAAGAATCAAACAATAAATTGACGTGGTCAAAAATGAACGTTGATTTTGATGTGAATAAAGATCTTTCGGGTTCTTCTTATTTAACTGCTGATGAACTTAGTGTGAATTTTGTTGATGATAGTAAAATCAGATCAAGTCAAAATAACTCAAAATCAGTGCAAATTCAATGGAAAGGCATCCAATCTAATAGCACTTTTGAGCCGACTAAATGGGCATACATTTATACCGGAAAAGGAACCTCCTCCATTGAAAGTATAGTTATGAACATTTTAGATCAACAGGGTGTTCCTTTTTCTTTCGTTGAGAAAGGTGTAAAAGATGAATTGGACGTCAGCCTTGACGGTGATTTCGTTAGTATAAAAGAGGCTCGTTCAACGGATTCAATGATGATTAATGATAAATCGTTAGGTAAGGTGGTTTATAATTTTGAGCTTAATCATATTGAAGGCAATGCTTTGAATGCACTTATGGACGCATTTGTGAACATTTTGAAAACAGTGAAAGACAATAATGCAAATGCCGTTAATCAAATTTTAGAAACTTGGTTTGCAGAGCATGGCAAGGCGATTTTTGATAATCAACCGCAGGTGAAGTTCAATCCGATTTCAATTTCCGATGAGCAAGGTAAATTATCTTTAGACTTAAATATTGCCCTTGCGCAAAAACCAACCTTTGATTTAATGCGTGGCAATCTTTACAAACAATTTAAAGATTTTGCGGTAGAAGTTTGGTTGAATAAAGCCACGGCTGAAAATCTTCTTGCGAAGTTTGTACCGGAGCAAGAGAAAGCAAATCTTAATGCGAAAATAGAAGAGTTTGCCGCAGAAGGGGCAAATAACGGCGTTGTTGTGAATAGTGAAAAATCAGTGAGTATGAAACTTGTACTTGAAAATGGTGAATTGAAATTAAATGGTAATGTCGTACCGGAAGAACAGGTTCAAGGTATTATTTTTATGTTGTTAATGAGTGCCGCAATGCCACATTGATTCGGTTCGTTATTTTCAGTAAAAGAGGGAGATAAAGTGATTTATCTCCTTTTACTTTTTAAGTTTAAGTGCGGTCAAAAAATAGTGAATTATTTACTGAAATTTTAGCCCAAGCGTTCTTTTAAATACCCTTCATAATCGGGAATTTCAATTTCTACGTTTTGTGCAAACAAAGCGGAGGTAAGTAAAAAATCCGCAGAAGTTTGATTGATGGCAACGGGAATATTCCACACGGTTGCAATACGCATTAATGCTTTCACATCGGGATCGTGTGGGGCGGCATTCATTGGATCCCAGAAGAAAATCATCATATCGATTTTCTTTTCTGCAATAAGTCCGCCAAGTTGTTGGTCTCCTCCCATTGGTCCGCTTAATAATGGGTGAATGGTTAGGTTTGTTTTACGAGCCAGTAAATGTCCGGTAGTACCCGTAGCATAAAGTTGATGAGGAGCAAGAGTAGCTTCGTGTTTTTGTGTCCATTGAATCAGGCTTTGTTTGCAATTGTCATGGGCGACAAGCGCAATGCGTTTATGTTGAGAAAGGGTTCGAAAAGTGGAGTTCATTTATCTGTCCTTTTATTAAAGAAATAATGAGTAGACTTTAGAGTAATCCTTATATGAATGCAATCTTTTACTTATTACTCAGATTACCCGATGAAAACTTTTTGAAAAACGACCGCACTTTCCTTCAAATTGCATAAAAAGAAAACGGAGAAAAAACGTTGTTTGACGAAAATTCACTATCTTTATTTAAAAAAATCTTCTAAAATTTACAAGATTTGTTAAATGTTTGTAAAATTAAGGCAAGCATTTCTAATATTCGCGTTTGGCTTTCGGCTAAACTAACTTTCACTTGATAACAGATAAGGAAAACCTATGTCTGAGATTTTAAAAAATGACGTGGATCCAATCGAAACTCAAGATTGGTTACAATCATTGGATTCTTTGATTCGTGAAGAAGGCGTTGAACGTGCGCAATACATTATTGAACAGGTAATCGGTCAGGCGCGTACCAACGGTGTTTCGTTACCAACAGGCGTAACTACAGATTATGTGAATACCATTCCGGTCTCCGAACAACCGGCTTACCCCGGTGATCACGCGATTGAACGCCGTATTCGTTCTGCCGTTCGTTGGAATGCGATTGCGATGGTTTTACGTAGTCAGAAGAAAGATCTTGACTTAGGTGGTCACATTTCTACTTTCCAATCTGCGGCAACGATGTATGAAGTGTGCTACAACCACTTTTTTAAAGCGGCGACTGAGAAAAACGGCGGCGATTTAATTTTCTTCCAAGGTCATGCTGCACCGGGTATGTATGCACGTGCATTTTTGGAAGGTCGTTTAACGGAAGAACAATTGGATAATTTCCGTCAAGAAGCCTTTGTCGATGGTTTGTCTTCTTATCCTCACCCTAAATTAATGCCTGAGTTTTGGCAATTCTCAACGGTTTCAATGGGTTTAGGCCCGGTTAATGCGATTTATCAAGCCCGTTTCTTAAAATATTTAGATAATCGCGGCTTAAAAGATACCAAAGATCAAAAAGTTTACGCTTTCCTTGGTGACGGTGAAATGGATGAGATCGAATCCAAAGGCGCATTAACCTTTGCTGCACGTGAAGGGTTGGACAATTTAATCTTTACGGTAAGCTGTAATCTTCAACGTTTAGACGGTCCGGTAAATGGTAACGGTAAGATCGTTCAAGAATTAGAAGGTTTATTCACCGGTGCCGGTTGGGAAGTGATTAAAGTATTGTGGGGCGGTAACTGGGATAAGTTATTCGCCAAAGATACGTCCGGTAAATTGACACAATTGATGATGGAAGTGGTTGATGGCGACTATTTAACTTTCAAATCAAAAGACGGTGCTTATGTGCGTGAACATTTCTTCGGTCGTTATCCTGAAACTGCCGCATTAGTTGCCGATATGACGGATGATGAAATTTGGGCGTTACGCCGTGGTGCGCATGATGCCGAAAAACTTTATGCCGCATACGCAAAAGCACAGAAAGCAACTAAACCGGTTGTTATTTTAGCGCAACAAGTGAAAGGCTATAAAATCCCTGAGGCGGAAAGTAAAAATACCGCTCACCAATCTAAAAAAATGTCTTATGACAGCCTTAAAGGTTTCCGTGATTATTTCCAATTGCCATTAACCGATGAGCAAGTTGAAAACCTTGAATATATTAAATTCCCTGAAGGTTCTGAAGAGTACAATTATTTGCACGGTCACCGTCAAGCATTAAACGGCTATGTTCCTGCCCGTAAAGCTAAATTTGACGTAGAGTACAAAGTCCCTGCATTAGAGGAATTTAAAGCCTTACTTGAAGAGCAACCGCGTGGTATTTCAACGACGATGGCATTTACCCGTGCATTAAATGTTTTATTGAAAAATAAAGATATAGGTAAAACGATCGTGCCAATCATTGCCGATGAAGCCCGTACTTTCGGTATGGAAGGATTATTCCGTCAAATCGGTATTTATAACCCGTATGGTCAAAACTATGTACCTTCGGATCGTGATTTAGTGGCTTACTATCGTGAAGCAAAAGACGGTCAAGTATTACAGGAAGGTATCAATGAGTTGGGGGCAACCGCTTCTTGGTTGGCTGCGGCTAATTCCTATTCCGTTAATAACCAACCGATGATCCCATTCTTTATCTATTACTCAATGTTCGGTTTTCAACGTGTAGGCGATATGATGTGGGCGGCAGGTGATCAACTGGCACGTGGCTTTATGATTGGCGGTACTTCAGGTCGTACAACATTAAATGGTGAGGGTTTACAACACGAAGACGGTCACAGCCATATTCAAGCGGGCGTGATTCCAAACTGTATCACTTACGATCCGGCATTTGCATTTGAAGTTGCAGTGATTATGCAAGACGGTATCAACCGTATGTACGGTGAAAAACAAGAAGATGTGTTCTACTATATGACCACATTGAACGAAGTCATGGATCAACCGGCAATGCCGGAGGGTGCGGAAGAAGGTATCCGTAAAGGTCTATACAAATTTGAAACGGTTGAAGGAAAAGGCAAAGGTCACGTTCAATTGTTAAGTTCAGGGGCGATTATGCGCCACGTTCGTGAAGCGGCACAAATTCTTGCAAATGATTACGGCGTTACTTCCGATGTATTCTCTGCTCCGTCATTTAATGAATTAGCACGTGAAGGTCATGATGTTGCACGTTGGAACTTATTACACCCAACAACAGAACAACGAATCCCTTATGTTGCGCAAATCTTAGCTGATTTACCGACAGTTGCTGCAACCGACTATATCAAATCTTATGCGGATCAAATCCGTGCATTTGTACCGACCAAACACTACCACGTGCTTGGTACGGATGGTTTCGGTCGTTCGGACAGCCGCGCAAACTTACGTGAACATTTTGAAGTGGATGCTCGTTATGTTGTGGTTGCCGCACTTTCTCAATTGGCAAAAGAAGGTACGGTAACAAATCAGGTTGTGGCGGATGCCATTGCAAAATTCGGTTTGAATATCGATCGAATCAATCCGCTTTATGCGTAATTGATGGAAACTGCGGTCAAAAACGCCTGTAAATTTGACCGCACTTTATTAAGGAACAAAAAATGTCAAAACAAATTCAAATTCCTGATATCGGTAGCGATGAAGTTACCGTAACAGAAGTAATGGTAAAAGTGGGTGATACCATTTCTGTGGATCAAAGCATTATCAATGTAGAAGGTGACAAGGCTTCTATGGAAGTTCCAGCACCGGAAGCAGGTGTTGTGAAAGAAGTATTAGTTAAAGTAGGTGATAAAGTTACTACCGGCACTCCAATGCTCGTTTTAGATTCAGCGGCGGCCGAAGCACCGGTTCAGGCTGAGCCAAAAACTGAATCGACAGCTGCACCAACGGTTGCAAGTGTTGTTGAAGTCAATGTACCGGATATCGGTTCTGACGAAGTCAACGTAACGGAAATTATGGTGAAAGTTGGTGATTCTGTTGAAGTGGATCAATCTATCATCAATGTGGAAGGTGACAAAGCTTCCATGGAAGTACCGGCTCCAATCGCAGGTGTGGTGAAGGAAATTTTAATTAATGTCGGTGATAAAGTCACCACCGGTAAATTAATCATGAAATTTGAAGTTGCAGGCTCAGCATCTACAGCTTCAGCTCCGGCTCAAGAAACAACAGCGGCTCCGGCTTCTACGGTTACTGCGATTAAAGATGTGAATGTACCGGATATCGGTGGAGACGAAGTTAACGTAACCGATATTATGGTTGCGGTGGGGGATACGGTTTCGGAAGAACAATCTTTAATCACCGTTGAAGGTGATAAAGCTTCAATGGAAGTACCTGCACCGTTTGCCGGCGTGGTAAAAGAAATCTTAGTGAAATCAGGTGATAAAGTATCAACAGGTTCATTAATTATGCGTTTTGAAGTCGCAGGTTCTGCACCTGCCGCTCCGGTTGCTCAAGCGGCTGCACCTGTACAAGCTGAGCCTACTTCGGCAGCACAACCGGCACAAAGCGGTAATGTTTCCGGTTTAAGCCAAGAACAGGTTGTGGCAAGTGCGGGTTATGCGCACGCAACCCCGGTGATTCGTCGCTTAGCCCGTGAATTCGGTGTGAATTTAGACAGAGTAAAAGGTACGGGGCGCAAGGGTCGTATCGTTAAAGAAGATCTTGAGGCTTACGTTAAAACCGCAGTGAAAGCTTACGAAAGCGGCGCAACGGTTGCAGCTGCCGGTAGTGGTGTGGCGAATGGCGCAGGCTTAGGTTTATTACCATGGCCGAAAGTCGACTTCAGTAAATTCGGTGAAATTGAAGAAGTTGAATTAAGCCGTATCAATAAAATTTCCGGTGCGAATTTACATCGTAACTGGGTGATGATTCCACACGTAACGCATTTTGATAAAGCCGACATTACGGATTTAGAAGCATTCCGTAAAGAACAAAACGTATTAGCGGAAAAACAAAAACTTGGCGTGAAAATCACACCGGTTGTGTTTATTATGAAAGCGGTAGCTAAGGCATTAGAAGCGTACCCACGTTTCAATAGTTCGATTACAGAAGATGCGCAACGTTTAATTCTGAAAAAATACATTAATATCGGCGTGGCGGTGGATACGCCAAACGGCTTAGTCGTACCGGTATTCAAAAATGTGAATAAAAAAGGCATTATCGAGCTTTCTCGCGAATTAATGGAAGTATCGAAAAAAGCACGTGAAGGTAAGCTAACGGCATCCGATATGCAAGGCGGTTGTTTCACGATTTCCAGCCTTGGCGGTATTGGTACGACTCACTTTGCGCCAATCGTCAATGCGCCTGAAGTCGCTATTTTAGGTGTATCTAAATCTGCGATGGAACCGGTGTGGAACGGTAAAGAATTTACGCCTCGCTTAATTCTCCCAATGTCATTATCTTTCGACCACCGAGTTATTGATGGGGCGGATGGCGCACGTTTCATTAGCTATATCGGTTCTGTATTGGCTGATTTACGCCGTTTAATTATGTAATCGTAACGCCTCTCGATTGAGGGGCGTTTTTCACTTTCTCCTGATCGCTCAAAGAGCGGTCAATAATTTCAACGTTTTTACGAGGTAAAAATGAGCAAAGAAATTAAAACCCAAGTCGTTGTACTTGGTGCAGGCCCGGCAGGTTATTCAGCAGCATTTCGTTGTGCGGATTTAGGATTGGAAACGGTTCTTGTTGAACGTTATTCAACGCTTGGTGGTGTGTGCTTGAATGTAGGTTGTATTCCGTCTAAAGCATTATTACATGTTGCAAAAGTGATCGAAGAAGCAAAACACGCTGAGAAAAACGGGATTTATTTTAGTGAGCCTAAAATTGATTTAGACCAAGTGCGTGCAGGTAAAGATGCGGTTGTTGCAAAATTAACGGGCGGTCTCGCCGGTATGGCGAAACAACGTAAAGTTACCGTTGTTGAAGGTTTAGCGACATTTGCCGATCCAAACACATTGGTTGCACGTGATCGTGATGGCAACCCGACCACTATTAAATTTGATAATGCAATTATTGCAGCGGGTTCCCGCCCGATCGAATTACCCTTTATTCCACATGAAGACCCTCGCATTTGGAATTCAACCGATGCCCTTAAATTAAAAGAAGTGCCGAAGAAACTCCTCATTATGGGCGGCGGTATCATTGGGTTAGAAATGGGAACGGTTTACCACGCATTAGGTTCTGAGATTGAGGTTGTAGAAATGTTTGACCAAGTTATTCCGGCGGCGGATAAAGATATGGTGGCAATCTACACTAAACAAATCGAGAAAAAATTCAAACTCATGCTTGAAACGAAAGTTACTGCGGTTGAAGCAAAAGACGATGGTATCTATGTTTCAATGGAAGGCAAAGCCTGTAACGATACCAAACGTTATGATGCGGTATTAGTAGCGATCGGTCGTGTACCGAACGGAAAATTAATTGATGCGGGCAAAGCAGGTGTAGAAGTGGACGAACGCGGTTTTATTCACGTTGATAAACAAATGCGTACTAACGTGCCGCATATTTTCGCCATCGGCGATATTGTCGGTCAGCCGATGTTAGCACATAAAGGGGTTCACGAAGGTCACGTTGCGGCAGAAGTGATTGCAGGACAAAAACACTATTTTGATCCGAAAGTCATTCCATCAATCGCTTATACCGAGCCGGAAGTAGCATGGGTGGGTAAAACCGAAAAAGAATGTAAACAAGAAGGATTAAATTATGAAGTTGCCAAATTCCCATGGGCGGCTTCCGGTCGTGCGATTGCCTCCGAATGTTCAGAAGGTATGACCAAATTAATCTTCGACAAAGATACTCATCGTATTCTCGGTGGAGCAATTGTCGGTGCAAACGGCGGTGAATTATTAGGTGAAATCGGTCTTGCGATTGAAATGGGATGTGATGCGGAAGACATTGCATTAACTATCCATGCTCACCCAACTTTACATGAATCTGTTGGTTTGGCTGCGGAAGTCTTTGAAGGTTCGGTGACAGATCTTCCGAATGCGAAAGCAAAGAAAAAATAATAAAGTTTTAATGATTAAAAAGGTAACGCATTCTGTGTTGCCTTCTTTTTTGAGAGGTTTATCACAAATTTTCATAAAAGTTCAATTTTAATTAGCAATTTGTTCTTATATTTGATAGTCTTCAAAAGACTTAATCCTCTGCTTTTTCTTTTTGGTATTTTTTTATTTTCAATATGTTAAAACGAATTTTAATGATTGTTGGATTGGTAACTCTCGCAACTGCTTGTTCAAGTAATATGAATTATGCTCAAAACGGCAGAATTTCAGAGAGTGATGATGTTGAATTCCGCAGCAAATTAGAAAGAGGGGAGCCTAATCACCATCATAAACTCCGGACAAATCGCCCTCAAAGCGGTTTAATCGGTGATAAGGCACTTGCCGGAGTTTACAATGAATGGGTTGGTACGCGTTATCGAATGGGCGGAACCAATAAACGTGGTATTGATTGTTCGGCATTTATGCAAACTGCCTTTTGGTCGGCGTATGGTATTGAATTGCCGCGTTCTACAGCAGAACAACGGCATTTAGGACGTAAAATCGGCAAACAAGAATTAAAGAAAGGTGATTTGGTGTTCTTCCGTGGTAATAACCATGTGGGGGTTTATATTGGTAACAACCGATTTATGCACGCCAGCTCAAGCCAAGGGGTAACCATTAGCTCTTTAAACGAAAACTATTGGGCAAGGACCTATACTCAATCCCGTCGCATTATGTAAAGTGCGGTCATTTTTTATAAAAATTTTGATACTGAAAAAGCTGAAAAGCTTATTTTCAGGTTTATTAAAAAGAAAGTATTTTTTACTTATCGGTTATATTAAAAAAAGCTTTTATTTTAGGAACATGAAACATACACTGATGAGCACAGCACAGCACAGCACAGCACAGCACAGCACAGCACAGCACAGCACAGCACAGCACAGCACAGCACAGCACAGCACAGCACAGCACAGCACAGCACAGCACAGCACAGCACAGCACAGCACAGCACAGCACAGCACAGCACAGCACAGCACAGCACAGCACAGCACAGCACAGCACAGCACAGCACAGCACAGCACAGCACAGCACAGCACAGCACAGCACAGCACAGCACAGCACAGCACAGCACAGCACAGCACAGCACAGCACAGCACAGCACAGCACAGCACAGCACAGCACAGCACAGCACAGTTATAGCGTAAATCTTTCTTCTTATCAGCTAAAACCCAAGGTTAACGGTTTTTATTTATTAAAAACCGTTAACCTTGGGTTTTTTTGTTTTTCATTAAACTCAAGTGACTGATATTTATTAGATCTTTTACATACGAATTTTCCTTATTATCGGGTTTTATTCACATAACAAGGGAAGTCGGTATCGGATTGAATCATAAAATAAAGAGGTTTATGTATGAAAAAAACATTATTAGGAGTCGGTATTGTATTAGCGCTAAGCGGTTGTGCCCGTGATGCTAATCAACCATTAGAAGTATGGAGCAATTTTAGTCAAACGAAATTGGAAACCCAACTCGGGGAAAATCAAGCCTTAGCGGTCTTTTATCGTCAAGATGATTTTCAAGGTGCGGCAACCAATATCTATGTTGATGGCGATTATCAAGCATCATTGCTTCCAAAAGCATATAGTGCGGTGGCTGTTTGCGCGGATAAACATTTATTTAGTACATCTTTTAGTTCAAATCAAAAATTCGGAAATCGAAGCCAAGGTGCAAGCTACACCTTACCGGTGGGCGACATCGCTTACGTAAGAGTGTCGCAAAGTGCTAACGGACAACCTTACTTAGAACGAGTAGAGCCTTCGGTTGCCGAGCAAGAAATTGCAAACTTACCGAAAGAAAACCAAACCTTATCACGTGTTCCAATGGCGAATAATTGCCAACCACCGGTCGTGATTGCAGCGATAGCAGTAGATAGCAACGCCTTATTTGCTTTCAACAAATTCGGTTACAACGATATTCTTCCGGCCGGCAGAGAAAAATTAGAAAACTTTATAGAACAAGTAAAAACCTTAAAGGTTTCTCACATTATGGTTGGCGGTCACACCGATAATTTAGGTTCTGACAGCTACAACCAAACCCTATCTGAAAAACGTGCAAATAGCGTGAAACAACAGTTACAACAAGCCGGTATTAGCGCACCTGTCAAAGCTATCGGCTTTGGTAAAAAAGAACCGGTGGTAACGAATTGTTCGGCATTAACCGGTGCGGCAAAAAATCAATGTAATTTACCTAACCGTCGTGTAGAGATTACCGTTTACGGTGAAAAATAATTGAAGAGAGAATAGCTTATGTCAACTACATTAAAAGTATTAAGTGCGAAAAAAGTGATTGCCAGCCATCAAATTAATCAGGGTGAGGCACTGATCATCGAAGCCAGAGATAAATCAAATTACCAATTAATTAACGATCAAACCGGTCTTGCACCGCAAAATATCATAGCCAAACGTGAAGGAAAAGATCTGAAAATTTTCCTAGAAGACGGTGATATGAGCGAAGATGTCATCATCAAAAACTATTATGGTGATGAAAACAGCGAAGAGACCACGAACCTAGTTGTCGGACAACACGAAAACGGTGGTATCTACGCTTACGTACCGGAATCGGGCTTAAAATCGGAAGCGGTCAGTATGTTGGCGGAAGAAGTTGCCGCACCACAAGCATTAGGCGGTGAAGATTTAGCCGGTGCATTTTGGGCATTTAACCCATGGTGGTTACTTGCGCTTGTTCCCCTTGCAGCAGGCATTGCGATTGCGGCGAACAATGGTGGCGGAAGCGGTAGCAAAAATAATGAAAATAAAGACACCACAGCGGATAGCCCGAAATTAAAAGCGGAAAATGACGGTTCGGTAAAAGTCACACCGGGAGCGGACAATACCACAGTTGAGATTAAATATACTGATGAAGCTGGTAAGGAGCATACCGCTATCGTGAAAAAAGATAGCGATGGTAAATGGACATCGGATGATCCGAATGTGATTGTCAATGATGATACTTTCACTATTCCTGCAGATAAAGTGAAAGATGGTTCAAAAGTCACCGCTGAAGGGACGGACAATGCCGGAAATAAAGCAAGCGATGAAGTAACAGCCGGTTCAAATCCTGTCGAACCGCAGCCGGAGCCACAACCGCAGCCGGAGCCACAACCGCAGCCGGAGCCACAACCACAACCGCAGGATACAAAAGCAGATAAACCTGTATTAAAAGCAGAAGATGATGGTTCGGTAAAAGTCACACCGGGAGCGGACAATACCAAAGTTGACATCAAATACATTGATGAAGACGGCAATGAGAAAACCGCGACAGTTGAAAAAGATAGCGATGGTAATTGGACATCAACTGATCCTAATGTTGTTGTAAATCCGGATGGCACCTTTACTATTCCGGCTGATAAAGTAAAAGATAACTCGAAAGTTGAAGCGACGGGTACCGATGAAAAAGGTAACAAAGCGGATGCGGATACGGTAACGGCAGGTAATAACCCAAGCACTCCACGCGTACCGGGCGATGTAGACGGAGACGGTGATACGGACGATGATGACAACGATAACACCACAGAAAAAGGTGCACCGAAAGTGACGCTTCCGGAAGCGACAGATGGTTTCATTAACAAAGGTGAAGCGGAGTCTGATGGCGGCGTACCGGCGGAAGTGACCTTACCGAAAAATACCAAAGCAGGTGATACGGTTACAGTCACGGTAACGAAACCGGATAACACAACAGTTGAGGTCTCACATGTAGTAACCCCTGATGAAGAAACCGCAGGTAAAGTGTCGGTGACAATCCCTACAGCCGATGTTGCAACAGATGGTGATTACAAAGTGACTGCAAAAGTGACGACGCCGGAAGGGCAATCCAGCAAAGAAAGTGCGGAAGTCCCATTCAAGGTAGATCAAACCGCCCCGACAGCGCCGGATGCGGAAGCGCAAACGGATGGTTCGGTCACGGTAGAGCCGAAAGGTGACGACCCGGTAACCATTAAATACCAACCGGAAGATGGTAGTCCGGAGAAAGAATTCACAGTGAAGAAAGATGACAACGGCAACTGGGTATCGGATGATAAACCGGCGAATGTTGTAGTTGACCCGGCTACGGGTAAAGTTACGATTCCGGCGACAGAAGTGAAAGACGGTTCGGAAGTGACGGCAACAGCGAAAGATCCGGCGGGTAATGAGTCGAAAGATACGGCGAACGCAGGCAACAACCCAAGCACTCCACGCGTACCGGGCGATGTAGACGGAGACGGTGATGCGGACGATGATGACAACGACAACACCACAGAAAAAGGTGCACCGAAAGTGACGATTCCGGAAGCGACAGATGGTTTCATTAACAAAGGTGAAGCGGAGTCTGATGGCGGCGTACCGGCGGAAGTGACCTTACCGAAAAATACCAAAGCAGGTGATACGGTTACAGTCACGGTAACGAAACCGGATAACACAACAGTTGAGGTCTCACATGTAGTAACCCCTGATGAAGAAACCGCAGGTAAAGTGTCGGTGACAATCCCTACAGCCGATGTTGCAACAGATGGTGATTACAAAGTGACTGCAAAAGTGACGACGCCGGAAGGGCAATCCAGCAAAGAAAGTGCGGAAGTCCCATTCAAGGTAGATCAAACCGCCCCGACAGCGCCGGATGCGGAAGCGCAAACGGATGGTTCGGTCACGGTAGAGCCGAAAGGTGACGACCCGGTAACCATTAAATACCAACCGGAAGATGGTAGTCCGGAGAAAGAATTCACAGTGAAGAAAGATGACAACGGCAACTGGGTATCGGATGATAAACCGGCGAATGTTGTAGTTGACCCGGCTACGGGTAAAGTTACGATTCCGGCGACAGAAGTGAAAGACGGTTCGGAAGTGACGGCAACAGCGAAAGATCCGGCGGGTAATGAGTCGAAAGATACGGCGAACGCAGGCAACAACCCAAGCACTCCACGCGTACCGGGCGATGTAGACGGAGACGGTGATGCGGACGATGATGACAACGACAACACCACAGAAAAAGGTGCACCGAAAGTGACGATTCCGGAAGCGACAGATGGTTTCATTAACAAAGGTGAAGCGGAGTCTGATGGCGGCGTACCGGCGGAAGTGACCTTACCGAAAAATACCAAAGCAGGTGATACGGTTACAGTCACGGTAACGAAACCGGATAACACAACAGTTGAGGTCTCACATGTAGTAACCCCTGATGAAGAAACCGCAGGTAAAGTGTCGGTGACAATCCCTACAGCCGATGTTGCAACAGATGGTGATTACAAAGTGACTGCAAAAGTGACGACGCCGGAAGGGCAATCCAGCAAAGAAAGTGCGGAAGTCCCATTCAAGGTAGATCAAACCGCCCCGACAGCGCCGGATGCGGAAGCGCAAACGGATGGTTCGGTCACGGTAGAGCCGAAAGGTGACGACCCGGTAACCATTAAATACCAACCGGAAGATGGTAGTCCGGAGAAAGAATTCACAGTGAAGAAAGATGACAACGGCAACTGGGTATCGGATGATAAACCGGCGAATGTTGTAGTTGACCCGGCTACGGGTAAAGTTACGATTCCGGCGACAGAAGTGAAAGACGGTTCGGAAGTGACGGCAACAGCGAAAGATCCGGCGGGTAATGAGTCGAAAGATACGGCGAACGCAGGCAACAACCCAAGCACTCCACGCGTACCGGGCGATGTAGACGGAGACGGTGATGCAGACGATGATGACAACGACAACACCACAGAAAAAGGTGCACCGAAAGTAACGGTTCCGGAAGCGACAGATGGTTTCATTAACAAAGGTGAAGCGGAGTCTGATGGCGGCGTACCGGCGGAAGTGACCTTACCGAAAAATACCAAAGCAGGTGATACGGTTACAGTCACGGTAACGAAACCGGATAACACAACAGTTGAAATCCCACATGTAGTAACGCCTGATGAAGAAAGAGCAGGTAAAGTGTCGGTGACAATCCCTACAGCCGATGTTGCAACAGATGGTGATTACAAAGTGACTGCAAAAGTGACGACACCGGAAGGGCAATCCAGCAAAGAAAGTGCGGAAGTTCCATTCAAGGTAGATCAAACCGCCCCGACAGCGCCGGATGCGGAAGCGCAAGCGGATGGTTCGGTCACGGTGGAGCCGAAAGGTGACGACCCGGTAACCATTAAATACCAACCGGAAGATGGTAGTCCGGAGAAAGAATTCACAGTGAAGAAAGATGACAACGGCAACTGGGTATCGGATGATAAACCGGCGAATGTTGTAGTTGACCCGGCTACGGGTAAAGTCACGATTCCGGCAACGGAAGTGAAAGACGGTTCGGAAGTAACGGCAACGGCGAAAGATCCGGCGGGTAATGAGTCGAAAGATACGGCGAACGCAGGTAACAACCCAAGCACTCCACGCGTACCGGGCGATGTAGACGGAGACGGTGATGCGGACGATGATGACAACGACAACACCACAGAAAAAGGTGCACCGAAAGTAACGGTTCCGGAAGCGGCAGATGGTTTCATTAACAAAGGTGAAGCGGAGTCTGATGGCGGCGTACCGGCGGAAGTGACCTTACCGAAAAATACCAAAGCAGGTGATACGGTTACAGTCACGGTAACGAAACCGGACGGTTCAACAACACCGGTAACCCATACAGTAACCCCTGATGAAGAAACCGCAGGTAAAGTGTCGGTGACAATCCCGACAGCCGATGTTGTAACAGATGGCGATTACAAAGTGACGTCAAAAGTGACGACACCGGAAGGGCAATCCAGCAAAGAAAGTGCGGAAGTCCCATTCAAGGTAGATCAAACCGCCCCGACAGCGCCGGATGCGGAAGCGCAAGCGGATGGTTCGGTCACGGTAGTACCGAAAGATGAGAATCCGGTTACCATTAAATACACGGATGAAACGACAGGTGAAGAAAAAGAGTTCACCGTGAAGAAAGATGACAACGGCAACTGGGTATCGGATGATAAACCGGCGAATGTTGTAGTTGACCCGGCTACGGGTAAAGTTACGATTCCGGCGACAGAAGTGAAAGACGGTTCGGAAGTAACGGCAACGGCGAAAGATCCGGCAGGTAATGAGTCGAAAGATACGGCGAACGCAGGTAACAACCCAAGCACTCCACGCGTACCGGGCGATGTAGACGGAGACGGTGATGCGGACGATGATGACAACGACAACACTACAGAAAAAGGTGCACCGAAAGTAACGGTTCCGGAAGCGGCAGATGGTTTCATTAACAAAGATGAAGCAGAGTCTGATGGCGGCGTACCGGCGGAAGTGACCTTACCGAAAAATACCAAAGCAGGTGATACGGTTACAGTCACGGTAACGAAACCGGATAACACAACAGTTGAAATACCACATGTAGTAACGCCTGATGAAGAAACCGCAGGTAAAGTATCGGTGACAATCCCTACGGCCGATGTTGCAACAGATGGTGATTACAAAGTGACTGCAAAAGTGACGACACCGGAAGGGCAATCCAGCAAAGAAAGTGCGGAAGTCCCATTCAAGGTAGATCAAACCGCCCCGACAGCGCCGGATGCGGAAGCGCAAGCGGATGGTTCGGTCACGGTAGTACCGAAAGATGAGAACCCGGTTACCATTAAATACACGGATGAAACGACAGGTGAAGAAAAAGAGTTCACCGTGAAGAAAGATGGTGACAACTGGGTATCAGAGGATAAACCTGAAAATGTTGTGATTGACCCGGCTACGGGTAAAGTTACGATTCCGGCAACGGAAGTGAAAGACGGTTCGGAAGTGACGGCAACAGCGAAAGATCCGGCGGGTAATGAGTCGAAAGATACGGCGAACGCAGGCAACAACCCAAGCACTCCACGCGTACCGGGCGATGTAGACGGAGACGGTGATGCGGACGATGATGACAACGACAACACTACAGAAAAAGGTGCACCGAAAGTAACGGTTCCGGAAGCGACAGATGGTTTCATTAACAAAGGTGAAGCGGAGTCTGATGGCGGCGTACCGGCGGAAGTGACCTTACCGAAAAATACCAAAGCAGGTGATACGGTTACAGTCACGGTAACGAAACCGGATAACACAACAGTTGAAATCCCACATGTAGTAACGCCTGATGAAGAAACCGCAGGTAAAGTATCGGTGACAATCCCTACAGCCGATGTTGCAACAGATGGTGATTACAAAGTGACTGCAAAAGTGACGACACCGGAAGGGCAATCCAGCAAAGAAAGTGCGGAAGTTCCATTCAAGGTAGATCAAACCGCCCCGACAGCGCCGGATGCGGAAGCACAAACGGATGGTTCGGTCACGGTAGAGCCGAAAGGTGACGACCCGGTAACCATTAAATACCAACCGGAAGATGGTAGTCCGGAGAAAGAATTCACAGTGAAGAAAGATGGTGACAACTGGGTATCAGAGGATAAACCTGAAAATGTTGTGATTGACCCGGCTACGGGTAAAGTCACGATTCCGGCAACGGAAGTGAAAGACGGTTCGGAAGTAACGGCAACGGCGAAAGATCCGGCGGGTAATGAGTCGAAAGATACGGCGAACGCAGGCAACAACCCAAGCACTCCACGAGTACCGGGCGATGTAGACGGAGACGGTGATGCGGACGATGATGACAACGACAACACTACAGAAAAAGGTGCACCGAAAGTAACGGTTCCGGAAGCGACAGATGGTTTCATTAACAAAGGTGAAGCGGAGTCTGATGGCGGCGTACCGGCGGAAGTGACCTTACCGAAAAATACCAAAGCAGGTGATACGGTTACAGTCACGGTAACGAAACCGGACGGTTCAACAACACCGGTAACCCATACAGTAACCTCTGATGAAGAAACCGCAGGTAAAGTATCGGTAACAATCCCTACAGCCGAGGTTGCAACAGATGGTGATTACAAAGTGACTGCAAAAGTGACGACGCCGGAAGGGCAATCCAGTAAAGAAAGTGCGGAAGTCCCATTCAAGGTAGATCAAACCGCCCCGACAGCGCCGGATGCGGAAGCGCAAACGGATGGTTCGGTCACGGTAGAGCCGAAAGGTGACGACCCGGTAACCATTAAATACCAACCGGAAGATGGTAGTCCGGAGAAAGAATTCACAGTGAAGAAAGATGACAACGGCAACTGGGTATCGGATGATAAACCGGCGAATGTTGTAGTTGACCCAGCTACGGGTAAAGTCACGATTCCGGCGACAGAAGTGAAAGACGGTTCGGAAGTAACGGCAACAGCGAAAGATCCGGCGGGTAATACGGCGGAAGATACAGCTACTGCAGAAAATAATCCGGTAGAAAATAAACCAACCATCGACATCACTGAAATTGCAGGCGATAGTCAAGGTGCTAATGTTACTGATGATGGCACAGGGGCTGGAGATGTTTATGCGCAAATTAGCCCTGCAGAAGCAGCCGCAGGCTTTATTATCCGCGGTACAAGTAAAGATATCAGCGGTGATATTACTGTTACAATCGCTGAAAAGGGGGCTGCTGCGATAGTAACGAAAACAGTTGCTGTTGGGGCTGATGGTAGTTGGTCTGTTAATGTTGGTGCGGGTGAAGTTACGAATTATTCTTCAACTAAAGAATATGAAGTAAAAGCAGCCGGTTCTTCGGCAGCGAACGTTGCGGCAGAAGATATTGATTACACTGCATCAACTCCTCAAGTAACATCAATTAAATTGAAAGATAATTTAACCGATGAACCGCTTGTGGATGGTACTTATCAGTATAGTGATTTTTACCAAGATGGTGATGCGAAATATGTTGGTGATGTGGCTAATGCAGCAGATTTATCTCAAGCGACCAGCTTGGCCACAGGCTTAACCAATGATAAAGCCGCAGTGTTGGAATTTACGCTTGATAAAGCTCCAACTTCAGGACAAACTGTGAAAGTTTATCGTTATACTTTATCTGATAGTTCTGATGTTAATGCAGCTCAAACCGAATTTGGTAAAACCGATGTAACCGGTGATATGACGGTATCTTCAGATGGATTAACTTATACCATGACACCGAAAGGCGACAACGTTCTAACGGATACTTATAGCCAAGGCTATCGCTACAAAGTCGTCGTTGAAGATAAAAACGGTGATGAACTATCAACGGGTGGCAAAGGTACATTTGATTTCCGTTTGGACTCTTTAGTCGAGCAAATGTCTGTTGAAAAATTTGACATTACTAGCGGTGAAGTTGTTTTTGCACCGACCGGCTTATCCGAAGTGGGGGCCACCGTTGAGTATCGCTATGCAACGGGTTCAGGCACTAGCAATTGGGAAAAAGTAACTGCTAATGGAGATGGTAAATACGCATTGCAATTAACTAATTTCAACCGTTTTAAAGCGGGTGCATTAGAATTGCGTGTTACGGATGCGGCAGGTAACATTTCTGAAAGTAAAGTAAGTGTATTGCGTAATTTATTTACCAATATGAATAAGGAAATTGGTCCAGATCCAAGTAAGAAATATGCGATAGCACAGGATGGTGGTTTTGATGATTCTACATCATCAGGATTAGGTAATCTAAGACAACTTACCACAACAGGAGATAATGGAGGATTCGTCACCACAGATGGCAATGATACGATTATTGTTGGTTTAGACTATAAGCCATTTGGAAATATGGGCATATATAACGGATCATTTGGTGCTGTTGGTAATGATCAATTTAATCTTGATACCGGTACGGGAGATGATAGCGTGCAATTCCGTGGTACTGCTCAATCAATGCATAATGGTAAAATTACAATGGGGGCTGGTAATGACCGAATCTCTATTGCTAATGGCTTAGTGATTGGTGGTTATACCTTTGATTTAGGTCAAGCTGATGATAAAGCCGGAGATACTAACATTCTTTACGTTGGTGGCAATGTCGTTAATGCTTCTACTTCTAAAATCTATGGTGGTGCAGGTAATGACTCCGTTCAAGTTGACGGTACTTATGATGGTGCTAAAACTATTGATTTAGGTGAGGGTAACAACGAATTGCGTGTCGGTTTCGGTGCATCCGGTGGAACAGATCTTGTAAAAGCAACCACTTTCACCTCAGGAGCCGGAGATGACATTATTTCTGTTAAAGGAAGTATTAGTACTATTGCAGGTCAAAAACAAACCTTTAATTTAGGTGATGGTGACAACCTTGTAGAAGTTGGTAGAGATATTGATACTGATGGAACGTTTACTTTCGGAAGTGGGCGAGATACTGTCAGTATTAAATCTTGGTTGAAAGGCGGAACCTTCAATTTTGGTGATGGAAATGACGACTTAATCGTTAACACTATTGCGAAATCAGCAGCTGACAATGTCAAGATTAACATGGGGGGCGGTGATGACAGCGTTACTGTAACTGGTAAACAGATCAATACCGGTTATGGTGCGATTGATGGTGGTGAGGGTAATGATACTTTCTTCTTACAAGGTGCTGATCTCAAACTTGATATGAGCCAAGTATTGAACTTTGAAACCATTGATATGCGTGCAGTCACCGGCGGTACAGGTAATCAGAAAGTTGCCTTGACGTTAGCGGATTTACAACGTACCGGTGATAACATTACTGAGCTTTATATTAAAGGTGATGCCGGTGATACCGTTGACTTCGGGAATAACGGCAATACAGCCAAGGTTGGTAGCAATGGTCTTACCGAGTTTAAAGATAGTGGACTTCCAGCACAAGCAAACTGGAACGTATGGCAAAAAACCGGAACCGATATCGTAAAAGACGGTGTAGTGTATGATAAATATACTTACTACGGTAAAACTGGCGAAGTAAATGATGAAATCGTTTATATCCAACAAGGTATAAGCATTATCTAATTTTTCACTTAATATTTGTTAAACCAAATCCCCTAAGGTTCTCCTTAGGGGATTTTTTTACTTAAAGTGCGGTCAATTTGTTAAGTTTTTTGGTCTATAAAGATGCTTAGCAAGGGGTCCCCGTATAGCTTTTGATTCTTTTTTCAAGTTATAGGGATCAGCAAAAATCCCCATCACAATTTTCCCCCTCAGAATCTTCCATTTTCCCTCTTATTTTGTGATAGAATGCCACTCTAAAAAATCTTGATTTTGCCTTTGGTTGTTGAGCTAATTTATGAATACACAACTTGAACTTATTAAATCTTCTATTAAATCTATTCCTAATTACCCGAAAGAAGGGATTATTTTCCGAGATATCACCACCTTGTTAGAAGTGCCGGCGGCGTTTAAAGCGGCGGTTGATTTGATTGTGGAGCAGCACCGTGATAAAAATATCACCAAAGTGCTTGGCACGGAATCTCGCGGTTTTATTTTTGGCGCACCGGTTGCCCTTGCTTTGGGATTGCCTTTTGAATTAGTGCGTAAACCGAAAAAATTACCACGTGAAACCATTTCTCAATCGTATCAATTAGAATACGGTGAAGACACGCTGGAAATGCATACAGATGCAATTTCTTCCGGTGATAATGTCTTAATCATTGATGATTTATTGGCAACCGGCGGCACGGTTGAAGCAACCGTAAAATTGGTTGAACGTTTAGGCGGAAAAGTGAATCATGCCGCATTTGTGATTAATTTGCCTGAACTCGGTGGAGAAAAACGTTTAACCGATCTCGGTGTGAATTGTTATACTTTAGTTAATTTTGAAGGTCATTAATAACAGTAAATGAGCTACCAAGTTTTAGCCCGAAAATGGCGACCTCAAACCTTTGAAAATGTGGTGGGGCAAGGACATATTCTCGCCGCACTTTCTAATGGCTTAAAAGCACAACGGTTGCATCACGCTTATCTATTTTCCGGTACGCGCGGTGTGGGGAAAACCTCCATTGCACGCTTATTTGCCAAAGGTTTGAATTGTATTAAAAACGGCATTACGGATCATCCTTGCGGTGAGTGTGAAAACTGTAAAGCTATTGAGCAAGGTTCGTTTATTGATCTCATTGAGATTGATGCGGCTTCACGCACAAAAGTGGAAGATACGCGCGAGCTGTTGGATAACGTACAGTACAAGCCGGTAGTAGGGCGTTTTAAAGTGTATTTAATTGATGAAGTGCATATGTTATCGCGCCATTCTTTTAATGCGTTACTTAAAACCTTGGAAGAACCGCCGGAATACGTCAAATTTTTGCTTGCCACCACTGATCCGCAAAAATTGCCGGTTACGATTTTATCCCGTTGTATGCAATTTCATCTTAAAGCCCTAGATGAAGCGCAAATTTCACAACATCTTGCCCATATTCTCACCCAAGAAAACATTGATTTTGAACCTTTGGCGTTAGATAAATTAGCCAAAGCGGCACAAGGCAGTCTTCGTGATAGTTTAAGTTTAACGGATCAAGCCATTGCGATGGGGGATCGTCAAGTCACAATGAATGTTGTCAATGCAATGTTAGGTTTACTGGATGATAGTCATGCCATTGAGATCATCTATGCACTACATCAAGGCAACGGTGAACGCTTGATGAAAACTCTTCAAAACGTATCTGAAAAAGCCGGTGATTGGGACGAATTACTATCGGAAGTCGCGGAAAAACTCCATCAAATCGCCTTAATGCAATTGTTGCCGAAAAATACCGGCAGTGAAAATGAACATTTAACATTTCTTGCAAAACATATCGCACCGGAAGATGTGCAATTCTTCTATCAGGTGATTGTTGCCGGCAGAAAAGAATTGAGTGCCGCACCAAATTACCGTACGGGCGCAGAAATGACATTATTGAGGGCATTGGCGTTTCACCCAAAGTTCCTTACGGCAGCACCAAAGACGAATATCGCTGAAAATCCATCACGCACGGAAAAAAGTGCGGTCGAAAATCAAGGCAATTATGTTGATGTGCCGGTGTTGTCGCAAAATATCAAATCCACTTACGGGGCGAAGTCTGCTCACTCTATTTCTTCCAAAAATCAAGATCTCAATCTTGCCGGGTTCGCAGCTTTAGATGCCTTAAAACAGCTTAATCAAATTGAAGCGAGCGAACGTCAAGCCCATCAACAAGAAGTAAATAATGCAGTGGCGGAGGCATTGCATCGGGTACAAGAATTAGACGAACAAAAAACTCAGCGAAAAATGACCGCACTTCCCGTGCGTGAAATGACTCCACCGAAGAAAACCGCTTCAACCGCAACGCAAATAGCATCGCTGGAATCGCAAAATATCCAAACCCTAGAGAATACAATGGAGGACAATTCTGAACGGGAACAAGAAGATCAGGAAATCTTAGATGCGGAAACCTATCGCTGGGAATGGAGTAATCCTGAACTTGCAAAAGTAGAACAAGCGGTTCGCCCTTCCGACATTAAACAAGCCATCTTAAATGAAATGACACCGGAGCTGAACGCACGCATTATTGCGATCACACAAGAACGTGATGAATGGACGGATATTATTGAACGTTCCGGCATTAGCGGTTTTTCTAAAGAATTGGCGTTAAATAGCTTCTTACTTGATAAAACGGAAAATAAAATCACCCTAGGGCTGCATTCTGAAAAAAATCATTTACACCAAAGCCGCAGCATAAAAGAATTGGCAGACTCTCTTGAGCGTCTTTATGAAACCCCGATTAACATTGAAATCCAATTGGATGATCGGAATATCATCACACCAATAGATCTTCGCAAACAGGTTTACCAAGAATTACGCGAACAAGCACGCAACGCTTTACAACAAGATAAAAAATTGCAGCGTTTACAAAAAGAATTTGATGCGAAATTAGATATAGATAGCATTTGTCCGGTGTAAAAGTTTTTATCCTTAGATAATATTATTCTTCGCAAGAAAACATCGAGAGAGCTCATTGAAAACAGAGGCACTGACCTGAAATTCTTATTAAAACACCCTTGATTTTGACCGCACTTTTGCTTATTAAGGCAAATAACCGCATTTCATTTTAAAAGGATTTTCTAAATCCTTGATCTTAACCATTCCACCTTCCTTATTTTTACGATAAGCTACGTGGCATTTCTTTTTCACAAATAAAGGCGGATAAAAAGGTATGTTAGAACAAATAGGGAAACAGGCCAAAGCAGCAGCATTTATTCTGGCACAATTAAATACGGCGCAAAAAAACCGTGCTTTGGACATTATTGCGGAGCAGTTGGAGCAACAAGCAGAGCGTATTTTGCAGGAAAATGCCAAAGACATTGCACTTGCAAAGCAAAACGGCTTATCTGAGGCGTTGATTGATCGCCTTTTGCTTACGCCTGAACGTTTGCAAGGTATTGCTGATGATGTTCGTCATGTAATTTCTCTTGCTGATCCCGTAGGTAAGATTATGGACGGTGGTACGTTGGATAGCGGGTTGAAAATTGAGCGTGTACGTACACCGATTGGAGTGATCGGCACGATTTATGAAGCACGTCCGAATGTGACCATTGATGTGGCGAGCCTTTGTTTAAAAACCGGTAATGCGGTGATTTTACGTGGCGGTAAAGAAACCCGATGTTCTAATAAAATTTTAGTAGATGTGGTGCAAAATGCCTTGGAGCTGGCGGGCTTACCAAAATTTGCCGTACAAGCCATTACCGATCCGAATAGGGATCTTGTTATGCAATTATTAAAACTGGATCGCTATGTGGATATGATAATTCCGCGTGGTGGTGCAGGTTTGCATGAACTTTGTAAACAACATTCCACTATTCCGGTGATTATCGGCGGAGTAGGTGTTTGTCATACCTTTGTAGAACAAAGTGCGGATCAAAATCAGGCGCTTTTGGTGATCGACAATGCGAAAACCCAACGCCCAAGCACTTGTAATACATTGGAAACCTTATTAGTGCAACGAACGATTGCGGAAACATTCCTGCCTAAATTGGCTGCGCACCTTGCGCCGAAAAACGTGAAATATCACGCAAAATCAACCGCACTTGACATCTTAAAACAAGCAGGGGCGGTGGTGAGCGAGGTAACCGAACGGCAATTAGGCGAGGAATGGGGATCGCTTGATTTGAATGTGGTGATTGTGGAAGATATTCACGCAGCGATTGCGCACATTCGTGAATATGGTACTCAGCATTCCGAAAGTATTTTAACCGCTTCGCAAACCTTAGCCCGTCAATTTGTAAATCAAGTGGATGCGGCAGCGATTTATGTAAACGCCAGTACGCGCTTTACCGATGGCGGACAATTCGGTTTAGGTGCTGAAGTTGCGGTGAGTACGCAAAAACTTCATGCACGCGGCCCGATGGGATTGGAAGCGCTTACCACCTATAAATGGGTGTGTGAGGGCGATTATACCGTAAGAAAATAACGATATAATATTGGTGAGTGCATAATTTATTTGGGGAGGGAGCGTTGAGCTTTGCGTAACGCACCATTCATTAAACCCTCTATTGGTGCGTTACGGCTTCGCCTAACGACACCCTACATAATAATGTAATAAAATGCGGTTACTTTTAGGAGAATTTTATGAAAAAACTACTTTCTTTATTTATCATTATTGCTGCTTTAGTGGGGATTGCTTTTATGCAAACGTCAGCAACGGCTGATAATGCGGATGATGGCAAACGAAATTTTGTGGTCGATATAGTTGCAAAATATTTTCCTTTTGAAGCGGAAGATTTGGTTGCTTGGTATGACAAAAATATTGTGTATGCGGATAATCCGACCGATCAGGCGATTAGCTTCAAACTAGATGATAAAGAAATTACCCTTGCAGCCCATCAAACGCAAAAAGTAATACTAGAACCGGGGAATCACAAATTACAACTTGCAGATGGCAAGATAATTGAACTTGAACAAAAAGAGGGGACAAATCGCTCAATTTTGAATCCGACCGCTTCGCCTTATTTCTTTTGGAAAACCGTTTATGGTTCGGTAAATTTACCGATAGAGTATAAAATCGTCACGATTGACGGCAAAACTTACGAAGGGCCTTTTGAAGTGAGTAATGAGTATTTAATCACCCGTATAGGTAATTATCCGTGGCGTTTTGGATTAGATGAACCCATTCCGGAAACCGTTTCGGTAAATAATGATCGCAGCAATTACACGTTAATTTTCAACAAAGCCTATCGCCTCCCTGATTTCATCAAGGCTTATCCAATGTTATCGGTACAATAACGCTTTTGATATATAGCCAATATGTAAAAGGTTGGAGCATGAGAATCAATGAGATTGATTTAGCCGAATTAGGTGTGTTGTCGGGTATTACTCAAATTGAAAAAGGAAATTACTTGGACTTTGCCGTTGAATTTCCGGAAGGAATGAAAGGCTATATGCTTCAATTAACCACTTTTGGTAAAGGCTGTGTGTTTGATGGTAAGCATTTTTTCTCTGTGCAACGAGGGCAAATACTACTTTTTCAACCTAATACCCTACACCATTATTATCGGCAGCCGGAATCACAATATTGGCATTTTAAATGGATTTATTTTCATCCTAAACCCACGTGGTTGAAATGGCTTAATTGGGCAAATAAGCGTGAAAATATAGGTCACCTCTTTGTTGATGAAATGAGACATTTTCAAGAAATCAGCCAACTTTTCACGAAGATCGCCCATGAACTGGAATTTAATGACATATTAAAACAAGAAATTGCTTCCGGATTATTGGAATATTTGTTGATGAAATGTGTCGCAATGGAAAACCTGAAAGAGCTATCCCCTATTGATAGCAGAATATTAATGGTTTGTGATTTAATCTTAGAAGATTTATCTCAGGATAGGAGTGTAGGTTTTTTTGCTCAAAAAGTATTTTTATCCGAATCGCGTCTTTCACATTTATTTAAATCTTCTCTGGGGATCGGTTTAATTCAATGGCGGGAACAACAGCGCATCAGTGAAGCGAAAAAACTCCTTTATTTTTCTAATTTACCGATACATAAAATCGCTAAATCCTTAGGTTATGAGGATTCTCTCTACTTTTCAAAAATTTTCAAAAAACATACCGCTCTTTCTCCTTCTCAATTCAGAGCAAGCGAACAAAATCGTAAATCCGAAATGTGATCGGGATCTCATTTCATTTTTCATAGCGGATTTTTCCATATCCTTAACGGAAAGTTACCTATTTTTTTATGATGAAAGCGTTAAGATTTCTTCAGCCTTAATTATAGTGAATTAAATTAAGGTGAGAACTATCATCTATTTTTTATGAGGATAATCTTATGAAAACGCAAAAAGTTAAAGGTTTTTTACTTTCCGGTCTTTTTAGTTTGATTTTCTGCGGTTCGGCACTCGCCGGAGATATTGTCAATATTTCTAAGATTGACGGTATGCCTTGGTTTAATCGTATGGCGGAAGGTGTTATTCAAGCAGGCAAAGACAATAATATCAATGCCTATCAGGTTGGGCCGTCGAATACGGATGCGCCGCAGCAGGTTAAATTAATTGAGGATTTAATCGCCAAAAAAGTGAGTGCCATTTCGATTGTACCTAATGATGCGAGTGCTTTAGAACCCGTGTTAAAAAAAGCTAAGCAAAATGGCATTGTTGTTTTAACCAATGAGTCGGTAGGGCAACCTAGTGCAGATTGGGATATAGAAATCATTGATAATGCTCGGTTTGCTGCAGATTATGTGGAAGAAGTGGCAAAAGCCTTGGGAGGAAAGGGCGGTTATGTGATTTATGTCGGGAGTTTGACGGTTCCTCAACATAATTTATGGGCGGATCTTTTTGTGAAATACCAAAAAGAACACTATCCCGATATGTTTGAAGTTACCAGTCGAATGCCTGTCGCCGAAAATATTAATGATGCCCGAAGAACTACGATTGATTTAGTTAAAGCTCATTCAGATTTGAAAGCGGTGGTCTCTTTTGGCTCTCAAGGCCCTATTGGTGCCGGTTTGGCGGTTAAGGAAAAACGTTTAAAAGGTAAATTGAATGTATTCGGAATGATGATTCCTTCACAGGCTGCTTCTTTAATTAAAAGCGGTAATATTACAATGGGTATTACCTATGATCCTGCCAATGCAGGCTATGCTTTGGCTAGCGTTGCTGCAAAAGTGTTAAACGACGAAAAAATTGAAGAAGGTTTAGTGATTCCGAATATCGGTAAAGCGAAAGTAGATAGGGAGAAAAAATTACTCCAATTCCATAACGTGCTTAAAGTTACTAAAGAAAATATTGATAGCCTCTATTAATACTCATCAATATGGGTTCTGTATGAACCCATATGCCACTATTCTATTTTCGGAGGTGCTATGCCTTTTATTTCAATGCGAAATATCAATAAAACCTTCAATGGTGTCAAAGCCTTAAATCAGGTGGAGCTTTCTCTCAATTATGGCGAAGCGCTTTGTATCGCCGGTCAAAATGGCTGTGGTAAATCCACCTTGATTAAAATTTTATCCGGTGTTTACCAACCGGATAGCGGGGCGGAAATTATCATTGGTGCAATCCCTTATCAAAAACTAACGCCCGAAGAATCCGTTGCTAGGGGCATTCAAGTCATTTATCAGGATTTATCATTATTTCCAAATTTGACCGTTGCCGAAAATATTGCAATGGGGGATTATCGCCGCTTTGGTTGGGTAGATCAAAAAAGGGTTTATCTGATTGCGAAACAAGCGATTGACCGTATCAATGCAGATCTAAATTTGGACGATATAGTCGAAAATTTATCAGTCGCTAAACAGCAGTTGGTTGCGATTTGTCGGGCATTGGCTCAAAACGCAAAACTACTCATTATGGATGAACCCACAGCATCTTTGACGGCAAAGGAGGTAAATCATCTACTAAATATTGTCGTTCACTTAAAAAGTAAGGGGATTAGCATTATTTTTGTGAGCCATCGGTTGAAAGAAGTGATGAAGGTCTCTGACACGGTATTGGTACTCAAAGACGGCAATATGATCGGGAAATATCCTATTAAAGGAATGACTGAAAAACACTTAGCTTTTCTTATGACGGGAATAGAAATTAATAAAGAGCGGTTAAATTTGGCGGATTTTTCACAAATCCCGACGGTGCTTGAAGTGAAAGACCTCTGTTTGAATCAGCAATATCAACATATCAATTTTGCCCTTAGAAAAGGTGAAATTCTCTCATTAGTGGGTTTATTGGGCGCAGGGAGAACAGAATTATGCTTAAGTTTATTCGGCATTACTCAACCGACAAGCGGTGAAATTTATTTAAACGGAAAGAAGATTACACTCCATTCAAATCGGGAGGCAATAGGAAAGGGAATTGCCTATGTTTCTGAAGATCGAATGAATATCGGGCTGATTATGCAGGAATCTATTCACCACAATATGATTTCAACGGTATTTAAGAATATTGCAAATTCTGCCGGGGTTATGTCGGGGAAAAAAGCACGACAGTTGAGTTCTACATTGATCGATGCCTTAAAAATAAAAGCAGCGGATCTTGATTTACCTGTTAATACATTATCAGGTGGTAATGCACAACGGGTTTCGATTGCTAAGTGGTTAGCCGGCGATCCACAAATTATGATTCTGGATTCTCCCACCATTGGTGTTGATATTGCAAATAAAGAAGGAATTTTCCAAATAGTTCATTCACTTGCCAAGAAAGGTATTTCTGTCATTTTTGTAACCGATGAAATTGAAGAAGCCTATTATTATAGCCATCGAATATTAGTGATGAAAAAAGGCACTATTGCCGCTGAGTTTATACCTTCAAGTTGTACCGAACAGGAAATTGAGGAGCTTGTGTATGAAAAATCAGAATAACCGAATATTATTTATAACACTCATTATTTTAGGCGTGTTTTTAAGTATATTCACACAACATTTTTTATCTATCGAAAATATTTATGATGTGCTCAATAACTATTCCCTATTAATGATTTTAGCTTGTGGGTTATTTGTGGTATTAATTTCCGGAGGGATTGATATCTCCTTTCCGGCAATGACGATTATTGCACAATATGTCATGATTTCTATTATTCAACAATATGATGTGGGTTTAATAGGTGTATTCACTATCTCAATTATTGTCGGCATATTGTTAGGAATGATTAATGCTGTGATTGTTTATAAGCTAAATGTTCCGTCTATTATTATCACAATTTCAACATTAAATATTTTCTATGGCGGATTATTATATATTACAAAAGGAACTTGGTTATATGATTTTCCGGACTGGTTTCAACAAGAACTCATCATTTTTAAACAACTTAGTTCTGACGGTGTGGAATACGGTTTGTCTTTTCAGGTAATGGTCGCATTAGTGGCAGTGTTATTAACAGCAATAATTACGAATAAACTCACTATTGGAAGAAAAATTTATGCATTGGGAGGAAATAAAGAGGCCGCATCAAGAATCGGATTTAATCTATTTCGTTTACATCTTTTTGTATATGGATATATGGGATTAATGTCGGGACTTGCCGGTGTCGTGCAATCTTATACGGTACAATCGGTTGCCCCGGATTCTTTATTGGGCTATGAATTAACGGTTTTAGCTGCTGTAGTATTAGGGGGAACTAATTTATCCGGCGGAAAGGGAACGTTATCCGGCACAATCATGGGTGTAATATTATTAGCGTTAATTCAGAATGGGCTTAATTTATTGAATATATCTTCTTATTGGCAAATGGTTGTTACCGGCTGTATTATCATTTGGAGTATTAGTATTACCGCATTTTCTCAGTATCGGAATAAATAGGGGGAATAGATGAAACAACATTCTAATAATACAATAAAATATCTCTGCTCATTATTTTTATTGGCTATTTCAATATTTAGCCTCTTAATTCCCGATGTGTTCTGGTCAATTGATAATTTCCAGTCTATGGCATCACAAATTGCTATCTTAGGTATTTTAACATTAGCAATGGCGATAACGATGTTAACCGGGGGGATTAATTTATCCATTATTGCAACAATGAATGCCTGTGCTTTAATTATTGCTTATTTTATGAAACAAGATAGTCTGAGTTATTGGGTAATAGGCATTGGGTTAAGTATTTTATGTGCGGTCTTTATCGGATTGGTTAATGGCGGACTTATTTCGATAATTCGTGTTTCGCCGATACTTGCGACATTGGGAACAATGACATTAATTAACGGTTTAAATATTTTATTAACGAATGGAACAACTATTGCCAATTTTCCTAGCGGTTTTCTTGAGATTAGTTCTGGTAATTTGTTTTTTATACCGATTCCATTGATTATCTTTTTGATATTAGCATTATTTATTTGGTTTATATTGGAAAAAACAACTTTAGGTAAAGCGGTTTATTTTATTGGAAATAATGAAAAAGCGACATTTTATTCCGGTATCAATACTTCAAAAGTGATTATGAGTGTTTATATTATTTCCTCATTATTATGTATTTTTGCCGCTATTTTAATGATGTCAAAACTCAATTCGGCAAAAGCATCTTATGGCGATTCTTATTTACTTATTTCTATTTTAGCGGCGGTACTTGGCGGGGTAGATCCTGATGGAGGTAAAGGTAAATTAGTTGGTATATTAATCGCATTGGTATTGTTACAGATTATTGAAAGCGGCTTAAATATGCTAGGCGTCAGTAGCTATATGACAATGATACTATGGGGCGGTTTATTGATTTTATTTATCTTTTTACAAAAATATCGTTTATTAAAATAGGAAGTTAGAAAATGCAAAATGAAAAAATTTTAATCGAATCGGGAAATATTATCATTGGTATTGAATTGGGTTCTACTCGGGTGAAGGCTGTATTGATTGATCAAGAAGGGGCAATTTTGGCGACAGGCGGTGCAGATTGGGAAAATCGCTTAATCAATAATATTTGGACGTATCATCAACAAGAAATTTGGTCAACGCTTCAAGCCGCTTTTTATGATCTGCAAATGACGGTAAAAGAAAAATATCGCACGCTAATCAAGCAGGCTCAAGCGATTGGGATTAGCGGAATGATGCATGGCTATTTAGCATTTGATTCGCAAGGAAATCAACTGGTTCCGTTTAGAACTTGGCGTAATAATATTACTTCGTTGGCGGCACAAACATTAACAAATCTTTTTCAATATCCGATTCCACAACGTTGGAGTATCGCTCATTTGTATCAAGCAGTATTAAATCAAGAGCCTCATTTGGAAAAGCTGGATTATTTAACCACTTTGGCAGGTTATGTTCATTGGAAATTAACAGGAGAAAAAGTTTTAGGGATTGGTGATGTCTCAGGAATGTTTCCGATTAATGTGGAAGAAAACCGGTATGATCAAGAAATGATAAATCGGTTTAATCAATTAATTCGACATAAAAACTATGCTTGGAAAATACAAGACATTTTGCCTCAAGTTAAAATTGCAGGAAAACCGGCAGGAAAATTGACCGCACTTGGTGCAGCATTACTTGATCCTACCGGCAATTTACAATCCGGTGTTATATTTTGTCCGCCTGAGGGTGATGCCGGAACGGGAATGGTTGCAACAAATTGTTTAAGAGAAAAAACCGGTAATATTTCTGCCGGTACCTCAGCTTTTGCA
This sequence comes from Rodentibacter sp. JRC1, assembly GCF_020521555.1. Classification (NCBI taxonomy): domain Bacteria; kingdom Pseudomonadati; phylum Pseudomonadota; class Gammaproteobacteria; order Pasteurellales; family Pasteurellaceae; genus Rodentibacter; species Rodentibacter sp. JRC1. Next base: position 499,884 of record NZ_BPWA01000001.1, on the reverse strand, counting down.
ATGATCGTGTTAGAAAAGGCATTGTCAAAGGTTTATCCTGAACTGGATATTGTTACGACACCTTCAGGAAAATTGGTCGCAATGGCACATGCACAAAACTGCACGTCCGATATTAATGCTTGGGTGAGTCTCTTAGGAGAATGTTTGCAGACGTTTGGCGTAAGAATTTGTACCGAAGAACTTTATGAAACGCTTTTCTTACAAGCATTACAAGGGGATTCTGAATGTGGCGGTTTACTTTCTTACGGTTTCTATTCCGGTGAACATAATGTGGGATTATCTGAAGGTTGTCCGATATTTTTACACCCGACCAATGCTAAATTTAATTTGGCAAATTTTATGCGGGTTCATCTTTACACTGCATTTGGTGCAATGAAATTAGGAATGGATATTTTATTACAGCAGGAAAAAGTGAGTATTACACGCATTTTAGGACATGGCGGTATCTTTAAAACAGAAAATATTGCTCAGCAAATTTTATCTTCTGCGCTGAATATTCCCCTTGCTACGATGAATACGGCTTCAAATGGTGGGGCGTGGGGGATTGCATTGTTAGCCAATTTTTTGATGAAAACCAACCATTATTCTTTAGAAGAATATTTAGATAAATGTATTTTTAACCAAGTGGAAATGAAGCTGGTTTACCCTGAAAAAGCAATAACGGAAGGCTATCAGCAGTTTATTGAACGCTACAAACAAGGAATCCCGATTGTTCAATCTGCTATTGAGCGGTTAGTCAAATAGCAGGTAAAGACGATATTGGGAGAGGTTTTACCAAAAATACGTTTTCAATCTTTGTGCTATGGTACATTGTCTTTTTTATTTCGTTTTCTTCGGTAATTTATCCTGTTGATCCGGGCTGAGTTCTTGGTAGTTAAATACCGGTAAACCCCATTCAAAGCGGATGGCGAGCAATCGTAGGGTGAAGCTGCTGATTAAGGTAATTAATACGGAAAGCGTATGCTCTATTTGAAGTGAGGTTAAACCTAAATAAGTGAGTGTGGCGAATAAGGAAACACTTGCATAAAGTTCTTTCTGGAATACGAGTGGAATACGATTGCAGAGCATGTCGCGTAATACGCCACCGAACGCACCGGTGATACAACCGGCTATGCAAACGATGGTGATACCATGTCCCATATCTAAGGCGATTTGCGCTCCAATGATGGAAAAAACCACCAACCCCATGGCATCTAACACTAAGAAAATCGTACGGAAGTAGCGCATAAAGTGATTAATGAAAGGGGCAACGTAAACGGTGATGACTGCGGCACTTGCGACAATTAAGAAATATTCAGGGTGTTTTACCCAGCCAAGGGGGTAATGCCCCAATAATACATCACGCACAGAACCGCCCCCGATAGCCGTGACGGAAGCGATGATTATCACGCCGAAAATATCCATTTTTTCCCTACCGGCGGCTAATGCACCGGTCATTCCTTCGGCAGTTATACCTATAATGTATAAGATGCTGAGTAACATTGATGTTCCTATATATAAAGTGCGGTTGAAATTGCACTCATTCTACTTCAAAAGCAGGCGGATTTTTAGCATAATGACGCATTATTTTTTTCCGACTTTCATCATTATGTCAGAACAATCTTCAAAATCTCTTGCAATACTGCTTTCGCTGTTTTCAGTTGGAATGGTACTTACTGTCGATATTTTTATGTTTTCTTTATCATCGCAATCTAAAGCGATTTCTCATTTAAGTTTTGGCGTATTAACGGCACAGTTGATTGCCTTACTCGTATTTTATAAAGGCGAGATTTGTCCGGGGCAACGTGGACGGTTGATAAAGGTAAATTCAGCCTTTGCTTTATATTGGGTCATATGGCTCATTATCAGTCTTTTGCCGAATTATAAGGATATGTTTGAGACTGTAATGAGCGTGTGCGGTTTATCAGTAGTCTATTTTATTTGCAAACAGCCGAAGGAAGAAAAGATCCGTAATAGTTTTTTATTGATGGCAACTTTAGTAACAGGATTGGGGATGTTGAGTTATTTCCTTTCATTGAGTTTGTTACCGTTGCCCTCATTTGCTGCATATAACCCTGCTGCTCTTATTTTAGCCGGTGTGATACTTGCTAATTTAATGCTGGTTATTGCGTGCAGTCGTTTGCAAGGATTTATCGCATTACTGCCTTTGGCAATGATTACATTGCTTGCTGTAAATGCTTTGGTGATTTTTGTTTTCTTACTCATAAACGATTTAGAAAGTGCGGTCGATTTTGAAAGTCTTTTTGCTTATGGGATCTATTTTATTTGTCATTTTATGATTGCCGCAATTTTAGTGTTGCATAGCATTAAAAAATGGGCATTAAGTATTAATAGCTTATTTATTCTGCTATTTATTACGGTCTGCCTACCTTTATGGATGGAGTTTATTTAATGGAACGACAATCTTATGCCGCCTCAATTTTAGTAGTAGGCTGTGTTTTATTCGGTTTAGGTAGTCTGATTGTTAAGTTCGTACCGGTTGGCGGTTATGCAATTGCTTTTTGGCGGTTATTTATTGCTGCGGGAATTTTCTGGTTTTTGATGAAATTAAAAAGCCAGCAGTTTCCTAAAAGTAAAAAAGCGATTTTTTATGCCGCACTTTCCGGTATTTTTCTTGCTTTTGATCTTGCCTTTTGGCACGAAAGTATTTATGCAGTAGGACCGGGCATTTCAACACTACTGAATAGCTTACAAATTTTTTGTCTTGCCACGATAGGATTTGTGTTCTTTTCAGAACGACAAAGTAAATTACAGTTATTAAGCTTGCTTCTTGCTGTGGTGGGCGTAGGCTTAATTGCCGGTGAGGAATTGCAACACAATATTGATGGCATTTACGGCATTGTGATTGGTTTTGCCTCAGCTGTAATGTTGGCGGGCTCAATGGTAATGATAAAAAATGTCCACCAAGAAGAACCCACCGCTTTATTTCCTTTAATGCTAATTATTAGCTTGAGCGGTGCGGTGGTTTTGATTGTTCCTTCGTTAATCTTTAACCCAATGAGTCTTTACCCGACAACTTGGGCTGATTGGGGATTGATTGTGATTTATGGTGCGGTGATGCAATGTGTCGCTTGGGGAATGATAGCTTATGCCATTCCCTTGCTCTCTTTGGGATTAACAGGGTTATTGTTGTTGACTGAGCCTGTAGCGGCATTGCTGATTGATTATTTTTATTTGCATAAAGCTATCAACACTTGGCAATGGCTGGGGGCGGCTTTAACCTTGTTTGCTATTTATTTAGGTTCTGTTAAACGATAAAAAGTGCGGTTAATTTTTGGGGAATTATGTCGCTGTTGCGCAAGGTATTATTTTAATGAGGGTAGAGATACTATAATTGGCATTCACTGATAAGAATTGCAACAATATCAATGAGATAAAATTATAGGACGCCGGTATAGCGTCCTTACGCATCATATTATTTCATCTCACCAAACACGATATCGGCTACCGCTAAAGTGCGGTCAATATCTTCATCGGAATGAGCGAGGGACATAAAACCTGCCTCAAAAGCACTTGGAGCGAGATACACACCCTTTTCCAGCATTTTATGGAAGAATAGATTGAAGGCTTGTACATCACATTTCATCACATCTTGGTAGGTTTCCACTTTTTCCTGTTCGGTGAAGAATATCCCGAACATTCCACCTACATATTGTACGCACAACGGAATATCGTGTTTTTTTGCGAGGGATTTAAGGCCTTCGGCAAGCTTGGCGGTTTTGGCTGATAATTGTTGTTCGTTACCGGCTTGTTTGAGTTCGGTTAAACAGGCGATACCGGCTGCCATTGCGATAGGGTTGCCTGAAAGCGTTCCGGCTTGGTAAACCGGACCGGTCGGAGCAAGGTATTCCATCACGGATTTTTTTCCGCCCACCGCTCCCACAGGCATACCGCCTCCGATCACTTTGCCAAGGGTTGTCAGATCCGGAGTAACGCCATAATAAGACTGTGCGCCTGCAAGGGCTACACGGAAACCTGTCATAACTTCATCAATAATAAAAAGTGCACCGTATTGATCGCAAAGTTCACGCAATCCTTGCAAAAAGCCTTCTTTAGGCGGAATGCAGTTCATATTACCGGCAACGGGTTCGATGATCACACAGGCGATGTCATTCGGAAACTGTTCAAACAAGGCTTTGACGGAATCTAAATTATTGTATTCTGCGGTAAGGGTGTGTTTGGCAAAATCTTCCGGTACACCCGGAGAGCTAGGTTGCCCAAGGGTTAATGCTCCGGAACCGGCTTTTACTAAAAGTGAATCCGAATGTCCGTGGTAACAGCCTTCAAATTTGAGGATTTTATCCCGTTGGGTATAACCTCTTGCCAAACGAATTGCCGTCATTGTCGCTTCCGTGCCGGAACTTACCATTCGCACCATTTCAATGGAAGGAACAAGCTCGCATACAAGTTCTGCGAGCTCAATTTCTAATGGAGTAGGTGCACCGAAACTTAAACCGTTTTCTGCGGTTTTAAGTACGGCGTTTAGAATAGCCGGGTGATTGTGTCCTAGAATCATTGGCCCCCAAGAGCCGACATAATCAATGTACTTTTTGTTATCGGCATCATAGATATAAGCACCTTGTGCTTTTTGAATGAAAACAGGCGTGCCGCCTACACCTTTGAAAGCGCGAACCGGAGAGTTTACACCACCGGGGATAATTTCTTGAGCACGGGAAAAAAGTGCGGTTGAATTTGTCATTGTTTTTCCTTAAGTGTAAAAAATGCGGTTATTGTACTGAAAAATGCAGGCTTTGTTAAAAATATCTTTCTTGCTAAATTTTCCTTATGCTATGCTTTGCAAAAAAGTTGAAGGTCAACATATGTTATTAAGTCTTATTGTTACTTTTCTAGGCGCATTTCTCACATTGATTGTTATGCGCCCGATTGCAAACCGAATCGGTTTGGTGGATAAACCGAATTATCGTAAACGTCATTCAGGGGCGATACCTCTTATTGGAGGCGTATCGCTTTTTATGGGAAATTTTTGCTATTACCTAATGGAATGGGATCAACTTCGTCTTCCTTATTTATATTTGTTTAGTATTTTCGTATTACTTGCTATCGGTATTTTGGATGATCGTTTTGATATCAGCCCGTTTTTACGTGCGGGGATTCAAGCGGTATTGGCGATTTTGATGATCGATCTGGGAAACGTTTATCTTGATCATTTAGGGCAAATTCTGGGGCCGTTTCAATTAACATTAGGATCGATCGGTTTGATCATCACCGTATTTGCAACTATTGCGATTATTAACGCCTTCAATATGATTGATGGAATCGATGGGCTGCTGGGCGGCTTATCCTGCGTCTCTTTTGCTGCAATTGGTCTTTTGATGTTTCGTGACGGCCAAATGGATATGGCGTATTGGAGTTTCGCATTGATTGCCGCAATGTTGCCTTATTTAATGTTGAATTTGGGGATTCCGTTCGGACCGAAATATAAAGTATTTATGGGGGATGCAGGTAGTACGTTGATTGGTTTTACCATTATTTGGATTTTGTTACTGAGTACACAAGGGAAAGGGCATCCTATGAACCCTGTGACTGCACTTTGGATTATTGCAATCCCTTTGATTGATATGGTGGCGATTATTTATCGCCGTTTACGTAAAGGTAAAAGTCCGTTCCGTCCGGATCGTTTGCATGTTCATCACCTAATGGTGCGTGCGGGTTTGACTTCTCGTCAGGCGTTTGTTTTGATCACTTTTGTTTCAGCCGTTTGTGCGATGATTGGTATTCTCGGTGAGGTTTATTATGTAAATGAATGGGCGATGTTTATTGGGTTCTTCATTCTTTTCTTCCTTTATGTTTATTCTATTACAAGAGCGTGGCGAATTACTCGTTGGGTAAGGCGTGTAAGAAGAAGAGCAAAACGCACAAAGTGATAAAAGGTAGTGAAAAGGGGGAATAAGGTTCTCCTTTTTCTTTTTATCAAATCTAGAATATTTATAAAATCTATACAAATTGAGCAAAAAATTATCTCTTAAAAAAAAATTACAAAAAAGTGCTAGACAAGATATTTTGAAATCATTAATATACGCCCCGCAACGACGCAGCAACGCGTTCGTAGCTCAGTTGGATAGAGCGTTGGCCTCCGGAGCCAAAGGTCGCAAGTTCGAATCTTGTCGAGCGCGCCAGGTCAGTGCAAAATGAAAACGAAATTTATGGTGGCTATAGCTCAGTTGGTAGAGCCCTGGATTGTGATTCCAGTTGTCGTGGGTTCGAATCCCATTAGCCACCCCATCTTTTGTGATGTTATATCGGCGAGTAGCGCAGCTTGGTAGCGCAACTGGTTTGGGACCAGTGGGTCGTAGGTTCAAATCCTATCTCGCCGACCAATTTTTTGCTCTTTAACAATGTATCAGACAATCTGTGTGGGCACTTGTTGATTGACTTGTTTAAAATAAATTTTAATTTTGAAGTCTTAATAAGTGCTTAACTTGAGATTCATTTTTACTTTACTTTTAAAGGTAAATAATTTTTAGTCAGTATTTATTGAGCGATTGAACTTTTGAATTGAAGAGTTTGATCATGGCTCAGATTGAACGCTGGCGGCAGGCTTAACACATGCAAGTCGAACGGTATCGGAAGAGAGCTTGCTTTTTTTCGAGAGAGTGGCGGACGGGTGAGTAATGCTTGGGAATCTGGCCTATGGAGGGGGATAACTACTGGAAACGGTAGCTAATACCGCATAATATCGGGAGATAAAAGGGGGCGTAAAGCTCTTGCCATGGGATGAGCCCAAGTGGGATTAGGTAGTTGGTGGGGTAAAGGCCTACCAAGCCGTCGATCTCTAGCTGGTCTGAGAGGATGGCCAGCCACACCGGGACTGAGACACGGCCCGGACTCCTACGGGAGGCAGCAGTGGGGAATATTGCGCAATGGGGGGAACCCTGACGCAGCCATGCCGCGTGAATGAAGAAGGCCTTCGGGTTGTAAAGTTCTTTCGGTGATGAGGAAGGTAATGAGGTTAATACCCTTATTAATTGACGTTATTCACAGAAGAAGCACCGGCTAACTCCGTGCCAGCAGCCGCGGTAATACGGGGGGTGCGAGCGTTAATCGGAATAACTGGGCGTAAAGGGCACGCAGGCGGCTATTTAAGTGAGGTGTGAAATCCCCGGGCTTAACCTGGGAATTGCATTTCATACTGGGTAGCTAGAGTACTTTAGGGAGGGGTAGAATTCCACGTGTAGCGGTGAAATGCGTAGAGATGTGGAGGAATACCGAAGGCGAAGGCAGCCCCTTGGGGATGTACTGACGCTCATGTGCGAAAGCGTGGGGAGCAAACAGGATTAGATACCCTGGTAGTCCACGCTGTAAACGCTGTCGATTTGGGGGTTGGGGTTTAACTCTGGCGCCCGTAGCTAACGTGATAAATCGACCGCCTGGGGAGTACGGCCGCAAGGTTAAAACTCAAATGAATTGACGGGGGCCCGCACAAGCGGTGGAGCATGTGGTTTAATTCGATGCAACGCGAAGAACCTTACCTACTCTTGACATCCTCAGAATCCGATAGAGATATTGGAGTGCCTTAGGGAACTGAGAGACAGGTGCTGCATGGCTGTCGTCAGCTCGTGTTGTGAAATGTTGGGTTAAGTCCCGCAACGAGCGCAACCCTTATCCTTTGTTGCCAGCGTTTTGGACGGGAACTCAAAGGAGACTGCCGGTGATAAACCGGAGGAAGGTGGGGATGACGTCAAGTCATCATGGCCCTTACGAGTAGGGCTACACACGTGCTACAATGGCGTATACAGAGGGAAGCGAAGCAGCGATGCGGAGCGAATCTCAGAAAGTACGTCTAAGTCCGGATTGGAGTCTGCAACTCGACTCCATGAAGTCGGAATCGCTAGTAATCGCAAATCAGAATGTTGCGGTGAATACGTTCCCGGGCCTTGTACACACCGCCCGTCACACCATGGGAGTGGGTTGTACCAGAAGTAGATAGCTTAACCGCGAGGGGGGCGTTTACCACGGTATGATTCATGACTGGGGTGAAGTCGTAACAAGGTAACCGTAGGGGAACCTGCGGTTGGATCACCTCCTTAGTTAGAGACGAGCGATAACAAGTGTTCACACAGATTGGCTGATAGATTGTAGACAAGAGAGCACAGAAAATCGCATTACCCTTGGGTCTGTAGCTCAGGTGGTTAGAGCGCACCCCTGATAAGGGTGAGGTCGGTGGTTCAAGTCCACTCAGACCCACCACTCTGAGAGTGAGTGAAAAGGTGTAATGGAAAAGGTTCATAAGCGGGTGTGGTATCTCTACACCGTTATGAGCAAATGATGAAAGGGGATATAGCTCAGCTGGGAGAGCGCCTGCCTTGCACGCAGGAGGTCAGCGGTTCGATCCCGCTTATCTCCACCACTTATCATCGTTAAGTAAATTGTTTTGCTGGAAATCCGAAAGAAAAGAGAGCAAGGATAATAAGGATAAAGAGAAAAATAAGTAGGCGATACAGGTTTTTACCTAAGTTTATCTTATCCTGTCTTATATTTATTATCTTTCCTTTAAGTTTATTTAACGATGATAACTGAAAAAGATTATCTGACTGTTCTTTAACAAATTGGAAACAAGCTGAAAACTGAGAGATTTTTTTAAGTCTGCGAAAGCGGATAGAAGAAAGTCTGAGTAATAAAAATCTTGATTGAACAAAAGCAATCGAGTGTTTAGTTAGATTAAATAACAGCTAAAGTGTTTGGTATTGAAAGCACTTGAGGTTGTATAGTTAAGTGACTAAGCGTACAAGGTGGATGCCTTGGCAATCAGAGGCGAAGAAGGACGTGCAAATCTGCGAAAAGCTTGGGTGAGTTGATAAGAAGCGTTTAACCCGAGATATCCGAATGGGGAAACCCAGTAGATGAAGAATCTACTATTGCTTAATGAATCTATAGTTAAGCAAGGCAAACCGGGAGAACTGAAACATCTAAGTACCCCGAGGAAAAGAAATCAACCGAGATTCCGTGAGTAGCGGCGAGCGAAAGCGGAGTAGCCGTCAGTGATAGCAGTGTATTAAGAAGAATCGACTGGGAAGTTGAACGAAACAGGGTGATAGTCCCGTATTCGAATGGTGCATTGTGGTACTAGGCTGACAATAAGTAGGGCGGGACACGTGATATCCTGTCTGAAGAAGGGGGGACCATCCTCCAAGGCTAAATACTCCTGATTGACCGATAGTGAACCAGTACTGTGAAGGAAAGGCGAAAAGAACCCCGGCGAGGGGAGTGAAATAGAACCTGAAACCTTGTACGTACAAGCAGTGGGAGCCTGAAAGGGTGACTGCGTACCTTTTGTATAATGGGTCAGCGACTTATATTTTGTAGCGAGGTTAACCGCATAGGGGAGCCGAAGGGAAACCGAGTCTTAACTGGGCGTTTTAGTTGCAAGGTATAGACCCGAAACCCGGTGATCTAGCCATGGGCAGGTTGAAGGTTGGGTAACACTAACTGGAGGACCGAACCGACTAATGTTGAAAAATTAGCGGATGACTTGTGGCTGGGGGTGAAAGGCCAATCAAACCGGGAGATAGCTGGTTCTCCCCGAAATCTATTTAGGTAGAGCCTTGAGCGGACACCTTCGGGGGTAGAGCACTGTTTCGGCTAGGGGGCCATCCCGGCTTACCAACCCGATGCAAACTACGAATACCGAAGAGTGATACTCAGGAGACACACGGCGGGTGCTAACGTCCGTCGTGGAGAGGGAAACAACCCAGACCGCCAGCTAAGGTCCCAAAGTTTATATTAAGTGGGAAACGAAGTGGGAAGGCTTAGACAGCTAGGATGTTGGCTTAGAAGCAGCCATCATTTAAAGAAAGCGTAATAGCTCACTAGTCGAGTCGGCCTGCGCGGAAGATGTAACGGGGCTCAAATATAGCACCGAAGCTGCGGCATCAGGATTAATTCTGTTGGGTAGGGGAGCGTTGTGTAAGCGGATGAAGGTGAATCGAGAGGTTTGCTGGACGTATCACAAGTGCGAATGCTGACATAAGTAACGATAAAACGGGTGAAAAACCCGTTCGCCGGAAGACCAAGGTTTCCTGTCCAACGTTAATCGGGGCAGGGTGAGTCGGCCCCTAAGGCGAGGCTGAAAAGCGTAGTCGATGGGAAACGGGTTAATATTCCCGTACTTGGTAAAGCTGCGATGTGGGGACGGAGCAGGTTAGGCAAGCAGGCTGTTGGATATGCCTGTTTAAGCGTATAGGTGGGTGTTTTAGGCAAATCCGGAACACCATAACACTGAGGCGTGATGACGATTGTCTACGGACAAGAAGTTGCCGATACCACACTTCCAGGAAAAGCCACTAAGCTTCAGGCTTTACTAAACCGTACTGAAAACCGACACAGGTGGTCAGGTAGAGAATACTCAGGCGCTTGAGAGAACTCGGGTGAAGGAACTAGGCAAAATAGCACCGTAACTTCGGGAGAAGGTGCGCCGGCGTAGCTTGTAGTGATTAACTCACGAAGGGTGAACCGGTCGAAGATACCAGCTGGCTGCAACTGTTTATTAAAAACACAGCACTCTGCAAACACGAAAGTGGACGTATAGGGTGTGATGCCTGCCCGGTGCTGGAAGGTTAATTGATGGTGTAATCGTTTGAGAAGCACCTGATCGAAGCCCCAGTAAACGGCGGCCGTAACTATAACGGTCCTAAGGTAGCGAAATTCCTTGTCGGGTAAGTTCCGACCTGCACGAATGGCATAATGATGGCCAGGCTGTCTCCACCCGAGACTCAGTGAAATTGAAATCGCCGTGAAGATGCGGTGTACCCGCGGCTAGACGGAAAGACCCCGTGAACCTTTACTATAGCTTGACACTGAACCTTGAATTTTGATGTGTAGGATAGGTGGGAGGCTTTGAAGCGGTAACGCCAGTTATCGTGGAGCCATCCTTGAAATACCACCCTTTAACGTTTGATGTTCTAACGAAGTGCCTGTAACGGGTACTCGGACAGTGTCTGGTGGGTAGTTTGACTGGGGCGGTCTCCTCCCAAAGAGTAACGGAGGAGCACGAAGGTTTGCTAATGACGGTCGGACATCGTCAGGTTAGTGCAATGGTATAAGCAAGCTTAACTGCGAGACGGACAAGTCGAGCAGGTACGAAAGTAGGTCATAGTGATCCGGTGGTTCTGCATGGAAGGGCCATCGCTCAACGGATAAAAGGTACTCCGGGGATAACAGGCTGATACCGCCCAAGAGTTCATATCGACGGCGGTGTTTGGCACCTCGATGTCGGCTCATCACATCCTGGGGCTGAAGTAGGTCCCAAGGGTATGGCTGTTCGCCATTTAAAGTGGTACGCGAGCTGGGTTTAGAACGTCGTGAGACAGTTCGGTCCCTATCTGCCGTGGGCGTAGGAGAATTGAGAGGGGCTGCTCCTAGTACGAGAGGACCGGAGTGGACGCACCACTGGTGTTTCGGTTGTATCGCCAGATGCATTGCCGAGTAGCTAAGTGCGGAAGAGATAAGTGCTGAAAGCATCTAAGCACGAAACTTGCCTTAAGATGAGTTCTCCCACTCTATAAGAGAGTAAGGGTTGTTTAAGACTAAGACGTAGATAGGTGGGGTGTGTAAGTATTGTGAGATATTGAGCTAACCCATACTAATTGCCCGAGAGGCTTAACTATACAACGCTCAAGTGTTTTTGAAGCGAACTGACTGAATGAGAAAGATAAGAGAGATTTTGGAGAAGATTTTTCGGCTTGTGACCAATTGTTTAAAGAGAAAGAAGCAGTTATCGAAGGATTATCCCGGCGGCGATAGTGCGGAGGTTCCACCTGACCCCATACCGAACTCAGAAGTGAAAAGCCGTAATGCCGATGGTAGTGTGGGGTTTCCCCATGTGAGAGTAGGGCACCGCCGGGTTCAAACATATCAAGCCCCTTGGACTGGTAGAGTTCAAGGGGTTTTGTTATTTCACGACTAAATTTTGGCTTACTTACTTTTGCAGGTTTTTTGAGTTACTGACTGAGAGTGAAAATGAACGTTGAAGGTATAGTAAACAAAAGTATTGTTTCTTATTATTTTTTAATAATCACCAACTCTTTTTATTAAGAAAATCGTTTATAAACATTATCTTATGTCGCTTTGTTAAACCTTGATGAGTGCTCAGTTTTTATTTGAGTTCTTTAAATAACCCTTCTAATCTATTTATCGCCTTTTCTATATTTAATTCAGGATATTTTTCAAAAGTAAATAATGTAGTTTGAACAAAAGGATAGCGTTTACTATCCTTTTATCGTTTTAAAAGTGGCATTATTGTATGTTTTTTAGTCTTATACAGCTGCTACATAATACCGAAAATATCAATCATTTTGTCTGCTATGACTTTAATTTAATTCACTATAAGGTTTGATGAGCAAGTCTTAATCTTTTGAAACAGCAATAGTATTTTTTATGTGCTTAAGATTTGCTACGATAACAAAGGTCATCATCACTAATAAAGACCAAGCACTCCATTTACTGATATGCACCATCGACCAAGCACCGATTTGATTCGGGTATTGCCAAATGCCTGCTATCGTTCCTAAATTTTCAGCCAACCAAATGAAAAAACCGATCAAGAAAAAAGCAAGTAATAAAGGCATTTTCCTGCGAGTATAGTAAGGAACAAAAGAGACGCTGGTACGTGCATAAAGACCGAGTGCGAAAGCGGCAATATACCAACGATAATCACCGATATAGTGATGGGTAAAGAAATTAATATAGATAAGGGTTGCCGTTAGTGTAGCAAGCCAATAAGGAGGGTGGCTGTGTATTTTAATATCAAACAATCGCCAAGCTTGAATAATATAGCTTCCGACAGCCGCATACATAAAACCGGTGAATAGAGGTACATTGAGAATTTTAGTATAGGCAAAATCAGGATATGCCCAAGATTTTATTGCAGCTGATGTTTTAAATATTTCTAATAGAAAACCGATTAGATGAAAAAGCGTGATAGATTTGATTTCATTTAAAGTTTCCAGTTTGAAATAAAACATTAAAGCTTGTACTAAAACTGCAAAAATGAGTAGAACATCATAGCGTGGTATACCGAAAATACCGGCTTTCGGAACACAAAACATCGCAATGAAAAATAACCCTGCGAATAAACAAGCTCTTGCTTCTTTAATACCGAAAAAAAGAAATTCAAGCATATAGCCTAGTGATTTTGATCCTTTCCATTTAGGCGGGTAGATCAAGAACCGGTCAATTTTATTTAATATTTGCATTAAGTTTTTTCCTTACTATCGGTTTATTCTACCAAGATAAAGCCATATTTGGGAGCTTAACCTATTGATAGAAAATCAATAAAATTGACCGCACTTTTTATTGTGTTTTTTGCTAAATACAATAATCCAAATCTATGGGGATTTTTGCTTGTAATAAAAACTGTTTGGTACGTTCTTTTTGAGGATTGGTAAAAAATTGTTCTGCGCTGTTTTGTTCTACAATATTGCCATCCGCCATCAAAATTACACGATCCGCCACCTCTTTGGCAAAATTCAATTCATGGGTAACGATAATCATCGTCCAACCTTCTTGTGCGAGCAATTTGAGTGCTTGTAGAACTTCTCCTACTAATTCCGGATCAAGTGCCGAAGTAGGTTCATCCAACAAAATTAAATCGGGTTGAACCGCAAGCGCACGCGCAATGCCTATGCGTTGCTGTTGACCACCTGAGAGTTGAGACGGAAATAATTCCGCTTTGGTTTTTAGCCCGACTTTTTCTAATAGTGTGAGACTCTTTTCACGAGCTTGCGCTTTAGGTTGTTTTTGCACTGTCACCATTCCTTCCATCACATTTTCAAGGGCGGTACGGTGGGGAAATAAATTATATTGTTGGAAAACCATAGAAGAACGGCGGCGTAATTTAAGTTCACTGGTTTTAGTGATTTTCTTACTAAAATCAATGTGTAAACTCCCATCGGTAAATTCCAATATGCCTTGTTCAGGTCGTTCTAATAGATTTAAACAACGTAAAAAGGTCGTTTTTCCTGAACCGGAAGGACCTAAAATTGCGACAACTTCTCCTTTATTGATTTCAAAATCAATCCCTTTCAGTATCTGATTTCCGCTGAAATTCTTATGAATATTAGTCACTTTTAACATAGACGATTCCTTATAAATGGCGGGAAAGACGCTTTTCCAAACGTGTTTGCGCAATCGCTAGAATGAAACAGAACGCCCAATAAATCAGTGCGGCTTCACTATAAATTAGAATAAACTCATAGTTTTCGGCGGTAATGTTTTGCGCTACGCGGAACAATTCTGCAATCCAAACCAATGAGGCGAGGGAAGTATCTTTTACCGTACTGATAAAGGTGTTAGATAAAGAAGGCACGGAAATACGTAAAGCTTGCGGCATAATGGTACGCACGAAAGCTTGTCGATAGTTCATTCCGATAGCATAAGAGGCTTCCCATTGTCCTTTTGGAATAGCGAGAATCGCAGCACGCACGGTTTCCGCCGCATAGGCGCCGATGTTGATAGAAAAAGCAATGATGGCGGTTGGGAAAGGATCAAGTGTAATGCCGACTTCAGGTAAGCCATAAAAGATAATAAAAATTTGCACCAACATTGGCGTGCCGCGAATAAGGGAAATGTAGGCGCGACAAATGGTTTGCAATATTTTTGTGGGAAGGCTAGGTTGTGGCAAAGTACAGATCACCGCAACAATGACAGCAATCAGTAAGCCGAAAGAAAAGGAAATGACCGCAAGGGGAATGGTATATAAAATTGCCGCTTCCAACATAGGCCAAAACGAGCTGATAACATAATCAGCCCGTTCTGTGGTCATAAAGGGAAGATTGGCTAACAAGTTATTGAGTAATGTCATCGCCGAACCATTTAATTGAAAGTTGTTTTAATGTACCCTCTTGGCGCAATTCCTCAAGAGCTTGATTTACTTTTGCAATCAACGGTTCTTCACCCTTTAAAAATGCAAAGCCGGTAGGGATTTTTTTATCACTTTCTACGGCAATTTTTAAACCGGCATTCGGTTGTTTTTTGAAATAATCAAGCACGGCTAATTTATCGTTTACCGTGGCATCAACTCGCCCTTGTTTCACCGCCTCAAGGTTTTGTGCAAGGCTATCGACTGTTACAATGATCGCTCCATTTTCTCGGGCTTCTTTGCTCCAGTTACTGGTTGCGGATTGAGCTGATTTTTTACCTTTTAAATCCGAAAAACGGTTAATACCGTTATTGTCTGCTTTCGTAACGATAACGCCGGCGGAATAGTTATAAGGTGCGGAATAATCATATTTTTTTAAACGCTCCGGGCTAGGATTGGTTTGGTTTGCGATGACATCAAAACGTTTTGCATTTAAACCGGCGTACATTCCATCCCACGCTGTTTCTTTAAATTCTACTTTCCAATCTAATTTTTGTGCGACTTTTTCAATGATTTCTACATCAAAGCCGGTCAGTCTACCGTCTTTATCGTGGAATGTGAACGGAGCATAAGTCCCTTCCGTTCCCACTAATAATGTTTTGGTTTTTTCCACGCGATCGGTTATTTCCCCAGCATTGGCAAGCGTTGAAAGTGCTAACCCTGTGGCTAAAAGTGCGGTCGAAAAAAATGATTTTTTCATTGTTAGAATTCCTAAGTAAGCTGTTGTTTTGCAATGGTTGGATTATAAAAATCAATTCCAAGAAAAAACAAGACGATTTATTTATGAGTTAGATGTTTTAGTTATAAAACATCTATGAGATAAGTTTATTGTTTACTATAAGTAAAATATTTTTTAATTAATCTGTTATTTATCTACATTTTAGCAAGAGTATAATGCCTTCCATCAACGGAATGATAGGTTCTAACAATAAATTAAAGAGTTTTATATGAAAAAAGTTGCAAATGTTTTCACTTCACCGGAAAAACACTGGGTAGGTAATGGCTTCCACGTATCTTCAATGTTTAGCTATCATGACAAAGACAAAAATTTAGATCCGTTCCTTTTAATGGATTACAACCCGCCGAAATTTTTCCAAGGTGGTCGCCGTGATAATTCCGAATTTGATTTGCGTGGTGTGGAAGAGCATCCGCATCGTGGTTTTGAAACCGTTACCATTGCGTATCAAGGTGAAGTCTCGCACCGTGATTCGCATGGCGGTGGCGGAACAATCTGCGCGGGCGATGTGCAATGGATGACCGCAGGTTCCGGTGTTATGCACGAAGAAATGCACTCTGAAAAATTCGCAAAAGAGGGCGGTTTATTTGAAATGGTGCAACTCTGGGTGAATTTACCGGCGAAAGATAAAATGACAACGCCAAAATATCAAGCGATCAAATCGGCAGATATTCCGGTGGTGGCGTTACCGAATAATGCGGGTTCTGTACGGGTGATTGCAGGGGAATTGCTTGATGTCAAAGGTGCAGCAAGCACTTTCAGCCCGATTAATATGTGGGATATCACAATGAATACCAATACCACTCACAAATTCCGTGTTCCGGCAAGCCATAATGTGATTATTTTGGTATTGGACGGCACGATCCAAGTGGGGGAAAATGCCATTGCCCGCCGAGGTGAGTTAGTTACTTTCGAGCGTGGTGAGGCGGATGTGTTGATTGAAGCAAACAATGAAGCAAAATTGTTGATGTTAACCGGTGAACCCCTTAATGAACCTGTTGTAGGTTATGGTCCCTTTGTGATGAATACCAAAGAGCAAATTATTGATGCCTTCAATGATGTTCGCAACGGACGATTCGGTCGCCTAGATTAAAATAAACAAAAAGCAAAACCACCCGAAAGGGTGGTTTTTTTGTGAATGATGAGGCTGTTATCAGTCCTATAACCTTAATTTCTATAAGCAATTACCCAAAGGGATAGTTATGTTTAACAACAGGGGTTGGAAAGCCAATATGCAAAAAACGACAGTATTATGTGGCAGCTGCATAAGGAGAATTTTTATCGGGCGTAGGGTACTAATATCGAAAAACTAACATTTTTTTGACCGCACTTTTGCCAATAAACTGACTGAAAGGATAATCACCACAGCTCCAATCCAAAAATAAAGGTTTGGAATGTGTTTCCAAATAAGCCAGTCAAATAGACTGGAGAAAATTACGCCTGTAAACGCAAAAGGTGTAATCACATTTGCCGGTGCGTATTTGAATGCACGGGTCAAAAGCAGTTGGAATATGAGCCCGAATCCACCGACAAAGAGAAGAAGCCCTAATTCATATAGATTCGGCATTTTCCACTGCGGGAAAAAGAATAAGGGGAGCAATAAAGTACCGATTAAATGGAAGTAAAACACAATATTTTTGGGGGAATTATGTTTATTCAGCTCTTGCAAACTAATAAACGCCATCGCCGCCAATATAGCACCGCTTAAACCGATTAATACGTAGATCGGCTCAAAAGAATCATTTTGATTGGTAAGTAAAATAATGGATACGCCTACAAACCCCATCAAACTAAGTGCTAACACATTAAGCGGTGTTTTTTGATGGAAAAAGAGGAGTAAAACCGGAATAAACAGCGCGGAAGTATTCATCAGCAAAACGGCGATCGAGAGCGGTAAAAATTTTACCACATAGAAATTAATCAACATACTGACTACACCTGCCAAATTTCGTAACACCAAGAACTTCCACTGACTTATTTCCACTTTGAAATCTCGGTCTTTAATCATAAAAGGCAGTAAGAACAACAAACCGATTAGAAAGCGTGAAAAGAGCGTTTCACTGGCGGGAATAGTATCGGATGCCGTTTTCACAAACACATTCATTAGGGTAATGCTGAAATAAGCGGAAATCATAAAGATAATCGCGCGATGATAAAGTGAGGGCGGGGAATGTATTTTCATAATCAGATTATCCTTATTGATTTTAACTCACACTAATTTACGCCTCATTAGAAAAGATAGCAAAACATTCGGAACAATTTCTATTTTTAACCGCACTTTATGTTTAATTATTCTAAACTTTTTGAAAGCCATTGGAGTAATCGGTCTATAATAGTCCTTTGTGTGAATACAGATCGTAAAGTGCGGTCGTTTTTGGAGAAGATTTTATGAAGATGATTAACGCCTCGGATATCGGTTATTGGTTATTTACTAAGGCTTCCAACCTTCATCTAATAAATGGAGAATTACCTTTGGGGACGGCACAATCCTTAGGTATTGAGGATTTAAAAGGTATGGTGATTGGCGAGTGGGAGGGGCAAAAACTATGGCTTGTGGAAGAACAGGATAATGATCAACGGGATTATGTCGGGTTACGCGATCAACTTTCATTACCTGAAGAAAAATTTTATTTATTGAATCGTGGCGTAGAAATCAATCATTTTTTTAAAACACACAAATTCTGTGGAAAGTGCGGTCATCAAACCAAGCAAACGGAAGACGAACTTGCCGTGCAGTGTACGAATTGCGGTTATCGCAGCTATCCTGTGATTTGTCCTTCGATTATTGTTGCAGTGCGCCGAGGGACGGAAATTTTACTTGCCAATCACAAACGCCATTATCACCCGAACGGTGGAATGTATACTACCCTTGCCGGTTTTGTGGAAGCGGGCGAAACCTTTGAACAAACCGTTCGCCGAGAGGTATTGGAAGAGACGGGGGTTCAGGTCAAAAATATTCGTTATTTCGGCAGTCAGCCTTGGGCGTTTCCTAATTCTCAAATGGTAGGTTTTTTAGCAGATTACGAAAGCGGTGAAATCCGTTTACAAGAAGCGGAAATTCACGATGCACAGTGGTTTTCTTACAAACAACCCTTGCCAGAATTACCCCCAACGGGTACTATCGCACGCAAATTAATTCATGCTACGCTTGAACTCTGCGAGGCAGAAAGTAAAACAAAACAAGTGGAAAATAACCAAAAAGGAAGCCCAAATGTCAGTGTTGAAAAATGATCGTTATTTAAAAGCCTTATTACGTCAACCGGTTGATTACACACCGGTGTGGATGATGCGTCAAGCAGGGCGTTACTTGCCGGAATATAAAGCAACCCGTGCACAAGCCGGCGATTTTATGTCGCTTTGTCGTAACGCAGAACTGGCTTGCGAAGTTACCTTACAACCTTTGCGCCGCTATGAGTTGGATGCGGCAATTTTATTTTCTGATATTTTAACGATTCCTGATGCGATGGGATTAGGCTTGAGTTTTGGTGTCGGCGAGGGGCCGAAATTTGCCCGTCCGATTGAAAATAAAAGTGCGGTAGAAAATTTACCCATTCCGGATCCGGAACAAGAATTGCAATACGTGATGAATGCCGTACGTACGATTCGTCAAGAATTGAAAGGTGAAGTACCGCTTATCGGTTTTTCCGGTAGCCCGTGGACATTGGCTACCTATATGGTGGAAGGCGGTTCAAGTAAAACTTTCGGCAAAATCAAAAAAATGATGTATGCGGAGCCGCAAACACTTCATTTATTGCTTAATAAGTTGGCTGAGGCTGTCACTCTCTATCTTAATGCGCAAATCAAAGCCGGTGCGCAATCGGTGATGATTTTTGATACTTGGGGCGGTGTATTGGGACATCGTGAATATTTGGATTTTTCCCTTCAGTATATGCATAAAATCGTAGAGGGATTGATTCGTGAGAATGAAGGTCGCCCGGTGCCGATCACTTTATTTACCAAAGGTGGCGGTTTGTGGTTGGAAGCCATCGCCAATACGGGCTGTGATGCCATTGGTTTAGATTGGACGGTAAACCTTGCTGACGCGAAGGCTCGAGTCGGTGATAAGGTTGCCTTACAAGGCAATATGGATCCGAGCGTGCTTTATGCACCGACAGAACGTATTCAACAAGAAGTGCGGTCGATTTTAGCCGATTTTGGGGAAGGAAGCGGCCACGTATTTAACCTTGGTCATGGTATTCATCAAGATGTGCCGGAAAGCGCACCGAAAATCTTTGTTGATGCGATTCACGAATATTCCAAAGCTTATCATAAATAAGGAAAGGCGATGAGAAATCCCATTCATAAGCGTTTAGAAAATCTTGAAAGTTGGCAACATCTCACTTTTATGACTGCGTTATGCGAACGTATGATGCCTAATTTTAAATTATTTTGTCAAATCACCAAGCAAGAAGCGGCGGCAAAAATTTATCAAAATGTTCTTAATCTTGTCTGGGAATATTTAACGATAAAAGATGCGAAAATTAATTTTGAAAATCAGTTGGAAAAATTAGAGAACATTATTCCTAATGTGAATGAACACGATACTTTCGGCATAATTCCTGCGCTCGATGCTTGCAAAGCCTTAGTCGAAACGGTACATGCCATTATTGCAGGCGAAACTTTAGAAAGAGCGGTCGAAATTAGTCGAATTTCTTTAGGAACGGTGACTGCATTATTAGAAACAGAAAACTGCCGTGATTTTTCCGAAGCCGAACTAAAAGAAAGCGAGGATATTCAGACGGAATTAGACGTGCAATGGCAAATTTATCGTTTGTTAAAGGAATGTGAAAAACGTGATATTGAACTGATTCTTGATCTAAAAAACGAAATTAGGACTGAGGGGATATCCAATATTGGTGTAAAAATCGACCAATAAAGTGAGATTTATCACAAAATTTGAAAATCGTGCTTTTATTTCATTAAAAGTTGGATTATCCTCATCGCCAGCTGTTGCCTAGGAAAATGCTTTGGCAGCGAGCTTGATCAAAGAAATGGATTAAATTAACAAAAAGGTACAAGTTATGAACAAGACAGATTTAATTGATGCAATTGCAACGGCTGCAGAGCTAAATAAAAAACAAGCTAAGGCAGCGTTAGAAGCAACTTTAGAGGCGATCACTGCAAGCCTTAAAAAAGGCGAGCCGGTACAATTAATCGGTTTCGGTACATTCAAAGTAAATCAACGTGCAGCACGTACCGGTCGTAACCCACAAACCGGTGCGGAGATCAAAATTGCGGCATCTAAAGTACCTGCATTCGTATCAGGTAAAGCATTAAAAGATGCGATCAAATAATTAATTTATTATTGATGATGAACCCTGCTATGTGGCAGGGTTTTTTTGTCGTCTAAAATTCCCTTTACAAAATAACCGCACTTTTATAAACTTTCGAACCGAAATTTAAATCGTAAGTTATCTAGGGTAGCCAAATGAAACGAAATCATCACCCTCGCAATACACAACAGCGTCGTCACACGATTATGCAACTTCTTCAACAACAGGGGGAGGTGAGTGTAGAACAACTTGTTCATTTGTTTGAAACCTCAGAAGTTACTATTCGTAAAGATCTTACCGCCTTAGAAACAAGCGGTTTTTTGCTGCGTAAATATGGTGGTGCCATTTTAATGCCGAAAGAAATTATTGATGAAAGCGAAAATGATGAACTTTCGGAACGAAAGCAAGTCATAGCTAGGGCCGCGGCAGAGCGTATTCGTGATCACAATCGAATCATTGTGGATAGCGGCAGTACCACTACTGCACTGATTAAACAACTTAATCGTAAGCAGGGATTGATTGTGATGACGAATTCCCTTTCGGTGGCAACGGAGCTTCGTGCTTTAGAGAATGAACCTACACTGTTAATGACAGGAGGAACGTGGGATACCCGTTCAGAATCTTTTCAAGGTAAAGTGGCGGAGCAAGTGCTGCGATCTTATGATTTTGACCAACTTTTTATTGGCGCGGATGGCATTGATTTGGCGCGAGGTACAACAACTTTCAATGAATTGGTCGGTTTAAGCCAAGTGATGGCAGAAGTATCGCGGGAGGTTATCGTTATGGTTGAATCCCAGAAAATAGGTAGAAAAATGCCGAATCTAGAATTAACTTGGCAGCAAATTGATGTATTGATAACAGATAAAGGGCTGTCGGAACAAGATAAACAAGCCATTTCGGTGCAAGGTGTCGAAGTGCTTTGTGTATAAAGTGCGGTCAAAACGACAATCATTTTTTATTTATAAATTAACGAGGAAAACTTATGTGTGGTATTGTTGGCGCAGTCGCGCAGCGTGATGTAGCAGAAATTTTAATTAGCGGATTACATCGTTTAGAGTATCGTGGTTACGATTCTGCAGGTGTGGCTGTGGTAAATCAACAAAATGAATTACAGCGTGTGCGTTGTTTAGGTAAAGTTAAGGCATTGGACGAAGCCGTGGCTGAAAAACCGTTAATTGGCGGAACGGGTATCGCACACACCCGTTGGGCAACCCATGGTGAACCTTCCGAAGCTAATGCGCATCCTCACATTTCAGGTAATTTTGCCGTGGTACACAACGGGATTATCGAAAATCACGAAGAATTACGTGATTTATTAAAATCCCGCGGTTATGTATTTCTTTCACAAACGGATACGGAAGTTATCGCTCATCTTGTGGAATGGGAAATGCGTAGCACGGATTCTTTATTAGAGGCGGTTCAAAAAGTAGTGAAACAGCTTACAGGTGCATATGGTATGGTCGTGATGGATCGCCATCATCCCGAACACCTTGTGGCGGCGCGTTCAGGCAGTCCGCTGGTGATAGGTTTAGGTATCGGTGAAAATTTCTTAGCCTCGGATCAACTTGCATTATTAAGCGTTACCCGCCGTTTCATTTTCTTAGAAGAGGGGGATATTGCGGAAATAACTCGCCGCACGGTGGATATTTATGACACCAATGGCAATAAAGTAGAGCGTGAAACCCATGAGTCAAATCTTGAAAATGATGCGGCTGAAAAAGGCAAATTCCGCCACTTTATGCAAAAAGAAATTTATGAACAACCGACCGCACTGATCAATACCATGGAAGGGCGTATTAATCACAATAATGTGATTGTCGAATCAATCGGCAACGGGGCGAAAGAAATTTTAGAAAAAGTACAGCATGTTCAAATTGTCGCTTGCGGTACATCATATAATTCAGGAATGGCGGCTCGTTATTGGTTTGAAGCCCTTGCCGGTGTGAGCTGTGATGTGGAAATCGCTTCTGAATTTCGTTATCGTAAATTTGTTACCCGACCGAATAGTTTATTGCTTACGCTTTCTCAATCCGGTGAAACGGCGGACACATTAGCCGCCCTTCGTTTGGCGAAAGAAAAAGGCTATATGGCTGCAATGACAATTTGTAACGTGGCGGGTTCTTCCCTTGTTCGTGAATCCGATCTCGCATTTATGACACGTGCCGGCGTTGAAATTGGCGTAGCATCCACAAAAGCCTTCACCACGCAGTTAGCCGCAATGCTGATGTTGGTTACGGCAATCGGTAAACTCAACGGCAATATTTCGGATGAAAAAGAAAAAGAGATTGTTAAAGCATTGCATTCTCTTCCGGCTGATGTTGAAAAAGGACTGGCTTTTGATAAAGAAATCGAAGCGCTTGCGGAAGACTTTGCTGAAAAACATCACGCTTTATTTTTAGGTCGAGGGGAATACTATCCGATTGCGATGGAAGCCTCTTTAAAATTAAAAGAGATCTCCTACATTCACGCAGAAGCCTATGCCGCCGGTGAATTAAAACACGGTCCGTTGGCATTAATTGATGCGGATATGCCGGTTATCGTAGTTGCGCCGACCAATGATTTGTTGGAAAAAGTCAAATCCAATATTGAAGAAGTGCGCGCCCGTGGCGGTCAATTATATGTATTTGCCGATAACGATGCCGGTTTTAGCGAAACGGAAGGGATGAAAATCATCACTATGCCGAAAGTGAATGAAATCGTTGCGCCGATCTTCTATACGGTACCAATGCAATTACTGGCTTATCATGTTGCATTAATTAAAGGCACTGACGTGGATCAACCACGTAACCTTGCAAAAGCGGTAACCGTGGAATAAAGTGCGGTTGATTTTGGCGTAATTTTTGAGTCCGTCTTGTGGAAATAAGGCGGATTTCTTATTTAAAATCGACCGCACTTTCATGTTAAACTAACCGCCGTTCTTTTCTTATTGAGGCAAGGTTGTGCAAACAACACATTCCGTTTCTATCAAGATTGCAAAATATCTTTTTTTTATTATTGCAGCAGCAGGGATCATCAGTTCGCTAAGTTTGGCGATTATGGCAAGTAATAAATCCGATGCGGAAGCCATTAACATTTCCGGTTCTCTGCGTATGCAAAGTTATCGTTTGTTACATCTAATGGATAACCATCCTGATACGGTCGAGAAAAATTTGCAGTTTTATGAAAAAAGCCTTCATTCCTCAAGTTTAATGGATATTCAGTATCAATTTTTTACACCGGATGTTGTAAAGCAATCCTATCAGGTTTTACTCGAACGTTGGGCGGTAATGGCTGATTTTGTACGGCAAAATAACATTGAACAATACAGCGAAAATATTGCCGATTATGTCAATGAAGTAGATCATTTTGTTTTTGAATTACAACGTTTTAGTGAACAAAAGTGGATTTTTGCTTTATCCGTGCTTTGTTTTTCTATGCTGCTTATTGTAGGGATGGTGTCCTATGTAATTTGGTTTACGCAACGCGAAGTGGTAAAGCCGTTGAAGTTACTTACACGCGCCAGTATGCAAGTGCAAATGCGTCAATTTAACCATATCCCCCTTGATACCAAAAATGATAACGAGCTTGGTACGTTAGCACGTGTGTTCACACAAATGGCGACAGAGTTGGGTAAACTTTATTCTCGTCTTGAAGATTCTGTGAATGAACAAACTCAAAAGTTACGTCAAAGCAACCGCTCTTTAACGACCCTTTATCAAAGCTCTCAGTTACTAACTATAAACGAGATTAATGATAAAACCCTCAGTCAGCTACTCAATCACATACGAGTCAGCGAGCATTTGCGTTATATCGAACTTAGCATTTTAGGTGCGGAACATTGGAATGTAAACTTTGGTGAAAAGCAACCTTACCAAAGTTTACAAATAGAAGAACTGAAAATCGAAAACGAAGCTTTAGGCGTGCTTTCGTGGCAAGCCGGTTTACCTTGTCCCGATCCGCGAATGATGCAAAATTTAGCTCAAATGTTAGCCCGTGCGCTGTATTTCTATAAAAATCAGCGACAACAAGAGCAGCTTTTATTAATGGAAGAGCGATCGATTATTGCACGGGAATTGCATGATTCTTTGGCACAAGTATTGTCATTTTTACAAATTCAACTTACCTTACTCAAGCATAATTTAAAGCAAAGTGATGAATCGGCTAAACAAAAAAGTCTTACTATTATTGCTGATTTTGAACAAGCGCTTTCCGGTGGATATGCACAATTACGGGAACTTTTAGCCACTTTCCGTTTAACCGTGCAAGAAGCGAATTTGCAACAGGCATTGGAGCAAGTGATTGATTCCTTACGCTCGCAAACTACAATGGAAATGCGGGTAAATTGTCGGTTGCCCTCACAAAGTTTGAATCCGCCTCAACTTGTACATGTGCTGCAAATTGTGCGTGAGGCGACACTGAATGCGATTAAACATTCAAAGGGAAGTCTTATTGAAATTAATGCAAAAATAAATGCCGAAGGTGAATATGAAATTTCGATCCAAGATGATGGTATCGGTATTCCAAGTTTAGATGAGCCGGAAGGGCATTATGGCTTAAATATTATGACTGAACGCAGCAATCGGCTAAATGCCGAGCTAACGATCAGACCCCTTAAACAAGGCGGTACACAGGTAAAAATCACCCTGCCACACACTTTATTTTAGGACAATTAGATGCAAAGTTTACAACCTTTTCATACATTTCATATTCCCGTTTACGCACGAGAAATTATTGAAGCGCACAGTATCGAACAAATTCAACAAGTATGGCAGTGTGCTAAGTCGAAAAATTTGCCTATCCTCTTTTTAGGGCAAGGCAGCAATATGCTGTTTTTAGAAGATTTTGACGGTGTGGTGATTCTCAATCGTCTATTCGGTATCAAACATAAGCACGATGAGCATTTTCACTATCTCCATATCAATGGTGGTGAAAATTGGCATAATCTCGTGAAATGGTCTTTAGCGCAAGGTATTTATGGATTGGAAAATCTTGCTTTAATCCCGGGGTGTGTGGGTTCCGCTCCGATTCAAAATATCGGCGCATACGGTGTGGAATTTAAGGATGTGTGTGATTATGTGGAAGTGTTGGATTTAACCACTTCTACATTATTCCGATTAAACGCGGAAGAATGTGAATTCGGTTATCGGGAAAGTATTTTTAAACATCGCTATCAGCAGGGATATGTGATTACAGCCGTAGGGTTGAAATTGAAGAAAAATTGGCGGCCGGTGTTGAAATACGGTTCGCTTGTTAATTTTGATCCGCAAAGCGTAACGGCAAAACAAGTGTTTGATGAAGTTTGTCAAATTCGTCAAAGTAAATTGCCTAATCCCGATGAATTTGGTAATGCCGGTAGTTTTTTTAAAAATCCGGTAGTGAGTGCCGCACAATTTGCTGGGATTCAAAAACAGGTCGAAAATCTACCGCACTTTTCACAACCTGACGGCTCGGTAAAACTTGCAGCAGGCTGGCTGATTGACCAATGTAATCTTAAAGGCTTTCAAATCGGTGGTGCCGCCGTGCATGAAAATCAAGCCCTTGTACTCATCAATAAAGCAAATGCGACAGGAAATGATGTGATAAAACTTGCTCATCATATTCGTAAAACCGTTGCGGAAAAGTTCGGGGTCTATTTACAACCGGAAGTTAGATTTATAGGAAAAAACGGCGAAGTGAATAGCGAAAATGCTATTTCTTGAGGATAATAAGAAAAGTGCGGTCAAAATTTATAAAGAATTTCCGGTATTATGTAGCAGTTGCACAGAGAAAATTTTATATCCAATATTTATTGGGTGTAGGGTGCGTTAGCCGTAGGCGTAACGCACCTTTCTATCTTCGCCCAACACACCCTACAATGTTTTGTGCAAGTGCTACATAAAATACCGAGAATTTTAACCGCACTTAATGGAAGTTAATTAAGCGAATTATTTATTTAATTTCGCTTTGTAGGTCGGGTTCATTAGGTTTTCCACAGAAAGAATATCGTCTAACTGTTCTGCCGTGAGCAAGCCTTTTTCTAACACGACTTCACGTACGCCTTTACCGGTTTCAGCACAAATTTTACCGACAAGGTCGCCATTGTGGTGACCGATGAAAGGATTTAAATAAGTGACGATTCCGATTGAATTGAAAACGTAATTTTCACAGATTTCTTTGTTTACGGTGATGCCGTCCACGCATTTATCACGCAAGTTTACGCAGGCATTGGCTAAGATTTCGATAGACTCGAACATCGCTTGCCCGATCACCGGCTCCATTACGTTTAATTGTAGTTGACCCGCTTCAGAAGCAAAGGTGATGGTTGTATCGTTACCTATTACTTTAAAGCATACTTGGTTTACCACTTCCGGCACAACCGGGTTAACTTTTGCAGGCATAATGGAAGAACCGGCTTGTAATTCAGGAAGATTAATTTCTTTCAAACCTGCACGAGGGCCGGAAGAAAGTAAGCGTAAGTCATTACATACTTTAGAAAGTTTCACCGCAGTGCGTTTTAATGCACCGTGAACCATTACATAAGCACCGCAATCGGAAGTCGCTTCAATTAAGTTTTCCGCCGGTACGCAAGGTAAACCTGTTACCTCTGCAAGATGTTTAACCACTAATTGGGTATAACCTTGCGGGGTATTTAAGCCCGTACCGATTGCAGTTGCGCCTAAGTTTACTTCAAGCAATAATTCGGCGGTACGTTTTAAGTTGCGTTCTTCTTCCTCAAGTAATACGGCGAAGGCTTTAAATTCTTGCCCCACAGTCATCGGTACGGCATCTTGTAATTGGGTTCGTCCCATTTTTAAGATTTTGGCAAATTCTGTTGCTTTGGTATCGAAGCCGTCTCGTAAATATCGGATTTTATCAATCAGTTTTAAAATACTGTTATAAACCGCAATGCGGAAACCGGTCGGGTAGGCATCGTTCGTTGATTGACTGGCGTTTACATGATCCATCGGATTAATAACATCATATTCGCCTTTCTTATGGCCTATTTTTTCAAGCGCAAGATTAGCCACGACTTCATTCGTATTCATATTTACGGAAGTGCCGGCACCACCTTGATAGACATCGGAAGGGAATTGATCCAAGCATTTGCCGGTCGTTAGGATTTCATCACAAGCTGAAACAATTGCTTTGGCAATGTCTGTCGGAATTGCGCCTAATTCACCATTTGCAAGTGCGGTTGCTTTTTTCACCATCACCATACCACGTACAAATTCCGGAACATCAGAAATCGTTACTTTAGAAATATTGAAATTTTCAACCGCTCTTAATGTGTGGATACCCCAGTAAGCATCAGCAGGTACATCACGTTCGCCAAGTAAATCCACTTCTTTTCTAAATTGAGTCATTTTGGTCACCTATTTGGGTTAATAAACTTGTGGTCATTATAGAAATTTTAAAAATAAAAAAAATGATAAAGATCACATTTTGAAGATTGCTATCAAGACATATTTTCATTTTTCGGATTAGTTTTTTTAGGTCAAAAATTTTTTTATTTTTCCCTTGAAAGTGAAATTTTTCGCCTTATATAAGGGGGGCATTTTAATTTTTAGAAGGAAACTAACAATGACTATTCGTCCATTACATGATCGTGTGATCATTAAACGTGAAGAAGTTGAAACCAAATCAGCCGGTGGTATTGTATTGACAGGTTCCGCTGCCACTAAATCTACCCGTGCGAAAGTGCTTGCGGTGGGTAAAGGTCGTATTCTTGAAAATGGTACGGTACAACCTTTAGATGTTAAGGTGGGAGATATGGTCATTTTCAACGAAGGTTACGGCGCAAAAACCGAGAAAATTGACGGTGAAGAAGTGTTGATTATTTCTGAGTCTGATATTTTGGCTATTGTGGAATAATCCTCGTTCATTATTAAAAATGCGGTAAAAAATGACCGCACTTTTCATTAGATAGATAATTATTAAGGAAATAAAAATGGCAGCAAAAGATGTAAAATTTGGCAATGATGCACGTGCAAAAATGTTAAACGGCGTAAATATTTTAGCGGATGCGGTGAAAGTTACTTTGGGACCAAAAGGGCGTAATGTAATTTTAGATAAATCTTTCGGGGCTCCAACCATTACTAAAGATGGGGTCTCTGTTGCACGTGAAATCGAGTTAGAAGATAAATTTGAAAATATGGGCGCACAAATGGTGAAAGAGGTTGCCTCTAAAGCCAATGATGCCGCAGGTGACGGTACAACAACTGCGACCGTGTTAGCTCAAGCTATCGTAAGTGAAGGCTTAAAAGCCGTTGCCGCCGGTATGAACCCGATGGATTTAAAACGTGGTATTGATAAAGCGGTAAGTGCGGTCGTTTCTGAGCTTAAAAATCTTTCTAAACCTTGTGAAACATCAAAAGAAATCGAACAAGTGGGAACAATTTCTGCAAATTCCGATGAAGTTGTAGGTAAATTAATTGCTCAAGCGATGGAAAAAGTAGGCAAAGAAGGTGTGATTACTGTTGAAGACGGTACAGGTTTAGACGATGAGCTTGATGTGGTTGAAGGTATGCAGTTTGACCGTGGCTATTTATCACCTTACTTCATCAATAAACCAGAAACCGGCACAGTTGAATTAGATAATCCATTTATTTTATTAGTGGACAAAAAAATCTCTAATATTCGTGAATTATTACCTGTATTAGAAGGCGTTGCGAAAGCGGGCAAACCATTATTAATCATCGCAGAAGATGTAGAAGGCGAAGCATTAGCGACTTTAGTGGTTAATACAATGCGTGGTATCGTTAAAGTGGCAGCCGTTAAAGCACCGGGCTTTGGTGATCGTCGTAAAGCAATGTTGCAAGATATTGCGATTTTAACCGCAGGTACGGTGATTTCCGAAGAAATCGGAATGGAATTAGAAAAAGCCACCCTTGAAGATTTGGGGCAAGCAAAACGTGTTGTGATCAATAAAGACAATACCACAATTATTGACGGTGTTGGTGATGAAGCACAAATCAAAGGACGTGTTACACAAATTCGTCAACAAATTGAAGAATCGACTTCTGATTATGACAAAGAAAAATTGCAAGAGCGCGTAGCTAAATTGGCAGGTGGCGTTGCTGTAATCAAAGTAGGTGCAGCAACTGAAGTTGAAATGAAAGAGAAAAAAGACCGTGTAGATGATGCTTTACACGCAACCCGTGCGGCTGTGGAAGAAGGTATCGTTGCTGGTGGTGGTGTGGCATTAATCCGTGCTGCAACTAAAGTTGCTACTGAATTAAAAGGCGATAATGAAGAGCAAAATGTAGGTATCAAGCTCGCTTTACGTGCAATGGAAGCCCCTCTTCGTCAGATCGTAGCTAATGCGGGTGAAGAAGCTTCAGTAGTTGCAAGTGCAGTGAAAAATGGCGAAGGCAATTTCGGTTATAACGCAGGTTCCGAGCAATATGGCGATATGATCGAAATGGGTATTTTAGATCCAACTAAAGTAACGCGCTCTGCATTACAATTCGCAGCCTCTGTAGCAGGCTTAATGATTACCACCGAATGTATGGTAACGGAGCTTCCGAAAGATGAAAAAGCAGACCTTGGCGCTGGAATGGGCGGCATGGGTGGTATGGGCGGAATGATGTAATTTAGCCTATCCACGATAATAAAAAAATGCGGTCGTTTTTTTCGAATGAAAAAGCGATCGCTTTTTTATTTCTAACGGGCTATACAGGAAACCTATGTTATAATTGTTGAAATAAAAACTATTCTATATAAGGAAAGTAGATGAATTTCAAAGAAATTTTAGAAACCTTACCAACCATTGATCATTTAAACGGCTTAAATGTAAAGCAAGGGGATGAAGTCATTCATCATATTCCTGCTGTTACGGGTAAACTTGGCTCGTTGCGCCTTTACTATGCGCTTTCCCAAAAATTTAACGGAAAATTAGACCGCACTTCGGCACGGCAAGGGCTTGAATGGTTTGCGGAATATGTGGAGGAAGCAAAAGTAAATCCGGGTAAACATCCGAATATTGATCTGCTTTTCAATGTTATCAATGATGATCTGGTGCTAAATCTTGAGTGTATTAAAAAATAATCAATAAAATCGAACTTTTAATCGGTAAAATCTGTCTTATTAAACAAATTGATTCAATAAAATGGCTTATTATGTTATAACTGAGCCAAGTTTATTGATTGGTATTCACCGGAATAAAAGAAGGAAAAGAATGGATAAAGAAGCACAAATGATGTTGATTCCTCAAGGTAGTATCGAAGGTTATATTCGTGCGGCAAATGAGTATCCGATGCTGACTGCAGAGGAAGAAAAGGAATTGGCAGAGCGTTTATATTACCAGGGTGATATTGAGGCTGCGAAAAAGTTAGTCCTATCTCATCTTCGTTTTGTGATTCACGTAGCTCGTGGCTATTCCGGCTATGGTTTGCCGCAAGCGGATTTAATTCAAGAAGGTAATATCGGTTTAATGAAAGCTGTAAAACGTTTTAACCCTGAAGTGGGTGTGCGTTTGGTTTCATTTGCGGTGCATTGGATTAAGGCAGAGATTCACGAATATGTACTTCGTAACTGGCGTATTGTGAAAGTTGCAACAACTAAGGCGCAACGTAAATTATTCTTTAATCTACGTAAAACCAAACAACGTTTGGGCTGGTTTAATGAAAACGAAGTGGATATGGTGGCAAATGAGTTAGGGGTTTCTAAAGAAGATGTACTTGAAATGGAATCCCGTATGACCGGTGCTGATGTTGCTTTTGATTTGCCAACGGATAATAGTGAAACGGAAAGCTATTCCCCATCACTTTATTTGGAAGATAAAAGTTCTAACTTTGCCGCAGAACTTGAAGATGAAAACTTTGAAAGTCAGGCTACCGAGCAACTAGGTATCGCATTGCAAAGTTTGGACGCCCGCAGCCAAGATATTATCAAAGCCCGTTGGTTAGACGATAACAAAGCGACATTGCATGAATTAGCGGCAAAATATAATGTGTCTGCAGAACGGATTCGCCAGCTTGAAACGAATGCACTTAAAAAATTAAAAAGTGCGGTTAGTTTTTAGCGCATTTTAAAAAAGAAAACCTGTCAATTGACAGGTTTTTAACTTATTGATAAACCTCTAGGTATCGCCTCAGAGATTTGATCCGATAAGCCCCTCAAAAAAGGGAAACGCCTATGCCTAGAAACGCTTCCCTTAATATAAACTCAAGATGATAAACTCTGAACAATTGTTCTCAAAGACTATCTTGCTTGTTTGCAAATCTCAATAAAATTAGATCATATCCTCAAATAACTCTTTTTTATTTGATCTTTAAAAGCTAATTTTAGTTAGTTTCCTCTAGATAATTCTTCATATTGTTTAGTTTTGCTAGACCGATATTACAACTTTTTAACTGAGTTGCGAGTTCCATTTCAAGAATTTGCTTTTTACTTTGATTAAGCTTGTTTTTGATTTTACTTACTTGAGGGTGAGTTCCCGGTTGTTTTTCTGCTTGAGCAATCAATGTTTCCGTTTCTTTAAATAGTTGTGCACACTGCTCAGGTAATATTTCTTTATTTGTTTGCGGTGTAGCAATGACGGAGAACGATATCGTAGAAAAAAGTGCGGTTAAAATAAGCGAAATTTTTTTCATTGTGGAATCCTTTAGTGATTATTCTCCAAATAAAATCTGAGGGAAGATAACAAAATATACTCTAAATGTCTAGAGATCATTGCTTGTATTTTTCTGAGTGGGTGATTTTATCGGTAAAATTTATGAAATTGATCTGTATCAATTTATAGTTATATAACTCACGTGAGTTATTTGGTAGTTTATGTCAAAAATGTGATCCAGATAACGTTTTTTGTATTTTTTATCCTTATGATTAGTAGTAAAATAGCGGCGTTCTTGAGTTATCAGCTTCATAATTCATCATTTTGATCATTTCAAAAGGATTTTTTGTTGTGTGATGATTCAGTGTTTACTTAATCTGTTTAAATGAGCCGATTAGGTACTTGGGGGTGGTTATTTAAGGGAAACCTTTATTAATCATAGTGAATGACTTGTAATTTTTACAAGAGGTTGAGATGTTAGACGTTGTTGAACTTTCTCGCTTGCAGTTTGCTTTAACTGCGTTATATCACTTCATTTTTGTACCTCTAACATTAGGTTTATCCTTTATTTTAGTGATTATGGAAACAACCTATGTCGTGACAGGTAAAGAAGTTTATAAAGATATGACAAAATTTTGGGGTAAGTTATTTGGTATTAACTTTGCCCTTGGTGTGACGACCGGTATTATTATGGAATTCCAATTCGGTACTAACTGGTCTTATTATTCTCATTATGTAGGTGATATTTTCGGTGCGCCATTAGCCATTGAAGCGTTACTCGCATTCTTCTTAGAATCCACTTTTGTAGGTTTGTTCTTCTTTGGTTGGGATCGTTTAACCAAGGGTAAACATTTACTTGCAACTTATTGTGTCGCATTTGGTTCTAACCTTTCTGCGATGTGGATTTTAGTCGCAAACGGTTGGATGCAAAATCCTGTTGCATCAGAATTCAACTTTGAAACCGTACGTATGGAAATGACCAGTTTTATGGATTTATGGTTAAATCCGGTTGCGCAAAGTAAATTCTTACATACACTTTCTGCGGGTTACGTAACCGGTGCATTCTTCGTATTAGCAATTAGTTCATTCTATTTGTTAAAAGGTCGCGATCTTGGTTTTGCAAAGCGTTCTTTTTCGATTGCAGCAACTTGGGGTTTCATCGCATCTATTGCGGTGTTAATTCTTGGTGATGAGTCCGGTTATGATATCGGTAAAGCACAACCTGTAAAATTGGCTGCAATGGAAGCTGAATTTGAAACTCATCCTGCTCCGGCAGCATTTAATGTTGTTGCATTACCGAATTCAGCCGAAATGCGTAATGAGTTCGCTATTCAAGTTCCTGCGGTTGGTGGTATTGTTGCAACCCGTTCTTTTGATAAAGAAATTGTCGGTCTAAAAGATCTCCAAGCAGTAAATGAAACCCGTGTTCGTAACGGTATTGTTGCTTACGATCTTTTCACCCAATTAAAAGCAGAGAAAAAAGAATCAGGTCAAGTAAACCCTGAAACAAAAGCAAAATTTGAAGAAGTGAAAAAAGACTTAGGTTTCGGTTTATTGTTAAAACGTTATACCGATAAGGTAGTTGATGCGACAGAAGAACAAATCAAACAGGCGGCACGTGATACCATTCCAAACGTAGGTCCTAACTTCTGGGCATTCCGTGCGATGGTTGCGGCTGGTGGTTTAATCGTATTATTAGCGTTTGGCGCTTTTGTTCAGAACTTGCGTGATAAAGTAACCCAAAGTCCATTATTGTTAAAAGCGCTAATATGGGGGTTACCGTTACCTTGGATTGCGATTGAATGCGGTTGGTTCCTGGCTGAATACGGTCGTCAACCATGGGCGATTTATGAGGTATTACCGGTAGGAGTGTCCGCATCAAATTTAGGTGTAGGTGATCTTTGGTTCTCTATCGGTTTAATTTGTGTGCTTTATTTAGCATTTATTATTGCTGAAATGTATTTGATGTTTAAGTATGCGCGTTTAGGTCCAAGCTCATTGAAAACCGGCAAATACTATTTTGAACAATCATCTAAATAAGCAGGAGACGAATTATGATTGATTATGAATTTCTACGTTTTATTTGGTGGGTGTTGGTTATTGTATTGCTGATCGGTTTTTCTGTAACTGACGGATTTGATATGGGGGTGACCGCACTTTTACCTGTTGCCGGTAAAAAAGAGGTAGAACGCCGTATTATGATTAACTCGATTGCACCGCACTGGGATGGTAACCAAGTTTGGTTGTTAACGGCAGGTGGTGCGGTGTTTGCCGCATGGCCGATTGTTTATGCGGTATCTTTCTCCGGTTTCTATATTGCTTTAGTGCTGGTTTTAGCTGCTTTATTCTTCCGTCCAATCGGTTTTGAATATCGCGCGAAAATTGATAACCCGACTTGGCGAGCAGTATGGGATTGGGGATTATTTGCCGGTGGTTTTGTGCCTGCATTGGTATTCGGGGTCGCTTTTGGTAACTTATTGCAAGGTGTTCCGTTTGAATTTAATGAGATTGCACAAATCACTTATACCGGTTCATTCTTCGCATTATTAAATCCATTTGCATTATTATGTGGTGTGATTAGCCTAGCAATGCTTGTTACTCACGGTGCAAACTGGTTACAAATGAAGACTACTGCCGAATTAAGAGACCGCGCACGCGCTATTACTCAAATCGGTGCATTTGTTACCTTGATTGCATTTGTGCTAGCAGGCGTATGGTTATATTTCAAAGAAGGTTATATTGTAACTAGTGAGATTGATCATTTGGCACCTTCTTCTCCAATGGGGAAAGAAGTTGCGGTTGAAATCGGTGCATGGTTCAGAAACTTTAATGAAATGCCGATTTTATGGATTTTCCCGGCATTAGCTGTGGTTGGCGCATTGTTAAATGTAGCTGCATCAAAAGCAAATCGTTGTGGTTTTGCCTTCCTCTTCTCATCATTGACGATGGCGGGCGTGATCATCACCGCAGCGGTTTCAATGTTCCCATTCGTGATGCCTTCAAGCTCACATCCGGAACAGAGTTTGTTAATGTGGGATGCAACATCAAGCGAATTAACCTTAACCTTAATGCTTGGGTTAGCGCTTGTATTCGTAACGATTTCTCTAGCTTACACCATTTGGTCATACATCAAAATGTTTGGTCGTTTGGATGAAAACTTTGTGGAAGAAAACAAAAACTCATTATACTAAAGGAGATATGATATGTTATACGCAATTTGGGTAGTGGGTGTTTTAGCTGCAATTTTTGCCAGCATAAAAGTTACAACAAACAAAGATAATTTAGGGAAATTTGACGAATAATGATTCAGTCTCTCTATCAATATGTAAATAAGGGTTCATTAAGAACCCTTTCATTTATTCTGGCGATTGTATTAACGCTTGTTTTTTTCTTTAATTTCAATCAGTTTTCTACTCAATTAAGAACGGCAAATCCATTTCTCATACTCTTCATTTTATGGGGATTGGTTATTTTATGGATTCATGGAATCGGCTTTAAAATTAACCGCACTTTTTGGCAGTTAATATTTTTTCCTTATTTAGGCTATTTAGCATTTTTATTTGCGATTGTTGAGCATTATTTATAATTAGTAAATTGCGTTGATTTGAAAGTGCTTGCGTAGAGTAAAAACTGATTCTAGAATACGCAACTTCGGACTGTTGAAGAAGGAAAACAAGGTGGATTCAAAGATTTTTTGTTTCCCGATACGGGTTTATTACGAGGATACGGATGCAGGTGGAGTGGTTTATCACGCGCGCTACTTGCATTTTTATGAGCGGGCAAGAACGGAATATCTGCGAAAACAAGCGTTTTCTCAACAAAAATTATTGCAGGAACAACAAGCGGCATTTGTTGTCAAAACGATGGCGATTGATTATTGCGTTCCGGCAAAACTGGATGACTACCTTATTGTTGAAACAGAAGTCAGCGCAATAAAAGGGGCAACGATTCTTTTTGAGCAACGACTACTGCGAGAGACAGTAATTCTATCAAAGGCTACTGTTAAAGTAGCCTATGTTGATCTGGGTAAAATGAAACCGATAGCGATTCCGGCTGAAATAAAAGCCGCTTTTTCAAACAATATGTAACCTTTCTCGGAGTAGGTAATGACTGCAGAATTGAACTTTTTAGATCTTTTTCTAAAAGCAAGTATTGTTGTCCAACTTGTAATTGTGATTTTAATTTTATTCTCAATTATTTCTTGGACTATTATTATTCAACGTAGCCGCGTGTTAACCGCTGCCTTAAAAGAAGCAAATACTTTTGAAGATCGTTTTTGGTCCGGTGAAGATCTCAATAAATTATATGAAGGTTTATCAAATCGCCGTGATGTGTTAACCGGAAGTGAACAGATTTTCTTTGTAGGATTTAAAGAATTTTCACGTTTAAAACAAGTGAATGCGGATGCGCCTGAAGCGATTATTAAAGGAACGACACGTGCGATGAACCTTGCAATGAACCGTGAAATAGAAAGTCTTGAAAACCGAGTTCCATTTTTGGCAACCGTTGCCTCGGTAAGCCCCTATATCGGTTTATTTGGTACGGTGTGGGGGATTATGCACGCATTTATGGCATTAAGTGGAGCGAAACAAGCAACTTTACAGATGGTTGCACCGGGCATTGCAGAAGCGTTAATTGCAACGGCAATTGGTTTGTTTGCAGCGATTCCTGCAGTAATGGCTTATAACCGCTTAAGTTTACGAGTGAATGCTATTGAACAAAATTATGGTAATTTTATTGATGAATTTACCACGATTTTACATCGTCAAGCCTTTGGTAAAGCACCGCATTCTCATTAAAAATAACCGGAGAATTAACCGCACTTTATGTAAAGTGCGGTCATTTTTAGTGAAGTTTTAGAGGAAAATATGGCTCGTCGCTCACGTAAAGAAATTAAATCTGAAATCAATATTGTACCGTTTTTAGATGTATTGCTCGTACTTGTACTTATTTTTATGGCAACGGCACCTATCATCAGTCAAAGTGTTCAAGTTGAATTACCTGATTCGGTACAAAGTCAAAATGTGTCAAATGAGGATAAAACGCCGGTTATTTTAGAGGTCTCCGGGGTTGGGCAATATGCACTTTCCATTGGTGGTGAACGCCAAGATGGTTTAACGGAAGAAATGGTGACACAGTTGTCAAAGCAAGCGTTTGATAAAGACAATAATACGATGTTCCTTGTTGGAGGAGCAAAAGAAGTGCCTTATGAAGAAGTGATAAAAGCATTGAATTTACTTCATTTGGCAGGCATTAAATCCGTTGGTTTAATGACAAATCCGATTTAGTGGAGTAGGAAAAACGTGCAGAATAATCGACAAAAAAAGGGTGTGAATGCGTTTGTCATTTCGATTTTTATGCACCTTGCTCTGTTTGGGTTGTTGATTTGGAGTTCTTTCTATCAAACCGTTGAAATTATGGGCGGTGGTGAAGGCGATGGCGATGCCTTGGGGGCCGTTATGGTTGATACCGGAAATGCGGCGCAAGAATGGGGACGAATTCAGCAACAGAAAAAAGGTCAAACGGATAAACAGAAAATGCCGGAACCTGTTGTCGAGGAAAAACCGGTGAAGCAAGAGGATATTCTCCGGCAAGAAGAATTAAAACGCCAACAGGAACTTCAACGACAAAAAGAAATTGAGCGTCAAAAACAAGAGATCGCAGAAAAACAAAAACAGCAAGAGATTGCCCGCCAAGAAATGTTGGAAAAGCAGAAACGTGCTGAAGAAGCCAAAGCGAAGCAAGAAGCTGAAGCGGCGAAGTTGAAAGCCGAGGCGGAAGCTAAACGTTTGGCGGCTGCCGCCCAAAAAGCAGAGGAAGAAGCAAAAGCGAAAGCAGCAGAAGCCGCTCAGAAAGCGAAGAAACAAGCTGAAGAAAAAGTAAAAGCCGAGGCGGAAGCGAAAGCAAGAGCGGCTGAGGTTAAAGCAAAAGAAGCGGAAGCGAAGGCTAAAGCAGAGGCCGCAGCCAAAGCTAAAGCGGTCGCTGAAGCAAAGGCAGCAGCCGAGGCAAAAGTCAAAGCGGAAGCTGCTGCAAAGCGTAAAGCGGATCAAGCGGCATTGGATAATTTCTTGAATGGCGGTGATATCGGTGGTGGTAGTGCCGCTAAAGGCGGTAATACTAACAAGGGGGGCTCTCAAGGTCGTGGAGCCGGATTAGGTGCCGGTGATGGCGGTAAAGTCGGTGATCAATATGCCGGTGTGATTAAAAAAGAAATTCAACGTCGTTTCTTAAAAGATCCTAGCTTTGCCGGTAAAGTGTGTCATATTAAAATTCAGTTAGGTCGTGATGGCACGATTCTAGGTTATCAGAAAATATCTGGACCGGAAGATATTTGTACTGCTGCATTAAGTGCGGTTGCAAGAACAAAAAAAGTTCCTGCTGCGCCATCTGATGCTGTGTACAATAAGTATAAAGCCCCGATTATTGATTTTGATATTAAATAATGGGTTTGAAATAATCAATGAGTTTACTCAAAGGGAACAAAATGAAATTAATTAAAAAGCTTATAGGCGTGTTTGCGGTTGTATTTGCTGTCGTAAGTTATGCCTCTGCGGAAGATGAGGTTCGCATTGTGATTGATGAAGGGGTTGACGGTGCTCGCCCAATTGCTGTCGTGCCGTTTGCCGGTACTGCACCGGAAGATATTGCCAAGATAGTTTCTGATGATTTACGCAATAGCGGTAAATTTAACCCTATCTCAGTAAGTCAAATGCCTCAAAGACCAACTTCAGCCTCTGAAGTCAATCCTGAGGCTTGGACTGCATTGGGGATTGATGCTGTTGTCGTGGGACAGATAACGGCAACCGGTAGCGGCTATAATATTTCTTACCAGCTTGTTGATACGGTTGGGGCATCAGGTACGGCAGGAGCGATATTGGCCCAGAACAGCTATGTAGTAACCAACAAATGGTTACGCTACGGTGCTCATACTGTAAGTGATGAGGTTTTTGAAAAATTAACCGGTATTCGTGGTGCTTTTAGAACTCGTATTGCTTATGTGGTACAAAAAAACGGTGGTTCACAACCTTATGAAGTTCGTGTTGCGGATTATGACGGTTATAACCAATTTGTAGTGAATCGTAGTTCTCAACCTATTATGTCGCCGGCGTGGTCACCGGATGGCAAACGTTTAGCTTACGTATCATTTGAAAATAGAAAATCGCAGTTAGTCGTGCAAGATTTAGGTTCCGGTGCGCGTAAAGTTGTTGCGTCATTCCCTGGCCATAATGGCGCTCCGGCTTTTTCTCCGGACGGTTCGCGTTTGGCTTTTGCTTCATCACAAGATGGAACATTGAATATTTATGTGATGGGTGCAAATGGCGGAACACCGACACAATTAACCCGAGGAGCCGGTAATAATACCGAGCCTTCATGGTCTCCTGACGGAAACTCAATTTTGTTTACTTCAGATAGAAACGGTTCACCTCAAATTTATCGTATGAGTGCCAATGGAGGTGATGTAACTCCGATTGGTGGGCGTGGTAGCGCGCAAATTAGTGCTGATGGGAGAACGCTTGTTATGATTAATGGTAATAATAACGTAGTAAAACAAGATCTTTCAACCGGAGCCTCTGAAGTTTTAAGTACCTCTTTCCTTGGTGAAAGTCCGAGCATTTCACCTAACGGTATTATGATTATTTATAGTTCTACCCAAGGTTTAGGAAAGGTGCTACAATTGGTTTCCGCAGATGGTCGCTTTAAGGCGAGTCTTCCAGGAAGTAGTGGTCAAGTTAAATTTCCGGCTTGGTCGCCGTACTTAACTAAGTAAAAAATGTAATTAGGAGAATCTAATGAACAAATTTATTAAATCATTATTAGTTGCAGGTTCTGTAGCTGCATTGGCAGCATGTAGTTCTTCTAGCAACGATGCGGCCGGTAACGGTGCAAATAATAACGGTCAAACTTTCGGTGGTTACTCTGTTGAAGATCTTCAACAACGTTACAACACCGTATATTTCGGTTTTGACAAATACAACATCGAAGGTGAATATGTGCAAATCTTAGATGCACATGCAGCATACTTAAATGCAACGCCTGCATCTAAAGTTGTTGTTGAAGGTAACACTGACGAACGTGGTACACCGGAATACAACATCGCTTTAGGTCAACGTCGTGCTGATGCAGTTAAATCTTTCTTAGCAGGTAAAGGTGTAGAAGGTAGCAAAGTATCAACCGTTTCTTATGGAGAAGAAAAACCAGCTGTATTAGGTCATGATGAAGCGGCATACTCTAAAAACCGTCGTGCGGTATTAGCATACTAATTTTAAACTTTTTGGATTTTATTACTAAAGCAGCGTTTAGAGATGAATGCTGCTTTATTTTTGAACTATTATCGAATGTCGCGTAATTAAATTGTTTGTAATTCGCTCAATTAATTAATAAAAACGTAAATTCTTCTTGCATCAGAAAATAAAATCAGTATTATACGCGCCATCATCAAAACGATATGGGTCGTTAGCTCAGTCGGTAGAGCAGCGGACTTTTAATCCGTTGGTCGAAGGTTCGAATCCTTCACGACCCACCACTTAGAGCGAACTGGCGGTAGAGTGGCGGTAAGGTTTCATAGATATTCCTAATCTTCTTTCTAAACAGTTTTTCTAGTGGCAGTTATCGCCAGTCTTTCAAGGTACAATCCAGTTATTCAATTCCGGTAGTTCTTAATATTTATTTCAAAATATCTGCTTTAAACTTAGTTTATTTTGTTCATAGATGTGTTCTGAATACGTAATCGTCTGAAATTCAAATATTTCATTTTTTCCGTAGCTGCTTGTTATCAATAAATAATCTTTATTTTTAAAATAAGAAAATTCTTGACCTTAAATTAAGGCTATTATGATAAAATGCCCGCAATTTTAGGTCAGATAATGAAACTTATGTTCGAGCATATCCGAGTTGTTCTTGTGGAAACTTCACACAGCGGGAATATTGGTTCTGCTGCGCGTGCGATGAAGACGATGGGGTTTTCCCAACTCTATTTAGTTTCACCAAAATTGGTAGACGAGCAATCTATAGCGCTTTCTGCCGGAGCGGAAGATGTTGTGAGATCCGCACATATCGTTTCTAGCTTTGATGAAGCAATAGCCGATTGTTCATTAGTGATTGGTACGAGCGCACGTTTACGTCATCTGCAAAATACTTTGATTGAACCGCGTAGATGTGGTGAAAAAGTCGCGACTCATAAAGGAAATGTTGCAATTGTTTTCGGACGTGAACGTGTAGGATTACATAATGACGAATTGCTCAAATGTCATTATCACCTTACGATTCCGGCAAATCCCGATTATTCATCATTAAATTTGGCGATGGCAGTCCAATTAATTTGTTATGAATTAAGAATGGGATTATTAACGAAAGAAAATAATGTAATACCGTTTTCTTTGATTGGTGAAATTAATAATGCCGAAAATCATTATGCGACATCGCAAGAAATGGAATATTTTTTTACGCATACGGAGCAGGTTTATAAATCTCTTGGATTCATTCAAAATCAAGGTGTTATGCAGAAATTAAGGCGTTTATATTTGCGTTCGAATGTTGAAAAAAACGAGCTGAATATTTTACGTGGAATGTTAAGTTCGGTTGAAAAACAGCTTAATTTGCCCAATATGGATAGTTGACTATTTTAGTCTGATATGTAAACATTGGCGCAACTTTTTTAAGGAAACTTTATGAAACTTACCTCAAAAGGGCGTTATGCAGTAACCGCGATTTTAGATATCGCATTAAATGCGATTAATGGGCCGGTGAGTCTTGCAGATATTTCTGAGCGCCAAAATATTTCACTATCTTATTTAGAACAACTTTTTGCTAAATTACGTCGATGCGGTTTAGTAAAAAGTGTTCGTGGCCCGGGTGGCGGTTATCAGCTCGGTTTAGCTTGTGACCAAATTTCTGTCGGAATGGTTATTTCGGCAGTAAACGAAAATATTCACGTGACTAAGTGTTTAGGGCGTGGTAATTGCCAAAATGGCACGGAGTGCTTAACCCATGCGCTTTGGGAAGAATTAAGCAACCGTATTGAAAGTTTTTTAAATGAGATTACGTTAGCAGAGTTAGTTAATAAGCGTAATGTGAAGCTTGAATCTCATAGTGATTTTGAAAATTTATTGAATCAATAAAGGAAAGTAGCTGTGCAACAAAAAGTGCGGTTAAATTTTTAATGATTTGTTAGGAGTGAAAATGAAATTACCTATTTATCTGGATTATGCGGCAACCTGCCCGGTGGACGAACGTGTTGCGAAAAAAATGATGGAATTTTTAACCATTGACGGTACATTCGGTAATCCGGCATCCCGTTCTCATAAATTTGGTTGGCAAGCAGAAGAAGCTGTGGATATTGCGCGTAATCAAATTGCCGATTTAATTGGTGCGGATTCCCGAGAAATCGTATTCACATCCGGCGCAACAGAATCCGATAACTTGGCAATTAAAGGCGCCGCGCATTTTTATCAAACCAAAGGCAAGCATATCATCACTTGTAAAACCGAACATAAAGCGGTGCTTGATACTTGTCGTCAGTTAGAACGAGAAGGTTTTGAAGTAACTTATTTAGAACCGGAGTCTGACGGTTTAATTGATTTGGAAAAATTCAAAGCGGCACTTCGTCCGGATACTATTGTGGCATCGATTATGCATGCTAATAATGAAATCGGCGTGGTGCAAGACATTAAAGCCATTGGTGAACTTTGTCGTGCAAACAAAACGATTTTTCACGTTGATGCAACACAAGCGGTGGGTAAAATCGCAATTAATTTAGCGGAATTACCGGTAGATTTACTTTCTATGTCCAGTCACAAACTTTATGGGCCGAAGGGTATCGGCGCATTATATGTTCGTCGTAAACCACGTGTACGTTTAGAAGCGATCATTCATGGTGGTGGTCATGAACGTGGTATGCGTTCAGGCACATTGCCGGTGCATCAAATTGTGGGTATGGGTGAAGCATATCGCATTGCAAAAGAAGAAATGGCAACCGAAATGCCACGTTTAAAGGCACTTCGTGACCGTTTATACAACGGCTTAAAAGATATTGAAGAAACCTATGTTAACGGTTCGATGGAACATCGCTTAGATAACAATCTCAACATCAGTTTTAACTACGTAGAGGGCGAATCCTTAATGATGGCACTGCGTGATATTGCCGTATCTTCAGGTTCGGCTTGTACGTCAGCGAGTCTTGAACCCTCTTATGTATTGCGCG
Source organism: Rodentibacter sp. JRC1 (assembly GCF_020521555.1). Classification (NCBI taxonomy): domain Bacteria; kingdom Pseudomonadati; phylum Pseudomonadota; class Gammaproteobacteria; order Pasteurellales; family Pasteurellaceae; genus Rodentibacter; species Rodentibacter sp. JRC1. Next base: position 456,288 of record NZ_BPWA01000001.1, on the reverse strand, counting down.
CACTAGGCTTAAATGATGAATTGGCACACAGTTCGATTCGTTTCACCCTTGGTCGTTATACTACGGAAGAAGAAATCGATTACACCGTCAGCTTGGTGAAAGGTGCGGTAGAAAAATTACGCGCTTTGTCTCCGTTATGGGATATGTTTAAAGAAGGTGTAGATCTAAGTACCATTGAATGGTCTGCACATTAAGAGTTTCATTGCCGCCGATATACCGATATTATCGGCAGCATTTTTAATCATTTAAGTAAAGGAAAGTTAAAATGGCTTATAGTGAAAAAGTAATTGATCATTATGAAAATCCACGTAATGTCGGATCGTTGGATAAAAAAGATAGTTCTGTCGGTACTGGAATGGTGGGGGCGCCGGCCTGTGGTGACGTAATGCAGTTACAAATCAAAGTAAACGATAGCGGCATCATCGAAGATGCTAAATTCAAGACTTACGGTTGCGGCTCCGCTATCGCTTCAAGTTCACTGATTACCGAATGGGTAAAAGGTAAATCCTTAGAAGAAGCGGGCGCAATCAAAAATAGCCAAATTGCCGAAGAATTAGAATTGCCGCCGGTAAAAGTGCATTGCTCAATTTTAGCGGAAGATGCAATCAAAGCGGCAATTGCGGATTACAAAGCGAAACAAGGCGAATAATACAACAAAAAGTGCGGTAAAAATGACCGCACTTTTACTGATCGTAGGGGAAGTATGAGCATTACATTAACAGAAAAAGCCGCACAGCGTGTAAAAGCTTTTTTGGATAATCGTGGTAAAGGCATTGGTTTACGTCTAGGAGTAAAAACTTCGGGTTGCTCGGGCTTAGCATACGTTTTGGAGTTTGTTGATGTGCTAAATGATGAAGATCAAGTGTTTGAACAACATGGTGTAAAGGTCATCGTAGATCCCAAAAGTTTGGTTTATCTTAATGGCATTGAGCTGGATTATGTAAAGGAAGGGTTAAATGAAGGCTTTAAATATAATAACCCGAATGTTAAAGAATCTTGCGGTTGCGGTGAAAGTTTTCACGTTTAAGGTGATATATCATGTTCAATCCTTTTGAAATTTTTGATTTACCCGTTGATTTTCAACTCGATACGCAAACCTTAAATGCACGTTATCTTGAACTGCAAAAGACGTTGCACCCTGATAATTTTGCCTCTGCAAGTGCTGTGGAACAACGTATTGCAATGCAGAAATCGACTGAAGTGAATGATGCCTTAAAAACGTTAAAAGATCCGATTTTGCGTGCTGAAGCGATTATTGCGCTAAATATAGGAGAACAACAAGATCTTGAGCAAAAAAGCACGCAAGATGTGGCGTTTTTAATGCAACAGTTACAATGGCGGGAACAATTAGAAGAATTTGAAACGCAAAAAAATGAGCAGGCGTTAACTGTTTTTGCAAAAGAAATCAAATTAGAAACGCAGAAATTATTAACCGCACTTTCTGAAAATCTCCAAATGCAACAATGGCGATTGGCTGCTCAATTATGTGATAAATTACGTTTTACACGTAAACTAACAGAAGAAATCGAACGCATAGAAGAGCATTTTTTTGAGCTTTAAAGTGCGGTTAAAATTTTCATTATTATGTAACAGTCGCACAAATCATTATAGGTGCTGTTAGGCGAAGCCGTAACGCACCAATAAATATTAGATATAAAATTCTCTTTTTGCGATTGATACCATGGTAGCGAAAATTTTCTATGTTTTACGATATAGTTTATAAATTATGCAAACTCTCGAACAACTAACCGATTCCGAACATTCCGTCTGGCCAACCCTTTCCCAATGGATTGAGTTGGCGCGGAATGATTGTCTGGTCATCAAAAAAGATCAGTCCAGTGCCGAGCGTGAACTTTTTACCATGCAAATGCCGACTTCCTCTCCAATGGGGGCGGTGATTTATGAAACCGGTGGTATTTTAATTCATTATGGGTGGCTGCGGATTTTAGGTTCAGGTAGTTTTAAATTACCTCGTGGCTTAATGGATTGGAATTTTAGTAAGTCCTTCAGTAAATCGGGTGAAAAACCAAAATATTTATTGGTTGCCGATGATGTCATCGGTGGTTATTTTGCATTGAATGGCGGCTCATTAGGTGAACATTTCGGAAAAATTTATTATTTTTCACCGAAAGATTTAAATTGGCATAACTTAAATTTCACCTATACGGAATTTTTGGCTTGGGCATTAAACGGCGATCTTGAAGCCTTCTATCAAGGGCTATTTTGGCAAGGTTGGCAAGAGGATGTAAGACAACTAGATGGCAATCAGGTTTTTGTGTTTACACCTGATTTAGCAGAAGATAAAAGCATGGCAATTGACCAACGACAAAAACGAGAAGTGAATATTGAAACCCACTATAACGCTTCTTTTGCAGAGAAAGAAAAATTTGAAATGGCATATTCTGTCGCATAACCAATGAAATAGAAAAGAAATATTATGGCATTATTACAAATTGCAGAACCCGGGCAAACTGCCGCACCGCATCAGCACCGTTTAGCGGTAGGGATCGATTTAGGAACAACTAATTCCCTTGTAGCGGCAGTGCGTAGCGGCCAAGCGATGATCTTAAATGATGAACTGGAGCGTAGCCTTGTTCCTTCAGTGGTGTATTACGGTGAAAATCAAAGACAAGTCGGCGCAGAAGCCTTTGCTTATGCCTCTTCCGACCCAAAAAATACGATTATCTCGGTAAAGCGTTTGATCGGTCGTAGTCTTGCCGATGTACAGGCTCGTTATTCATCACTTCCCTACGAATTTAGAGCAAGTGAAAACGGCTTACCGTTAGTTGTGACTGCACAGGGGAAAAAAAGTCCGATAGAAGTTTCTGCAGACATTCTTACACGTTTAAATCATATCGCCGAGCAGCGTTTAGGGGGCGAACTTTCCGGTGTGGTGATCACCGTACCGGCGTATTTCGATGATGCACAGCGTCAAAGCACCAAAGATGCAGCCCGTTTAGCCGGTTTAAACGTATTACGCTTGTTGAATGAACCTACGGCAGCCGCTGTCGCTTACGGCTTAGATAGCGGACAAGAAGGGGTGATCGCCGTATATGATTTAGGTGGCGGTACTTTTGATATTTCTATTTTACGTTTATCCAAAGGTGTATTTGAAGTATTGGCAACCGCCGGAGATACCGCATTAGGCGGTGATGATTTCGATCATTTAATTGCGGATTGGGTGTCGCAGCAAACCCAATTTCAACCACAAAATGCGAATCAACAGCGTGAGCTTTTAACGCTTGCGAATCAAGCCAAGATAGCCTTGAGTAATGCGGAAAGTGCGGTCATTTCTTGGTTAGATTTTTCGCTTGTGCTTACGCGCGAACAATTCAATGAATTAATTCACGGGCTTGTGAAACGCTCGTTACTGATTTGTCGTCGCGCTTTAAAAGATGCCAATGTAGAGGCTGATGAAGTGCAGGAAGTCGTAATGGTTGGCGGTTCGACACGTGTACCTTATGTCCGTGAACAGGTGGGCGAGTTTTTTGGTAAGACACCATTGACTTCCATTGATCCGGATAAAGTGGTTGCGCTTGGGGCGGCGATTCAGGCGGATATTTTGGTGGGCAATAAAACGGAAGCCGATATGCTATTGCTTGATGTCGTGCCGCTGTCCTTAGGTATTGAAACGATGGGCGGATTAGTGGAAAAAATTATTCCTCGTAATACCACAATTCCTGTTGCCCGCGCGCAAGAATTTACTACTTTCAAAGACGGTCAAACCGCAATGACCGTTCACGTCGTACAGGGCGAAAGGGAGCTTGTTGGGGATTGCCGCTCTTTAGGTCGTTTTACTTTACGCGGCATTCCACCGATGGCAGCCGGTGCGGCACATATTCGTGTGACTTATCAAGTGGATGCAGACGGTTTGTTAAGTGTTACGGCAATGGAAAAATCAACCAAAGTGCAGGCTTCTATTCAAATTAAACCTTCTTATGGTTTGACAGACGAAGAAGTGACGGCAATGATTAAATCTTCTTTTGATAATGCGCAAGAAGATTTACAAGCACGTGAACTTGCAGAACAGCGTGTAGAAGCCGAAAGAGTGATTGAAAGTGTTATTGTTGCCTTACAAGCAGATGGTGCAGAATTGCTTAGCACGGAAGAATTTCATCATATTGAAGCGATATTAAAGCAACTCATAGAAGTAAAACAAGGTTCGGATCGTGATGCGATTACACAAGGAATTAAAGCATTGGATGCGGCGACACAGGAATTTGCTGCACGCAGAATGAATGCGTCAATTAATAAAGCTCTTGCCGGTAAGAATGTCACAGAAATTGAGAAACCGTAAAGTGCGGTCAAATTTTAAATTATTTTGAGGAAAGTATTATGCCAAAAGTTATTTTTTTACCAAATGAAGAATTTTGTCCGGAAGGTATGGTGGTGGATGCCGCTGCAGGTGATAACCTACTTGAGGTGGCGCATAATGCCGGTGTAGAAATTCATCACGCTTGTGACGGTTCTTGCGCCTGTACCACTTGTCATGTCATTATCCGCGAGGGTTTTGATTCTTTAAATGACACAAGCGATCAAGAAGAAGATATGCTAGATAAGGCTTGGGGGTTAGAAATGGACAGTCGCCTTTCTTGCCAATGTGTTGTCGGCGATGAAGATCTGGTCGTGGAAATTCCAAAATATAATCTTAACCATGCAAATGAGGCGGCACATTAATGAAGTGGACCGAAGCACAACTTATCGCAGAAGAATTATATGATCGTAATCCGGAACTTGATCCGAAAACGGTTCGTTTTACGGATTTACATCAATGGATTTGCGAATTGGAAGGTTTTGATGATGATCCGCAAAAATCTAATGAAGCGATTCTTGAAGCCATTTTATTAAAATGGTTGGAAGAGTATGAAGATTAGTGTTTAAAAGCATTGAAATAAAACCGCCTTGAATTTTCTTGGCGGTTTTTTCATTTGTACGATCTTTTGTTGTAATGAGATTAACGAAATAGTGGATTAAGAAAGTTCTTTCTAAATGTTTAATAAAAAGTGCGGTCAATTTTTTCCAGTATTATGCAGCCTTATACAAAATGTTGTGGGGACGGACACAGGGGCCGCCCCTACCGGCATAATGAAATTATTTTCATTTTGCCAATGGACTAATTACGCCCTCTTTCACCTCAAATAATCCCGATGTTTTCATTTGCATTTCTTTTAGTTGTCTTTGGGTGATGGCGGTTACAAACACTTGCGAATTACTTTGTTGTAAGCGTTCTGCAAGTAGGGCGCGTTTGAATTGATCCAACTCGGAAGCGAAGTCATCAATTAAGAAAATGCAAGAACGCTGTTTTTCTTTCATTAAATGCTCCCCTTGGGCAAGGCGTAAGGCGCACATTAGCAATTTTAATTGACCGCGTGAAAGGACATCTTCGACCGGCAATCCGTTGGCTTTAAAACGAAAATCGGATTTTTGGGGACCGGAAAAGGTATAACCTAAGGCTTTATCACGTTCAAAATTTTGGAGAAGTAAATCGCCGTATTCGATATTTTTATCCCAACCTTGATGAAAACTTACGTTAATTTCTAACTCGGGTAAAAATAACCGACAAGTTTGTTCTATTTCCGGACGTAATGCTTCGGCATATTCGGTCCGCCAATCACTGACTTGATGTGCAAGTTTTGCCAATTCAATATCCCACACTTTTATCGCTTCATAAGGTTGAAGCTGATTCAGGGCTGCATTTCGTTGTTTTAACAAACGATTCAGGTTGCTCCAAGCGGAATGGAAGTGGGTATGATGGTGAAATAATCCCCAATCTAGAAAGGCTCGGCGATAACTTGGGCCGCCGTTTAATAATGTTAAACCTTCCGGGGTGATGAGCTGCATAGGAAGCAAATGAGCAAGATCAGCGATTTTATTGCCGTCTTCACCATTGATTTTTACGAGGGTATTTCCTTGTCGTAGCTTCTGTAACCCGACTGACCATTGGTGCTGCCCTTCTTGAATTTGTCCGAAAAGCGTAAAGTGAGGTTCATTGTAAGAAATAATGCGATTTGTGACCGCACTTTTAAAAGAGCGCCCGTGGCCTAAATAAAAAATCGCTTCAAGTAGGCTGGTTTTTCCGCTGCCGTTATTTCCCATCAAAAAGTTAAAGCCGTGATCCAATTCCAGATCCACGGCATTTAGATTTCTAAATTTTTCAACAAATAAGCGGGTAATAGCCATCTTACAGACGCATTGGCATTATCACGTATTCGCTGCTGCTATCTTCACAATTTTCAATTAAGCAGCTTGATGAGGCATCCGTTAAGCGAATACGTACTTGTTGGCATTTTAATGCGTTTAATACATCTAAAATGTAAGTGACGTTGAAACCGACTTCTAATTCCTCACCGGAGTAGGCGACATCGACAATTTCTTCTGCGACTTCGTGCTCAGGGTTCGAGGCGGTTATTTTTAGTTGGTTTTCACTTAAATTTAAGCGAACGCTACGAACGCGTTCATTAGAAAGAATTGAGGCTCGAACAAAAGCTTGTTTTAATGATTCCCAATTGCCTTCTACGATTTTGGTCGCATTACGTGGTAGTACGCGGCGATAATCAGGGAAACGACCATCAATGAGTTTTGAGGTAAAAACAATGTGATTGAGGTGAATACGAAGGTTATTTGTGCCGATTTGTAAACGTGCGGGTTCATCACTGCTTTCTAATAGACGGTTTAGTTCCAAAACCCCTTTCCGCGGCAAAATGACGGCGTGATTTTGTAATTCTTGCTCCAGCGGAATAGTACAAACGGCGAGACGGTGCCCATCAGTCGCTACGGTGCGAAGTAAGTTGCCTTCCGTTTCAAATTTCATACCGTTTAAGAAATAACGCGCATCTTGGTTAGCCATAGAAAATTGGGTGGCTTCTATCAAACGGCGTAATGTATTTTGCGGTAAGGCAAAATCTACTTCCGATTGCCAATCGGTTAAATTCGGATATTCCTCCGCCGGTAGGGTTGTGAGGTTAAATTTACTTCTTCCGGATTGTATAATTGCACGGTCTTCTTCAAAAGTAACGGTAATTTCAAATTCATCCGATAAGGTGCGACAAATATCAAGGAATTTTTTTGCCGGAATAGTGAAAGTGCCATTTGCAGAGGAAGAAGAAAGCTGTGTTTGGCTGGAAAGTTCAACTTCTAAATCCGTGCCGGTGATCGTTAATTGATTGTCTTCGATATGGAGTAATACGTTGTTTAGCACAGGAATATTCGGGCGACTGCTTAATACGCCACAAACTTGCTGTAAAGGTTTTAATAGATTTTCTCTTGAAATATTAAATTGCATGATGGCTCCTTATGCAGATAAGGTACGAATTAAATTCGCCCAATCTTCTTGAATACTGTTATCTTTTTCACGGAATTTGGGAACTTCACGGCAAGCGTTGAGAACTGTTGTGTGATCCCGATCAAATGCCCGTCCGATTTCAGGCAAACTGCGGTTTGTCAGTTCTTTGGCGAGCGCCATTGCGATTTGACGTGGACGTGTAACAGAACGCTGACGACTTTTGGATTTTAAATCCGATACCTTGATTCGATAATATTCCGCCACGGTTTTTTGAATGTTGTCAATAGTGACCAAGCGCTCTTGTAAAGCAAGAATATCTTTTAAGGTTTCACGCACAAAATCAATATTGATTTCACCGCCTCTGAAATCCTGCATTGCTTTTACCCGATTGAGCGCACCTTCAAGCTCACGTACATTGGTGCGTAAGCGCTGTGCTATGAAAAATGCCACTTCTTCCGGTAAATACATTTGATGTTCTTCGGCTTTTTTCAACAAAATAGCAACGCGCGTTTCTAAATCAGGTGGTTCAATGGCAGTGGTTAATCCCCAGCCGAAGCGTGATTTTAAACGTTCTTCAATTTTTTCGATTTCTTTGGGATAGCGATCAGAAGTTAAAATAATTTGCCGACCGGTCTCAAATAAGTTATTGAAAATATGGAAAAATTCTTCTTGGGTTTTTTCTTTCTCAGCAAAAAATTGAATGTCATCGACAAGCAATGCGTCTAAGGAACGGTAAAATTTTTTAAATTGTTCCATATTGTTATCGCGCATCGCCTTTACCATATGCTGCATAAAATTGTTGGCGTGAATATAAAGAACGCGAGCATTGGGTTTGTTCGCTAAAATACCGTTACCGATAGCATGCAATAAGTGGGTTTTACCTAAGCCTGTTCCACCATATAAAAAGAACGGGTTTGCGGCGGCTTCACCCGGCGCTTGCGCCAGTTTTTGCCCTACTGCACGCGCAAGTTGGTTTGATTTACCTTCTACAAAATTTTCAAATAAATGTTTGGTGTTGAGATGAGATTCAAATTTCAACGCTTTTTCAATTTTAGGCTCAAAATTGACCGCACTTTCTATCGATTGAGATATTGTCGGTGAAATAGGAGCTGATTTAGGCGTAGGCTTCACCCCTTCTTTTAAAATAATCTGTAAATTGGGGTTTTGCGCAAGCGCTTGGCAAATTTGATGAATTTGCGCTAAATAATGGGTTTCAACCCATCCTTTTACAAACATATTGGAGGCATAAAGGATAATTTGATCGTTAGAGATAATATCCGCCTGTAAAGGGCGCAGCCAAGTACTTAAATCGGTAGCGGAAACTTGATCTTGTAATTGAGAAAGGCAATCTTGCCAAAGATTGGAAAGGCTCACGATAAATTATCCTTAGTTATTTTTGCTTGTAATATTGTTGTTTAAAGTGCGGTTAAAAATTTCCGTGAATTTTACAATAATCTCGGGAAAAAATCTTCCGTCGAAAAAGAAAAAACACAAAACAAAAAAGGTGGCTTGAGATTTTGCCTGAAATCCGTATAATCGCCCCGATTTTTAAAGGAATGGAAATTTGTTTTACAAAAATCCGTTTCTTTGTTTGACGTAAGCCTGATTTATAAGTAAAATCGCGCTCTATTTTTATAACTCTTGTTTTGGATTCAAAACACTAAAACATTTCTGACTTAGGTAGATTACAATGAAACGTACATTTCAACCTTCTGTATTAAAACGTAGCCGTACTCACGGTTTTCGTGCCCGTATGGCAACAAAAAACGGCCGTCAAGTTTTAGCTCGTCGTCGTGCTAAAGGTCGTAAAAGTTTATCTGCATAATCGCTGTACTCAGTGGTTAAGCTAAACTTTCCTAGGGAGTTGCGTTTGTTGACTCCCTCCCAATTCAAATATGTCTTCGAACAGCCGCTTCGAGCCAGCACCCCTGAAATCACTATACTAGCCCGAAAAAATAATCTTGAGCACCCCCGCTTAGGTTTGACCGTTGCCAAAAAACATTTAAAACGTGCGCATGATCGCAATAGAATAAAGCGTTTGGTGCGTGAAAGTTTTCGTTTATCGCAACATCATCTTCCCGCTTATGATTTTGTTTTTGTGGCAAAAGGGGGAATTGGTAGGCTCGATAATGCAACTTTTTATCAGACACTGGAAAAATTATGGATGCGACACGTTCGTTTGGCGCAAAAATCTTAATTGGCTTAATTCGTGTTTATCAGGTTACCATTAGTCCTCTAATTGGTCCTCGTTGTCGATTTGTACCAAGTTGTTCGTGTTATGGCATTGAGGCGTTAAAAACACACGGTGCGCTAAAAGGTGGTTGGCTTACATTAAAACGTGTATTAAAATGTCACCCTTTGAATGCCGGTGGATTCGATCCCGTTCCGCCGAAGATTAATAATAATGATGAGAAAAAATAATGGACTCAAGACGTAGCCTGTTAGTGTTAGCACTAATTTTTATTTCTTTCCTTGTTTATCAGCAATGGCAAATGGATAAAAATCCTCCACCGCCGGTAGCTGAACAAACGGTTTCAATGACTTCAGATGTCCCTGCAAGTTCTTCTTCATCCGCTCAAATTGCGACTAATTCACAAGTTAAAGGTCGCCTTATCACCTTAGAAAATGATGTTTTCCGCTTGAAAGTGGATACATTGGGCGGTGATGTGGTGAGTTCCGAATTGTTAAAATATGATTCGGAATTAGATTCTAAAACGCCTTTTGTGTTGTTAAAAGATTCTCCGGAACACGTATATATTGCGCAAAGCGGTTTGATTGGTAAAAATGGTATTGATACGAAATCAGGTCGTGCGCAATATCAAATTGAAGGCGATAGCTTTAAACTGGCGGAAGGTCAGGATTCGCTTTCCGTGCCGTTAATCTTTGAAAAAGACGGTGTGACCTATCAAAAAGTATTTGTTTTAAAACGTGGTAGCTATGATGTGGGAGTGGATTACAAAATCAATAACCAAAGTGGCGAAGCGATTGAAGTCGAGCCTTATGGTCAGTTAAAACATACACTTGTAGAAAGCTCCGGTAACGTAGCGATGCCGACTTATACCGGTGGAGCCTATTCTTCCTCTGAAACCAACTACAAAAAATACAGCTTTTCCGATATGAAAGATGCAAATCTTTCAATTAACACCAAAGCAGGTTGGGTGGCTGTGCTGCAACACTATTTTGTGTCTGCATGGATTCCGAATCAAGATGTCGATAATCAATTTTATACGATTACAGATAGCAAAAATAATGTTGCTTCCATAGGTTATCGTGGTTCAGTCGTAACAATTCCATCCGGTGCACAAGAAACAATTTCCAGCACTTTATGGACAGGGCCAAAACTTCAGAATGAAATGGCAAAAGTGGCAAATCACTTGGATTTAACTGTTGATTATGGTTGGGCTTGGTTTATTGCGAAGCCGTTGTTCTGGTTATTGACCTTTATTCAAGGTATCGTATCTAACTGGGGCTTGGCGATTATCTGTGTGACTATTGTGGTGAAAGCCATTTTATATCCATTGACGAAAGCACAATATACTTCTATGGCGAAGATGCGCATGTTGCAACCGAAAATGCAGGAAATGCGTGAACGTTTCGGTGACGATCGCCAACGTATGAGCCAAGAAATGATGAAACTTTATAAAGAAGAAAAAGTAAATCCATTAGGCGGTTGTCTACCGATTCTTCTCCAAATGCCGATTTTCATCGCATTGTACTGGACGTTTATGGAAGCGGTTGAACTTCGCCATGCTCCGTTCTTTGGTTGGATTCAAGATTTATCCGCACAAGATCCGTATTATATTCTGCCGATCTTAATGGGGATTTCTATGTACTTGTTGCAGAAAATGTCGCCGACACCGGTGGCTGATCCGATGCAACAAAAAGTGATGAATTTTATGCCGTTGATCTTTATGTTTTTCTTCCTTTGGTTCCCGGCGGGACTGGTACTTTATTGGTTAGTATCTAACTTAATTACTATCGTACAGCAGCAATTAATCTACCGTGGATTAGAGAAAAAAGGGTTACATTCCAGTAAAAAATAAGAATCAAAAAAAGCACCTAATAGGTGCTTTTTTACTGCCAACTAAAAATTTTTATGAGAGTTTTTTTACTATAGTTCGACTTTCGTCTAATAGTAAAAAGTGCGGTCAAAAATTCGGTATTATTCGTCACTTGCATGATGCAGGAACACGGTTTACGTTATTCAAAAATAATAGATTGTGTTACTGTTACATGATTCCGAAAAAATTTTGATTTTCCTGATCGCACTTTATTGTTTTTAGCGTTTAAACATTCCCCCTAGTTTGCCGAGACCGCCCATACCGCCGCCCATTAAGCCTTGCATTCCACGCATCATTTTTGACATACCGCCTTTACGCATTTTTTTCATCATTCTTTGCATTTCATCAAATTGTTTGAGTAATTTGTTCACATCTTGCACTTGTGTGCCGGAGCCTAATGCAATACGGCGCCGGCGAGAGCCTTTGATGATCTCCGGATTGGCGCGCTCTCTTAGCGTCATAGAATTTATAATGGCTTCCATTTTTATGAACATTTTGTCATCTACTTGATTTTTTACGTGATCCGGTAAATTTTTTGCGCCGGGCAGTTTTTCCAACATAGACATCATACCGCCCATTTTTTTCATTTCGACAAGTTGTTCACGGAAATCATCTAAAGTAAAAGCATCCCCTTTTTTGAATTTTTGTGCCATCTTTTCCGCTTTTTCGCGATCAACTGAACGCTCAAGATCTTCAATAAGCGACAGTACATCACCCATACCAAGAATACGGGAGGCTACACGATCCGGATGGAATGGCTCAAGGGCTTCGGTTTTCTCGCCAACCCCTAAGAATTTAATCGGTTTACCGGTGATTTGACGAATCGATAATGCCGCCCCGCCACGTGCATCACCATCTACTTTGGTTAGAATAACGCCGGTTAGTGGTAAAGCTTCATTGAAGGCTTTGGCTGTATTTGCCGCATCTTGACCTGTCATAGCATCTACGGTGAATAGTGTTTCAATCGGGGTCAATGCCATATGGATTTGTTTAATTTCCTCCATCATTTCGCTGTCAACATGTAAGCGACCGGCAGTATCCACAATGAGTACATCGTAGAATTTAAGTTTTGCATCGGCAAGGGCTGCTTTGGCAATATCTACCGGATTTTGTTTTACATCAGACGGGAAAAAATCGACACCCACGGATTGTGCTAAGGTTTCAAGTTGTTTGATAGCGGCTGGGCGGTACACGTCCGCCGATACGACCAATACTTTCTTTTTATGACGTTCGCGTAAGAATTTTGCAAGCTTTCCAACGCTGGTCGTTTTCCCCGCCCCTTGTAAACCGGCCATTAGGATCACCGCCGGCGGTTGAGTGGCAAGGTTTAAACTTTCGTTGGATTCGCCCATGGCTTTTTCAAGTTCACGTTGAACGATTTTTAAGAATTCTTGCCCCGGTGTTAAACTTTTGTTGACTTCTTCGCCTAGGGCACTTTCTTTCACTTTAGCGATAAATTCGCGAACCACCGGTAATGCCACATCCGCTTCCAGTAATGCCATACGCACTTCACGCAGCGTATCTTTAATATTATCTTCAGTCAGGCGACCTTTACCTGTAATATTGCGTAGTGTTTTTGAGAGGCGATCGGAAAGATTCTCAAACATAATAAAATCCTGTTTTTTATTCAAAAAAATTGTCGTGATTATACCGAATTTTGGGCGTTTTTCATCATTTCAAATAAATTTATAGCGAATCATTGATGAGAACGGTAAAATACGAATTATTCCTAATAAGCGAGAATGAATTATGTGGTTTGCTATTTTTTCGATACTTTTTTATTTGGCGAGCGTTTTAATGATTCTGCCGTTACTTAATTCCGCAGATAAAGCCCAATACCGTCCGAGAAAAATGCCGTTTTTTTTGACCGCACTTACAGGTATTATTTTTCACGCGGCAAGTCTTTATCCTTCGTTGCGGGAACTGGCGGAATTACACACCTTTACCCTTGTGGAAATCAGTTCATTGATGAGTGTGAGCATTGCGGCGTTGGCGGTGTTGGCAATGTTGATCGTTAATTCGATTTGGTTTTTATTGCCGATTGTATTTTCCTTTTCCGTTCTTAATCTTATTTTGGCGACATTTATGCCAAGCCATCTTATCCGATTGTTAAATCAAGATTCGGCGATGTTGTTTCACATCGGTTTGTCGATTTTTACCTATTCCGTTTGTGTTATCGCAACCCTTTATGCGATTCAGATAGCTTGGATTGATCGTAGTCTCAAAGCCAAAAAAACCGCCTTTTCAGCGGTGATACCCTCATTAATGACCGTGGAGCGTCATTTTTCCCATTTATTTGCAACGGGAGAATTGTTGCTGACTTTAACCTTAATTTCAGGCATTTATCATTCTATGAATGTATTAACCGTGGAAAATATTCACAAAGGCATCTTTTCATTTCTGGCTTGGCTTGTGTTTGGTATTGCTCTTTTCGGCCATTGGAAACTCGGATGGCGCGGAAAAAGGATGATTATTTACTCTATTTCAGGTATTATCTTACTCACGATTGCTTATTTCGGTAGTCGATTGATTTAAAATAAGGGCGAACCGATATGTTCGCCTTTATCGTCAGATGATTTTATATTGTAGCGGAGATACCGTTATCAATCGCTGACACTAAATGTTCCGTAGGCTGATTGAAGCAAAGTTTCAGGCACAAATATTTAGCGTGTCCTACGGGTTATGATTAATCAACAAAAGGATTTCCCCTTGGATAGTATCCCCCTTAGTAGTTTATTTATTACTCTCATCATTTGTTTAATTCTCTCTGCATATTTTTCCGGTTCGGAAACAGGGCTGCTTTCTCTTAATAAATATCGCTTACGTTTTCTTTCCGCACAAGGTAACAAAGGGGCTAAAAAAGCCGAAAAATTGCTTGAGAACCCCGATACCCTGCTAAGTTTTATCCTTATTTTTAATAACCTTGTGAATATTAGTGCCTCTGCCATTGCAACGATGATAGGTATGCGCTTATATGGTGATGCCGGTGTGGCGATTGCAACAGGACTACTTACCTTTATTATGTTGGTATTTTCCGAGATCTTTCCAAAGACCGTCGCGGCAATGCATCCGGAAAAAGTAAGCTTATTTTCAAGCCATATTTTGGCAATCTTGTTAAAAGTTTTCTATCCTGTCGTGTGGCTAATGAATATTTTTACCAAATCTCTTATGCGCCTTGTCGGTTTAAAGCCGGATATGCAAAAACAAGTGATTAGCCGTGAAGAATTAAGAAGCATTGTGACGGAAGCCGGAGAAGCCACACCGGATGAACAGCACCCGCAAATGTTGCTTTCTATTCTTGATATGGAAACAGTAACGGTAGATGATATTATGGTTCCACGCAATGAAATCGGTGGTATTGATATTGATGATGATTGGAAAGCGATTATGCGCCAGCTTAATCACGCCGCTCATAATCGTGTGGTGCTTTATAAAAGCAGCCTTGATGAACAAGTACTCGGTATCTTGCGTGTGCGTGAAGCATTCCGTTTATTGTTGGAAAAAAATGAATTTACTAAGGAAACGTTAATTCGAGCGGCGGATGAAGTGTATTTTATTCCGGAAGGTACGCCGTTAAAAACTCAGCTTGCGAACTTCCGCTCCAACAAAGAGCGTATCGGCTTAGTGGTGGATGAATACGGTGACATCAAAGGTTTGGTGACATTAGAAGATATTTTGGAAGAAATCGTGGGGGAGTTTACGACTTCCACTGCGCCAACCATTGATGAAGAAGTTACGCAACAATCTGACGGTTCAATCATTATTGATGGTTCGGCAAATCTACGTGATCTAAACAAAATGTTCGGTTGGGAATTAGATACGGAAGATGCCCGAACTTTTAACGGTTTGATTCTCGAACATTTAGAAGAAATTCCCGATGAAGGCACGGTTTGCGAAATCGAAGGTTTGCAAATTACGATTTTAGAAGTAGCAGATAATATGATTAAGCAAGCGAAAGTCGTGAAACTTTAATCTAAAAAACACGAAAAAATTTAACCGCACTTTTGATTTGGATCATAAGTGCGGTTTGTTTTTGAAATGTTTTTAAATGGAAGAGGTAAAATTTTACCGCTAGTTTTTAATCGGATATAAGAATATGGAACACGAGTATCAACGTGCCGTTACACGGGCTTGTGTGCAAACGGCATTGTTATTGTTACAGCATGGCGCAGAAAGTAGTCTGGTCGTGCAAATGGCACAACGTTTGGGAACCGCACTTGGTGTAGAAAGTGTGGAATGTGCACTTTCGGCAAATGCGATCGTGATCACGACATTATCGGATCAACACTGTATTACTACGGCACGTAAAAATACGGATAAAGGTATTAATATGCAGATGGTTACGGATGTTCAGCGTATTGTTATTGCCGTAGAACATAAATTATACGATTTGGATATCGCCCAAAAGAAACTGGATAACTTAAAACCTCTAAAATATGACCGCACTTTAGTGATTTTTATGATTGGTTTGTCTTGTGCTTCATTCGCGCATTTATCAGGAGGTGATTGGTTGATTTGCCTGATAACTTTTGTGGCTTCGGCTGTGGCTATGTTTGTTCGTCAGGAATTTTCAAAACGTCATTATAATCCGTTTATCGTGTTTTCTATCACTGCATTTGTTGCCTCTCTAATTTCCGGTATAAGCCTAAAATATAGTTGGGGAAACGAGCCTCAAATAGCATTGGCATCCAGTGTATTGTTACTCGTACCGGGATTTCCGTTAATTAATTCTTTGGCGGATATTTTGAAGGGATATGTCAATATGGGCGTAGGACGTTGGACTATTGCCACTATTTTAACCTTTGGTGCTTGTCTTGGTATTGTACTGGCATTGGGGGTATTACATATTACAACTTGGGGGCAATAGGATGATATTCTTACTGAGTTTACTTGATGATATGTTTTTTGCTGCAATTCCGGCTGTCGGATTCGCTTTGGTGTTTAATGTTCCTCAAAAAGCCCTAAAATACTGTGCGATATTGGGCGCACTAGGACATGTTACACGTACGCTCTTATTACATATGGATGTGCCGATTGTATTTTCGACCTTTTTTGCTTCTTGTGTTGTCGGTTTTATCGGTGTGCGCTTATCTCATTATTATTTAGCACATCCTAAAGCATTTACCGTAGCTGCGATTATTCCAATGATCCCTGGTGTTCATGCTTATAAAGCGATGATTTCGCTTGTGCAAATTCATCATTATGGTTATTCCGACGAATTATTGGAGCAAATGATGAATGCTTTTCTAAATACCACATTTATTCTTGGTGCATTGGTTTTTGGACTTGCGTTACCGGGGTTGATTTTTTATCGACAAAAGCCGGTGGTATAAAACTAAAAAACACGCATTACAGCGTGTTTTTCTTTTTCGTTTATTCTTTTGCCGTGTTTTTATCCTCCGGCAAGATGAGGTTCAAAATTAAGGCAAATAATGAACCGACAGTGATACCGGAACCGAGAACTTCTTTAAAAAAGTGCGGTAATTTATCAAGGAGTTCCGGACGGGTTGTAACTGCCAAGCCACAACCGATAGAAATGGCGATAATTAAGCCATTGCGTTTACTGCGTTCAACTTTATCCAGCATTTGAATACCGGCCGCGATAATCATTGCAAACATCATCAAACCCGCTCCACCAAGCACCGGCAATGGAATGGAAACGATTAATGCACCGAATACGGGGAATAACCCAGCTAGTGCGAGTAATACTCCCGTGAGAGCAACCACGTGGCGGCTTGCTACACCGGTTAAGGAAATAACACCGATATTTTGCGAGAAAGAAGAGAATGGTGTTGTGGACATAATGGCGGCAAGTGCAGAGCCCAAACCGTCTGCTAGCACTCCGCCACGTAAATGTTTACCGGTAATTTCGGTATTGGTTGCGTTACCTAAAGCAAGGAAATTACCACTTGATTCCACAATGGTTACTAAGTAAGCAATTGACATTCCGATAATTCCGGAGATTGGGAAGGCTAGACCGAAATGTAATGGTTGTGGAACAGCAAAAGTTTGTGCGTTTGTTACGCCATCAAAATTTACCCAACCGAGAAGGAGACAAAGCAAATAACCTGTCATCATTCCGATAACAATCGCCGCAGCAGAGAAAATTCCTTTTCCCTATTGCACCAGTACCACAACAATGACTAATACGAAACTTGCCATCATTAAATTTTCAGGAGTTGCATAATTGGCGTCACCTCTTTGCCCGCCTGCAAACCAATCCACGGCAACGGGAATGAGGCTTAAACCGATCATCATTACTACGGTACCGGTTACCACAGGTGGGAAAAGTTTGCGAATATACGGCATAAAGAAACTACCGATAATCATCACCAAAGATCCCACTAACGAAGCGCCTAAAATCCCAGCGACACCGTGCTCACTAAAACCGATGGCTAATGCCGCAGCGACAAAGGTGAAACTTGTACCCATCACGCTTGGTAAACGGATACCAATCGGCCCCAAACCACGACATTGAATTATGGTCACCACGCCGGAAATTAACAGGGCGGCATTGACTAATGTAATGGTATCTTCGGTTGGCAGTTTTAACACATTACCAATCACTAAAGGCACGGCAATAATACCGCCAAGAGCCGCTAACAAATGTTGTGCGGCAAGCAACAAACTGAGCCCAAAAGGCGGTTTGTCTTCAACAGAGTAAAGAAGTTGATTATTCATAATGGAACCTTAGTTAGCAGGAAAGCGCGAATTATACGTAAAATTTCTACAAAGGCAATCGTTTGCCATAGTGACTCGAAAAGAAAGTGCGGTCAAAAAGAACGGTGTTATGTAGCAATCGCACAAAAGGCTGTTTTTAATCCATACGTAGGGTGCGTTAGGCAAAGTAACGCACCAAGTAACAAGATTTAATGACGAAACGGTGCGTTACAGCTTTGCCTAACGCACCCTACACCAAGAAATATTGGAGATAACATTCTCTTTGTGCAACTGATGCATAATATCGTGATTTTTGACCGCACTTTGCGTTTAAAAAAGATTTACATCCAGAAAATATACGCAATTGTTGCGATAATAAATATACAGGTTAAGTCAATGTATTTGCCCACGCGGATCATATCCGAATGTTTTACATTTCCGGTTGCATACACAATGGCATTCGGCGGTGTGCCTACCGGCATCATAAACGCACAAGATGCGCCAAGACCGATAGTGAGAGCAAAACCTAATGGCGGCATATTTAATGCGTGAGCGATGGATATAAAAATCGGTACAAGGAGGGCGGCACTTGCAGTGTTTGAGGTAAATTCCGTAAGAATCACAATAAACGCCGCAACAATTAATGCCATTACATAGTAATGACCGCCTTCAATGATAAACACGATCCCTTCAGCCATAATTTTACTTGCACCCGAGCTTTCCAACACGGCACTTAATGTTAAGCCGCCGCCGAATAGGAATAATACGCCCCATTCCGTGTTTTCTTGGATTTCTTTCCAACTGGCAATGCCGGTAACACAAATAGCAATCGCTGCGGTTAGTGCGACCATACTGTCAAAGTTACCGATAGTAGTTGGAAGCCCTAATAGTGTTGAGAGAAACGGATTAATGTAACCGCCGAAAACCCATAAAAATGCCGTAATAAAGAAAATAATGAGAGTTAGAACGCGTTTTTTATTCATTTTGATTTTGGCGAATTCCGCATCAAAATGTAAGTTTAACTTTGGTTTAAAGATGATATAGAGCCAACCGATAACAAATGGAAATAGGAGACTCATCACCGGTGTACCGTATTTCAACCAATCGGCAAAATCTAAATGTAGCTGAGAAGCGGCAATAGCATTTGGCGGGCTGCCTACAAGCGTTCCCATACCTCCGATGGTGGCGCTATAAGCAATACCAAGTAGCACGAAAATATAGGTATTACGCTCTTTGTTTCGATCAAGCTGGCTTAAGATAGTCATTGAAAGCGGAATCATCATTGCGGCGGTTGCCGTATTACTCATCCACATTGAAAGAAACGCCGTTGCGACAAAAAGATAAAGCACCGCCAGAAATAAACGACCTTTTGCCAGTTGCATAATCTTATTGGCAATCATTTGATCTATTTTTTGTATATTCAAAGCGGTTGCAATGGCAAAACCACCGAAGAAAAGAAATATCGTAGGATCTGCAAACGCAACTAAGGCTTGGCGACTATTCACTAATCCAAGTAGCACGGATAGAATAGGGACAAAAAGTGCGGTGATCGTTACGTTTACGGCTTCCGTTAACCATAAAATCGCAACGAAAGCGAGCAGTGCTAAGCCTTTATTGGCTGCCGATTCAAAAGGGAGTATTGCAAGTAAAATGAAGAAAAGTGCCGCATCTGCAATAAAGATAATGGTATTTTTACTCATTACATCACGGTTTGGCGATTTTATCGTCACCGGTGTTTGTTGCATAAATATTCCTTAATGATCATTGATAAGGCGATGAATTATAGCATAGGCAAGGTTTTCAAAAATGGAAAAACGATGAAGAATTGATTCGTATCAAAAGAATGAGCGGTCAAAAACACAAGGATTTTTGACCGCACTTTTTAGTATTATCCCAAAGTTACACTTGCGAATACATCATAGATTGCCCAAATAAACAGCAAGGCAATGATAAATAAAATGATTTTTTCCCAACCTGTTAGATTAAGTTTTCCGCCTTGATATTGATAGCGGGAGTAAAGAAAAAGCATAATTCCCGGCACATATAACAATACGGAAAGCAACAAATACCCCAATCCTGCCGCATATAAAATCCATAAGCCGTAAACTGATGCCATAAAGCCGGTAAGTTTGATATACCAAGCCGCATTTTGTCGTATCGCCAGTTTGAATAAATAAGCCCCAATGAGGAAGTAAGGGACTAGGATCATTGAGGTGGAAATAAGCAATAATGCGTTATAGCTTTTTCCTGTGAGGAATACTAAAACTAAACAAAATTGCACCACAAAACCGGTAAAGAAAAGGGAATTGATTGGTGTACCGTTTTTATTGAGTTTGTCGAAGATTTGGGGAAATGCACCGTTTTTTGCTCCGCGATAAGGCACTTCGGTTGAAAACATCGTCCAACTAATGTATGAGGCAAGTACGGAGACAATTAAGCAGGCGGTAATAATCACTTTACCGCTGCCACCGATCATTGTTTCCAATAAGCCTGCCATAGACGGATTTGACATCGCAGAGATGGTTTCACGGGGTAAAATCCCCAGAGAAAGTACGGTGATAGCGACATAGAGTGCTAAAGCGATTAAAATGCCTAATACTGTGGCAAGCCCTACATCCGAGCGTTTTTTCGCATGTGCCGATAATACTGCCGCACCTTCCACACCGGTAAATACCCATAGGGTAATTAACATCGTATTTTTTACTTGATCCGTCACGCTATTGTTTAATGCCGTGGCTTTTACATCGTGATTAAAGGTTTCGGGGTTGAAATACCACAAAGCAAGCAAAATGAATAGTATGAGAGGAAATACTTTTACAAAGGTGGCGATAAGATTGACCGTGGCGGCTTCTTTTACGCCTTTGGCAATTAAAATATGCACGAGCCATACAATAATGGAAGCACCCACAAAAGAGGAAAACGTATTTCCTTGTCCGAAAATGACCGCACTTTCACTATCCGTAAACATTCCTAAGCCTTCAAAGGCAACCACTAAATACCCTACGATACCGATAGTCGCGCATAACCAATATCCCCAAGCGGACATAAAGCCCATCAGTTCACCAAAGCCTTCACGTGCATAAGTGTAAATGCCACCGTCCAATTCAGGACGCAAGCGGGAAATAAAAAAGAACGAGAGACCGAGAAAAATAATTCCTACGCCGGTAATGATCCAACCGATAATCAAGGCTTCGGCACCTGCAACTTCAGCCATATTTTGTGGCAAGCTAAAGATACCGGAGCCAATCATAGAACTTAATACCAATGCAGTTAATGATAGTAAGCCGATTTTTTTGTTTGACATAATGCTTTCCTGAAAACTGTTTACTTCACTATAAGATTTCTTTTATGAGTTGTTGTAGTATGGGTATAACGTCTTTTTCAAACCATGGATTTTTCTTTAACCAAAGTTGATTACGTGGGGAAGGGTGAACGAGAGGTAAAAAGTGCGGTAGAAATTCGTGATAATTTTTTACCGTATCCGTTACATTCAAGGTATTGTGCGGTAAGTAATATTTTTGTGCATATTGCCCGATTAAGATTGTGAGTTCAATATTCGGTAAATTTGCTAAAATCTGCGGATGCCATTTTTCAGCAAAGCCCTTACGTGGCGGGAGATCGCCGGATTTTCCTTTTCCGGGATAGTAAAAGTCCATTGGAATAACAGCGAATAAGTCAGAATGATAGAAAGTCTCACGATCAACTCCGAGCCATTCACGCAAACGATCCCCGCTTTTGTCGTTCCAATAAAGGCGGGTTTGCTCCGCTTTTAAACCGGGAGCTTGCCCGACAATGTTGATCCGTGCGATGGGAGGCGCGGAAAAAAGCGGTTTAATACCACGGGAAGTGAAGGAAGCATTTTCAGGATCGGAGATGATCGCCGTTTTGATTTGTTCTAGTGTTTGCATCATTTGATTGTCATTTTAGTTAAATTTTTCTGCTAAAGCCTTAATATGCTCAGGGCCTATTCCACAACAACCGCCTATAATAGTCGCTCCATTTTCCAACCATTTTTCAGCCCAAAAGAGGTATTGCTGCGGATTGAGATCGTCACGAATTTCATCTAACCCATCGTTTGCCGTTGCGTCTTTAGGTTGCGGAGGAAAAGCATTGGCGTAAGCACCTATACGGATTTCTGTCGCCTGATTTATTTTCAAGGTTTCCAGCGTAACCTTCAATGCTTGTTGAATCACTTCAGGTTGGCAGCAGTTAAATAAGATGGCTTCTACACCTAATTCGATCATTTTTTCGACCGCACTTTTTACCGTTTCACCGGAACGTAAACTTGGCACATCCATCGGTTCATCATCTTCAAGGGTGAAAGAAACCCACAACGGGCGATTATCTTTGGGTAATAAGGGTTTAATGGCTTGCGGTTCGGTTGCCGAGCTTTGGGTTTCGCACAACCAAAAATCTACATAAGGCGAAAGCCCGTTAATAATCGGCTGTGCGACTTCTTGTACACGTTTCGGTTCATATAAATCAAAACGATAAGAACCGAATAAGGGAGGGATTGAGCCGGCAATTTTTACATCGGAAACTTCGCTATTTTCGACCGCACTTTTTGCTAAGCGACCGGCAAGCTCGGCAAGCATTTTTCCATCGGCTTGAAAGCGTTGCTCGCCAATATGAAAGGGGACTACGGCATAGCTGTTGGTGGTAATCACCCGTGCGCCGTTTTTTATAAAATCTTCATGCACTTGCTGAACGGTAGTCGGTTTCTGGTACAGGGCGAGAGCAGACCATTCCGGCTGTTGAAAAGGGGCTTTACGGCGAGCTAATTCACGCCCCATACCACCGTCTAAAATCGTGATGTTCGACATATTTTCTTTCTCTTATTTAAAAAATACCGCACTTAAAAAGTGCGGTCGGTTTTTGAGATGTTTTATACATTAAAACGGAAGTGCATCACATCGCCGTCTTGCACGATATAATCTTTTCCCTCTAAACGCCATTTGCCGGCTTCTTTTGCCCCGTTTTCACCTTTAAATTGGATGAAATCCTCATAAGCGATCACTTCTGCACGGATAAAGCCTTTTTCAAAGTCGGTGTGAATGACGGCTGCGGCTTTCGGTGCGGTGGCGCCGACGGAAACCGTCCACGCGCGAACTTCTTTTACACCGGCGGTAAAGTAAGTTTGCAGGTTTAGTAAGGCATAACCTGCACGAATTACACGGTTTAAGCCCGGTTCATCAATGCCTAAGTCTTGTAAAAATTCGGTTTTTTCTTCATCGTCTAATTCTGCGATTTCCGCTTCAATGGCGGCACAGACAGGCACTACAACAGAACCTTCTTTTTCGGCGAATTCACGTACTTTATCAAGGTAGGGATTGTTTTCGAAACCGTCTTCGTTCACATTGGCGATATACATTGTTGGTTTCAGCGTTAAGAAGTTATAGCTTTTAATCGCCAGCAATTCTTCTTTATCAAGCGGAACCGAACGAATCATTCCGGCTTCTGAAAGCACCGGTAAAATTTTTTCCATTACCGAAAGCTCGAATTTTGCCTCTTTATCGCCACCTTTAGCACGTTTTTGTAAGCGTTGGATTGCACGTTCGCAGCTGTCTAAATCGGCAAGAGCCAATTCGGTATTGATCGTTTCAATGTCGCTTAAAGGATCGATTTTGCCTGCAACGTGTACGATATCATCATTTTCAAAACAACGCACAACGTGACCGATTGCATCCGTTTCACGAATATTGGCGAGGAATTTGTTGCCCAAACCTTCACCTTTACTTGCCCCTGCGACCAAACCGGCGATATCCACAAATTCCATCGTTGTCGGTAATACACGCTCCGGTTTTACGATTTCAGCCAAGGCATCTAAACGCGGATCTGGCATTGGTACAACGCCGGTATTGGGTTCGATAGTACAGAAAGGATAGTTTGCCGCCTCAATGCCGGCTTTGGTGAGTGCGTTAAAGAGAGTGGATTTGCCCACATTCGGTAGGCCCACGATACCACATTTAAATCCCATAATTTTTCCTTATATTTGAATAAAACGGTCGTAAGAATGACCGCACTTTTAAATTTTAAAACCGTTTAAACGATTGGTGGC
Organism: Rodentibacter sp. JRC1; assembly: GCF_020521555.1. NCBI lineage: Bacteria > Pseudomonadati > Pseudomonadota > Gammaproteobacteria > Pasteurellales > Pasteurellaceae > Rodentibacter > Rodentibacter sp. JRC1. The sequence goes on along the minus strand of NZ_BPWA01000001.1, from coordinate 432,227 downwards.
TTTGACCATACCGTCTTTGAAAATTAATTCTACGCAATCGACCGCTTCATCCAAGGCTTTTTCAAGTGCTTCACGCTCTGTCGGAGACGGTTTATTTAATACATAACCTGAGACCAAATCACGATGCCCCGGATGTCCGATACCTAAGCGTAAGCGGTAGAAATTGTTATTATTGCCGAGTTGCGCCACAATGTCTTTCAAGCCGTTATGCCCGCCATGTCCACCGCTTTGTTTAAGTTTTGCCGTGCCGGGCGGTAAATCCAATTCATCGTGAACCACCAGAATTTCTTCCGGCTTAATACGATAAAATCCGGCTAACGCCGCCACCGCTTTACCGCTTAAATTCATAAATGTTGTCGGCACAAGCAAACGAACTTCGTTACCGTTTACTGAAGTGCGGGCGGTTTTGCCGAAGAATTTATTTTCGGGAGTTAATGAAACATTGAAACGACGTGCTAAACGCTCGACTAACCATTCTCCGGCATTATGGCGTGTTTCCGCATATTTATCGCCGGGATTGCCTAATCCTACGATGAGTTTAATTTTTGACATAGTGCGTGATGATGTTAAAAATAGTGGCGTATTGTAGCGAAAAAGCGATAAATTCTCAATCTATAACGCCAAAACCAATACACCGGATAGAATCAATAGACTTCCTATCACTAATTTCAAACTCAACGGCTCGCCTAAAATGGCAACCCCTAAAATAATGGCGATAACAACGCTGAGTTTATCAATGGGGGCAACCCAAGATGCCGGGGCAAGTTGCAGGGCGCGATAATAGCAAAGCCAAGATAGCCCCGTGGCAATGCCTGATAAAATCAGAAAGGTAAAGGGCTTTGCCGCAATATGTTGAGGCAGTTGCCATTCGTTTCGGGCGGAAATAATACCTGCGGTAACCAATAAAACCACAATCGTACGAATAAATGTAGCAAGGTTGCTGTTCATACCTTCCACGCCGAGCTTCCCTAAAATTGCCGTTAAGCCTGCAAAAAAGGCAGAACCTACGGCGAAAAATACCCAATTCATTGTGTTTCCCTTATTTATAGTGAATTAAATTAAAAAACGGATACAAAGCCGCAAACCGAAGACAGTACAAATAGTACGGCGAGGCGTAGCAATACAGCAGATGTTTTTTAATTTAATTCACTATCGTTAAAACTTACCGTATTTTTTCGCTATAATAGCCCAAAATTTTGGTATGAAGAAATGATGATGAATCAGATTAATATTCAAATCGCCTATGCTCTGCCGGAAAGCTATTATTTAAAATCTTTCAAAGTAGATGAAGGCACAATGGTGCAAACGGCAATTTTACAATCAGGCATTTTGCAACAATTTATAGACATTGATCTGCGAGAAAATAAAGTGGGGATCTTCAGCCGTCCGGCAAAATTAACCGATGTGTTAAAAGAGGGCGATCGCATTGAAATTTATCGTCCGTTACTGGCTGATCCGAAAGAAATTCGCCGTAAGCGTGCCGCAGAACAAGCCGCCAAGGAAAAAGGAGAGAAAAAATGACCGCACTTTCACATAGCGATTTTTGCTTACCCGAACACATTACACCTGAAATTTTTCTGCGTGATTATTGGCAGAAAAAGCCGCTGATTATTCGTAATGGCTTACCGGAAATTATCGGGCAATTTGAACCTCAAGATATTATTGAATTGGCACAAAACGAAGATGTTACCGCACGTTTAGTGAAAACTTATACGGAAGATGATTGGAAAGTCTTTTTTAGTCCTTTTACAGAAAAAGATTTTCAAAAATTGCCGGAAAAATGGTCGGTACTTGTTCAAAATATGGAGCAGTGGTCGCCGGAATTAGGGTTACTTTGGAATAAGTTTGGCTTTATCCCTCAGTGGCAACGTGATGATATTATGGTGTCTTACGCACCAAAAGGCGGTTCTGTGGGTAAGCATTACGATGAGTATGATGTTTTTCTTGTGCAGGGCTATGGTCAACGGCGTTGGCAGTTAGGCAAATGGTGTGATCCAAGCACGGAATTTAAACCGAATCAGCCGATCCGAATTTTTGATGATATGGGAGAATTAGTCATTGATGAGGTGATGAATCCGGGCGATATTCTCTATATTCCAGCTCGAATGGCGCATTACGGCATAGCTGAAAATGATTGTTTGACTTTTTCTTTTGGTTTGCGTTATCCGAATTTGAGCCAGTTGATTGACGGTATCAGTAAAGGTTTTTGTTATCAAGATCCTGATTTAAATTTAAGTGAGTTTGATTTACCGCTTCGTTTAACTCAATCGGAACAACGAACCGGCAAACTCGCCGATGAAGATATCCGCGCAATGAAACAACAATTACTGGATAAACTTGCTCATTCCGAGGCTTTTGACACTCTGTTTAAACAAGCAGTGGCAAGTGCGGTGAGTTCTCGCCGATATGAATTGTTGGTGTCTGACGAAATCAGTGAGCCTGATGAAGTGCGGTCGGTTTTAGAAGAAGGCGCATTGCTTTCCCAAGATAATAACTGCAAATTGCTTTACACGGAAAATCCGCTCCGAATTTATGCCAATGGCGAATGGTTGGATGAATTGAATCTTATTGAAACGGAAATATTGAAACGTTTAGCCGATGGCGAGGCGTTGGACTGGGCATTTTTAACCGATTTAGTCAATGACGCGGAAGATCCCGAAACGGTGATGGCGTTGTTGCTGGATTCCATTTGCAACTGGCTTGATGACGGTTGGGTGTTGGTGGAGTAACTTCCTTTATGCTGAAGATTGATTGCTAAGTATTTAATCGTAACAAATTATGTCAGAAAATATTTATTCCGTTTCCCAACTCAATAGCGCGGCCCGTCAAATCTTAGAGGGCAATTTCTCGCAGATTTGGCTGACCGGTGAGATTTCTAATTTCACACAGCCTGTTTCCGGGCATTGGTATCTTACTTTAAAAGATGAAAATGCACAGGTGCGCTGTGCGATGTTCCGTATGAAAAACTTGCGTGTGGCGTTTCGTCCGCAAAATGGTATGCAAGTGCTGGTTCGTGCGAACGTGAGTTTGTATGAGCCACGGGGGGATTATCAATTAATTATTGAATCTATGCACCCTGCCGGTGAAGGTTTATTACAGCAGCAATTCGAAGCATTGAAAATGAAGCTTGCGGCTGAAGGTTTATTTGCTCAAAATCTCAAGAAAAAGCTACCGCACTTTAGTAAAGCCGTGGGAATCGTTACCTCCTCGACCGGTGCGGCATTGCAAGATATTTTACATATTTTGGCACGCCGAGATCCGAGCTTAAAAGTGGTGATTTATCCCACTGCCGTACAAGGCAAAGAAGCGGTGCAAGAAATTGTTCGAATGATTGAATTGGCAAATGTACGACAAGAAGTTGATGTGCTTATTGTCGGGCGTGGCGGCGGATCACTGGAGGATCTTTGGTGTTTTAACGAAGAAGAGGTGGCTCTGGCGATTTTTCGTTCCGTTTTACCGATTATCAGTGCCGTTGGGCATGAAACGGATGTTACCATTGCCGATTTTGTTGCGGACCTTCGTGCGCCGACACCCTCTGCCGCTGCGGAGTTAGTTAGTCGAAATCAAGATGAACTGTTACAACAACTGAACCATCAACAGCAACGTTTAGCGATGGCATTTGATCGTTTATTTACACAAAAAGAGCAGCGATTAAAACAACTTGTTTTGCGTTTACAAAATCAACATCCGCAAAATCAGTTACATATTCAACGGGAAAAAAATGAGCGGCTCGCTCAACGTTTGCAATTTGCCATACAACGTCAGTTTGAAAAAACGCAGCAAAAATTAACCGCACTTTCCATTCGATTACGACAAAATCCGCTGCCTTATCGTATTCAACGTCACCAACAACAGTTGGAACAACTTAAAGTGCGGTTAAATTTCAGTACAAATCGTCAACTTACCGAACGTCAAAATAAATTGGCGGGATTATGCGGAAAACTAGACGGATTAAGCCCATTAAAAGTGATGGCTCGTGGTTATTCTGTTACAGAAAATTCCCAAGGAAAAGCAATCACTAGCGTAAAAGATATACAACAAGGCGAATTGCTCACCACAAAAGTAGCGGATGGAAATATTGTGAGTAGAGTAGTGTAAGGTTAAGCGATGATTAAAAATAAAATGGCGATATGAAATTACGCTATCAGAAATCGCTATTTCATTGATATTATTTAAACCTCACCAAACGAGCGTTAGTCGGCTTCTTCTGAATTTTTGACTGGTAAGAATAGGGAGAAATCTGTACAATAGCCGACCGTTTTTATTGGATAAATTGATAATTGTAAAAAGATGACACAGAAATTACATATTAAAACTTGGGGCTGCCAGATGAATGAATATGATTCATCAAAAATGGCGGACTTATTATTGAGCACTCACGGACTTGAATTAACGGAAACACCGGAAGAGGCGGATGTGTTGTTGTTGAATACCTGCTCCATTCGTGAAAAAGCGCAAGAGAAAGTATTCCACCAATTAGGTCGTTGGAAAGAATTAAAGCAAAATAATCCGAATTTAGTGATTGGCGTGGGTGGTTGTGTGGCATCACAGGAGGGCGAACATATTCGCCGTCGTGCACCTTATGTCGATATTATCTTTGGGCCGCAAACCTTACACCGTTTGCCTGAGATGATTAATCAAATCCGTGGCGGTAAAAGTTCGGTGGTGGATGTTAGTTTCCCTGAGATTGAAAAATTTGACCGCTTACCGGAACCTCGAGCGGAAGGCCCTACCGCATTTGTCTCCATTATGGAAGGCTGTAACAAGTATTGTACTTTCTGTGTCGTGCCTTATACCCGAGGTGAAGAGGTAAGCCGCCCGGTGGATGATGTGTTATTTGAGATCGCACAACTTGCCGAACAAGGCGTGCGGGAAGTCAATTTACTTGGTCAAAATGTAAACGCATACCGTGGACCGACTCATGACGGGCAAATTTGTAGTTTTGCCGAATTACTTCGTTTAGTGGCATCAATTGATGGTATTGATCGTTTACGCTTCACCACCAGTCATCCGATTGAATTTACCGATGATATTATTGACGTATATCGCGATACGCCGGAATTGGTCAGTTTCTTACATTTACCTGTGCAAGCGGGGTCTGATCGTATTCTTACGATGATGAAACGAGGGCATACCGCGTTGGAATATAAATCGATTATTCGTAAATTACGTGCAGCCCGTCCTGATATTCAGATTAGCTCTGATTTTATCGTGGGCTTTCCGGGGGAAACCGCAGAAGATTTCGAGCAAACGATGAATTTAATTGCTCAAGTAAATTTCGATATGAGCTTTAGTTTTGTTTACTCGGCGCGTCCCGGCACGCCGGCGGCAGATATGCCGGATGACGTAACGGAAGAAGAGAAAAAACAACGCTTATATGTGTTGCAAGAACGAATCAATCAACAAGCGGCACAATTCAGCCGCCGTATGTTGGGGACGGAGCAACGCGTGTTGGTAGAGGGACCGTCTAAAAAAGACCTGATGGAATTAACCGGTAGAACGGAAACGAACCGTATCGTGAATTTTCAAGGTTCACCGGAAATGATTGGTAAGTTTGTGGATGTGAAAATCACGGATGTGTACACGAACTCTTTACGTGGAGAAGTGGTGCGCACCGAAGATGAAATGGGTCTCCGTATTGCACAATCACCACAGGAAGTGATGAATCGCACAAGAAAGGAAGACGAACTAGGCGTGGGACGTTACCACGGCTAATGAGCGGATAATGAATAGGCGGGTTTTATCACCTGCCTTTATTTTCACCCTTACTTTTTTCCCGCCAATAAGTCGCAAAACGTGGTTTGCCGGAATTTGTTAATCCACGATATTTATAAGTAATGGTTGAGCCGATTGGTGGTGGGTTTTCACGCTCATTAAGATTAAAGCCTGAACCGATCCTAAATTCGCCTCGCTCGTTTTTACAGGTTAATGAACCCATTACGTTTTCAAATTGCCCTTTGCCTTTATGGTGTGCGATGACGATGCATTCTTCATCATGGGCGGTTTTAAGTTTGAGTATTTGCGAACTTCGTTTTCGTTCGTAAGGTGCATTCGGATTTCTAACTACGACCCCTTCACCTTGCTTGCTTTCTACCTCAGCCAAAAATTCATATAAATGGGATTTATCTCGCACGGGAATTTGTTCGATAATTTGAATATAAGGTGTAGGGTGTTCGGTTAAATAGGTTTTCAATATATTTAGTCGTTCAAATAAATTTCCTTCTGCATTAGGAACATCAAATACATAAAGTCTGAGCTTTTCCCAGCGTTCACCTTTGAAAGATTTTGCGATGGAGGTGATTTCTTCAAAATGATTGCGTTCGCTAAAAAGCTCACCGTCTATGGCAAAAGGGGGAAAGTTTTTTATAAAATAAACCGGTGGGGAAAGTCGTTGATTTTGGCGGGTTAAAAGTTGTTTTCCATCCCAATATCCTCGTACACCGTCTAATTTTTCCGACATTACCCAGCCTTCAACAGACTGATTGTCATAATTTTGCAGTAGCATAACATCAACGTTGGCATAAGTGCTTAGACTGATAAATAAAGTTAAAATGGTATGTCGTAATTTCATCATATTTCTCCGAATAAAAACCACGGAAAGTCTAGAAAAGTGCGGTCAGTTTTCAAAATATTCCGGATAAATTTTGCGATCCTGCTCACGAAAAAAAGTGATTGAGATATGGAAACCCTAGAATTTGTATTATTGCTAGATAAAGCGGGCTATCTGCTATACAATGCCGCAAGATTTTCTCATTTCTAAAAGGAGCAAAAATGTACTTGGATCAAATCAAAGCAGAGCTTGTGGAAGCACAAGATGTATTAAATAAATTTATTTCAGATGAAAATAACATTAAATTAATTCAGCAAGCGGCATTATTAATTTCGGAGAGTTTTAAACAAGGGGGCAAAGTGCTTTCCTGTGGAAATGGGGGGTCTCACTGTGATGCGATGCATTTTGCAGAGGAATTGACCGGACGTTATCGTGAAAATCGTCCCGGTTATCCGGCAATTGCGATTTCTGATGTGAGCCATTTAAGTTGCGTCAGTAATGATTTCGGCTACGATTATGTGTTTTCACGTTATGTTGAAGCCGTAGGACAAAAAGGTGATGTATTGTTCGGTTTATCTACTTCGGGCAATTCTAAAAACGTATTGAATGCGATTGAGGCGGCAAGAGCAAAAGGGATGAAAGTGATTGCGATGACCGGTAAAGACGGTGGCAAAATGGCGGGTTTAGCTGATGTTGAAATTCGTGTACCTCATTTTCGTTATGCAGATCGTATTCAAGAAATTCACATTAAAGTGATCCATATTTTAATGATGTTAATTGAGTTTGAAATGGCAAAAAACGCATAAAGTGCGGTCATTTCTAGTAAAGTTTTTTGAAAATCCCAAAAAAATTTGGGATTTTTTATTTTTTATGCTTGCATAAATATGCATAAAAACGTAATATTTCTTCACTTTGTAAGATAAGAGAATGAAAATGGCTATTCGTGTTAAAAATTTGAATTTTTTTTATGGTGCTTCCCAGGCATTATTTGATATCAATTTGGAAGCTGAAGAAGGGGATACCGTTGTGTTGCTTGGTCCAAGTGGAGCCGGTAAAAGTACGTTAATTCGCACGTTAAATTTATTGGAAGTCCCTACTTCCGGTGAGTTAAGCATCGCTAATAATGCATTTGATTTATCTAAAGCAACAACAAACCCGAAAGCGATTCGCCAGTTACGCCAAGATGTAGGAATGGTGTTTCAACAATATAATCTTTGGCCTCATCTCACAGTAATCGAAAATCTTATTGAAGCGCCAATGAAAGTATTTAGTACAAATGAAGCGACAGCAAAGAAAGATGCAATGGAGTTACTAAAACGTTTACGTTTGGAAGAATATGCCGATCGTTTCCCATTGCATTTATCCGGTGGTCAGCAACAACGTGTCGCAATTGCCCGTGCGTTAATGATGAAACCGCAAGTATTGTTATTTGATGAACCTACGGCAGCGTTAGATCCGGAAATTACCGCTCAAGTGGTTGATATCATTAAAGAATTACAAGAAACCGGCATTACGCAGGTGATTGTAACCCACGAGGTGAATGTGGCTCAAAAAGTGGCGACTAAAGTGGTGTATATGGAACAGGGTAAGATCGTGGAAATGGGATCGGCCGAATGTTTTGAACATCCGAAAACCGAACAATTTAAACAATATCTCTCTCACTAAGAATTAAGGAAATACTATGAAAAAATTACTTTTAAGCGCAGTATTATTAGGCTCTACCGTCGTCGCAAACGCTCAGGATATTACTTTTGCGATGGAACCAAGTTATCCGCCTTTTGAATTTACCAATGAAAAAGGTGAAATTGTCGGTTTTGATGTTGATATCGCAAAAGCGATTTGTAAAGAAATTCAGGCAGATTGTAAGTTTAAAGGTGAATCTTTTGATTCACTGATCCCAAGCTTAAAGGCAAAACGTTTTGATGCGGCAATTTCTGCAATGGATATTACCGAAGCCCGTGCAAAACAAGTGTTGTTCTCCGATGCTTACTATGACAGTACCGCAAGTTATGTTGCATTAAAAGGTAAAGCGACTTTAGAAACTGCTAAAAATATCGGTGTGCAAAACGGCACGACTTTCCAACAATATACCGTGGCTGAAACGAAGCAATATACCCCTAAACCTTACGCTAGTTTACAGGATGCCATTTTAGATTTAAAAAATGGTCGTATTGATATTATTTTTGGTGATACGGCAGTGCTTGCGGATATGATCAATAAAGAACCGGAAATTCAATTTGTCGGTGAGAAAGTGACTAATAAAAAGTATTTTGGTAACGGTTTAGGTATAGCAATGAATAAATCCGCAAAAGATTTGGCAGTAAGTTTCAATAGCGGTTTGGCCGCCATCAAAGCAAATGGTGAATATCAAAAAATCTATGATAAATGGATGACTAAATAATCTATGTTTGCTGATTTTCTTTCTTTGATGTTTTCTGCAGCCCTAATGACTTTAGGGCTTGCAGTATGTTCTTTAATCGTAGGCTTGCTATTTAGCGTGCTATTTGCTTTATTGGAAGCAAACCGTTTTGTTGGTAAACCGGTGGCAGTATTTGTTGCATTATTGCGTGGATTACCTGAAATTTTAGTCGTGCTACTTGTGTACTTCGGTTCTACCGAAGTGGTGGAAATGCTCACCGGTGAATATATTGAATTTGGTGCTTTTGGCTGTGGTGTATTTGCATTGTCGTTAATTTTCGCCGCTTATGCCTCACAGACATTGCGCGGTGCGATCCAAGCAATTCCAAAAGGGCAATGGGAATCCGGTGCGGCTTTAGGGTTGAGCAGAGGTTATACTTTTACACACATTATTATGCCGCAAGTTTGGCGTCATGCTTTACCCGGGTTAAGTAACCAATGGTTAGTTTTGTTAAAAGATACTGCATTGATTTCTCTTATTGGTGTGGACGATTTAATGCGTCAGGCACAGTTAATTAATACCAATACACATCAACCATTCACTTGGTACGGAATTGCCGCATTAATTTATTTGGCCGTTACATTGATTAGCCAAGCCGGTATTCGTCGTTTAGAGTTGCGTTTTACTCGCTTTGAAAGAGGAGTGAAATAATGTTTCAAGACTATTTATTAGTGATTGCGCAAGGTATTCCGACCAGTTTATTACTTACGGTTGTTTCATTATTGATTGCCTTTTTCTTAGCACTATTTTTGACATTTTTACTTTCAATGGAAAATGTGTGGGTGAAAAGTGCGGTCAATTTATACCTTACTTTATTTACCGGTACCCCGTTACTTGTGCAATTTTTCTTGATTTATGCCGGTCCAGGACAGTTTGAATGGATAGTAAATAGCCCTTTTTGGCATATTTTTTCTAATGCGTGGTTTTGTGCGGCACTTGCTTTAGCTTTAAATAGTGCGGCGTATTCCACACAATTATTTCACGGTGCGGTGAAAGCAATTCCGAAAGGTCAATGGGAAGGTTGTGCGGCACTCGGTTTAAGTCGTGTACAAACCTTAAAAATTTTGATTCCTTATGCATTGAAACGTGCTTTACCTTCTTACAGTAATGAAATTATTTTAGTATTTAAAGGTACGGCCTTAGCATCAACCATTACGATTATGGATATTATGGGCTATGCGCGCCAGCTTTATGGTACAGAATATGATGCGTTAACAATTTATGGTATTGCCGGCGGTATTTATTTGGTGATCACCGGAATTGCCACTTTATTATTGCGTAAACTTGAAAATAAGGTGCTTGCTTTTGAGCGATTAGATATGAGAAAAGCATAAAGTGCGGTCAAAATTTACTTGGGTTGCGAGAGCAACCCATTTTCTATCCCTGAGTAATATAACTAGCCACACCGATAAACAAAGCAAAAATACAAAACCAAATTAATTGAAGTTTTGTGCTTTTTCGATTTATTTCTGCATTATGTAAACGCCGTTCTTCTAATTTCTGTTTGTAGATTTCCAAATCTTCCTGTTTAAAAGAAAAGCCACAGTTAGGACAATGCTCCGCGTGATTGCTCACTTTTTTACGGCATTCGGGACAACGGATGAGTGCCATTTTTAATCCTTATTGAGTGAAGTTTTTATAAGTTCCTATTGTATTCAAAATCGATATATAGGAAATGTGATATTCATCACAAAATTGTGAAAATTATATAAATTAAATTTTTTGTTTATGGGAACTTAGCATAAAATAGCGCGCGCTTACTTTAGCGTGTTTTTAAGCAATACAACTTACTATTCCTGAGGTGCTTTATGTTGTGGTTTTTCTTCTGTGTAGCCATTTTGATTTTAGGCTATTTTATTTATGGAAAAATTATCGAAAAAATTTTTGTTATTAATCCTAAACGCCAAACTCCCGCTTATCAAATCAATGATGGCGTAGATTACATGCCGATGTCCAAAACCAAAATTTGGTTAATTCAGCTCTTAAATATTGCGGGAACGGGCCCGATTTTCGGCCCTATTCTTGGTGCGTTATACGGACCGGTTGCGATGCTTTGGATTGTGATCGGTTGTATTTTTGCCGGTGCGGTACACGACTATTTCTGCGGTATGTTAAGTATTCGTCATGGTGGTGCGACAATGCCTTATCTTGCCGGTAAATTCTTAGGTCGTCCGGTTAAAGTTTTCATTAATGTCCTTGCATTAGTGCTTCTATTATTAGTTGGTGTTGTATTCGTAGCAAGCCCGGCACAGCTGATGGGGACGATTACAATGGATGTACTGGGGGCTTCTCAAGGTGCATTACAACTTGGTGATGCAGAAGCTGTTCATCAAGCGGTTGAAGCCGGCGGCGTAAAAGTGTGGGGAATGGATAAAGCGACGGTTGTTTCGGTATGGACAATTATTATCTTCGCCTACTACATTCTTGCGACCTTGCTACCGATTGATAAAATTATCGGTCGAATTTATCCGCTCTTTGGTGCATTATTGCTCTTTATGTCTATCGGTATGGTGTACGGTTTGGTTTCGGCTCATTTACATGTTGCGGACCCGATCGAATTTTTCCGTACGATCAATTCGGACGGTGAGGGTTTAACTTGGGCTAAGTTTACACAGAATTTCCAAGTTAAAGGCGATGTACCTATTTGGCCATTATTGTTTTTAACGATTTCTTGTGGGGCGTTATCCGGTTTCCATGCAACACAAACACCACTAATGGCACGTTGTGCGGAAAATGAAAGTGAAGGTCGCTTTATTTTCTACGGTGCGATGATTACCGAAGGGGTAATCGCTTTAGTATGGTGTATGGTAGGATTGGCATTCTATGAAAATCCACAAGCATTACAAGATGCGATTTCAGCCGGTTCTCCGTCTAAGGTGGTATATGATAGCTCATTACACTTCTTAGGATTCATTGGCGGTATTTTCGCAGTGTTAGGTGTGGTTGTTCTTCCTATTACATCGGGCGATACTGCATTCCGAGCGGCACGTTTGCAATTGGCGGAAATTTTCAATATTGATCAACGTTCGCTTTCAAAACGTTTGTTGATCGCCGTACCATTGTTCGTACTTGGTTATTTTGTTTCAACTATTGACTTTAGTATGTTATGGCGTTACTTCACTTGGGCGAATCAAATGACTGCAATGGTGATGTTATGGACTGCAGCGGCATATTTATATCGCTATCGTAAATTCCACTGGGTTGCATCTATCCCTGCATGGTTTATTACAACGGTTTGCGCAACGTACCTATATTACAATAAAATCGGATTTAGCTTGGATTATCAGTTATCGGTATATTTAGGTTTCGCAACAACGATAGTTTGTATCCTGTTATTCTTCACTTTGTTAAAACCTTTAGGTGATCGTGATGAAGAAGCTTATGTAAATACCACAAACGCATAATTCATTCAAAAATAATTAAACCGTTTAAGTGAAAGCTTGAACGGTTTTTTGTTTCCTAAAATTTACCAAACTTTATATTGGAATAACTTGCAACTTTGTCTTACAACCGATAAACTAGCCTGAAGTGGTAAAAAGTGGTTTTTTGTGGTGATTTTTCCAAAAATTTTAATTTTTAAAGGTATTAAAATATAAAATGTTTCGTGGTGCAGCAGCGGTAAATTTAGATTCTAAGGGGCGGGTTGCGATTCCAACCCGCTATCGCGCTGAAATCATTGAAAAAAATCAAGGACAAATGGTTTGTACTGTTGATATTCGCCAGCCTTGTTTATTGCTTTATCCTTTAGATGAATGGGAAAAAGTTGAGGAAAAACTTCTTTCGCTTTCTAACTTTGATCCTAACCAACGCCGTTTGCAACGCGTAATGCTTGGTTATGCCACTGAATGTGAGATGGATGCGCAAGGACGTATCTTATTGAGTGGTCCATTACGCCAACACGCAAAATTAGAAAAAGGATTAATGTTGGTTGGACAATTAAATAAATTTGAAATTTGGAGCGATACCGAATGGAGCGCTCAAATTGATGAAGACATCGCAGTTGCGGCAACGGCTGAATTTGCGATGGATACAAACTTAAATATGCTGTCATTCTAATCTTAAAAATTAGAAAAAGAACAGCAGCACTAGCAGGATAAGCGGTGCTTGCACCGCATTATCTTTCCCTTTGACCTATTTCTATTAATGATTATGACTACGCAAAATTCTTTTTCTTCACCGGAGCACATTACTGTTTTACTTAATGAAGCAGTGAACGGTTTAGCGTTGAAAGAAAATGGAATTTATATTGATGGTACTTTTGGGCGTGGTGGTCATTCTCGTCTTATTCTTTCAAAGCTCTCTCAAAATGGTCGGTTAATCGCCATCGATCGTGATCCTCGGGCAATTGCCGAAGCAAAAACAATTCAAGATCCTCGTTTTCAAATTGAACATAATAGTTTTTCCCATATTCCTGAGATTTGTGAAAATTTAGATTTAGTTGGGAAAATTGATGGAATTTTGCTTGATCTCGGCGTGTCATCTCCACAACTTGATGAAGCTGAACGTGGCTTTAGTTTTATGAAAGATGGTCCGCTTGATATGCGTATGGATACAACGCAGGGGATTTCTGCAGAGGAATGGCTAAAACAAGTTTCGGTCGATGATTTGGCTTGGGTGTTAAAAACGTTTGGTGAGGAGCGTTTTGCTAAACGTATCGCAACGGCGATTGTAGAATACAATAAAAGTGCGGTCAAAAATGGTGAAGAATGTTTATCACGGACCGTGCAATTAGCCGAACTGATTTCACAGTCCGTGCCTTTCAAAGATAAACATAAACATCCTGCTACCCGTAGTTTCCAAGCTATTCGCATTTTTATCAATTCGGAGTTGGATGAATTGGAAAGCGTATTGAATGCAGCTTTGGATATGTTAGCGCCGGAAGGGCGTCTATCCATTATTAGTTTTCATTCTTTAGAAGACAGAATGGTAAAACATTTTATGAAAAAACAAAGTAAAGGTGAGACGATTCCAAAAGGTTTACCATTGCGTGAAGATCAAATTCAGCGTAATCAAAAGTTAAAAACTATTGGCAAAGCGGTTCAACCGTCAGAAGCGGAAATTCAAGCTAATCCTCGTTCAAGAAGTGCGGTGTTACGTATTGCGGAAAGAATAAGTTAAGGTGAAAAATGTTAGAGAATAGTGAGCGTTATCCTTTACAACATCTTTTGGTCGAAGATTTATTTTCATCAAATAAATTAGTAGTGTTGTTGCTATTACTGATTTTAATTTCTGCTATGGCAACAATTTGGGTGACGCATCAAACCCGAGGGTTGGTTTCTGAGAACGGTCAGTTGGTTTTGCAGTACCAAGCATTACAAGATGAATATCGTAATCTCCAGTTGCAAGAGGCCACAGAAGGCGATAGCACAAGGGTAGAATCCATTGCGATTGGTACATTAAAAATGAAAAGAATAGATAGCGATCAAGAAGTCGTTATTTTGGAATAGGTTGAAAATAAATTGAGATAGAACAAATGGTTAGGTTCAATTCGCCCAAAAAATCAAATAAAGCGAAAAAGACGATTAGAAAACTTTCGACACCGGTTGCGGCAGTAAAACCGAATAAACCTAAAATGGTGTTTGAAAAATGTTTCTTACGTGGACGCTATATTATTGCCGCAAGTTTGATTTTCTTGGGCTTAGGAGCATTGGTGGCACGTGCAGCCTATGTTCAGTCTGTAAATTCGGATGTTTTATCCGGTGAGGCGGATAAACGCTCATTGCGAAAAGACGAGATTCTTTCTGTTCGTGGTTCTATTTTGGATCGGAATGGTCAGTTATTATCGGTTAGTGTGCCGATGAGTGCCGTTGTTGCTGATCCGAAACGTATTCTTAAAGAGGGTTCTTTGAATGATAAAGAACGTATTAAAGCGCTTGCCGAGGTGTTGGATTTAAGCTATAGCGAACTTGTCAAAAAAATTGAGAAAAATCCAAAATCGGGTTTCTTGTACTTGGCACGTCAAGTTGAATCGGGCAAAGCACAATATGTGAAAGAACTCAAAATTAAGGGAATTAGTTTAGAAAACGAGCCCCGCCGTTTTTATCCTCGTGTGGAAGAAACCGCACATTTGATCGGTTATACGGATATTGACGGGAACGGTATTGAAGGTATTGAGAAAAGCTTTAATACGATGTTGGTCGGGAGAGATGGTGCACGTTTAGTCCGTAAAGATAAACGTGGAAATGTTGTTGAGCATATTGCCGATCAAAAAAAATATGATGCCCAAGATGTTACTTTGAGTATTGATGAAAAACTGCAATCTATGGTGTATCGTGAAATTAAAAAAGCCGTAACGGAGAATAAAGCCGAATCAGGCACGGCGGTTCTTGTCGATATTCGTACAGGCGAAGTGTTGGCTATGGCGAATGCACCCTCTTATAACCCTAATAATCGTGTGGGTGTAAAAGCAGAATTAATGCGTAATCGCGCCATCACCGACGTATTTGAGCCGGGTTCTACAGTAAAACCTTTTGTCGTTTTGACCGCACTTCAACGTGGTGTAGCCAAACGTAATGAAATTATCAATACGGGTTCTTTCACCGTGAGCGGCAAAGAAATTATGGATGTTGCGCCACGCCCGCAACAAACTTTAGATGAAATTTTGATTAATTCCAGTAACCGTGGGGTAAGCCGTCTTGCGTTACGGATGCCGCCAAGCGCGCTCATGGATACTTATCAAGCGGCGGGTTTAGGCAAAGCAACGGATCTCGGATTAGTCGGCGAACAAGCCGGTATCTTAAATGCAAACCGTAAACGCTGGGCGGATATTGATCGCGCAACGGTGTCTTATGGTTATGGTATTACGGCAACACCGTTGCAAATGGCGCGTGCTTATGCAACCTTGGGGAGTTTTGGGATCTATCGTCCGCTTTCTATTACGAAAGTTGATCCACCGGTAATCGGTCAGCGGGTATTCTCAGAAAAAACAACAAAAGAAATTGTGAATATATTGGAGAAAGTGGCGATCAAAAATAAACGGGCGATGGTTGAAGGCTATCGTGTCGGGGTGAAAACCGGTACGGCACGCAAAATCGAAAATGGTCGTTATGTAAATAAATATGTGGCGTTCACTGCGGGTGTCGCACCGATTAGTGATCCCCGTTATGCTCTTGTGATTTTGATTAATGATCCGAAGGCAGGACAATATTACGGTGGAGCGGTATCCGCACCGGTATTTTCCAGCATTATGGGTTACGCACTACGGGCGAACGGCATTGCACCGGATGCCGAACCCACGGAGAAAACAGCAAGACGTACTGTGCGTATTACGCCGAATAAATTGAAACAAAATAAAACCGAACAGGTGAATTAAGGAAAAATAATGAAAAAATTATACACAATCGCTCAAGGTGATTGTTATGCCTTGCGACACCGTTTGCAAAGTCAACGTTCAAAATCTAAAGATTTTTTGACCGCACTTTTTAATTTACCGTCACTTCCGGCGGATCTTAAGATTAATGAATTGGTACTTGATAGCCGTAAAGTGAAAGCGGGCGATCTTTTTATTGCAGTAAAAGGTCATCAAATTGATGCGACAGGCTTTATTGAACAAGCGATTTTATCCGGTGCAAGTGCGGTTATTGCGGAAACAGATTTGTTTGATCAACATTTAAATGTAGAGTATCGACAACAAAAACCGGTAATCCGTTACTATAATTTATCGGCCGACTTATCAAAAATTGCAGATAAGTTTTATGATTCACCTTCTAAAAAATTAACCCTTGTTGGGGTGACGGGTACAAATGGAAAAACAACGGTTTCTCAGTTGCTTGCTCAATGGATGCAATATTTAGGGCATAAATCTGCTGTGATGGGAACCATTGGAAACGGTTTGTTCGGACAAATGAAAGACGCGAAGAATACGACGGGTTCGGCTATTGAGATTCAATCTTCACTTGCCGATTTTGTTCATAACGGAGCGGATTTTGCAGCGATTGAGGTTTCGTCTCACGGCTTAGTGCAGCATCGTGTTGAAGCCTTAGACTTCAAAGCGGCAATTTTTACGAATTTAAGCCGCGATCACTTGGATTACCACGGCACGATGGAAGCATATGCTCAAGCCAAAAAACGTTTTTTCTTTGAGCTAAATACTGATTTAAAAATTTTAAATGCGGATGATCCGATTGGTCAGCAATGGTTGGAAGCGCTACCAAACGGCATTGCCGTAAGCTGTAATGCAAATTTTCAATCGAATTCCGAAAGATGGATAAAAGCAATTTCAGTTCATTTTATCGACAAAGGTGCTATTATTCATTTTGCGTCAAGTTGGGGAAATGGAGTGTTGAATAGTCCGTTGATCGGCGCATTTAACGTGAGTAATCTATTGTTGGTAGTTGCAACATTACTTGCATTAGGTTATCCGTTAAATAAATTAGTCAATAGTGTTTCACAACTAAGAGGAGTTAAAGGAAGAATGGACATTATAAAAGTAAATGGAAAACCCTCCGTTATTGTTGATTACGCACATACACCGGATGCGTTAGAAAAAGCCCTTGTTGCCGCACGTGAGCATTGCAGCGGCAAACTATGGTGTGTTTTCGGCTGTGGTGGCGATCGAGATACGGGTAAACGTCCGTTAATGGCAAAAGTTGCGGAACAATTTGCTGATATGATTATTGTCACCAAAGATAATCCGCGTACGGAAGATCCGGACAAAATTGAAGCCGATATTGTTGCAGGTTTTAGCAATATGGATAAAGTGGGGTTAATTCCTGATCGTGACGAAGCTATTGGATTTGCGATCAAAGGTGCATCGGAAAACGATGTGATTCTCATTGCCGGAAAAGGTCACGAAGAGTATCAGATTACCGGTGATAAAACCCAGTATTTTTCCGATCTGGTCACTGCGGAATTATACCTGGAACAATAAACTTAATTTGATTAACCGATGATTAATTTAACTACGCAACAACTTGCTCAAATTCTCTCTGCCGAATTAATCGGAGATGGAGCGGTTGTTGCTAAAAATATCAATACCGATACACGTCAATCTATTCCGAATCATTTGTTTTTTGCTTTAAAAGGCGAAACATTTGATGCACACCAATATCTTCATCAAGCAGTAGCACAAGGTGCGGTTGCTTTAGTCGTTCAACAACCTGATATGAATATCCGTGTTCCGCAATTAGTGGTGGCGAATACACGCTTAGCTTTGGGGCATTTGGCTAAATGGTTACGTGAAAGAATTAATCCTCTTACTGTGGCAATGACCGGTTCTTCAGGTAAAACCACGGTAAAAGAAATGACCGCCGGTATTTTACAGCAAACAGCAGGCAATGCCGAAGCCGTACTTTTTACCAATGGAAATTTCAATAATGACATCGGCGTGCCGCTTACTCTATTACGTTTGAATGAAAAACATCGTTTTGCGGTGATTGAGTTGGGAGCAAACCATCAAGGTGAAATTGATTACACAACAAAATTAGCACAACCGGATACCGCTTTAATTAATAATATTGCACCGGCACATTTGGAAGGTTTCGGTTCTTTAGAAGGCGTTGTTCGAGCAAAAGGTGAGATCTATCGTGGTTTAACGCCAAATGGTGTGGCAATTATTAATGCCGAGCATAATCATATTGATGTTTGGCAAAAGGAAATCGGCGAACATACTATTCAATACTTTAATGGTAAAGATTATTTCGCCAAAAATATTCAATATTACGTACAGGGATCACATTTTACGCTTGTTTCACCGCAAGGCGAAATTGAAATGAGTTTGCCGTATCTCGGTGAACATAACGTGAAAAATGCCTTGGCTGCGACCGCACTTGCAATGAATGTGGGAGCAACGTTAGCTGACGTAAAAGCCGGACTGGAACAACCTTCATTAGTAAAAGGTCGATTATTCCCAATTCAAATCAATGACAATTTATTATTGTTAGATGATACTTACAATGCCAATATGGATTCGTTAAATGCAGCGATTGATGTGCTAAAAGATTATCAGGCATATCGTATTCTTTGCGTGGGCGATATGAAAGAGCTGGGCGAAAATTCTTTGGATATACATCGCAAAGTAGGACAGCATGCCAAAACGGCTAATTTGGATTTGGTATGTTCCTTTGGCACTGAAAGTGCGGTCATTTCCGAGGCTGTTTCAGGTAAACACTTCACTGATAAAAATGAGATGGTTGATTTTTTACTCCCTGTTATAGAAGCGCAATTACAGCAAAATAAACAGGTCGTGGTACTAGGAAAAGGCTCACGTTCGATGAAAATGGAAGATGTGATTTATTCATTAAAGGATAAAATGAGATGTTAGTTTGGCTTGCTGAATTTCTTGTTCGCTATGAAACCGTATTCAATGCGATTTCTTATATTACTGTTCGCGCAATCTTAGCGTTATTGACTGCTTTGCTGATTTCACTTTGGATTGGTCCGAAGGTAATTAAACGTTTGCAAATCCTGAAATTCGGTCAGGAAGTACGGAACGATGGTCCGGAAAGCCATTTTGCCAAAAAAGGTACGCCGACAATGGGCGGTGTGATGATTCTTTTCGCTATTGGAATCAGTACATTATTGTGGGCGAATTTAGCCAACCCTTATATCTGGGTGTGCTTATTTGTATTATTTGGTTATGGAGCTATTGGTTTTGTCGATGACTATCGCAAAATTACCCGTAAAAATACGGATGGATTGATTGCGCGTTGGAAATATTTCTGGATGTCGGTTGTTGCACTTATTGCGATTGTTTGGTTGTATTGGCTCGGTCACGATACTGATGCGACCCGCTTAGTTGTACCGTTTTTCAAAGACATTATGCCGCAATTAGGCTTGTTCTACATCGTATTGGCCTATTTTGTGATTGTGGGAACAGGCAACGCGGTAAATCTTACTGATGGTTTAGACGGTTTGGCGATTATGCCGACGGCATTAGTCGCCGCCGCATTCGCTTTGATTGCTTGGGCGACAGGTAACGTGAATTTTGCCGAATATTTACATATTCCTTATATTAAATACAGTTCGGAAGTTGTCGTATTCTGCACTGCGATTGTGGGCGCAGGGTTAGGTTTCTTATGGTTTAATACCTATCCGGCACAGGTATTTATGGGAGATGTAGGTTCATTGGCATTAGGAGGAGCTTTAGGTACTGTTGCTATCTTGGTTCGCCAAGAATTTTTACTTGTTATTATGGGCGGCGTGTTCGTGATTGAGGCTTTATCGGTAATTTTACAGGTAGGATCTTATAAGCTCCGTAAGCAGCGTATTTTCCGTATGGCGCCCATTCACCACCATTTTGAATTAAAAGGGTGGCCGGAACCAAGAGTGATTATTCGGTTTTGGATTATTTCACTAGTGCTGGTATTGATGGGATTAGTCACGCTGAAATTACGTTAATGCCGATAATCGGCTTCATTTTTCGGAAGGTGAGCCGCTTAGCCCGTAGCAGGTAACGCCTCATCGGTGAAGTTTAATATAAATAAATTTAAAAATAAGAAGTAGAATGAAAACCTTATATCAAAATAAATCTATCACCATTATCGGACTGGGTAAAACAGGGTTATCTTGTATTGATTATCTTCAATCCCAAGGTGCAGTGCTTCGTGTTATTGATACCCGTAAAAATCCTAGTGGAGCAGATAAACTTCCTAAAAACATTCCACTTCACACCGGCAACCTCAATCAGCAATGGTTACTTGAAAGCGACATTATCGTGATTAGTCCGGGGCTTGCCGTCAAAACACCCGAAATTCAGACCGCACTTTCAGCCGGTGTCGAGGTGATCGGCGATATTGAATTATTTTGTCGGGCGGCAACGAAACCTATCGTGGCAATTACCGGTTCTAATGGTAAAAGTACGGTGACAACACTTGTGTATGAAATGGCAAAAGCGGCAGGAATTAACGTGGGGATCGGCGGAAACATCGGTATTCCGGCATTATCTTTGCTGAATGAGGATTGTGATCTCTATGTATTAGAGCTTTCCAGCTTTCAACTTGAAACCACCTACAGTTTAAAAGCGGCTGCCGCAACCGTGTTAAATGTGACGGAAGATCATATGGATCGCTATGCGGATTTGGAGGCTTATCGCCAAGCTAAATTGCGTGTTTATCACAATGCGGAGATTGCCGTTGTAAATAATGAAGATAAATTCACCTTCGGTGAAGGTGAAAATCAAGCCGAACAATCCCTTTCTTTTGCCGAGCATAATACGGATTATTGGCTTAAAACAGAAAACAATAAACAGTATTTAATGGCAAAAGATGAACTGATCTTGCCTTGTGATGAAGCGGCACTTGTAGGTTGTCATAATTATATGAATATTCTTGCGGCAACCGCATTGGCGCAAGCGGTTGGCGTTAATTTAGAAGCGATTCGTCAGGTTCTTCGTCAATTTAAAGGTTTAGATCATCGCTTTCAATTAGCTCATCAAGCCAATGGAGTGCGTTGGATTAATGATTCTAAAGCGACAAATGTGGGGAGTACGGTTGCAGCGCTTGCCGGATTATTATATGTGGAAGGTAAACTTCATTTATTACTTGGCGGTGATGGTAAAGGGGCTGATTTTTCTGAATTAGCCAAGCTTATTAATCATTCTCATATTATTTGTTATTGTTTTGGTCGTGATGGGGTACAACTAGCCGAGCTTTCAACACAAAGTCATTTATTTGAAACAATGGAACAGGCGGTTGAGTTTTTACGCCCGACGCTAAAATCCGGCGATATGGTATTATTATCGCCTGCTTGTGCAAGCCTTGATCAATTCACTTCTTTTGAAAAACGCGGGGAAGAATTTACTCGTTTAGCGAAACTAAGTTAATCACATAGCGCAATGGAATTTATTCGGAAAATTAAACAAAACTTTGATAGTTGGACCAGAATCACGCCGCAGGGATTATTGTACGACCGCGCGTTGTTCTGGCTTTTCGTAATCTTATTGATGGTTGGCTTGATCGCTGTTACTTCAGCTTCAATTCCTTACAGCTCGCGATTATTTAATGATCCTTTTTATTTCGCAAAGCGTGATGCCGTTTATGTGTTTTTTTCACTGATAACCTGCTATTTCACCATGCAAATTCCCACCCAACAGTGGGAAAAGTGGCACGTTAAAATTTTCTTTTTAGCCATTGCTTTATTGTTTACCGTCTTAATTATCGGTTCTTCCGTGAACGGAGCAAAACGTTGGATTTCTCTCGGTGTGCTTAATTTTCAGCCGGCGGAATTTGCAAAATTGGCCCTTACCTGTTTTTTATCAAGCTATTTTACCCGCCGCTATGATGAAGTACGCTCAAATAAACTCAGTGCGTTTAAACCTTTCATTGTCATGGGGACGATGGGGATATTTTTGTTATATCAACCGGATCTCGGAAGTACGGTGGTATTATTTGTTATCACCTTCGGTATGCTTTTTATCGTAGGGGCGAATTTTTGGCAATTTATCGGTTTAATCGGTACCGGTGCGCTGCTATTTGTCTGGTTGGTGCTTTCGGCATCTTATCGTTTAAAACGTTTTACCGGTTTTTTAGAGCCTTTCAAAGATCCTTACGGCACAGGTTTCCAGTTGACTAACTCATTGATGGCATTCGGACGTGGCGAAATCACAGGTGAAGGATTAGGAAACTCTATTCAAAAGTTAGATTATTTACCGGAAGCGCATACTGACTTCATTATGGCAATCATTGGTGAAGAGTTCGGTTTTATCGGTATTTTTGTGGTTATCGTATTGCTCGGATTATTGATTTTCCGAGCCTTAAAAATCGGACGTGAATCTTTACTATTAGAACAACGTTTCCGTGGATTTTTTGCATTAGGCATTAGTTTTTGGATTTTTTTCCAAGGTTTTGTCAATTTAGGTATGGCGCTTGGAATGCTTCCGACAAAAGGACTGACTTTTCCTCTCGTCAGTTATGGTGGATCAAGTATCATTATTATGTCGGCTACCATCGGTATTTTATTACGCATTGACCATGAAAACCGTTTGCAACGTGGTGGGCAAGCGCGTTTGCGTGATGATTAGGAATAAAAATGAATAAACAGAAAAAATTATTAGTGATGGCAGGGGGAACCGGTGGACACGTTTTCCCTGCGATTGCCGTTGCCCAAACCTTACAGAAGCAAGGTTGGGAAATTTGTTGGCTTGGGACGAAAGATCGAATGGAAGCCCAACTTGTGCCTAAGCATGGTATTCCGATCCGCTTTATTCAAATTTCGGGTTTGCGCGGTAAAGGGATTAAAACCTTGTTAGCCGCGCCTTTTGCGATTTTGCGCGCCATATTTCAAGCAAAAAAAATTATCCAAGAAGAAAAGCCTAATGCGGTGCTTGGTATGGGAGGTTATGTTTCCGGTCCGGGCGGTGTCGCGGCAAAACTTTGCGGCATTCCGATTATTTTGCATGAACAAAATGCCATTGCCGGTTTAACCAATAAATGGTTGGCAAAGATCGCAACACGCGTGTTGCAAGCCTTTCCGAATGCCTTTGCCGATGCCGAAGTGGTGGGAAATCCCGTCCGTCAAGATTTGTTTCAAATACAGCCGCCTGAAACTCGGTTTGCAAATCGTGGCGAAAAATTACGTGTATTGGTTGTGGGCGGGAGCCAAGGTGCGAGAGTATTGAACCAAACCTTACCGAAGGTTGTCGCACAATTAACCGATAAGTTGGAAGTTCGCCACCAAGTAGGCAAAGGTTCGGTAGAAAATGTAACCGCACTTTATGCAGACAAGGCTTCACAGGTAAAAATTACGGAATTTATTGATGATATGGCGGAAGCCTATGCTTGGGCGGATATTGTGATTTGCCGTTCAGGGGCATTAACAGTATGTGAACTTGCAGCAGTGGGGACACCGGCAATTTTTGTACCCTTCCAACATAAAGATCGACAGCAGTATCTTAATGCAAAATATTTAGAGAGTGTCGGTGCGGCTAAAATTATTGAGCAAGCGGATTTAACACCGGAAATTTTAATTAATTATCTACGGAATTTTACACGTGACGATCTGTTGCAAATGGCAATAAAGGCTAAGGAAATGTCGATGCCGTTGGCGGCGCAACGTGTCGCTGACGTGATTATTGAAAATGCAAAATAAGATAAAACTCCTCATTATTATGTAGCAATTGCACAAACCATTGTAGGGTGTCGCTAGGCGAAGCCGTAACGCACCAATAGATGAAATGATGAGTTACGCAAAGCTCAATGCACCCTACTCAAATAAATATTGGATATAGAATCCTCTTATTGTGCGACTGATACATAATACCGAAATTCTTTGGATTTTTTGACCGCACTTTGAGCGGTAATGTCTTCCCAAAAGGAAAAGAAAATGAAACATTCTCACGAAGAAATTAGAAAAATTATCCCTGAAATGCGCCGCGTACAACAAATTCATTTTATCGGTATCGGTGGGGCCGGTATGAGCGGCATCGCAGAAATTCTTTTAAACGAAGGTTATAAAATTTCAGGTTCGGATATTGCCGATGGCGTGGTAACACAGCGTCTTGCGCAAGCCGGAGCGAAGATTTTTATCGGTCACACAGCGGAGAATATTGAAGGCGCTAGCGTGGTTGTAGTCTCCAGTGCGATTCATAAGGATAATCAAGAATTAATCGCAGCAAAACAAAAACGCATTCCGGTTATTCAACGTGCACAAATGCTGGCTGAAATTATGCGTTTTCGTCATGGCATCGCTGTGGCGGGAACTCATGGCAAAACGACTACAACGGCAATGATTTCTATGATCTATACCCAAGCGAAGTTAGATCCTACTTTTGTTAATGGCGGGTTGGTCAAATCAGCCGGTAAGAATGCGCATTTGGGGGCAAGTCGTTATCTTATTGCGGAAGCGGATGAAAGCGATGCGTCTTTCCTTCATTTACAACCGATGGTTTCTGTGGTAACCAATATGGAACCGGATCATATGGATACCTATGAAGGTGATTTTGAAAAAATGAAGGCGACTTATGTAAAGTTTTTGCATAATTTGCCGTTTTATGGACTGGCTGTAATGTGTGCAGATGATCCGGTATTGATGGAACTCATACCTCAAGTTGGACGTCAAGTTATTACTTACGGTTTCAGTGAAAATGCGGATTATCGTATTGAAGATTATGAACAAACCGGTTTTCAAGGTCATTACACGGTGATTTGCCCGAATGGTGAGCGAATCAATGTGTTGCTCAATGTGCCGGGTAGACATAATGCGCTTAACGCAACGGCAGCACTTGCGGTGGCAAAAGAAGAGGGCATCGCCAATGAGGCTATTCTAGAAGCCCTTGCGGATTTCCAAGGTGCCGGTCGCCGTTTTGATCAACTCGGGGAATTTATTCGTCCGAACGGAAAAGTGCGTTTAGTGGATGATTATGGTCATCATCCGACAGAAGTGGGTGTGACAATTAAAGCCGCACGTGAAGGCTGGAGGGATAAACGTATTGTGATGATTTTCCAACCCCATCGCTATTCACGTACAAGAGATTTATTTGATGATTTTGTTCAAGTGCTTTCTCAAGTGGATGCGCTTGTTATGCTGGATGTTTATGCCGCAGGTGAAATGCCAATAGTAGGGGCGGATAGTAAAGCCTTATGTCGTTCGATTCGTAATCTTGGTAAAGTTGATCCTATTTTAGTATCGGATACGGCACAATTAGGCGAAGTGCTTGACCAAATTGTCCAAGACGGCGATTTAATTCTTGCACAGGGTGCGGGTAGCGTAAGCAAAATTTCTCGCGGTTTAGCGGAATCTTGGAAAAATTAAATAGTAAAAAATCAGAGACAGAAATAAAAATGAATTTGAAACAAGAAAAAATTGCTGTGTTATTAGGCGGAACTTCGGCGGAACGTGAAGTTTCTTTAAATTCCGGTAAAGCCGTATTAGAAGCATTGGTCAATCAAGGATATAACGCTCACCCGATTGATCCGAAAGTATATGATGTGGCGAATTTGAAAAAAGACGGCTTTGATCGGGTATTCAATATCTTGCATGGGCGTGGTGGCGAAGACGGTACAATGCAAGGATTACTGGAACAAATCGGCTTACCTTATACCGGTTGCGGCGTAATGGCTTCAGCGTTAACTATGGATAAAATGCGAACTAAAATGCTATGGAAAGCTTTTGGCTTGCCTGTTGCAGAGATGGAAGTCGTTACGCGTGAAACATTTGCAGAGTTAGATCCACAAGCCGTGGTTGATAAATTAGGCTTACCATTAATGGTTAAACCCTCTTTGGAAGGTTCTAGCGTGGGATTAACGAAAGTGAAGACCGTGGAAGAGTTAAAAAGTGCGGTCGAATTTGCCCTTAAATTTGATCGTACGATTTTGATTGAAGAATGGCTTGCCGGCGATGAATTAACCGTACCTGTGTTGGATAATCAAGTGTTACCTGCAATCCGTATCGTACCGGAAGGCGAATTTTACGACTATGAGGCAAAATATATTTCTGATAATACGCAATATTTTTGCCCTGCCGGATTGACTTTGGAACGTGAGCAAGAATTAGCCTTATTGGTTAAACGAGCTTATGATGCGGTGGGGTGTCGTGGCTGGAGTCGTATTGATGTCATGTGTGATGCGAAAGGTGATTTCCGTTTAGTTGAAGTGAATACCAATCCGGGAATGACCGGTCACAGTTTATTTCCTAAATCAGCGGCAACAGTCGGCATTTCTTTTGAACAACTCGTGGTTAAAATTCTGGAGTTAAGTGCGTAATGAATGTGCTGAAACGCAAAGGTACGCAAAATCTTCGATATGGTGAATCAAAGTTTAAGTTCTTTCTTCGCTTATCGGTTGCGCTATTGTGCGTTGGATTAGGGTATTTTGTTTATTCAAATTGGCAAAATTGGTTAGAAAGTTTAGATACGAAGCCTATAAGTGCCTATGCCTTAGTCGGTAAAACAGAATTTACCGATTATACCGATGTACAAGATGTGCTGTTAAAAATGGGAACACTGAAAGGATTTTGGGGACAAGATGTCAAGGCGATTCAAGAACAGCTCGAAACCTTACCTTGGGTTAAAGGTGCAGTGGTTCGTAAGGTTTGGCCGAACCGTTTAAGTATTTGGTTGACAGAATATATGCCGGTGGCGATTTGGAATAAAACGGAATTTGTAACCAAAGACGGAACGGTTTTTCAATTACCGATGGAGCGTCTGAAAAATAAGGTATTACCTTATTTAGGTGGGCCGGATTATCAAAGCTTAAAAGTGCTTGAGGCTTGGAATCGAATTTATGCTGATTTTAAAGCGAAAAATTTAAGCGTAAAAGGCATTACAATTGATGAACGCGGTGCGTGGCAAGTTATACTTGATAATGATATAGTACTGAAACTGGGCCGTGGAGAATGGAAGTCTAAACTCGAACGTTTTGCAATAATCTATCCGCAAATTGAAGTGCCGGAAGGTAAACGAATTGATTATGTAGATTTACGATATGCGGCGGGTGCGGCAGTCGGAATGGCAGATAAATAAATTTGGGGCGTAATAAAGAAATGGCAAAATTGGTTGAAACAAAAGCAATTGTCGGGCTTGAAGTCGGAACATCAAAAGTTGTTGCCGTTGTTGGTGAGGTATTGCCTGACGGTGTGGTAAATGTGCTTGGAGTGGGGAGTTGCCCTTCAAAAGGTATTGATCGCGGAAGCATTACGGATTTGGATGCGGTTGTCAATTCGATTCAGCGAGCCATTGAATCAGCCGAGTCTATGGCGGATTGTCAAATTATGAGTGTTACTTTGGCGATTACCGGTGAACACATTCAAAGTTTAAATGAAAGCGGATTTGTACCCATTGGTGAGACGGAAGTGACACAAGACGAAATTGATTCTGCCTTACATAACGCAAGTACGATTAAATTACCGGAAGGCGTTTCTTTATTGCATGTGATACCGCAAGAATATGCCGTAGATCGCCAATTAAATATTAAAAATCCCCTCGGTTTACAGGGCGTACGTTTAAATGCACACGTGCATTTAATCGCTTGTCATCAAGATTGGCAAAATAACCTGAAAAAAGCAGTTGAGCGTTGTGGTTTACAGGTCGATAAAGTGGTGTTTTCCGGTTTTGCGGCAACGCATTCCGTATTAACCGAAGATGAAAAAGATCTTGGTGTATGCTTGATTGATTTTGGCGCAGGCACGATGAATGTGATGGTATTCACCAACGGTGCATTGCGTTTTAGTAAAGTTATTCCTTACGCCGGAAATATTGTGACTAACGATATCGCCCATGCTTGCACTATTTCCCGTGCAGAAGCCGAACGGGTTAAAGTGAATTATGCCAGTGCAGTCTATCCGGCTCGTTTACAAGGTGATAAAAAAATTGAAGTTGCCGGCATTGGCGGGCGAGCACCCCGTTCTTTGACAAAGAGTGATTTATCTTTAATCACTTCAGCCCGTTATACGGAACTTCTTGGCGTTGTAAAAGACGAATTAGATCAGTTAAAGGCAGATTTAGAAAGTAAGCATATTAAATTCGAATTAATTGCCGGTGTGGTGATTACCGGAGGTGGTGCGCAAATTGAAGATTTAAAAGAGTGCGCAATGGATGTATTCGGTTGCCAAGTGAGAGTAGGTAGCCCATTAAATATCACCGGTTTGACAGATTACGTGAATCGTCCGCAATATTCGACGGTGGTCGGGTTATTACAGTACAGCCATAGTAATAGTGATGATGAACTTATCGGCGGTGATAATTATTCTGATGGAAGTATTTTCGGCACAATTTGGTCGGGAATTAAAAAAATTGCGAATAAAGTGCGGTCGGAATTTTGATTATTTTGGATTTTCATCTACAATACGAGCAATTTATCTTTATTAACGTGCTAGCAGAGTATTAGCAGAACGGAGAACAGCAAATGTTATACCCAGATTACGGTGATTTTGAAGAGCAGTCAGGCGCGCTGATTAAGGTCGTCGGCGTTGGCGGTGGTGGCGGTAATGCCGTTAACCATATGGTTGCCAATATGATTAAGCAAGATCTTGGCGGTACTTTTCTAAGTGAGAATACGCTTAGCAGCGAGGAGCATGGAAAGATCATTTTCTATGCGGTGAACACGGATGCGCAAGCGTTACGTAAAAGCCAAGTTCAACAAACCGTGCAAATTGGTGGGGCAACAACAAAAGGTCTTGGGGCTGGCGCGAATCCTAACGTAGGTCGTAAAGCGGCTGAAGATGATCAAGAAGAAATCCGTAAAATGCTTGAAGGCGCAGATATGGTCTTTATTGCTGCCGGCATGGGTGGCGGTACGGGTACCGGCGCGGCTCCGGTTGTGGCTAAAGTCGCAAAAGAATTGGGTATTTTAACTGTTGCAGTTGTAACAAAACCGTTCGCTTTCGAAGGTAAAAAACGTATGCAGTTCGCTGAGTTAGGCATCAAGGATTTATCACAATATGTTGATTCGATGATCATTATTCCTAATCAGCAAATTCAAAAAGTTCTCCCTAAAAATGCAACATTAATTGATGCCTTTGCTGCTGCGAACGATGTGCTACGTAACTCCGTAATGGGGATTTCCGATATGATCACCTCTCCGGGAATGATTAATGTGGACTTTGCTGATGTAAGAACCGTAATGTCTGAGATGGGGCAAGCTATGATTGGTTTCGGTTCTGCGATTGGTGCAGCCGGTGAGGGTAGAGCGGAAGAGGCTGCCAGAATTGCGGTTCGTAATGATTTATT
Organism: Rodentibacter sp. JRC1; assembly: GCF_020521555.1. Lineage (NCBI taxonomy): Bacteria > Pseudomonadati > Pseudomonadota > Gammaproteobacteria > Pasteurellales > Pasteurellaceae > Rodentibacter > Rodentibacter sp. JRC1. The sequence goes on along the minus strand of NZ_BPWA01000001.1, from coordinate 402,659 downwards.
AGAAAAAGTTGATCTGAGTAATGCAAAAGGCATTTTGATTAATATTACCGGTGGTTTTGATATTGGGTTTGAGGAATTTAATGTTGTAGGTGAAACAATTCACAGTTTTGCTTCTGAGGACGCAACTATTGTTGTCGGTACGACATTGGTACCTGAAATGAGCGATGAAATCCGTGTAACAATTGTTGCAACAGGTTTAGGTGAGATAGCTGCAAATGAATCTATTCAAGTGCAAAAGAAGGTTGAAGAATTACATCCGACCCATTTACCAACGAATGAAAATGGACAGACGATTTCATTAAGAACGCAAGAATTTAAACGTGAGCCGATTCGTTCTTCGTATCCTCAAGAACAACAACCTAAAGAGGCTTATCGTAGCGAATTGGAAAAACCGATTACGGATCGCTTATCTTCTTTTCAAAGATTCGATCCAAACGCAATGAATAAAGACGATAAATAACAATTAATTTTGTTACTTTGTAATAAGGCAAAAATTATGATTAAACAAAGAACATTAAAACAAAGTATTAAAGTAACGGGTGTTGGTTTACATAGCGGTAAAAAAGTAACTTTAACATTACGCCCTGCTATGCCGAATACCGGTGTGATTTATTGTCGTACGGATTTGAATCCTCCGGTTACTTTCCCGGCTAATGCAGAATCTGTTCGTGATACGATGCTTTGTACCGCACTTGTTAATGAGCAAGGTGTGCGTGTTTCAACTGTTGAACACTTAAACGCCGCATTAGCAGGTCTTGGTATTGATAATATTATTGTTGAAGTTGATGCGCCTGAAATTCCGATTATGGACGGTAGTGCCAGCCCATTCATCTATTTATTGTTAGATGCCGGTATTGAGGAACAAAATGCAGCGAAGAAATTTATTCGTATTAAGCAAAATGTTCGTGTAGAAGATGGCGACAAATGGGCGGAATTCAAACCTTATAACGGCTTTCGTTTAGATTTCACAATTGACTTTGAACATCCCGCAATTGGAAAAAATGTGCGTAATTATGTGATGGATTTTTCTGCGCAAGCATTCGTTCATCAAATTAGTCGTGCCAGAACTTTTGGTTTTATGAAGGATATTGAATATCTTCAATCTCAAGGATTGGCGTTAGGTGGTAGCTTGGATAATGCTATCGTATTGGATGATTATCGTATTCTAAATGAAGAAGGGCTGCGTTTTAAAGATGAGTTGGTTCGCCATAAAATGTTGGATGCGATAGGTGATCTTTATATGGCGGGTTATAACATTATCGGTGATTTCAAAGCATATAAGTCAGGTCACGGCTTAAATAATAAATTACTTCGGGCGGTACTTGCAAATCAAAATGCTTGGGAATTTGTTACCTTTGAAGATAAGAAACAAGTACCTCAAGGGTATGTTTCACCTGTTCAGGTGCTGATTTAGTTGCTTTCAGTTAAAAAGCTATATTTCCAAAAGAAGTATAGCTTTTTTATTTTGTTAATAGCGCTTAAAAAGAGCGGTTTATTTGGAATGAGTTTTTTATGAAAAAATTATTTACTATTTTACCTTTAGTTCTTGCGACTTCTGTAGCAATGGCGTATGAGAAAGATAAAACCTATTATTTTACAGTTCTTCACACCAATGATACGCACGGACATTTTTGGCCGAATAATAAAGGTGAATATGGTTTCCCTGCACAAAAAACAATCATCAATAGAGTAAAAACGGAAGTTGAAAAAAATGGCGGAGCGGTACTTTTATTAAATGCAGGAGATTTTAATACCGGTGTACCTGAATCTGATATGCAAAATGCCGAACCGGACATTCAAGCAATGAATGCAATGGGTTATGAGGCAACAGTATTAGGGAATCACGAATTTGACAATCCTCTGCAAATGCTTGCGATGCAGGAATCTTGGGCGAAATTCCCATTTTTATCCGCTAATGTGATTAACAAGAAAACGAATCAACCGCTTGTTAAACCTTATACTATTTTTGATAAGCAAGGTTTGAAAATAGCGGTTGTAGGTTTAACTACCGAAGATACGGCAAAACTAGGTAATCCCGAATATACCAATAATGTCATCTTTAAAGATCCAACAGAATCGGCAAAAGAAACCCTAAAATTATTAAATGAAAACGAGAAACCTGATATAAAAATCGCTTTAACCCATATGGGCTATTATTATGATGCTCAACATGGTTCTAATGCACCGGGAGATGTTTCTCTTGCCCGTAATTTAGACAAAGGCGCATTTGATATGATCATTGGCGGTCATAGTCATGATGCGGTTTGTGTAGACGAAAAAGGCGTTTGGATAAAAGATTACAAACCTACTCAATCTTGTAAACCGGATTTTCAAAATGGCACTTGGATTATGCAAGCCTATGAATGGGGTAAATATATAGGGCGTGCAGATTTTGAATTTAAAAATAGTGAATTAACACTCGTTAAATATGAACTTATTCCGGTTAACTTAAAGAAAAAAGTCACTAAAGAAGATGGTAAAACGGAGTATGTGCTTTATGGTGAAGAGATTCCTCAAGATCCTGAAATTGAAAAACTCTTAAAAGTTTATCAAAATAAAGGGAATGAGCTACTCGGTCGTGAATTGGGTGAATTAAAAGGCAAACTTGAAGGAGATCGTACGGTTATTCGTTTTAAACAAACGAATCTTGGTCATTTGATTGCTGAAGCACAACGCGAGCGTGCAGGCGCTGATGTAGGAATTATGAATTCAGGCGGTATCCGTGATTCAATTCAGCCGGGGAAAGTTACTTACCGTGATATTTTAAAGGTTCATCCATTTGGTAATATTGTGAGTTATGTGGATTTGACCGGGAAAGAATTACTGGATTACTTAAATGTCGTGGCATTAAAGGAAGTAGATTCAGGTGCTTATGCCCAATATTCCGGTATCTCAATGGTTGTAAATCAACAAGCGAAGAAGATAGAAAATGTTAAGATTCAAGGCAAGCCATTGGATTTAAATAAAACTTATCGTATTTCTTTACCAAGCTATAATGCGGCGGGGGGAGACGGTTATCCTATGGTGACCAAAAATCCAACATTCTTAAATACCGGCTTTATTGATGCCGAAGTATTAGCAAAATACATTTGGAAAAATTCACAAAAAGCACCGCTTGATGCTTCTAAATATGATCCTAAAGATGCGGTAATCTTCAAATAAGGATAGGTATGGCTTTGGAACTATCAGAAATTCGCCGACAAATTACACAAATTGATCGTAGTTTATTGAAATTGCTTTCTGAGCGCCATCGTTTGGCTTTTGATGTTGTAAGGAGTAAAGAAGTCAGCCGGAAAGCCTTGCGTGATACTGTGCGTGAACAGCAACTTCTGCAAGAGTTAATACAATTTTCTGAAAATGAAAACTATCAGCTTGAACCGCAATATATTACGTCAATTTTCCAAAAGATTATTGAAGATTCCGTGCTGACTCAACAGGTATATTTACAAAATAAATTGAATGAAGCGCGCAGTCGTAATTTACATATCGCCTTTTTGGGTAAGCGTGGTTCCTACTCTAATTTGGCGGCTCGTAATTATGCGGCTCGTTATCAAAAACAATTTGTAGAACTGGGTTGTCAATCTTTTGAACAGGTCTTTGACAAAGTTCAGAACGGTGAAGCCGATTTTGGTGTTCTACCGCTGGAAAACACGACTTCAGGTGCAATTAATGAGGTTTATGATCTGCTACAGCACACTGAGCTATCACTGGTGGGGGAGCTAGCCTACCCGATTAAACATTGTGTATTAGTGAATGAACAAACGGATTTAAGCCAAATTGATACCCTATATAGTCATCCACAGGTAATTCAACAATGTAGTCGATTTATTCAAGGGTTAGAGCGAGTTCATATTGAATACTGTGAAAGTAGCTCCCATGCTATGCAACTGGTTTCAAGCTTGAATAAACCAAATATCGCAGCATTAGGCAATGAAGATGGCGGAAAGCTATATGGTTTAAGCGTATTGAAAACGGATATTGCTAATCAGGAAAATAATATCACCCGTTTTATCGTTATAGCAAAAGAGCCGAGAGAAGTTTCACCGCAAATTCATACGAAAACCCTCTTGTTGATGACAACATCACAACAAGTCGGTTCTTTGGTTGATGCATTACTCGTATTCAAAAAACACCAAATCAATATGACGAAACTTGAATCTCGCCCGATTTACGGAAAACCTTGGGAGGAAATGTTTTATCTTGAAATCGAGGCAAATATTCATCATCCGGATACGCAAGATGCCCTAAATGAACTCAAAAATTATAGTAACTATCTCAAAATTCTGGGTTGTTACCCAAGCGAGATAGTAAAACCGGTGAATGTTTAGTTAAAAAGAGCGGTCGATAAAAATAATGTTTTTTATTGACCGCTCTTTTTTCAATATCACATCTTATAATATCAGTCAAAATAACTGACGAAATTGAACTGATATGAAGTGAAATAGAAAAGCCCTGTCATCACAGGGCTTTTGGCTATTTTTGAAATGAATTGAACATCATTGAAAAGCGGGTTTTTTATTCCCACTCAATCGTTGCTGGCGGCTTACCTGAGACATCATATACCACACGAGAAATACCATTGATTTCATTGATGATACGGTTGGAGATCTTGCCGAGTAAATCATAAGGCAGGTGAGCCCAGTGAGCGGTCATAAAATCAATGGTTTCGACTGCACGAAGTGAGACTACCCAGTCATATTTACGACCATCTCCCATCACCCCTACGGATTTCACGGGTAGGAATACAGTGAAGGCTTGGCTGACTTTGTAATACCAATCGGCATTGTGAAGTTCTTCCATAAAAATCGCATCGGCACGGCGAAGTAAATCACAATATTCCTTTTTCACCTCACCTAAGACTCTCACGCCTAAGCCCGGACCGGGGAATGGGTGGCGATTGATCATTTCTGCTGGTAATCCTAGGGCTAAACCAATTTTACGCACCTCATCTTTGAATAATTCACGTAATGGCTCGACTAAACCGAGTTTCATATAATCAGGGAGACCGCCTACATTATGGTGTGATTTTATTACATGCGCTTTGCCGGTTTTGCTGGCGGCAGATTCAATCACATCAGGATAGATTGTACCCTGAGCCAACCATTTAACATTCGGATGTTTTTTCGATTCGTCATCGAATACATCGACAAATACTTTGCCGATAATTTTGCGTTTGGCTTCGGGTTCGTCCACGCCTGCTAATTCGGATAGGAAACGATCTTCCGCATTGACTCGAGTAATATTCAAGCCAAATTTATTGCCAAACATTTCCATTACCTGATCGCCTTCATTTAAGCGAAGTAAACCATTGTCAACAAAAACACAATGTAAATTTTTGCCAAGCGCTCGGTGTAATAAGAGGGCGACAACGGAGGAATCTACGCCGCCCGATAAGCCTAAAATCACTTCATCATCGCCTACCTGTGCTTTGATGCGAGCCACGGCATCTTCGATAATATTTTCTGCCGTCCATTTGGTTTCGCAGCCACAAATGCCGACCACGAAATTTCTCAGCAATTCTAGACCGCTCTTGGTGTGAGTAACTTCAGGGTGGAACTGTACGCCGTAAAAATGGCGACTTTCGTCCGACATTGCCGCAATCGGGCAAGTTGGCGTAACGCCTGTAATGGCAAAACCTTCTGGCAAACGGGTTACTTTATCGCCGTGGCTCATCCAAACGTCTAATTTAGGCTCACAAGCGGTCAAATTATCGTTAAGATTGGCAAAAAGTGCGGTCGAATTTTCTAAAGAAACGGAAGCGTAACCGAATTCTCGGTGATCCGAAGTTTCTGTTAAACCACCTAATTGCATTGCCATTGTTTGCATACCATAGCAGATACCCAGCACCGGCACGCCCGCATTAAAGACATATTCCGGCGCACGTGGGCTATTTTCTTCGGTGGTGCTTTCAGGTCCACCTGAAAGGATAATCCCTATTGGATTAAATTCACGGATTTGTTCTTCCGTAACGTCCCACGCCCAAAGTTCGCAATAGACCCCGATTTCACGCACTCGGCGTGCGATAAGTTGGGTATATTGGGAACCGAAGTCGAGGATAAGGATTTTGTGGTTATGGATATTGTTCATAAAATTCTCTATTAATTTAAACTATTTTTTTACTTCTTGGCAGGCTGATGTTTCAAGAACTTGTAATCCTTCTTTTTTTAAAATCACAAATGAACCCTGACGGCAGTTTGCTCCAAAAAGTTCTGCAAATTGTTCTGTTGGTTTACCCTGAGCAATTAAATATAGATCACCGTTTTCATCAGTATGCTGTTTTTTAATAATCCAGTTATTTTTTTGCAATACTTTTAGCACACTTTCTTGTGATTGACCTTCGTATATATCAGGTACACCACTTGAAGACCAGTCATTAGCACAAGCTGATAGGAAAAGGCAGACTATGAGGAATGCTAATTTTTTCATAGATTATTTATCCTGAATAAAGTAGTTGGGTTTCTTCAACAACATAGTAAAACTCAACCGCACTTTAAGAAACTGGAAAACTCCCACTGTTAACCCATTCTATAATTCGGGGCTTCTTTGGTGATGGTTACGTCGTGAACGTGGCTTTCTTTAATGCCTGCCCCCGAAATTCGCACAAATTCTGCTTTGGTGCGTAAATCTTCAATGGTTGGGCAGCCAGTTAAGCCCATACAAGAACGCAATCCGCCCATTTGTTGGTGAATGATCTCTTTAAGATAGCCTTTATATGGAATACGTCCTTCAATGCCTTCCGGTACGAGTTTATCGGCGGCGTTATCGGATTGGAAATAGCGATCTGATGAGCCTTTGGCCATCGCGCCAAGTGAACCCATTCCACGATAAGATTTGAATGCTCGCCCTTGATAGAGTTCGATTTCGCCCGGTGCTTCTTCTGTTCCAGCGAACATTGAACCTACCATCACACAGCTTGCGCCTGCGACAATGGCTTTGGCTATATCTCCGGAGAAACGGATTCCTCCATCAGCAATCACAGGAATACCACGATCTTTTAATGCTTCTGCGGCATCTGCAATAGCAGTGATTTGCGGTACACCCACACCGGTTACGATACGGGTTGTGCAAATTGAACCGGGACCGATACCGACTTTCACCGCACTTGCGCCTGCGTCAGCAAGGGCTATCGCGCCTTCAGCCGTTGCAACATTGCCGGCCACGATCGGTAAGTTAGGATATTTAGCACGGGTTTCACGCACGCGTTGTAACACCCCCTCGGAATGACCGTGAGAAGAGTCGATTAGAAGAACGTCCACACCAGCTTTAACCAGTGCATCGATACGCTCTTCGTTACCCGGGCCGGCTCCAACAGCCGCACCAACACGTAAACGACCGAATTCATCTTTACAAGCATTGGGTTTTTGTTCCGCTTTTTGGAAGTCTTTAACGGTGATCATTCCTTTTAACTTGAAGCTATCATCTACCATAAGGACTTTTTCTACACGGTGTTCATGCATTAGCCCTAAAATAGTTTCACGATTTGCGCTTTCTTTCACGGTAACTAAGCGATCTTTTTTCGTCATTACTTGAGAAACGGTTTTGTTTAAATCTCTTACGAAGCGGGTATCGCGACCGGTGATGATACCTATTAAGTTGTTTTCGGTATCGACAACAGGGTAGCCGGCAAAGCCGTTTTTCTTGACTAATTCAGCCAGTTCTGCAAGGGTTAAATCCGGTGAAACGGTAACCGGTTCAGAAACAATACCGCTTTCAAATTTTTTCACTTTTCGAACGCGATCCGCTTGGCGTTCAATGGTCATATTTTTGTGAATAAAACCGATTCCGCCTTCTTGCGCAAGAGAAATGGCTAACTTGGCTTCCGTTACGGTATCCATCGCAGCGGAAAGCATTGGAATATTTAAACGAATTTCTTTAGTAAGTTGAGTTGAAAGATCTGCTGTATTCGGAAGCACAGTAGAATGTGCAGGGACGAGCAATACGTCGTCAAAAGTAAGGGCTTCTTGTTTGATTCTAAGCATCGCAATATTCTCGCTGTTAAAGTTATGATAAAAAATATTGCGGCGGGATTATACAGATTTAACTTCGTTTTGAAAACGAAAATTTTCGATTTTATGCTATATTTGCAAACGTTTTCGTCAGGAGAAAAAGATGAATTTACCACTACTAAATTATTTGGCTGATTGTCAGCCGAAAGTGCGGTCGGAATTGGCAATATTTTCACAAAATATTGAAAATGACTTGGTACAATTTCGCGTTCAAGGAATACAAATAGAAGAATGTGCGGGGTGTTATCGTTTAGTGCCGCAATTAGCTTTATTGGATTCAATGCAAATTTCAACCGCACTTTTTCCGTATCAAGTGCATTATCAACCCATTATTTCTTCGACAAATGAATGGGTTTTGCAAAATATTCCTCGGTTAAAAAAAGGCGATCTTTGTCTTGCAGAATATCAAACATTGGGACGGGGACGGCGCGGACGTCAATGGCTTTCCCCCTTTGCCGGACAAATGATTTTTAGCTTTTATTGGGCTTTAGAATCTCAAAAATCCATTGAAGGGTTAAGCCTTGCTGTAGGATTGGCAATTGCTGAAACGCTTGGTGCGCAAGTAAAATGGCCGAATGATGTTTTGTTGGACGGAAAAAAGCTGAGTGGCATTTTGATCGAAATTTCTAATCATAAAAACGGATTGTTAAATTTGGTGGTTGGTGTAGGAATTAATGTGTCATTACCGGCGCAAACTGAAATTAACCAACCTTACGCGGAATTGTGCAAAGTTGATCCTAATGTTGATCGCCAAATCTTATTTCCAAAATTGATACGGCATCTTTATGCACGATTGGAACGTTTTGAGAAAGAGGGCATTGATGACAAATTTCAACAAGCGTGGCAGGCGCGTAATGCCTTCTTTAACAACGAGGTAAATGTTATTACGGAGCAAGGCGTGATTTCAGGGATTGAACAGGGTATTGATTCGAATGGTTATTTGCTACTCTTTTCTGAAAATGTATTGAAAACCTTCAATGGCGGAGAAGTTTCACTTCGGAAAAAATAGTGCGGTCAAAAAACATTGCATTTTTTGACCGCACTTGAATTAAATAACTTGTTGAATTAATGTTGAAATATCTTGCGGAAATCGCTCGGTACGTGCCATTTCTTCAATTTGTTTCGCTTGATATTTCGTGCCGTCATACACGACAACAATAGCGGTATCGCCCGGTTGTAAAAAGTGTGTTTCACCGAATGGCGTGTAGCGTGTTGCACCAATGCTGATGATTGCTTGGGTTGGATAATTTGCTGTTTCAAGTAATGATGCAATATGATTCATCGGGCCTTCATCCGGTTGATTATTCATACGATCTATAATCCAATCCAGTAATTCCTGATGAAAATAACTGTACTCTGCAGCAGGGCTATCTACACCGTAAGTGTTCATTTTTCCATCACGCTTGTGAAAACTTGCAATGTGGTAACGATCTATATCACTCCCTTTACTAAAGGAGGTTATTGGCAAGAAATTGGTTGAAATACCTTTAGATTCTCTCCCCCAGTTTTTCTTTTCACAAATCTTTTTAGCATTAGGACGGCGAATGGAGCAATCATTATAAGCAGAGAAGTAACGAGGAATGAGGGTTGAAACTTTTCCTTCCTTATACTGTAGATCACAAACAAGCGCAATTTCCGGTTCAATCTGCAAGTTATCAGCCCCTTCAGGAAAACGGATATATTGATGGCTAAGTGGATAAACAGAAAGAAAGCCGGCGTTTTCGCTAGGAACATAGAATGGAAAAATCGCTTTAGGCTGAATGGTATTTACTGTTTTTATAGCGATAAAATCGCTCGCTTCGCCCGCTTGTTCTAAATGTCCGGCAAAATTTCCTGCGACACCGAAACCAATCATTTTTTTAAAATTCATATCATTTCCTTAATTTTTGATAGCCTGACAACTTAAATTTATCCTGATTTTTGTCTAAAAACAAATCGACCTGCCTAATATTTAAACAAATAACAAAAAAATTAAATTTTTTTACAAAAAAGAGTTGCAAAGGATTGTAAAATCCCTATAATGCGCACCACACAACGACGCACTGTTGTGAAATGTTTAAAATTGCAGTGCGTCGTTTTATTTTCGCCTTATTTTGAGTTGAGTGTTCGGCTTAAGGTTGGCGGATTGCTCTTTAACAATGTATCAGACAATCTGTGTGGGCACTTGTTGATTGACTTGTTTAAAATAAATTTTAATTTTGAAGTCTTAATAAGTGCTTAACTTGAGATTCATTTTTACTTTACTTTTAAAGGTAAATAATTTTTAGTCAGTATTTATTGAGCGATTGAACTTTTGAATTGAAGAGTTTGATCATGGCTCAGATTGAACGCTGGCGGCAGGCTTAACACATGCAAGTCGAACGGTATCGGAAGAGAGCTTGCTTTTTTTCGAGAGAGTGGCGGACGGGTGAGTAATGCTTGGGAATCTGGCCTATGGAGGGGGATAACTACTGGAAACGGTAGCTAATACCGCATAATATCGGGAGATAAAAGGGGGCGTAAAGCTCTTGCCATGGGATGAGCCCAAGTGGGATTAGGTAGTTGGTGGGGTAAAGGCCTACCAAGCCGTCGATCTCTAGCTGGTCTGAGAGGATGGCCAGCCACACCGGGACTGAGACACGGCCCGGACTCCTACGGGAGGCAGCAGTGGGGAATATTGCGCAATGGGGGGAACCCTGACGCAGCCATGCCGCGTGAATGAAGAAGGCCTTCGGGTTGTAAAGTTCTTTCGGTGATGAGGAAGGTAATGAGGTTAATACCCTTATTAATTGACGTTATTCACAGAAGAAGCACCGGCTAACTCCGTGCCAGCAGCCGCGGTAATACGGGGGGTGCGAGCGTTAATCGGAATAACTGGGCGTAAAGGGCACGCAGGCGGCTATTTAAGTGAGGTGTGAAATCCCCGGGCTTAACCTGGGAATTGCATTTCATACTGGGTAGCTAGAGTACTTTAGGGAGGGGTAGAATTCCACGTGTAGCGGTGAAATGCGTAGAGATGTGGAGGAATACCGAAGGCGAAGGCAGCCCCTTGGGGATGTACTGACGCTCATGTGCGAAAGCGTGGGGAGCAAACAGGATTAGATACCCTGGTAGTCCACGCTGTAAACGCTGTCGATTTGGGGGTTGGGGTTTAACTCTGGCGCCCGTAGCTAACGTGATAAATCGACCGCCTGGGGAGTACGGCCGCAAGGTTAAAACTCAAATGAATTGACGGGGGCCCGCACAAGCGGTGGAGCATGTGGTTTAATTCGATGCAACGCGAAGAACCTTACCTACTCTTGACATCCTCAGAATCCGATAGAGATATTGGAGTGCCTTAGGGAACTGAGAGACAGGTGCTGCATGGCTGTCGTCAGCTCGTGTTGTGAAATGTTGGGTTAAGTCCCGCAACGAGCGCAACCCTTATCCTTTGTTGCCAGCGTTTTGGACGGGAACTCAAAGGAGACTGCCGGTGATAAACCGGAGGAAGGTGGGGATGACGTCAAGTCATCATGGCCCTTACGAGTAGGGCTACACACGTGCTACAATGGCGTATACAGAGGGAAGCGAAGCAGCGATGCGGAGCGAATCTCAGAAAGTACGTCTAAGTCCGGATTGGAGTCTGCAACTCGACTCCATGAAGTCGGAATCGCTAGTAATCGCAAATCAGAATGTTGCGGTGAATACGTTCCCGGGCCTTGTACACACCGCCCGTCACACCATGGGAGTGGGTTGTACCAGAAGTAGATAGCTTAACCGCGAGGGGGGCGTTTACCACGGTATGATTCATGACTGGGGTGAAGTCGTAACAAGGTAACCGTAGGGGAACCTGCGGTTGGATCACCTCCTTAGTTAGAGACGAGCGATAACAAGTGTTCACACAGATTGGCTGATAGATTGTAGACAAGAGAGCACAGAAAATCGCATTACCCTTGGGTCTGTAGCTCAGGTGGTTAGAGCGCACCCCTGATAAGGGTGAGGTCGGTGGTTCAAGTCCACTCAGACCCACCACTCTGAGAGTGAGTGAAAAGGTGTAATGGAAAAGGTTCATAAGCGGGTGTGGTATCTCTACACCGTTATGAGCAAATGATGAAAGGGGATATAGCTCAGCTGGGAGAGCGCCTGCCTTGCACGCAGGAGGTCAGCGGTTCGATCCCGCTTATCTCCACCACTTATCATCGTTAAGTAAATTGTTTTGCTGGAAATCCGAAAGAAAAGAGAGCAAGGATAATAAGGATAAAGAGAAAAATAAGTAGGCGATACAGGTTTTTACCTAAGTTTATCTTATCCTGTCTTATATTTATTATCTTTCCTTTAAGTTTATTTAACGATGATAACTGAAAAAGATTATCTGACTGTTCTTTAACAAATTGGAAACAAGCTGAAAACTGAGAGATTTTTTTAAGTCTGCGAAAGCGGATAGAAGAAAGTCTGAGTAATAAAAATCTTGATTGAACAAAAGCAATCGAGTGTTTAGTTAGATTAAATAACAGCTAAAGTGTTTGGTATTGAAAGCACTTGAGGTTGTATAGTTAAGTGACTAAGCGTACAAGGTGGATGCCTTGGCAATCAGAGGCGAAGAAGGACGTGCAAATCTGCGAAAAGCTTGGGTGAGTTGATAAGAAGCGTTTAACCCGAGATATCCGAATGGGGAAACCCAGTAGATGAAGAATCTACTATTGCTTAATGAATCTATAGTTAAGCAAGGCAAACCGGGAGAACTGAAACATCTAAGTACCCCGAGGAAAAGAAATCAACCGAGATTCCGTGAGTAGCGGCGAGCGAAAGCGGAGTAGCCGTCAGTGATAGCAGTGTATTAAGAAGAATCGACTGGGAAGTTGAACGAAACAGGGTGATAGTCCCGTATTCGAATGGTGCATTGTGGTACTAGGCTGACAACAAGTAGGGCGGGACACGTGATATCCTGTCTGAAGAAGGGGGGACCATCCTCCAAGGCTAAATACTCCTGATTGACCGATAGTGAACCAGTACTGTGAAGGAAAGGCGAAAAGAACCCCGGCGAGGGGAGTGAAATAGAACCTGAAACCTTGTACGTACAAGCAGTGGGAGCCTGAAAGGGTGACTGCGTACCTTTTGTATAATGGGTCAGCGACTTATATTTTGTAGCGAGGTTAACCGCATAGGGGAGCCGAAGGGAAACCGAGTCTTAACTGGGCGTTTTAGTTGCAAGGTATAGACCCGAAACCCGGTGATCTAGCCATGGGCAGGTTGAAGGTTGGGTAACACTAACTGGAGGACCGAACCGACTAATGTTGAAAAATTAGCGGATGACTTGTGGCTGGGGGTGAAAGGCCAATCAAACCGGGAGATAGCTGGTTCTCCCCGAAATCTATTTAGGTAGAGCCTTGAGCGGACACCTTCGGGGGTAGAGCACTGTTTCGGCTAGGGGGCCATCCCGGCTTACCAACCCGATGCAAACTACGAATACCGAAGAGTGATACTCAGGAGACACACGGCGGGTGCTAACGTCCGTCGTGGAGAGGGAAACAACCCAGACCGCCAGCTAAGGTCCCAAAGTTTATATTAAGTGGGAAACGAAGTGGGAAGGCTTAGACAGCTAGGATGTTGGCTTAGAAGCAGCCATCATTTAAAGAAAGCGTAATAGCTCACTAGTCGAGTCGGCCTGCGCGGAAGATGTAACGGGGCTCAAATATAGCACCGAAGCTGCGGCATCAGGATTAATTCTGTTGGGTAGGGGAGCGTTGTGTAAGCGGATGAAGGTGAATCGAGAGGTTTGCTGGACGTATCACAAGTGCGAATGCTGACATAAGTAACGATAAAACGGGTGAAAAACCCGTTCGCCGGAAGACCAAGGTTTCCTGTCCAACGTTAATCGGGGCAGGGTGAGTCGGCCCCTAAGGCGAGGCTGAAAAGCGTAGTCGATGGGAAACGGGTTAATATTCCCGTACTTGGTAAAGCTGCGATGTGGGGACGGAGCAGGTTAGGCAAGCAGGCTGTTGGATATGCCTGTTTAAGCGTATAGGTGGGTGTTTTAGGCAAATCCGGAACACCATAACACTGAGGCGTGATGACGATTGTCTACGGACAAGAAGTTGCCGATACCACACTTCCAGGAAAAGCCACTAAGCTTCAGGCTTTACTAAACCGTACTGAAAACCGACACAGGTGGTCAGGTAGAGAATACTCAGGCGCTTGAGAGAACTCGGGTGAAGGAACTAGGCAAAATAGCACCGTAACTTCGGGAGAAGGTGCGCCGGCGTAGCTTGTAGTGATTAACTCACGAAGGGTGAACCGGTCGAAGATACCAGCTGGCTGCAACTGTTTATTAAAAACACAGCACTCTGCAAACACGAAAGTGGACGTATAGGGTGTGATGCCTGCCCGGTGCTGGAAGGTTAATTGATGGTGTAATCGTTTGAGAAGCACCTGATCGAAGCCCCAGTAAACGGCGGCCGTAACTATAACGGTCCTAAGGTAGCGAAATTCCTTGTCGGGTAAGTTCCGACCTGCACGAATGGCATAATGATGGCCAGGCTGTCTCCACCCGAGACTCAGTGAAATTGAAATCGCCGTGAAGATGCGGTGTACCCGCGGCTAGACGGAAAGACCCCGTGAACCTTTACTATAGCTTGACACTGAACCTTGAATTTTGATGTGTAGGATAGGTGGGAGGCTTTGAAGCGGTAACGCCAGTTATCGTGGAGCCATCCTTGAAATACCACCCTTTAACGTTTGATGTTCTAACGAAGTGCCTGTAACGGGTACTCGGACAGTGTCTGGTGGGTAGTTTGACTGGGGCGGTCTCCTCCCAAAGAGTAACGGAGGAGCACGAAGGTTTGCTAATGACGGTCGGACATCGTCAGGTTAGTGCAATGGTATAAGCAAGCTTAACTGCGAGACGGACAAGTCGAGCAGGTACGAAAGTAGGTCATAGTGATCCGGTGGTTCTGCATGGAAGGGCCATCGCTCAACGGATAAAAGGTACTCCGGGGATAACAGGCTGATACCGCCCAAGAGTTCATATCGACGGCGGTGTTTGGCACCTCGATGTCGGCTCATCACATCCTGGGGCTGAAGTAGGTCCCAAGGGTATGGCTGTTCGCCATTTAAAGTGGTACGCGAGCTGGGTTTAGAACGTCGTGAGACAGTTCGGTCCCTATCTGCCGTGGGCGTAGGAGAATTGAGAGGGGCTGCTCCTAGTACGAGAGGACCGGAGTGGACGCACCACTGGTGTTTCGGTTGTATCGCCAGATGCATTGCCGAGTAGCTAAGTGCGGAAGAGATAAGTGCTGAAAGCATCTAAGCACGAAACTTGCCTTAAGATGAGTTCTCCCACTCTATAAGAGAGTAAGGGTTGTTTAAGACTAAGACGTAGATAGGTGGGGTGTGTAAGTATTGTGAGATATTGAGCTAACCCATACTAATTGCCCGAGAGGCTTAACTATACAACGCTCAAGTGTTTTTGAAGCGAACTGACTGAATGAGAAAGATAAGAGAGATTTTGGAGAAGATTTTTCGGCTTGTGACCAATTGTTTAAAGAGAAAGAAGCAGTTATCGAAGGATTATCCCGGCGGCGATAGTGCGGAGGTTCCACCTGACCCCATACCGAACTCAGAAGTGAAAAGCCGTAATGCCGATGGTAGTGTGGGGTTTCCCCATGTGAGAGTAGGGCACCGCCGGGTTCAAACATATCAAGCCCCTTGGACTGGTAGAGTTCAAGGGGTTTTGTTATTTCACGACTAAATTTTGGCTTACTTACTTTTGCAGGTTTTTTGAGTTACTGACCGGGAGTGAAGCCCAATTCTGATGTATCTATCCTATTTATTTTTAATCAATCCCTTCTAAAACATCAACACGAACGAACGTATAAAAGTGCGGTTGATTTTCCCCTTATTTTTACTGTTATTTTATTCAATAGTCCTCTAGAATTTGTTACACTTTCACCTATTTTTAGTTTCAATATTAAACCAAAATGCAAAATGAGATTAGTGTGATATTTTCCAATGAGGGAACGTTAAGTCGGGCTATCAACGGTTTTCGACCACGTGCAGAACAGCTGGAAATGGCATTAGCTGTGGGTGAAACGATTGCACAGAAATCCACTTTAGTTGTAGAAGCCGGAACCGGCACGGGAAAAACTTTCGCTTATCTTGCACCTGCATTGGTATTCGGTAAGAAAACGATCATTTCTACCGGTTCTAAAAATCTTCAAGATCAATTATTTAATCGGGATTTGCCGGCAATTAAAAAAGCACTTAACTTCCCAGGTAAAATCGCTTTATTAAAAGGGCGCGCAAATTATCTTTGCCTAGAACGTTTAGATCAAGTTATTGCTCAAGGTGTGCTTGGCGATAAATCTGTTTTGGCAGATTTAAGTAAAATACGTAAATGGAATAACAGTACGAAAACCGGTGATTTTACCGAATGTATTGAATTAGCCGAAGATAGTCCCATTATTCCGCAACTTACCAGCACGATAGAGAGTTGTTTAGGAACAGATTGCCCTAATTATAGCGAATGCTATGTGGCAAATGCCCGTAAAAAGGCATTAAGTGCCGATCTCGTGGTTGTCAATCACCACTTATTCTTTGCAGATATGGCGGTGAAAGAGAGCGGTTTCGGTGAATTGATTCCCAATGCTGAAGTGATTATTTTTGATGA
Source organism: Rodentibacter sp. JRC1 (assembly GCF_020521555.1). Classification (NCBI taxonomy): domain Bacteria; kingdom Pseudomonadati; phylum Pseudomonadota; class Gammaproteobacteria; order Pasteurellales; family Pasteurellaceae; genus Rodentibacter; species Rodentibacter sp. JRC1. Next base: position 386,030 of record NZ_BPWA01000001.1, on the reverse strand, counting down.
AGCACATCAGCTACCGGATATTGCCAGCCAGTATTTTGGTCAATCCCTTACATCTCGTCAACTTTTTGATTTATGTAAAGATATCAATATTGTTTACCGTACAGAATTAAAAGATTTACAACAACTTGGCGCTATCTCTGATACTTTATTAAAAGTAGTGCAAGATTTTCGTCTTCTATTGGGAGAAGGAAATAATGTGAGAGGAAATTGGCGAGAATTGTATTCCCAAAGTGCGGTCAAAAAAGCCTTTGAATTGTTGCAAGAAAAAATTGATTTTCTTTCTGAAGTGATTAAATCGGCGCTCGGTCGTTCACAAATGCTTGATAGTATTTTTGAACGTGTAGAATCAATTAAAAATCAATTAAAACGCTTGGCAGATACTAATATTGTCGGTTACTGTTACTGGTTTGAAGCGAATGGACGTCAATTCGGTTTGCACATTACACCATTGACCGTTGCGGATAAATTTGGGGAACAATTATCAACGAAAGAAGCAGCTTGGATTTTTACTTCGGCAACACTAGAAGTGGGAGGTAGTTTTAACCATTTCTGCCAACGCCTTGGTATTAAAAATGCAACACAGAAAATTTTACAGAGTCCCTTTAATTATTCTGAGCAATCATTACTTTGCGTGCCACGTTATTTACCAAATACAAATCAGAGCCATACTTTAAAATCTCTTGGTAAAATGCTTTTGCCGGTAATTGAAACGAATCAAGGGCGATGTTTCGTACTTTGTACTTCTTATTCAATGATGCGTGGTTTAGCCGAATATTTTCGGGAGAACAGTGAATTATCCGTACTTTTGCAAGGTGAAACTTCAAAAGGAAAATTATTAGAGCAGTTTACACAAGAATCTCACAGCGTATTGGTGGCGACTTCAAGTTTTTGGGAAGGCGTAGACGTGCGTGGCGATGCGCTTTCACTCGTCATTATTGACAAACTCCCCTTTACCGCACCGGATGAACCTTTACTGAAAGCACGTATTGAAGATTGTCGTTTACAGGGAGGGGATCCTTTTAATGATATTCAAATTCCGGAAGCCGTAATTGCGCTAAAACAAGGTGTTGGTCGGCTTATTCGTGATGTGACCGATCGTGGTGTTGTGATTATTTGTGATAATCGTTTAGTGATGAGAAGCTATGGCGAAACTTTTTTAAAAAGTTTGCCTAATTCCAAACGTACTCGCGATCTCAACAAAGTGATACAATTCTTACAAAACAAGTGATTGAGAAAATAAATGACAAATTTAACTTTACTCGCCTTAGATACTTCAACGGAAGCTTGTTCCGTTGCTTTATTACATAATGGTGAAAAAACACATCTAAATGAATTGGCACAGCGTACCCATACGAAACGCATTTTGCCGATGATTGATGAAATTTTGGTAAATTCCGGCATTCGGCTTAATCAGGTGGATGTGCTTGCTTTTGGTCGTGGCCCGGGGAGTTTTACCGGAGTACGTGTTGGGGCAGGAATTGCTCAAGGTTTAGCTTTTGGGGCGGATTTACCTGTGATCCCTGTTTCCAATTTAACTGCTATGGCTCAAGCGGCTTTTGAATTACATAATATAGAAAATGTTGCTGCTGCGATTGATGCAAGAATGAATGAAGTGTATTTTTCTCTATTAATGCGGGAAAAAGTGCGGTCGGATTTCGGTGAGTTTTTTCAATGGCAGGAAGTGATTGCTGAACAGGTCTGCACGCCGGAGCGAGCGATTGCTCAATTGACGGATAAAAGCATTTTTAGAGTCGGCACAGGTTGGAATGCTTATTCCCAATTTATGGAAAAACAGCTACTCGGCAGTGATATTGAATTGCCGAATGCTTTATATATGTTAGAACTGGCAAGAATAGATTATTTACAACATAAAACTATTTCCGCTTTAGAAATTGAACCGACTTATTTACGTAACGAAGTGACATGGAAGAAGCTTCCGGGGAGAGAATAGTTTTTTATATAAAGAGGAGAATCAAAATGAAAGGAAAAATAATGTTATTTTTGACCGCACTTTCATTCTTATTAATCGGTTGCGTTACTCCGCCTAAAGGATTGGAGAAGGAACGATTTTCTATTACAAGTTATAAGGATATTTCCTCTCAAGATTTAGACTGCCATTGTAAAACGGTGCGCTTAGGTGGAAAAATTATTCAATCTGAAATTCTACCGAATAAAACAAAGATTGAAGTATTAAGCTTACCGATTTCTAATTATTCAGGTCAGCCCTTAATAGAATCTCAGTCTGACGGGCGTTTTATCGCTTATTTTGATGGCTTTATCGATCCTGAAAATCTTAAAGATCGTTATATCACATTGGGTGGTAAATTATCAGGAAAAGCACGGGGTAAAATTGAGCAAGCGGAGTATATTTATCCTGTTATTCAGACTGAGAACTATCGTCTTTGGCGACTAACCAAAAGCTATTATTATCCGATAGATGAATGGGACGATTGGGGATTTTGGCGATGGCGTCATCGTTGGTATGATAAGCCTGAAATTCGCTATTATTTGAATTAAATGATAAAATCCGCTGCTGATTTTCCAACATAACAAGGCTAACAAATGGAAAAAATTTGGTTTCAAAATTATCCGGAAGGTGTGGAAAAAGTTCTGGATACGTCAAAATACGAATCAATTTTAGATATGTTTGACAAAGCGGTGCGTGAACACCCCGATCGTCCGGCATATATCAATATGGGACAAGTCCTCACTTTTCGTAAATTAGAAGAACGCAGTCGTGCTTTTGCGGCTTATTTGCAGAATGAATTTAAATTGAAACGTGGTGATCGCGTTGCATTAATGATGCCGAATTTATTGCAATATCCTATTGCACTTTTTGGCATTTTACGCGCCGGGCTGATCGCGGTGAATGTCAATCCGCTTTACACCCCGCGTGAGCTTGAACATCAATTGCAAGATAGTGGTGCGGTAGCTATTGTTGTGGTTTCTAATTTTGCTTCGACGCTTGAAAAAATCGTGTTCAATACGAATGTTAAACACGTTATTTTAACCCGAATGGGCGATCAACTGTCTTTTGGTAAACGTACTTTGGTTAATTTTATAGTGAAATACATTAAAAAATTAGTACCTAAGTATAAATTACCGCACGCTGTTACTTTTCGTGAAGTGTTAAGCATTGGTAAATATCGTCAATATGTTCGTCCTGAAGTTTCGCGTAACGACTTAGCATTTCTGCAATATACGGGGGGGACAACCGGGGTTGCCAAAGGTGCAATGCTTTCTCATGGCAATATTATTACTAATGTTTTCCAAGCCAAATGGATTGCCGAACCTTTTATTGGTGATCACTCAAGAATGCGTTTCGCTGTTTTAGCCTTGCCGCTTTACCACGTTTTCGCTTTAACGGTGAACTGTTTACTTTTCCTTGAACTTGGTGTAACTGCTATTTTAATTACGAATCCGCGTGATATTGATAGCTTTGTGAAAGAGTTGAAAAAATATCGATTTGAGGCAATTACCGGTGTTAATACGTTGTTTAATGCTTTATTGAATAATGAAAATTTCAAAGAAGTGGATTTTTCCGTATTAAAACTTTCTGTCGGCGGGGGAATGGCGATTCAACAATCGGTTGCGACTCGTTGGCATGATTTAACCGGCTGTAATATTATCGAAGGTTATGGTATGACGGAATGCTCCCCTCTGATTGCAGCTTGCCCGATAAATGTCGTCAAGCATAACGGCACCATCGGTGTACCTGTACCGAATACGGATATTAAGATTATTAAAGATGATGGTTCTGAAGCACAAATCGGTGAGCCGGGCGAATTATGGGTAAAAGGTGAGCAGGTGATGCAAGGGTATTGGCAACGTCCTGAGGCGACCGGTGAAGTTTTGAAAGACGGTTGGATGGCGACGGGCGATATTGTCATTATGGATGAATCTTATAGCCTACGCATTGTAGATCGCAAAAAAGATATGATTTTGGTTTCCGGTTTTAACGTTTATCCGAATGAAATTGAAGATGTAGTTATGCTTAATTATAAAGTAGCGGAAGCGGTCGCAATCGGTATGCCAAACGAAGTTTCAGGTGAAACAATTAAGATTTTTGTCGTAAAAAAAGATGAAAGTCTAACGCGTGATGAGCTTCGTCAACATTGCCGTCAGCATTTAACCGGCTATAAAGTACCAAAAGAAATTGAATTTCGTGATGAATTGCCAAAAACAAATGTAGGTAAAATTTTACGCCGTGTATTACGCGATGAAGAAATGGCTAAGCGGTCGGCGCATTAAATCTATCATTGAAAAATAATGGGATAGTGATATCCCATTTTTGTTCTTTAGTTTAAGAGATAATATCATGATAAAAGAAAGCCAAAATCAACCGCACTTTTCACTGATCACGACAGACCAAGCACTGGAGGAAACTTGTCGTTTGGCTCGTCAACAAAGTGCGGTCGCTTTAGATACTGAATTTGTACGAGTTTCTACCTATTTCCCAAAGCTCGGTCTTATTCAGCTTTATGATGGTGAACATATTTCCCTTATTGATCCTTTAAATATCACTGATTTTTCCCCTTTTGTCGCATTATTGGCAGATTCTAATGTGTTAAAAATCCTTCATTCTTGTAGCGAGGATTTACAGGTATTTTTACAAGAATTTGATCAGTTGCCTCAACCTATGATGGATACGCAAATTATGGCGCGTTTTCTTGGATTGGGAAATTCAGTCGGATTAGCAAAACTGGCATTGCAATATTTGAATGTTGAGGTGGATAAAGGCGCAACCAGAACAAATTGGATTAAACGCCCTTTGTCTGATATACAGCTACATTATGCCGCCGGTGATGTTTGGTATTTGTTACCGCTTTACCATTGTTTACTGAAAGAACTGGCAGAAACACCTTGGGTGAATGCGGTTCATTCTGATTGTGAATTAGCCTTAGCAAAAGCAACTAGGCTACAAAAAAATGAGGCTGACAAGGCTTATTTGGATATTCCAAATGCTTGGAAATTAAATCCATTAGAACTTGCTCGTTTGAAAATTCTTGCTCAATGGCGACAAGAAGTAGCAATAACACGTGATTTAGCACTGTCTTATGTGGTGAAATCAGAGCATTTATGGAAAGTCGCCAAATACAACCCCCGCAATACATCGGAAATGCTTGAAATCGGACTAACAAATAACGAAGTGCGTGTGCGTGGTAAAAAAATTTTACAACTTTTAGCGCAGGCACGTCGTGTTTCTCCTTATGATTATCCGAAACGAATTGTACGTGTGGTGGAGGATTCTCGTTATAAAAAAGCGATTCGTTTGTTGCAGGAAAAAGCTTATGAATTAACACCACAAGGTTTAACATTAGAGATTTTAGCAAGCAAACGGAGTTTAGAGGAGCTTATAAAGTGGGTTTGGCTACATAATGAACCGCAAGATAAATTACCGGATTTATTGCTTGGCTGGCGTAGAGAGATAGGTTTACAACTTTTAACATTGTTGAAATCGATTGAAGCTTAAAAATTATTATAAAAAACGACCGCACTTAAGAAGAGCGGTCGTTTTCATATGAGTTTTAAATTATGCTTGTGTCGCCTGAATTGCTGTTAATGCAATCGTGTACACAATATCGTCGACCAGCGCACCACGGGATAAATCGTTCACCGGTTTACGCATACCTTGCAACATTGGACCGATAGACACTAAGTCAGCGGAACGTTGAACCGCTTTGTAAGTAGTGTTACCGGTATTTAAATCAGGGAATACGAATACGGTTGCCTTACCCGCCACAGGGGAGTTTGGTGCTTTAGAGCGAGCCACATCTTCCATTACGGCTGCATCGTATTGTAAAGGACCGTCAATGAGTAAATCCGGGCGTTTTTCTTTCGCAAGACGTGTTGCTTCTTTGACTTTTTCTACATCTGCACCGCTACCTGATGTACCGGTGGAGTAAGAGATCATCGCAACTTTCGGATCGATACCGAATGCTTTTGCCGAATCGGCGGATTGAATAGCGATTTCAGCTAATTGTTCTGCCGTTGGATCAGGATTTACCGCACAGTCGCCATACACAAGAACTTGATCCGGTAGCAACATAAAGAAGATAGAAGAAACAATGGAGCTACCCGGTGCAGTTTTGATAATTTGCATTGGTGGGCGAATCGTATTGGCGGTGGTGTGAACTGCACCGGACACTAAACCATCCACTTCATTTGCTTCCAACATCATCGTGCCAAGCACAACGGTATCTTCCAGCTGTTCACGTGCCGCCGTTTCAGTCATACCTTTTGCTTTGCGGAGTTCAACTAAACGATCGACATAATTTTCACGCACATCAGCAGGATTGATGATAGTGATACCTTTACCTAACTGAACGCCTTGTGCTTCGGCAACGCGTTGAACGGAGGCAGGATCGGCCAATAAGACACATTCGGCAATACCACGTTCCGCACAAAGCACGGCTGCTTTGATTGTGCGAGGTTCATCACCTTCAGGTAAAACGATACGTTTTTTCGCAGCACGAGCCAACTCGGTTAATTGGAAACGGAACGCCGGTGGCGATAAACGGCGTAAACGTGTCGAAGCGGCAACTAAGCCCTCAATAAATTGAGTATCGAATTGTTGGCTCATATAGTCTTTAATATTTTCGATACGTTCTTTATCATCAACCGGTACTTCAAGATTGAAACTTTGTAGATTTAATGCGGTTTGCCATGTATTACCTTCAATACGGAAGATTGGCAATTTAGTCGTTTCAAATACGTGTTGGCAAAGTTTGTTGATTTGTGCGTCAATTTTATAGCCGCCGGTTAAGAGCATACCACCGATTTCGACACCGTTTGAGGCTGCCAGTGCAGCAGCTACAATCGCATCAGGACGATCTGCCGATACCACTAATAAGCTCCCTGCACGGAAGTGTTCTACCATATTTGGCAGACTTCTCGCACAAAAAGTGATTCCACGAATACGGCGGTTGATATCGCCTTCATTAATAATTGTTGCACCTAAATGTTTGACTAAATCGATTGCTCGGGTTGCGATGAGATCCGCTGACCATGGCACACAGGCAAGCAGCTTAATAGCACTATTTGAAAATAATTTGGTTAATTCCGATTTACTATTATGACTGTGTTGGAAAGAATCGAAGATTTCCGTTAAATCCGGACGGGTGCGACCTGATTCATCAATCGGTGCATTGAATTTATTGACTACAACACCGAGTAGGTTAGGGTTATGTTTACCGCCAAATAATGAAGCAGCTGCTTCCACTCGTTCTTTTAACTCTGCCGGTGTTTCTGTTGACGGTGCGGCAACTAACACAATTTCCGCATCTAATGCTTGTGCGATTTCATAGTTAATGCTGTTTGCATAGCCGTGTTTGCGGGTTGGAATTAATCCTTCTACTACAACAATTTCGTTATTTTTAGAAAGTTGTTGATGATTTTCAACGATTTTTTCTAACAATACATCAGATTGGTTCTGACCGATTAATGATTCAGCCACGCTTAACATAAACGGCTCCGCCGTCTCAAGTGTGGTACTGGAGCGAACAATAGAGGTCGTGCGATCTAATTGATCTTCACCGGAATTGGGTTGAGAAATAGGTTTCATAAAACCGACTTTCGCGCCTTTTTGTTCAAGTGATTGAATGAGACCAAGACTTACACTGGTTAAACCAACGCCGGCACTAACTGGGATAAGGATAATTGTACGGGACATAATAAACCTTAATTGATTGAGTTATGAAAAAAGAAAAACTGCCGAACTTTTCGGCAGTTTGTTTATAAAATTAGAAACAAAGTTTTGCAGTATCTTGTGCGATCACTAATTCTTCGTTGGTTGGGATTACCATTGCAATCGGAGAACCATCTTTAGTGATTACGCCTTCATTACCGAAACGTGCGGCAAGATTACGCTCTTCATCGATTTGATAACCGAAAAGTTTTAAGTGATTTAATGTGATTTCACGTACGTGAGCAGAATTTTCGCCGATACCGCCGGTAAATACGATAGCATCTAAACGTTCACCGATAACCGCCATATAAGAACCGATGTATTTTGCTAAACGGTAACAATATACGTCTAAGGCACGTTTTGCCGGAACTTCCTTATCATAGTTATCTTCCGCATAGCGACAGTCGCTGGTTACTTCGGTTAAACCTAAAAGACCGGATTTTTTGGTTAATGTAGTTTCGATTTCATCTACGGACATACCTAAAGTTTTATGCATATAGAACATAATTGCCGGATCAATATCACCGGAACGCGTACCCATAACCAAACCTTCCAATGGCGTTAAACCCATTGACGTATCAATACACTCACCATGACGAATTGCAGAAATAGAACCGCCGTTACCTAAGTGGCAAGTAATTACATTTACTTTATCTTCTGCTACATTTAAGCGTTTTGCCGCTTCACGGCTTACATAATAATGGCTGGTTCCGTGCGCGCCATAGCGACGAACGCCATGTTCTTTATAAAACGAGTACGGTAGTGCGTATAAGAAAGCTTCTTCAGGCATCGTTTGATGGAAAGCGGTATCAAATACGGCAACATTTTTGTCTTTTAATGCCGGGAATAATTTGAATGCTTCACGAATACCGATTAAGTGAGCAGGGTTGTGTAACGGGGCAAATTGAACTGCATCTTCAATGCCTTTTAAGACTTCATCGGTGATAAGCACTGATTTTGTGAATTTTTCACCACCGTGCACAACACGATGACCAATAGCGGAAATACTATTTTGTAATTCAGGATCTTTAGTAAAAATGTTTTCAACAATGAAGTTTAATGCTTCTGTGTGAGCAGCACCCGCACCTAAGTCAGCTTGTCCTTTTTCACCGTGCAATTTCCATTTAATACGGGCTTCAGGCAAATAGAACGCCTCGGCTAAACCCGATAATTTTTCATCGCCTGAAATAGGATCAAGGATTGAGAATTTTAGTGATGAGCTACCACAATTAAGGATAAGAACAAGTTTTGACATAAGAAACCTATTGTAAGATTGAAGTTAATAGAAATTTGTTCGCCGTAATGAACTTGGCGAACAAACTGAATAAGTGGGGCATAGAATACACCTTTTATGCGATAAAATAAATTCACTTGTTAAAGAAAAATCAAACCTCAATTGAAAGAGGTTAAAATTTAATCAATTTAATGAGATAGAAACTTTTGGTGAACAAGAGTATGATAAGCGCCGAGTTTTTTAGGAGTGTTTTTTATGTCTGTTTTTTCTATTTTTAAAAAAGGTCAAATTTATCTTGATACTTGGCCGAAAGAGGCAAAGTTAGGGATTATTTTTCCTGAAAATCGAATTATAAAGGTTACACGTTTTGCACAAAAAACAATGCCGCTAATTGCGGTATTTGCCGTAGTGTGGCAGCAACTTTATGCAAAGCAGGATGTAGTAGCATTTTCTCTTGCGGTTTTGACCGCACTTTTTGCCTTGCTTATTCCTTTTCAAGGTCTATATTGGCTGGGAAAGCGGGCAATATCGCCTTTAGGTGCGCAAAGTGCGGTTTGGTTTTACGATATTTGTGAATATCTAAAAGAAATTCATGAGCCCTTACCAATCGTACAGGGCAAACCGACATATCAACATTTGGCGGAAGTCTTAAGGAAAGCGGAGCGGCGATTGGATCGCACGTTTTGGCAAGAAATTTAGTTTACGCAAACGTTTTCTTTTTTACTTTATTTTTGTAGAATACCCTTCGGCTGCTTTATGCGGCTCTTTTTATTGAGAGATTTTTTAATGATCGATTACATTATTATTGGCATTATCGCTTTTTCTATTCTTGTCAGTTTGTTACGTGGCTTCGTACGCGAAGTGTTATCACTTGCCAGTTGGGTCGTTGCCTTTATTGTGGCAAGTCAATTTTACCCTTATCTTGCAACTTATTTAACTCAAATTGACTCCATATATGTGCGTAACGGGACGGCAATCGGTATTTTGTTTATTCTCACACTGATTGTGGGAGGGATAGTGAATTTTGTTATCGCACAGTTAGTGGATAAAACAGGGTTAAGCGGCACCGATCGTGTATTGGGGGCGGCATTTGGTTTACTACGCGGTGTATTGATTGTTGCCGCGATCTTATTTTTCTTGGATACCTTTACGAATTTTGAGCAATCCGATTGGTGGAAAACATCAAAATTGATTCCACATTTCGGCTTTATCATTGAATGGTTTTTCCAACAGCTTCAAGAGAGTTCCAGTTTCTTAAATTCAACACTTAATCAATAAGGATCATGAAATGTGTGGTATTGTCGGCATTGTTAGCCAAAGTCCGGTTAATGAATCTATTTATGCAGCATTAACGTTATTACAGCATCGAGGGCAGGATGCCGCAGGAATTGTCACGGTGGATGACGAAAATCGTTTTCGCTTACGCAAAGCCAATGGTTTAGTGAGTGATATTTTTAGACAAGAGCATATGTTGCGTTTACAAGGTAATGCGGGAATGGGGCACGTACGTTATCCTACCGCAGGCAGTTCAAGCGTATCGGAAGCACAACCGTTTTATGTAAATTCGCCTTATGGAGTTACTTTGGTGCATAACGGTAACTTAACCAATTCCGGTGAATTAAAGGAAAAAGTGTTTAAAACCGCACGTCGCCATGTCAACACCAATTCTGATTCCGAATTACTGCTCAACATTTTTGCCAATCATCTTGATAACATTCCACAAGATCATCTTGATCCTCAAGATATTTTCTATGCTGTAAGCAAAACTCATAAAGATGTGCGTGGTGCGTATGCTTGTTTAGCGATGATTATCGGGCATGGTATGGTCGCATTTCGGGATCCGTTCGGCATACGCCCTTTAGTATTAGGTAAGCGTGAAGAAAACGGCAAAACCGATTATATGTTTGCTTCAGAAACGGTGGCGTTGGATGTTGCAGGCTTTGATTTCGTAAGAGATGTCGCACCGGGAGAAGCCGTTTATGTAACATTTGGCGGCAGACTTTATGCGCAGCAATGTGCAGAAAGTGCGGTCTTAAATCCTTGTATTTTTGAATACGTCTATTTTGCCCGTCCGGATTCCATTATGGACGGCGTTTCCGTTTATGCGGCACGCGTTCATATGGGGGAGCGTTTAGGACAAAAAATCGCCCGTGAATGGCAAGATGAATTAGATAATATTGATGTGGTTATTCCCGTACCTGAAACCTCAACGGATATTGCATTGCAAATCGCCAATGTGCTTAACAAACCTTATCGCCAAGGTTTTGTAAAAAACCGTTATGTGGGACGAACCTTCATTATGCCGGGGCAAGCACAGCGTATTAGTTCCGTTCGCCGTAAATTGAATACCATTAAAGCGGAGTTTAAAGGAAAAAATGTCTTGTTGGTGGACGATTCTATCGTGCGAGGCACGACTTCGGAACAAATTGTAGAAATGGCACGTGCTGCCGGAGCGAAGAAAATTTATTTTGCCTCAGCCGCACCGGAGATTCGTTATCCGAACGTATATGGCATTGATATGCCAACCAAGGATGAACTCATTGCTCATGGTCGAAATGTGGACGAAATTGCCAAATTAATCGGCGTGGATAAACTTATTTTCCAAGATCTCAGTGCGCTCACTGAATCGGTACAAGAAGAAAACCCAAGAATTCAAGGTTTTGATTGTTCCGTTTTCACCGGAGAATATATTACGGGTGATATTACACCGGAATATCTTGATAACATCGCTTTTCAACGTAATGATTCGGCAAAGAAAAAGCGTGAAAAGGATGCAACGAATTTGGAAATTCATAACGAAAGATAGTGTTAAGAGCGGTCAATTTTGATCTGACCCCAAAAAGTTAGACCATTTAACAAATGGTTTGAGTTCGATATTGTATCGGGCTCAAGCCGTTTAATTTTAATTGTATTCGTTCCTCATTGTAATACCGTATATACTCCCTCACCGCTTGTGCAACCTCCTCGGCATTGTCAAAATGCTTACCATAGATACATTCCGTTTTCATCCGCCCGAAAAAGCTCTCCATCATCGCATTATCTAGGCAGTTTCCCTTTCTTGACATACTCTGCACTATGCCGTTTTCTTGTAAGATGCGTTGATACGCACACATTTGATATTGCCAACCTTGGTCCGAATGCAGTATCGGCTTCGCCTCTTTGGGTAATTTTTCGACCGCTTGTTGCAACATTACTTTCACTTGTTGCCAATTCGGGCTTCGACTGATAGCAACGCTGATGATTTCCGAGTTGAAGCAGTCTAAAATCGGTGAGACGTAACATTTACTGCCGTCTTTGGCTTTGATTTCCGTGATGTCGGTAAGCCATTTTTCGTTTGGTCGGGTTGTGGTGAAATCCCGTTGTAAGCGGTTTGGGGCGATGTTTCCGATTTCACCGCGATAGGCGGCGTACTTTCTCGCTTTTTTGCCCTTCACCTGTAGCCCCATTTGTTGGATTAAGTGTTGTACCCGTTTGTGATTAACGCCTTTCAATAACGCACTTACTCGGCGATAACCATACGCCGGATTTTCTGCTTTAATCCGCCTGATTTCCGCTTTAAGTGCGGTATTTTTATCCGCCTTCGGCTTTAAATGATAGAAAAACACACTACGAGACAAATTTGCCAATGAAAGCAAGATGTTAAGCGGAAACGTCCCTCTCAATCTTTGGATAATCGCCGCCGTTCGGCTTCTTCCTCCCGCATCACTTCGTCCAACTTTTTTAGAAATGCCACCTCCGCTTCAAGCTCCAAAATCCTTAACCGTAAGCGGTCTTCTTCGGTCTTCGGCGGCGGTGGCATTTTGGCGTATTTTGGTTTTTTCGGGGACATTGTCGGTCTTCCTTTCGGTTTGGGGTGTAAACCGTTTATACCGTCTTTTTCAAAGGCTTTCAACCATTGGCTGATAAGACCTGAATTACTTATGCCGAAATGGATTGTCGCTTGCCTTGCAGAGAAATCCCCTTTTTGAACGGCAAGGATGACTTGATATTTAAATTCAGCGGAATAAATGCGTTTGCCGGGCAATAGGGCAAGCCCTGCATTGCCTGAATGTTGATATTGGGTAATCCAACGTCTTAAGGTGGTGTCGGAAAGTTGAAATTGTTTTTTTGTAAGTGAAATATCTAAGTGATTTTTAAGATAAAAATCGATGGCTTGTTGTTTGAATGTTTGATTGTATTTGGTCATAAAATCTGCCCCTGACTAAGTTGGTTTATTTTGTCCAACTTTTGGGGGCAGATCATTTCGACCGCACTTTTTTAACACTTAAAAACTATTCTACTTTAACAATCCAACCTTCCGGTGCTTCAATATCACCGAATTGAATACCGGTTAGTTCATTATAAAGTTTGCGGGTGATCGGACCGACTTCAGTTTCGGAATAGAACACGTGGAAATTGCCCTTGTGCTGAATACCGCCAACAGGAGTAATAACCGCCGCAGTACCGCATGCGCCTGCTTCTGCAAATTGATCTAATTGATCGATATACACATCTCCTTCAATAGCTTCCATTCCTAAGCGTGTTTTAGCAATATGAAGTAAGGAGTATTTTGTAATACTTGGTAAAATTGATTCGGATACCGGTGTGATAAATTTGTTATCTTTGGTTATACCGAAGAAATTTGCCGCACCCACTTCTTCAATTTTAGTGTGGGTTTTCGGATCAAGGTAAATGGCATCGGCAAATTTACGTTCCGGAGTGCCTTGCTCTGCGGCCAACTCGTGTGGAAGAAGACTTGCCGCATAGTTACCGCCTACTTTTACACCGCCTGTTCCCATTGGTGCTGCGCGGTCGTATTCGGTTGTAATAAAGTTAGAAGGGGCAAGTCCGCCTTTGAAATAAGCACCAACCGGACAACAGAATACAGAGAAAATAAACTCCGGTGCGGTTTTCACACCGATATTTTCACCGACACCGATTAAGAACGGACGTAAATATAAGGTAGCGCCGGAGCCATAGGGACCTAACCATTCTTCGTTAGCTTTCACCACTTCTTTACAAGCGCGCACGAATAGTTCGGTGGGGACTTGTGGCATTAAAAGACGGGCAGAAGTACGTTGCATACGTTTGGCATTTTGATCCGGACGGAATAGGTTGATAGAGCCATCTTTACAGCGATAGGCCTTTAAACCTTCAAAACATTGTTGACCGTAATGAAGGGCGGTTGAGCCTTCGTGAATATGTAGAGTGTTGTCAGTCGTGAGTTTGCCTTCATCCCATTTACCCTCTTTCCAATGGGCGATAAAACGATAGTCTGTTTTTATATAACTAAAACCGAGGTTATTCCAATCTAAGTCTTTCATCTTGTTTCCCTTAAGTGCAATGTTCTATAAAAATGAGATTTAATCTACACCATTATTTGAAGCATTAAAACCTTAAAGCGGAAATTTTTTGAGATTTCTTAGAAAAAAACAGCAGTTATTCAAAAGTTTTTAAAGTTAAAGAGGAAAAGAAAAAGGGGATATGTTAAGATCAAGCCAAAAAAAACGCCCCTCAAGAAGAGCGGCGTTTAACCAAAAAGGTCTAAATATACAGGAAGTAAACGAGTAACTAATTGTTACTCAAGTTCGGTTTCCCGAACTATATGCAAACACAACATCATACTTAAGTCCGAAACTCATTAACTAGTAAGGAATTACCAACTGTTAAGTATGAGGGCATTATAGGGAGTAGAGAAAACAAGAACAAATGATGTTTTCTTATTTGACAGATTAGAAAAACTAATCCGAATAGAATCCTATGTATTATAGATGAAAAAATTACATTTGGGAAGAATTATGTATAAACGTTTGCCTCCCTTGAATTCACTGAAGTCTTTTGAATCTGCCGCACGACATTTAAGCTTCACAAAAGCGGCTGATGAACTTTTTGTTACGCAGGCAGCAGTGAGTCACCAAATTAAACTATTAGAAGATTTTTTAGGCGTAGAATTATTTAAGCGTAAAAATCGTGCTTTAGAATTAACGGAGTTCGGCAAAATCTACTTCGCAGATATTAATAAAATTCTGCGTAAATTAAACGAAGCAACAGATCGATTATTAACTTTAAAAAACGATCCGCATTTAACCATTAGCGTGCCGCAAACCTTTGGTATTCAATGGCTTGTTCCTCATTTGAGTGAGTTTAATCGGCTTCACCCCGAAGTTGAAGTTCGCTTAAAGGGCGTTGATCAAGATGAGGGATTGCTGAATAAGGAAATTGATCTTGCCATTTATTATGGCAAAGGAGATTGGCAAAATTTGCAGGTTGATTGCTTGGGAAAAGAGAATTTACTGATTTTGGCTTCGCCGGAATTATTGGCTAAGAATCCGATTCGCAGTAAAGAGGATTTAAAACATCATATACTGATTCATACTCATACCCGTGATAATTGGCGTGCAATGGCGGATTATTTGGCATTGGATGAATTAAATATTCAGCAGGGTCCATTATTTAGCCACACTTTTATGGCATTACAGGCGGCAATTCACGGGCAAGGGATTGTTCTTGCGAATCGTTTACTTGCGTTACAAGAAATTGAACAAAGCACATTACAAATTGTATTGGAAACGGGTCTGCCGGATCCTAAATCTTTTTATGTGGTGAATCAACTTGATCGCCTTGATGATGAACAAATTCAAGCATTTCGCCGTTGGATTATTACAGCAATAAAAAAAGAAGATGAATAAATTAGCACTATATTGTCGTTCAGGGTTTGAAAAAGAAGTCGTTGCCGAAATTACTGATCGTGCGACGGCATTAGGCATATTTGGTTTTGCACGAGTGCAAGAAAATTCGGGTTATGTGATTTTTGAATGTTATCAACCGGATGAAGCGGATCGTTTAGCACGCGAAATTCCCTTTAACCAACTGATCTTTGCCCGTCAAATGCTGGTGGTATCCGATTTATTGGAGAATTTAGATCCAATCGATCGAATTAGCCCGATTATTGCAGCGTTTGAACAGTTATCACACCAAGTGAATTTTAACCAATCCATCGAACTTTTTGTTGAAACGGCAGATACCAACGAATCAAAATCACTTTCTACATTTTGTCGAAAATTTACCGTACCATTGCGTCAAGCGCTGAAAAAGCAGGGCTGGCTTGCCGCCAAACCGACACAAAAGTGCGGTCAATTTTTACATTGTTTTTTTGTGAAACCGAATTGTTGCTATGTCGGCTATTCTTATACGAATAATCATTCCGAATATTTTATGGGTATTCCTCGTTTAAAGTTTCCATCAGAAGCACCAAGCCGTTCTACGCTTAAATTAGAAGAAGCGATTTTAACTTTTATTCCGCGTAAAGAAGAAAGTAAACGCCTAAATGAAAATATGGTTGCGGTTGATCTCGGCGCTTGCCCCGGAGGTTGGACTTATCAACTGGTTAAACGAGGCTTGTTTGTGTATGCGGTAGATCATGGCAAAATGGCTGCGAGCCTGCATGATACCGGACGAATCGAACATTGTGCGGAAGACGGATTTAAATTTCATCCGCCAAAGCGAAAGCGTATTGATTGGCTTGTCTGTGATATGGTGGAACAACCGAACCGAATTGCGAATTTAATAGGAAAATGGCTAGTCAACGGTTGGTGTCGTGAGACCATTTTCAACTTAAAATTGCCGATGAAAAAACGTTATCAAGAGGTTACGCAATGTCTGGAAATGCTATCGGATAAATTGGCGAAAAATAATCTTCATTTTGATATTCAAGCGAAACAGCTGTATCACGATAGAGAAGAAATTACCGTACATATTTCAATTAAATAAGAAAAAAGCATTTTCCACTAGGGGGAATGCTTTTTAATGTGCCGGATAAAGAAAAAGCACCGATAAAAAATCGATGCTTTAGAATTTGGTTGCGGGGGCCGGATTTGAACCGACGGCCTTCGGGTTATGAGCCCGACGAGCTACCAAGCTGCTCCACCCCGCGTCTGATGGTGCACAATATACCTGCTTAAAAAATTTTTGCAAGTATTAAACAAAACTTTGCTTTTCATTTGTCAACAAAATGAACAAAACGCACATAAATTAAACGTTATCAGGAAATAGTGCTAGAGGTTTTGAGTATTTTTTGATAGCGTATGCGCCTTTGTAACTCTTCGTTTTATTCAGGAATTAAAGGAATGAAATTTTGTCACAATCTCGGTTTCAAAGTATTTTTAGTTTTAGCGGTGACTTCAATTTTGACTGCTTGTGGTACTTCGCCAAACAAAGCGGGTTCATCTATTCTTACTCCGACAGGCGATGATCCCCAAAAATTTGGTGCAAAATATGACGGTCGCAGCTATCAACAAAGTCTTTTATCTCCCGTTTCTTTCGTAGAAAATCAAAGTGCGGTCATTAATCAGGGCGATTTTTTAACCCAACTTTCTAATGTAAAAACCTATTCAAGCCGACTTTCTGATCGTTTTTATAACAACTATTCTAAAATCACGAATTGGGTACTTTCCGGTGCTAATATGAGTGAGCTGGCGCAATATGGTATTTCGCCACAAATTATGAAAGGATTTGACGGTTATCAAAACGTGTTGATGACAGGGTATTATTCACCGGTTATTCATGCACGCCGTTCTCCGCAAGGGAAATTCCAACACCCTATTTATGCAATGCCGGCAAATAAACGTTTCTCTCGTGCGCAGATCTATGCGGGCGCATTGGAAGGGAAAGGGCTAGAGCTTGCTTATAGTGATTCAATGCTTGATAACTTCTTGCTTGGTGTACAAGGGAGCGGTTATGTTGATTTAGGTAGTGGCAATTTGAATTATTTTGCTTATGCGGGACAAAACGGTTTCAAATATCAAGCGGTAGGGCGTTTACTTGTTGAAGACGGTGAAATCCCGAAAGAGAAAATGTCCATTCAAGCTATCCGCGACTGGGGAAATGCGAACCCGTCGCGAGTACAAAGTTTGTTGGAACGTAATCCGTCCTATGTGTTCTTTAAAAATGATCCGAGCGGAAAAGTAAAAGGCTCTGCCGGTGTACCATTAGTACCAATGGCGGCAGTAGCTTCGGATCGTAATCTGATTCCATCAGGCTCCGTTTTGTTGGTTGAAGTGCCGGATATTGATGACGATGGCAAGTGGAAAGGTTCACATAAATTACATTTAATGGTGGCATTAGATGTAGGGGGCGCTGTAAACGGACACCATTTTGATTTATATCGCGGTATTGGTGAACAAGCGGGGCATATTGCCGGTCTTTCAAAACATTATGGACGTGTTTGGGTGCTGAATTAATGGCGAGAGTGGATAATTACGAACAACGTTTCGGCGGTATCGGGCGGCTTTATACGCCCGAGGGACTGAACCGACTTCGCCAAGCGCACATCTGTGTGATCGGTATTGGCGGTGTGGGATCGTGGGTAGTTGAAGCCTTAGCGCGTTCAGGCGTTGGACAGCTCACATTGATTGATATGGATGATATTTGTGTTACCAATATCAACCGCCAGCTACCGGCATTAAGCGGCAATATCGGTAAACTCAAAACGGAAGTAATGGCAGAACGTGTGAAATTGATTAACCCGGAATGTATCGTCAATATTATTGATGATTTTATTTCACCGGATAACCAAGCGGATTATCTTAACCGTGGCTATGATTACGTAATTGATGCCATTGATAATGTGAAAACCAAAGCAGCGATGATTGCTTATTGTAAACGGAATAAAACCAAAATTATCACCGTAGGAGGCGCAGGGGGGCAAACGGATCCTACTCAAATTCAAATTGCAGATTTGAGCAAAACCATTCAAGACCCTTTACTTGCCAAAGTGCGGTCAATTTTGCGTAAGAATTTTAATTTTACCCAAAACCCACAGCGTAAGTTCGGTGTAGAGGCTGTTTTTTCCACCCAACCGTTGATTTTTCCTAAAACGGAGGAAGGATGTGCCGTTTCTGCTACGATGAATTGCGCAAACGGATTTGGTGCGGCAACAATGATAACAGCAACCTTCGGCTTTTTTGCGGTTTCTCGTGTCATTGATAAGTTACTGAAAAAATAAAGATTTCCATAAAGGCAACGAAAGTTGCTTTTTTTTTTTGCATAAAATGATTGCAATTTGCTTTAAAAAATGTAGGATTTACCGCCTATTTGAGAATTATTATTAACAACAAAGGAGACAAAATGAAAATATCGTTAAAAATTAGCGCGATTTCAACCGCACTTTTAGCTTTTCCAATGTTTGCCAATGCTGATGTATTGGCATCCGTTAAACCGCTTGGCTTTATTGCTTCTTCGATTGCGAATGGCGTTACCGACACTCAAGTGCTTGTTCCACCCGGTGCTTCCCCGCACGATTACAGTTTAAAATTATCCGATATTCAAAAAGTAAAATCGGCGGATTTAGTGCTGTGGATTGGTGAAGATGTGGATTCATTTTTGGACAAACCGATCAATCAAATTGATCGTAAAAAAGTGATCACCATTGCAGATCTTGAAGGCATCGAACCATTACTTGGCAAAGCCCATCACGAACATTCGCACGAAGAGGGAGAGCACAATCATAAACATAGCCATAAAGATGAGAATAAAGGGGAGCATGATCACGACCATGACCATGATCACCACGAAGGGCTAACGACTAACTGGCACGTTTGGTATTCTCCGGCGATTAGTCGAATTGTCGCGCAAAAAGTAGCGGATAAACTCACGACACAATTTCCTGATAAGAAAGAACTCATAGCCAAAAATCTTGATAATTTCAACCGCACTTTAGAAATTCAAAGCGATAAAATTAAGGCTCAACTTGCTCCATTTGCGGATAAAGGATTTTTTGTTTTCCACGATGCTTACGGCTATTTTAATGACGCATACGGGTTGAAACAAACCGGCTATTTCACCATTAACCCACTGGTTGCACCGGGGGCGAAAACCATTGCGCATATTAAAGAAGAAATTGAAGAACACCGGGTAAACTGCTTATTTGCAGAACCGCAATTCACGCCAAAAGTGATTGAATCCCTTGCTCAAAGTACAAAAGTGAATGTCGGACGATTAGATCCGATAGGCGATAGCGTAACGCTCGGCGAAAACGCCTATGTAAACTTCTTACAGGCAACAGCAGATAGCTATGCACAGTGTTTGAGTAAGTGATTTATAAAGTAACAACAATGGTGGGAGATCCCACCATTTTTTATGTAAACTGATATTTCACCTTTATGCTATAATCCGCCCAATTTTTTCCTACCGAGAATTTCAATGAAACAATTATTTGCCACCACCTCTCGTGGCTTTGAGGAACTGCTAAAAGTTGAACTGACCGAACTTGGTGCGCAAGATGCAAAAGTCGTGCAAGGCGGCGTGCATTTTCACGCAGATGATGAGACCCTTTACCGAACATTACTTTGGTCACGTTTGGCTTCACGTATTTTGTTACCTTTAATTGAAACCAAAATTTACAGCGATTTAGATCTTTATGCGGCGGTTTCGGGCTTTAATTGGTTGGCTCAATTTGATGAGCGAGTAACGTTTTTTGTGGATTTTAACGGCACGAACCAAGAAATTCGTCATACTCAGTTTGGCGCAATGCGGGTGAAAGACGGCATTGTCGATTACTTTGAACGTCAAGGAAAAGCGCGCCCAAGTGTTGATAAAATGCAGCCGGATGTGCGTATTCACGCCTATTTAAATCGTGAGGAATTAGTGATTTCCTTAGATTTGAGCGGTGAAGCCTTACATATGCGCGGTTATCGTGAGGATACCGGTCAAGCGCCATTGCGGGAAACGTTGGCTGCCGCAATAGTTTTGCGTTCCGAGTGGAAACAGGGCACGCCATTGGTTGATCCAATGTGTGGTTCCGGAACATTGTTAATTGAAGCGGCACAAATGGAGGCGAAAATCGCACCGCAACTATACCGTTTACACTGGGGCTTTGATTTTTGGAAAGGGCATAACCAAGCGGCTTGGGAAAAAGTAAAAGAGGAAGCGATAAGTACTGCGAAGGAAAAACAAAGGGAAATTCAACCGCACTTTTATGGTTTCGATCTTGAGCATCGTGTCTTGAAAAAGGCGCAACGAAACGCTCAAAATGCCGGAGTCGCCCATTTAATTAAATGGCAACAAGGCGATGTCGCAGCCCTAGAAAACCCAGCTCCGAATGAAGTGGGAACGGTGATTTGTAATCCGCCTTATGGCGAACGTTTAGGCACAACACCTGCATTGATTGCCCTTTACTCTATTTTTGGGCAACGTTTGAAAAAACAGTTCGGTGGTTGGAACGCCTCTATTTTCAGCAGCGAATCCACATTGCTTGATTGCTTACGAATGCGTGCGGCCCGCCAGTTCAAGGCGAAAAATGGTCCGCTTGATTGTGTTCAGAAAAATTATCAAATTTCAGCACGTCAGAAAGAGGAAAGTGCGGTCGAAAATGCCCTTGAATTTAACCGCACTTTAGATGTTGCAGTGGATTTTGCCAATCGTTTACAGAAAAATATCAAGAAAATCGAAAAATGGGCGAAGCAGCAAGGTTTAGATGCTTACCGTTTGTATGATGCCGATTTGCCGGAATATAATTTGGCGGTGGATCGTTATGGTGATCATATTGTCGTGCAAGAATATGCTGCGCCGAAAAATATTGATGAAAATAAAGCCCGTCAGCGTTTATTGGATGCCGTTACCGCCACATTGCAGGTAACGAATGTGGAGACGAATAAATTAATTTTAAAAGTTCGCCAAAAACAAAAAGGCACGAATCAATATGAAAAACTCGCTAATAAAGGGGAGTATTTCTATGTGAATGAATATGGCGCACAGCTTTGGGTGAATCTGACGGATTATTTAGATACGGGATTATTTTTGGATCACAGGCTCACCAGAAAAATGGTAGGTGAGTTAGCGAAAGGTAAGGATTTTTTAAATCTGTTTGCTTACACCGGTTCGGCGACCGTTCACGCAGCATTAGGCGGGGCGAAATCAACCACAACGGTTGATATGTCGAAAACCTATCTCAATTGGGCGGAACAAAATCTTATTTTGAATGATGTGGAAGGTAAAGCACATAAATTGATTCAAGCGGATTGTTTGCAATGGTTGGAAAAGTGTGATCGTCAGTTTGATTTAATTTTTGTTGATCCGCCCACCTTTTCCAATTCTAAACGAATGGAAGAAAGCTGGGATGTGCAACGAGATCACATCAAACTAATGCGTAATTTAAAACGTATTTTGCGTACAGACGGAACGATTGTGTTCTCCAACAATAAACGGGGATTCAAAATGGATTTTGCCGCATTGGAAGAATTGGGGTTAAGTGCGGTTGAAATTTCTCACAAAACCTTGCCATTAGATTTTGAACGTAATAAGCAAATTCATAATTGTTGGTTTATCACAGCGAATTAAACATTATTATGTATCAGCCGCACAAAGAGAATTTTATATCCGATATTTATTTGGGTAGGATGCGTTGAGCTTTGTGTAAAGTATCATTTCATCATTACACCAAACCTTGTTAATGGTGCGTTACGGCTTCGCCTAACGTCACCCTATAAGGGGTGATTATAATCATCGGTGGGCAATCGGTTGCTCACCCCACGATGGTTTGTGATAGGATTATTTTTATAAACCATTCATTGCGTTAATCAGCCTGATTTCATCAAATTTTTTAATATCCCGCACATAAATTGTGGCTTGTTGAATTTTTCCTTCACGAAGTAATTTTTCTCGCTGAGTACCTTGTAATAAAGGAGTATCAGGTGTAAACCATTGATTACTTTGGCGGAAAACTAAATTTCCGATAGAACAGTCCGTCACTTTTCCGTTTTTGATAATCATAATCTCATCACAATCTCCTCGTTGCGCAAATAGTGTATTGAGTAAGTCTCGATTAGCGTATTTCAAGCCATATTCAATTTCATCACAAATTACGGGTTGGAAAGTGCGGTAGATTTTTCGTGCGTATTCAAAATATTGAACGACGGTGGCTTTGTCATTGTAATCAATACGGCAACGTATCAGTTTATTTCGCAAATGTTCGGGCGGTTGGATTAAATCAAAAAGTGGAAAAATATTGACCGCACTTTTGCCATAAAATTGGTGTAGGCTGCGTTCATAACGTGTTTGGTGGTAGTCGATATTTTGAATTTTGCCGTTTTCGATGGCTAAGGTTTCAAATAACGGAAACATTAATTTTCCTTAATAGGTAAATAGACTTTTTCGAGCAACTCTTGATATTCCTCTTCTAAACGGCTATGGATAGTAATACCGCCGCCACTGTGAAAATAAAATTTATCATTGCGTTGAGAAATAAATCGAATTGCAACCGCACTTTGTAGGGTTTTTCCATCAAAAAGACCAAAAACGCCGGTGTAATAACCACGTGCTTGCTTTTCCGCTTGTTGAATAATTTGCACGGTTTTTTCTTTCGGCGCACCGCTGATAGAGCCAGCCGGTAATAATATCGCCAGTATATCTCCCACTTTTTCTTGCCAGTTGTCTTCTAATTCACCGTAGATCTCGGAACTGGTTTGTAATATTGTATTTTTTTGTGTTTGAATGCGATCCACATAGCGAAACTTTGTTACCTGAATGTTTTTCGCCACCATAGCGAGATCATTACGCATTAGATCGACAATCGTGTAATGTTCACGTTTCTCCTTTTCATCATTCAATAACCTATTTTCCGCATTGGGTAAGCGTGCGTTAATTGTCCCTTTCATTGGATAAGTGGCAATTTTATTGGCGTGAATATGCACGAAGCATTCGGGAGAAAAGCATACGAATTGATTTTTCAGCCATAATTTATAAGGCGCATGGGTTTGATAAAAAAGTCGCTCAAGCGTGAAATTACCTGAAATTTCAGTCGGGTAGGTTAGGTTTAATAAATAGGAATTACCTTGTTGCAATGCTTGTTGAACAAGTTCAAATCCCTGTTGATAATCTGCAAGTGAAATCGGTTTTTTGTCGATATGAATAAATTTTTGCGGAAAGTTTTTTTGTTCCGCCGTATTCGTGTTGCCTAAGATATTGAAAAAAATCCCTTGTGAGGCGGCTTTTTCTAAAGGAAAAATGCGTGGTTTTTCCCGTTCAAAATCAATCAAAAAGAAAAAAGGTGTGCGTTGTGCGCCGTAGCGGTTGGCTTTTTCAATAAAATGTTGCATTGTGTTATTTCTAATTGATAGTGGATTAAATTTAAAAATGTTTATTGCGTGGCTTTGCTTTGTTGTACGGTTTGTATTGTCTTCGGCCGCGACGTTATATCCATTTGAATTTAATTCACTATAGCGTAAAATTGCCCGATTATAACGAAAGCCAAGCGGTTATGAAATTACTCATTATTAATAATCACGATTCTTTTACTTTCAATTTAGTGGATCTTATTCGCCGTCTTCAAGTGCTTTTTGAGGTGTTGAATGTTGAAGATTTGCAAGCAAGCACGCCTGAATTTTTCACGCATATTTTAATTTCTCCCGGCCCGGATGTACCAAGAGCTTATCCGCAATTATTTACTATGTTGGAAAAATATCATCGGCAAAAATCCATTCTCGGTGTTTGTTTAGGGCATCAAACCTTGTGTGAATTTTTCGGCGGCACACTTTATAACTTGGCTGGAGTTCGTCACGGACAAAAACATTGTTTAAAAGTGCGGTCAAATTCTTCGCTATTTTTGGGATTGCCGATGCAATTTGAAATCGGGTTATACCATTCTTGGGCGGTGCAAGCGGAAGATTTTCCCAAAGTGTTAGAAATTACCGCCGTTTGTGATGAAAATGTGGTAATGGCAATGCAGCATAAATATTTGCCGATTTATGGCGTGCAGTTTCACCCGGAATCTTATATGTCGGAATATGGCGAGCAAATTTTAAAAAATTGGTTAAACACTACCTCATAATAGTGCTTGCATATTGAGCGAAAATACGTATTATAGCCGTCTATACGTCAATACATCTAAATGGAAAGAGAGAATTTATGTCAAGCTATTTATTTACTTCAGAATCCGTGTCAGAAGGACATCCGGATAAAATTGCCGATCAAATTTCCGATGCGGTACTTGATGAAATCCTAAAACAAGATCCTAAAGCCCGTGTTGCCTGTGAAACTTATGTGAAAACCGGTATGGCTTTGGTGGGCGGTGAAATCACCACATCGGCTTGGGTGGATATTGAAAATTTAACCCGTAAAGTGATTTGCGATATTGGTTATGAACATTCCGATATGGGCTTTGATGGACATTCTTGTGCCGTGTTAAATGCTATCGGCAAACAGTCTGCGGATATTAATCAAGGTGTGGATCGTGACAATCCGCTCGATCAAGGTGCGGGTGACCAAGGTATTATGTTTGGTTACGCAACCAATGAAACCGATGTATTAATGCCGGCTGCCATTACCTATGCTCATCGTTTAATGCAAAAACAAGCGGAAGTGCGTAAAAGCGGTAAATTGGCGTGGTTGCGTCCTGATGCGAAAAGTCAGGTAACATTAAAATACGAAGACAATAAAATTGTCGGTGTGGATGCGGTGGTGCTTTCAACCCAACATTCGGAAGAAATTAATCAAAAAGATCTTCATGAAGGCGTGATGGAAGAAATCATCAAACCTATCTTGCCAAGTGAATGGCTTTCAAAAGAAACAAAATATTTTATTAATCCGACAGGTCGTTTCGTGATTGGCGGGCCAATGGGAGATTGCGGTCTAACCGGACGTAAAATTATTGTTGATACTTATGGTGGTGCCGCACGTCACGGTGGGGGCGCGTTCTCAGGTAAAGATCCGTCAAAAGTTGACCGTTCGGCCGCTTATGCAGCCCGTTATGTGGCGAAAAATATTGTGGCGGCAGGTTTGGCAGATCGTTGTGAAATCCAACTTTCTTATGCAATCGGTGTGGCAGAACCTACTTCCATTATGGTGGAAACTTTCGGAACAGGTAAAGTGAGCAACGAATTGTTGGTGGCTTTAGTTCGTGAGTTTTTTGATTTACGCCCTTACGGTTTAATAAAAATGTTGAATTTAATTCAACCGATTTACCGTGAAACGGCGGCTTACGGACACTTCGGACGTGAACAATTTCCATGGGAAAAAGTGGATCGTGCAGAAGAATTACGTGCCGCAGCAGGTTTGAAGTAATTATTTTCTTATAGTGAATTAAATTTAAAAATGTTTACCGCATTGTTGCGCCTCGCTGTACTGTTTGTACCGTCTTCGGCTTGTAGCTTAATTTAATTCACTATAAAAACCGCTATTTTGGCGGTTTTTGTTTTTTTAGGAATTTATGCTTTCATCACAGACGCAGTTTCGACATTTAAAAATGCAGGTTCAGCGAAAACTTGCGGAATCATTACGTCTTGCGGAAGATTATTTTAAGCGTGAATTTTTGATGCCCGTGGTGAGTTATGATTTACGAGGCGTGAAAGCGGGCGTTGCCTATCTACAAAAAAATGAAGTGAAATTTAACCGCACTTTGTTGTTGGAAAATAGCGAGGAATTTATTCGACAGGTTGTACCGCACGAATTCGCACATTTGATCGTGTATCAGATGTTCGGACGGGTGAAACCGCACGGAGCGGAATGGAAAGCATTAATGAATCAGGTTTTTCATTTACCGGCAGATACTTGCCATCAATTTGATGTGCAAAATGTGCAAGGAAAAACCTTTGAATATCGTTGTTCTTGCCAAACACATTTATTAACCGTTCGCCGTCATCAGCGCATTTTAAAGGAAAAAGCCGAATATTTATGTCGAAAATGTAAAGGAAAACTGATTTTCATTGGGAAACCAACCGAATTTGATTGATTAAACTAAATACGGTTGGTTTTTCAGCTGAAATCCTAAATCAAAGTTTTTAGGGCTTGAATAAATTTTAAATAGCGTTGATATTTTTCTTGGTAAGCATTGAAATTATTTTCATTAGGAATAATAGTACGCATACCTGAATTTAAAATCGTATTTTTATCTATACTTTTTTCTATTGCCTCCATTGCAACTAATGCTGCGCCTAAACACCCCGTTTCTTCTACCGCCGGAATTTCTAATTTCATACCGGTTAAATCTGTCAGCATTTGCATCCATACGTTAGATTTGGTTGGCCCGCCGGTAACTCTAAGTATATTTGCATTGGGGAAACGATGTTTCATTTTCTCTAAATGATACATAAGGCTGAAGAGTACGCCCTCATAAACCGCTTGCAGTAGATGGATTTCCGTATGATAAGATTGCAAGCCGTAAAAGCCCGCTTGCATACCCAATCCGGCATTAGAGCCATAAAGAAAAGGAACAAACAAGACAGAACTTTTGGCAGGTTCTAAAGTATCAATACCTTGATTAATCGTCTCATAATCCAAATGTTTAAAGCGATTTAAAAACCATTCTAAATTGCCTGATGAAGTAGGGCTGGCCTCGTGAACGATAAATTTGTTTTTTTCGACATAACGACCATAAACAAAAGGGATTGATTGGTTTGAATCAATACGATCGGTAATACCGCTTACCACAGACCAAGTTCCAAGTACGACATTCAATTTTTTTTCGTCATCCAAATTAGCGCAAAGTGCGGTCGAAACTACATCAAATAAGCCGCCGACAACGGCAGTTCCTTCGGTTAATCCGGTGATTTCCGCCGCTTGTTTGGTGATATAGCCCGCAATTTCTCCGGATTTTATTATCGGTGGAAATTTATCGAAAACTTCTGCTATTCCAAGTAATTCTGCAAGATGAATATCATATTTTTCAGTTTCAATGTTGTAGATATTTGATTCTGAGATATTGGTTTCTTCACAAAATAGCTGTCCGGTTAGACAAAATCGTAAGTAGTCGTGAGACATTAAAACCGAACCGATTCGATCATAGCGTTGAGGCTCATTTTCTTTCACCCAACGGAGAATTGACACAGGATGCCCTGTCCATAAGGTTTGTCGGGTAATCGGATAAAGTTGTTCAGGAATATGCTCTGCCTGCCATTTTTTGACGATTTCGAGTGCACGTTGATCGGAAGATAAAATAGCCCGTCCTAAAGGGCGGTTTTGTTTATCTAAAAAAAACGCACCTTTTCCTTGTGCGGAAATTCCAACCGCTTTGATGTGTTTTGACGCAATATTACTTTTCGCAATAGCTTCTCGTACTACCTGTGCAGTGGTTTGCCATAACATTTCCGGATCCCGCTCGGCATAGCCGGATTGCTCACTAATAACGGGAACATTTTGGCGGGCTATACCATACAATTTTCCGGTATTATCAAATAATGCGGCTTTGATAAATGTTCCACCGCAATCAATGCCTAAGTAATAATTCATAAAACCTCGAATGAAAATGAAAGCAGTCAACCACAGTTGACCGCTACGATATTATTTGGCTAATTCATCAATTTTACGGACTAATGTATCGCCATGTTTTTCGATGTAAGATTTGCGTACTTTTTCTTCGATAATCGCCTTAAATGGCTCAGAATCAATGGCTTCCATTACTTCGACGCCTTCTTTACGTAACTTGGTAATTATTTCTTGCTCGTTTTTCACGTTGAGATCCCGTTGAAATTTCCCGGCTTCTTTGGCTGCATCTAAAATAGCTTGCTGAAGTGTAGGGGAAAGCGAATCAAATTTTGTTTTATTCATCACAACAATTAACGGGGTATAGCCGTGATTGCTTAGCGTGAGATATTTTTGTACTTCGTATAATTTTGAAGACCAAAAGATACCAATCGGATGTTCTTGTGCATCAACTGCCCGTGTTTCTAATGCGGTGTAAAGCTCTGCCAATGGCATTGGAACCGGGTTCGCCCCTAAAAGAGAGAAGGCTTCGATATACATTGGATTTTGATTGGTACGAACCTTTAGCCCTTTCACATCTTCCGGTTTTGTCATCGTGTGTTTAGAGTTAGAGAAAGCACGGAATCCCACATCCCAAAAAGCTAATCCTTTAAGCCCTTTTTCTTCCAACGATTTTAGTAAGCCTTGTCCGATTTCGCCGTCTAATACTTTATAAACGTGTTCACGATCTTTAAAAATAAACGGAATGTCAATTACATTGAGTTCTTGAACCAATCCGGTGAAGTTAGGTGAGCCAGACATTTCGAGATCAATCGTACCACCACGAACACCGGCAATCATTGTTTGTGCATTGCCTAGCGTACTATCAGGGAAGAGTTTTAGTTTTACTTCACCTTTTGTTTTGTCTGCCAATAATTCATTAAATTTTTTGGCGGCGATATGTTGAGTATCACTACGAGGCGCTTCATAGCCAAATCGTAGATTGATTTCCGCTGAAGCGGTAGAGATACTAAACATTGTCATACCGGCAATTAAAGCGGTTAAGCATTTCATTTTAAAACATTTCATAATGTGCTCCTGAATTAAGCGTTATTAAAAATAAGTGATCTTTACAACATCCACTGAAGTGGAACTAAAATTAATGATGGAAAGAGGATGAACAAACCGAGTAGGGTAAGCATCATACCCATATAAGGAAGAATGCCTTTTGCCGCCTGATCAAAGGGGAGTTTTGAAACACCGGTAATCACATTTAATACATTCCCCACCGGTGGCGTAATTAAACCGATTGAGGTGTTTAGGATGAATAACACACCGAAATAAACAGGATCGATTCCGGCTTCTTCAATTAACGGCATTAATACCGGAGTAAGGATTAGCACGGTTGGCGTTAAATCCATCACCATACCGATAATAAACACCGAAATCATAATCACCGCTAACAATAAGGTTTGATTGTCAATTAACGGCTCTAAAAATTCCGTCATCATTTGCGGTAATTCCGCAATGGTAATCAACCAACCGGTTACATTAGCCGCTGCTACTAAAAACATCACGACTGCCGTTGTTTTGCCTGCGGCAAGGATCACTTTGTATAAGTCTTTAATTTTGAGCTCACGATAAACAAACAACGAAATAATCAAGGCATAAAATGCCGCAACAACGCCGGCTTCCGTTGGAGTAAATATTCCGGAACGGAATCCCCCGATGATAATGACCGGCAGCAGTAATGCCCAAATGCTATTTTTAAAAGAAACACACAATTCTTCTTTGGTTGCTTTTGAGAATGTCATTAAATTTAAGCGTTTTGCTTGCCACCACCAAAGCGAAGCTAATGCAATCCCCATCATCAAACCGGGAAAAATACCGGCTAAGAAAAGTTTTGTTATAGAGACACCGCTTGCTACGCCAAATACGATAAAGGGAATAGAGGGAGGAATAATCGGGGCGATAATACCCGCCGTTCCAATTAAACCGGCGGATTTATCAACGGGATAACCTGTGGTTTTCATCATCGGTAATAACATCGCCGCCACCGCCGCCGTATCGGCAACCGCTGATCCTGAAAGGCTTGCCATAATCATTGCGGCGATAATCGCAACAAAGCCTAAACCGCCGCGTTTATGTCCTACCAATTTCATCGGTAAGTCGATAATACGTTTTGACAATCCGCCTTCATTCATAATTTCACCGGCAAGAATAAAGAAAGGAATCGCCATCAATGAAAAGCTATCGGCACCGCTAATTAAGTGTTGCGCTAAAATCTGAGAGTCAAATAAGTCAAGTTGCAGCATTAATGCAATACCGCAAATTAACAGTGAAAATGCCACCGGAATACCCAAGATAATGGCACCAAGTAGGACAGAGAGGAAAATAACAACGATCATGCTTTCTCTCCTTTTGTTATAAGGGTGATTCTTGATACAACACGAGCGATTAATAATATGCCGATTAAGCTACCTGCAATGACACCGGCAAAGTAGGTAATGCCCTGAGGTAAACCTGAAATCGGGGCAAAATTGATAAGGTTTAATTGGTACTGAATCCAGCTACCGTCAGTGATTAAATAGCAGCAATAGAGCATTAAGCTATCTGTAAAAATACCTAATAAATTGCGCCCATTTTGAGATATCTTATTCGTTAAAATGGTGACATTGACGTGTTGGTTATCACCGAATGCCAATACTGCTGCTAAAAAAGTGAGCCATACGAACATATAACGGGAAACTTCTTCCGTTACATTAATGCTGCTGTTAAATCCATATCGCAACACGACATTCAGAAAAACCAAAATCGCCATCACGGATAAAATTAAAACGACCAGCATTTCCAGTATTTTTCCAACAAATTGAGCAAAACCTTTCATCATTCCTCCTCCAAGTCATCAAGTGCCACCTTGACAACCACTTTGCGAATAGCGGAAATTTCATTTTGCTTACAGGCACTACGATGTGCATCTTCCGGAAAAAATATGGCAAAATTACCTGCATGGCATATCAGTTCTTGCTCATTCTCGACAGCCTTATAAAATAGAATATCCCGTGTTACATCATAAGGCTCGGCAATTTGATGATGACCTAAATCCGTTGCAACCGCCATTCTTTCTGTCCCTGAATGCCAATATTGCACATCGATATATTGACGATGTACTTCGGGGAGCGATACCTCTTCGGGAAGTGTTTCTAGATTAAGAACCTGCACGTAGGATTTACCTTTGAACGGATAACGACCTGCTTCCATTCGGTTAAAATCCATCCGCTTCAGATAATCCAAAGCGGCGAAAATCGTTTTTGGGTAGCGATTTGCTACGATATGAGAAATATGACCGAAAATCATAAGCCCCTCCTAAAAAACTTTTAGAAAAAAGACCGCACTTTAAAGTGATTTGAGTTTTGCCCAAACGGTATCATCCACCGGAATGCCATTAGCTTTGTTATCGGCAAGAATTTGAGTAAATTCATGACCCGGTAAACGCACTTCTATATTGGGATCGGCACGCTCTGCCGTTTTCACATACTCCATAATGCGATTGAGTTTTTCATCTTTGGTTTTGCCATCAATTAAACGATCAACTTCAATGGCAATGAATACTTGAGAAACGCAGTATTCATCATCTTTGTCCTCCGTAACGGCAACGGTAGATTCACCGTTAGAAAGGAGTGTGGCAATCATATCTAATACAATCGACAAGCCGGAACCTTTCCAGAAACCCATTGGCATTAAACGGCGGTTTCTTTCTACGGTTGCCGGATCGCGGGTTGGCTTTCCTTCGTCATCAAAACCGGCATCGACAAAAGTTTGGCGACCTTGCAGACGGTGTACTTCCAACATGCCGTAGGAATACATTGAGCAAGACATATCTACCATAGTGATCGGATTAGTCGGCACAGCGATAATTAACGGGTTTGTGCCGATACGGCATTCTTTCGCACCCCAAGGCGGCATAACCGCAAGGGCATTTGTCCAACAAATACCGATATAACCTTTTTCCGCAGCTTGCCAACCGTAAGAGCCGCCACGCATCCAGTGATTGGCATTGCGTAATGCCACGACACCGATCCCATTTTGAGAGGCGAGTTCCATCGCACGATCCATCATTTTCTTCGCTGTTAAATTTCCGATAGCTTGATGTGCGTCCCATTGCTCGATTGCACCTAGGGAAAGTACTTTGGTCGGTTGTGCTTCCGGCACAATATCGCCGTTTTCCAGTTGCTGAATAAAACGTGGAAAGCGATTTACGCCGTGAGAATACGCCCCAGCCTGTGTCGTATCAGCAAATACGGCAGCGCATTCTTCCGCAATCTCTTCACGCACATTACGAGCAAGTAAAACCCGTTTGAACTCATCTTTTAAATCGTTGTAAGAAACTCTCATCTAATACCTCTTGTTCCATATTATAAAACTCTGTTTCATAATATACGGTTGTTTATAGGCTAAGTCAATTTGAGAGAAAAGATAAAATTAATTTAAAATCAATATGATATAAATTAATTTTTACTTTTGTGACTAATATCTCATTTTTATGAGAAAATATTTCATATTATGAAATAGAATGATTTATAAGAAAGGAAAAACTATGGCAGAAGAAAAATCAAGCGGTAATCAAAGTCTTATCAGAGGGCTCCGATTATTAGATATGCTAAGTGATTTTCCTAACGGTTGCCCGTTAGCGAAATTAGCCGAGATTTCAGGCTTGAACAAAAGTACCGTTCACCGCCTTTTACAGGGACTACAAAGTGAAGGCTATGTAAAGCCTGCATCTACGGCGGGAAGCTATCGGTTAAGTATAAAATGTCTCAGTATCGGGCAAAAAATATTGACTTCAATGAATATTATTAATGTGGTATCCCCTTATTTGGAGCAACTTAATCTGACTTTAGGCGAAACCATTAATTTTTCTCAAAGAGAAGACGATAAAGCCATTATGATTTATAAGTTAGAACCTACTCACGGAATGCTTAAAACAAGAGCTTACATCGGCCAGCACATACCGCTTTATTGTTCGGCAATGGGAAAACTTTATTTGGCTTATCCTAAAAAAGAGGGCTATTTATCATACTATTGGCAAACCCACCAAAACATTATTCAACAACTGACGAGAAATACCATCACGCAATTAGATGAAATGGAAGTGGAATTAGAAAATATTCGACAAAATAAATTTGCAATGGATAAAGAGGAGAATGAAATGGGGGTAGTTTGTATCGCTTGCCCGATATTTGATTCTTTTCATCAGGTGGAATACGCTGTTTCCGTTTCTATGTCGATTTATAAATTGAGAAAAATCGGTATTGATTTTTTCCTCAATGAAATCAAAAAAACGGCGTTGGAGATATCAAAAGAGTTAGGCTATACGGGGGAGGTATAACTTATCTCTAAAAGTGCGGTCGAATTTCACATTATTATGTATCATTCGCAAAAAGAGAATTTTATCTCCAATATTTAATTTGAGTAGCAACTGATACATCATATCAGATTTCACAAAAATTCTTTTTGTGCAACTGCTGCATAATACCGAAATTTCATGAAATTTAACCGCACTTTGAATTTTTCTCCCGTATTAATTTGAACATTGAAATTGCCCCTTGAAAATACGGTTTTTATTCTTATATTTGTGGCGTTCAACTTTAACTTATTTCATTTTATAAAGGAAAAACTATGTCAAAAAATCAAGAAACCCGTGGCTTTCAGTCTGAAGTGAAACAGCTTCTCCAATTAATGATTCATTCTTTATATTCCAATAAAGAAATTTTCTTGCGCGAACTGATCTCCAACGCCTCCGATGCGGCGGATAAACTTCGTTTTAAAGCATTGTCTAATCCGGCGCTTTATGAAAATGACGGTGAACTGCGTGTGCGTATCAGTTTTGATAGCGAAAAAGGGACGATAACCATCAGCGATAACGGTATCGGTATGACTCGCGAGCAAGTGATTGATCACTTGGGGACTATCGCAAAATCGGGAACGAAAGAATTTTTGACCGCACTTGGACAAGATCAAGCGAAAGATAGCCAGCTTATCGGTCAATTCGGTGTCGGTTTTTATTCCGCTTTTATTGTGGCGGATAAAGTTACCGTAAAAACCCGTGCAGCGGGAGAAGCCGCAGATAACGCCGTGATTTGGGAGTCTGTCGGGGAAGGTGATTACTCGGTTGCGGATATTGAGAAAAAATCTCGCGGAACCGATGTAATTTTGCATTTACGCGAAGATGAAAAAGAGTTTTTAAACGAATGGCGTTTACGTGAGATTATCGGTAAATATTCCGATCATATCGGGCTTCCTGTGGAGATGCTCACAAAAGAATATGATGAAGAAGGGAAAGAAAGCGGTGAAAAATGGGAAAAAATTAATAAATCCGAAGCCCTTTGGACACGTAGTAAAAATGATATTTCCGATGAGGAATACAAAGAATTTTACAAACATTTAAGCCACGATTTTGCAGATCCGTTATTATGGGCGCACAACAAAGTGGAAGGCAATCAAGAATATACCAGCCTGCTTTATGTGCCGAGCAAAGCGCCTTGGGATTTATTCAATCGCGATCATAAACACGGCTTAAAACTTTATGTTCAGCGTGTCTTTATTATGGATGATGCGGAACAATTTATGCCGAATTATTTACGTTTTATGCGCGGATTGATTGATAGCAATGATTTGCCGTTAAATGTCTCACGTGAAATTTTGCAAGATAACAAAGTAACGGCGGCATTGCGCAAAGCATTAACGAAACGTTCGTTACAAATGCTCGAAAAATTGGCAAAAGACGATGCGGAAAAATATCAACAGTTCTGGAAAGAGTTCGGTTTAGTGCTAAAAGAAGGCCCGGCCGAAGATTTCGGTAAC
The DNA here is from genome assembly GCF_020521555.1 of Rodentibacter sp. JRC1. Lineage (NCBI taxonomy): Bacteria > Pseudomonadati > Pseudomonadota > Gammaproteobacteria > Pasteurellales > Pasteurellaceae > Rodentibacter > Rodentibacter sp. JRC1. Next base: position 351,096 of record NZ_BPWA01000001.1, on the reverse strand, counting down.
AAAGAAACGGTTGCTAAATTATTACGTTTTGCTTCAACCCACAACGACAGCAGTGAGCAAACCGTATCTCTGGAAGATTATGTTTCCCGTATGAAAGAAGGGCAAAAAGCGATTTATTACATTACCGCCGATAGTTATGTAGCGGCGAAAAATAGCCCGCATTTGGAATTGTTTAATAAAAAAGATATTGAGGTGCTGCTATTATCAGACCGTATTGATGAATGGATGTTGAGCTATTTAACCGAATTTGACGGCAAAACCTTACAAAGTATCACAAAAGCGAATTTGGACTTAGGAGATTTGGCAGATAAAGAATCCGAGGCTCAAAAAGAGCAAGACGAGGCTTTTGGCAGCTTTATCGAACGTGTAAAAACCTTGCTGGGTGATCGCGTGAAAGAGGTGCGTTTAACTCATAATTTAACCGATACACCGGCAGTGGTTTCTACCGATAATGATCAAATGACCACGCAAATGGCAAAACTTTTCGCAGCAGCCGGTCAGCCTGTACCGGAAGTGAAATATACTTTTGAACTCAACCCGGAACATCACTTAGTGAAAAAAACGGCGGATATTGCAGATGAAGCACAATTTGCCGATTGGATCGAATTATTGCTTGAACAGGCAATGCTTGCGGAACGCGGAGCTTTAGAAAATCCTGTTGCCTTTATTAAACGTATCAACAAGTTATTAGGCTAATTCATTGCGATGATTTAATGTTATGGTTAAAATCCTCTGTCTGAGAAGGCGGAGGATTTTTATTTAGGAGATTTTATGATTACCGTTTACGGCATTAAAAACTGCGACACCGTGAAAAAAGCCTTGAAATGGCTTGAGAATAACAATATTGAACACAAACTTCACGATTATCGTGTTGATGGTTTGGAAGAAACTTTTTTACAACAAGCGGAAGCGCAATTCGGTTGGGAAAACTTGGTTAATAAACGTAGTACAACGTGGCGAAATTTAGACGAAGAAATCAAAAAAACATTGTCAAAATCGACCGCACTTTCGGTACTCTTAGAAAATCCGACCTTAATCAAACGTCCGATTATTCTGCAAGAAGGCAAAGCATTGATCGGTTTTAATGAAAAAGAATATCAAGCCGCTTTTGCATAAAATGCAGTGATTTTTCCTATATTATGTTGCATTTGCACAAATCAGTGTAGGGGGAGGCGAAGCCGTAACGCACCAATAGATGAAATGGTGCTTCAACGCACCTTATCCTCAATAAATATTGAATATAAAACTCTCTTTGTGCGACTGATACATAATACCGATTTTTTCAGGAGTTTTTATGAAAGAAAACGTCATTTCTTTAGCACAAGATTTAATTCGCCGTCCATCAATTAGTCCGAATGATGAAGGTTGTCAGCAATTGATTGCAGATCGTTTGGAAAAGCTCGGTTTTCAGATCGAATGGATGCCTTTTAATAACACGCTAAATTTATGGGCGAAACACGGGCATGGTGAGCCTGTCATTGCCTTTGCCGGGCATACGGACGTTGTGCCGATAGGTGATGAAAGTCAATGGAAGTTCCCGCCATTTGAGGCTAGTATTGTTGAGGATATGCTTTACGGTCGCGGTGCTGCGGATATGAAAGGATCGCTTGCGGCAATGATTGTAGCGGCAGAGGAATACGTGAAAGCCAACCCGGATCATCAAGGCACGATTGCGTTATTAATCACTTCTGATGAAGAAGCGGCAGCAAAAGACGGTACGGTTCGCGTGGTGGAAACCTTAATGGCGCGTGGAGAGAAGATCACCTATTGTATGGTGGGTGAACCTTCAAGCTCGAAAAAATTAGGGGATGTGGTAAAAAATGGCCGCCGCGGTTCGATTACCGGTAATCTGTATATTGAAGGCGTACAAGGACACGTGGCTTATCCGCATTTGGCGGAAAACCCGGTGCATAAATCTCTTGAATTTTTGACCGCACTTACTCGTTATCAATGGGATCAAGGCAACGAATTTTTCCCGCCGACGGGTTTACAAATTGCTAATATAAAAGCAGGAACGGGCAGCAACAATGTGATCCCCGGTGAGCTTTACGTGCAATTTAATTTGCGTTATAGCACAGAGCTAACGGATGAAATGATTAAGCAAAAAGTTGTACAAATGCTTGAACGGCACGGCTTAAAATATCGTCTTGAATGGTGGCTTTCAGGCAAACCGTTTTTAACCAAACCGGGAAAATTACTTAATGCCGTTACTCAAGCTATTGAACAAATCGCTCATATTTGCCCAAAACCGGATACCGGCGGTGGAACTTCCGATGGACGTTTTATTGCTCTAATGGGGGCGGAGGTGGTGGAATTTGGTCCGTTGAATACCACGATTCATAAGGTAAATGAGTGTGTTAGCTTGGATGATTTAGGCAAGTGCGGTCAGATTTATCATCAAATGTTAGTCAATTTATTGGATAGATAAGATGAAATTAACTGCGGAAATGCTTTGTGGGAAGTCTCGGGAGCATCTCGTTCATTTGCCCGCACCTCATTCACCTAATCATTTCTTACAAATAGCCGCATTGAATGCTTTTCAAGCTTTACAACAATGTGCGGTCAAAAACGGTTTTAATTTACAACCGGCAAGTAGTTTTCGTGATTTTGAACGCCAACGGTTTATTTGGAATAACAAATTTAATGGACTACGTAAAGTTCATGATGATGAAGGTAATCCAATAGATTTGACACAATTAAATGATTGGCAAAAATGTCAAGCTATTTTGCGCTGGTCGGCATTACCGGGAGCGAGCCGTCATCATTGGGGAACGGAAATTGATATTTTTGATCCTGATTTATTACCACAAGGGCAGTCCTTACAACTTGAACCTTGGGAATATGAAAAGGGCGGCTATTTTTTCGAGTTAAGCGAATTTCTTACGGAATACCTACCACACTTTGATTTTGCTTTGCCATTTATGCAAATGTCCGGAAATAAAAAAATTGGTCGCGAGCCTTGGCATATTAGCTATCTTCCTTTAGCAGAGCAGGCGGGTAATCAATTTTCACCGGATATTTTATTGCAGGCTTGGAATGGAGAAGAAATCGGTGGAAAAAAGGTTTTATTAGCGTATTTTGAACAGATTTTTGAGCAATTTATGGTGTAGCAAAAGTGCGGTGATAAAAACTGGTATTATGTATCAGTTGCACAAAACCAGAGTAGGGTGTGTTAGCCAAAGGCGTAACGCACCGTTAGACCCAAGTTTGGTGCGTTACGGCAAGCCTAACGCACCCTACATTTGAATTAAAAACAGCCTTTTGTGCAAGTGATGCATAATACCGATAAAAAACGGTATTTTTTCACCGCACTTTTTGACTTATTTGTGCTTATTTTTTTCTAGGGATTTATGCTGAATTTTCACATTTTTCCCTTTCGCTTGAAAGTATTCACCAAGCTGTTGGGCAATATAAACGGAACGGTGTTTTCCACCGGTACAACCAACGGCAATGGTTAAATAGCTGCGGTTATTCTGCTCCAACATTGGCAACCAAGTTTCGATATAGTTACGTGTGCGGTAAATAAAATCATTCACTTCGTTATAACTACTTAAAAAACGTGCAACAGGTTCATCTAATCCTGTCATAGGGCGGAGTTCAGGATTCCAGTGCGGATTAGGTAAGAAACGCACGTCAAATACATAGTCGGCATCAAGAGGAATCCCATATTTAAAGCCGAAAGATTCAACGATAATTTTTAATTCTCTTTCACTATTGCCGTGTAAAAATTCACGTAAGCGTTCGGCAAGTGCGTGAGTTGAAAGCGTTGTCGTATCAATAATGAAATTTGCGTGCTGAATAAGCGGTTCAAGCTGTTGATATTCAGCATCAATCGCCGCTTCAAGAGAGAAATCTTTAACGGAAAGGGGATGTAAGCGGCGTGAATCACTATAACGGCGAATGAGGGTGCTGCGATCTGCCTCTAAAAAAATAATTTTAGTGGAATAATGTTGCTGGATATTCGTAAGAATATGCTCCAATGAGTGAGAAGATTCCGGCAAATTGCGAATATCAAGGCTGATTGCTACTGTCGTTTGTGTTTGAGCTAAAATTTTAGTCAGTTGAGGCAAAAGATCGAGCGGAAGGTTATCAACACAATAGTAACCCATATCTTCTAATACACGTAATGCGACAGATTTTCCTGCTCCGGAGCGGCCGCTGATAATAATGATTTCCATAAAAAGCGCAGTTATTATATGTCATTTTCGACTGAAGAATCCGCTTCTTCAGCTTGATCGGCAATTTCAAAAACTTGCCAAATTTCACCCGCACTTTGAGCAGAACGTAATTGCTTAACGAAATTTTTATCCGTTAATTTTTCTGTTAGCTTAGAAAGTATAGGAATATAAATTTGGCATTGATTGTCAGGCACAAAAACGGCAAAAATCAAATCCACCGCTTTTCCATCCGGTGCATCGTATTCAATCGGCATATCCAGTTGCATAAAAACCGCGAATGCTTTCGTAATTGCGCCTTCCGGAAGTTTCGCTTTTGGCATAGCCACGCCGTTTCCCAAACCCGAATTGCCTAATTTCTCTCGATTAAATAAACATTCAAAGCAGGCCTGTTCCGCTTTATCACATTGTAGCCGCTCCATAATAAGGGCAGAAATGGATTCAAATAAACGTTTTTTACTTGAGAAGCTGACGCCTTGACGAATATCCTCAGGGCGTAGAAGTTCTGAAAATTTCATAACTATAATCTAAATTGTTCACCCAGATATACACGTTTTACGTGTTCATCGTTCATTACTTGTTCCGGTGTGCCTGTTGCAATAATTTTACCTTCACCTACGATATAAGCGCGTTCACATACGTCTAAGGTTTCACGCACATTGTGGTCTGTAATGAGAACGCCCAGTCCACGATTGCGTAAATCGGTAATGATTTTTTTTATGTCGGTAACGGAAATCGGGTCAACGCCGGCAAAAGGCTCATCTAATAAAATAAATTTCGGATTAGCGGCAAGTGCTCGTGCAATTTCGACACGGCGGCGTTCACCACCGGAAAGCGATTGCCCTAGGCTGTCGCGGATATGTCCGATATTAAACTCTTCGATTAATTCGTTTGCTCTTTCACTGCGTTGTTCAGGTGTTAAATCTTTACGAATTTCTAATACCGCCATTAAGTTTTCATATACGCTCAAACGACGAAAAATAGAGGCTTCTTGCGGGAGGTAACCGATTCCTCGTTGTGCCCGGCTGTGCATCGGCAACAGGCTAATGTCTTCGTCATCAATAATGATTTTCCCTTGATCTTGGCGAACCAAACCTACCACCATATAAAAGGTGGTTGTTTTACCGGCACCGTTTGGCCCGAGTAAACCGACAATTTCATTTGAGTTGACGGTAAGGCTGACATCAGAGACAACCTTACGATTTTTATAACTTTTGGCGAGAAATTCAGCGTGTAATACAGACATCGGTTATTTTTTTCCCTTTTGTTGCAATTGTGTTGGGATCAATACGGTTTGTACCCGTGATTTACCGCCATTGGCTTTTAATTGTTGCTTTTTCACATCGTAAGTAATGCGTTCACCATCGATTTTGCTATCAAGTTGCTTTAATTGAGCATTGCCGGTAAGGGTTAAAAATTCAGCACCTAAATCATAATGCACTCTATTTGCTTTGCCATCTACCGGTTTACCGTCATCGAGTAATTGATGAAAAGTTACCGGTGAACCGAATGCTTCCACAGTTTCTTTTTTGCCCGAATTTTCAGGCGGACGGGTGATGACGACCTTATTCGCTTTAATCAGAATTGAACCCTGTGTTATTACCACATTATCCGTGAAAGTAACGATACTGTTTTCCATATCCAAAGACTGGTTATCGGAAACAATGTTAATCGGTTGGTTGGTATCATCTTTCAACGCAAATGCGGAAAGGGAAGTCATCATTAGGGTAGTGATGAGAATAAACTTACGGTTTACTGATTTCATAGTACGTTTTTACCTGTTCTTTTAAGGTTGCCGTTTGTTGGCGTAAATTACCGACTAATTTTAATCCGGTCGAATGAAAATTAAGTCCGTTAATTTTTACTTGAGTGTCAGAGATAATGTCCTGTGTTTTTAAGTTGATTGCTGCCGATTCGGTTTCTACGCGTTGTAATTTTGAAAGCGGATCTAAACTTTCTGCAACCACATTACCTTCTAAATAAAGCATTTCATTTTTCATTAATTTGGCATTTTGCGCACTTAACTTCCAATTCTGTTTATTAAGTTTGATGTTCTCTGAATTAGCCTTTTCTTTATCCGAATTTAACGATACATCGAAAAGGTACACTAACGGTGAGATAAAATCGGTACGCTCCTCTTGATTGTAGTGTTCCACTTTCTCAGAAATAGCGAAGTATTGTTTTTTTCCTTCCGGAGAAAATACGGTCGTTGCCATTTTTGTGCCAATGTATTCGGGTGAATTCGGTTTTTTGATGAGGTTTTCCAAGTCGGTATTATCTTGATTTAGAGTATAAAACCAACCTAATAATCCCAGTGCAATTACACCTAAAATAATATTCAAACGAATATTCATAAATAATGTTATTTCCTGTTAAGCGTTTTGAATAAAGTGCGGTTGAAAAGCGCGATGTTTTATTCTTCTAACATAAGCCCTTTCAACATTTGATAAAGTTCACGATAAGCTTTTGAGGGTTTATTTTGTGTCTTTTCCTTTTGTGCACCCCGAATTAAATTGCGTAATTGTTGGCGATCAGCATTTGGATATTCATTTAATAATGATGTTAAGGCTAAGTCGCCGTTTTCAACCAGTTCGTCACGCACATTTTCGATTTTATGCAACATAGCTTGTTGTTGATTGTGTTTATTCTCAATTTTATCCAAGGCTTCTTGAATAGGTTCGGCATCAGCACCACGTAAAAGCTTTCCGATATATTGCAATTGACGGCGGCGTGCTTCTTTTTGTAAGCGTTGCGCTAATTCAACGGCCTCAAGCAAAGCATCATCAAGCGGGATTTTAGTCAGATTTGCTTTGGTTAAGTTCACGAGTTTCTCGCCAAGTTGTTTGAGTGCTTCCGCGTCACGCTTGATTTCACTTTTACTTACCCAAATAATTTCTTCTTGATCTTCATCTTCCCAATCGAAGGCTTCTTTTTTACGTCTTGCCATTTTGTGTCCTTTAATAAAATACGGCGTGCATTTTAGCACAAAGTTTAGCATCTGTTGACATTCATTTTTGTGCTTTTATGGGGAATGAAATGAGTTATCAATAGTTTCTAAATGGGATAAAATGTACCAAATTTTGAATAGGAAAAAGAGATGAAAACAACTGAAAATCAGACCGCACTTTTAAAAACACAAGAACAGGAGTTACGCCAAGCCGTAAGTTTTGCAATTGATACGGCAAAAAAAGCCGGTGCTACTGCAGAAGTCGGAGTGACGAAATCAAGTGGTTTATCCGTTTCAATACGCTTGCAAGAAATGGAAAATGTCGAATTTACCAATGACGGCGCATTAGGTATTTCTGTTTATTTAGGGCAACAAAAAGGCAATGCTTCCACCTCGGATTTAAGTGAAAAGGCAATTAAAAATGCGGTTGAAGCCGCATTGGCAATAGCAAAATATACTTCCCCCGATGATTGTTCAGGGGTAGCCGAAAAAGAATTAATGGCGTTTGAAGCGCCGGATCTTGAACTTTATCACGCAGCGGACATAGATGTTGAAAATGCCACAAAATTAGCACTGGAGGCGGAAAAGTCGGCGTTAGATTTTGACCCGCATATTGTCAATAGCAATGGCGCAAGTTTCAACGCACATACCGGCGTGCGGGTGTATGGCAATAGCCATGGAATGTTACAAAGTTATTTATCAAGCCGTTACTCCTTATCTTGTTCTGTTATCGGTGGCGTAGAAAATGCATTGGAAAATGATTACGAATACACGGTTTCGCGTGAATTTGACAAATTGTCCCCAGCCAAATGGGTGGGAGAGCATTGTGCGGAAAAAGTGATCGCCCGCTTGAACCCGCAAAAATTAACGACACGCGAGGTGCCGGTAATTTTCTTAAATGATGTGGCAACAGGCATCATTTCACATTTTGCGGCGGCGATCAGCGGTGGTAGTTTATACCGGAAATCAAGTTTTTTACTCGATCACTTAGGCAAACAGGTTCTGCCGGAGTGGTTCAATATTAGTGAACGTCCGCATTTATTACGCCGTTTAGCCTCAACGCCTTTTGATAGCGAAGGCGTGCGCACGCAAAATTTAGAAATTGTGCAAAATGGTGTATTACAAACTTATTTGTTGACCTATTACAGCGGCAAAAAAATGGGTATGCAGAGCACCGGTCATGCGGGGGGAATTCATAACTGGCTTGTTCAGCCTAATTTAAGCGGTGGATTGACCGCACTTTTGCGTGAGATGGGTACCGGTTTATTAGTGACGGATGTTATGGGGCAAGGCGTGAATCTCGTTACCGGTGATTATTCCCGCGGCGCATCAGGTTTCTGGGTGGAAAACGGTGAAATTCAGTATCCTGTGGCGGAAATCACGATTGCGGGGCAGCTTCCTCATATGCTGAAAAATATAGTTGCCGTTGCCGATGATGTTGAGCATCGTTCCAATATTCAAACGGGATCGATTCTATTGGATAAAATGAAAGTTTCGGGGAATTAATTTGTAATTGATAATAATTCTTATTGACAATGTTTTTAATTCTGATAGGATACGCACATCTGTTTAGCAGCGATTGCAGGTTGCTCCAACAGGTAGAGTAGAAAGTAAATTCGTTAGGGCTAAAAAGGCTGAAGGTTTCAACTTCAGCCTTTTTTTTGTAGAATGGCGCGAATTATTAGCCGCATTATCGAAAAGGAAACAAAATGAAAAAACATCATGTTGATGTACTCATCTCTGAAAGCGATGTGATGTCCCGGATTGAATCATTAGGGAGCGAGATTACGGATTTTTATAAAGCCAAGCAGGTGGATAAACTTATTGTTGTCGGTTTATTGCGTGGTTCGTTTATGTTTATGGCTGATTTAGTACGCAAATTAAATCTTCCGGTAGAAATTGAATTTATGACCACCGCAAGTTACGGCAGCGGTATGACGACAAATCACGATGTGAAAATAACAAAAGATTTGGATGGTGATATTCGTGGTGAACACGTACTTATCGTTGAAGATATTATTGATACCGGCTACACCCTTGAAAAAGTACGCGAGATTTTGAAATTGCGCGAACCGGCAAGTCTAGCAATTTGTACTTTACTTGATAAACCATCGCGCCGCGAAGTTACAGTACCCGTGGAATGGGTGGGATTTAAAATTCCTGATGAATTTGTCGTGGGCTATGGTATCGATTATGCTCAGCGCCATCGTAACTTAGGTTATATCGGGAAAGTAGTTTTAGAAGAGTAAACTTAAATAGCGATACATAATTTGTAATTAAGGTATTACTAATTTACATCTATCTCAAAGGTATGTGAAAGACTGATAGTATGCAATAACTCTATAATTTATTCCTTTGAACAACGCGTATTTTTTGGAAAAAATCAAAATGAATATCGCCGTTATTGCAGGGCAAAATCCTTCCCCATTTTGTACCGCACTTTCTGCTCAATTTGATTATTTTGTCGGTGTAGATCGAGGGGCTTTGTTTTTATTGCAACAAAGTTTGCCGCTGAATATGGCAGTGGGAGATTTTGACTCCGTAAGTGCGGCGGAATTTGAAGGTGTTTTGCAACAGGCGGAAAAACTCATTCGGGCTTCTACAGAGAAAAATGACACCGACTTAGAACTTGCGATTAGCGCGATTTTCCATTGCTATCCCCAAGCAAAAGTACAAATTTTTGGTGCTTTGGGAGGGCGACTCGATCATCAAATGAGTAATCTTTTTTTGGTGGCGAACCCTGAAATTGCTCCCTTTATGTCGCAAATTGAGCTCATTGATTCACAAAACCATATTTTATTTCGCCCTGCGGGAAAGCATCTTCTTTCGCCTATTTCTCAAATGAACTATATCGGTTTTATGCCAATGCAAAGTGGAAGGTTAATGATTCGTTATGCTAAATATCCGCTCAATGAAACCAATTACTTTATAAAACCTTGTTACGGAAGTAACGAATTTATCAGGGACGAAATTGAAATCGAATTAGAGAGCGGATATGTTTTAGTTATTTATAGCAAAGATCGATAAAAGTGCGGTCGTTTTTTATGCCGTTTTGCTTATTTGCGATCTGCTGCCGTATCTAATTTGCTTATATGTCAACGCTAAGATAAAAGCCCCAGCTTGTAACAAGATGATACAAGGACCGGTTGAGGCATCAATATGATAGCTAATTATTGTCCCTAGAACACTTGTTGTAACGGATACCGCTATTGCAATGAGTAACATTCTATCAAAGCGTTTGCTTAGCGTATAAGCGGTTATACCCGGTGAGATTAGCATTGCGACGACAAGAATAACCCCTACGACCTGCATTGCACTGATAATTGTCATCGCTAATAAAATCAATAATCCGTAATGTAGTACTTTAGGTGAAAGCCCGACAACCCGCGTATGGCTTGGATCAAAGCAATAAAGCAAGAAATCCTTCCTTTTTGATATCACGATAGCGAAAATAACCACGGAAACAAGCAAGGTTTGCACAACTTCGGCTAGGCTAACACCTAATAAATTACCGAACAAAATGTGAGAAAGATGCTGATCCGTTTCTATCTTGGTAAACATCACAATACCTAGTGCAAACATTCCTGAAAAAACAATCCCCATTGCAGTATCTTCTTTTATTCGACTGTTTTCTTTTAAATAACCGACACCAAGCGAGCAAATTAATCCTGCAACAAATGCGCCGATAGTTAAAGGGATTCCTAATAGAAAGGCGACGACAATACCGGGAAGAACGGCATGAGAGATCGCATCGCCCATTAATGCCCAGCCTTTTAGAATCAAATAGCAAGATAAAATAGCGCAAATAATGGCGACGATAAGTGCGGTTGCCAATGCGTTTTGCATAAAAGGATATTGGAAGGGTTCCGCAAACCAATTTAGGAAATTATTCATTCGTTTGCTCCTTTTTACGGGATAATTTTTGTGTAATGACACCGTATTTTGGTGAAAAGAAGAAAGCCATTAGGAAAAGTGCGGTCTGAAAACAGACAATAATTCCGCCTGTTGCACCATCCAAATAGTAGCTGAGATAAACCCCTAATACACTAGTCGTTATACCAAGTGAAACCGCAATGAGTGCTAAGGTTTTAAAACGATCCGTTAATAAATAGGCGGTTGCACCGGGGGTAATCACCATTGCGATAACGAGAATTGCACCGACGGTTTGCAACGCAGCGACCACACAAGCACTGAGTAAAGTAAAAAACAATACTTTATAGTAAATAGGGCGTAAGCCTACGGATACGGCGAGGATTTCATCAAAAAAGACCAATAGTAAATCTTTCCAAAAACACAGCATAAATATTAAGCAAACGAGAATGATGATCCCCATTTGAATAATATCCTCATCAGCGATACCTAAAATATTACCTAAGATGATTTCTTGTACATTAATTGCTGTCGGGTTTAAGGAGATAATCAACAAACCTAGGGCAAAAAATGTGGTGAAAATAAAGCCGATAATCGCATCTTCACGTAATTTGGAGATAGATTTTATCCAAAGTATGGAAAGTGCCGCCAAAATACCGGAAAAAAATGCGCCTAAGGCATAAGGTAGGGAAAAGGAATACGCAATAGCAACGCCGGGTACAACCGAATGGGAAAGCGCATCACCGATAAGCGACCATCCTTTAAGCATAAGATAAGAAGATAAAAACGCACAAATTCCACCGACAGCCGCACTAAGCAACAATGCTTTCAGCATATAATCATAACTGAAAGGTTCGAGTAATAATTCCATCATAAGTTTCTATCCCGTTGCTCGGTATTTTCACTATTATTTTCGTTGCTACAAGGTTTGATTGTCGGAGCAGGCGGATCATTTTTAGTTTGACCGTAGAAGACCGCAGGTAATTCATCATCGGTGATGACGGTAACGGAGCGTGTATCTTCATCATCATGTAAATCATCACTGAGTAATTTGATATGACGTAATACACCGCCAAAGGCAAGCTCTAAATTTTGTTGGGTAAAGGTTGTTCTTGTTTCCCCCACTGCGAGGACTGTGCGATTAATCATAACAACCTGATCGCAATAATCGGGAATTGAACCTAAATTGTGGGTTGAAACAAGGATTAAATGTCCTTCACTGCGTAGTTCGGACAATAAATTCATAATTGCATTTTCAGTTTTAATATCCACGCCGGTAAAAGGCTCGTCTAATAAGATGATTTTACTTTGTTGTGCTAGTGCACGTGCTAAAAAAACACGTTTTTTTTGTCCGCCTGACAGTTCGCCGATTTGTCGTTCGGCAAGATGTTCTATTGAAACCCTTTTCATCGCTTGCTGAACTTGTTGCTTATCCTCCGGTTTTGGTCTTCTTAAAAAATTCATATAACCGTAGCGTCCCATCATCACAACGTCATAAACGGAAACGGGAAATTGCCAATCGACATCTTCGGTTTGCGGCACATAAGCAATCAAGTTTTGTTTGAGTGCGCGTTTAATTGGTAGTCCGCAAAGCTGAATATGCCCTTGCTGAGGGGTGACTAACCCCATCAAACTTTTAAACAAGGTAGATTTACCGCTACCATTTACGCCGACTAAAGCACAAGTCGTACCGCCTTGTAAATCAAATGAAACATCATAAATCGCAGTATGTCCGTTGTTATAACGAACGGTAATATTGTCAACCTGTATAGAAGTTTGTGGGGCTATGTTCATTATTTTTCAAATCCTTTTGCGATAGTTGATACAGTGGCATTGAGTAAATCAATGTATGTCGGAACCGGTCCTTTTGCCGTAGAAAGGGAATCAACGTAAAGCACGCCACCATATTTTGCACCGCTTTCTTTCGCTACTTGTTGAGCCGGTTTTGGAGAGATCGTGCTTTCACTGAATACGACAGGAATTTTGTGTTCACGAACTAAATTAATCATATTGCGAACCTGTTGCGGTGTTCCTTGTTGCTCGGCATTAATCGGCCATAAATAGACTTCTTTAAAACCATAATCTTTCGCCAAATAACTGAATGCACCTTCACTTGTTGCCAACCAGCGTTGATTTTCAGGGATTTTAGATAATTTTTCCCGTAAAGGTTGATCTAATGCTTTGATTTTTTTGATATAAGCTGCCGCATTTTGGCGATAGGCATCCGCATTTTGCGGGTCATATTTGATTAATGCTTGTTTGATGTTCTCAACATAAATTAGTGCATTAGACGGGGACATCCAAGCGTGAGGATTAGGTAACCCTTGGTAAGGCCCTTCAAAAATAGACATTGGTTGGATATTTTCGGTAACGACAACAGAGGGAGTATTTTTATCGAGGTTTTGAAAGAATCGTTCGAACCAACGTTCAAGATTCAATCCATTCCATAAAATTAAATCTGCCGATTGTGCTTTTACAATATCTTTCGGCGTTGGTTCGTAATCGTGAATTTCTGCCCCCGGTTTGGTGATAGACTCCACAATCGCCGCTTCTCCGGCAACATTTTGCGCAATATCTTGAATAATCGTGAAAGTGGTAATGACTTTAAATTTAGCATAACTTGGTAAGCTAAAAAGTGAGCCTAAAATTAGGCAAATTGAAAGAATTAAACGCATTTAATTTTCTCCTTTTTTAATTAATGCACCGAGATTATAAAATAAAAAAACATACCTGTAAATGCAAATGATTATCAAATTTGGTTTTTTGACATTATCTATCAGTCGCAAAAAGAGAATTTTATATCCAATATTTCTTGGGGTAGGGTGTCGTTAAGCGAAGCCGTAACGCACCCTACATTTGAATTAAAAACAGCCTTTTGTGCAAGTGATGCATAATACCGAAAAATATCGATATTTTTGACCGCACTTATTATCTGATATAGTCTATTTTATTTAGTTAATATGGCTTCGAATCTTGTTTGTCGGTCGAGGAGTTTTTTTGCCATAGCATTGACCTTTTCCAAGGTAATATCCCGTTCTAATTGTTGGTACAAATAGATTAAATCAGGGCTTTGAGTCAGTAAGTAACTTTGTTCGACTTGGTTTAATACAAAGACTAAACTATCAAAGTTTTGTTTGATTTGAATTTGTTTCTCCACGAGTTTTTTGGCTAATAATTCCGGTTCAACGCCTTGTTGTATGATTTCATCCATCACTTGCCGTGTGAGCTGTAGTAAGTGATTAACCCGATGAGGTGCCGCACTAAAAGTGATTCTACCTTCAGCTTGAGGAAGTTGCGGCTCTTGGAAAATAGAAACATTGACCGAATAAATACTTGATTCTTGTTCTCGCAGTAATAGACGTAGTTTTTCTTGCAAAATATCCGCTAAGACATCGAATAGATAAGCATTTTCCGCCTGCCATGGATTATTTGCGACAAAATATATCTCTACTTCTGCTCGTGGCTCTGAAAAACCACTAACAACCAATCGTTTCTCAGGTATTGCTACTTTAACGGCGTAGCTTGGACGCAATTGTTCTTTTACCTCCAAGTTCGCTAAATAATGTTTAGCGAGTTTTCTTACTTCGGATACGGCAATATCGCCCACGATAAAGTAGATAAAGTCGGTTTTTTCAGCCAAATAATGTTGGTAAATTCGGCTTAATTTAGAGGCTGAAAGTGCGGTCAGATTTTGCGCTGTTTGGCTATAAACGGTTTCTACATTAGGGTGGCGTAGTTTTGCTACCTTGCGTGCAAATTCGGTTTCTTTATCTTTTTTATGCAAATATTCCAATCCGTCTTTTTTATACTTCTCTAAAACATCCGGATCCACTGGGGCGGATTGTAATTTTAAGCGAAACAGTTTTAACACATTTTCAAAATCGTCGGTTTTACTTGCGCCAATAAAACCTTGGTAATAATCATCTAAAACCGTTGATAAACCAAGCGGTGTTTTGCGGAATAGATGAAGAAAATCTTGTCGGGATATTTCGCCGATACCGCTTTCATCCACCACTTTCGCCGCAGAACGCAACAGATGAAAGTCATGTTCGGGTACGGAACGTACACCGCCTGCGGTCATGGCTTTGAAATACACCTGTTTTGGTGTTTTATCGCTATATAAATAAATTAATTTACTACCGTTACCGAGTTGAAATTCATAAATATCCCCCTGATCTTTCCGTATTTCTTGAACGATGTCGCCTTCCGTTAAATTAAGCGGTGGTAGCGTTTGTTTGGTCTGTTGATTTTGCCAGTTCGGTTGGGAGCGGTTAAAACTGATTTGCCAAAGATTTTCCACTTCTGATTGATTTAATGTCAATTTATGTTGTGGGTCAGGTAAAGTCACCAACATTAATTTTGACGATAATGCCATAATACGGGCAAATTCTTGTTCCACTTCTTGCTGTGTAATATTTTTCAATAAACGGGATTTAAGTCGATATTTTTGCGATTTACTTAAAAACACAGGATTTTTCATCACACTTGTTGCGAGTAATTGGGTGGCGATACGCAAACTTCCTTCTTTTAAATCCAATCGACGTTGATTTAACGCTTGTAACCGTTCAATTTCTTGTTTGAATTCCGTTTGGCTAAAACCATGTTGTTTAATTTCTGCCATAAATTGGAACAACAATTTTACCCCTTGCTGATAGTCCGTATTATTGAGCTGTAAGCTAAACAAATGCTGTTGTGTTTCTCGTCCTAGCAGAGAATCGTAAAAAGCGGCGGAATCAATCAACTTCGGATGTCGCTTTTCCCATTCTTGTAATCGGGTATTGAGCAGACCTCCCATAACTGCACGAATTAAATCCTGTTTGTAACCGGCTTCAGTATTCGTTTCTTGGAATGGTTCAAACAAGCTGAATTCAATACTGCGATAATCAGTTTCTTTTTCTGCCACAGTTGCAAAACGCAAGTGATTGATTAATGGAATATGAAAATCAATTTTTTCTAATGGCGTAGCCGGTGTTTTGGCGTGAGCGAATTTTTGTTTAATTAATGACTGAATTTTAGTTTTATGAATATCGCCGACGATCACTAAAGACATATTGTCCGGACGATACCATTTACGATAAAAATCTTTTACACGTTGTGGTGATACGTTTTTAATGATACTCACATCACCAATCGGGTCTCGTTGGATATAACGGGAATTCGCCATTTCAATTGCACTTTTTTTATCACCAAGGCGCAGCACAGGGCTAAGGCGTGCCCGCCATTCCTCCAATACAACGCCTCGTTCGGCATCTAAGTCTTGCGGTAAAATGGTTAAATGATTCATCCATTCGTCTATCACTTCTAAGGCAAGAGAGAGTTTTTGTTCATCGTTATTGGAGAGATTAAGGGTATAGACGGTATTTTCAAAATCGGTAAATGCGTTAATATCACGAGCAAATGTCATACCTAATTTTTCTAGGGCATTGATGATCTGATTGCCCGGATACTTTTGCGAACCGTTAAATGCCATATGCTCAACGATATGAGCCACGCCTTTTTGATCCTCATCTTCATTCATAGAACCGGCGTTAACCACAAGACGGAGATACACGCGATCTTTAGGGTCATCATTTTCTAATATGTAATAACGTAAGCCGTTGGCTAATTTACCCTGCAAAAGGTCAGGGTGAAAAGGCAACGTATTCTGATTCTCTGATGTGGTTTGTGTACAGCTTACTAAAGTCATAAATAAAAATAAAAGTGCGGTCAGTTTTTTCATAATTTTTGATAGAGGAAAGAAAGGGCGTTTTGTACGCCCTTATCAGTTGATTAAAACATTATTTTGGTGCGTTACGGCAAGCCTAACGCACCCTACCGATCTTAAAATATCGGGATTGAAACCGGGGTCTTGCTTAACCGAACCCTACCGTGATTGATGTAAAGTGATAGGTGGACAAATTTTTTGCCCACCATTTCCCCCCCCCCTGATATTTCAGGTGGTGGCTGTAGGGTGCGTTAGGCTTGCCGTAACGCACCGCTTACATAATACCAGATTAAAATTCGTAGCCTATTTCTAACCAGAATTCTCGACCCGGGGTATATTCACCGAAGTTTTCCGAACCGCTACGTTTCATAATTTTACGGGTTTTATTTAAGACATTTAGCACATCCACTTGAATATAAGGTTTGTGCTGTTCGGCAATCGTTGGTTGCCAACGTAAACGCATATCCCATTGTGTATGACGGCCGTAATTGAACGTGCGGTAGATTGGTTTTTCCGATTGTTCATCTACTTCTTTATAGCCTCGAATCGGTGCTTTCACCCAAAGATAATTTGACCAAGTGATCCCATAATCGGGGATTACCATATCAAGGTTGTAACGAAGTGTCCAATCTTCAGTGCTGGCATTTATTTTACGGCGCATTTCTTCACGAGTCATCACTTTTCCGTCTAAAACGACTAATTCTTTACCGTTTATATCGGAATAGACATCACTAAGTTTTGTATCAAGCCAGTCAAAAGCGAAGCCGGTATTCCAATAGGTGTTCCCTAATTTCCAAGGTTCAATATTATTAACTTGGAAAGTATAGACATTCACATTATAAGGCTTACCGTTTTTATATTCGGATACTTTATTACCTTCATTATCTTCGTAACGATCCAATATGATACGTTGGCGATTTTGGCGATAAATATATTTGAGATTAAAGGCGAAATTGCCCCAGTTTTGTTCTAAACCTAGGCTTAATTCATTGGCATAAGGCGTTTTCAGTGATTTGAGTTTATTATAACGACGGGTTTCGTTTTCGTTTAATTTGAGAATTTTATCCGTGAGTTTTAAAGAAGCGAATGAACGTCCGTAATAACGGTTATAACCGACACTTAATCCGGTATCTTCAAAAGGTTTCCATTTGGCGACCAAACGTGGTGCTATATTCGTATTTTTTAGATAATCATCACGTTCGGCACGTAAACCCATACGAAATTCAAAGTTACGCCATTTCATCAAATCTTCTGCGTAAAGTGCAAAGTTTTGGTACTGACTATTGGCTTTTCCTCTTTTTGCTTTCAATTCTTTAGGGCTATCAGGCACTAAATCCGGCGAAAGAGTAGGATCAAAAAAAGTGATTTTTCCGGTAACATCTTGATCCCGATTAAATTTATATTGGGTAAATTGGTAAGTCGTACCAACGGAAATATTATGATTTACATTCCCCCAATCAAAAGCATTCAAGGCATATTCCGTGGAAATCGACAGGTTACGCTGTCTTAATTGGCTATCACCGTAACCACCGATTTCAATAGAATCATCAAGACCGGGAATAATGAGCGTTTCTACATCGGCGGATTCGGAATCACGTTTATCTGTCATTTGATCATAAGCCAATGTGGTTGTAAGTATTCCCGAATTGAAAGCGTGAATCCAAGCGAGTGTCGCACCATAAGCTTGGTGATAGTCTTTCACGTTATTGTTTAACGTATGTGAATAGAATTTACTTTCACGATAATTAGAATAGCGTAATCCTAATTCGAAACGATCATCAGCATTAGGTGTCCAGTTGAAATTGATTAAACCATTGTCTGACTGAAAGCGATAGAATTGATTATCACGTTTACCTTCTTTTGAGACTAATTTACTTTGTTGAATATTTGACCCTCGGCGACTCAGCCCGATAACGACACCGAGATTATCCGTTAATGCTTGTTCGGCAACGACATTAAAGAATTGTTTTTTATATTTAGGCTGGTAAGTAGCTTGCAGCGTGGCATCAGGTAAAATGCTGTTTAATTTATCCTGTAAATCTGTATCGGCGTGTAATTTAGCCCATGAAGATCTTGTTGTTCGGTAATTCAGTTTAACCCCATTTTTACCGCTATATTGGCGGGTTTTTGCAACAACAGCGCCACCGGTAAACCCTCCAAGGCTGGCAGAGATATTGCTATCGTGAACAACAATAGAAGAGAGCATATTGGCATCAAAGAAATAAGCTTGGGTGTGTCCAAGCCCGGGAACGACTTGCATTGCCCCGTCAAACACTTCGCTATCCGCCATTAAATCATTATTCACATTCACATTATCCACAAAAAAAGCGGTTTGGTTAGGCTCAGCACCATTAATGGAAATATTTTCAGGTTTGATTTCACCGCGCTGTGTGCCATTTTGGTCGCTTTGCTCAAAACGTACGTGAGGATTGGTTTTCAGATAATCGGTAATATTGCCGTTAGAATTCGGCATATTTTTTATTTTTTCTTTAGAAATGGTTTGTGAAGAAGAGAGTTCCTGCGTTTGGTTTGCATAAACCACGATTTCTTCAAGTTGATTTTTCTCCTTAGGCGTTTTTTCAACGGCGAATGAATAAGTTGCGAGCGCAGAAAGACTACAAGCAACAAAGCAATGAAGATAAGATAGCTTCATTTTAATTAGCTCCTTTTATATTGTGCAATAATTAATCGAATAAAAAATTGATTTTCATTATAACTTTATTTCTAATTTAATGATAATTGTTTTTATTTGTGATTTAAAAGGCATTCAATGATTAACTGAAAAGCCGTTTTTAGATTTAGTGATTTGCCGAAATTTTTATAAAGATGTTATTGCCCGCTTATTATTCAACTCTCGGATTGTTTTTCCGCTTTTATTCAACTACAATTTTCTCGATTTTTATCACAAGAAATTTATACAAAAAAGAGGTGTTTTTTATGGCAAACGAAAATTTAATCCAACATAATCCTGACCGAACCGAACCGAACCGAACCGAACCGAACCGAACCTTGCCTAAATAGCGATCTAAGTCAAGCCTTTTTAAAGGATTTAGATAATAAATTATGGGCAGCCGCCAATAAATTACAAGGGTCGGTGACGGCTTCTGATTATAAGCACGTTGTACTAGGATTTATTTTTCTTAAATATATTTCTGACAGTTTTACTCTCCGACAAAAGACACTTCACCAACAATTCAACGATCCCAACCACGAATTTTATTTTGATCCAAGTTTTTATCTAGCGGATGAATTTGAAGAACGTTTCCAAGCGGAACTCAACGACCGGAATTATTACATCGCTGAAAATATCTTCTATGTGCCGGAGCAAGCCCGTTGGGAAAATCTGAAAAATGTCGCTTCATTTAACAGCGGAGCAGAATTGCCTTGGGGCGGAAAATTTAAAAGCGTAACTAGTCTTATAGACGATGCCTTTGAAGCCATTGAACAAGAAAACCCAAAACTCAAAGGGGTTTTACAACGTGTAGCACGTTTCAATGCGTCTGAAAAATCATTAATAGGTTTAATCAATCTTTTTTCTAATACTAACTTTAGCGAGCCTAATTTTAATGGTGAGCCTATACATTTAGCTTCCAAAGATATTCTCGGACACGTTTATGAATATTTTTTAGGTGAATTTGCAAGTGTAGAAGGGAAAAAAGGAGGGGAATATTTTACCCCTAAATCTATCGTAACCCTGATGGTTGAAATGCTAGAGCCTTATACAGGGCGAATATATGACCCTGCAATGGGTAGTGGCGGATTTTTTGTGCAGGCAGACCGATTTATTCATAGTCATCAACGGAATAAATATAATGTTTCTATTTATGGACAAGAATTTAATTCAACTACCTATAAACTCGCTGTGATGAATATGGCTATTCGAGGGTTGGAGTTTGATTTTGCTAATGATGATACCTTGCAACACCCTAAGCATATCGACAAAAAAATGGATGTCATTATGGCAAATCCGCCATTTAATAAGAAAGATTGGTGGGATGAAAGCATTGCCAACGACCCACGCTGGCAATTCGGCACACCGCCGAAAGGCAATGCCAACTTTGCGTGGATACAGCATATGCTTTACAGCCTAAGCGAAAAAGGCAGAATGGGCTTGGTGCTTGCCAACGGCTCAATGAGCAGTCAAACCAATAACGAAGGCGAAATCCGCAAAGCCATTGTGCAGGCGGATTTAGTGGAAGCGATGGTCGCCTTGCCAAGCCAACTCTTTACCAACGTAACGATTCCAGCCTGTATCTGGATTTTAAACAAAGCCAAAAAACGCAAAGGCGAAGTGTTATTTATTGACGCACGCAAAATCGGCTATATGAAAGACAAAGTCTTGCGGGATTTCACCCCTGAAGATATTGCTCAAATCGCCGATTGCTACCACCAATGGCAAAGTAATCAAGGCTACCAAAACCAAGCTGCCTTTTGTTATTCGGCAAGCCTAGAGGAAATCGCCCAAAATGAGTTTGTCCTCACCCCCGGCAGATATGTCGGCACCGAAGAAATCGAAGATGACGGAATCCCCTTTGCAGAAAAAATGCAAAATCTGACCGCTCTTTTAAACGAACAGTTTAAACAAAGTGCGGAATTGGAAGCGAAAATTAAAGAAAGTTTAGGAGGGTTGGGGTATGGCATTTAATATTACCGAAATAAATTTTAATATTCCTGATAATTGGTCTTTAGTTAAATTATCTGATTTAGCTAAGGTGAATCCTGATACATTGACAAAGAAAGATAATTTTAAAGAAATTTGTTACATAGATATATCTTCAGTATCAAGTCATTTTTACGAAAAACCAAAGTTAATATCTATAAATGATGCACCAAGTAGAGCTAAAAGAAAATTAAAAAATAATGACATAATTATTTCTACTGTAAGACCAAATTTAAAACAATATGCTTTATTAACTGGGGTCGAAGATAATTGGATTGCTTCAACTGGTTTTTGTGTTATTAGAGCTAATAATGAAAATTTAGCTTGGTATTTATATTCCTTAATTACATCAGAAATATTTACAAATTATTTAATTCAGATTGCTGATGGAGCTGCTTACCCTGCATTTAATTCAAAAGAAATTGAAGATGCAGTAATTCCTCTTCCTAATGAGAATGTATTAAATAGTATTGTAAAGCTAGCAAGAAATTTTTATAAAAAAATAGAACTCAACACCCAAACCAACCAAACCCTAGAACAAATCGCCCAAGCGATTTTTAAAAGTTGGTTTATTGACTTTGACCCAGTTAAAGCCAAAGCGCAAGCTATTGCCGAGGGCAAAACCGAACCCGACATCACCCTTGCCGTAATGCAAGCGATCTCGGGCAAAACTACCGAAGAACTGACCGCACTTCCCCCAACCCAATACCAAACCCTCCACCAACTCGCCAAAGCAATGCCGAGTGAGATTGGGGAAAATGGCGTGCCAGTGGGGTGGGAGTATTTTCGAGCTGATGATCTTTTTGATGTGGCGATAGGTAAAACTCCTCCTAGAAAAGAGCCTGAATGGTTTTCAGAAGAGCCTAAAAATGTTCAATGGATTTCAATTAAAGATATGGGAGCATCTGGAGTATTCATTACTAAAAGTAGTGAATATTTAACAAATGAAGCAGTAAATAAATTCAATGTAAAACGTATTCCTAATAATACTGTAATTTTAAGTTTTAAATTAACAGTAGGGAGGGTTTCTATTACAACATCAGAGACAACAACGAATGAAGCAATAGCACATTTTAAATGTTCAAATAAATCTAATTTAACTAGTGAGTTTTTATATCTTTATTTAAAAACATATGATTTTAATAGTTTAGGTAGTACATCATCTATTGCAACAGCAGTTAATTCAAAAATGGTTAAGGATATTTTAGTTTTATTGCCAAATAAAGAAGTTATTGATTTTTTTCAAGAAAAAGTAACTCCTATTTTTGAAATGATAAAAAATAATACTTTTGAAAACGAGGTTTTAGAAAAAGCTAGAGATGAATTATTACCTAAGTTGTTGAGTGGGGAGGTTGGTGTATGAATGATATAAAGGTAATAAATATAGATAATATACCAGTTTGGAATAAAAATACTCTTAAATTTGAAAAAGAAATTTATTCAGATAAATATAAAGGTGAAATTTATTGTATAAAAATAGAAGAACCTGAACAATTAAAAGAGCTTTTTGAGTATATATTTAAGCAGGAAGAAAATAAAACAGTTCAGTTTTTCTATCGAGGTCATAGAGATTCAAATTGGCGATTAACAAGTAGTTTAGAAAGGGAAATATATAAAAAGGTTAAAATAGTTGTAGATCAAGAACGTTATAATAAAATAAGAAATGATCATTTAGAAAAATTTAAGGAAAATGGAAAAATTTGGTTAAAAGATCAAAATTTAGTAAATGATGAACGTGAGCTTTGGGCGATAGGACAACATTTAGGTTTAAAAACACCTTATATTGATTGGACTAGAAATTTTTACAATGCATTATTTTTTGCCTTTGAAAAATTTGATACTAATGTAAAGTATAGAGCGGTATATAGTTTCAGTCATCATTTATTTAAAGATGATGAATTGATTATACCTAAAACTGATTATTATAGAAGGCTTACAGCTCAACAAGGAGTTTTTACTGAGTGGGGATTTGATTCTAGGATAACAGAAAAACTAAATGCATTAGAAAAATACATAGAGAATAATGCTGATTTGCAGAAAAAAGAACAATATGAACGTCATAAAAATAAGTTAGCCACTAAGTTTTATATTGCCAATTCTTTAAGAGATGATGTTATTTCACATTTAAAACATATAGGAATTGACCATTCAACAATATATCCTGATTTAATGGGGGCAATATCCTTAGCAAATGATGAATTATCGTATATGTTAGAAAATATGAAGTAATCTAGGGTGCGTTAGGCAAAGCCGTAACGCACTATAAAAACGACAAAATATTGGAAATTGGTGCGTTACGCCTGACGGCTAAAGCACCCTATGGGCAAAATATGGTAAGGAAAAATATGCAAATCAACGAAGCGGTGTTAGAGCAGAGTGCGATTGAGAAATTGCAGGCGGTGGGTTGGCAGTATGTTCACGGCAAAACGATTTTAGAGGGCTTGTATAATCCGTGGCGGGAGCGTACAAGTGCGGTCATTTTTGAGCCGATTTTGCGTCAAGCGGTGGAGCGGTTAAATCCGCAGTTGCCAATGTTGGCGGTCGATCAGGTGTTAAGCAAAGTTCGCCAAATTGAGGGGCGGGATTTGTTGGAAAAAAACCAAACCGTCTACGATTTTTTACGCAATGGCGTGCCGGTGGTGTATCAGCAAAATGGAGAACAAAAACACGATGTGGCGTTGTTGCTTGATTTTCAAGCGGTGGAAAATAACCATTTTTTGCTGGTTAATCAGCTTGATATTCAAGGCTCGAAAGGCAAACGGATTCCTGATTTGATCGGTTATGTGAATGGCTTGCCGTTAATGGTGTGTGAGCTGAAAAATCCGCTCAATATTGAGGCGGATTTAACGATGGCGTGGCGGCAGTTGCAGACCTATAAAGAAGAAATCGCTGATCTGTTTATTTTTAATCAGCTTTTGGTGATTTCTGATGGTATAACCGCTCGGATTGGTTCACTCTCTGCCCCCTTTGAGCGGTTTACCCCTTGGCGTGTGGTGGATGAAAAGCAAAACAGCCTGCGGATTCCCTTTGAACAGGAGCTTGATGCGGTCATCAATGGCGTGCTGTTGCCGGAGGTGTTATTAGATTATGTGCAGAATTTTGTTGTGTTTGAAAGCAATGAAAAGGGCAAAATTATCAAAAAATCTGCCGCTTATCATCAATATTATGGGGTGAATGAAGCCCTTGATTGCACGCTGATTGCAAGTGGCGAGCAGGGCGATCGCAAAATTGGTGTGATGTGGCACACGCAAGGCTCGGGTAAATCCCTTTCAATGCTGTTTTATGCAGGGAAATTATTAGCCCAAAAAGCTTTGAAAAATCCGACTATTGTGGTGGTGACGGATCGTAATGATTTAGACGGTCAGCTTTATCAAACCTTTTGTGCGGGCTTTGCGGTGTTGAAACAAACGCCTGTGCAGGCAGACGGGCGAGAGGCGTTACGCCAAGCGTTAAACAGCCGAGAAGCCGGTGGGGTGATTTTTACCACCATTCAGAAATTTGGCTTATTAGACGGAGAGGATCGCCACCCTGTGTTAAATATCCGTGAAAATATCATCGTGATTTCCGATGAGGCTCACCGCAGCCAGTACGGATTTAGCCAAAAACTTAACGCCAAAGGGGAATATCGCACGGGCTATGCTCAATATCTCCGCCACGCCTTGCCGAATGCGTCTTTTATTGGCTTTACCGGCACGCCGATTGAGGCGGAGGATAAAGACACGCAAGCGGTGTTTGGGCGTTATGTGTCGATTTATGATTTTGAAGATGCGGTGATTGATGGGGCAACGGTGCCGATTTTCTATGAGGCTCGCCAAATTAGTTTAGGCGAAAGCCACGAATTTGACGAGGTGGTGCGAGAAGCGGAGCAGATCGATGAAAATGAGCAGGGGTACAAGTTCCGTATTTATGAGGAATTGGTGGGCAACGATCAACGCTTGGAACGTTTAGCGGCAGATTTTGTGTATCACTTTGAACAACGCCTTGCGGTGGTGGACGGCAAGGTGATGATTGTGGCAATGAGTCGGGCGATAGCGGTCAAATTATTTGAAAAAATAACCGCTTTACGTCCTGATTGGGCAAGTGATGAGGTTACACAAGGGGCGATTAAGATTGTGATGACCAGCAGTGCAAATGATGAGCAGAGTTGGCAGAGACATAATCAAGATAAGAAAACCCTCGAACGCCGTTTTAAAGATCCTGATGATCCGCTCAAAATTGTGATTGTGCGGGATATGTGGCTGACGGGCTTTGACGCTCCGTGCTGTCATACGATGTACATTGACAAGCCGATGAAAGGGCATAATTTAATGCAGGCGATTGCTCGGGTGAATCGGGTGTTTCATAATAAAAGCCGTGAAAATGGCGGCTTGATTGTGGATTATATTGGGCTGACGGAAGAGTTGAAAGAGGCGAAACGCCAATATACCAACGCAGGCGGTAAAGGCTCGGATGTGAAGCACGATGTGGAAGCGGTATTTGCCAAATTGCGAGAGCATATCAGCATTATTCGGGGGCAATTTGCCACGCCTGTGCAGGGAAGAGCGGTCGAAATTTCTGGCATTTTGCAATTAAGCGATCCCAATGCGTTGCTCAATGGCATTTTACAGGCGGCAAACCATATTTTGGCACTCGATCAGCATAATCCGGAGGGCAAAACACCCCGCAAAAATGCGTTTTTAGAGACGGTTCGGCTAGCGAAAAAAGGGCTTTCTTTGTGTGGGGCATTGCCTGAAACCGAACCTTATAAAGCCGAGTTGGCGTTTTATGATGCGGTGCGAGCCACGATTGTGAAAAATAGTACGACTAAAGAAAGCACCACAGGCAAGAGTGATAAACAGCTTAAACTCACCGAGTGGCTTAACCGTGCGATTACCTCCGATGGCGTGGTTGATTTGTTTGACTTATTGCATAAAGATCGCCCCAATATCAGCCTACTTTCCGATGAATTTTTAAGCACGGTAAAACAAAGTGCAATCCCCAATTTATGGCTCAGTGCGGTGGAAAAATACTTAAAAGCGGAAATTCGGGAACGTAGCATCGCCAATCTTGCCACTCAAAAAACTTTTGAACAACGGCTAAAAGAAGCGATGAACCGCTATCATAATCAGCAATTGTCGGTAATTGAAATTTTAGAGGAACTTGTTCAGCTCGCCAAAGATTTCCAACAAAAACAGGCACAGGGCGAAATGCTAGGTTTAAGTCAAACGGAATTAGCCTTTTATGATGCTTTGGCTCAAAATGAAAGTGCGGTCAATTTATTGGGCGATGTGGTGTTGGTGCAACTTGCCAAAGAACTCACCGATTTAATCCGCCGATCCGTAACGATTGATTGGCAATATAAAGATGCCGTGCGGGCAAGAATGCGAATTTTTATCCAACGCTTATTAAGACAATACAAATATCCACCCGATCTGCAACGTGAAGCCATTGAGTTTGTGATTCAACAAGCGGAAGTGATTGGGGAGGAATGGAACAAGCAATAGCCTCGGTATTTTGAGAGAAAATGTGCTTGGTTTGATCTGCCGCCTTTAAAAAGTTAGATTAATAACTAACCGATTAAGGCGCAGATTTTTATAGCTGACATTTGTTCAATAGTTCTATTGGTTCATTAGGATCATAATATATAATCACCTGCCTATAGCAATGATGATCGAACGGATATATAGAATAAAAATATGAAGCACGAGTTATTGGCAAGAATTTCTTATATTATTTTAATGGGTATTGGTTTTCCTATTATGAGATATATGAGCCTTCATTTTGAAACAATTAATAATAATGCAGTAAGGTTTTTATCCGGTGGTATATTATTTTTAATTATCTGTGCGATTCGGTTTAGAAATGAAGTATATGGAATTATTCAAAAACCTAAATTAATTATATTGCTTTTATTGTTAGCCGTATTTATGACAAGTAATATGTATTTTTTCATTACAGGTTTAAGATATACATCTGCTGTAGCCGGAAGTGTGTTTGGTATTTTAGCAATGCCGTCAGCAATCTTTATGGCTGCCGTTTTTTACCAAGATGAACGAAATAAAATTAAAAATATCCGATTTTATCTTGGGGCAATTATTGCGATTATGGGATCTCTTTATTTTGTTTTTTCAGGCGAGAATTTATCTGGAGAAAATAGTTTTGGCTACGGAGCATTATTACTTGGTATTGCGATCTTTATTCAATCTATTCAAAATTTACTTGTTAAATATGTTTCAAAAGAATTAAATACGATAGTAATTAGTACATTTACAGCAATTTTATCAGGTATGATATTTTTATGTTTTTCATTACATACAAATTCATTTAGTCAATTATATAATGTTAGTTATATTTTATTAGGCGGGTTAGTTTTAGCCGGAATGTATGGAATGCTTACGGGAATGTTAATGGCATTTTATATTGTGAAGAAACAAGGCATACTGGTTTTTAATACATTACAACTGGTTATCCCGATTTCAACCGCTATTGTTGGATATTTCAGTTTAGGAGAAACTATTAATTTGGCACAAGCAATCAGCGGTTTAATGGTGATTTTAGGTTGTGTCATTATTTTGAAAAAAGACTCTGTTCTGAAATGATGAATTAAATTTGTAAATGAATATCTTTCTATAAAAAAAACTGCACCCTTATCAGTTAATATTTAATCCAATTTTAGGGTGCAGGTTAATTTAGTGAGTTTTAGAATTACCTTTACTCATTTAAATCATCTGATGTTTCATCATCTACATCGCAAACACGTTCAAGGCTTACCACGTGTTCGTCTTCTGCGGTACGGATTAGGCGAACACCTTGAGTGTTACGACCAACAATCCCTATTTCACTTACACGTGTGCGAACCAGTGTACCCGCATCGGTAATCAACATAATTTGATCGGTTTCTTCCACTTGGGTTGCAGCAACAACTTTACCGTTACGCTCGCTCACTTTGATGGATATCACACCTTTAGTATTACGTGATTTGGTTGGATATTCTGATAATTGTGTACGTTTACCGTAACCATTTTGTGTTGCGGTTAAGATTGCCCCTTCCCCTTTTGGAATGACTAACGAAATCACTTTATCAATATTGAGATCTAAGGTTTCTTCCGAGTTTTCATCAGAAACTTCTTCAATTTCGACCGCACTTTCATCATCGGACAACTCATTTGTTAAGGCAAGTTTTATACCGCGGACACCGGTTGCCAAACGTCCCATTGCACGCACCGCACTTTCAGCGAAACGTACGACACGGCCTTGAGAAGAGAACAACATAATTTCATTGTTACCGTTAGTAATATCCACGCCGATTAATTCGTCTTCATCACGTAAGTTCAAGGCGATAATACCGTTTGAACGTGGGCGGCTAAATTCGGTGAGTGCAATTTTTTTCACGATACCGCCGGCAGTCGCCATCACCACAAATTTATCTTCTTCATAAGCGGATACCGGTAAGATCGCCGTAATACGTTCGTTTTCTTGCAACGGAAGAATATTCACAATCGGGCGACCACGTGCGCCACGGCCTGCTTGCGGAAGCTGATACACTTTCAACCAATATAAACGCCCGCGACTTGAGAAGCAGAGAATCGTATCATGTGTATTGGCGACTAATAATTTTTCAATGAAATCTTCTTCTTTCATTTTTGTTGCCGATTTACCCTTACCGCCTCGGCGTTGCGCTTCATAATCGGTAAGCGGCTGATATTTCACATATCCCTCGTGAGAAAGGGTTACAACAACATCTTCTTGCGCAATGAGATCTTCTAAATCAATATCGCCGGAAGCTGTGGTGATTTCGGTTAAACGCTCATCACCGAATTGTGCTTTCACCTCTTCCAATTCTTCACGAATCACTTCCATTAATCGTTCCGCACTATTGAGAATATGAAGAAGATCGGCAATTTTTACCAATAATTCCTGATATTCTTTTACCACTTCTTCAAATGCAATACCGGTTAAACGGTGCAAACGAAGTTCTAAAATCGCATTAACCTGTGCGGGAGATAAATAATATTGTTCGCCTTGAATGCCTAAATGTTCTTCAAGATCATCAGGACGGGCATTAATATCAAGTAAATTAATAATATCGCTATGTAACGTCCAAGAACGGGAGCTAAGGGCTGCTGCTGCCTCTTCACGGTTTTTAGAATGACGAATAATACCGATCATTTCATCAATATTAGAACGTGCAACCGCTAAACCTTCTAAAATATGGGTGCGTTCGCGTGCTTTGCGTAATTCAAAAATCGAACGGCGGGTTACCACTTCACGGCGGTGAAGTACAAAGGATTCAATGATTTCTTTCAGGTTGAACAAGCGTGGCTGACCATGATCCAATGCCACCATATTGATACCGAAAGTAACTTGCATTTGTGTCAGTGAGTACAAGTGGTTTAGCACCACTTCACCTACGGCATCCCGTTTGATATCAATTTCAACACGAATCCCTTCTTTGTTGGAAAGATCGGTGATATTGCTGATACCCTCGATTTTCTTCTCACGAATAAGCTCGGCAATTTTTTCTACCAGTTTCGCCTTATTCACTTGATAAGGCAATTCGGATACGATGATTTGCTCACGACCTTTTTCATTGGTTTCAACCGCTGCACGGGCACGAACATAGATTTTACCACAACCGGTGCGATAGGCGTCTTCAATCCCTTTACGACCATTAATCAATGCGGCGGTTGGGAAATCCGGACCCGGAATATGCTGCATTAATTCATCGATCGTGATTTCATTGTTATCAATATAAGCCAAACAGCCGTTTAACACTTCATTTAAGTTGTGCGGCGGAATATTGGTCGCCATACCTACCGCAATACCGGAAGAACCGTTTGCAAGAAGGGCGGGAATTCTGGTTGGCAAAACATCCGGAATCATCAATTCGCCGTCATAGTTTGGTGAGAAATTTACAGTTTCTTTATCTAAATCGGTGAGTAAGGCTTGCGTAATTTTTTGCATACGTACTTCGGTATAACGCATTGCCGCCGGCGCATCGCCGTCAATCGAACCGAAATTACCTTGACCATCCACTAACATATAACGAAGGGAGAAAGGTTGCGCCATACGTACAATGGTTGCATATACGGCAGAATCGCCGTGAGGGTGGTATTTACCGATTACATCACCCACCACACGGGCCGACTTTACATATTTTTTATTCGCTGTGTTGCCTTCGCGATCCATCGAGAATAAGACGCGACGGTGTACCGGTTTTAAACCGTCACGAACGTCAGGTAAGGCACGCCCGACAATGACCGACATCGCATAGTCGAGATAAGAAGATTTCAGTTCTTCTTCAATATTGACAGGGGTAATAGAGGAATGGATTGAATCCGTCATGGGTATTCCTTTTTCGATCAAAAAAATTGCCTGAATTGTAGCATAAGAGAGGGTTTTTCCCTAGTTTTTCCCATGAAAAAACGGCGTCTCATTTTTGATGAAACACCGTTTGTTTAAAAACAAGGTTAAAACTAACCGCACTTTTTAGCTTATTGTACCGGCGCGGTAGGGTGTGTTAGGCGAAGCCGTAACGCACCACAATTCATTGGTATTTTACGGTGCGTTACGCCTTATGGCTAACGCACCCTACAAAGGACACACTTTTTCTTTTATTGTACCAACAAATAGAAATTGCTATTGCCACGCAAAATATTTAATGCGACTGCCGAAGGTTTTTCTTCAAGCGCTTTACGTAAATCTTGCGTTGATTCCACCATTTGACGGTTCATTCCAATAATAATGTCACCGACTTTCAAACCCCGTTGTGCAGCAAGCGAGTTAGGCTGAATTTTCGTTATCTCAATTCCTTTTATGCCTTTGGCATTGTAGTTGCTTAATTCTGCTCCATCTAAGGCTTGTAATTCAATGTTACCGCTATGTTGTCCTTTACCGTCATCCGCTTGTAATTTAACTTTCACATTTTGTGATTTGCCATCCCGCAAATAAGTTAATTCAATTTCTTTACCGGCACCGGAAGTGGCGATTTTAGCGCGCATTTCCGCAAAGCTTGAGATTTTTTGTCCATTCATTGCGGTGATAACGTCACCGGCTTTGATTCCGGCTTTTTCTGCGGCGGAATTCGGTAACACTTCGCTCACAAAAGCACCTTGTTGGGCATTCACGTTGAATACTTTTGCCAAATCGGCATTTAATTCACCGCCTTTAATTCCCAGTAAACCTCGACGAACCTCACCAAATTCTAAAATTTGTTGAACAATGTTATTTGCTTGATTACTTGGAATGGCAAAAGCGATTCCTGCATTACCACCGCTTGGAGAAATAATCGCGGTATTAATCCCGATTAACTCACCGTTTAAATTGACTAAAGCTCCCCCTGAGTTGCCTCGGTTTACCGCCGCATCCGTTTGAATATAATTTTCATAAGCACCGCTGTCAGAACCGGTTGAACGTCCTAAAGCCGAAACGATCCCTGAGGTAACGGTTTGTCCTAAACCGAATGGGTTTCCTATTGCTACGGTAAAATCTCCCACTCGTAATTTGTCGGAGTCTGCAAATTTAAGTGCGGTCAAATTTGACGGTTTTTCTATTTGAACCAATGCAATATCGGATTGTTCGTCTTTGCCGATTAACTTCGCTTTAAATTCGCGCCCGTCTTGTAAGGTTACATTAATTTTATCCGCATCATTAATAACGTGGTTATTGGTCAATACATAACCTTTATCGGCATTAATGATGACACCGGAACCTAGTCCGCGGAAATTACGTGATCCGCCCCGTTTGCCAAATTGTTCTGCGAATTGATCTCCAAAGAAGAATTTAAATTCCTCCGGAATATCATCATATATTGGAGAACGGTTGCTTGTTTTTGCTTTGCCTTCCACAGAAATGGTTACTACTGCCGGCTGCACTTTTTCAAGCATTGGTGCTAGGCTGTTTTGCTCGGTGATAAAACTCGGCAGACTTGCCTGTGTACTGATAGAGGTGCCTAAAACACTTAAACCTAACGCAATACTACTTAATATAAAATGTCTTTTTTTCATAAAATCTCCAAGTAAAAAATATCTTGCTAAATGAGCGTTTCATGAGACAAAAAAATGGGGCGAATGTTCAAGAAAAACAAGAGCGTATTATAAAAAGATTAAAAAAGTGCGGTCAGAATTGAAATTGTTTTTTCTGACCGCACTTTGAAAAGATTTAATGATTTTCTTTATCTGTCTTTAATAATCCCGAAGAGCCTTCCGAATAATCTTTCGGTGCTTCTTCATTCGGTTTATCCGCAGCTGTAATCAGTTGTTGGGTGAATAAACCTTTTGGGTTTTTACCAAGCAAAGTGTCGGAAGAATTTGCATAGTGACGATAGAGTTTTTGATAATCGCCGATAAGGGTTTTAAATAATTCCGCGCTTTCGGAAAAATGTTTTTCGAGTTGCTCGTTTTGAGCTTCAAGTTGTGCTTTTACTGCTTTGAGCTCGCTTTCTTTTTGTACTTGCTGTTTCACAGAACCTTTGGTGAAACGTAAAATTAAGTAACCAAGAATCACGCCAACGACTAAACCAATACCGGCAGCCAGCCACATTTCAGTTGCCCAAATTTGCATAATTTACTCCTTATTGTGTTTGTTAGAAGACTGAATTGTAAAGGAAATGAAACAAAATTTCTTTGCGGAGGATCACAAATTTAACATTTATACGGCGGCAGTGATCACGATTTCTACCTTCCATTCCGGTACGGCTAATTTGGCTTCGACAGTCGCTCGGCTCGGTGGGTTTTCACTATCGACCCATTCATCCCAGGCTTGGTTTAGCAAGGTATAATCTTGCATATCCGCAAGAAAAATTTGTGCATTCAAAATATTACTTTTGTGTGATCCGATCTCTGCTAATAATTTATCAATCAATGCTAATACTTCTTTTGTTTGTTCATAGGCATTTTTTTCGAGAGTGGTATCCGGTACTTGTCCGGCAAAGTAGGCTACACCATTATGGATAGATACTTCACAAAAACGTTGGCTTGGCTGAATGCGTTGAATAGACATAATAACTCCTTTCAAATTGAATTTTTTCGGTGTTATGCATCACTTGCATAAAAGGCTGTTTTTAATTCAAATGTAGGGTGCGTTAGGCTTGCCGTAACGCACCAAACTCGGGTTTAACGGTGCGTTACGCCTTTGGCTAACACACCCTACTCTGTTTTGTGCAACTGATACATAATGCCGAATTTTTTCTATTTTAAAACGGGGCTGAATCTTTGTAAATTCAAGTTTGTCAGGGTAGAATAGCGAGAATTGTTCTCACTTAGAAGCAAAGATGAAATTAAAAATGAAATTGCTGATTTCCAATCAACATGGCGCTATGGTGATGGCATTATTGCCTTTTATTTACGGAATGTTACTTGCACAGCCTGTGTGGGAACATACTTTTTTATTGGCTGCGTGGTTTTCCCTTTATTTGATGACATATCCTTTCTTGAATTTGTTTAAAGGTAAAAATGGGGCGGAATATAGAAAATGGACGATGATTTATGCCGCTATAACTTTAATTTTTGCCGTGCCCGCTTTATTTTACAATTGGCAAGTTTTGTATTTTATGGTGGCAATGTTGCCTTTTGTTTTTGTCACTATTTATTTCACCAAGCAAAAAGATGAACGAAATTTATTAAATGATTTTGCCGGTATTGCGATTTTTGCCCTTGCCGGAATGGGATCTTATTATTTTCCCGACCGTATCTTTGATGCCAAAATTTGGTGGGTTGCGATTTATCCGAGCCTTTTCTTTATCGGTACGACACTTTATGTAAAATCGGTGATGCGGGAGAGAAAAAATCCGAAATATTTATGGGTTTCTATTATTTTTCATTCTTTATTGGTGTTGTATTTCGTCTTTATCGGGCAATTTTATTTGGCACTTGCGTTTTTTGTAAGCCTGATTCGTGCGGTTTTTTTACCTCGTAAGAAACTTTCCGTAAAACAAGTAGGTCTAACCGAGTTGGTTATTACAGCCGTTTTCTTTATTTTTCTTTTATTCGAGACTTTATAGTGGATTTTTTATGAAAAAAATATTTCTGATTTTAACCGCACTTTTGGTTTTTTTAAGCCGACCCGGTTATGCCGGAGAATCACCGAATACCTTGAATTTGACAGATCAACAGCGTTTGGATATGGCACAGGGGTTTGCCAATAAACAAGATTGGAAATCGGTTTTTGAGATTATGCAACCGCTTGCGTTAGAAGGAAATATACAGGCTCAGGGAAATTTGGGAATGATGTATAACCTCGGTCGCGGTGTGCCGCAAGATAAAGAAAAAGCTTATTGGTGGTTTAGTGAGGCGGCTGAACGGGGCAACATTCGTGCGATTAATAATTTAGCCGTGATGTATTACAACGGCAGTTATGTAAAAAAAGATATTCCACAAGCCATTAAACTATTTAAAACCACAGCGAGAGCAAAAGATTTAGATGCGATGATGATGTTAGCGGATATTTATTTAGCGCAAAAAGATGCGCCGAAATCTTTTGAATGGGTGAAAAAAGCCGCCGATTTAGAAAATCCCAACGCAAAGTTACGTTTAGGTATTTACTATGAGGAAGGTATTGGAACCTCGCCGAATAAACACCTTGCGATATTGATTTATCAAGAGATTTTAAGCTCAAATAAAATATCGGATAGCCTTAAAAATGTTGTAGAACAACGGTTATCTCGTCTTCATTAATCGTTACATAAGTTCAAAATATCTCTATTAAAAAACTATTAAAAAGGTCATTTATGAAAAACAGCCGTTTTCCTTTATTTCCCATCTTTATTTTTGTCCTGCTCAATCTTTTTATTTTTTCTTTATCACGCTTAGGTTTATCTTTATGGCAAGCAGAACGTGTTTCCGCCGTTAATGGCTGGGGGGAATTATTTTTACAGGGTATCCGAATTGATATTGTTGCATTATGCTATTTGTTCGGCATACCTGCACTTTTCACCGCATTATTTCATACCTCCTCCCTTTGGAAGAAAATTTTACGTATTTGGTTAACTGCCGGTAGCGTATTCATTCTTTTTATGGAAATTGCCACGCCGGCATTTATTGAAACCTATGATTATCGACCGAATCGGTTATTTATTGAATATTTAATTTATCCGAAAGAAGTCTTTTCTATGCTTGTTAACGGGCATTTAAGTGCGGTCATTTTTAGCCTTATTTTTACCGTTTCGGCAGTAATGGTTTATTGGAAACTTTCCGGTTGGGCGGTGAGGAATTTGCGTACGATGAGTTGGAAATTACGTTCCGTTGTTGCGTTGTTCATTATTGCGATAAGTTTTATTGGGGCCCGTTCCACTTTTCAGCACCGTGGAATTAATCCTGCAATGGTCGCATTTTCCTCCGATGCTTTGATCAATTCTCTTGTTCTAAATTCCGGCTATTCAGTGATTTATGCGGCTCAGCAATTTAAAGATGAAGAGAAATCCTCGGAACTATATGGAAAAATGGATACCGATGAAATGTTACGTATCGTAAAAGCGGTGCGGGGTAGACCGGATAGTGATTATATTTCCGATAAATTTCCGACGCTCACAAAAAATACGGCGACTTATCAAGGTAAGCCGAAAAATATCGTCATTTTGTTACAGGAGAGTCTTGGTGCACAGTTTATCGGCACTTTGGGTGGAAAACCGCTTTCACCGAATATTGATAAATTGGCGCAAGAAGGGTGGTTATTTGAAAATCTTTATGCAACCGGCACACGTTCGGTACGGGGTATTGAAGCCGTAACCACAGGTTTTACGCCAACACCGGCACGTGCGGTGGTGAAGCTCAATAACGCACAAAATAGCTTTTTTACGCTGGCGGAAATATTGAGTAAACAAGGCTATGATACTTCCTTTATTTATGGCGGCGAAAAACATTTTGACAATATGGCAGGTTTTTTTTATGGCAACGGTTTTAAAACCATTATTGATCAACAAGATTATCGCAATCCAAAATTCACGGCAACTTGGGGGGTAAGTGATGAGGATTTGTTCGACAAAGCACACGAAACGTTCACAAATTTACAAAATGAAGGAAAATCGTTTTTTAGCCTTGTATTTAGCTCAAGCAATCACGATCCTTTCGAATTTCCGGACGGTAAAATTGAGCTTTATGAACAGCCTAAAGCCACTCGGAATAATAGTTCAAAATATGCAGATTATGCCATCGGACATTTTTTTGATTTGGCGAAAAAATCAAACTATTGGAATGATACCCTTTTCTTAATTATTGCTGATCACGATTCACGGGTTGCCGGCGCATCATTAATGCCGATTAAACATTTCCACATCCCTGCATTGATTTTGGGAAATGGTATTGAACCACGCCGTGATGAACGTCTGGTAAGCCAAATTGATATTCCTACCACCTTACTGTCTTTAGCCGGTGTGAGCGGAAATTACCCGATGATAGGGTTTGATCTGACACAAGATGTCAAACCTGATCGCGCAATTATGCAATTTGATCAAACCCAAGCCTTAATGAAAGGAAACAACGATGTTGTAATCCAAATTCCAAATAAGGCGGCACAAGGCTATTTTTATAATAAAACAACGGAAACCCTAACAGAAAAAGAAGTACCTGAAGCAATGAAAAAAGAAGCCTTGGCTTATGCTTTATTGGGGAGCTATTTGTATAAAAATCGCCTATATCAATCCGGAGACGAAAAGAAATATTAATTTATAGAGAGTAAAGTGCGGTCGTTTTGACCGCACTTTTTTATCGATAATATTCATTTTTTCCGCCGATATTTAGGCAATTATCTTTTAGGGGCGTGGTTTTATCGAATCTTAAATATAGACATTATTTTTTTAATGCCATTGTTTCTGCTAAGATTTTTATGGCAGATTGCGTTTCACTTTTGCATTCACGGTAGTTTTTAATCAGTTCAAATTCCTCTTCACTAATCGCTTGTTTTGATACCGATGAGATTCGGTTATACCAAAGTGCTTTGATTGAATCCAGTTCTTGTTTGATAGATTCAATGTATTGTTCGATAGATTCTCCTGTTGGCTCTAAAATTGAAATCCCCGTTTGGGGTTTATTCGGCAAATTTACGCCCAAAGCTTGTTGTACCTCTCCGGGCATATCGCCGATATAATATTCAAATGTCCGACCTTTTACACCGACTCTTTGTCGTTTCTTCCATCCCTCTCTATTGGCTTTTTTTACGATACCTTTATCGGAGGAGGGGAGATTCGGTAAGTTCTTGTCTACTAGTTCTTTTATAGAAAACCATTCCTTAAAGTTCTTCATAAATTCTTTAATAAGGAACTCTATTTGTTTTTTATATTCGTGAGAATTTAAAGATTTGTTTGAATCAAAGATTAATACAAAAATAATTAAATTTTTTGAAAGGAACTATTGAGTTCCTTTTGAAATTGATATATAGTTCCTTTCAGTTACTCACAGGGTAAATCAAGCATTTTTTCGATAAGTGGCAAGCATAGCATATGATGTAGAGAAATTAAAAGAATGCCTATCTGTTTTTTTCTCATTATTTAGGCTGTTGATGCGTAATTGTGAGCGGTTTGCAATATAACGCATATTTTGTGTTCTCTATGCGTTTTTGCTTCACTAGATGTTTATTTATTCTTGAGTAACTACTTTAGGGATTTTCTTCAAGCAGTTAAGAAGAATTTCGGAGTCGATCAAGTAGTGTGTTTTCTACTGTGAGTATTATAACAATAAAGGTGTAAAGTAACTTTTTATTTGTGGAGTAAAAGGTTGCTTTTACTCATTTAATAAAAGTGTGTAATCTATGTTAATTAACAATTTTTCTCAATATAAACGTCATCTATTATTTCTTTGTTTCCCCGCCCTATCATTAAGTTCCGTTCAAGCCGTGGAAACCCCTCAATCTCCTTTTATAGTGAATCCTACTGATGATATCGGGAATGGACACTTCAAAAATTCCGCTGAAAAAACTCTAGTCGATGGACCGGGCAATTTTGCAGCAGGTCAGGATAATGTGATTAAATCTAAAAAAGGTTCTTCATCTGCTGTCGGTAATCAGAATGAAGTTGATGGAAAAGATGCGAACGCCTTTGGCGATGGAAATACTGCAAAAGGGGAACAAGCTCAGGCTTTTGGCGATAATAACCGTGTTAACGGCAATCAATCTTCCGCTTTCGGTGTGAATAATAATCTTGGTGAAGTGAATGATTGTAGTCCTTGTACATCGATTAATTCAAGTAACATTTTTGGTTCCGGAAATAAAGTGTTTGGTTCGCAAAGCACTGCGGTAGGACATGAAAATAATGTCGAAAAGGCTAACTCTGTTGCCGTTGGGGTAAAAAATAAAGTTTCGGTTGATAATTCGTTAGCTATTGGTAGTAATAATAATGTTTCCGGTAACACATCCCTTTCCATTGGTAGTAATGCATCGGCTTCAAATAAAAATACTGTGAGTATCGGTAGTAGAACCCGTGCGAGCGGTAAACATTCAATTGCAATTGGGCGAATGACAGATGCTTCCGGTGAAAATTCTGTTGCACTAGGCGCTCATGCTAAAGCAACACATGAAAATTCTGTTGCATTAGGTGCGTTGTCAGAAACCGATGAGGCGGTTGATACTAAGAGCGCAACTGTGGGTAATTTAATTTATGGTCATTTTGCAGGTAAAACATCA
The DNA here is from genome assembly GCF_020521555.1 of Rodentibacter sp. JRC1. Lineage (NCBI taxonomy): Bacteria > Pseudomonadati > Pseudomonadota > Gammaproteobacteria > Pasteurellales > Pasteurellaceae > Rodentibacter > Rodentibacter sp. JRC1. The sequence goes on along the minus strand of NZ_BPWA01000001.1, from coordinate 312,151 downwards.
GTTGGTTCTGTCTCTGTTGGTATCGCCGGAAAACACACCCGCCAAATTCAAAATGTTTCAGCAGGGCGTATTACGAAAGATTCTACGGATGCCGTTAACGGTAGTCAGCTATATGCGACTAATCGGGTTGTTGATAATGTAGTTCAAAGTACCAAAAATATATTGGGTGGTAATGTGGCGATTGCCGATAACGGTACATTATCTATGACAAATATCGGTGATACGGGGAAAGATAATATTCACGATGCGATTAAGTCTATCAAAGAGAGCAATAAAAATACCCAAAGTACCGTAACAGTAGGAAAAAACCTTAAGTTAAAGACAACGGATAATAAAGATGGAACGAAAAATTATCATTTGTCCGTGGTGGAGGATTTGAAGGTGAACTCTGTGATTTCAAATGAATATAAGGTTGGTGATAAAACTTATATTAATAAAGATGGTATTAATGCCAATAATCAGAAAATCACTAATGTAGCGGACGGTAAGGTCAGTGAAACATCGAAAGATGCGGTGAACGGTTCTCAACTTTACCGAGTGAAAAATGAGATTAATAAAAATGTGAGTGCAGCCAAAACGGAAGTGAAGGAAGGCAAAAATATTAAAATTACTCACTCAGTAGGTACGAACGGGCAGTCTGTTTATGAAGTTGCAACTACAGACGATCTTAATGTGAATTCCGTAACGGCAGGTAATACCGTATTATCAAAAACCGGACTGAATAATGGCGGAAATAAGGTCACTAATGTGGCTGCCGGTGATATTTCAAGTACTTCGACCGATGGTGTCAACGGTGCCCAACTTCATAATATTGCAGCTAGTACGGCAAAAGCATTCGGTGGTGCTACGTCACTCCAAAATGGTCAAATTGTCACAAGTAATTTGGGTAATACCGGCAAAAATACTATCCATGAGGCACTTTTAGCTTCTCAAGAAGAAGTGACGGCCGGTAAAAATATCAAAGTGATGAGATCAACAGGGGCGAATGGGCAAAATATCTATAATGTTGCAACTGCAGATGATCTTAGTGTGAATAGTATCAGTTCAAATGAATATAAGGTTGGTAATAAAACCTATATTAATGGAAATGGTATTAATGCGAATAACCAAAGGGTAACTAATGTTGCTCCTGGCGTAAATGATACGGATGCAGTGAATGTTGCGCAGTTAAAAGCGATGAACAGTAATAATACTAATATGGTGAAAAAATTAGAGAGTAAAGTTCATCAAAACGATCGTTATGCTCGAGCGGGAATTGCAGGTAGTGCTGCTATTGCTTCTACTCCACAAGTGAGACGTAACGGTAAATCAATGTTGGCTATCGGTGCTGCGACTTATCGTGGTGAATCAGCAACTGCATTGAAATTCTCCACCGCATCGGATAATGGTCACTGGACTATTTCATTATCGGGAAGTATTGATACGAGAGGTAATACTATTATTGGTTCGGGAGCCGGTTATGAATGGTAAGCAACAAGGAAAAATGATGAAAAAGTTATCCGTATTATTTTTGTTTTCTTCGTTAGTTGGTTTAACTGCTTGTGGTAATTTAAGCAAAGTAACGGCTCAAGGTAAAGCGGAAAAAATCGTTTGGCCTAAGATTGAAAATTCAAGTTTTAATCACGATGGCGATCAGTTCGGTTCTTGGCCTAACTGGCAAAATTTACGTATGGTTGAAGCCGGAATGAATAAAGATCAGCTTTACAATTTGCTTGGTCGTCCGCATTTTTCCGAAGGATTGTGGGGCGTGCGTGAATGGAATTATGTGTTTAATTATCGAGAAGATGGTGTTCATAAAGTATGTCAATACAAAATCTTATTTGATAAACAAATGAATGCACAAACTTTTCTATGGAATCCTAGCGGTTGCGGTAGCAAATCAGCGATTAGCTTAAGTGGCGAATCTTTGTTTGAATTTGACAAGGCGATACTAACAGAGCAAGGAAAGAGTACTATTGATCTGTTAGCAGAGCAACTCAATGGGAAAGAAACCGAGATCAAAGAGATTAAGGTAAGTGGTTTTACCGACCGACTGGGTTCAGATGTCTATAATTTGAATTTATCGCAAAAGCGGGCGGAAGAAGTAAAAAAACGTTTGGAAAGCAGTGGTGTGAGAGGTCCGATTTTAGCGAAAGGTTATGGGAAAGCGCAGCAAGTTAAGATTTGTCAAGGTTCCGGACAAGCGCTTAGAGATTGTTTAGCGCCAAACCGACGGGTGGAAGTCGTTGTTGATGGAGTAACCAGTTTCGGTATGTTAAACGGTTCGGAAAATCAAGGGCCGGCACTGTTATATCAAGAATAAAGTAGTAGCTGACATAAGCATCATCCTCTACTTAAACCAAAAAGCCAACGAAATTGTTGGCTTTTTTTATGATTTATTCTTTACGCTGATCCTTTGCTAATCCTACTCCATTATAACCACGCTCACGCATAATCACTTCTTTGGATTTGCGGATCATACTTTCAATGGTTGTACCTTGGATAAGGATAGAAAAGGTAACCACAGCGTATGTCATCCCTAAAATGAGATCACGAATATCCATATTTAATCCCTCAATATAGAATTTTCCCATCGGAATAGAAAGTGCCATAGCAAGGGCAAGCCCCCCACGTAAAGCTCCCCATGTGAGAACCTGCAAGGTGTAAGGGTTATATTTACGGTAGCGTTTCATTATTTGGAATGGTAGCCATACGCTGGCATAACGACAAACCAAGCAAATAGGAATAGCCAGAATAATTAAAATTAATCCTTGCCATGAAACGTGAATAAGTAAAATCGCCAAACCGATTAGGATAAATAATAAAGAGTTAAGAAAGTGGTCGATCATTTCCCAAAAATGATCGAAGTAGCGTTGGCTTTGTTTTGAAAAGCCGGTATAACGTGTCCAGTTACCGATTAAGATGCCGGAGACCACCATCGCAAGTGCGCCGGAAACATGGAGCAGATTTGCCAGCATAAAACCCGCTGTAGGAATGGTTAAAGTTAACAAAATTTCCAACGAGCCATCATCAGTGGCGGAAATCAAATAATGTGCAATTAAACCGATGACAAAGCCGAATACGATACCGCCTAGTGCTTCTTTAAAGAAAAGATGTAATATGCCACCGGCTGTTGGTTCTTGCCCGCCAAATGCAACGGCAAAAACGGTGGTGAAAATGACTAAGCCGATACCATCATTAAATAAAGATTCTCCTTCCACCTGCATCGATAAACGTTTCGGTGCTTTCAAGTTTTTTATAATGGCAAGTACGGCGATGGGGTCATCAGGTGAGATCAACGCGCCGAATAAAATACAATAGATTAAATCAACATGCCAGCCGAATAGTTGTGCTACGCCGTAGAATAAAAAGCCGATAAAAAAGGTTGAGGCAAAGGTGGAAAAGAGAGCAAAAGTGGTAATTTCCCATTTTTGATTTTTTAGCACCGGTAATTTAATCCCCAAGGCGCCGGCAAATAATAAAAAACCTAAGATACCGTTAAGTAAAAACTCTTTAAAATCAATTCGCTCAATCACTTTAGTTGCAATATCGTCCAAATTAAACCAATTCAAATAGCCTAATAAGACCAATATTAGCGAGCCGACCATTGATGTTGCAGTAATGGCAATCGTATACTGAACGTTGTCATTTATCTTTCTGGTGACAAAACTGATTAAAATCGCGATGGCAGTGAGAAAACAGAGATATGTGTAAATGTTCATATATTATTCCTAAATAAAGGATTATCTGACGAAAATTCGGCGGTTGCCTAGTATAAGTAAACTGTTATTATTTATAAAGATTGCTTTGGGAGAAATAAAATAATGAAAAAGATTAATAAAATTTTTGCATTTTTACTCTTAGTGGGTATTGCAGTTGGAATTTATAGAGTTAGTGAGGTTCATATTTTCGAATCTCTTCAAATTATGCTGGAAAGCACCCCGCAAAAGCATTTCAATCAGATAAATATATCGTGTTTTACCAATGCGGAGCAAAATCAACCTTTAGAAAAAACACATATTCGCTTGTTAAGTTGGAACATACATAAAGGTGCGGATAGAGGATGGCAGCAAGATTTAGCAAGTTTTGCACAAAATCAGGATTTTGTTCTGTTACAAGAAGCGACTCCACAGCAAAATTTACCTTCATTTTCAACCGCACTTTTTGTTTCAAGCTTTGCTTATCAGGGAATACCCTATGGCGTGAAAACATTTTCAAAAGCGATTCCTAAACGCTATTGCGGCATTTCACAGCCTGAACCTTGGATTCATATTCCCAAAGTGGCAAATGCAGCACGATATTCGCTTAAAAATGGTGGTGAATTATGGGTGGTGAATGTCCATTTGATTAATTTTGAATGGCAACCGGAAGCTTATCGCTCACAGTTAAAAAAGATTTTCTCATTGCTTGATAATCCTAAAAGTGCGGTCATTTTGGCGGGTGATTTTAATGCTTGGAATAAAGAGCGGAAAGCAATCTTAAATGAATTTATCCAAGAATTCGGTTTAAATGAGGTTTCTTTTTCGCAAGACGAACGTGTGCGCTTCTTAGGAAATCCGCTTGATTATATCTTTGTACGAGGGATGAAAATACTTTCATCAAAAACAGAAAGAGTAACTTCTTCCGATCATTCTCCTATTTGGGGAGAGTTTGAGGTGGATATTCAGAAAGAGTGAGAAGTTGTATTGATAAACATAAAAGCTCAAATCAAAATTGGTTTGAGCTTTTATGTTTAGATCACTAACGCTTGCGCTTACGGTTTTTTGGGGCGGTTCGTTTGGTTTTTTTGACCGTTGTTACCGTGCCTTTTTTAAAGCCGTCTTCCCACGCCTGAATCGCAGCTTTGTTGGTTTCTCCACAATAAGCGATTCGTTGGGCTAAGATTTTTTGTTTGTAGGCAGCGTGTTTTTGCCCGACACCGAAACCGTCTAAATACCAATCGTCTATATCATTACAAGCGGCGATATTTAAACGTTTTTCATAACCGTTGATATTAAAAGGTTTGCGTGAGTTGGTGGACGTTCCGTTGGAAACCGTACAACCGACCAGTAAAAGTGCGGTCAGAAAAATAGCTGTTTTTTTCATTATTTTCTCTCTATTTGTTAATGGTCATATTCGCGTAAAAGTGAACCATTATGTAGTTGTTGCACAAGGTGAAAAGCAGGGTGGTGCAACTTGTTGCCCGGCATTGAACCTCCCTTTTTGAATGTGCAACAATTGCTACATAATAATGTAAAAGTGTGCGTCATCTAATCTCTCGAGCGCCTATATTTGACAAATGACGTTTTTTCTATTTTTACGCAGAAAAAAAGGACGGTAGATTAACACTAAAGCTTATAAAAATCATCAAAATTATGTGTGGTTTTTTGATTGAAACTAAAGGGAAAAGTTTGAGCCGAATTTATCGGACTCAAACTTTAAGTTTATTTATCCTCTTAAATTTTGACGCTGATTAAAGTGCGGTCAGAAATCCTTATGGATTTGAAGAAGGCAATGCGCCGCTATTCCATATCGGTGATTCTGCCGGACGTTTAATTTGTAATAAGAAACGTTGGTTTGCAGAAGCTTGTGGTTGAACAATATTACTTGATGGCGTTGAGAATGAAATCCCGCCTTTTAGCAATTGTTGCACACTACCGGTATTAAATTCCGCACCTTTCCAGCCTAAACTGAAATCATAGCCCGATGATATCCAAAACTCGGAATTTTTACGTACGAGATGTTGGTATTTCGGCATAATGACAATATGAATTAGCACGCGATCGCCTAATTTGTTTAGGTCGAATTTTCGAATCGTCCCGACTTCAACGCCACGGTAAAGTACCGGTGAACCTTCGGTAAGGTTCAGCGCATCGTTTGTTTCAAGAATAAAAGGTATGCCGTTGTTGTATTTACTGCGGCTTGCCGATGTTTGTGTGAGGTTAAATTGCGTTTGAGCTTTTCCTTTTCCTATCTCGACATCAATATAAGGCTGTAAAAGGCTATCTAAGTTTTCTATTGCACCGGCTGAAATTTGCGGTGAAATAATCTTAAATGTTGAGCCTTCTTTTGCAATCATCCCCATATAAGTAGGGTTGATGAGTGCTTTAGCGATGATTTTATGTGATTTTGAATCCAGCGTAATACTTTCAATTTCACCAATGGATAAGCCTAGATAGCGTAAATTCATTCCTTTGCTAAGATTGCCTGCATCATCAGTGATAAGGGTGAGCGATTGTCCGGCTGATTTTGCTCGTAACTCGTTCGGATAAAGGGTTTTGTTTTTTCCTGTTCCGCTATTATCAAAACTAATCGCACCTTTTAATGAACGGGCAATCGGGGTTGCTTGAATGCTAATCCCTTTTGGCGTAATGTCTATTTGTGCGGCGCTTTCTACCCAGAATAGGCTTTTGTCTGTTAGTAAATGCTTGTAAGGCGGATAAATATAAACATCCACATTAAAATGGTTGGTTTGTGGCTGAATGTTTGTGATTTTTCCCACTTCATATTGTCGATAAAGCACGATAGAGCCTTTATCGATGCTTGGCAAAGTTGGTGTTTTTAAGGTGATACTCGGTTCAACCAGTTTGCCTGTAATACCGGATTCTGCATTTCGTACATCTTTATAAAGCGGATAACTATTAAGCGCTTGTCCCAAGCCTTTTTTTGCAATAATTCGAATTCCACCCTGCAACCATTTTTCCGGATGGGCGGATTCAAAGCGAATTCCGTCCACGCCGAGACTGACATCAAAGTTTGATGCCGCCACGAAAAGGGTGTTAGGATTTATTAAATTACGATATGCCGCCGCAATCGCAATTTCATATTCCACACCATCTACATCAATTTTTTGTTTAACAATTTCACCGATAGCGATATTGTTGTAATACACATTTTGCCCTTCGGACACGCCGTAGCTTTCCGGTGCGGTAAGTTTCACCACAAGTGTATTCGGTTCTTTTAACAGCAATTCATTTTCTTTAATAACGTTAAATTGTCGTTTTTCTTGGCCATCACCGGGAATAATTTCTAAATAGTCGCCGCGGAAAAAACGTTGTGGGTTTGTTAAATCACCAAGATTTGGCTTTCTATTACGTAAAATAATATGTGAATTGGTTTTTAATAAATTGGCTTGATTAGGATCGATTAATAATGTGCCTTTCAGTGTATCTTCATTGTTTTCCACCGTAGTAAGAGAGGAAAGAATGCCGATTTTATGATCCTGATAGTACACACCCGTCTGCTCGGCTTCTAACCCGCTTAAAGTTGGAATGGTAACGTCAACTTCAATACCGCGTTTCGCCGCCTGTAAGTTGGCATAAAGCGTATAGGTGGTGTTTTCTTCCGCTTTCGGGCTATTTACAGGGGAATCAAAGGAAATCGCGCCTTGCACAATCGCATTAATGCTTTCCATACTAAAATTTAAACCGGCAGGGCTAATATTGGCCGTTACACCGCTAATGTTCCAAAAACGTGAATCTTTTTTCACAAAATGGGCATATTCTTTATCAACAACTACATCAATTTCTACTTTGTTGTTTTCATTGATTCGATAATCATAAATTTTACCCACCGGTAATTTTTTAAAATAAACCGATGCGCCGATAGAAATTGAACCTAGATCATCAGAGGTTAAATGAATAAGTAGATCGCCGGGGGTAACTTGTGCAATAGGCCCTTTTTCTTGTGCAATAAAGGTATCTTCACTATCGCCGTCACCCGGTTGTAGCGTAATATAGTTTCCGGAAACAAGGGAGTCTAATCCTGAAATACCGGCAAGGGAAACGCTTGGTTGTACCACCCAAAATTTTGTATTTTCACGTAGAACGCCGGTTGCTTCCGGATAAATATTCGCAATCACCTCCACTTTTTGCATATTGTCGGTAAAATTCACTTTCTTCACCACACCGATTTGTAAACCTTGATAGCGAATTGGCGTTTTATCCGCAACTAAACCGGCACCGTTAGTGAAGGTGATTTTTATACTCTTGCCTTGTTCTTCCACGATTTGAAAAAATAAAATTGCTCCGATACAAAGAGCAATAAAGGGCAAGAGCCAAAATGGCGATACTTTTCTATTTTTACGTAAAACCGCTTTAACGGCTTTGTATTGCGAATCAATGTTTGAAAGCGAGTTTGAGGCTTCTTTATTCGTTTGTTGTTTTTCGGTCATAAATTTTCCAAATAAATCGACTATCGAATTGTGAGGTTGAAATCATAGTTAAAAAAACGGCTGCACCAAAATAAAAAGCCGCCGGGCCTACAGTAAAATTAATAATTTGTCCGCGTGTAACAAGCGACATCATTAATGCAAGAACAAATAAATCAAGCATTGACCAACGTCCGACAAAATGCACGATATGTAATAAACGCATTTGCCATTTTATGGAGTGTCGCCAATTAAAATGAACACAAGCAAGCAGATAAAGCATAATTAAAATTTTGCTAATCGGTACAAAAATACTAGCGAAAAAAACGACAAAGGCAACAAAATAGCTTTTCATCTCGATAAATGATATTACACCCGACATAAGCGTATCTTCTGATAATACTCCGGTTAAATAGACACCGGAAATCGGTAGAAGATTAGCCGGGAAAAGCATAACGACGCCGGCGATAAGTGTCGCCCAAACACGCTGCAACTTTATGGACTCGGGTAAATCTAAACGAGAATCGCAGCGAGGGCAAGTTGAATGTCCATGCTGACGCTTTATTGCCGAATGGGGAAAAGAATAATTGCAAGAAGCGCATAGTTCAATACTTTCAAGATTTGAATATGTTTTGTTATGTTCGGGATAAAAGTCATTCCAGAGTTCGTTTAAATTTATTTTGATAAATAATAATGTTGTTAAAAGTGCCGTAAATACGAAAGCAATTAAATAAATATCGATTTCCAGTGCTGCATATTCGCGGACTTTAAACATAGAAACACCCAGTGCTACGAGATATACATCAAACATAACCCAAGGTTTAATATAACTTAAAAAAAGTAGAACATTGCGTGGGCGAACCCCAAGTAATTTTGAGAACCATAACATTAAGACTAAGATTGCAAAGGAAATCGGCATTAATACGGCACAAATAAAAACTAAAAAGGCGGTGTATTCATAGCCTGCCGTTGCCATTTTCCAAATGCCTTTCCACACCGAGGCATCGACTTTTACACCGAGTAAATCGATACTTAACAAAGGAAAACTTAATGCAAAAGGCATTAAAATAAGAATCGATAATGCAATCATCGCACAACGATGTAATGACCAACGGTTCGTTGTGGTTAATATATGATGGCAGCGCGGGCATTCCGCGTGTTCGTTCTTTGGCAAAGGATAAACAATAGAGACGGTTTCATCACATTCCCCACAACGGGTAATTTTATAGTTAGCATTGGCAAAATTCGGAATCGTCGTCATTATTGTCTCTTTCTACAAATAAAAGTGCGGTTGGAAAAAGTCGTATTTTAGTCTGAACTCTCCCTATTTGTGAAGTTAAATGCGTGAAGGTTTATTAAAATTGGCTTTTATGGAGAAAAACTTAATACCCAAGCCTGTTCGGATCATTGTCAATTCTCATAAAAGTGCGATAAAATGCGTGGGTTTTTATTTTCAATCCTAGGACAACAGATGACAGATTCTCAACTCGATGCTCAAATTTCGGAAACATCGTTAGATGTTCAAAAGCTAACGAATAATAAAGAAATCATTGCCTATTTAGCAGAAAAATTTCCACTTTGTTTTATTTTGGAAGGTGAAGCCAAACCGTTAAAAATCGGTTTATTTCAAGATTTAGCCGAAGCGTTAAAAGATGATGAACGTGTGAGTAAAACCCAATTGCGCCATGCCCTTCGTCAATATACATCAAACTGGCGTTATTTACATGGTTGTCGTGAAGGTGCGGAACGAGTAGATTTGTACGGTAATCCGGCTGGCGTATTGGAGGCGGAACACGTTGCACATGCAGCGGCGCAACTCGCTGAAGCAAAAGCAAAATTTGCGGAAAAACGTAAAGCGGAATTGGCGGCGAAAAAAGCGCAACAAAAGCGTCAACCACGCCGTCCAAATAATCCAAAAGCGCCACGTAAACCGAAAATTGAATTAAGTGCGGTTGATTTTTCCACACTTTCTAAAGGTTCGATCGTTAAAGTGAAAGTGGGCGAGCACGCTAAAAAAGCAACGGTTGTTGAAGTTCTAAAAGAATCGGCACGTGTTGAGCTTGAAAACGGTTTAGTGATGAATATTACGGCTGATCGTTTATTCGCATAATGTTATTTTCTTATCGGAAAGGGTAAATGAAATTGATAATGACCAAAAATATTTTGGCAACGGCGGTATTAAGTGCGTTGCTTTTTCATTCAAGTACAAGCTTTGCTGTGGCTCCAAAGCTGAAACCAAGTGATATAAATATTCCTTCTGCAACAGAAGAAAACCAACTTGCAACTAAGCGTGCTACAACACGTTTAACACAATCTCACTATCGTAAATTTCAACTTGATGACGCCTTTTCTGAAAAGATTTTTGATCGTTACATTAAAAGCTTAGATTATAGCCGTAACACCTTTTTGCAATCGGATATTGATACATTACGCCAGAAATACGGCTCGCAATTGGATGATCAATTAAATCAAGGTGATCTTTCCGCTGCTTTCGCTATTTATGATTTGATGATGAAACGTCGTTATGAACGTTATGCCTACGCCCTTTCATTATTGGATAAAGAACCTCGCTTGGATGGTCAGGATCAAATTGAGATCGATCGTGAAAAAGCGAATTTTCCAAAAACAGAGGAAGAGGCGAATCGTCTTTGGGAAGAGCGTGTTAAAAATGATGTGATTAACCTGAAATTAAAAGATAAAAAATGGTCTGAAATTAAAGATAAACTCACCAAACGCTATAATTTGGCTATCCGCCGTCTCACACAAACCAAAGCAGATGATATTGTTCAGGTTTATTTAAATGCTTTTGCCCGTGAGATCGATCCGCATACAAGCTATCTTGCACCACGTACGGCAAAAAGTTTTAACGAAAGTATGAACCTTTCTTTAGAAGGAATTGGTGCAACTTTGCAATCGGAAGATGATGAAACCATTATTAAATCTCTTGTACCCGGAGCACCGGCGGCACGCAGTAAAAAAATCCAAGCAGGCGATAAAATTGTTGGTGTAGGTCAAGGAAAGGGGGAAATAGAAGACATCATCGGATGGCGTCTAGAAGATATTGTTGACAAAATCAAAGGTAAAAAAGGTACTAAAGTTCGCTTAGAGATTGAACCTGCAAAAGGTGGCAAATCACGGATTATCACTTTAGTTCGTGATAAGGTGCGTATTGAAGATCAAGCTGCGAAATTGACCGTTGAAAAAGTAAAAGGTGAAAATGTCGGTGTTATTAAAATCCCAAGTTTTTACATCGGCTTAACGGAAGACGTAAAAAAATTATTAGTGAAAGCAGAGAAAAAACAGGTTAAAGGTTTAATTGTTGATTTACGTGAAAATGGTGGCGGTGCGTTAACCGAAGCTGTCGCATTGAGCGGTTTGTTTATTACTGATGGTCCGGTGGTGCAAGTTCGTGATGCTTATCAACGTATTCGTGTTCACGAAGATGATGATCGGGCAGAGCAATATAAAGGTCCGTTGATTGTGATGATTAACCGTTTTAGCGCATCGGCTTCAGAGATTTTTGCTGCGGCAATGCAAGATTACAACCGCGGAATTGTGGTGGGGCAAAATACTTTTGGTAAGGGGACGGTTCAACAAAGTCGTTCTTTGAATTTCGTTTATGACTTGGATCAAACGCCACTAGGCGTTTTACAATATACAATCCAAAAATTCTATCGTATTAACGGAGGTTCAACACAATTAAAAGGTGTTGCCGCCGATATTAAGTTCCCTGAAATTATTGATGCGAAAGAAAATGGGGAAGAAAAAGAAGATAATGCGCTTCCTTGGGATAAAATTCCTGCGGCTACTTATTCTGAAACAGGTAATGTTCATCAATATATTTCAGAATTAAATAAAAATCATTTGGCGCGGATTGCGAAAGATCCGGAATTTATTGCCTTAAATGAGGAATTAAAAATCCGCGATGAACGCCGTGATCGTAAATTTCTTTCCTTAAATTATCAGGAACGTAAAGCGGAAAATGATCAAGATGAAGCAAGACGTTTGAGAGATATCAATGAACGTTTTAAACGTGAAGGCAAAAAGCCGCTTAAAGATATTGATAAATTGCCGAAAGATTATGAAGCGCCGGATTTCTTCTTGAAAGAAGCGGAGAAAATGGCTGCAGATTTGATAAAACTGAGTGTAAAACAAGAAAAAACAGAGACAAATCTTCAGCAATCGAATAAAAAATAATAATTTTTTGATCGTGTTTGAATAAAACACGATCTTTTCTATAAATCTTTAAAGGAACTTTTATGTTGAAAGGTTGTATCAAATTAAGTGTATTGGCATTACCCTTATCAATGATAACGTCGGGCTGCGCTTTGGCGGATTGGGCAAAACAAAGCTCTACTGCGTCAGCTGCCCCGACGATTGATATGTCAAAACTTTCACCAGAGGAACGGGCGAAATTAGAAGCTGAGATTAAAGAAGATCAAGCGCGTTTAGCCGAAGAAAAACAAGCAATGCTTGAAATGTCACTCACTCATGAAATCGGCGAACATCATTTACAATTTAAGGCGGTTTTGGCAAAACTTTATGCCGATAATAAATATGAATTATTCTGGCAGGATAAATCGGCAGAGAAACAATTTCTCAGTGAATATGCTGCGATGGTGGCAAGCGGTATTTCTAAAGTTTCTGCGCAATCTTTGGAAAATTTAAGTCAGGCAGAGCAAACTGGCGGTTTAACTTATGATGTGCTTTTAAGCGATGCTTTTTTGGATTATGTTTATTACAGTACGAATGTCAATCAACAAGCGCAACGTTGGTTGTACGGGTCGGGTTCTTATAAACCGCAAGCTCCGAGCAATGAACAGATTCAACAATGGTTAAGTGCGGTTAAAAATAATGACGTTTTGAATTACGTAAAAGGTTTATCTACCAATAATTCACATTATCGTCAAACGATCCAAGCGTTACCTTCAATGATTTCAGCTTCGGGTTTAACGCCTACCGGGAAAAAATTAGCGATTAATGCCCAACGTTTACGCGTTATTCCTGATTTCTATAATGGCATTTTCGTGAATATCCCAAGTTATCAGCTGCAATATTATCGCGATGGTCGTCTTGAGTTGGAATCTCGTGTCATTGTAGGGAAAGACAAGCGCCGTACTCCGGTGATGTATAGTAAATTGAGTAATGTTGTGGTGAATCCGCCTTGGAACGCACCAACCCGCTTGGTTAACGAAGATATTGTTCCGAAATTAAAACGTGATCCGGGTTATGCTGCAGCACATAATTACAGTATTTTAGATAGTAAAGGGAACAAAATCGATCCTTACTCTATTGATTGGAATGCTATTGGTAAAAATTTCCCATACCGTATTCGTCAAGCGGCAGGGGATAGTGCGCTAGGTAATTATAAATTTAATATGCCAAGCTCCGATGCGATCTATTTGCATGATACGCCTAATCGTAGCCTTTTTTCTCGTAAGGATCGTGCATTAAGCTCCGGTTGTGTACGAGTAGAGAAATCTTCCCAACTTGCGGGTATTTTGTTAAAAGAAGCTGGTTGGTCGGAAGAACGTAAGAAAAATGTGTTAGCAAGTAAGAAAACAACATCAGCAGGTATTCGTTCAGACAATCCGGTGTTTTTATACTATGTAACAGCTTGGGTTGACAATGGCCAAACCAAAGTATTGCCGGATATTTACAAATATGACAATGTTATTGGCAACGTTGATATTAATTGGAACACGGTGAAAAAATATTTGTAATCTTGAAAAGATTTTAATTCACTATTTTTAGTTGAAATAAACTGACAACAGAGAAAAAAGTAATGAGTAAGATTAATTATGAACGCCGAAAATGGCTTTCTCTAGGTGGTATCGTATTAGGGGCGAGTATGTTGCCTAATTCCGTACTCGCAATGGTTTCTACGCCGAAACCCCGTATTTTGGCATTTCGTAATGTTAATACCGGTGAACGTTTAAGTGCCGCATTTTCACCCAATGTCGGTTTTAACGCTTCTATATTAAAAAAGCTTGATTATTTCATGCGTGATAAGCGAACGAATCAAGTTCATCGTATGGATCCTAATTTATTTATGAAATTTTATCGTATTCAGGGTAATTTAGGATTACAAACCGCAGAGATCCAAATTATTTGCGGTTATCGTTCTGCCGCGACAAATGCAATGCGTCATCGTCAAAGCCGTGGTGTAGCGAGTAATAGCTATCATGTAAAGGGGCGGGCTATTGATTTTCGCATTGATGGTACGCCACTTGCCAGAATTAAACAAACGGCAGAAAGACTGAACAATGGGGGGGTAGGATTTTACCCACGTAGTAATTTTGTTCATATTGATACCGGCCCGGTGAGAACTTGGCGTGGGGTGTAAAAACGATTGAAAAATTGACCGCACTTTGGTGCGGTTTTTGTTTATGAGGAAGAAAAGATGAATATTGAGATTATCCCCGTAACGGCATTTCAGCAAAATTGTTCTTTAATTTGGGATGATAAAAAAAATGCAATCATCGTTGATCCGGGTGGCGAAGATGAAAGATTGATTCAGCGTATTGAAGCGTTGGGTTTAAATCTAAAAGTAATTTTGCTTACTCACGCTCATCTTGATCATGTTGGTGCTGCAATGCGGTTAAAGAAACATTTCAATGTAGAAATTTGGGGTGCTCAAGAAGAAGATCGTTTTCTTTTTGAAACGCTTCCTGAACAGGCAAAACGTTTCGGATTACCTCATATTGAGGCATTTTTACCTGATCGTTGGTTAAATGAGGGAGAAATTTTAACAATCGGTGATTTTAAATTCGATATTCTACATTTACCGGGACATACACCGGGACATATCGGATTTATTGAGCAAGAGAAGAAAGTCGCTTTTACCGGTGATGTGCTGTTTCAGGGAGGAATTGGGCGAACGGATTTTCCGCGTGGAAATTATGAGCAGCTGATTGCTTCAATCCGTGAGAAACTGTTCAAATTGAATGATGATATGATCATCATTGCCGGTCATGGGCCTTATACAACGATTGAACGCGAAAAAATCAATAATCCTTTCTTGAAGTAAAAAGGCATTTTTTAGTGTTAGTGCCTCAAACCGTCAATAAACCCACTTTTAATTAGGTGGGTTTATTTTTGAAGAAATCGGTATTATGTATCAGTCACAAAACATCGTACCTCATTGATATCTTTTGATTTTATACCAATTTAGAACGAGTAAAATCATATTATTTCAGTTTTGCTTGTTACATAATTCTACATTTTCTATTCACTCGCTTTCTTTTTTAAATAAGCGTAAAGTTCGTCTTTAATTCGTAATTTCTCTTTTTTTAAGATCTCGATTTCAGTGTGGGTCGCAAGCTGAATGTTTTGCTCTTTATTCTGAATATCATGATCTAATTCATTATGTTTTTCAAATAAACGATCAAAGTAGGCATCATTACTTTTAAGTTTGGTGATTAATTCTCTAAATTCGGGAAACATAAACAGACTCCTGTGGTTATTAAAACTGTCTTTACTTTACTCTTTTTACAAAAAATTAATAGAAGTGAAACACAAAAATTTGAACCGGATCACAAAATAAAATTGAGGTTTTGATATGGTTAAAAGTGCGGTCGAAAATTTTATAAAATCCTTGTTTCTATAGGCTTTTAACTGGTTTATTTTATGAAATCACGCTAGAATAGAAACATTTTTCATTTTAACGAAAACGAAGGAAATCCAATGATCGATCCAAATTTACTCCGCAATAATTTGGCGGAAACGGCTGAAAAATTAAAAATTAAACGTAATTTCATTCTTGATACGGAAAAATTGACTGCGTTGGAAGAACAACGCAAAGCACTTCAAGTGAAAACCGAAAGCTTGCAGGCGGAGCGTAATACACGCTCAAAAGCCATTGGCGCAGCGAAAGCCCGTGGCGAAGATATTGCCCCGTTATTGGCTGAAGTGGATAATATGGGCGAGCAGTTAAATGAAGCGAAAGCACAACTTGATGGGGTACTTGCGGAAATCAATCAAATTGCATTAACTATACCGAATCTTCCGTCTGATGAAGTGCCACTTGGTAAAGACGATAGCGAAAACCTTGAAATTTTACGCTGGGGGACACCGCGTACCTTTGATTTTGAAATTAAAGATCATGTAACTTTGGGCGAACAAGCGGACGGATTGGATTTTGCCGCCGGTGCGAAATTAGCCGGTGCACGTTTTGCCGTGATGAAGGGACAAATTGCGAAAATGCACCGTGCGTTAGCCCAATTTATGTTGGATCTTCATACCGAGCAACACGGTTATTTAGAAACTTATGTGCCTTATCTAGTAAATCATACGACCCTTTATGGCACAGGACAATTACCGAAATTCGGTGAAGATTTGTTCCATACCAACGCATTGGAAGGTGAACAACCTTATGCATTAATTCCAACTGCGGAAGTGCCGGTAACGAATTTAGTGCGTGATGTGATTATTGATGAAGCTGAATTACCGATAAAAATGACGGCACATACGCCATGTTTCCGTTCTGAAGCCGGTTCTTACGGGCGGGATACCCGCGGTTTAATTCGTATGCATCAATTTGATAAAGTTGAAATGGTACAAATTGTGGATCCGGATAAATCAATGGAAGCCCTAGAAGAATTAACCTCTCATGCGGAAAAAGTCTTGCAATTATTGAATCTGCCATATCGAAAAGTGTTGCTTTGTACCGGTGATATGGGCTTTGGTTCTTGCAAGACCTACGATTTAGAAGTGTGGGTTCCGGCACAGGATACATACCGTGAAATTTCTTCTTGTTCAAATATGTGGGATTTCCAAGCCCGTCGTATGCAAGCCCGTTGTAAAGCGAAAGGTGATAAGAAAACCCGTTTGGTACATACTCTAAATGGTTCAGGATTAGCTGTTGGGCGCACGTTGGTGGCAGTGCTCGAAAACTATCAAAATGCTGACGGCTCAATTACCGTACCGGAAGTGTTAAGACCCTATATGGGCGGATTAGAAGTGATCGGGAAATAGTATAAAGAGCAAGATGAAAAAGTGCGGTCAATTTCAACCGCACTTTTTTGTTTGCTTATAATACGGCTAATGCTGCGTCATAATCCGGTTCATTTTTAATTTCAGAAACCAGTTCACTGTGTAACACATTGTTGCTTTCATCTAACACAATCACGGAACGTGCGGTTAAACCGGAAATCGGTCCGGTCACAATATTTACGCCTAGATTTTCATGTGATTCTTTATGGCGGAATGTAGAAAGCGTTTGTACGTTTTCAATGCCCTCCGCACCGCAGAAACGTGCTTGAGCGAAAGGTAAATCGGCAGAAACACACAGTACTACGGTATTTTCCAAATTTGCCGCACGTTGATTAAACACCCGAACGGACATTGCACAGACACCGGTATCAATGCTTGGGAAAATATTTAACACTTTGCGTTTACCGGCAAAAGTGTCCAAACCGATATCCGCCAAGTCTTTGTCGGTTAAAATCAGATTTTCAATTTTGTCGCCTTTTTGCGGAAAATTGCCTTTTACTTCGATGGGATTACCCATCATCGTTACGGTTGCCATAAAAGCTCCTATTTTGCTTATGTTAAATTCAACACTTTAGAAAGTGCGGTAAAAAATGTGTCATTTTCTTGAGGTAAACCAATACTGATACGTAAATGATTCGGCATACCGTAGCCTGCGATAGGTCGAACAATAACCCCTTCGCACAACAGGGCATTATAAATCGGTTCAGCAGGTTGTTTAAAATCAATGGTAATGAAATTGCCTTTAGAGGGAATATATTCTAACTGATGTTTTTGACAAAATGCTTCATAACGCGCCATTTCTATACGATTGTTTTCCGCTACTTTCGTGATAAAAGCCTCATCATTCATTACCACAATGGCAGAGGCAAGCGCTAGGCTGTTGCAGTTAAAAGGTTGGCGAACCCGATTTAGTAAATCGGCGATTTCAGGGTTGGATACGGCATAGCCGATACGTAAACCGGCTAAACCATAGGCTTTAGAAAGTGATCGGGAAACAATGAGATTTTGGTATTTTTTCAATAAATCGAAAGAATTCACTCGTTCCGAAGGTAAAGTAAATTCCGTATAGGCTTCATCTAATACTACAATGATATTTTCCGGTACTTTGGATAAAAAGTCGTCAATTTCTTGTTCCGTTAAGAAATTACCCGTTGGGTTATTCGGATTGGCAATAAAAATTAATTTTGTTTTATCGGAAAGTGCGGTCAAAAATTCGTTTAAATTATGCCCCCAATTTTTTGCCGGAATTTCTTTTGCTACTGCATTAATCGCTTTAGTAACTAGTGGGTAAACAATGAAAGCATATTGTGAATAAATGATTTCATCTCCTTCACTTGCAAAGGTATGGGCAAATAATTCAAGCAGATCATTTGAGCCGTTACCCAAAGTGATTTGATCGGGTTGTAGGTTAAATTTTTTCGCGATGGTTTGTTTGAGTTCAAAACCATTGGCATCAGGGTAGCGGGTTAGGCTGTCCAGTTGTTTTTGTATCGCTTGTTTGGCGCTTTCCGGAAAACCGAAGGGATTTTCATTAGACGCAAGTTTGACGATATTAGAAATGCCCAATTCGCGTTCCAGTTCTTCAATGGGCTTGCCCGCTTGATAAGGGGAAAGAGATTTTACGCCTTGATTGGCTATGTCGATATACTGCATAATTTTTTATATTGAATGGTGAGAGGGGCACAATGCCCCTAAAACAATATTGAAATCATCATTGGCAGATTTAATGATTTCGGCTTTCTGTAGCGATTAAGATAAATTTTCCGCTTCAAATTTTTTCATAAACTCGATTAAGGCTTCCACACCTTCTAAAGGCATTGCATTGTAGATTGAGGCACGCATTCCGCCAAGCACCTTATGTCCTTTTAATGCTTGCAGACCTGCTGCAGTAGATTCCGCTACAAATTTCGCATCTAATTCGGGTTGACCTGTTACAAAAGTGACATTCATTGTTGAGCGGTTTTCTTTAGCGACTACGTTGCGATAAAGTTTGCTGGAATCAATATAATCATAAAGTGTTTGAGCTTTTAAGGCGTTATGTTTTGCGATGGTATCCACACCACCGATAGCCTTGATGTGCTTAAAGACAAGCGAGCATAAATACCAAGCAAAAGTCGGAGGCGTATTGATCATTGAATCCGCATCACGTTGCACTGCATAATTCCAAATAGACGGAGTTTCTTTGCGGGCATTACCGATTAAATCATCACGAATAATGACAAGAGTAATACCGGCAGGGCCAAGATTTTTTTGCGCACCGGCATAAATCACTCCAAATTTATTGATGTCAATTTGACGAGAGAGAATATTGGAAGACATATCCGCCACCAGTACCGCTTCACCCACATTTGGTACATCAAAGATTTCTACGCCGCTGATTGTTTCGTTAGGGCAGTAGTGGACGTAATCGTATTGATCGGCAATATCACTGAAGTCTAAACGGGTAATCCGAGTGTTGTCATTATTTTCAACAATGTTAATTTCATCAATTTCTGCGAAATTACGAGCCTCTTTTGCCGCTGTTGCCGACCAATGTCCGCTATTTAAATAAAGGGCTTTGCCTTTTTTACCGATTAAGTTCATTGGTAAGGCGGCAAATTGACCGCGAGCCCCGCCTTGTAAGAAAAGCACTTGGTAGTTATCCGGAATATGATAGATTTCACGCAGATCTTTTTCTGCCTCAGTGATGAGTTCCATAAAATATTTACCTCGGTGACTTACTTCCATCACAGACACGCCTTGATTCAACCAATTGGTCAGTTCACTTTGGGCTTTGTGCAATACTTCAGGGAAAATCATTGCCGGGCCGGCACTAAAATTGAAGACTTTTGACATTGTGTTTCCTTGTTTTTTAGAAAGAATAATGAGGTACGTTTTATCACTAGAAAAGTGTGGAATCAACGGTTTTTAGTAAAATAGCGATTTTTTTTGATATAGACCATAAAATTTAAATTTAAGGTTTTGACGAATAAGACAAAAAAAGTTACATTACAGCCACTATTTTGGCTATTGAGAGAGCAACTATGGAAAAAGTAAACAAACAATCGTTTCAAGAAGTATTGGAGTACGTCCGTATGTATCGTTTAAAAAACAAGTTAAAACGCGATATTGAAGACATTAATCGTAAAATCCGTGATAACCAAAAACGTGTATTATTGCTTGATAATTTGAATCAGTATATTCGTGACGATATGGATATTGAAGATGTGCGTGCGATTATTGAAAGCATGCGTGATGACTATGAGGCTCGGATTGATGATTATACGATCCGTAGCGCCGAGCTTTCAACCCAACGTCGTGAAACCAGTGCAAAAATGAAAGAACAGAAAAAGGCTCACGCCGACTTATTGAAAAAATCCAATAAGATTACAGCATAAAAACTCGAACAAAATTGACCGCACTTTTATAAGATTAAAAGTGCGGTTATTTCAGACTGCTGACAAATCTGTCTAACGATTTCTCTACTTTTTTCTCCTACTAACCCCTTCTTTATTGTTTATCAAACAATCTTCGTGAAAATGCGTTTAAATATGTCCATTACACCCTTATTTTTGATAGGCATATTAGATCACCCCCCTAGAGGAATGTCTAGGGGGCAGTAGTCTAGGAGGCACTTTTAGTGCCTTCGTTCTTCGCTCATTTTTACATTTTTTCAACGGTTTTGATTCCAAGTAAATCTAAACCTTGTTTTAATGTTTTTTCCGTGAGTAAAGCAAGTTTTAAACGGCTTGATTTCACCGTTTCATCTTCAGCATTTAAAATCGGGCAATGCTCGTAGAATGAAGAAAAGATACCCGCTAATTCGTACAAATAAGCACAAAGCACGTGTGGCGTACCTTCTTTTCCGACAGTTTGTACCGCTTCTTCAAATTGTAGAAGTTTGAGCGTAAGTGCCCGTTCTTTTTCATCGATTAATCGCAATGGCGCATTATAAAGTGCGGTTAAATTTATCTCTGTTTTGTTGAAAATAGAGCGAATACGTGTGTAGGCATATTGCATATAAGGTGCGGTGTTGCCCTCAAAACTTAGCATATTGTCCCAATCAAACACATAGTCTGTCGTGCGATTTTTAGAAAGATCCGCATATTTCACAGAACCGATTCCCACAGCTTCAATCACCGCAGATTTTTCAGTTTCGGATAAATTATTGTTTTTTTCATTGATGAGGGCGGTTGCACGCTCAATGGCTTCGTCCAATAAATCAGCTAATTTTACTGTACCGCCGGTACGGGTTTTAAAAGGTTTTCCATCCTTGCCCAGCATCATACCGAAGTTTTTATGCTCAAGAGAGAAACTGTCCGGTACATAACCTGCTTTACGGGTAATTAGCCAAGCTTGTTGCATATGTTGGCTTTGGCGGGTATCGGAAAAAACTAAGGCACGATCCGCTTTTAATGTCTCGTAGCGATATTTTGCTGCCGCAATATCCGTTGTAGTGTAAAGGAAACCGCCGTCTTTTTTCTGCACGATAACACCCATCGGCTCGCCTTCTTTATTTTTAAATTCGTCCAAATAAACAACCAACGCACCTTCGTCTTCTACGGCTAAACCTTGCTTTTTCAGATCTTCAACAATGCTTGGTAACATTGGATTATAAAGACTTTCGCCCATTACATCTTTTTCCGTTAAAGTTACGTTTAGACGATCATAATTATGTTGGTTTTGTTGCATAGTAATATCGACTAAACGCTTCCACATTGCACGGCAATATTCATCGCCGCTTTGTAATTTCACAACATAATTACGGGCTTTTTCTGCAAAAATTTCATCTTCATCATAATGTTTTTTGGCTTCACGATAGAAAGCTTCCAGATCGTGGAGTTCCATTTCATTGGCGTGTTCATTTTGCACTTTTTCAAGATAGGCAATCAGCATACCAAATTGAGTTCCCCAGTCCCCCACGTGATTTGCTCGGATTACGTGATGACCTAAAAACTCAAGTGTACGAACAACGGCATCGCCGATAATCGTAGAACGTAAATGTCCTACATGCATTTCTTTGGCAACGTTTGGTGAAGAATAATCAACGACAACGGTTTGTTTATCTGTTGTTTTAATACCCAAATGGGGCTGAGTAAGTGCTGATGAGGCTTGTTCTGCAAGCCAAGTAGGACTTAAGAATATATTGATAAAACCGGGACCGGCAATTTCCAGTTTTTCCGCAATATCGGAAAGATTCGCTTGTTCTAATACTTGTTGTGCAAACTCACGTGGATTTAAGCCCAGTTTTTTTGCTGCCGCCATAATGCCATTCGCTTGATAATCGCCAAATTGGGGTTTACCTGATTGACGAACAAGGGCATCACAAGATTGATCCGCACCGGCTGTAATCATCGCTTGTTTGATTTTATCGGCTAAAATAGATTGAATATTCAAGGTTTTCCTCATTCAAAATTGAATTCTAAAAATAATCGGCTATGATACCGTTCTTTGCTGATTTATCAAAGAGACAAAATGATAAAAATAAATGAAAATTTGACCGCACTTAAGCAAGAATTAGAGGATTTTGAAAACAAAATTCAAGCGTTGGCAAAGGTGATGAAAGTGAATTTGTCCGATTATGAGATCGATCATCTTGCGTTACGTGTGAATAGTGAGCAAAATGCAAAAAATCGGCTGACACTTTTATTAAAGTGCGGTAGAATTTTGTCCGATAATATCGTCAATGGGCGGCCTATCTATTTAATTCAATTAGAAAAGCCCCTTGCCTTTGCAGGGCAACTTGTTGATGTTATTGAATTGCCGTTTCCTAAAAAGAAACAATATCCTCAAGAAACTTGGGAACATATTGAGATTGTGATTCCTTTTCTCTCAAATGAATCGACGAAAGATTGGATAGAAAGGATTTACAATCATTTTTTATGGCAACGTGTAAGCCAACTAACAATTAAAGTGAGTGAACCCAAAGTAGAAGGCGAGCGTTTACCTAATCCTTCTATTGCAGTGAGTTTTGTAGATAAAACGACAAATCATACTTGCATTAAAGTTCACCCTTATTCTCTGAAAAAAATACTCGAGGTTTAGCACAATGAAAAAAGTAACGTTAGCATTTACCGCTTTATTAAGCTTAGGTTTAGTCGCTTGCTCATCAAATAATCAAAAAGATGAAAACGCTTATAAAGGCCAAGTAATTTTTAGCGAAATGCAAGGTGAAAATCTTCAATTAACCATCCGTAAAAATAACTGTTCATACAAAGTAGAAGGTGAAACCGAAACAGTTACCCACAAATATGATTCAACTTTAGTTGTAGGGGCTTGTGTGAAAGTATCAGATGATGGCAAAGGTTTAAAAAATATCTCTACCTGGTCTCCAAGAAACCCAATTTAATTTTTAAGGTGGACTAATCATTATGAAAAAAGTGACGGTTGCGTTAGTACTTGCGGCTGCCTTAAGTGTAACCGGTTGCGCAAATACCGATATTTTTAGCGGTGATGTTTATTCGGCGGATCAAGCAAAGGAAGCGCGCTCAATTAGCTATGGGACGTTAGTTTCGGTTCGTCCTGTGAAAATTCAAGCGGATAACCCGGGCGTGATTGGTTCTGTTGGTGGTGGTGCGATAGGTGGTATTGCAGGTAGTACGATTGGCGGCGGTCGTGGTCAAGCCATTGCGACTGCTGTGGGAGCGATTGCAGGCGCCATAGTAGGTAGCAAAATTGAAGAAAAAGCCGGCCAAGTTAACGGTGCTGAGCTTGTCATTAAAAAAGATGATGGCAAAAGCATTGTTGTAGTACAAAAATCTGATCCTAAATTTATAGCCGGTAAGCGCGTACAAATCGTGGGCGGTTCTTCATTGAATGTGTCAGTGATTAATTAATCGGTTTTTCATTTTGTTTTATAAAAAAGGCGAACGTAATGTTCGCTTTTTTGTTTCAAAGTGCGGTCAAAATTTGATGTTATGTAGTAATTGCATTTGAACGAATGGTATTGCATTCCTATTCTTATCTCAAAAAAACATCTTGTGCACACTACAGGATATAAAAACACTGTCAAAATCAACCGCACTTTTAGTTTCTTACACAAATTTCTTCAAATTTTTCAAAGAATGTCGGAAAGGTTTTAGCCGTACATTTGGGATCGAGAATATTAACCGGTGTGTTGGAAAGTGCTACCAATGCAAAACACATTGCCATACGGTGATCATTATAGGTTGCAATATCTGCATGTTGGAATTTTTCCAGTGGAAGCGGTTGAATACGAATAAAATCTTCACCCTCTTCGACTTCCGCACCAACTTTACGCAATTCGGTTGCCATTGCAGATAAGCGGTCAGTTTCTTTTACCCGCCAGTTGTAAATATTGCGAATAATGGTTTCGCCTTCGGCAAAAAGAGCTGTTGTCGCAATCGTCATTGCCGCATCGGGAATGTGGTTCATATCCATATCAATCCCCTGAAGTTTATCATGCTCCGCTTGAATGAAATCTTCTCCCCAAGTGATACGAGCTCCCATTTTTTCGAGTACATCTGCAAATAAGCGATCGCCTTGAATGGAGTTTTTACCGATTCCGGTAACGATCACTTTGCCTTTAATTGCACCGGCGGCTAAGAAGTAAGAAGCTGAAGAGGCATCACCTTCAACCAAATATTTACCCGGTGAAGTATAAGATTGATTACCTTTGATGCAGAATACTTGATAAGCCTGATTTTCCACACTTACACCAAAATCTTTCATCATCGCAAGAGTGATATCAATATAGGGCTTAGAAACTAAATCACCCACAATTTCGATTTCCGTATCATTTTCAGCAAGCGGTGCGGCCATTAAAAGTGCGGTCAAAAACTGGGACGAAATTGAACCGTCAATTTGAATTTTTCCGCCTTTAATCCCCGTATTGCGAATAGCAAGAGGCGGATAGCCCTCGTTTTCCAAATAACGTACATCTGCACCGGCTTGGCGGAGTGCATCAACTAAATGAAGAATCGGACGTTCTTTCATTCGTGGTTCACCGGTAAGAATAACTTCTCCGGTTGTTTTCCCTTTTAGACAAAGTGCTGCGGTTAACGGGCGCATTGCAGTGCCGGCATTACCAAGGAAAAGTGAAAGTCCGTCTTGAAGATTAAATGCACCGGCTAAACCTTCGATTTCACAAATTGTTTTATCGTCGGAAAGTTGATAACCGACGCCCAATGCTTTCAGTGCGTTTAACATATGGCGAACGTCATCGCTATCGAGTAAGTTTGTAACTTTAGTTGTTCCTTTGGCGAGAGCGGAAAGAAGTAGGGCGCGATTTGATAAACTTTTTGAACCGGGTAAGTTAACCGTCCCCTCAACCGCCCTGATAGGGGCAAGTGTGATTTTTTCCATTACAGTACCACCGTTTTATTTTTATAAACGAAAATTCTGTCGTGTAAGGCGAGATCTAATGCGCGACTTAATACGGTTTTTTCTACATCTCGCCCTGCCCGCATCATTGCATCTGCACTATAAGTGTGATCCACGTTAATGACATTTTGCATAATAATCGGGCCTTGATCTAATTCATTGTTAATGAAATGTGCCGTTGCACCGATAATTTTTACACCACGCTCGTAGGCTTGTTGATAGGGTTTTGCTCCGATAAATGCAGGTAAGAAAGAATGATGAATATTGATCACTCTGTTAGGGTAACGTTCTACGAATTGAGGATTTAATACACGCATATATTTCGCAAGAACAATATAATCAGGCGCGTATTCATCAATTTTTTCCGCAAGGAGTTGATCATGTTCCACTCGGGTTAACCCCTCATGGCTGATGCAGTGGAATGGAATATCAAAACGTTCGACCAATTCGCATAAATTATTATGATTGCCAATGACGGCGGCAATTTCCACATTTAATGCACCATAATAATTTTTCATCAAAATATCACCAAGACAGTGTGCTTCTTTTGTTACTAAAATAACGATACGTTTACGTTGTGTACCAATTAATCGACAATTTGTACCGGCGGGTAAGCTATATTTTAGATCTTCAAGAAGGGTTGTTTCATTAAAAATTCCTTCAAGTTCGGTACGCATAAAGAAATGTTTCGTTTCAAAATCTACAAATTCATTATTGTGTAGAATATTAAGTTGATGTTTGTAACAAATGTTTGTAATTTTTGCAATTAGACCTTTATCATCCGGACAATCGGTAAGAAGAATTTTTTTTTCAATCATAGTATTAAAATTGTGCTTTTTATTATAGATAAAAAAAGAGAACCCATATTTATACTATGGGTTCCGGAAAATAAGATAAATTAAATTTCGAAGTCAGACAAAGACTTACCTGCGTCTAAAGCATTTTGAATCACGCTTGGCGTACGACCTTGGCCGGTCCAAGTTTTTTGTTCACCGTTAACATCGGTATATCTATATTTAGCAGGAAGCGGTTTACGTTTTTTACGCATTACGGAAGGGGCAACAACATCAATAATCGCTTTTAATTCTTCCGGAGTGATCCCTTCTTGTTTCATTAATTCTTTATACTTCTCAATACGTGCTCGACGCTCAATTTCAGCTTGTCGAATTTCTTCCATTTGGGCGCGTTTTTCGGCAACTGCTTCCTCAAATTTTTTTAATGAACTTTCCGCTTGTTCTAAAGTTAAATCATTTACAACAGAACGGATACTGCGAAGATTGGTAAATACTTTAATTAGATTAGTCATAATAAACTCCATGTGGTGTTGCAATATAAATCCAGTTTCAACTATAGTAACGAAATAAATCTATAACGTAAACCTTAATTTTAAATAAAATGATATGGATGCTCAAATAAACAAAGTTTCGAATAGTATTGTAAGGTTTATTTTATCGTTAAATTAAGTTTGAATTGAAAAAGAAACAGAATTTACTAGATTTTTTTTATATTTTCCTGTAACTTCAAATTCCCTATAAAAAGTAGAGGTGCGATCACTATAAGTACTTTTTCCGAGCGGATAGCGATGACGAAAAATGAAAGGAGTGGTTGCCGAAATCAGTTAAAAGTCGTTTTGACTGGTTGGTAGCGTATCTGAAAGGAACGTTACTGTCATAGTGTTAACTATGGAGCGCTACGGTTAGGCTGACCATTTCAGGTTCATTTTCTGCCGTTCCTCCATTATTTTAGGTATAACTTAATGGAACTTATCGATTATTCTTCTTCAATTTGGTCTATCGTACCTGCGTTGTTGGCGATTATTTTAGCGATTGCGACACGCCGAGTGCTTCTTTCTTTAAGTGCCGGTATTTTAATCGGTGCGTTAATGCTTAATGGCGCATCAATTTTACCTACATTAACTTACTTAAAAGACAATATTTCCGCATTGTTTTATAGCGATGGTGAAATTAATTCAAATATGAATATTGTCCTATTTTTAATTTTGCTTGGTATTTTGACCGCACTTTTGACCGTTTCCGGTAGCAATCGTGCCTTTGCGGAATGGGCTCAGAAGCGAATTAAAGATCGTCGAGGTGCGAAATTACTTGCGGCATCATTGGTATTTGTTACTTTTATTGATGATTATTTTCATAGTCTTGCAGTGGGAGCGATTGCCAGACCGGTTACGGATCGTTTCAAAGTATCTCGTGCGAAATTAGCTTATATTTTGGATTCTACCGCTGCACCAATGTGTGTAATGATGCCGGTTTCAAGTTGGGGAGCTTACATTATTACCCTTGTTGCAGGTTTATTGACCACTTATTCCATCACGGAATATACGCCGATGGGGGCTTTTGTGGCAATGAGCTTAATGAATTTCTATGCGATCTTCGCCTTATTGATGGTGTTTTTTGTCGCTTGTTTTTCTTTTGACATCGGTTCAATGGCACGCCATGAAAGAGCGGCGATGGAAAGAGAGGTCAAAACTCAAACGGAAGAGTTAGGCGTTCAAGGCAAAGTTCGGAATTTAGTATTACCGATTTTAGTGCTGATTATCGTAACGGTTTCAATGATGATGTTCACCGGAGGGCAAGCACTTGCCGAAGCAAAAGCTCCATTCTCCGTATTAGGCGCATTTGAAAATACGAATGTGGGCGTTTCCCTTGTTGTGGGGGGAACAAGTGCGGTTATTATTTCAACGATTTTAATTGCATTCGGTCGCCAAGTGAGTTTATCGGAATACGTGCGTTCATGGGGACTCGGAATTAAATCTATGCTCGGTGCGATTGCGATTTTATTTTTTGCTTGGACAATTAATAAAATCGTAGGGGATATGCAAACCGGTAAATATTTATCCTCTTTGGTTTCCGGCAATATTCCGGTTCAATTTCTACCGGTTATCTTATTTATCTTAGGTTCAGCCATGGCGTTTTCAACGGGAACAAGTTGGGGAACCTTCGGTATTATGTTACCGATTGCAGCGGCAATGGCAACCAATGCCGCACCGGAATTAATGTTACCTTGCCTTTCTGCCGTAATGGCAGGTGCGGTATGCGGAGATCATTGTTCACCTGTTTCCGACACAACAATTCTTTCTTCCACCGGGGCTAAATGCAACCATATGGATCATGTTACAACACAGTTGCCTTATGCCTTAACGGTTGCCGCAGCAACCTGTGTGGGTTATATTGTGGTAGGCTTTACCGAATCGGGTATAGCAGGGTTTATTGCCACCGCGATTTCTCTTGTGTTGCTTATTTTTATGGTAAAAAAACGCTAAAAGGCGATATGTATTAAGCGTATAACGTTGAACATTGTTTGCATGAAGATGTGTGTTCAACAGCTAAAAAAGTGCGGTCGCTTTTGACCGCACTTTTGTGCGGTTTTTTTGTAACATTCAAATATTATATTTTCATTCCCTTTCCTAGTATTTCATCTGCGAATAATGTGTGTTTTCGCCATTATTACCGAAAAGAACAAGAGGATTTTCAATTTTTATATAGCTCATTTGAATTTTTCTTTACATTTCGCTTACAAAAAAAAATGTTTTTTTCTACAAAAAAATTGTAGAATACGCAGAATTTTTTAGGTACAAAGTCTTAAAAACTGAAAGGTGAATTAAGATTTTATTTGAAGGTGTAATAAAACTTTTTCTTTTCTTTTTAGAGTATGAAACATATACTGAACAGCACAGCACAGCACAGCACAGCACAGCACAGCACAGCACAGCACAGCACAGCACAGCACAGCACAGCACAGCACAGCACAGCACAGCACAGCACAGCACAGCACAGCACAGCACAGCACAGCACAGCACAGCACAGCACAGAGTAAGTCTGGTTTTCATTTAATTCGAAAACCCAAGCCTAACTATTTTTAAGAAATAAAAATAGTTAGGCTTGGGTTTTTTCGTTTTTATTAAGCTCAAGTTATTGAAATTTTTCCTATTTTTCGTTTATGCGAATTTCCTTTGAAATTTTGTAGCGTTATACAAATAACAAAGGGAATAAGTATTGTATTAAGAAACAACACAAGATTAAGGTTTATCATATTATGAATAAAATATTCAAAGTTATATTTAACCAAGCTCTAGGGGCTTGGGTTGCGGTATCCGAATTAGCAAAGGGATATGTGAAATCAAGTAGCCGTTCGGTGGTTTCCTCAACGGCTTATTCTCAAGAAAATCGTGTTTCTAAAGAAAATGGTTATTTCAAACTGTCTGCTGTTTCTTTAACCGCATTCGTCATCGGCGGGGTGATTTCTGGTCAAGCTAATGCTGCCACAAGTTACGCTGGTAACAGATATGATTCAGGTATGTATGGGACGATAGTAATTGGCGATGTGGGGGATAAGACTGGTCGAGGTGCTTTTGCCTATGGTGGAGACCGTGGAGACGAAAATGATGCAGCAAGTGGAGACTATTATGGTTCTATTGCTATTGGGGGAAATGCCGGAATCGGTTATAAAGGTTCTAACTCAAGTGGTGTTCGTGATGCAATAGCATTTGGTACCAATACGCGAGTACAGAACAATGGTGGAATTACTGCCGAAGGAAGTATAGCATTAGGTGCAAATTCTTCTGTAAAAGGTGGTGCCTATACGAATGCTACAGCCCAGTCTATAACGATTAATGGGCAAAAATATGAATATGCAGGCGTAGCTAAGAATAATAAGACTAAAAATGCTGTTTTATCGGTAGGTTCTGGTAGCGGAAATTATAGTACACGTCAAATTATCAATGTTTCAGCAGGACGAGTTGAGGAAAGCTCAACCGATGCCATTAACGGTTCTCAACTTTATGCTGTTGTTCGAGCGATAGACGGGCTTAATGCGAATTCAGGAGGCGGGTTAGCAAATTTCACAGTTGGTGCGGATAAAAATCATACTGCAGCAGGTATTAATGTTACAAAAGATGCCAATCGCTTTGATGTGATAAGCGCAGATGAAAAATATCTCACCACCAAAGTTAACGGCACGAGTGTTGAAATTGATCTTAATGCTTCGGCTAAAGAAGCCATCGATCAAGTGGAGAATAACAAGCAGAATATTTCAAATAATGCTCAAAATATTACCAATAATACGAAAAATATCACTAAAAATGCGCAAGATATTGCCAAAGGTTTCGGCTTAAAAGCAGCGGACGGGCAAACTGTTACACATAAGTTAGGCGAGGCTATTGAAGTGGTGGGTGGTAATTCAAACATCAACACCACCGTAAAAAATGGCAAAGTGCAAGTTAATTTAAATAACAGCCTTGATTTGTCTAATGCCGGCAGCGTAAAAACAGGCGATACCACATTAAATAACAGCGGTTTAACCATTTCAGGCGGACCAAGCGTAACCAAAAACGGTATTGATGCGGGCAGTAAAAAGATCACTAATGTATCAAATGGTACGGATCCGAATGATGCGGTGAATTTCTCACAATTAAATGCGACCAATAATAACGTTACCAATTTAAATAATACGGTCAATAACGTTAATGCAACCGTAAATAAAGGTTGGAATATCAATACCACAGCAAGTGAGGGTGGTAATGTTTCCTCTAGCAAAGAGCATAACGTCAAAATGGGTGATACGGTCACTATTGATGCGGGTAAAAATATCAATATCACTCAAAGCAATGGAAAAATCAGTATTGCGACTTCAGATACGCCGAATTTTACCGGCGTAAATACGCAAAACTTAACTCTTCGTCCGAAGGGTAATGTTGATTTTGGCGGTAACGTTTTACACAACGTGGCTGCACCGGTTTCCGACACTGACGCAGCAAACAAAAAATATGTGGATGATGGTAGAACAACCGTTAATTCTAGCGATAAAAGTGTTAGCGTAAATGGAACCGGAACAAATCCGAAGAACTATGATTTATCCGTTAATATGACGAAAGTCGCTAATGACGTTAAATTAAAGTATTCTGGTGACAATAATACCTCCGGCGAAAATTCGTTGTCTAATCGTGTGAATTTCAAAGGTTCAGATTATATTACGACTAAAGCAAGTAATGGTGAAGTTGCCTTTGATTTAACCGACAGCACTAAAAATAAAATTAACAATGCTATGCAGAGTTTCACTGTTGGCGGCATTGCTGTTGATGGCAAAAACCTTGAATCTAAAGAGATTAAAAATGGTAATAAGGTTAACTTTAAAGAAAATGCCTATACGATGGTAACCATTGAATCGAATGATAATGGTGCCAATGTTTCTATTACACCGGTGTTACAAGATTTAAATGTTAATGTAACAACCGGAGAAGTTAGCGTTAATGCTACGAATAGCGCAACTCATCCAGATGGTTTTGCTACGGCAAAACAGGTTGCTGATGCTATTAATAAGAGCGGTTGGACTGCAAAAGTTGCCGGTGTTAATGATGGTGAACGTGATGCAACAAGTATTGAATCCGAATTAATTAATCCGGGTGATGTATTGACATATCAAGCAGGTAAAAATCTGAAAGTAAAACAAGAAAGTGGCAAAATCACCTATTCTACAAAAGATAATGTAAGTTTTAGCAATGTTACTGTGGGCGATGTCGTTATCAATAATCAAGGCATTAATGCAGGTAATAAAGCAATCACCAATGTTGCGAATGGAACAAATGCGACTGATGCGGTTAACCTATCCCAATTAAACGCCTCAACTGCGGCAGCGAAAACCGAAGTTAAACAAGGCAACAATGTTGTTGTAAATAGCACGAAGGACGCTGATGGGCATACGATTTACACTGTTCACGCCAACAGCTCAAGTGTAAGCAAAGGCTCGGATAAAATTATCGTAAACGGTACGTATAATGCCACTACGGGCATTACGGACTACAGTGTAGATCTTTCAAAAGAGGCGAAAGATCAGCTCGCTAAAGAAGAAAGCGTCAGTACGGATAGCTCCAACTTAAACGTGAGTGTCAATGCAACGAAAAACGCCACTGGTGGAAATGACTATATCGTTCGCTTAAACAACACGTTAAATCTCACCAAAGACGGTAGCGTAACTATTGGTGATACTAAGTTAGACAATAACGGTTTAACGATCACCGGTGGACCTAATGTAACCAAAGATGGAATCGATGCAGGTGATAAGAAAATCACGAATGTATCTAACGGTACGGTCGATGCGAATAGTAAAGATGCGGTGAATGGTAGCCAGCTTTACGCTACTAACCAAAACGTCACCAATATCACTAACGAAGTAGGTAAAGGCTGGAATCTCACCACGAGCAAATCAGGTTCGGGTAATGCAGTAAACAGCACGCTTCACAACGTAAAAATGGGTGAAACGGTAACCCTTGATGCGGGTAACAATATCAATATCACGCAAACCAACGGCACGATCAGTATTTCAACCTCTGACACCCCGACTTTTGCCAATATCACAGTGAAAGATGGCAAAGACGGTAAAGACGGCGCGTCAGTCGTCATCAACGGTAAAGACGGCACTATCGGTGCAAATGGCAAAGATGGTACGGGTGTCGTGTTAAACGGTAAAGACGGAACAATTGGCATCAACGGTAAAAACGGCGTTAACGCCACCTTAACGGTAGCGGAAGGTCAAACCACGGTTAATCCGAAAGACAACGGTCAAAATATCACCCGCATTGTGTACAACACCACAGATGCTAGTGGTAATACGGTAACCCGTGAAGTAGCAACCCTAGATGACGGCTTGAAGTTTAAAGGCGATAACGACACCGTTATCAACCGCACTTTAGGTAGCCAGTTAAACATCACGGGTGGAGCAGATACGGCTAATTTAACGGATAACAACATCGGCGTAGTGGGTAATGCTAGCGGTGATTTAGTATTGAAGTTAAATAAAAACCTCAATCTCACCAAAGACGGTAGCGTTGTGATTGGTAACAGCACCTTAAATGACGGGGGCTTAACCATTACCGGCGGACCAAGTATTACTCAAGGCGGTATTGATGCGGGTGATAAAAAAATCACTAACGTAACCGATGGTGACTTAAGCGCAACTAGTAAAGATGCGGTAAACGGTAGCCAGCTCTACGCAACCAACCAAAACGTCACCAATATCACTAACGAAGTGGGTAAAGGCTGGAACCTCACCACGAGCCAATCAGGTTCGGGTAATGCAGTAAACAGCACGCTTCACAACGTAAAAATGGGTGAAACGGTAACTCTTGATGCGGGTAATAATATCAACATTACCCAAAACGGTAGTAACATCAGTATCTCTACGTCAGATACGCCGAACTTCAGTAACATTACCGTGGGCAAAGACGGTAAAGATGGTCAAATCGGTATTAACGGTAAAGACGGTGCGTCAGCCAACATTACGGTGGCTAATGGCTCAGGTACGCTTGATGACTCAAGTAAAGGTGGGGATGGCATCACACGTATTGTTTACAACACGACAAACTCGGATGGCTCAACCACAACCCGAGAAGTGGCGACTAAAGATGACGGCTTGATATTCCAAGGTGATAACGGTAAAGCCATTAAGAAAAAACTCGGTGAAACCTTAAATATCACCGGTGGTGTAACGGATGAGAATCAGTTAACGGATAACAATATTGGCATCATTAATAAAGATGGCAACTTAACTGTTAAATTGAACAAAGACTTGAACCTGACTAAAGATGGCAGTGTCACCATTGGTAACACTACGTTGAATAATGATGGCTTGAACATCACAGGTGGTCCATCAATTACCCAAGGCGGCATTAACGCAGGTGATAAGAAAATCACTAATGTATCAGCAGGTAATGTATCTGAGAACAGCACAGATGCAGTGAACGGCGGACAGCTTTACACGGCGATCACCAACAGCGGCTTTAACCTAACCACGAAAGCGGTAGCGGATAGCAACGGTCAAGCGAGTGCAGATGGCTTAAGTGATGATGACAAACGCATTGCCACGAATGAAACCTTCACCTTAGGTGCAGGTAACAACATAGTTATTAAACAAATCGCTAACGGTTATGAAATTGCGACGAGCAACAACATCACTGTTGGTGCAGCAGGTAAAGATGGTAAACCGGGTGTTGATGGTACAATCGGCGTGAACGGTAAAGACGGCGCATCAGTTGTTATCAATGGTAAAGATGGCTCCATCGGCTTAACCGGACCGAAAGGTGCTGACGGTAAAGACGGCGCGTCAGCCACATTACAAGTTGTGAATGGCACGAAAGGTTTAGACGGCAATGACGGTAAAGACGGTGAAAGCAAAACCCGTATTGAATACACTAAACCAAATGGTGATAAAGAAGAAGTTGCAACGTTAAAAGACGGTTTAGTGTTCAAAGGTGACAATGACGCTGTAATCAACCGCACTTTAAACAGCCAATTAGACATTGTTGGCGGTGCGAAAGAAGCGAACTTAACGGACAACAACATCGGTGTAATTGGTAATGCGAATGGCACAATGACCATCAAGTTAAACAAAGACTTGAACCTCACTGAAAATGGCAGTGTGAATCTTGGTGATACCGTGTTGAACAGCACAGGCTTAACGATTACCAACGGTCCAAAAGTGACGAAAGATGGTATCGATGCCGGTGATAAGAAAATCACCAATGTAACTAACGGTACGGTCGATGCGAATAGTAAAGATGCGGTGAATGGTAGCCAGCTTTACGCTACTAACCAAAACGTCACCAATATCACTAACGAAGTAGGTAAAGGCTGGAATCTCACCACGAGCAAATCAGGTTCGGGTAATGCAGTAAACAGCACGCTTCACAACGTAAAAATGGGTGAAACGGTAACCCTTGATGCGGGTAACAATATCAATATCACGCAAACCAACGGCACGATCAGTATCTCAACCTCTGACACCCCGACTTTTGCCAATATCACAGTGAAAGATGGCAAAGACGGTAAAGACGGCGCGTCAGTCGTCATCAACGGTAAAGACGGCTCCATCGGCTTAACCGGACCTAAAGGTGCGGATGGCTCAAATGGTACATCAGCGACAATCCAAGTTGTGAACGGTACGAAAGGGTTAGATGGCAATGACGGTGTAAATGGCGAAAGCAAAACACGTATTGAATACGTTAAACCGGACGGCAATAAAGAGGAAATTGCAACCTTAAAAGACGGTTTAGTGTTCAAAGGTGATAATGACACGAAAATTAACCGCACTTTAAACAGCCGATTAGATATTGTTGGTGGTGCGAAGGAAGCAAATCTAACCGCGAATAATATCGGGGTGATAGGCCATGCTAACGGCACAATGGAAGTGAAGTTAAACAAAGACTTGAACTTAACCGACAAAGGTAGCATTAGCATTGGCAACACAACCTTAAATAATGAGGGTTTAACCATTAACGGTGGACCGAATATTACACAAGGTGGTATTGATGCGGGTAATAAGAAAATTACCAATGTTGCCGACGGCAATGTTAGCAAAGATAGTAAAGATGCCATCAACGGCGGACAGTTATATTCTGTGATTGCCAACACCGGCTTTAATCTTGCGAGCAAAGCGGTAGAAAATACTACCGGCACGGTGAGTGAAACTACTGGGTTAGATGAAGCGGGTAAACGTATTCTGACTAATGAAACCTTTAATTTAGACGCAGGCAATAATATCGTCATCAAACAAATCAAAGACGGTTATGAAGTTGCTACTGCAGAAAACGTGACCTTCACCAACATTACGGTAGGAAAAGATGGTAAAGACGGCACGATCGGCGTGAATGGTAAAGATGGCACAGGTGTCGTGTTAAACGGTAAAGACGGTGTAATCGGTATCAACGGTAAAGACGGCGTGTCAGCGAATATTACTGTAGCTAACGGTTCTGGTACGCTAGATGCGGATGACAAAGGTGGCAAAGGTATTACCCGTATTGTTTACAACACCACTAATGAAGACGGTTCGGTAACAACACGCGAAGTCGCAACCAAAGATGACGGCTTGGTATTCCAAGGTGATAACGGCGACGTGATTAAGAAAAAATTAGGTCAAACCTTAAATATCACCGGTGGCGTAACGGAAGAAAACAAATTAACGGATAATAATATTGGTGTTGTTAGCAAAGATGGCAATTTAACCGTTAAATTGAATAAAGATCTGAACTTAACCAAAGACGGCAGCGTTACGATTGGCGATGTCAACTTAAGCAATGGCGGTTTAAGCATTAACGGTGGGCCGAGCATTAATAAAGACGGTATCGATGCAGGTGATAAGAAAATCACCAATGTAACTAACGGTACGGTCGATGCGAATAGTAAAGATGCGGTGAATGGTAGCCAGCTTTACGCTACTAACCAAAACGTCACCAATATCACTAACGAAGTGGGTAAAGGCTGGAATCTCACCACGAGCAAATCAGGTTCGGGTAATGCAGTAAACAGCACGCTTCACAACGTAAAAATGGGTGAAACGGTAACCCTTGATGCGGGTAACAATATCAATATCACGCAAACCAACGGCACGATCAGTATTTCAACATCAGATACGCCGACCTTCTCCAATATTACGGTGAAAGACGGTAAAGACGGTACATCGGTTGTTATCAATGGTAAAGACGGCACTATCGGTGCAAATGGCAAAGATGGTACGGGTGTCGTGTTAAACGGTAAAGACGGAACAATTGGCATCAACGGTAAAAACGGCGTTAACGCCACTTTAACGGTAGCGGAAGGTCAAACCACGGTTAATCCGAAAGACAAAGGTCAAAACATTACCCGTATTGTGTACAACACCACAGATAAAGATGGTAATACAGTAACCCGTGAAGTAGCAACCCTAGATGACGGCTTGAAGTTTAAAGGCGATAACGACACCGTTATCAACCGCACTTTAGGTAGCCAGTTAAACATCACGGGTGGAGCAGATACGGCTAATTTAACGGATAACAACATCGGCGTAGTGGGTAATGCTAACGGTGATTTAGTCTTGAAGTTAAATAAAAACCTCAATCTCACCAAAGACGGTAGCGTTGTGATTGGTAACAGCACCTTAAATGACGGTGGTTTAACTATCAACGGTGGACCAAGCATTAAGATCGATGGTATTAATGCCGGTGATAAGAAAATCACCAACGTAGCTGCAGGTGATATCAGTAAAGATAGCAAAGATGCGGTAAACGGCGGACAGTTATATTCTGTGATAGCAGATACCGGATTTAATCTTGCGAGCAAACAAGTTACCGGCACAAATGGTGTAAGCAGTGTAGATGCGAATCTTGCGGATGCAGATAAACGTGTTGTCACCAACGAAACCTTTAACTTAGACGCAGGCAATAATATCGTCATCAAACAAATCAAAGACGGTTATGAAGTTGCTACTGCAGAAAACGTGACCTTCACCAACATTACGGTAGGAAAAGATGGTAAAGACGGCACAATCGGTGTGAACGGTAAAGATGGTGCATCAGTAGTACTTAACGGTAAAGACGGT
Source organism: Rodentibacter sp. JRC1 (assembly GCF_020521555.1). NCBI lineage: Bacteria > Pseudomonadati > Pseudomonadota > Gammaproteobacteria > Pasteurellales > Pasteurellaceae > Rodentibacter > Rodentibacter sp. JRC1. The sequence goes on along the minus strand of NZ_BPWA01000001.1, from coordinate 274,368 downwards.
TCAATCGGTTTAACCGGACCGAAAGGTCAAGATGGTAAAGACGGTGCATCAGCTAATATCACGGTGGCTAACGGTACCGGTACTCTTGATGAAAACGGTAAAGGTGGCGACGGCATTACCCGTATCGTTTACAACACTACCAATGCAGACGGTTCAGTAACAACACGCGAAGTCGCAACCAAAGATGACGGCTTGGTATTCCAAGGTGATAACGGCGACGTGATTAAGAAAAAATTAGGTCAAACCTTAAATATCACCGGTGGTGTAACGGAAGAAAACAAATTAACGGATAATAATATTGGTGTTGTTAGCAAAGACGGCAATTTAACCGTTAAATTAAGCAAAGATCTGAACTTAACCGATAAAGGCACCATTACGATTGGTGATGTTAACTTAAGCAATGGCGGTTTAACCATCAACGGCGGACCGAGCATTAATAAAGACGGCATCAATGCGGGTGATAAGAAAATCACGAATGTTGCGGATGGTAATGTTTCTAATGGCAGCAAAGAGGCGATTAACGGCGGACAGCTTTACACAGCGATCACAAATAGCGGCTTTAACTTAACCACGAAAGCGGTAGCGGGTAGCAACGGGGAGGAGAGTGAAGATGCTAACTTGAGCGATGACGACAAACGTATTGCGAACAACGAAACCTTTACGTTAGATGCGGGTAACAACCTCGTTATCAAACAAATTGCCAACGGTTACCAAATTGCGACTTCAAGCAATATGACTATCGGTAAAGATGGCAAAGATGGTGTTGACGGTCGAATCGGAGTGAACGGTAAAGACGGTGCATCAGTAGTACTTAACGGTAAAGACGGTTCAATCGGTTTAACCGGACCGAAAGGTGCAGATGGTAAATCAGCCTCGGCGAATATCTCCGTAGCGAATGGTACCGGTACTCTTGATGAAAACGGTAAGGGCGGCGACGGCATTACCCGTATCGTTTACAACACTACCAATGCAGACGGTACGACAACCACCCGTGAAATCGCAACCAAAGATGACGGCTTGGTATTCCAAGGTGATAACGGTAAAGCCATTAAGAAAAAACTCGGTGAAACCTTAAATATCACCGGTGGTGTAACGGAAGAAAGCAAATTAACGGATAACAATATTGGCATCATTAATAAAGATGGCAACTTAACCGTTAAATTAAGCAAAGATCTGAACTTAACCGATAAAGGCACCATTACGATTGGTGATGTTAACTTAAGCAATGGCGGTTTAACCATCAACGGCGGACCGAGCATTAATAAAGACGGCATCAATGCGGGTGATAAGAAAATCACGAATGTTGCGGATGGTAATGTTTCTAATGGCAGCAAAGAGGCGATTAACGGCGGGCAGCTTTACACAGCGATCACAAATAGCGGCTTTAACTTAACCACGAAAGCGGTAGCGGATAGCAACGGTCAAGTGAGTGCAGATGGCTTAAGTGATGATGACAAACGCATTGCCACGAATGAAACCTTTACGTTAGATGCGGGTAACAACCTCGTTATCAAACAAATCGCCAACGGTTATGAGATTGCAACCGGCAACAACATTACCGTAGGTGCGGCAGGTAAAGACGGTAAACCGGGTGTTGATGGTACAATCGGCGTGAACGGTAAAGACGGCGCATCAGTTGTTATCAACGGTAAAGACGGTTCAATCGGCTTAACCGGACCGAAAGGTCAAGATGGTAAAGACGGTGCTTCTGCAACGTTACAGGTTGTCAACGGCACGAAAGGTTTAGACGGCAATGACGGTAAAGATGGCGAAAGCAAAACCCGTATTGAGTATGTGAAACCGGATGGCACCAAAGAAGAAGTCGCAACGTTAAAAGACGGTTTAGTGTTCAAAGGTGATAATGACACGAAAATCAACCGCACTTTAAACAGCCAATTAGAGATTGTTGGCGGTGCGAAGGAAGCGGATTTAACGGACAACAACATTGGTGTGATTGGTGATGCGAATGGCACGATGACTATCAAGTTAAACAAAGACTTGAATCTCACTGATAAAGGCAGTGTAAATCTTGGTGGCACTGTATTAAACAGCACAGGCCTAACTATCACGAATGGACCATCAATCACCAAAGACGGCATTAACGCAGGTGATAAGAAAGTTACCAACGTGACAGAAGGTACTTTAGCTGAGGATAGTAAAGATGCGGTGAATGGAAGCCAGTTATATGCGACTAATCAGAACATCACCAACGTAACCAATGATGTCGCGAAAGGTTGGAACATTACCACCAGCGGTAATGCAAACGGCACAAGCTTACACAACGTGAGAATGGGCGATACGGTAACCCTTGATGCGGGTAATAATATCAATATCACCCAAACCAACGGCACAATCAGTATCTCTACTTCCGATACGCCGAACTTTGCTAATGTAACCGTTGGTAAAGACGGACAAAACGGTATTGACGGCACGATTGGGGTGAACGGTAAAGACGGGGCATCAGTAGTACTTAACGGTAAAGACGGTTCAATCGGTTTAACCGGACCGAAAGGTGCAGATGGTAAATCAGCCTCGGCGAATATCACGGTGGCTAACGGTACCGGTACTCTTGATGAAAACGGTAAAGGCGGTGATGGCATTGAACGTATTGTTTACAATACAACTAATAAAGACGGTTCAGTGACAACCCGTGAAATCGCAACCAAAGATGACGGCTTGGTATTCAAAGGTGATAACGGTAAAGCCATTAAGAAAAAACTCGGTGAAACCTTAAATATCACCGGTGGCGTAACTGAAGCCGATAAGTTAACGGATAACAATATCGGCGTGGTTAACAAAGACGGCAATTTAACCGTTAAATTAAGCAAAGATCTGAACTTAACCGATAAAGGTAGCGTGACGATTGGCAACGTGAGCATCAGTAGCGGCGGTATCGATTTAGGTAATACCACCATTACGAATTTGAACGGTAACTTAGATAAAGTGGATAACACCACAACCTCTAACCCTGATCAAACAGGTAATAAATATGAAAATATTACCAATAATGCTGCAACCGTTGGTGATGTGTTAAATGCGGGTTGGAACTTGCAAGCAAATGGTAATGCCGTTGATTTTGTGACTCACGGTAATACGGTGAACTTTAACAATGGCACGGGTGTCGCGGTGAATGCGGTTTATAACGCAACAACCGGTGCGACAAATATTACCTTTAACACAACCAACAGTTACATTGATGAAAACGGTGCGTTAACCAATACACCAAGCAACAAAGTGAAATTCATCGGTGCGAATAACTCAGCCCCGGTGTTAATTACCAATGTTGATAGCGGTGTGTTACCACAAGGTACATCATTGCCGACGAATGTTACCTTCAACGAATACTTGAATAACTTGACAGGTGATGCTTTAAATAATGTGGTGAATGCAGGCGATTTGAAAAATGCAACCCAAAACATCACGAAAGATACGCTAAGTGCGGTCGGATTTAACCTTAAATCTGCGATCGTTGCCGGTTCTAATGGTGCGGTTTCCGAACAAGACGGCTTAACCGAAGCGGATAAACGGCTAACCAACAATGAAACCTTCAATTTGAATGCGGGTAATAACATCGTGATCAAACAGATTGCGAACGGTTATGAAGTTGCGACAAGTAATAACATTACAGTTGGTGCGGCAGGTAAAGATGGCAAAGATGGCGTTGACGGTACTATCGGCGTAAACGGCAAAGACGGTTCGGCTGTCGTGATCAACGGCAAGGACGGCTCCATCGGCTTGAATGGTAAAGACGGTGCAAACGGTTTAACCATTAAAGGCGGACAAGGTCCTGCCGGTGTAAACGGTAAAGACGGTGAAACCACAACGCGTATTCAATATGTTGTCAATGGCACAACCGAAAACGTTGCAAACCTCAATGACGGCTTGAAATTCAAAGGTGATAACGATCAAGTTATTAACCGCACTTTAAACAGCCAATTAAATATTGTCGGCGGAGCGCAAGAAGCGAACTTAACGGCGAACAATATCGGCGTTATCGGACACGCTAACGGCACAATGGAAGTGAAGTTAAATAAAGACTTGAACTTGACCAAAGACGGTAGCATTACCCTGGGTAATACAACGTTGAAAGACGGCAACTTCACAATGGGTAACGTGACGATTAACAACGACGGCTTAACCATTAAAGACGGCCCGTCAATTACCAATAAAGGCATTGATGCGGGCAATAAAGTGATCACCAATGTTGCTAACGGTACGAATGCAACGGATGCGGTTAATTTATCTCAATTAAATGCATCAACCGCTGCGGCTAAGACTGAAGTTCAACAAGGTAAAAACGTTGTTGTAACAAATACAACTGCAGCAGACGGCCATACCATTTATACCGTGAACGCAGAGAAATCCGTTGTTACCGGCTCTAATGCAGTCAATGTAACCACAACCGTTGATAAAGCAAACTTTACAACTTCTTACAATATCGATCTTTCTGACGAAATGAAAAAACAAATCGGGAAAGAAGAATCGGTTACGGCAGGAGATAGCAACATTAAAGTGGTGGCTAACGGAACGAATGCATCCGGCGGTAAAAACTTTGATGTAAGTTTGAACAAAGACTTGAACTTAACCAAAGACGGTAGCGTAACCATTGGCGGCACAAGCTTGACGGACGGCAATGTAACTGTTGGTAATACCACATTGAATAATGACGGATTAGCGATTAAAAACGGCCCGTCTATTACAAATGAAGGTATTAATGCCGGTAATAAGAAAGTCACCAATGTCGCTGACGGTGATATTAGTCCGAATAGCAAAGACGCGATCAACGGTAGTCAGCTCTATACCTCGATCGCCAATAGCGGCTTTAACCTTGCAACCAACGGCGAAGTTATCGGCACGGATAAACGTATCAATAACAATGAAACCTTTACCTTAAATCAAGGCAAAAATATCGTTGTGAAACAAATTGATAACGGTTATGAAGTGTCAACCGCCAACAACTTTATTATCGGCGAAAAAGGCGAGCCGGGCAAAGACGGTGTTGACGGTACGATTGGAGTCAACGGTAAAGACGGCTCCTCTGTCGTGATTAACGGTAAAGACGGTTCAATCGGCTTAACCGGACCGAAAGGCGCAGATGGTAAGAACGCCACAGCCACAATTCGCGTTATTGACGGCCAAAAAGGCTTAGACGGTAATGACGGAAAAGACGGTGAAAGCAAAACCCGAATTGAGTACACGAAACAAGATGGCAGTAAGGAACAGGTTGCAACCTTAAATGACGGTTTAGAGTTTATGGGCGATTCCGGTACGGTCTCTAAACAGAAACTCAATTCACGAGTCAATGTTGTCGGTGGACAGGCTGATGAATCTAAACTCTCTTCGGCGGCGAATATCGGTGTCGTTTCTGATGGTAAAGGTAAATTAACCGTGAAATTGGCGAAAGATATTGATCTTGGAAAAGAGGGTAGCGTAGCTATCGGCAATACCACCGTCAATAATAACGGGTTAGTAATTAAAGGTAGCGATCCGAAAGGCACGGATACCGTAAGCGTTACCGATAAAGGCATCAGCGCGGGCAATAAAGTGATTAGCAATGTTGCACCGGGTGTGAAACCGACCGATGCGGTTAACAAAGGGCAGCTCGACCAAGTACGAGGAGATATCTATAATGTCAATAATCGCGTTGATAACTTAGATAAACGTGTACGCGGTATCGGTGCGAACGCTGCAGCGGCCTCTTCCTTACCTCAGGTTTATATGCCGGGTAAATCGATGGTTGCGGCGGCAGCCGGCGGATATAGCGGTGCATCTGCTATTGCGGTGGGTTACTCAAGAGCCAGCGATAACGGTAAGGTTATTCTGAAATTAACCGGTACGGCTAACTCCGCAGGACATTACTCCGGTGGTGTAGGTGTAGGTTATCAGTGGTAATCTTTAAGTAAATGAAAAATGCAACCCTCAGCGGTTGCATTTTTTTTCGGTATTATGTATCAGTTGCTACGAAACGAGTTTTTACTCTAGGGTGCACCAAGCTGTGGATAACATTGTGTTGTTTGTTGCGAGTTTATCAGAGTTTTAATATACAAGGGTGCGGTTAGGCGAAGCCGTAACGCACCGTAATGAAATTTATTGATAAAAAGGTGCGTTACGCCTACGGCTAACGCACCCTACGTCCCAAAATAAATTCCGGATAGAAATTCTTTTTATGCAACTGCTGCATAATACCGTAAACGAAATTGTTTTATGTTGTGGTAAATATCGTTGATTTATCTCCATTGTCGATAATAACCTCGGGCAGGCATAGAGCCTGCCCCTTTGATTGTCATCCGTAGTCAGCCCGATTCGTCTGTTTAAAATCATGTTATTGTGCTATCTCTTCGGCATAAAAAGCGAGCATCAATTGGAAAGAAATCGAGGTGAATGTGGCTTACCGCCGGTTTTTGGGATGTCGTTAACCGAAAAAGTGATTGATGCCAGCACCTTAAACCAAAACTGCCTTCGCCGTTTTAACGGGACGGACGTATTTGAACACATTTTCACGAAGATTGTTTGGCAGGCGATAGAGAAAGGTTTAGTAAGAGGAAAACACCTTTCCACCGAGTACTCACTTGAAACCGAACTCCAATAAAAAAATACAATGAGAAGCAAGAAGTGCGTATCAGCCAATATTTTAAATGGGCTGAATGAAGATGTGGCAAAAGTGCGGTCGTTTGTTTCTGATGTTTTTTTAATACAAAAAGAAAAATGACCGCACTTTTTATTTTAGCCCTTTAAAAGGGATAGTTCTTACAGATCAAAGTCGCCGAAATCATTGGTATCCACTTTAGAATCAATTTGACCGACAAGATAAGAACTGACTTCTACTTCTTGCGGAGCAACTTGTACATTATCGGATACAAGCCAAGCGTTGATCCAAGGAATCGGGTTTGAACGGGCTTGGAATGGCAGTGGTAAGCCAACCGCTTGCATACGGATATTGGTGATATATTCTACGTATTGCACCAAAATATCTTTATTCAATCCGATCATCGAACCGTCTTTAAAAAGATAATCCGCCCATTCTTTTTCCTGTTCTGCCGCGGCAACGAATAAATCATAGGCTTCTTGTTTGCATTCTTCGGCAATTTCCGCCATTTCAGGGTCATCTTGACCGGCAGCCATAATATTTAAAATATGCTGAGTACCGGTTAAATGTAGGGCTTCATCACGTGCGATAAATTTAATAATCTTCGCATTACCTTCCATTAATTGGCGTTCCGCAAAGGCGAAGGAGCAAGCAAAAGATACATAGAAACGAATAGCTTCTAAAGCGTTTACGCTCATTAAGCAAAGGTAAAGCTGTTTTTTCAGATTACGTAAAGTAACGACACATTCTTTTCCATCTACAGTGTAAGTGCCTTCGCCGTATAAACCGTAAAGTTGGCTATCGCGGATTAGGTCATCGTAATAGGAAGAAATATCTTTTGCACGTTTAATAATTTCTTCGTTTGTAACGATGTCATCAAACACGATAGAAGGATCATTCACGATATTACGGATAATGTGCGTGTAAGAACGACTGTGAATGGTTTCAGAGAACGTCCAAGTTTCGATCCAAGTTTCCAATTCAGGAATGGAAACCAGTGGCAACAATGCCACGTTCGGGCTTCTTCCTTGAATGGAATCTAGTAAGGTTTGATATTTTAAGTTGCTGATGAAAATATGTTTTTCGTGTTCAGGCAATGCGGCGTAGTCGATACGATCTTGCGACACATCTACTTCTTCCGGACGCCAGAAGAAGGAAAGTTGTTTTTCAATGAGCTTTTCAAAGGTCTCATATTTTTGTTGATCGTAACGTGCAACATTAACGTTCTGACCAAAGAACATCGGTTCTTTTAATTGGTCGTTTTTGGTTTGTGAGAAAGTGGTGTATGCCATATCTCGTCTCCTTACATGTGGAGCATATCCAGTACGCTCATTACTATTGGTATTTTAAGGGCGTATATAATACGTCCGAAGATAAAAACGTAAATTTTTTAAATCTTACAAGCCCCACCGGCACAGCCGTCATCAAGATCTTCTTGGGCGTCTTCTGCTCCGTCACGGGTGTTTTGATAGTAAAGGGTTTTTAAGCCGTATTTGTAAGCGGTTAATAAATCTTTCAGCAACACTTTCATCGGTACTTTACCGTCTTCAAAACGTTTCGGATCATAGTTGGTGTTGGCTGAAATGGCTTGATCCACGAATTTTTGCATAATGCCTACTAAGTGTAAGTAACCGTCATTGTTTGGAATATCCCAAAGTAATTCGTAGCTATCACTCAAGTTTTCATATTCCGGTACCACTTGTTTTAAGATGCCGTCTTTAGAAGCTTTCACGCTAACATGACCACGTGGTGGTTCAATGCCGTTTGTAGCGTTAGAAATCTGTGAGGAAGTTTCTGACGGCATTAATGCGGTAAGGGTTGAGTTACGTAAGCCGAACTCTTGAATGTCTTTACGTAAGGTTTCCCAATCATAATGCAAAGGTTCTTGTGTGAGCCCATCAATATCTTTTTTATAGGTATCAATTGGTAAGATACCCTGAGCATAGGTAGTTTGATTGAAGTATTCACATGCTCCCTGTTCTTTCGCCAAATTCATTGAGGCTTTCAATAGATAGTACTGAATTGCTTCAAAAGTGCGGTGAGTTAAATCGTTTGCACTGCCATCGGAATAACGCACGCCATGTTTTGCTAAATAGTAGGCATAGTTAATCACACCAATACCTAATGAGCGGCGGGCGAGCGAACTACGTTTAGCGGCAAGAATAGGGTAGTCTTGGTAATCTAAAAGCGCATCTAATGCACGTACTGCAAGATCTGATAGTTCTTCCAATTCATCAAGATTTTCAATTTTGCCTAAGTTGAACGCCGAAAGCGTACAAAGCGCGATTTCACCGTTTTCATCGTGAATATGGGTTAATGGCTTGGTCGGTAAGGCGATTTCTAAACATAAGTTAGATTGACGAATCGGTGCGACCATCGGATCGAACGGAGAATGTGTGTTACAGTGATCTACGTTTTGAATATAAATACGACCTGTTGAAGCACGTTCTTGCATTAACAATGAGAAAAGCTCCACCGCTTTTACGCTGCGCTTGCGAATGTTCGGATCTTGTTCGTATTTTATGTAAAGTTCTTCAAATTTGTTTTGATCCGCAAAGAATGCTTCATAAAGTCCCGGTACGTCTGATGGGCTGAATAAGGTAATATCTCCGCCTTTAATTAAGCGTTGATACATTAATTTATTTAATTGTACCCCATAATCCATATGGCGAACGCGGTTGTCCTCCACACCACGATTGTTTTTCAATACAAGTAGGCTTTCGGATTCTAAATGCCATAACGGATAATAAACCGTTGCCGCACCACCGCGCACACCGCCTTGTGAACAAGATTTTACTGCCGTTTGGAAGTATTTGTAGAACGGAATGCAGCCGGTATGGAAAGCTTCTCCGCCACGGATTTCACTGCCTAAGGCACGAATAGCACCGGCATTGATACCGATTCCCGCCCGTTGTGAGACATATTTCACAATTGCCGAAGCCGTCGCATTGATAGAATCTAAGCTATCGCCACACTCGATTAATACACAAGAGCTGAATTGACGGGTAGGGGTGCGAACGCCCGCCATAATTGGCGTTGGAAGCGAAATTTTAAAGGTGGAAGTGGCATCATAAAAGCGTTTTACGTAATCTAAACGGGTTTCAGCCGGATATTTTGAGAATAAGCTTGCTGCGACTAATAAATAGAGAAATTGTGCAGACTCATAGATTTCGCCCGTTACACGGTTTTGGACGAGGTATTTCCCTTCGAGTTGTTTCACGGCGGCATAAGAGAACGTCATATCACGCCAGTGATCAATAAAACCGTCCATTTCATCCCATTCTTCTCGAGTGTAATCGTCTAAAAGTGCGTGATCGTATTTTCCCATACGCACGAGCTTTTTCACGTGATCATATAAACGAGGCGGATCAAAATGACCATAGGCTTTTTTACGCAAATGGAAAATCGCCAAACGGGCGGCAAGATACTGATAATCCGGTGAATCTTTACTGATCAAATCCGCTGCGGCTTTAATGATCGTTTCGTGAATATCGGAAGTTCGAATACCTTCATAAAATTGAATATGTGAACGTAATTCTACTTGTGAAACGGAAACGTTATCCAATCCTTCTGCCGCCCAAGTAATTACACGATGAATTTTATCGAGGTTGATTTGTTCTTGCGTGCCGTCACGCTTGGTTACCATTAAGCTTTTATTCATAGTCCGTAGCCTTGTTGTTAGGATAAAGTTTAAACACAAGATATTGTGTTTGGAAAAGAATGACACACAAGATAATGTGTTTTTCTGACCTGATCAAGTGATAAATTTTTTCCTTGAATTATTGACAAAAGGTAAGTTATTTAAAAACAAATACTTTTTAGAAAATTGTAAATTTATGAATTTTTTGCTTGAAAAAATGCAAAAAGTGCGGTCGAAAATACAGGAGATTTTTTCGGTATTATGTAGCAGTTGCACAAATCATCGTAGGGTGGCGTTAGGCGAAGCCGTAATGCACCAAAATGAAATTTATTGACAACAAAAAGGTGCGTTACGCCTGTGGCTAACACACCCTACCTTAAAATATTGAATATAAAATTCTCTTTGTGAGACTGATATATAATACCAAGAGATTTTCAACCGCACTTTGATAGGTAAAATCGCTGGTTTTAGAAAAAATTAATTCAAATATTTGAATACTTTAACTACTTTCTGTACCCCACTAATTCTGCTGGCGATGTCTGCCGCCGCATCAGCTTGCGATTGGGTAACGTTGCCTAATAAAAAGACTTCACCGTTTTCAGTGATAACTTTCACATCAGTAGTTTTTACACGATCATCAATCAGCATTTTGGATTTCACTTGTGTCGTGATCCAACTGTCTTTAGTAATTTGACCGATAGAGATTTTTGCACCTGTGCGTAATTCATTGTAAACATCAACAACGCCTTCCACACCTTTTGCCAGAGCGGTTGCGGTCTCTTTCGCGCTTTCACTTGGAACTTGACCGATTAATAATATGCGTCCGCTGTAAGAAACCGCATTTACTCGACCTTCGGCATCAATTTGTTCATCTTTATCAACGGCATTTTCTACTTTTATTTCAAGGGTTTCATCATCTAGTTGCGTACCCATTGTGCGAGGGTCTGTTGCCACTTTAGTGCCGGCTGCCGCACCGCCAAGTACAGCGGCAACACAGCCTTGCAACATAATCGTAGTGCCTAATACAAATGCCAGTTTTTTGAATGGGGTTAATTTCATCGTCATCTCCTTTATGTAAATGAATTAGTCACTTAGTCAAAGAATTTGCAAAATAGTTTGGCGGTGAATCGGCATTCTGTCAAGCTCTTGGAAATAGAGTCTGATCAATGAGTTCGCAAATCGCATTAATCACAAATAAATGATTTTCTAAAATACGGCTTTCTTTATTAGTTGGAATGGAAATTTCGAGATCATTTTCTGCCAATAATCCCTGAATCGTATCATTATTTGAACCGGTTAGAACAATGACGCCGATTTCTTTACTTACCGCATTGGCAATCGTGTTTAGCACGGCTTTTTCTGAGCCGAGCGGGGCAAAGGCGAGGAGTAAATCGCCCGGTTTGGCAATAGCATTAAATTGATGCAGATAAAGATTTTCCGCTAAATGATCAAAAACTAATGAAGATCCGACCGCACTTTCTAGACTTAATAACACGGAAGGAAAGCTCGGACGTTCAATATCATAGCGATTAAGTAAATTGGATACTAAGAATTGTGCGTTCGCATAAGAACGTTTAATGCCGCAAGCAATCACTTTATTGCCCCCGAGTAAGCATTGAATGACTTTTTGGCTGGCATTGGCAATATTTTCTGTGAGTAAACTGGAAGCGGAAATTTGGATTTGAATGCTTTCGCTGTAAATATCTTTAACGTTTTGTAACATAGTTGAAAGTAAAATTAATCAAGAAAATTAGGAATCCATTGGATATCTTGTGCATTTTTGCCGAAAGCAATGAGATCAAAACGACAATCTGCATCTTCTAAACTCAGATCGCGTTCGGCAAGCCAAAGATTGGCTGCATCAAGCCATTTTTGCTGCTTTCGCCAATCTACGCTATCCACTGCAGATCCGAAACTTGAATGAGAACGTTGGCGAACTTCTACAAATACAATGGTTTGGTTGTCTTGCATAACAAGATCAAGTTCGCCACATTTGAAATTTTGATTTGCCGCAATAAAACGCAAGCCTTTTGACTCCAAAAAAAGGCGAGCCTGATGCTCAAAGCCCGCGCCTTGTTGACGTTTTAAAGAAAACATATTAGTTGCTGATAGGGACGATGTTACCATCTTGATATTGGAACCACGTCATATCCCGTTCTACATTACAGTTCGGCCCTGCACTTAATACACCGGTTAAACCGCTTAATTGATACCCCGGAACTTGGCGTAATTCATTGAAATGATTGATTAATAACCACGCATCAGCACCCATTGCATATAAACGCATTAATTGATATTCGCCACCGGTTGAACCTGCTACTTTTTGATATTGTTCGGAGGTGGATTCTTTAAAGAAGGGAATATCACTAAATTGTACACCGTTCATTTGTGCAATATATTCGGCTGAATTGCTCGCCGCATTAGAACGTGAGCTTGCATAGATTTTTACATTTGACGTACTGTTAGCAAGATAACCTTTTATTTCGGCTAATTCATCAGGGTTGGCGACCACATAAAGTGCGGTTGAATTTGCACCGTTTTCTTGGAAGAAATAAGGCACATCTGCCGCTAAATTATAATAACGGATGTTTGCATCTCTTGAAGCTAATTGCTGCCAACGAACATTAAAAGCATTACCGACACGCTGACCTAATTCACTTTGCGGCATTGCCACGACAGGGTTACGCACGCCGTCATTCCACATTTTGTTTGCTGCGGATTCCGCTTCATCTTCCGGTGATAAGCCGTAGTAACACATTTGATTAATTGCACGTGCATTTGGTGTTGCATTTAGCGCTAATACATCAATGCCTTGTACGGAAGCAGGATTGGCGATGACGGCATCCACATTTTGCTTAAGTAGCGGCCCCACCAGTGCTTTGATCCCCGATTGTTTCGCTTGTGCAATAATCTCATCAATAGAATGTGTGGAAGAGTCAAAAATCTGCACCGGAATAGATGAGTTGCCTTTGGCATCATTAAAACCGGAGAGAATCGTATTCCCTAAAATTTGACCGTCCCCGCTAACCGGTAATACCAAACCGATTTGAGCTAAATTGGTTTGTTGGAAATTTAATAAACTTTGTAATTCCTTTGGAAAAAGAGTCGCCGCAGCGTGATTTGGATAGGCAACTTTCCAATTTTGTAATGCTTGGCTTAGTTGTACAGGCTGGCGGATATTATCATTATATGCTTTGATTAAGGTGAGCCAACCGCCTAATGCCGCATCACCTTCATCCGATGTATTATTGATGACACCGGTATTTGCCGAACGTAATAATGCCCAGCTTTTATCTACGTTTTCTTGACGGCGTTGCACATCGGTAAGATTTTTATCCATTTTGATACGCGCTTTTACAGCTCCAATCACATCTTTACGATTTTCCGCCACGATTGCCTGTGTCTCATAATAGCGTGCCTTTTGTGACGGGCTGAGCTTATTCAAATCAATTAAGCGTAATTGGCTTTGGGCTACTTCATTTGCCCCTTTGGCTGCCGAAAGACGGGCTTCAATTAAAGTGCGGTCAAGTTTTTGCGCATCGTTTAATTCCCCGAGTTCCGATAAAATCGCTTCGGATTGCGCTACTTTATTTTCTGAAATGAATGCTCGTGCGGCAAGCAATTTATAGGTTTCTCTGTCTTCTGTATTTTGGGTTTGTTCTAATTTATTCATATAAAATTCAGAACTGGCATTGGCATCACGTTGTAAGGTTTCAGTGAAGCTGCTACCAAATAAATTTGAACAACCGGCTAATGCTACAGATAACAAAATCGGCATTAAACGTTTTTTAAAACGGCTGCCTTGTAATAGAATAGACATATTCGCTTTTGCTCCGTTATGAATGAGTCAATAATGAGGGCGATCTTACTTATCTCGAATCTTAAAAGCAAACAAAAATGAATGATTTAACCGGAATTTTATATATCGTAGCGACCCCCATCGGCAATTTGCAAGATATTACCCAACGGGCTTTGGATACCTTTTCACAAGTGGATTTAATTGCGGCGGAAGACACGCGGCATAGCGGTTTATTATTAAGTCACTATGGAATCAAAAAGCCGTTTTTTGCTTTACATGATCATAATGAACAAGAAAAAGCCCATATTTTGGTCGAAAAACTTAAACAGGGGATAAATATCGCCTTGATTTCCGATGCGGGCACGCCTTTAATTAGTGATCCCGGTTTTCATTTGGTTCGCCGATGTCGCGAGGCTGGCGTTTATGTCGTGCCTTTGCCGGGGGCTTGTGCCGCCATTACCGCACTTTGTGCTTCAGGAATCGCTTCTGATCGCTTTTGTTTCGAGGGATTTTTACCGGCGAAGACAAAGGCACGTAAAGATAAATTGGAAAACGTAGCGGAAGAAGAGCGTACGTTGATTTTTTATGAATCGACTCATCGAATTTTGGAGACCCTTGCGGATATGCAAGAAGTTCTCGGTGAAGATCGGTACGTGGTATTGGCACGTGAAATCACGAAAACTTGGGAAACGATCCACGGCGACAGGATTAAAAATTTACGAGAATGGCTTGTTGAAGATCCTAACCGCACAAAAGGTGAAATGGTGTTGGTTGTGGAAGGAAAAGCAAAATCCCAGCAAGAGGAAGAATTTTCACCGCAAGCCATTAAAGCCTTAAGATTAATTTCGCAAGAATTACCGCTTAAAAAAGCGGCGGCAATCGTAGCGGAAGTGTATGGTTATAAAAGGAACGCTTTATACCGGTTTGGATTGGATAATTTTAAATAATATTTTTCATTCCGTTCGGTTCGCATGAAAGCAGGATTATATTATTTCAGTTTTATGCACTTACAATAAAATATCGAAAAATTTAGGTATTATGTAGCACTTATGCAAATCATCGTGGGGTGCCGTTAGGCGAAGCCGTAACGCAACCATATAGAGGGGTTAATGATGAAATGGTGCGTTACGCAAAGCTTAACGCACAGTACCCTCGATAAATATTGGATATAATTTCGGAGAACAAATGTTAAATCAAGTTTCAAATACTTTACTTACCCCAAGTAATTTATCTACTAAAGAGTTACTCAATATTTTTGATTTAATGTCGCATCGCAACATCGATTATGCGGATTTATATTTTCAACTTAGTCAGGACGAAAATTGGGTGTTGGAAGACGGCATTATTAAAGAGGGGGGATTTCATATCGATCGTGGGGTAGGCGTACGTGCGGTGTCCGGTGAAAAAACCGGTTTTGCCTATTCGGATCAAATTAATCTTGTTTCGCTACAACAATGTGCCAATGCCGCAAAAGGAATTGCACAGCCTCAACAAGGTAATATCATTGTGCCGAAAGCATTCAATGAGATAACTCCGACTAGCCGCTATGCAGCGATTAACCCTTTGGAAAGTCTCTCTAAAGAGAAAAAAATAGAATTATTACATCTGGTTGATCGTACCGCTCGTGCGGAGGATAAACGTGTTACCCGGGTTTCTGCCGGGTTAAGTTCGGTTTATGAAGAAGTGCTGATTATGGCAACGGACGGAACTTTAGCTGCGGATATTCGTCCGCTTGTGCGTTTATCTATTTCAGTGTTGGTGGAAGAAGACGGCAAGCGCGAGCGTGGTAGTTGCGGTTCCGGCGGCCGTTTTGGTTTGGATTGGTTTTTTGAAGTTATTGACGGTGATATTCGAGCGGTGAATTTCGCTAAAGAAGCCGTTCGACAAGCCTTAGTCAATCTAAATGCTGTTGCTGCACCTGCGGGATTGATGCCCGTTATACTTGGAGCCGGTTGGCCGGGGGTATTATTGCACGAGGCCGTTGGGCATGGATTAGAGGGGGATTTTAACCGTAAGGAAAGCTCGCTTTTCACCGGTAAAGTGGGCGAGTTGGTGACTTCGCCACTTTGTACTATTGTTGATGATGGCACTATTGCTCATCGCCGAGGTTCTCTCACTATTGATGATGAGGGCGTGCCTAGCCAATGTAATGTATTAATTAAGGACGGTATTTTGCAAGGTTATATGCAAGATAAGATGAACGCCCGCCTTATGGGCGTGAAACCGACAGGTAACGGCAGACGTGAATCCTACGCCCATTTACCAATGCCACGTATGACAAATACTTATATGTTGGCAGGGCAAAGTAACTTTGATGATTTGCTTAACTCGGTAGATCGTGGTATTTACGCACCGCACTTCGGTGGCGGACAGGTAGATATTACTTCCGGTAAATTCGTATTTTCAACTTCAGAGGCTTATCTTATTGAAAAAGGGAAAATTACCAAACCGGTAAAAGGCGCAACATTGATTGGCAGCGGAATTGAAGTGATGCAGAAGATTTCTATGGTAGCCGATAAAAGCGAATTGGATTTAGGCATCGGCGTTTGCGGTAAAGACGGGCAAAGCGTACCTGTCGGCGTGGGACAACCTGCGTTGAAAATTGATGAAATTACAGTGGGTGGTACGAATTAATTTCTCAATAAAAGCGTTTGTTTACCACAAGATTAAATGAATAAAGAGCGGTCAAAATCACAAGTATTTTTGACCGCTCTTATGATTTGGAGTTAAATCGGATTATTTAGCCGCTTTTAACTCTTGGTAGTATTGTTCGTAGTATTGAATTGCATCACCTACGTCATCTTGCCAGTAGCTGTTTTTTAACACTTCGGTGGTTGGGTAGATTGAAGGATCTTCGGTAATTTCTTTTGGCAACACCTTTTTGGCTTCAAGATTTGCCGTCGGGTAGCCGATAGCCAAAGTTAGTTTCTCTGCCGCTTTTGCACCTAACATATAGTTGATAAGTTTGTGCGCACCATCAGGGTTTTTAGAGGTTGCCGGGATTGCGAGCGTATCAACCCAAAGCACCGGGCCTTCTTTCGGGAATACCATATTTAATGGTGCTTTTTCTTTCTTCGCAATACGCACGGAACCATTCCATAATTGACCTAATTCGACTTCACCTGAAATGAAAGAGTTTGCCGGATTGTCAGAATTAAAGGAAAGTACGTTCGGACGTAATTTCAATAATTCCTCATAGGCTTGTTTGATAACCGCAGGATCTTGCGTGTTTGGATCTTGGCCGATTTTTAATAACGCAATGTTGAATACTTCACGGGCATCATCTAATAATTGAACTTTGTTCGCAAATTCAGGTTTCCACAAATCGCCCCAAGAGGTAAATTCCGAACCTTTGTAAGTTCCGGTATTAAATGCAATACCCGGTGCCCCCAATAATTGTGGCAATGAGTATTTGTTGCCTTTGTCGTAAGGTTTATTTAGCCAATCAGGATCTAATTCTTTAATTACAGGTAATTTGCTGTGATCAAGTTCTTTTAACATACCTTCACGTGCCATTTTAGACACAAAGTAGTTAGAAGGAGCAATAACATCGTAACCGCCGGCTTTGCCTTGGGTTTTGAGTTTTGCATACATCGTTTCATTTGATTCAAGACTTGAAACGATAACTTTAATACCGGTTTCTTTCGTAAATTCATCTAAAAGACCGTCCGGCACGTATTCCGTCCAAGTATAGAGATACACAGTATCATTAGCAGTAGCCGGCGCATTGGCGGTTCCAGACTTGTTTTCTTTATCGTTACAAGCGGTTAGCGTTGCAGCCACTAAACCGGCGGTAATTAAACCTGCAAATTTTTTCATTTTTGTTTGTTCTCCGTAAAGAGTATCGTAAAAAACCACCTGCCGAGTGGCAGGCATAAAAAACGCCTTGATTGTGCGTCAAGGCGTATTCTATTTGATATTCAAGGGTTTGTGAAACTTTTTATATCCCTTAGTGATTATTTTTACGTGCGATTAACTGGCTTAGAATCACCAATGCCAGTGAAAGAACGATCATAATCGTTGCAAGGGCATTCACTTCAGGCGTTACACCGGTTTTCACTAAGGAGAAGATACGCAACGGTAAAATCTCGTAACTCACACCGCTTACAAAAGAGGAAACCACAACATCATCTAGTGAAATGGTAAAACTTAGCAACCAACCTGAAACGACCGCCGGCAAAGCAAGCGGAAGAATAATTTTACGTAAAATGGTTAATTCGCTTGCACCCAAATCTTTTGCAGCTTCTAACATTCTTGAATCAAAACCGTTCAAGCGCGAGAAGATGGTTACCGTTACATAAGGCAGACAAAAAGTAACGTGTGCCAATAATAACGACCAGAAACCTAATGAAATTCCTACTACCATAAATAGTGCGAGTAAAGAAACCGCCATCACGATATCCGGCGACATCATTACGATAAATAGCATTCCGCTTACAGCTTGTTTACCGCGGAAACGATAACGATAAAGCGCAATAGCAGTCAAGCCGCCGATTATTGTGGCCAAGGTTGCCGCAAAAAACGCAATGGTTACAGAGTGGATTGCTGCTTGGATTAGGGTGTCGTTGTTAAATAAACGTTCATACCAGTTCCAGCTAAAGCCTTTCCAACTTAACCCGTAGCGATCGGCATTAAAGGAATTCGTCACTAAAATAACAATTGGGATATACAAATAAGCGTATACCACAAACATAAAGATATTACGTAGTAAACGGCTCATTATTCTAACTCCACTTTTTTATTCAATAGCTTATTAGCACGATAGTAAACGAAAATTAACAATGCCATTAAAATGGTTAAGCCGATGCTAATTGCAGAACCGAACGGCCAGTTACGGGAAATTAAGAATTCACTCTTAATAACGTTACCCACAAGTAATACTTTTGCACCGCCAAGTAAGTCTGCGACATAGAACATTCCCATTGCAGGCAACAATACCAATAGACAGCCTGCAACAATACCCGGCATTGTGAGCGGCAGAATGACTCGGAAGAAACGCTGAATTGCATTTGCGCCTAAGTCTTTTGCAGCTTCCAATAAGCGACCGTCTAATTTTTCAATTGCGGAATAAAGAGGCAGAATCATAAATGGCAACAATAAGTAAACCAAACCGATAATCACTGCGACTTCCGTGTTTAAAATACGAATAGGTTCAGTCAAAATGCCCATATCCATCAGCATTGTATTCAATACCCCTTTTACACCAAGGAACACTTTTAGCCCGTAAATACGAATCAACGAGTTTGTCCAGAAAGGTAGAACCACAAGGAACAATAAGAGCGGTCGGTATTTCGGGTTTATTTTGCTCATCATAAAGGCGAACGGGTAGCCGATCAGCAAGCAAATAATGGTGGCAATACCCGACATATATAAAGAATTCCACACCACTTGCGCATAAAGCGGGTTAAATAAATTGGCGTAGTTTTCAATCGTAATCGGGAATGAATAAAAGTTGCTACCATCTCGGGTTAAAAAACTTACGGCTAAAACCAATAAATTTGGAATCAGCACAAAGAAGATAAGCCAACCGAAGATAATCGCAACAGTAATTTTTTGAAATTTATTATTGATTATCTTCATCGTTGAGTACAACCTCCCAACCTTCATGCCATGTAATGCCTACACGCTGTCCTACACTGTGATCCATATGCGGATCATCTTCATTGAAGAATTCGCTTACCAAAACACGCATTCCATTGTGATCAAATTCTACCGTTGATTCTAATGTCATACCTTTATAGGTACGATCAATGATATGACCTATAATTGCTTTGGACTGCTCGTTTTCATCTAACTCTTCGATCACGATATCTTCAGGGCGAAGTAGCACCTGAAGTTTTTGATCTTTTTCCACAGCCATATCGGTGTAAATATCACATACGCGGCCTTCTACATTGGCAAGAACCACATTTTCGGATTTACGCTCGATCACGGTTGCTTCAAATACATTAATCTCACCGATAAAACGTGCTACGAACAAGTTTGCAGGTTCTTCATAAATTTCACGTGGAGAGCCGTCTTGTGCAATTTTTCCTTTACGTAACAATACGATTCGATCAGACATCGTGATCGCTTCTTCTTGATCGTGAGTTACGAAAATAAAGGTGATACCTAATTGACGTTGCAAGACTTTAAGCTCGTATTGCATTTGTTTACGCAATTTGTAGTCCAATGCAGATAAAGACTCATCCAGCAACAACACTTTGGGTTTATTTACCACTGCACGGGCAATTGCGATACGTTGTTGTTGGCCGCCTGATAATTGCGTCGGTTTACGATCTGCCATTTCTTCCAGTTGCACCATACGTAATGCTTCCAATACACGAGGTTTAATTTCTGCCTCAGGCACTTTCTGCATGCGTAAACCAAAAGCCACGTTTTCAAAAATGGTCATATGTGGAAACAGGGCATAACTTTGGAAGACCGTATTAATATGACGTTTTTCCGCCGGTATATCGGTGATGTCTTCACCATCTAAAATGATATGGCCTGAATCTAATTCTTCTAAACCCGCCAACAAGCGTAACACCGTGGTTTTACCACAACCGGAAGGGCCAAGAATCGTAACAAATTCACCGTTATTAATGGTTAAATTAAAATCGTTAATAATGGTGTTGGAACCGTAGGATTTTTTGATAGAACGAAGCTCAATAATAGGCTTATTTTGAACCGAATTTTCCACTAGCTTTGGTTTTCTCCCTAATTTCACCAATGATTTGGTACTGAGTAGAAACAAAAACCTGCAAGAATGCAGGAACGACATAAAACAGGTGGGTATAATATAGCGAATTGTCAATAATGCCAAGGATTTAATGTCCATTGGAAGAAAAAAGTTCCCCTTTAAAAAAGTAAGAAGAAAAATGACCGCACTTTATATGGTTTTCTTTATTTTCAGCTAATTAGTGAATGTTTGTTATATATCAAGAATCTATTGCCAAATTCAAGTTAAAGTAAAAAAAGCAAGTTATACAAGGTGACGGAAATGAATAATTATAAAGAAAATTTGTTGAACCGCTTTTTGCATTATGTTTCTTTTGATACGCAAGCAAAACCCAATGCGAAGCATTCCCCAAGTTCCGCCGGACAAATAAAGTTGGCGCAATATCTGCAAAAAGAGTTAATTGAATTGGGTTTACAAGAAGTAAATGTAGATAGGCACGCCATCGTAACCGCTTATTTACCTTCAAACAGAACCGAGTTGTCTCATACTATCGGCTTTATTGCACATTTGGATACTTCCCCGAATGTAGCGGCAAAAATGTAAAAGCGGAAGTGATTGAAAATTATCGGGGCGGAGACATTGCGCTTGGTATCGGTGAAGAATTTATCAGTCCGGTTTATTATCCGTTTATGCACCAATTAATTGGCAAAACCTTAATTGTGACGGACGGCAATACGTTACTCGGTGCGGATAATAAAGCCGGAATAGCGGAAATTATGACCGCACTTGAGATAATTCAAAAAGAAAATTTACCCCATTGCAATTTACGAATCGCTTTTACGCCGGATGAAGAAATCGGTTTGGGTATGCAATATTTTCCAATGGATGATTTTCCTTGTGATTGGGCATACACTATTGATGGCGGAGAAGTCGGCGAGCTGGAATACGAAAACTTTAATGCGGCAACCGCAAAAATTTATTTTACCGGAAGAAGTATGCACACCGGTTATGCAAAGGAAAAAATGATCAATGCGTTGGCATTGGCTTGTGATTTTCATCAAGGTTTTTCAAAAGATGACGTGCCGGAGAAAACGAGTGGGAAAGAAGGATTTTTTCATTTGAATCATTTTTCAGGCGATATTGAAAAAGCGGAGCTACACTATTTGATACGTGATTTTGATCTGCAATCTTTTGAGCAACGTAAACGCTTCGTGGAAAATTGGACGGCAAAATTTAACCTAGAAAAAAGATTGAAAAAACCGATTGAATGTGTGATTCAGGATAGTTACAAAAATATGTATGAAGCCGTTCAGAAAGTGCCGCAAGCCATTACTATTGCAGAAAAAGCGATGGATTTTTGTGGTATTAAGGCTATTCATAAACCTATTCGTGGTGGTACCGACGGTGCATTTTTATCCGAGAGAGGTTTGCCTTGCCCGAACATTTTTACCGGAGGGTATAATTTCCATAGCAAACATGAATTAATCTCGCTGGAAGGAATGGAAAAAGCGGTTGAAGTAATTATAGAAATCACAAAATTCAAAAAAATGTAAATTTTTTTCTTGAGTTTGTAAATGAATGTAAATATAATCATCAGTGTTTTATCGAGGTTCCTTTTGATAAAGCTAAACTTTAGAGATTTTATTCATAAATTCCTTTTTACCCCCCTGAGAGATCAGGGGCTTTTTTTATGGATTAAATTTATGATCTTAAAATCGACCGCACTTTTCTCTTAAATCTCCCTCCCAATTGCGGTATCATAAACGCCAGTTTTTTTGTATCTCAATGTTTCTATGGCATCTCAACCACAAATTAAATCCTCCGACAAACAAACTGCACAAGTCAGCATCCCTCCTCATTCTCTTGAAGCGGAACAAGCCGTATTAGGCGGGATTATGCTAAGTAATCAATATTGGGACGGTATTGCCGAACGTGTGATTGCCGATGATTTCTATACCTTTGCCCATCGTGCGATTTTTCAAGCTATGGAAGATTTAATACTTAATCAATCGCCCATTGATTTGATCACTTTGGATCAAGCCTTAAAAAATAAAGGTATTAATGAAGAAGTGGGCGGTTTTGCTTATCTTGCCGAGCTTTCTAACAATACGCCGAATGCGATTAATATTTTAGCCTATGCGGATATCGTGCGGGAAAAAGCGATTTTACGTGAGCTGATTTCTGTCGGGAATCGTATTGCGGAAAACAGTTATTCACCAAAAGGGCAGGATATTAAACTCATTTTAGATGAAGCCGAACGTGAAGTATTTGCTATTGCAGAAAAACGTAGCACTTCAAGTGAAGGGCCGCAAAATGTTATCACCGTATTGCAAAATACGATCGAGCGCATTGATTCCCTAAGTAAATTGGATAATCATTCCGGTGTAACCGGCGTAACAACAGGCTTTACCGATCTCGATCGGAAAACCGCAGGGTTGCAGCCTTCGGATTTAATCATTGTTGCCGCACGTCCTTCTATGGGGAAAACCACATTTGCGATGAATCTTTGTGAAAATGCGGCAATGGCAAGCGATAAACCCGTGTTGGTATTTAGTTTAGAGATGCCGGCAGAACAAATTATGATGCGTATGATTGCCTCACTTGCACGGGTGGATCAAACCAAAATTCGAACCGGGCAAGGTTTAGATGAAATTGAGTGGAATAAAATCAGCAGTGTATTCGGTATGTTTAAACAGAAAAATAATCTTTACATTGATGATTCTTCCGGATTAACACCTACGGAATTGCGTTCTCGTGCGCGCCGAGTTTATCGTGAAAACGGCGGACTGAGTTTGATTATGGTGGATTATTTACAGCTTATGCGCGCACCGGCATTTTCCGATAACCGAACTCTAGAGATTGCAGAAATTTCCCGTTCATTAAAAGCATTGGCAAAAGAGCTGGAAGTACCGGTCATTGCGCTTTCACAGCTAAATCGTACCTTGGAACAACGTGCCGATAAGCGTCCGGTAAACTCCGATTTACGTGAATCCGGCTCTATTGAGCAGGATGCGGACTTAATTATGTTTATTTATCGTGATGAAGTTTATCACGATAATTCTGAAGATAAAGGCGTTGCCGAAATCATTATCGGCAAACAGCGTAACGGTCCGATTGGTCGGGTACGTTTAAAATTTAACGGGCAATTCTCGCGTTTTGATAATCTTGCCGAACAACGAGAATATCATGATGATTATTAAGGATATAAGATGAACGTAAAGCCGGCGACAGCAAAGATTAGTTCGCGTGCATTAAAACATAATTTAGATGTGATTAAGCAAAAAGCCCCGAACAGTAAAATTATTGCCGTGGTAAAAGCCAATGCTTATGGACACGGCGTTGTGTTTGTGGCATCCACATTAGAAAAAAATGTCGATTGTTTTGGCGTTGCCCGCTTGGAAGAAGCCCTTGCTTTACGTTCAAATGGCATTATCAAACCGATTTTGTTGCTTGAAGGTTTTTTTGACGAAAAGGATCTCCCTGTTCTTGCGGTAAATAATATCGAAACCGTTGTGCATAATCGGGAACAGCTTGACGCATTAAAACGGGCCGCCGTACCAAGCCCAATTAAAGTATGGCTTAAAATTGATACCGGTATGCACCGATTAGGGGTAGCCCTTGATGAAGTCGATGAATTTTATCAAGCGCTTAAAAAACTCCCGCAAATTCAACCGCACTTAGGGTTTGTTAGCCATTTCAGTCGTGCCGATGAACTTGAGTCCGATTATACTTCCCTTCAAATCAATCGCTTCCTTAGCGCAATTCAGGATAAACAGGGTGAACGCAGTATTGCGGCATCCGGCGGAATCTTATTTTGGCAAGCATCTCATTTAGATTGGATTCGTCCGGGTATTATTATGTATGGTATTTCACCAACAGATACGGTGGGAGCAGAATTTGGTTTAACACCGGTGATGAATTTAACCTCCTCTTTGATTGCCGTGCGTCATCATAAAAAAGGTGAGCCGATAGGATACGGCGGTGTTTGGAAAAGTCCAAAAGATACCAAAATCGGCGTGGTGGCGATTGGTTATGGGGACGGTTATCCACGAGATGTGCCGGAAAATACACCGGTATATTTAAATGGACGAATTGTGCCGATTGTGGGGCGTGTATCAATGGATATGCTGACTGTCGATTTAGGTATAAACAGCCAAGATCAGGTCGGTGATGAAGTCATTTTGTGGGGAAAAGAGTTGCCTATTGAAACCGTTGCGAAGTTTACCGGTATTTTAAGTTATGAATTGATTACAAAATTAACACCGCGAGTGATCACGGAATATGTCGATTAAATTTCAAATTAATAATAGAAGGAAAAACTATGAAAAATATTAATCCAACCAATACAAATGCGTGGAAAGCATTAAAAAGTCATCAAGCCGAATTATCCAACCTAACCATTCAGGATTTGTTCCAAAGGGAAAAAGATCGCTTTAACGATTATTCTTTAACTTTTAATGAGCAAATCTTAGTAGATTTTTCTAAAAATAATATCAATAAAGAAACACTTTCTCTTCTTCGCCAACTGGCTCAAGAATGCTCATTAGATAGTGCAAAAGAAGCTATGTTCAGCGGTGAGAAAATTAACCGCACCGAAAATCGTGCCGTATTGCACACCGTACTTCGTAACCGTTCTAATGCAGCGGTGATGGTTGATGGTAAAGATGTAATGCCGGAAGTCAATGCGGTTCTCGCAAAAATGAAAGATTTCTGTAGAAATATTATTTCAGGCGAATGGAAAGGTTATACCGGAAAGTCGATAACTGATGTAGTGAATATCGGTATCGGCGGATCGGATCTTGGACCTTATATGGTAACAGAGGCATTACGCCCGTATAAAAACCATTTAACCATGCACTTTGTGTCTAATGTCGATGGCACGCATATTGCGGAAACCTTGAAAAAGGTCAATCCGGAAACTACGCTTTTCTTAGTAGCATCAAAAACCTTTACAACACAAGAAACGATGACTAACGCCCAAAGTGCGCGTGATTGGTTATTGGCTACTGCTAAAGACAGCAATGCCGTGGCAAAACACTTCGCAGCACTTTCCACAAATGCGAAAGCGGTGGCAGATTTTGGTATTGATACCAACAATATGTTTGAATTCTGGGATTGGGTAGGTGGTCGTTATTCACTATGGTCTGCTATCGGCTTATCTATCGCACTTTCTATTGGTTTTGATAATTTTGAGCAATTGCTAACCGGCGCACACGAAATGGATAAACATTTCCGAAACGCACCTATTGAACAAAATATTCCGACAACCTTGGCATTAGTGGGGTTATGGAACACCAATTTCCTCGGCGCACAAACCGAAGCGATTTTACCTTATGATCAATACCTACACCGTTTCGCAGCCTATTTCCAACAGGGTAATATGGAATCAAACGGTAAGTATGTAGATCGTAACGGCAATGCAATTAATGATTATCAAACCGGTCCAATCATTTGGGGGGAGCCGGGAACGAATGGCCAACATGCGTTCTATCAATTAATTCACCAAGGCACAACTTTAATTCCTTGCGATTTTATTGCACCGGCACAAACACACAATCCATTATCGGATCATCATAACAAATTACTTTCCAACTTTTTTGCTCAAACAGAAGCCTTAGCTTTCGGCAAAACAAAAGAGGAAGTGGAAGCGGAATTTGTGAAAGCAGGTAAATCGTTAGATGAAGTAAAAGAGATTGTACCTTTTAAAGTGTTTACCGGTAATAAACCGACCAACTCTATTTTGGTTCAAAAAATCACACCTTTTACTTTGGGGGCATTGATTGCGATGTATGAACATAAAATCTTTGTTCAAGGTGTTATTTTTAATATCTTTAGCTTTGATCAATGGGGCGTGGAGTTAGGTAAACAACTGGCTAATCGTATTCTTCCCGAATTGACAGATAATGAGACTGTTTCAAGCCATGATAGCTCGACTAATGGATTGATTAATCAATTCAAATTGTGGCGGTAATTTTAATGTAAAAAGTGCGGTCAAATTTGACCGCACTTTTCGTTGAATCTATTTTATTTTTCCTAATTTTTGATTTTATATAACAATTACATAAAGCAGAAACAGTATGATTTTTTAGGATTTGCTTAATTATTATGTAATCAAAATATAACTTGTCTTTAACAATATTCTTCTAATATTTAATAAAAAATGTTCATCTAACACGGATTTCTAAAGGAAAAAACTTAGATTAGAAAAATAACCTGATACTAAATTTAGCTGCTAATTTCTCTTATTTACCTGATAAAGAACATGGTTAAATAAACAAAAATGGCGTTTTTTTGTTATAATTTGTTCATCATAAGCATCGTAAAGTAGTTTATCCTGTTATTTATTTTTTAGTTTTAGGTTTTGAATTTATTATTTGGAGAGAAAAGGTTAGATGTTAATTCCTGCAAAATTAATTTGTAACTATCGTTTACAGAACTGTATACCACGTACCTCATTATTGCAATACCTTGATAAATCAAGTAATTACCCTCTTATATTAATTCATGCGCCTGCCGGATATGGAAAAACGACGTTAATTTCTCAATGGGCGAATCAACGAAAAAATGTAGGATGGTATTCTTTAGATGAAAGTGATAATCAACCTGAGAGGTTTGCTACTTATTTTTTTGCGGCGTTACAAAGTGCTTTACAGGTAGAAATGGAAACAGATGAGTTGTTGAATATTCCCAAGAATTTACAAACGCTTTTTACTCAACAACTTGCGCAAATTTCGACAACTAGAGAACATTTTTACTTAATTATTGATGATTATCACATCATTGATAATGAAGAGATTCACGAAGCATTAAGATATTGGATTCGTCATCAACCGCCTTGCATGACATTGATTTTAGTTTCCCGATCCGTTCCTCCTCTTGGAATTGCGGGTTTGTATGTTCAAGAGCAGGTATTGGAAATTACCGCCCATCAACTTTCTTTTAATCATCAAGAAAGCATTGAGTTTTTTCAATCACGTTTAGCACAGGATATTACCCCACAGAAAATTATTGAACTTTGTGATGAAGTTGAAGGCTGGCCGACGGCACTTCAACTTATTAGTTTATCGGCTAAACAGAAAAAAATATCAATAGAGGATGCTGCTAAACGTTTAATCAAACTTAATAATTTTCATATCAATGATTATCTTAACTATGAAGTGCTGGTGCAGATTGATGATGATACAAGACTATTTATATTGCGCTGCTCGATTTTACGTTCGATGAATGAGACCTTGGTGCAGCAGGTTACAGGAGAACTCAATAGTCGAAATAGATTAGAAGTAATTGAAAAACAAGGGCTCTTTCTACAACAAATGGAAGGAGAGGATAACTGGTGGCGATTTCATCCGTTATTTGCTTCATTTTTAAATCATTATCGTCAATCCGAGCTTTTTGATGAATTGGATCAGCTTCATAGCAAAGCGGCAATGGCATGGCTGAAATTAGGTTATACAACGGAAGCACTGTATCATGCCGTTCAACTAGATGATCGTAGTATTTTATTGAATATTTTATCGGAACAAGGTTGGAAATTGTTTCATCAAGGTGAGTTAAAATTACTTGAGCAACACCTTAATTATCTAGATGACATAAGTTTTATTCAATTTCCTCATTTAATTTTATTAAAAGCTTGGTTAGCTCAAAGTCAGCACCGTAATATTGAAGTAAATGTGATTTGGGAACATTTCGAGTGGGTACTTATGAACCAAAAAGTCCAACTAAGCCAAGATATTCAATTTGAATTTGATGTATTACGAGCCCAGGTTGCGATTAACCAAGGTGATGAAGAAACGGCGCTGTCTTTAGCCTCTAAAGCACTGGAATGCCTACCGTTAAGTGCTAATTATGCTAAAGTTGTTGCAACATCAATTATTGGAGAGGCATACCATTGCTATGGTCGGCTCGGTGAATCGTTAGAAATACTCCAAAAAGTCGAAAAAATGGCATGGAAATATAATATGCCCCACAATGTCTTATGGGCGTTATTACAACAGTCAGAAATTTTTATTGCACAAGGTTTTACTCAAGCCGGTTACGATATTTTGGATAAAGCCACTACTTTTGTAAAAGAACATCATTTACAAAAAATTCCTATGTATGAATTTTTACTACGCTTGAAAGGTCAAATTTTATGGGATTGGTATAATTTGGATAAGGCGGAAGCAATGGCAAATGCCGGAATTGAGGTACTAAATAAAGATGAGGAGCGTCTGCAATGTTTAGCTTTATTATGCAAAATATCAATTGTACGTGGAGATTTGGATAATGCCTCCCGACTTTTGAAGCAAATTATCGCTTTACAAAAAAACTATCATTATCATCAAGATTGGAATGCAAACGCTAATCAGGTCAAAATTGTGTTATGGCAGATGTTAGGAGATATTAAATCTACTGAAGTTTGGTTGTCTCAAACTCATCAACCTATAAACGACAGTAATCACTTTAATCAAATACAATGGAGAAATATTGCCAGAGCATTAATTTTATTAGAAAAATATCCTGAGGCGGAGAAAATATTAAACCGAATCATTCAAAGTGCTACACGATTAAAGTTAACAAGTGATCTGAATCGTGCGCTTGTTTTGCGTAATCGATTATATTTTCTCTGCGGTAAAAAAGAACAAGCACAGCAAGATTTAATTCAGGCATTACAACTTACCCGTCAAACAAATTTTATTAGTATTTTTGTAATTGAAGGTGAAAGTATGGCACTGCAAATTCGCCAATTATTGCAGGCTAATATGTTGGATGAATTAGTTGCACATAAAGCACAATTTATTTTGCGTAATATTAATCAATACTATCGACATAAGTTTGCACATTTTGATGAACAATTTGTCAATAATCTTATTTCGAACCCTAAAGTGCCTGAGTTATTAAAAATTAGCCCTTTAACACAACGTGAATGGCAAGTATTAGGGCTTATTTATTCGGGATACAGTAATGAGCAAATTTCAGATGAATTGCAAGTAGCAAATAGTACGATCAAAAGTCATATTCGCAATTTATATCAAAAAATCGGTGTGTCAAATCGTCAAGAGGCGATTGTTTACACAAGAGAATTATTGCAATTAATGGGCTATGATTAATTTTCTTGTATCAAAATATAATTTATCTAAAAAATGACCTCACTTTGGTAATATAGTAAAGCAAATTAAAAAGGTGGTGGTTTAATAAACGATTAATTATTTTTAGATTAATGGTATAAGTATCTAAAATATTAACCCGAAAAAAAGCCACCTTATTAAAGGTGGCAAAATTAAGCAGCAAATATTATTTAGTAGAAACCTGTTGTAAAAAAATTTTTCGTGGTGATGTTAAACCTAATTTTTCCGCTTCGTTAACTAAATTTAATGCACGATTTACATCATTTTGTTTTAAAGCCTTGGTGACGGCTTGCTTGAAATAAGCCTCTGTTTCCGTATCTACGGCAACAACAGATTTATTTTTTTGTGTCAATTGTTGTATCGATTGACCGACTGTTCGGTCAGAACTCGGTTTCTTACCGGTGAAAATATCTGTTGGAATACCGATAAAGCGTGTCCCTCCGGCTGCGGTTACATTAACGCTGATTTCGCCATAAAGACTGTGTTTCACTTCAATGTCTGCAATTGCCGGAGGTTGTTTGCCTGTGGCTTTAGCAAAACTTTTAGCAGGATGGAGTATTTGTGTTGTTTTTTGTACATCCTTGGCTGTAGTGTAAACCAATAAATAAATGTAATCCTGATTTGGTGTTGGGGTTAAATTCAACTTGGCGACAAAACGATTAGGTTGAAACCCTCTTTCTTCCTCAAATTTAAAATCAGAGGAAGAATAGTTAGCAGCAATCTTAAATTGACTATCTAAAACAATAGCGCTGGGTACAAATACCTGATCTTTTATAACCGGGCTGGCAATATTAATTTCCAATGCTCCTTGGTTTGCAGGGATTCGGTATGCCGCAACAGGGCTTTCTATTCCGGCAAAGGGAATAATAAAATCTTCTTTTTGTTGTGTATTTAACGTGGTTGTTAACGTTTCGGAGAAGGAAACATCTTGCCAATCTAATTGTGATAACACTGTGGAGTTAATATGATTTGGTGTTGCAGTGCTTGGCAAAACAACTAACATATTAGCCAATAAAAGTGCGGTGGAAAAAAGTGCTTTTTTCATATTAACCTCATAATATTTGAAAGAAGGGGGAAGAATGATTGTCCCCCGTATTATATTTTAAGTATTACCACCAAGCCTCAAACTGAACGCCGGCGATAAATTCACTGTCTTTCGCTTTGTAACCCGCAGCGGTTCTGACATCTGTATTAAATTTATCATTCCAGTGAGCGTAAGTACCGAATAGACGGATTGCCGGACGTGCCCAAATGCTTGAACCGGCTTGCCATTGTTGGGCTAAGGTAACCTTAGTGAGGTCATTTTTTTGACCGGTAGCTTGATTTTTAATGCGATCATACCCAACCTCTATTAATGAGCTCATCGTATCCGTCCATTTATACATTGGGCGTATCCCTGCCGAATACCAAGTTTTTCCTTTCTTGTTATCTAGGTCGGTTTTTTCATAAATCAGTGCATACATCAATTCGATCTTATCGCTAGCGGCAACAACACCTTGGTTAATTAATCGAATCATATGGCCTTTATTATCGACTAAGCCGCCCTGAGAATGTCCGCTATTCCAAGATGTCATTGAATCCGTTGCGTATTGTGCGGTAAATTTGTTGAAACCTCCAAAGAATTCGCCTTGGGTATGTTCTAAGGTAACCATATAACCATTTTTGCTTGCTCCTTGTTCACGAGACGCGTGGTTCTTGGTATGGGAATTACCGTAATCGAAACCTATTTCTAAACGACCGTTTTTACTTACTTTTAAATCTGCTAAACGAATATCAAAGACATCGTTATAAACATTTTGATTTTTTTTCCGACTAGAATCCCATTTTTTGGTTAAAGGGTTATAATCCCATCCGTAAGCACCATCGCGTTCAGTGTTACGAGTGATGGCAACGGATAATTTACCAAAGCCTAAATCAATATTTTCAACACCTGCCCCCGGACCGGAAATATCCCAGTAGTAGAAGTCATTCATATGTACATCGTGACGTTGGTAGAAACGTTTACCGGCCCATAATGTGGCATTAGGGAAATATTCAGAGAAATTTTTAAATTGGACGTTGATTTCACGTAATGCAGGGCTTGTATCCTCCCAATCGCCTTGTTGATTGACACTATAGGCAACGTTAGAGTCTAAATAGAAAGATTTATTCCCTTCTTTGTAGAGTTCTTGTCCCAGTTTAAATTCCGCGTAGGTTTCGGCTTCATTACCTAAACGATATTTGGAACCACCGCCATTAACGGTAAATGCGGTTTGTTCACCTCCACCTGATGTCCAGCCGATGCCGGAACGGGCATAACCGTGAAAATCAACCGCACTTGCGGATGTAACCATTGATATGCCGGTAATGGCTGTTGCTAGTAGTGTTTTTTTATTATTCATAATCAATCTCTCTTTGTTATTGGTTAATTTAGGATAAATAGTCG
Organism: Rodentibacter sp. JRC1; assembly: GCF_020521555.1. Taxonomy (NCBI): domain Bacteria; kingdom Pseudomonadati; phylum Pseudomonadota; class Gammaproteobacteria; order Pasteurellales; family Pasteurellaceae; genus Rodentibacter; species Rodentibacter sp. JRC1. The sequence goes on along the minus strand of NZ_BPWA01000001.1, from coordinate 242,150 downwards.
TCAAGGAAAGCATCATTATTTATTCGTATAAAATCTTATACCCCTATTTCTTTAAAGAGACGTTTGCAAGCCGTACCGTCCTCTTTAAATAAATGGCAGCGTTCCGGCGCAATACCAATTTCAATTTCATCCCCTTCATTAACTAAGACGATGTCATTTTGGCGGTAAACAAACACAGGATGATGAATTTCCGGTATTTCAACGTGTATTTGCGTTTCGTGACCTAATAATTCAACAACTTGAACAATGCCATGTAATCGAACTTTTGTTTGTGAAACAGGGATAACATGCTCCGGTCGGATACCCAAAGACAACATTTCCCCTTCATTTACATCCTTGCCTTCAACGGGTACCCAAAAGTTATGGTGGTTCGCATCGGGTAATTCCACTTGAACCCGTTCCGATTCGACCGACGTTACGCGTACCGGTAAGAAATTCATTTTTGGTGATCCGATGAAACCTGCAACAAAACGATTTGCCGGATAGTGATAAAGTTCTAACGGTTTTCCTATTTGTGCAACATTGGTAAGTATGTTCTGATTGTTGCCTAAGGCCTGTAAAACAACAATCTTATCCGCTAAAGTCATCGCTTCAACTTGATCGTGAGTAACATAAATCATCGTACGACCCAATTTTTTATGTAATTTGGATATTTCAACCCGCATTTGTACACGTAATCCTGCATCAAGGTTTGAAAGAGGTTCATCTAACAGAAACACTTCAGGTTGAGAAACAAGCGTTCTACCAATTGCCACCCGCTGACGTTGGCCGCCTGATAACGCTTTGGGTTTTCGGTCTAATAAATGAGCAAGTTGGAGCACTTCCGCTACTTGGTTTACCCGCTGTTCACGTTCCTGCTTGTTTACACCGGCCAGTTTCAAACCGAAAGACATATTGTCCGCCACATTTAAATGCGGGTATAAAGCATAGGATTGGAAAACCATTCCGATACCGCGTTTGGCTGGTTCAACATCATTCATTCGTTTTTCACCAATATATAAATCACCGGAAGTAATATCTTCTAGTCCGGCGATCATTCTTAATAACGTTGATTTACCACAGCCTGATGGTCCGACAAATACAACAAACTCACCTTCATTTATTTCTAAATTAACATTTTTTGAGATGTGGATATTCCCATAGGATTTATTAACATTACGCAGTGATACATTGGCCATAACAAAACCTCATACAACATTAAGTTTTTACAACAAACTATATTCTTCTTTTTGGGAAAGTATCATTGCTTATCTCAATAGATAAAAAATCATCCTTTTTCTACTTTTTTAAGGATTAGAATGAAAAAGTATCTATTTTTTATTTTTTTGAATTATTTTTTTAATAAAAATGACTTTGGGAATCAAATTTTTGAAGCAGATCACATTTTTTAATTTAACAAATGTGATCTACTTCACAAAATAGAACTTATCAAAAATAAAGTGAGATAATTCTTAGGGGGCGTAGAACAAAGGATGATACAAAAAGGAAATATTTATTGATAATTTAATTAAACTAAATGGGATTATCCCTCAGGTTTAATGCTTTATTTATCAACACGTAAGGAGTGTGCTATGAGTAAAAAATTATTGAAATTTACTTTAACGACAATGGCGGGATTAGTCTTATCTTCATCTGTAATGGCGAAGATGACGGAAGGAAAATTAGTCATTTGGATTAATGGTGACAAAGGTTATAACGGGCTTGCCGAAGTGGGTAAAAAATTTGAGACTGACACGGGCGTATCCGTTTTAGTTGAACACCCGGATAAATTAGAAGAAAAATTTCCACAAGTCGCCTCTACCGGAGATGGTCCGGATATTATTTTTTGGGCGCACGACCGTTTTGGAGGATATGCTCAAGCAGGTTTATTAGCCGAGCTACAACCAAGCCAAGAGTTTAAAGATAAATTTGTAGATTTCTCTTGGAATGCGGAAACTTACAATGGCAAGATTATTGGTTATCCTGTTGCAATTGAAGCGTTATCACTTATCTATAATAAAGATTTAACACCTGAGGCGCCTAAATCTTGGGAAGAAATTTTAGAACTTGATAAAAAGCTTAAAAAAGAAGGCAAAAATGCCATTATGTGGAATTTAGCCGAGCCTTATTTTACTTGGCCGGTGGTAGCTTCAAACGGTGGTTACGCTTTTAAATTCGTCAATGGTAGCTATGATGTAAGTGATATTGGTGTTAACAATCAAGGGGCTCAAAAAGGGTTACAGTTCGTAGTCGATATGGTTAAAAATAAAGTCATTAATGCTGATATGGATTATGCTGTTGCCGAGGCAAGTTTTAATAAAGGAGAAAGTGCATTAACAATTAATGGCCCTTGGGCATGGGGCAATATTGAGAAAAGCAAAATTAACTATGGTGTTGCCGTTCTTCCTACCTTGAATGGCAAAGCATCCAAGCCGTTTGTCGGAGTATTAAGTGCAGCTGTAAATGCAGCAAGTCCGAATAAAGATTTGGCTAAAGAATTTTTAGAAAATTACTTACTTACCGATGAAGGATTGGCTGTGGTTAATGCGGATAAGCCACTTGGTGCCGTAGCCTTGAAGTCCTATCAAGAAAAATTGGCTAAAGATTCTCGTATTGCGGCAACTATGGAAAATGCAAAAAATGGTGAAATTATGCCGAATATTCCGCAAATGTCAGCATTTTGGTATGCAGAACGTAGTGCGATTATTAATGCAGTATCCGGACGGCAAGAAGTAAAAGCCGCATTGGATGATGCTCGGGCGAGAATTCAAAAATAATAACTTTTTCCGGCGGGTGAGTAACCCGCTTATTCCATCGTATAGATAATTAGCTAAAAGTGCGGTCAAAATTTATCTATATTTTTTCGAGTTATTTATCTTGCCATCTCATATTAATGTAATAATTAATTTCTCAGCATTTCGAGGTGTATTATGCTAAAAAATATTGATTCTGCTCCATCGAAATTCTCCGCTAACTACTTAAAAAAGCTATTAATCGGAACGGTTTTTCTGATCGATTTTTATTTGGTTACGCTGATGTACTCTAGTGGGGAATATTTATTTGCACTTCTAACTTTAGTAATTTTAACATCCGGCTTATATATTTTCGGTAGTCAAAAAGCTTATTCGTGGCGTTATGTTTTTCCCGGTATGATGGGAATGGTAATTTTCATTTTATTTCCGCTTGTTGCGACCATTGCTATCGCCTTTACCAATTATAGTGGTACGAATCAACTTTCTTTTGAACGGGCGTTGAGCGTATTGACACAACAACATTATTTTTCCGGTAGCAAATACGACTTCAAATTGTATCCGCAAGCGGATAAACGCTTTAAATTAGCTATACACAATAAAAATACCGATCAAATTTTTGTTTCCGATGATATTTTATTGACGGACACTCCGGTAAATGTTGTAGAAAAAACGATACCGAACGGTGAAAGCTCACCGTTAAAAGTTGTTACGCAAAATCGTGCTGCATTGCAGGCAATGACTGTGATTTTGCCTGATGGAAATGAATTGACGATGAGTTCTCTGCGTCAATTTTCAGAACAAAAAATGCGTTACACTTATGATGAAAATACAAAAATTTTAACGAATAATGAAACAATGAAACGTTACCGTGCTAACGATGATAAAGGTTTTTTCCAAGCGATTAATGACAGTGGCGGGTGGGAAAATGAAACACTTGAGCCGGGTTATACCGTAGCGACGGGATTTCATAATTTTGTTAAAATTTTTACCGATGAAGGTATCCAAAAACCATTTATACAAATCTTTATTTGGACAATTGTATTTTCGGTTTTAACGGTTGTATTTACCGTTATTATTGGAATGGTCCTTGCTTGTATAGTGCAATGGGAAGCATTACAAGGGAAAAGTGTTTATCGCTTATTACTTATTTTACCTTATGCTGTTCCCGCTTTTATTTCCATCTTAGTATTCAAGGGATTATTTAACCAAAGTTTTGGTGAGATCAATATGATTTTAAATCATTTTTTTGGCATCAGACCGGAATGGTTTAATGATCCGTTTCTTGCAAAGGTAATGATTTTAATCGTAAATACTTGGCTGGGTTATCCTTATATGATGATTTTATGTATGGGGTTACTCAAAGCGATTCCACAGGAACTCTATGAGGCTTCTGCGATGGATGGTGCTTCAACGTGGCAAAACTTTACCAAAATTACCTTTCCACTGTTGTTAAAGCCATTAACACCGCTGATGATTGCAAGTTTCGCCTTTAATTTTAATAATTTTGTCTTGATTCAGTTATTAACTAATGGCCGTCCGGATATGATTGGTACGACGACACCAGCGGGTTATACAGATTTATTGGTAAGCTACACTTATCGTATTGCTTTTGAAGGTAGCGGTTCTCAAGATTTCGGTTTGGCAGCAGCTATCGCAACGATTATCTTCTTATTGGTGGGCGGTTTGGCATTATTAAATATCAAAGCAACCAAAATGAAATTAGACTAGGAGAATTATTATGGCTATCGTACAACCAAAATCTATGCGTTATCGACTCTGGGCAACTCATGCCGTACTAATTCTATTTATTTCACTTATTATGTTTCCATTACTGATGGTGATTGGCATTTCGTTACGACCCGGGAATTTGGCACTTGGTGATCTTATTCCACGTGAGATTTCTTGGGAACACTGGAAACTTGCCTTAGGCTTTGATGTTATTCATCCCGATGGCTCTGTTACACCGCCGCCATTTCCTGTACTACTATGGTTATGGAATTCGGTAAAAGTCGCTACGATCACTGCGGTAGGCATTGTTGCACTTTCTACTACCTGTGCTTATGCCTTTGCCAGAATGAAATTTAAAGGTAAAAAAACACTATTACAAGGAATGTTGATTTTCCAAATGTTTCCGGCTGTATTATCTTTAGTGGCACTTTATGCATTATTTGATCGCTTAGGACAATACGTTCCATTTCTTGGGCTAAACACTCACGCCGGAGTGATATTTGCCTACTTGGGAGGAATTGCTTTACATGTTTGGACTATCAAGGGTTATTTTGAAACCATTGATAGTTCTTTAGAGGAAGCCGCTTCTTTAGATGGAGCAACGCCGTGGCAGGCATTCAGACTCATTTTACTTCCATTGTCCGTACCGATTTTAGCGGTAGTATTCATTCTTTCTTTTATTGCAGCTATTACAGAAGTGCCTGTTGCGTCATTACTTTTACGTGATGTCAATAGCTATACACTTGCCGTGGGAATGCAACAATATCTCTATGCTCAAAATTATCTTTGGGGGGATTTTGCCGCTGCCGCAGTATTATCTGCAATTCCTATTACAGCGGTATTTCTAATCGCACAACGTTGGTTAGTAGGGGGATTAACTGCAGGCGGTGTGAAAGGATAAGGAACTCCGCAAACTATAAACGTAAAAACTCCCCTTTTAGGGGAGTTTGTGTTTGATTTATTAATCATAGATTTGAATCTTGATTACTTTTCTTTCCAATAGCCCAACCATTCTTTCAATAACTGTGTATTTTTCGCTAACGCGCCGCCTTGAGGGACGAAGTGCATTAGATTTAATCCGTAATTTTCCGGTGTGATGCCTTCGCCGACGCCGGCTGGCAAGACTTCAAACCCTTGTTTTTGAAAGAGCAATTTTGCACGCTGCATATGCCACTCATTGGTGACAAGAACGATTTTGTCGATGTGATTTTTCGCCAACATTTCCTTCGTAAACAGTGCGTTTTCTTTTGTTGTTAAGGCTCGGGATTCAATCCATTTTGTCGGCACATTAAAGAAATACAATAATTCTTCAGCGGCAACTTTTGCTTCGATGGCTCCGGTTGGACTGGCTCCGGTGATTAACAACGGCAAAGCGGTTTCTTTTTGTAAATAAGCGGCGTAACGCAGGCGTTCTAATTGAATTGCGGTGGAGGCGAGCGGTGAGTAGAGTTCTTTACTATCACGCAATCCTCCGCCTAATAACACAATGGCTTGCGCCTGTTTATAATCCTCAAGGGTTAAGTGATCCTCCGTAATTAAGCTGTCTTTTAAGGTTTGAGCCGTAAAGGGAATGCTTAATATGTAAAGTGAACCGATACCAAGTGCGGTCAAAATTCGGCTTAATTTTTTGAACTTTAACTTTGCGAGAATTAACGCCAACAGCCATAGAATTAAAACATTAGATGGCGGCAGAATGATAGCGGTAATGAGTTTTTTGAGTTCCATCATTTTTTATCAATTTCCACAAAATCAATTTCTTTTGTCCATAAATTGGCGTAGCCGGAATTTTTGCCATAGGCGTTGTCGCAAACCCGATTCGGAATTTCAAGTAAGCATGAAAAAATATGGCCGTGTAAACGTGTTGTCGTTATCGAATCGTTTTGTAAGAAGATTTTTGCCACGCGATTAACAATGCGTTTGGTATAAGCAAACCAAAATTGATGAAAAAGATCTTTCAGCCACCCCCAATTTTGTTTATTGGCAAATTTATTAATACGCCAGCTAAACGCTAACACAACATCATCTACGCGGGAAAGAATATCATCCCAGTCTTTCACATTGGCGTTAGGAGGCAGTGTGGCAAGAATCGTTTTTTCTACATTACTGGCTTCAATATCTTTCCGTAAGAAATAAAGTTGCTTATCGGTGGAATTTTTCTTGGTCGGTAATATTCCATAGAGTTCGTGTGCCATATCCGGCGATAAGGAAACTTTTTGCGAAAATTGTTTGAAGGTTTCTTCGGTACGTTCATCACGTGCGAGTAAGTAGCAATCATTATGTCGGCGGAAAAGTGCGGCTGATTTTTCCAGATTTTTTTGATCTTTAAAATATAACGTTTGTGGCAGCACGATAATGCGATTATTCGGGAAATGTTGAACCATTGTTTCGCGAATTTTTTGGTGTTGAGGGTAAAGATCGCCAAAATTACCGCCGCCGTGTAACAAGATGGTCGTATTCGGGGTAATTTTTCGTTTTATCTCATTAAGATCCACATCAAATTCGCAACGTTTTAAGGTGATATTAATATGATGATCTTTAAAAAATTGTTCTGTTCCGTGATAAATCAATAAATCGCCGACATTTAAATGCAATGGATAATCAAGGTAAAACACATCGTTTTTATCTTTGATTAAATCCGCAATCGGCGCAAGTTTTTGCTTTAGAGAAATTAATGTTGAGTTCATTTTTTTACCTTTTTCAAAATATAACTAAATAGGAATGCTTTTTCCGCTTGATTTAAACCAAAGAGCAAAATAACGATAATTAGGACGCTTTCCAATAATACCGCTTCACTCAAAAATTCAAAGAAAGAATAGAGGCGTTGCGTATCTGACAAATAAATTAGTCCGATTAATAGGGAGAAAACCATACCGATATTCAGCAAGTATGTGACAAACTCTTTTCGATTAAATTTAATTTTTTTGTTAATAAAGTAGATACGATAAATTTGCATAAAAAGTGCGGTCGAAAATCGACCGATAAACGCATATACCGGATTATAACCAAGGGTGAATAAATAATAGGCGAGTGGGACGGTGCAAAGATCGATCAGGGATAAAATAATATTGTATTGCTTAATACTGTTTGAACCGATGGCGAGTGCAGTCATCCAAAATGAGCCGGACATTGCACTAATGAGTGAACATAGCAGTGTGGCCTGTACCAATTGAACCGCATACATGGGTAAATGATCCCCTAGCCAAAGCGTGAGTAACGTGTGAGTGAAATAAAGCACGGGGGCAGATAAAATCGCAATCAGATAAAAGGAATATTTTGATGTACCGAGAATCAATTTTTTATTGCGTTCATAATCTTTTGTCGCATAAGACTGCACAAGTTGCGGATTAAATGCCACTTGGAAATTGTTCACAAAGCTATAAACAGCCGTATCCACCTGTGTGGCAATGCCTACTGCGGCATTAACGGTGACCCCGAAAAAGAGGTTTATCACCATATTTAAGCCTTGAGTAGAGGCGATATAAGCTGTTTGTCCGAGCAACATCCAACCGGAGAAACCTGCCATTTCTTTAGTTTTATTCAAGTCTTTTTGAAAACGAAATCGGGTTTCCATATAAAAAGTACGGCGTGTGAAATTAAAATAAAGTGAGAAAACAAGTACGCTCACACAGAGTAAAAGCAAGCTATAAGCGATCAATTTATCGTACTGTTCAATTTGCATTAAAATAAAAATAGCGGAGAGTTTAAACGCCGTTTCTCCCAAGCCCAACCAAGCATAAAAAGACATACGCTCGTGTGCCACAATCATTGCATTAAACGGCACTTTAATAATTTCAATTAAGGCGATTAATAATGCAATTTGATACACTACATTTGCGGCTTGTATTCGAGCGACGGGAATATTTAATTTATGGTTTAGAAACCAAAGCCCCACTGTTTCCGCCAGCACCGCAACAATGAGCATAATAAATAAATGGTTGAGAAGACTTATATTAAAGACTTTATTGATGCGTTCGACATCATTTGAAGCTTTTTCCACATTGATAAAGCGTTGTGTCGTCGCCGTCATTGTGCCGTTAAAAAACGAAAATAGAATCACCACCCCCATCACGATATTATAAATACCGAAATCTTCTACGCCCAACACATGTAATACGACACGTGAAATATAAAGCATTGCTCCCATATTAAAGAGCATACGAATGTAGAGAAAGAGGGTATTTTTAGCAATGGTTTTGTTTGACATGATGGTTTATGAGTTGAAATTTTGGGGGATTATAGTTTTCTTCGCCGTTATGGACAAGTGTAGGCAGAAATTTAGTCTTTGCTTTTTAGCGAAATTAAGGAAGTGTTTTTCATGAGATTTTAGGAAATTCAAGTGCGGTTGAAAATACTTGTATTTTTAACCGTACTTCTTTTTTTAACCCAATGCCAATTTTACTTATCTTTTAGTATAATCAGCAGCCTTTTATGCAACTATTTGAAATTTTTCTAATCAAATAGGCGGTATAAATTAATCGAGATAATTATGAATAAATATTTGATTTCCCTTGATAAAGATGTGCAGCGTCGTGAGCTTTTTTTCTTGCAACCGGATACAGCGGATTTTCGCATTTTTTCTGCGTTGAATACGATGCAGCTTGAGTGGGACGAGCTGGACGAAAAATTCGATTTAAACGAATTTGAACGGCATTACGGGCGTAAAGTCACTAAAGGTGAGATTGGCTGTACCCTAAGCCATCTAGAGGTGTATCGTTTGATTGTAGCGGATGAAAACGTCGCCGAAGATGATTATGTACTTGTATGTGAAGATGATGCGCTGTTTGCGCCAAATTTTCAGCAAAATTTGACCGCACTTTTATCGCAAAAAAATGAAATGCCCATTGTCTTGATCGGACAATCAAAAATTGCGACTTTTGATGATTCGGAATTAGAAATTAATTATCCCACAACCTTCTCTTTTCTTCGTCATAAAGCAGGAGGTATAACTTATGCTTACCCTTATAAAAGTTATTTTGCCGGTACAGTGGGGTATTTAATTAAAAAATCGGCAGCCCGTACTTTTTTGACGCGACTTGAACAAGTTAAACCTTTTTGGCTTGCCGATGATTTTTTATTATTTGAAACAGAGTTTGCTTTACAAAACCAAGTGGTGCGTCCTTTAATGGTGATTGAAAATCCACAGTTAACGAGCAATTTGGAAGCGATTCGCGGTTCTCAAGCAAATAATTTAGTGAAAAAATTGATTAAATATCCGCTGAAAAAATTAATGGCGATTCAGAAAAATTTAGGAAAATAAATGACCGCACTTTTTAACTTTTTTTATATTTATGATCCTTGGTTTTTTCACGTAGTGCGTATGTCGGTTGTGGCAGGTTTAGCGGCTGTTATTCTGTTGGCGTATCGTTATATGAAAAAGCAATGTAGACAAGGGATTATTATTCCCTTGGATAGTCTTGCGGTACTTGTCGGGTTGATTGTGCTGAGTGTAATTCCATTATTGATAAACGGTACGAGAGATTTTTCCGTCATTATGATGTATTTGAAAGGGCTGATTCTATTTATCTTTGGTATTGGACTTTATAACGCGTTTTATGCGATGCCTAACGGGCAGAAACGTATGGTACGGGATCTTCAAATCGGTGTGATTATACAGTTTGTGCTAGGTGTTGCCGCCTTGTTTGGTGTTTCATTTTTAGTGGATTTCCTGCTTTCTACCAATGCGGTTTTACCGGCACGTTTTTATGGTTCAGAACAGGAATATCGTTTGTATAACCTAACTGCTACGGCATTTTTTCAATTAAGTTTGTTTTACCTCGTTTTGTTCCATTTTTTACTGGCTTACAATGCAAAACATAATGTTATTCCGAGCGTTTTCGTGTTTTTGATATTGTGTATCGGGTTGATTTCAGGCAGAACTTTTTTATTACTTTCCGTGGTGAGTATCGCCGTGTATTTTAAGTGGCGATATGTTCTGCCTTTGAGTATTTTTGCCGTATTGGTGCTTGGATTGGCTTATTTCGTTCCTTACAATCCTTATGTAGCGCACGCGCTAGAGCCGGTTATCAATCTGCTTCATGGCGCAGGTTTGGTGAGTTCTTCCACAGACACTTTAATGAAAAATCACTTATTTTTACCAACCTTGAAGCAATTTATCACGGGTGATGGAATGTACATGACAGGGCAGTCGGAAGTGGGGCGTTATTATGGCAATACGGATTCCGGTTTTCTACGCCAAATTTTATATGGCGGCGTATTTTATGCTTTGGTGTGTTTTTTCGTTACATTTTATTTTGTGCGAAAAGTTGCATTGAATTGGTTTGACGGTAGTTGGAAATTTATTCTTTCCACATTTGTTATTCTCACAGCTTGCAACATAAAAGCCGATACTTTTGCCTTTCCGGGGATTATGTTTATTATGTTGATGTTTTTGTCGTTATTCGGTTCGCACGGCAAACAATGGATTTTCTTAAAACAAAAGGAGGCAAAGTATGTTTAGCATTATTGTGCCATCTTATAATCGAGAAGAAGACATTCCGGCATTGCTGGAAAGTTTGGAACAGCAAAGCATTCGGAATTTTGAAGTAGTAATTGTGGATGATTGTTCAAAATTACCTGTCGTGCTAAACAAAACTTATCCTTTTGAGGTACGCATTATTCGTAATGAAACCAATCAAGGAGCGGCTGAAAGCCGTAATATCGGCGCACGTATGGCAAAGGCTGAATGGTTGCTATTTTTGGATGATGATGATCGTTTTGTTCATCACAAATGTGAAGATTTGGAGAAAGTTATTACTGCTCACCCTGATATTAACTTTATTTATCATCCGGCAAAATGTGAAATGATAAATGAAGGCTTTAGTTATGTGACACACCCGATTGAACCGAAAGAGATTAACATTGAACGCCTTTTACTTGCCAACAAAATAGGTGGAATGCCGATGATTACCGTGAAGAAAGATCTTTTCTTAAAAATAGGCGGATTATCGACCGCACTTCGTTCACTGGAAGATTATGATTTTTTGTTGAAATTAATAAAAGAGCCGGCTTTCAAACCTTATAAAGTAGATGAACCGCTAACCCATTGTACATTCCATACAAAACGTTCTAGTGTTTCAACGGATACCACTCATACGCAAAAAGCCATTGATTACATTCAAACGCATTATATTGAAACAGAGGAACAAGCGCGCAATTTTGCCATTAATGCCCAATATATGTTGGCATATCCGCAGGTGATGAATTTATCAAGAAAAGCTGCGAAATATTATTTTGAGATCTTCAAGCAAACAAAAAGTATTAAACCGTTGATCATTGCATTGGTGGTATTGATTTCTCCAAAATTGGCAATTCATTTGAAGCGTTTTGTATAAGCGTTGTCATTATAGAAATTCGATAGTGAAAGGGTAGTGATGAAATTTTCAGTTTTAATGTCCTTATATATTAAGGAAAAACCGCAATATTTAAGAGAATGTTTTGAAAGTTTGGTAATACAAACTCATCAAGCCGATGAAATCGTTTTAGTGTTTGATGGTGGGGTAACAACGGAATTAGAGGCCGTTGTATCGGAATTTGAATCGAAATTGCCGTTAAAATTAGTGAAATTGCCACAAAATCTGGGATTGGGCAAAGCTTTAAATGAGGGATTAAGACATTGTTCACATAATTGGGTTTTTCGTATGGATACGGATGATATTTGTGTACCGCATCGTTTTGAAAAACAAGCCGCATTTATTGAACGAAATCCTGAAACTATTATTTTCGGCGGGCAAATTGCCGAATTTGGTGAGAATGTGAAGGATATTGTGGCTTATCGCAACGTACCGACACAGATGCAGGATATTGTCAGTTTTACCCAAAAACGTTGTCCGTTTAATCATATGACGGTGGCATATCAAAAAAGTGCGGTCATTCATTGTGGCGGTTATGAAGATTTGCAAGAAGATTATTATTTGTGGATAAAACTGGTAGCACAAGGCAAGCCTGTGGCGAATTTACCGGATATTTTGGTTTATGCACGCGTAGGAAATGGTATGGTAGGGCGTCGCCGTGGTCTGGAGCAAGCCAAGGCTGAATGGCGTTTGTTTAAATTAAAATATCGTTTGGGGGTTCAAGGCTTGATATCCGGTTTGGTTACCTTTGCTTTACGTTTCGGTTCGCGTTTATTGCCGACGTCATTATTGAAGACGGTTTATCATAAGTTTTTGAGAAAATAAAAATTTTCTCTTTTTATTAAAGGGAAGCCTATTTGTATTTTAATGATTAAAGGAAATCGAATGAAAAAAATTTCGCTAATATCGACCGCACTTTTATCTTGTTTCATTGTGGGGTGTTCCGCTAATACGCAAAATTCTTCTACAACAAAAATTCCAATGGTTAGCAGTCATTCTGTTTACAATAAACCTCGAACCCCTGATAACTTTAACGATTATGTTCAATTCTTAAAAGGTAAAGCCGCGGTTGAAGGGGTATCGGGATCGGTATTAAATGCGCAAAATAATATTCAATACATCGAAAAAGCAGTGGGATTGGATCGTGCTCAAGCAGGAAGAGCTATAAAGCGTGCTCCAAGTCAAGCACCGGTATTAAATCCAAATGGCACGACAAATTATCTCAATAAAGTGCTAACCAATAATAAAGTAGATGTGGCAGAAGAACGCTATTGGGAAGTGCAAGTACCATTGCAACGGGCAAGCCGACGTTATGGTGTGCAGCAAGAATATTTGCTGGCATTATGGGGTATGGAAAGCAGCTTCGGGCATTATCAAGGCAGTTATGATGTTCTTTCCGTTTTGGCGACATTAGCTTTTGACGGCAGACGTGAAACATTGTTTAGTAAAGAATTTGTGAATGCGATGAAAATGTTAGAGCGTGATCATATTCAACGTCATAGAATGTTGGGATCATGGGCGGGGGCAATGGGGCAAACCCAATTTATGCCGAGTGCTTTTTTAAATTATGCGGCGGATGGTAATGATGACGGAGTGAAAGATATTTGGACAAATCAATTTGATACCTTTGCTTCTATTGCAAACTATTTGCATTCGGTAGGTTGGAACGATAAATTGCCTTGGGGGATGGAAGTAACATTGAATCAACCGATTGATTTATCCCTTACAGGAATTGAGAAAAATAAAGCCCGTTCGCTTAGTTCATGGCAATCACTCGGTGTAATTCCGATTGGCTTTAGTGCGCAAGAACAAGTAAAATTAAGCGCGCTTTCTCATACGGATCTTTGGCTTGTTCGTCCGGATAAGAAAGTAGGACGAGCGTTTTTGGTTTCAAACAATTTCCGTACTATCTTAGATTGGAACAGATCGAACTATTTTGCAGTAAGTATCGGAATGTTTGCAGATCGTATTAAAGAGAGGCTTGGGCTATAAAAAAACAGCGGCCAATTTGACCGCTGTTTTTAGTTTAAAGATAAACTATTTTGCTGCCGGTGCTGCCGGTGTTTGAGCCGGAGCAGGGTTGAATTTTGCTTCAATTTGTGCGCTAAGTTGTGCTAAAGCCTTCATTTCAGTTTGTAATTTAGCCGCTTTTTCAGCATAAGCTTTTTTATCAGCTTCAGTTTTTACATTTACTTGATCAACCAATAATTGACTTGCAAGAGTTAAAACCTCTTTTGTTTTCGCTTTTGCCGCGTTGATTGACTCGGATTTAATATCAACACCGTCTAAACTTGCGATAGTTGCTTGAACGGTTTTGTTATATTCTTCAATTGCCGCTTTCACTTTGTTTTCATCTTTAGCTTCAGCGGCAGCATTTAATTCTTGCTGTAGTTTTTGTGTGTTTTGAGCTTGCATCGCGCCTTCAGCTTGGTTCCATGCAATTAATTTTTCGTAGTCTGCTTTTTCTTGCTCTTCCGCACTCATTGCCGGTTTAGCCGTCTCTACTGTTTGTGCTGTTTCCGGTTTTGCCGTTTCAGCCGCTTTGTCTGCCGGTTTTTCACAAGCGGTTAAAAATAAAGCGAATAATGCTGTTGCACTAATTTTAGTAAATTTGTTCATAAATAATCCTTTACATTAAAATTAAGAATAATTTCTTGGCGATAAATGCCAATCTCCTTTGAGACCCCATATTCTGATATTAGTTTAAAAAAATTTCAAGACATTTATTTTAATGTCGGAATAAATTCAGACAAAGCTTTAATTTCCTCCTCGCTTAAACGCTGTTTTGCCGGATTTCCGGCTCCGATAATTTTTCCGTTTTTGCGTTCTAAAAGTGCGGTCGAAATCGTTTCTGTTTTTAATTGATTGATGATTTTTGATTCGCCCATTGCAGGTTTTTCACCACGTTTTCCGTGGCAGGTCGCACAGGAACGTTTATAAATTTTTTCTGCTTTGCTGAAATCAGTATTTGTTGGTACTTCTGCTTGCGCAAAAAAAGCAATCCCGAATAGTGTGCTGATAATTAAGTAAAATCGTTTCATATTTTTTGCTTTAAATCTTTATCCTTTGAATAATTTATCCAGTTCTTGTTGAGGGATTTTTCCTTCAAATTTTGCTTGAATATTGCCTTTTTCGTCAATAATGAATGAAGTGGGGGTACCGACTAATTGATAGCGCTCGGCAGTGATTTTCATTTGATCTTTAATCACTGTTTGAGTGAGTTGGTGTTTGGCGACTATTGCTTTCGTATCCATCTTTTCACCGTCCACATTAATTGCAATAAGCTGCACTTTATTTGGATACAATGTTGCAAGTTTTTCAAATTCTTTAAGTTCAACAATGCAGTGGCCGCAAGTTTCCGACCAAAAAGTGAGTAAGCGAGTGCCTTGCCAATCCTGCAAATTCACTTGTTTACCTTGTAAATCATAGGCGGCAATCTCCGGTGCGTGTTTACCGAGAGCTGCTGTTTCCTCTTTGCAAGAAACCGTGCCGAAAACGACCGCACTTAAGAATAAGGATTTGAATAATAAATTAATGTTCATTTTGTTGTTCCCGTAAAAATTTACCGTGTTGAAGATAAATGGTGCGATTGGTGAGTTCACCGAGTTCCGGATTGTGAGTAACCATCACAATGGTTCTGCCTTGATGATTTAATTGTTGTAATAGATCCAACACTAAAGCTTCATTTTTTTCATCTAAATTACCGGTGGGTTCATCGGCAAAAATAACCGGTGGTTGGTTCACTAAGGCGCGTGCGATACATACGCGCTGTTGCTCTCCTCCGGACAACTGGCTGGGGCGATGATCAATACGATGTCCTAACCCCACTTGTTCCAGTACGGCTTTGGCTGCCGCTTCATCAATTACGCTGTGGTAATGCTGAGACAGCATTACATTCTCAAGCGCGGTTAAGTAAGGAATAAGATGGAATTGTTGGAATACTAAACCGATTTTTTCCGCACGAAAACGCTGACGACCGATTTCATCTAGCTGTGCGGCATCCACACCGTCTAAGATCACTTTCCCTTCGCTGGCGGTATCTAATCCGGTGAGTATGTTCATCAAAGTTGTTTTTCCGGAACCGGATGCCCCCATAATAGCAACAAATTCCCCTTGCTTAATTTGAATATTAATGTCTTCAAGGGCTGTAACTTGCCCGAAGCGTTTGTATAAATGTTGAGTTTCGATCACAAATTGGGTCATAGTTTTCTCTGATTTTTTCTTTTATTCACCTTTTAATACATTTGCCATTTGAATATTCAGTGCGCTACGTGTCGGAATAATCACGGCAATAAATGCAACGAATAGGGAAAGTGTAATGGTAATCGGGAGCACGGGTAATCGCATATCAATATAGGATTTAAATACGGTTAAACCTAAAATCTGTGCGAGTAAATAACCTAACCCTAACCCCACCACGATCGCTGCACAGGCGATAATGAGGATTTCGGTACAAATTTGTTTAATAATGTCGGATCTCTTTGCACCCAGTGCTTTTTGCAGAGCAAATTCTTTGGCTCGTTCCCCTACAATAGCAATTAATGTGGTGTTCACACAGAGGGTGGCAAGCACTAAAATGACGAAAGAAATCAATCCCATCACCCCTTTGATTTTATCTAAAATTTGCCCCTCTGAAGCGGATACCTTACGGATAGGGCGAGCCACAAGATCTTTATAATGCTGCATTATGTTATCCGCAAATTGTTCTACTTGGCCGGATTCATTTTTCACGTTGAGTAGGGCATTATTCGCAAGCCCTTCTTTTTCCAGCCAGTTTTGTGCAAATTCCAAATTAACGATTAACATATTATCCGTGGCATCACCGGCTTCCACAATGGCTTTAATGGTAAATTGATGTTTTTCTACGGCATTTTTTGATAACTGTAATTTATCGCCAAGTTTTAAGTGGAGCCTTTCCGCAAGGTTTTTGCCAATCATCGCATTACGATCATCAAAGCTTACATTAATTGCAGAACCGTTAATTTGCCAATAAGGGGCTAGGGCCTTTATTCCCTCAAAACGCACGCCCATAATGACGATTTTTTCCAGCTCACTACGTGCCACGCCATAAAGATAAGGGCTTGCCGTGGTGATGAGATCATGTGGTGCATGCCGAATAATATTATCAAGTTGATTGACTTCTATCATTTCACCGTTTGCAGAACCGATATAAAAATTAGCACCGAAAGTGCGTAGTTCTTGGCTCATTTTTGTATTAATGTCGAAATACACGGCAGCCATAGCGGTTACGATCCCCGCACCAACCGTTAAGGCGGTGAAAATAATCAGGACGCGTTGTAAACGTAGGCGAAGCGAGTGGAAAATCAACCGCCAAAACATACTTCTATTGTCTGCCATAAAGTACCTCAATCGGGTAGAGTTTGGCAATGCGATGTGCCGGAAACCAAGTGCCAATCAGTGCAATTAAAATGGAAAGTACCAATACGCAGGGAATAACGATCCAAGCAAAATCAAGTGGTGCGCCGAACAATGCGGAGCCGATAAATTTTGCCAATCCCCAGCCGGCAATACAACCGAGTGAACCACCGATAAGAGCACTGAGAATTGCCTCGCAATAAAATAGTAAGACAATTTGCCATTGGTATGCTCCCAAGGCTTTCATTAAGCCGATTTCTTTTGCCCGTTCAATAATTGAGGAACTCATTAATGAAGCTATACCCATTGCGGCGGCAACTAAAGCCGCGATAGTGACTACAGCAAGCAATAATTGAATTTTGCCGATAACGACACCTTCTGATGCCGCAACCTGCCAAATCGGGCGAACGATCGCACCGGAAACCGCTTCCTCTAATTGGTGAGAAATCGAAGAGACGTAAGCGGTGCAATACCAACGATCATATTCTTCCGCATCCAAAGCATCCGTATTTGCCCGCGCTTTACGTGAGAGTGAATTTTCCGGCACTGTAAGTGCAGAGACTTTTACCGATTGTATTTTGCCTTCTAAACCGAGTAGAGTTTGTGCAGCACTCAACGGCATCACGATTTGATTATCTTCCGCTCCGCCGGTAGTTAAAATACCCTGAATTTTAACCGCACTTTGGCGGTTAAAATCATTTTCTTGATAACTCAAATTCAACGAATCGCCAATTTTCCAGCCGTAGCGTTCGGAAAGTTGTACACCGATAAGCACGGGAACTTGCCCGCCGAAATTATCTTCGGCATCATCTACCCAATTACCCTGCACTTGCCAATAAGGGCTGATAATACGTTGTCCGGTGTGATAATCTTCTTCATCAGGAATGGCAATGTTGTGATCGAAAAACGTACCAAGAATAGATACGCGTTCAAAAAGTGCGGTTGATTTTTCCGATGTTTTTTCTGCGTTCACCATCGCGCTTAATTGCGGAGCAAAGCCCACGATATTATTGCGCCAAAAAATATCTTTGATATTCGGCAGCTCTTTTTCATCAATAAAATCTTGGCTTGCAAGTGTCGTGCCGGTATTAAATTCATTCGGTAGTGCCGCATTGCTTGCCGGTTCGATCAAAATATTCGCACCGTAAGATTTCAACTCTTTTGCCATTTTATCGCCGATATCAATAGATACCGCAAGCAGTGCCGATACTAAACCGGCAGCTAAAAACAGGGTGATAATGGCTAATAATTTACGCTTAATGCCAAAACGCCAAGATTGAAATAACATTCTGGTTAACATTGTTATTCCTCTTTTCCATTTTTGTTGCCTAAATATTTTTCAGGATCATCGCGGAACAACTCAAGATTTTTTTCATTTTCAAAGAAGTAAGTATGATTTTCATAACTATATTTATGTTCCGTTTGAGTATTTTTTAATTTTGCACCGCTAATTGGATCTTGCACCTCAATTTCCACAATGGTACTGAATAAATTTAGCCCGTCTTCCAATGAAGTGCGTTTGATGACAATTTCATTTTCCGTTTGTTGCCAATCTTCAATCGGAACAGGATTACACCCGCCCGGTTTACCGATAGACGGAATAAACATATGCACGCCGCAACCTACGCACACAACCTGATTGCCTTGCATCACGTAGCCTTGGTCACCGCATAATAAGCAAGCGTCAAATACGGCGGCAAGGCTGAGTTTGTTCGGCTGACGATTAATAATAAAAAACCGCACGGCTTTTCCATCATCTGCAATCCATACAAAGCGGTGAAGTTTACCGTCTTTTACTTGTTCAATCGGAATATGTACTTGCTGTGCTTGATCAAGCTTTACGGGGATTGCTTCGGAAAGTTGCGGTGGACGAGAAGCCACCTGTTGCCAATAAAGTTGGCTTGTCGCAATTAAAATAGCGGCAAATAATCCCCAAGAAATAATTCGTTTTGAAGTTTGCACTAAAGCCAATTTTTTACGTTTTTCAATCGGATCCGATACGGACTTAGCTTGTGCCTTGCGTGTAAAATGTGTTTTAAATGTAAATATTACTAAGGTAACAAGCATTATTATTACGCAGATTACATTTAACCAAGTTGTCAGGTTGCCTGATTTTGCCGCAAAACTTAGCCGCTCTTTAGTGAGTTCAACAATCTGTAATTTCATCAAAATGAGCAGTAATTCTCCCGATAATGGAATCACTAAGGCGAACCAAAGCAGAAAATTAAGGGCGAAAAGTGCGGTGGATTTTTTCTCTGTTTTTTGTTGTTTGAGTAAGAGGAAGTTCCACACAGAGACGGCAAAACATAAAATCACGCCGAAAATGACCGCACTTAGATTCAAAATAAAATCGGTATTAATGATATCAGTGTTTGTGAGAACAGTAATGTTGGGATCTTTCGCCCAAATTGCGCCGGCAATGAGCATTAAGGTAAATTGCCAAAAGGCGGTAATTGCGGTGGAGCTTATCCATTGACTTAGCGCAAAAAGTAAGAAGGCAATTAAAAAGCCGATGGTGAGGATTAGATTTGGTATTTGTCCGGTGGGCAAATTAAGGCGTAGCAAAATGCCGCAGCCCAATCCTAAAAGGCTCAACCAAATGAGACGTTTTGGGGAAATCACATTTTGTTTTATTGCCCAAGACGCTCCGAGTAAAAGAGAAATCGGCAATAAGGATTGTAGTAGAAAGACGAAAAAGTAGGTCATAAACAACGAAAATAGATATTACATTTTTGCCTAAATTCCAACAAGAAAGGCGGAAATTACACACGGCAATTTTACTGGAAAAAGGGAAAACAATAATTGAATTTCCCTTTTTTCGCTATCCTCTCCCGTTTGTAGCCGAGAGAGGAGATATTCGGATATGTGGTGAAAAATTATTTCAATCCGGTAAATTTAAATTCATAATTTACATCAAAAGGTTTCCACCAACGACCTACACCGGTTTCTTCATCGGTATGACGGTGCATACCTGCTTTTGACGGCGGATCAATATGATAAGTTAATTTATAGTTACCCACGCCCATCATTTTCACGTTTGCGCCATAGTGAGGGCCATCGCCGGCAACCATCGGCATAAAGGTACCTTCTTGTTTTTCGCCGGTATCGGTATTGACTAAAGTATAGTTAATGGTGAGATACGGCATCCATTCGCCGTCACCAAATCCGTTTTTATTGCCTTTCACCGAATGGATATCCGCTTCTAAATGAATGTCGGATTTCGCTGCGGGTAAGCCCATACCGCGTGGTTCCATATCGATCGGTTTTAAATAAACGGCAGCGATTTCCATACCGTTCATCGTAACGGCTTCACCGATTGGGTATTCAGTAAATGCTTGAGCGCTTGCAGCGAATAAACCTGCGCTAAGTGCGGTCGCAATGAGTGCTTTTTTCATATTAAAATCTCCTAGATTTAAAGGTTATACTGACTTTTTACTTTGATATTTCATTACTACTAAGGCAAAAAGTGCAGCGATGATTAAAATAACTTGCGGAACTAAGGTTTCGACATAAGGGTAGATGCCCAGCCACGAAATTTCCGGTGCATTGTTAATAAGTGTAGGCTCGAATAATTTGCCTTCAATCAGTTCTAATACCGATTTACCGGCAAACACGAATGCCATCACATACATAAATATGCCTGTGAACATAAAGAAAGGTTTAAGGGGGAGTTTCACTACTGTGTAGCGCATAACGAAGTAACAAATTGTCAGTAGCAATGCGCCTACAAGGAAACCGGCGAAAAGATAGATGAAACCGACCGCACTTTTGGCATCACCGGCAAGGGCATAGTAAAACAGGACGGTTTCTGCACCTTCACGATAAACCGCTAAAAAGCTGGTAAGCCATAATCCGGCTAAAGATCCTGCCGTTAATGCGGTGGAAAGTTTACCTTCCAAATAACGTTTCCAGTTTTGCGCTTCCACTTTCGAAAGAAGCCAGTAACTCATCATAAAAAGCATAACAACGGCAATAATCATGGTGAAACCTTCCAATAATTCACGATGTTGACCGGAATTTTCAAAGATAAGTTGGAAGATAAATGCCGTGACGACACTGGCGATAAGCGCTACATAAACGGATTGGCGAATAGTCGGCAGTTTGTCTTGATGATTGTTTTTTACCAAGTAGGCGATAATGGCGGCAACAATTAACAGGGCTTCCAAACCTTCACGTAAGATAATCAATAAGCTATATAGGAATAGCGACCAATCGCTTTGTTCCCCACCCTGTAACATATTGACGGCTTTTGCTAAGTTTTGGGCTAAGCCTTCCGCTTGTGCCTGTAATTTATCACCTTGATTTGCTTTCATTAGGCTGACTATTCGCGTGAAATAGCCTTCGATTTCAGCTTTGAAATCACTGTCTCGGGAACCGATTTTATTTTCCATTCCACTGTTTTCAAACACATCAAAATAGATGTCTTGTGTAGTAAGCATCGCTTTTTTCTGTTCGCCTTTTTCATAAAGTGCGATGGCTTGTTGAATACCTTGATTCACTTGGTCGGCAATTTTTTGCCAATCTTGTTCCGAGCCTTCCGTTGATTGTGTCGTATCATTTTGTATATTTTGCTCTTCTCTTGTGGTTGGCAGGTTAGGTAGCTGATCTTCAATATCTTGCAGAAGATTAGTACTCTGATAAGCAATTTCCGTCATTTGATCGGCTTGTTCGCTCAAGCGAATTAAATGATAGAATTGTTGATTGATAGCGGCTGATTGTTCGGAGGAACGGTTAGTACGAATCGCCATTTCCATTTCTGAATTTTTGTAACCATCGTATTGAGCTTGTTGAAATAATTGTTTTGCCTTGGCAAAATCGCCTCGTTCATACGTTTCAATTGCCTGAGCAACTAAATCATCAATAGTTTTAAAACTTTGTTGCCAATAGGGTAGGATTTGATCGTTCTGATATACGTTATGTTGTCCGTCAGCATTGAGTTGATGTCCGTCAATGAGAGCAGGTAACACTTGTTGTAACGCTAGTTTTAGTCCATCAATTTTAGCTTGAATTTCATCAAAGGGCTTGCCTTCGCCGATCATTTTGCGAATTTCACCGAAGGTTGCCTCCATTTGGTAACTTTTTTGAGCGGAGAAATTAATCCGAATCGGTCCTTCCAAATTCTCAAATACTTCAAAATATGCCATTTGTACTTCCGTACGTGCATCATCAGGATTGTTTTGTTGAAGTAGTGCCGTGGTTCTGTCTAGGCGGGCGGTAATATCCGATACCCATTGTTGATAATTATCTTGTGCCAAAATCGGTTGAGAAAAGAAAAATATGAGCAGTAACGTATAGCGTATAATACGTAACATTGGAATCCTTAAATGAGATTGGTTCTTATTTATTAGTATTATGCATTGATAGGAAAAAAATCTCAATAGTGAAGTTTCAATTTTGTGATATTAGTCAAATTTTGCGAAAAGTGGAGCAAAGATAGAAAACAAAGCGCGGTCAAAAAGTGCGGTCAAATTTAACCGCACTTTTAAGATAATTACATTATTATGTAGCATTTGCTTTCGGTATTCTGCAGCAGTTGCGCAAAACATCGTAGATACCCATCGATCCCGTAGGGGGCAAATTTTTGCCCACCTTTCTAATTACTTACGATATTTCTTCAACGGTGGACAAAAAATTTGCCCACCCTGCCCCCAGAAATATCAAAGCTCTTTGTGCAACGGCTATATAACGCTGCACACTTTTAAGAAAATTAGCTAAACATTGCTGAGATGGATTCTTCGTTACTGATACGGCGGATCGCTTCAGCAAGCATAGAAGAGAGGGTAAGAACGCGTACTTTGCCGATACTTTTTATTTCCGATGAAAGCGGGATTGTGTCGGTTACCACGATTTCATCAATTGCACCGCTTGAAAGATTTTTCGCAGCCGAACCGGAAAATACCGCGTGAGTCGCATAGGCAAATACGCGTTTGGCTCCGCGTTCTTTTAGTGCTTCCGCCGCTTTACATAATGTGCCGCCGGTGTCAATCATATCATCCACAAGAATACAATCACGCCCTGCAACATCACCGATTATGTGCATAACTTGTGCCACATTCGCGTGCGGGCGGCGTTTGTCAATAATCGCCATATCGGTATCGTTTAACAGTTTTGCGACCGCGCGGGCGCGTACGACACCACCGATATCCGGAGAAACCACGATTGGGTTTTCAAGATCCGTTTTTTTCAAAATGTCGTGAATTAATACCGGTGAACCGAACACGTTATCGACCGGTACATCAAAGAAACCTTGGATCTGTTCTGCGTGTAAATCGCAAGTTAATACGCGGTCGATACCTACGGTGGAAAGCATATCCGCTACGACTTTAGCGGTGATTGGCACACGGGCGGAACGCACGCGGCGATCTTGGCGTGCATAACCGAAATAAGGAATAACGGCAGTGATTCGACCGGCGGAGGCACGGCGTAAGGCATCCACCATCACGATTAATTCCATTAAATTATCGTTAGTTGGGGCACAAGTTGATTGGATGATAAAAACATCCGCACCACGCACGTTTTCATTAATTTGAACTTGAATTTCACCATCGCTGAAACGACCCACTGTCGCATCGCCAAGGGAAATGTATAAACGTTCGGAAATACGTTTGGCAAGTTCAGGTGTTGCATTACCCGCAAAGAGTTTAATGTCTGGCATTTTTTATGACCTCAGGTTAGGTTGTAGATGAATTAGAAAGATTGTGTTGTTTTAACCATTGATGTAACGGTGATACATTGAGTCCTTTCGCAATAAAACCGAATAACTCAGGTGGTTTTCGTTGAAAGCATACTTGTGCGTCGGCTTCATGATCAAATTCGGCGAATACGCAGGCACCGGTTCCGGTCAATCTTGCCGGTGCGTATTGTAGCAACCAGCTTAGGGCTTTTTCAACGTCCGGATAGAGATTTATCACAACTTTTTCACAATCGTTTTTATAAGGAAAATCAAGTAGTTCCTCTAAAGAATGTTTTGGTGTGTTACGTGGTAAGTTCGGATCATTAAAAATAGCGGCAGTAGAAATTGCGCTTTCCGGCTTTAATACAACGAACCATTTTTCAGCCGGCTCACAATATGTCATTTTTTCTCCCACCCCTTCTGCGAAAGCAGCGTGTCCGTGTATAAAAATCGGTACGTCCGCACCGAGCGTTAATCCCAGTTTCGTCAATTCAATGAGAGATAAATCGGCATTCCAAAGATGATTTAGGGCAACCAATGTTGTTGCTGCGTTAGAAGATCCGCCACCCACACCGCCGCCTATCGGCAGGATTTTCTCCAAATGAATGTTTGCACCTTTTGAAATATTCGCTTTTTCTTGTAACAATTTTGCGGCACGATAGATTAAATTCTCTTCGGTTTTAAGATTTGGGATTTCGGGAGTGATAAGAATTCGGTTATCTTGTTCACGAACATCAATTTCAAGCCAGTCGCCGAAATCAAGAAATTGGAAAAGTGTTTGGAGTTCGTGATAACCGTTGGGCAATTTGCCGTTAATATAAAGAAATAAATTCAGTTTCGCCGGACTTGGAAAGCGATTAGGCTTTCCAAGTTGTGATGAAAGTGCGGTAGAAAATTGATGTGTTTTCATTAAAAAGCCCATTCATCCACACGGATTTTTAAGGTTTGAGAAGTGCTTTTATTTTTTAATAAGATATTTTCCGGCATCGCATTTTCTGCGTGGTAATTTAAATAATCAGCCGTCCAAGTCGCGTTTTCAATCGGAAAACTAAAAGCACCGAGAAAGTGATTTAACCCTACTTTGTAATCTGAACCGGTAGGCTGACCTTTTAACCAGTAGGCTAGGTGTTCTAACGGTACGTCCATTCCGAGCATTTCTTGCAAAAGTAATTTTGCATTGCGTGCGGATTGTTGATTACCGTTGTTATCCGAAATGGTCATTCCCTGTTGGTGCATTTCGATTATTAGGGTAGATTTACTGATTAAAGAATAGAGTTTCAGTTTGTAGGATTTAGGATTTTTATATTGCCATTCAAAACGGCTGGAAAAGCGTTCTTTCGGGCTAATATAGCCGATTTGTCCTTTAGCTCGATACTGTTGAATTTTCTCGATTTTTTGTAAATGTTGCTGCCATACGGCATCGGTTTTCTCAAGATATTGTACGTTTGTCGGACGCTCCGCATCTAATGTACAAGCCGCCAGCGTTGTGGTGATAAAAAGTGCGGTCAAAAATTTAAGTGATTTCATAGATTACAAAAAGCCAAAAAAATTGTGGGTATTTTAAGAGGTTAATTCTGCTTAGTAAAGTCTGTTTTTAAGGGAGTTGATAGGCTTTTTGAGTCTCTTTAACCGCTTTTATCCGACGGCGATTGAGTTCATCCCGAATCCCTTCTTTTTCAAATCCATCGGCAATTACCTGTTGAACATCAACATTGGCTGCAATATTTAACAGCGTATTGATATAGTCAATTTGCGGATATTCCCGCTCTTCAAAACCGGTTCTTCCACGGGTATCGGCAAGACAAACCAGAAGAAAGGCTTGAAAACGTTGCGGTTTACGCCAAACATCAAAACGATTGAATAATTTTATGATGGTTTCGGGGCGAAGTTCAAAGGCTTTGTGAATGTGTGTGTGATATTCACAACTCAGTTCGGCGAGTTCTTGATAATCGGTGGGCACTTTAAAACGTTTACAGAATGCACGGGTAGGATTAATACCTGCCTTTTCATGTCCATAGTGATGGGGAAGCATTTCTTTGGGCGTAAGGGCTTTGCCGAGATCATGACAAACTGCTGAAAAACGAACCGCACTTTGATAATGTTTGGGTTGATTTTGAGTGAGTTTAACCGCTTGTTGCAATACCAACATTGTATGCACAAAACTATCAATTTCAGGATGATGTTGTACAGGGTTGGGGATACCATAAAGCGCATCAAGCTCAGGAAAAAGCACGTTCAATGCGCCGATTTTACGTAGTGTCTCAAAATAAATTTCAGGGTGTTTTTCCGTTAAGGCTTTCTCGGTTTCTTGCCAAACACGTTCCGCCGTTAAATATGACAGTTCACCGCTTTGTGTGAGTTGTTTCATTAGCTGAAAGGTTTCCTTTGCAATTTGGAAACCTAAATGATGAAAACGAGCCGCAAAACGCGCAACACGCAAAACACGTAATGGATCTTCGGCAAAAGCAGGGGAGATATGGCGTAAAATGCGGTTCTCTAAATCTGTTTTGCCTTGATAAGGATCGTAGATATTGCCCTGTGCATCTTGCGCCATTGCGTTGATTGTGAGGTCTCGGCGAATCAGATCCTGCGCTAATGTAATTTCCGGTGAAAAATCACAGATAAATCCTTTATAGCCGCTACCGGATTTACGTTCTGTTCGAGCCAGTGCATATTCTTCTTTTGTTTTAGGATTGAGAAAAACAGGAAAATCTTTGCCTACTTGTTGATAACCCTGTGATAACAGGATTTCCGGTGTCGCCCCCACGACAACCCAATCGCGATCTTTTACAGGTAAGCCCAATAGTTGATCTCGAACTGCACCGCCCACTAAGTAGATTTCCATTGATTTTCCTTAAAAATAGAACGCTCGGCGTTTATAGTGAATTAAATTTAAAAATATCTATTGCATTTCTGTGCCTTGCCGAACTGTTTTCGGGCTGTGGCTTTGTATCCGTTTTAATTTAGTTCACTACAATATTTAACCCCAGCTATCGCGACGTTTACGTCTTGGTAAAATATGCGGGATGATTAAGCCGAGTAGTAAACCGACACCCAACACTGAGCCGCCGTAAATAAACCATTGAATGGCAATTTCCCGTTTACCGGCATCAAGTAACGCTTCCAAATCACGGTTTTTGTTTTTGATGATTTCTAGTTCACGTTTAAGCTGAGAGTTTTGTTCAAGTAATTCACTGCTTTGTTGCTCTGATTGTTTAGTACGACGCTGCATTTCAACGGTACGTTGTTGCCAGTCGCTGTCTAAATGATTGAGTTTTAATGTCAATTCCTGAATTTGCGCTTTTAGCTTCGGGTTTTCCAATTTACTGCTTGGGTTGCTGCTCAGTTCTGAAGTTAAAATCCAAGCCTCACGGTTTTTGCTATCACGGATAAGACTGTATTTTCCTTGTCGTTCCAATACATTCACTTGTTCGCCGGATTGGATTGCACCTGCGATCTTAAATTGATCCCCCGCACCGCGACGAAGATAGGTATTGAGATTTTCCGTTACATATTGTGTTTCCGCATAGGCGGAGCTTACTGCCGAACCGAGTAACACACTAGAAAGTAAAAGTTTAGTCAGTGTTGACATAATTCTCCCTTAATTCTGTAAATATACGTCGTATTAACAGACTTTTTTTCACAAAGAAAGTGCGGTTAAATTTTCTAGATTATTTATCGCTATTGAAAATTTGATACTCGATTTAACCGCACTTTTGATTAATGAAAGATCGCTCGTAAAATATAAAAAATAACGATTGAAAAGAACGCTCCGGCAGGCAATGTAACCACCCATGAACTAATGATATTACGAATAACCGTTAAGTTTAATGCCGCAATACCGCGAGCAAAACCGATACCTAAAATCGCACCGACAAGGGTTTGTGTCGTAGAGATCGGTAGGCCTGTACCGGAGGCGACAACAACGGTCATTGCGGTTGCAAATTGTGCGGCAAAACCACGGCTTGGGGTTAAATCGGTGATACCCGAGCCTACGGTTGCCATCACTTTTTGTCCCATAGTGATTAAACCCACCGCAATACCTAATGCCCCAAGCGGTAAGATCCACCATGCAAGAGGTGCTTTTGAAACGATTGTACCGCCTTCATTTACGATGGTAACGACGGCTGAAAGCGGGCCGATAGCATTCGCCACATCGTTGGAGCCGTGAGCGAAAGCCATTGCGCAAGCAGTTAACAGCATTAAGATACTAAAGATCTTTTCAACCGCACCAAAGCTACCTTTTGTCGCGACTTTACTAAAGGCTTTACTGCGGAAATAGAAATGACAAAAAATTATGCCGATAAAGCTGATTACTGATGAAATTACAAGTGTCTCACTGTTAGAAAGGTTTAAGCCTACGTGTTTTAACCCTTTGGTCATAGTGACGATACAAAGCACAAATACCGTTATCCCCATATAGTAAGGACCGAATTTTTGGGCGTTTTTAAGTGGTTGATCCGTATCGAAAATTAATTTTTGGGTACTGGCAAAAATAGCATAAGCTAAAATACCGGCAACAAAAGGGGTCACGAACCAACTTCCGACAATGCTACCAATGTTTGACCAATCTACTGATCCCGGTCCGATAGTTACACAGGCAAAGCCGATAATTGCACCGATAATCGTATGTGTGCCGGAAACCGGCCAACCCATTTTGGTTGCGATACACAACCAAGCACCGGAGGCAAAGAGGGCGGAAAGCATACCTAATGCCAAAATATCCGGCGTATCCGCAAATTGCATAGGATCAATTACGCCGCTTTTAATAGTTTCGGTAACTTCACCACCGGCAAGATAAGCACCGGCTGATTCAAAAATAAGCGCGATAATAATGGCTTGTTTTGCAGTGATTGTGCCGGACCCCACGGAGGTTCCCATTGAGTTGGAAACATCATTGGCACCAATACCGAATGCCATAAAAAAACCAAACGCTGCCGTAATAAACACCAGCCATGTACCGTATTGATTAATAATTTCCATAGTGTTTTCCCTATGTTTGTCTATTTTTTACGAACGGGCCAACATTAATTCAATGCGTGAACCGACACGTTGCGCTTGGTCGGCAAGTACGCCGACCCATTCAATGATTTTATATAAGAACATTACATCGATCGGATTGTAATGGGTTTCGATGCCATAAAGCATTTTGCGCAATTTTATTTGCATCTGATCCGTGTCGTCTTCAATGGTATCGAGTTCTTGAATCATATTATTCACGAGTGTTAACTCACGACCTTTAAAACCGGTTTCAAGCAATTCGTCCATTTCTTCAATAACGAGATGTGCTTGATGAATGGAATCTAAACTGCGGCGAACATAACTTAAAAATTCTTCTTGCATTTCTTCCGGAATGCCAAGCTGGCGACCAATCATTCTGCCGGCAATATCTTTGGCGAAGTTGGCAAGTTTGTCTTGTTGAGTGACCAATTCCAATAAATCGGTACGATTGATAGGTAAGAATAAACCGCGTGGTAATTTCAAACGAATTTCACGCTTGAGGGTATCTGCTTCACGTTCGAGTTGAGAAATCTCCATACGAATGTTCTCCGCATTTTCCCAATCTTTTGAAAAGGTTTTCTCAAAAAAGGGAATTAAGAGATCACAGCATTCGGTTACTTTGTTGGAATGTTTCTGCAACGGTTTTAAGGGCGAGTGGGCAAATAATCCAAGAATATTATTCATTGCCATATCTCATTTACTCCATATCAGGGGTGAAAAATTCGTGCGCATATTACCTGATTTCGTTAGAAATTACACGAAAAAAGATCTTGATTTCTTTAAGTTTACTTGTATATTTAAACAGTTAAATTCATAAGGATTCATCATGATTAACGAAATCGAACTCAAACTTATCGTTTCGCCGGAAACATTCCATTTATTGGCTCAGCACCTTCAACAATTTAATTCGCCGGAACATAAAAGTATTTTTTTAGGGAATACCTATTATGATTATCCTGATTGTTTTCTCGCCAAACAAAAGATGGGGTTGCGTGTTCGTCGAAAAAATCAAGAAGTTACGCTCACATTAAAAACGAACGGTCAAGTAATGGGCGGGTTACATAGTCGTCCCGAATATAATTTGCCGTTAAAAGAAAAAATTAGCCCCACAAATGAATTGTTACGTAAGCTATATACTTTTGAACAATTGCCCAATACCCCCTTACAACCTATTTTCTCTACTGATTTTGACCGCACTTTTTGGTTGATCGAATTTCGTGATTCTAAAATAGAGGTATCCTTTGATTTAGGGAAGATTATACGCGAGCCCTATTCACAACCGATTTGTGAAATTGAGTTTGAATTAAAAAAAGGAAAAATAAGCGATCTTTTCCATTTTGTTGAGGAATTACCGTTTTTAACGGATATTTATTTCAGTAGTGTCAGCAAGGCAAAACGCGGTTATCAGCTCGGTCAGCCTGTG
This sequence comes from Rodentibacter sp. JRC1, assembly GCF_020521555.1. NCBI lineage: Bacteria > Pseudomonadati > Pseudomonadota > Gammaproteobacteria > Pasteurellales > Pasteurellaceae > Rodentibacter > Rodentibacter sp. JRC1. Next base: position 211,868 of record NZ_BPWA01000001.1, on the reverse strand, counting down.
GTTTTAACTGATTGGTTAAATAAATGGCGTGATTTTTTGAAAACGGAAAGAGAAGAAAGAGTGGTAAATTTTGAGACAAAATTTAATGCGCTGTTAAAAATGGAGCAAGATTTAGTCGAAGAAACGCTTTCATCGCCAAGTGAACTATTCAACCGAGATTTTATGAAAACGGTAGAACGAGTGGGGGCATTCTTTAATCTGTATCATTATTATGACGAAAATAAAAAATTGTTGGAAACGGTGGTGTCAAATAAAAGTGATACGTTAATAGACGAAGGTTTACTTGGCATTCTGTTAGAAAGCAATCAATACTTTTTGAGTGAAATTCAAAACCTCATTCGTTTCCACAGTGAAACCAAAGATAATAAAAAAACCATTGAAAAATTGACCGCACTTTTTAAAACAGGTTCGTATTTTAAACGAATGTTAAAATTAATGCGTTTGGCAACTTCAAGCGAATCGGCGGTTCATCACTAACTTATGGGTTAAACCTCGGGTGCGTGCAGCATCTATCCTGTAATTAAGACAAACTTCATTTGATGGAGAAATAGCATGGCGAAAGCCCCGAAAACAGCTTATGTGTGTAATGATTGCGGTGCGGAATTTTCCCGCTGGCAAGGGCAGTGTTCCGCCTGTAAAGCTTGGAATACAATCAGCGAAGTGCGGTTAATTTCAGCCTCAAAATCAAAAAATGATCGTTTCAGCGGTTATGCCGGTGAAACCCAAGCGAAAATCCAAACGCTTTCTGAAATCAGCTTGCAGGAGACACCTCGCTTTACCAGTGGATTTAAAGAACTGGATCGTGTTCTCGGCGGTGGTATTGTACCGGGAAGTGCGATTTTGATTGGCGGTCATCCCGGCGCAGGAAAAAGTACACTTTTGCTACAGGTGATGTGCGGATTGGCACAAAAAATGACCGCACTTTATGTTACAGGGGAAGAATCTTTACAGCAAGTCGCAATGCGTGCCAATCGATTAGGGTTACCGAATGATAAACTCAATATGCTTTCGGAAACCTCGGTGGAGCAGATTTGCAATCTTGCCGATCAGCTTAAACCGCAAATTATCGTCATTGATTCCATTCAAGTCATGCATTTAGCCGATATTCAATCTTCCCCGGGGAGCGTGGCGCAAGTGCGGGAATGTGCTTCTTTCTTGACGCGTTATGCCAAAACACGTCAAGTGGCCATTATTATGGTGGGACATGTAACGAAAGACGGTACGCTTGCAGGGCCGAAAGTGTTAGAACACGCCATCGACTGTTCTTTGCTGTTAGAGGGGGAGTCCGATTCCCGCTATCGCACGTTACGTAGCCATAAAAACCGTTTTGGTGCGGTAAACGAATTGGGTGTGTTCGGTATGACGGAACAGGGATTGCGTGAAGTGAAAAATCCTTCCGCCATCTTTTTGAGCCGTGGAGATGAGCAAACTTCCGGGAGTTCGGTGATGGTGCTGTGGGAAGGAACACGGCCGTTGTTAGTCGAAATTCAAGCCTTAGCAGATCATTCTATGTTGGCTAATCCACGGCGTGTTGCCGTAGGGTTGGAACAAAATCGTTTAGCGTTGTTGCTTGCCGTGTTGCACCGGCACGGAGGATTGCAAATGGCGGATCAAGATGTTTTTGTAAACGTCGTCGGAGGGGTGAAAGTCACTGAAACCGGTGCGGATCTTGCGCTACTACTTGCTCTTATATCCAGCTTCCGTAATCGTCCTTTACCGCAAGATCTGGTGATTTTCGGTGAAGTGGGGCTTGCCGGTGAAATTCGTCCGGTACCGAGCGGGCAAGAACGAATTAGTGAAGCGGCAAAGCACGGTTTCAAACGTGCGATCGTACCTTTCGGAAATAAGCCGAAAAGTGCGGTCGAAAATATGCAGGTTTTCACGGTAAAGAAATTATCGGATGCATTAGACGTGCTGGATAATTTTTAGAAACTAATTGTCATACTGAAAACTTAGTGGAAATCCGCTAAAATAGCGAGTAAAAAACGGATAAACGAAAATGGAAAAAAAATTAAAAGCATTGGATGCGATTGATATAAAGATTCTCAATGAATTGCAACACAACGGTAAAATTTCTAATATTGATCTTTCTAAAAAAGTCGGATTATCACCTACACCTTGTCTAGAACGTGTGAAACGTTTAGAAAAACAAGGGGTTATTATGGGCTATCGTGCTTTACTGAACCCGGAATTGCTTGATGCCCCGCTGTTGGTGATTGTGGAGATCACATTGGTGCGGGGAAAACCGGATGTGTTTGAGGAATTTAACGCCGCTATTCAGGCGCTTGATGAAATTCAAGAATGTCATCTCGTGTCGGGAGATTTTGATTATCTACTGAAAACACGTGTGGCGGATATGGCGGCTTATCGAAAATTATTAGGCACAACGCTACTACGCTTACCCGGTGTGAATGACACGCGCACTTATGTGGTGATGGAAGAAGTTAAACAAACCAATTATCTTGTTTTAAAAGAAAAATGATTAAAAGAATTACCGAACGTTTTACTCCAAAGCAATATTTTGGAGAATTGCTCTTTGGGTTGACCGCACTTTTCGGCTTATATTTGATCATCGCTTGGTCAAGTTATACGCCGTTGGATAACTCTTGGTCAACGGCCAGTTTTCAACAGGAAACCATCAACAAAGCCGGTGCTTTTGGTGCTTGGGTGGTTGATGCCTGTTTTGTCTTTTTCGGCTATGTCGGGAATTTGATCCCGTTTTTGCTTTTTCTTGTGCCGCTGTTTTTATTAAAAGCCAAAGCCGTTCGTTCACTCTCTTTAACAAAAGTCGTGTTACGTGGTTTCGGTTTTATTATGTTGTTTATCGGTTTAACGGTAATGGCAACTTTATTGCTTTCTAACACGAATTATTACTTGTCCGGCGGCGTATTGGGCGGTAGTCTTGTGGTCTCCCTTTATCCTACACTCGGTAAGTTCGGTTGCATTTTCGCAGGTTTTGTATCTGCCGTCATCGGGTTTATTTTCTGTTCCGGTGCTTCACTAATCCGTCTTATCGTGCGTTTTTATCATTGGCTGACAATGAAAAATGATGAGAAAGAAATCGTAGAACAATCAGCTTCGATTGAAGAATTAGAACAGATTGTAATTCAAAAACCGGCGGGTTTATTTGATAAAAAGAATGAAGGCTCAGATGAACCAAGTGAAAATAATATTGCTGGAAATACGGAAATAAATGCAGAAAACCCATTGATTCAACCGGAAAAATTGATCAATATCAGCGGATTATCTCCAACCGTGAATATTTCTTCCGCCGATAAGGAAAAAACGTCGCCGTTTAATGAAACTTTTGATGGTTTTAAAACGGACGACTTAGACGAATTGCCGAAAGTGAGTATTTCAACTCAAGGTGATTTGCCGCAGCAAGCGAGTTTTACACCGATTTGGTCAAAAGAGGCCGTACAAGAAGAATCACAAAGTGCGGTTGATTTTGTACCTGTTTCTTCATTAGATGAACCTGAAATGCCGAAGGTATCACTTGCCCCGACAGGAATTAGTTCTGCCTCAAAAACGACCGCACTTTCACTCGGTCATGATATAGAAAATACCGATAAAGGACGAAACAGCCTAATGAGCCAATTTGCAACTTCTGCAGAAAAGGAAGTGAACGCAAATGAAAGTGCGTTAAAAGTAACATTGGCAGAACCTGAACTTCAAGTTCAAGAAAGGCTTCAAAATACGGCATCGGTTTACAAACCTTATGGTGATTCTTTAATTCACCCGGCACTTCAAATGCCTACCCAAAAACGTGAAAAACCAAACACACCATTGCCAAGTTTGGATTTGCTGGAACACCGTCCGACACAAGCGCAAAATATTACGCGGGAAGAAGTTGAGGAAACCTCGCGTCGTATCGAACAACAGTTACGTAATTTTAATGTGAAAGCCACCGTAAAAGATGTGCTTATAGGACCGGTGGTGACTCGTTATGAGCTTGAGTTACAGCCGGGAATTAAAGCGTCAAAGGTAACGGGAATTGATACGGATTTGGCACGCGCACTCATGTTTCGTTCTATTCGGGTCGCCGAAGTTATTCCCGGTAAACCTTATATCGGTATCGAAACCCCGAATGCGCATCGTCAAATAGTACCGTTGCGTGATGTGTTAGATTGTAAAGAGTTTCGTGAATCTAAAGCCATTTTACCGATGGCGCTAGGAAAAGATATCAGCGGTAAGCCAATTGTAGTGGATCTCGCTAAAATGCCGCACTTATTGGTTGCCGGTTCAACGGGTTCCGGTAAATCCGTGGGGGTTAATACGATGATTTTGAGTTTGCTTTTCCGTGTTCAACCGGAAGAAGTGAAATTCATTATGATTGATCCGAAAGTGGTGGAACTTTCCGTCTATAACGACATTCCGCATTTGCTAACACCGGTTGTTACGGATATGAAGAAAGCGGCGAATGCGCTACGTTGGTGCGTAGATGAAATGGAACGCCGCTATCAATTACTTTCTGCTCTTCGAGTGCGCAATATTGAAGGTTTTAATGAGAAAATCGATGAATGGGAAGGTATGGGAAAACCGATTCCGAATCCTATTTGGAAGCCGGGCGATACGATGGATCAAATGGCTCCACCATTGAAAAAATTAAATTATATCGTGGTGATCGTCGATGAATTTGCCGATCTGATGATGGTTGCAGGTAAACAAATTGAAGAATTAATTGCACGCCTTGCACAAAAAGCCCGTGCCATCGGTATTCATTTGATTTTGGCGACACAACGTCCTTCCGTTGATGTTATTACCGGCTTAATTAAAGCAAACGTACCGAGCCGTATTGCTTTTACCGTAGCAAGTAAAATTGACTCACGCACTATTTTAGATCAAGGTGGTGCGGAAGCATTACTCGGTCGCGGTGATATGTTATATTCCGGACAAGGCTCGTCCGATCTTATTCGCGTGCATGGTGCGTTTATGAGTGATAGCGAAGTCGTGCGTATTGCAGATGATTGGCGGGCACGTGGCAAACCGGATTATATTGATGGCATTTTAGAGAGTGCCGATGATGAAGAACAAACGGATAAAGCGGCAGGTGGCAGCGGTGAGCTTGATCCCCTTTTTGATGAAGTGATGGAGTTTATTCTTGCAACCGGCACAACCTCAGTTTCCTCAATTCAACGTAAATTCAGTGTGGGCTTTAATCGTGCCGCACGAATTATGGATCAAATGGAAGAGCAGGGGGTTGTAAGTGCAATGCAAAATAACAAACGTGAAATTCTTGCACGCCGTCCCGATTATTAGTTTTTACTCAAAAAAGGAAAGTGAATGAAAAAAACATACTTAAAATTGACCGCACTTGCGTTGATGGGGTTTAGCAATATAGTGCTTGCAGATGCAGCGAGTGAATTACAAACCCGTTTAAGCCAAGTGAACGTACTAAGTGCGGATTTTTCCCAAACCGTTACTTCGGGCGATGGGCAAAATGTGCAACAGGGCAGTGGTAAAATTCAAATCAAACGCCCGAACTTATTTCGAATGGATACAAAATCACCGCAAGAAACACAGATTATCGCCGATGGCAAAACCCTTTGGTATTACGATCCTTTCGTACAACAAGTGACGGCACAATGGGTGAAAGATGCGGTTAATAATACGCCTTTTGTATTATTAACTAGTGATGATAAAAGCCATTGGAATCAATATTCGGTAACACAGCAGGCAGATACTTTTATCCTCAAACCCAAATCGGATAAAAGCAATATTAGACAATTTGATATTCGTGTGGATTCAAACGGCGTATTGAGAAACTTTAGCACCACCGAAAAAGACGGACAAACCAATCTGTATGTCTTGCGTAATATCACCAATCAAGGATTAGAAAATAGCTTATTTAAATTTACCGTACCAAAAGGCGTGGAGTTGGATGACCAACGTAAAAAATAATGATAAGGGCGTAGCGATTACGCCCTCAATTTTTTCCCTTGAATTTTATAGGAAATGAAGAATGGCTAACCTTGATTTTGATTTTTCAGAGAATGATTTTCAACCGCTTGCCGCAAGAATGCGTCCGACAAATCTTGATCAATATTTCGGACAATCTCATCTTGTCGGTGAAGGAAAACCGTTACGTAAGGCTATTCAAATCGGTCATATTCATTCTATGATTTTCTGGGGTCCGCCGGGAACGGGAAAAACGACCTTAGCCGAAATTATCGCAAATCGTATCAATGCCGATGTTGAACGTATTTCTGCAGTAACGGGGGGAATTAAAGAAATCCGTGAAGCGATAGAACGGGCAAAACAAAATCGTCTTGCGGGTCGTAAAACGATTTTATTTATTGATGAAGTACATCGTTTCAACAAAAGTCAGCAAGATGCTTTTTTACCTCACATTGAGGACGGCACAATTATTTTTATTGGCGCAACCACAGAAAATCCTTCCTTTGAACTCAATAATGCGCTACTTTCACGTGCCCGTGTTTATGTGTTGAAATCCCTTACGATTGAAGAAATTGAACGGATTTTACAGCAGGCTATTCAAGATTCTGAACGGGGTTTAGGCAAAGAGCGGTTGATTTTAGAAGAGGATTTATTAAGGGTATTGGCAGAATATGTGAATGGTGATGCACGGCTTGCTTTGAATTGCCTTGAATTGATGACAGATATGGCTGATGAGACGGAAAACGGAAAAAAAATTGACCGCACTTTATTAAAAGAAGTGTTAGGAGAACGCCAAGCCCGTTTTGATAAACAAGGTGATCGTTTCTATGATCTCATTTCTGCATTACATAAATCCGTACGTGGGTCTGCACCGGATGCCGCATTATATTGGTATGCACGTATTTTAACGGCAGGCGGTGATCCGCTTTATGTAGCAAGACGACTTTTAGCTATTGCTTCTGAAGATGTGGGAAACGCCGATCCACGAGCAATGCAGGTGGCACTTGCTGCTTGGGATTGTTTTACCCGAGTAGGGGCATACGAGGGAGAGCGAGCCATTGCGCAAGCGATAATTTATCTTGCGGTTGCACCAAAAAGCAATGCCGTTTATACCGCTTTCAATACCGCAAAACAGCAGGCAAAATCTTTACCGGATTATGATGTTCCCTTACATTTACGTAATGCACCGACCAGTCTGATGAAAGAATTGGGCTATGGTTCGGAATATCGCTATGCGCATGATGAGCCGAATGCCTATGCAGCCGGTGAAAATTATTTCCCGGAAGAATTAAAAAATACGCAATATTATTTTCCAACCAATCGGGGAATGGAGATTCAGATTAAAGAAAAGTTGGAGCGTTTGCGGGAACAAGACAAAAGTGCGGTTAAAAAACGCTATGAATAGCCGTAAATTTATCTTGCAAGCAAGGGATAATGAGACAAAATCTGTCTGTATAATAAATATGCATCAGTTGTACGGTGCTGTTAGGCGAAGCCGTAACGCACCGATAGGTGAAATGGTGCGTTACGCAAAGCTAACGCACCCTACCCAAATTAAATATTGGATATAAAATTCTCTTTGTGCAACTGCTACATAATAATACAAAAATGCGTGGGAATTGCCACGCATTTTTGTTAGAACATACTACGTCCGCTTTCTGTTTTTTCCGGTACGCTTTGAATGACATCCCAGTGTTCTACGATTTTCCCATCTTTATCAAAACGGAAAATATCGACGACAGCCTCACCACGATCTTTATCATCTAATTGACTGTGTACGTGCAAAGCTACCAAATCGCCCTCAGCCAACACACGTTTTACCGTTGCTTTTGATTTCGGATGCGCTTTTAAGAAAGGTGCAAAAGCATCAATAAAGGCTTGTTTGCCGTCAGCTACGGTTGGATTATGTTGAAGATATTCTTTACCAATGTACTTATCACTCGCTTCTTGCAATTTATGTTGATTGAATACCATCTCGTAAAAATCAAGTGCCACAGCCTTATTTTGTTCGGGAGTTGTTGCAAAAATACTTTTTGAAAGAGCGAAAAGTGCGGTCGCTAAAATGACTTTTTTCATAAAATTTCCTTTATATGAGGTAAAAACGCAGGGATTATAACAAAATAATATCTCAATACTAGGCGCAAATTGGAAACGGACTTTTTCTTATTATGAAATAATAATAGGCTGAAATTGATTGAAGGGATTGAATTGATCCGTATAATTAGTCGGCTTGTTTTCTTTGGAATAAATATGATGACAAAAACAAATTTAAAAGCTTTTTTAGTTGTTTTACTCGGCGTACTTTCGGCATTTGGTCCTTTCGTGGTAGATCTCTACTTGCCTTCTTTACCGCAATTAGCAACTTTTTTTGAAACAACGGCAGCAATGACACAATTAACCCTTACCACCGCAATGATTGGTTTGGCGGTAGGGCAGCTGGTGTTAGGCCCGATTAGCGATAAATTCGGGCGTAAAAAACCGCTTATTATTTCTTTGATTGTTTATATTATCAGCACGGTTTTGATTATATTTTCACCTAATATTGAAACAATGATTGCCCTCCGTATTATTCAGGGATTGTCTTCAGCGGGGAGTGTAGTGATTTCCCGTGCGGTAGCAACGGATCTTTATCGCGGACGAGAAATGACACGTTTTTTCGGCTTATTAATGACAATTAACGGTATGGCGCCGATTGTTTCGCCGATTTTGGGAAGTCTTTTACTTGAATATATTAGTTGGAAAGGCGTATTTATTTTCCTTGCATTAATCGGTGTGGTTGTACTTGTTTTTTGTTTCCGTTTGAAAGAAAGTTTAAAAGAAGAAAATCGCTTAACGGGTTCCATCCTTTCCACTTTCTCTACCTTTGGCATTATTATCAAAAATCGCTTATTTATGAGCTATGTCGGTATTGAAAGCTTTTTACTTGGTGCAATGTTCGCTTATATTGCCGCCTCTCCCTTTGTTTTACAAAGTTTTTATGGATTGAGTGCTTTTGCCTTCAGCCTCTGTTTTGGTGCGAATGGTGCTGCATTGGTATTGGGGGCGAATGTGGGAGGAAAACTCTCAAATCAAACCGCACTTTCTATCGGTGTATTCGGTTTTTTTGCTGCAGCGATTTATACCATCGCCGTATTATTGAGCCAACCTTATTGGCTTTTTGTGGAAGTAGGATTCTTTTTGATGCTGCTCTTAATGGGATTAACCTTCCCGGCAATTTCTTCTCTTGCGATGGAAAGTGAACGCCAATATGCCGGCAGCGCTTCTGCCTTATTAGGTTTTGCCCCTTTCTTTTTAGGCGGTGTGGTTTCACCTTTAGTGGGAATCGGTGATATTTTTTACTCGACAGCGGTTGTTATTTTCGTCTGCGGTTTACTGGGAGTGGGACTTTATTTGATGATTCGGAAAAATATCACGGAATTGGTGGAATAAGGTAAATCTGTTGTGTTTAGGAGTAGGGTGTGTTAGCCGTAGGCGTAACGCACCTTTCCGTCATTCAATAAATTTCATTACGGTGCGTTACGGCTTCGCCTAACCGCACCCTTGTATATTAAAACTCTGATAAACTCGCAACAAACAACACAATGTTATCCACAGCTACGTACCATTTCATTATTAAACCTTATTAATCGGTACTGACACCTCAAAAACAATCTTAAAACTGACCGCACTTTTAAACAATACAAACTTCTAATTTCAGTTGTTTATTGTGAAATTGATGGAGAGTATTGCGATGTCCAATACTGAGGATGATCATACTTGGTAACCGTTCTTTGATGATTTGATATAGAAAATGTTCGCTTGCCTCGTCCAGTGCGGAAGTGGTTTCATCAAGGAAAACAACATCCGGTCCGGTTAGCAAAATGCGGATAAAGGCAACCCGTTGCAGTTCGCCCGGCGATAAAATCGCTTGCCAGTCATTTTCGCTATCAAGTGCGTGGAGATATTTTTCCAAGCAACAATCACGAATGATTTGTTCGAGTTCCGGATGGTGAGGATTGATATCCGGATAACAAATGGCTTCACGTAATGTGCCTTGTGGCATATAAGGGCGTTGAGGCAAGAATAAACAACCCATACAAGGGTGTTCGGCAATGCCGATGGTTTCAAAGGGATAAATGCCGGCAATGGCTTTTAGTAATGTGGTTTTTCCCGTGCCGGATGCACCTTGAATAAGTAGGGCATCCCCTCGTTCAAGTACGATATTGATGTTATTTAACAAAATGCGTCCTTGTTCATCTTTCACACCAAAATCTTTCAATGCAACACGATTGGAACATTTGTAAGGTTGGCTGATTTCTGAATTATCCAATTCGTTTAATTTTGTTATAAATCCGTAAAGACGATTTAATCGTGCTTGGTAGAGAGTAAATTCTTCATAAAATAAACGGAAGAAAGAAAGGGCGGTCATTAGTCGGTTGAACGCCTGCACGGTTTGGTGCATATCACCCAGCTTTATTTGCCCTGTGAAAAATCGCGGTGCTTGTAGCATTAAAGGTAGTAGTTTGGCAACCCGGGTTACTCCGTTATTAAAGCCGTCTAATCCGAGCATTTTCAAAACGATTGCCCAGCGGTTATGAATAATTTGAGAAAATTTATTTTTCAGTAACTTCTGTTCCTTCGGCTCGCCATGATAAAAAGCGATACTTTCCGCATTATCACGCACCCGAATTAAAGAATAACGGTAGTCGCCGTTGAGTTTTTCTTTATTAAAATTCAATTTAATCAAGGGATGTCCGATCCAAACGGACATTAGTGTGGCGGAAATAATAAATGCATAAATAAAGAATACAACACCTTTTTCTATATTTATGCCGAACAAACTCAACATTCCCGAAAGCGACCAAAGAATAATGGTAAATTCAATGGTGGTTAGAACGGAATTGATCATTCCGCGAATGATCTGTATTGTGCTGGTAATAAATTCACGGGCATCTTGTTCAATGCGCTGATCGATATTATCGGGCAAATCCCGTTCGTATTTTAGGCGATAGTATTTTTTATTTTCTAACCAGCGTTTTACCAATATTGCATTAAGACTTTCTAACCAGCGAATTTCAAATACTTGGCGCAGAAAATAATCGGCAATGGAATGAATGACCTGTACAAGCACTAAAAATGCGTTGAGTTTAGCAAAAAACCAAAATTTATCGGCGTTCAATTCTTGCATCGAACTGTACAGTCCGTTGTAAAAGAAAGAGTTAAGCACGCTAAATCTCACTTCAAGCAAAATCATAAGAAATAGTAACAGCAGTATGCCGACGATCTTGATGCGGTTTTGCTTTGTTACGGAGGGGGAAGCAATTTGCCAAAACTTTTTGCCGAAAGCGGTTTGCTTTAATACGGTTAGGATAAGAATAAAGCCGAATACCACCCAGAAAAGTGCGGTCAAAATCCAGCTTAAACTGTTATTGAGTTCGGTTTGCCAATTCATAAATTTACATAAATGAAAAAGGGCGAAAGCATTTTCGCCCTAATAAATCTAAGCGATTAAAATGAATATTCCGCTTTTACCCAATAAGTACGAGGCATACCTAACACGGCAAAGCTGCGATCATACATTCCTCGTTGAACTTGCCAGTAGTGTTTATTAAAGGCATTTTCTATGCCTGCACGGAAAGTGATCGTTTGTTTCTCATCTAATTTCACGCCATATTTCGCACCAAAATCAACCGTTGTATAGGAGGGTAAACGGTAATTCGCCCCGGTATCTTGATAGCTTTTTCCATAGTATTGAACTGCACTATTTAATGTTAAACCTTGAACAAAAGGCGTATCCCACTCAATTGCGGCTTTAGCAATCCAGCGAGGGCTGGTGACTTGAACACCGTTTACGATCGTATCGGCATAAGTCGGGAAGTCAAAAACTTTTGCTTGATTATAAGTAAAACCCAGTGATGGACGTAGCGTCCCGTCAAGAAGATTTGCATAAGCGTTAAATTCAATACCGCGATTACGTTCTTTGCCCTGTTCTTTACCGGCTCTTGCCGCTAAGGCTGTGTTCTCTCTACCGCGAATAATTCCGGGACGGCGAATTTCATAAACGCTTAATGTGGTTGTGAATTGCTCGCCCCAGTTTTTGCGAACACCTAATTCAAGTTGGCGGCTTACACGTGGGCTATTCATTTCACCGCTATCGGGATCGACATTACCCGGTTCAAGATCTTCTAAATAGTTACCATAGAAGACTAAATTCGGGTTGGGAACGTAAGCTAATGCTACCATTGGACTAACGCGATCCGCACTTACTTCTTTTCCGGTTGTTTTATTTAATTGTTTAATCCATTGGAAACGTCCACCTAATGTTAAACGAAGGGTATTATCAAAAATACCAACCGTGTCAGCAAAGGCTAAACTGCGAGCCGTAAGTTTGTTATCCACCCCTTGTTTATTCGGGGTTAAGTCAAAATTACTTGGTGATAACGCACCAAAGCTAGGGTGATAAATCGAGCCACCGGTTAGTTGTCCGTTTGCTTTTGAACTTTGATCATGGTCACGTTGGCGAACAACCTTATCAAAGGCTAAATTCCAGTTATGTAATAGAGCACCTGTTTCAAATTCACCTTGTAATGTTAAGTTGCCGCTTGTTGTGCGAGAGCGAAAATCAATACCGCGAATCCCGGTAATATTGAAATCTCCATTGGATTTAAGTTTAGTTATTTGACCGAATGAACCGGAATACTTGGATTCCATATGACCTATACCGCCCGATAGCATCATATTGTAAGGAAGATCGTATTCAAATGTCCCCATAAGAGTTTGATCTTCAGTTGTTTGACCAATCCAACGAGGGTTTAAATTCATTTTACCATTAGGTGCTTTCGGTACGCTGAAACCGAGATTTTGTATATCTTGTAAACGTGCACGCCCACCATGGGTAGCTCGTTTGGTGTACATATAATCTATGCCTACACGTAATTTATCACCACGATAATCTGCGCCAATAGCGAATTCCTTATTAAGTTCATCATAATTTTCACGTGCCGTATCACCGTCACGATATTTACCGTTGATTCGAATACCCCATTCTTTGTTTTTACCAAAACGGCGTCCAAAATCAAAGGTTTCTTCTAAACGATTGTTGCTATACCAGCCGAAACCTAATTTATTAATAGGTTCATCGGTTGCTCGTTTTGTTTCGATATTCATTGAAGCTCCGGCTGAACCTTCAGGATCCATTCCTGTTGTTGCAGTGGATGCGCCTTTGATTAATTGGGCGGATGAAACTGCGGTAGTCGGTGAATTATAAGTCGAATATAATCCTGCTAACCCATTAACGCTGACTTGACGCATATCAAGTTGTAAATTTCTTACATACAGACCTGAAAGCGTGTTGGTTTCACCGCCGAAATTCATTACTGAAGCATCGGTTTTGGAAAGGGCATCAACAACATTGCGAGGCGATTTATTTTCAAAGGCTTTTTCATCGTAGTTTACGACAGAGATAGGAGAGGTGAACGCCGTTTGACGACCAAGTAAACTTAAGTTCACGATTTCTTTTTGTTTTTCGCCGACAGCCTTCGCTTTTTCTAATTCAGCGACAACATTAACCTGATCCAGTACCACTTCAGAATCTGTGCCGGTTTCTGCTAATGCAGGAATAGAAATACCGGTAAAAAGTACGGTATAAATAACGCTGTGTTTGAACGTCATAATTGCTCTCCAAAATTTACGATAGTAAAAAAGACGCGCAAGTATACACGAAAATGAAAGCGTTACTCAATAGGAATAATTCGCATTAATCTTAAAAGTGGAGTAAAAACGACCGCACTTTACCTTCAATTTAAAAGAAAAAGCGCATAGAGATAATATGCGCTCTTGTAAGAAAATAATGCTAATAGTTTATTTGAGCTTTTCTAATCGTGCCATTAAGACTTCATCACTCAAATTTTGGTTTTTTCTCATTCGGTAAAATAATAATATTGCGGCAAAGGTAAGTGAAACCACAAAAGCAATCCAAAAGCCTTTTGCTCCGATGCTTGGCATTAGCAGATCGGTTCGTGCTAAGGTATAACCCAGCGGAACACCGATAACCCAGTAAGCAAAGAGTGTAATATAAAGAATCGTTTTGGTATCTTTATAACCACGTAACACACCTCCTACCACAACTTGAATTGTGTCGGAAAATTGGTAAATCGCCGCAAGGAGTAGTAAACCGGCAGCCATACTAATCACGGTTTTATCTGTCACAAAGATGCCTGCGATTTCATATCGAAAGAAAATTGTAATAAATGCGGTGATGACTGTAATGCTTAATCCAAGCATTAATGCTGCATATGCCATATTCTTCGCTTTTGGTGGCGAACCTGAGCCCAATGCTTGCCCGACCAGAATAGTGGTAGCCATACCGATAGACATCGGAAACATAAAAATAAAGGAACTAGTGTTCAATGCAATTTGATGACTTGCCACAATGGTTGCACCAAGTGGCGAAAGGAGCAAAGCTGTTACAGCGAAAAGTGCGACTTCACAGCAAATTGCGATGGCAATGGGTAAACCGAGTTGAAAGAGTTTTTTCAGCGTTGCGCCATTAGGTTTTTCAATAAGTTTACTGAATACCTTTAATTGACGTTCTTGACGATTAAAATAAGAATAAGCAATCATCATCAGACACATAGACCAGTTGACGATTGCCGTTGCAATACCACACCCCACCGCACCAAATGCCGGAATACCGAGTTTGCCGTAAATAAAAATATAGTTCAGCGGAATATTTATCATTAAACCGATAAAGGTAATGACCATTGCAGGCTTGGTCTTGGCAATACCATCATTTAAACAGCGAAAATTGATGAGCAGTAAATAAGCAGGTAATCCCCAAAGCATCGCATGTAAATAATCGCGGGCGATTTGTGCCATACGAGGTTCCATTTCCATAAATTGCAACACAAAATCGCTGTAATAAATAAACAACCCGAGCGGAATGCTACTTAAAAAGGCAATCCAAATTCCTTGACGAATTTGATGTGCAATACGGTGATGCTGTCCTGAACCGTTTAAATAAGAAATAGTGGGAGGCAGGGCAAGTAATAAACCATGACCGAATAACACTAAAGGGAGCCAAATTGATGCGCCGATCGAAATCGCTGCCATATCTGTGGAACTGACACGCCCGGCCATAATGGTGTCCACAAGTCCCATAGAATTCTGGGCGATTTGTGCAAGTAAAATAGGAAAGGCGATTTTAATCAATTTTTTTATATCGGCGTGATATGAGGATAAAAGACGAAAATTCATAAATTTGATATACTGTGCAAAAATTTTTTATTGAGGAAAAATCGATGTTTACCGGAATTGTTCAGGGCATTGCTCCCATTCATTCAATTACAGAAAAAGCGTATTTTAGAACACAGGTTGTAAAATTGCCACCGGAAATGCTTAAAGGGCTAGAAATTGGTGCTTCCGTAGCAAATAACGGCGTGTGCTTAACCGTAACGGAAATTAATGATGATTTGGTCAGTTTTGATTTAATGCAGGAAACCTTACGGATTACCAATCTTGGCGCATTAAAAGCCGGTGATTTTGTGAATATTGAACGAGCTATGCAAATGGGGGCAGAAATCGGCGGACACATTCTGTCCGGTCATGTGTATTGTACTGCAACGATTTCTGAAATAATTTCAACGGAAAATAATCGTCAAATTTGGTTTGAATTGCCGAATTCCGATGTAATGAAATACATTCTGAAAAAAGGTTTCGTTGCAGTGGACGGTATTAGTTTAACTATCGGTGGAGTGAGAGAAAATCAATTTTGTGTGAATTTGATTCCTGAAACCTTACAACGAACCCTTATGGGACAGCGCAAGGAAGGTGATATAGTGAATATTGAAATCGACCCGCAAACCCAAGCAATCGTGGATACGGTGGAACGTTATTTAGCGGCAAAAAGTTAAACTAAATAAAAAGTGCGGTTAAAATCGACGATGTTTTCGTGTGCCGAGTTCTGTGAATAGAGAATTCTTGTTTATTTAGAACGTTATATTAATTTTTCAAACATAAAAAATCCTTATCTATTTATTTATATTGATAAGGATTTTAATTATTTCAATGGCTTGAATTTTTTACCTCTCTTCTCATACTGAGAATTTTCGGTAAATTTATTTAATTCTTACTTTTATTTTTTATTTAAGGCCACATATTTTCGGTAACATATAATCAATAATGTACCTAAACAGAGAAGCAAGTAAATAATAGCTGTAATTTCAATATTCTTTGTTGAAAGAAGATAATGAATACAGGCTAATAAAAGAGCAAGATAAGCCAGTTTATGTAAAGTTAACCAGTGAGCTTTCATTTTATGTCGGATAAATGGAAGGTAACTTATTGTAATAAAACATAAAATAAATAAACTTAAGGCTCCTAGTATTAAATAATATCGTTGAGTAAGTTCACTATAAAAGAGTGAAATATCATACCCCAATTCTAATATAAAATAAGAGAGAATATGCAAAAAGAGGTAAAATATCGCCCATAGTCCAAGTGTGCGATGTAAGATTCTTAATTGATTTAATTTTGTAAATTCAATCACGAATCGAAAAAGAAAAACGCCAAGCAGCAGAGTAATTGCAGTAAATCCCAAAAAATGTTGAATAGTTTTACTCGGTTCTGCACCCAACTGTGTTTCATCACCTGATAGAATGAGCCAACTTAACCAAATCAATGGTGAGGCACAAATAATGTGTGTAAAAAAGCGTAATAATAAATATCGCATTAATAATTCTTCCTTAAATCTAAGCCATCATATAAATGCGCGACTTGTTCAGCGTAACCATTAAAAAGTAATGTCGGCTGACGTTTCACATTAAATAAACCGCCTGAACCAATCACCCGTTCACTGGCTTGTGACCAACGAGGATGATCTACTTGAGGATTTACATTAGCATAGAAACCATATTCGTATGGCGCGAGTTTGTTCCAAGTAGTATGTGGCATTTGCGATGTGAGCTTGATTTTTGCAATGGATTTGATACTTTTAAAACCATACTTCCAAGGCACAACCAAACGCACCGGCGCGCCGTTTTGAGGCAATAGCGTTTTGCCATATAACCCGACAGATAACAGCGTCAAAGGATGCATGGCTTCGGCAAGGGTTAGACCTTCTCTATAAGGATATTCTAACCCCCCGCCAAAAAAGCTATTTTTTTGCCCCGGGATATTGTCAGGATCATAAATCGTTTCAAATTCTACGAATTTTGCCCGGCTCGTTGGTTTAACGATGGCCAAGAGTTTATTTAATTCAAAGCCAATCCAAGGGATCACCATTGACCATGCTTCAACACAACGGAAACGGTAAATTCGTTCTTCTAAAGGGAAACGAGTGAGTAAATCATTCATATCTAATACGATTGGCTTTTCGACTTCACCTGTAATTTCTACTTTCCAAGGCTCGATTTTTAAGCTATCCGCATAATGGGAAGGGGATTCTTTTGGTACGCCAAACTCATAAAAATTGTTATAGGTTGTTACCTTATTTTCAGGGGTAAGCGTTAATTGATCGTTTTTATCCTTTTTAAAGGATAATGCCGTGCGTGAGTCGTGTGTTTTGCTCAATCCGATGGAAGGAAAAGCAGCAGCGGCACTGAGAACTCCCATTGATTGAATGATTTTTCTACGTTGATAGAAAAGATTTTCTGGGGTAATATCGTTTTCGGTTAATTTTTTCATTTTTAACTCCTATCCATCCCTGCTGCTTTGGTGTTATTACATCATTTTATCTTTTTTCATTGAATTATCAGACGGCATATTTTTCATCTTGTTAGATTTCATATTTTCTTCCATCCGCTCCATTTTTTTCATACTGTCAGATTTCATATTTTCTTCCATCTGCTCCATTTTTTTCATCTTGTCAGATTTCATATTTTCTTCCATCCGCTCCATTTTTTTCATACTGTCAGATTTCATATTTTCTTTCATCTGTTCCATTTTTTTCATACAATTCCCGTCCATAGTTTGATCACAATCTTTCATCATATCAGCGGCGTAGGTACTGCCGGCAAAACAAAGGGCGAATAAAGTTTGTGTTGTAAATTTTAATGTTTTCATATGTTACTCCTAGAGTGTTTTGTTAAATGTGAATTTACAGAAAGAATATCTTTCGTTACATTAGTCGGTTGAGAGCTGAAATTCTTACAAAATTTTTAAACTTTTTTATTTTATGGAAATAGAACAACTTATTTCATCAAAAGAGATGCTTGATATTCGCACTCAAATGTTAAGTTTTGCCCAATTGCAATTAAGGGATCCTCTTTTAGCTGAAGATCTTGTGCAAGAAGCTTTCGTTAGTGCATTAAAAAATATTAATGTATTTAGAGGGCAATCTGCGCTAAAAACATGGATTTTTGCTATTTTAAAAAACAAAATTCTGGATTATTTGCGCATAAAAGAACGTTTTGTTCTTGAAAGTGATTTAATTGACGAAAAGAACAATTCATTTTTTGATGAACAAGGACATTGGAAAAGTGAATATGAACCGAAAGATTTACAACAAAATGAAAATGAAGTGTATTGTGATGAATTTTGGCGGATCTTTGAAATTTGTTTAAATCATTTACCGGCAAGGCAAGCAAGAGTATTTATGATGCGTGAATATTTGGAGTTATCGACAGACGAAATTTGTAAGGAAGCCGCAATCAGTGTATCGAATTTACATACCTCACTTTATCGTGCAAGATTGCAATTACAGTATTGTTTATCAAATAAGCTTGAGGGAGAATAATATTAACGATGAATTGTTTGCAGACTACACAGAAATTATCAGAATCACAGGAACGCCGTTTGACGTTAAAAGAACAAATTGGTGTAAAATCACATCTTCTTATCTGCCCGCATTGCCGTAATTTTCAACGAAATTGTGCAAGTTTAAGTCATTTGATAAAACAATTTAGAGCAAAATAAAAAGTGCGGTCAGATTTTAAAAAGTTTTGGGTATTTTGGGTTTCCATTAAAGTTATAGATCTCAAGGCGTAGTAACTAGATATTTACATGCTTTAATTTTTTAATTGAAAAGCAATGTTTTTAAGTGTTATGCAACAGTTGCATAACACTGCTTTTTTTACCGCTTTTTTACTTATTGATTTTTCTTCGCTTTTTTCGATTTTTTCCATTTCCAAAATAGGAAAACGGCAAGAATGGTGACAAGAATATAAATAACTATTTGCCCTTTTTGAATTTGCGCATGTAACCAATCTAAGTTTTTAGCACCGAATTCACCTAGATAAACCCAAATTGGTACGGAAATAATGGCAGCACAGAAATCAATGAATACGAAACGTGTATAGCTTACACGGCGTGTAATACCGGAAACCATATAAATCGGAGCGCGTAAGCCCGGAAGAAAACGAGCCACAAATAATACACGATTACCGTATCGGGCGAATTTCTCACGTACCATTTTTAAACGCTGTAAGGTTACGATTTTACGCATAAGTCGGAAACGCAAAATTTTTGTACCATAAATACGCCCAAGCCAGTACATACAAGAATCACCGGCAAGTACACCAATCATACTCACCAACAACATTAAATGAGAATTAACACTTTCAGGATAAAGTCCGGCAATAACCCCACCGGAAACAAGAGTGATATCTTCAGGGATCGGCACGCCAAAACCGCAGATAATTAAGACAAAAAGTACAGCCCAGTAACCGTAATCAGTGAAAAAGCTAATAAGAAATTCCATTCTGTTCCCGATATATTGTTATTCATAAATTAGTTGTCAAAAATTGGGGGCTATTCTAATCGCTTAATACCAAATTGCCTAGAAAAAATTTGCGTCAGCAATTGGAATCTTTTATAATCTGCGCCCTCAAAGCAATGCTTTGGGTCAATTTAGGAAAATTGCTGGGTCGCCTGCAGTTTTTTAATTTTAACTCAATTAAAGAGAACATTAATATGGCATTTAAATTTAACGCTGAAGTTCGTTCTGAGCAAGGTAAGGGTGCGAGCCGCCGCCTGCGTCATAATGGTCAAATTCCTGCTATCGTTTACGGTGGCAATGAAGCACCGGTTTCAATCATCTTAAATCACGATGAATTAAACAATGCACAAGTTCACGATGCTTTCTATTCTGATGTAATTACATTAGTGATTGATGGTAAAGAAGTGGCTGTAAAAGTTCAAGCAATGCAACGCCACCCATTCAAACCGAAATTGGTTCACATTGACTTTAAACGTCAATAATCTGGTATTGACGCGGGTTTAAGTTGATTTTATTTCCGAAATAACTTTTGATTTTGTGTGAAAAAATATTAATAAAATCAATAACGCTAAAAATAGTTTCGGAATGTATTTGTGACATAAAGCTCATTGGTAAAACAATGAGCTTTATTATTATAACTAGACGAATGTTTAAGCTGTAATTAAAGGGTTTGAGCTCGGTACAATATCGAACTCAAACCCTTTGCTAAATTGTCTAACTTTTTGGGGTAGATCAAAAAGATCGATGCCCTTTATTATGATTGCATTTTTAGCCCGTATTACGCATTCCCGCAGCAATGCCGGTGATACTAATCATCAAGGCTTGCTCTATATCCGGATTAGGGTGATCCGGGTTTTCACGGAAGCGGTGGAGAAGCTCGACTTGCAATAAGTTGAGTGGATCGGTGTAGATATTGCGTAATGCAATGGATTCGGCGATCCAAGGTAAATCGGACATTAGCTCATTACGATGAGAAAGTGAAAGCACGGTTTGAATATCCGCCTGTAGCTGTTGACGTAGGTTTTCGCCTAAATACCAAAGCTCTTTTTTTACTAAACGCTGATCGTATTGTTGAGAAAGCCATACGTCAGATTTACTGAATACCATTTCCAACATACCGATTCGGGTGGAAAAGAACGGCCAGGTTTGACACATTTCTTGGATAATATCGCCTTTGCCGTTTTCAATCACTTGACGAACGGATGCGCCGGCACCTAACCAAGCAGGAAGCATTAAGCGGTTTTGCATCCAAGCAAAGATCCAAGGGATCGCACGAAGACTTTCTACGCCGCCATTCGGGTTACGTTTTGCAGGGCGTGAGCCGAGCGGCAGTTTCGAGAGTTCCTGCTCCGGTGTCGCACTGCGAAAATAAGGCACGAAATCTTTGTCTCCGCGCACTACATTGCGATAAATTTCGCAAGAAATGGCGGAAAGTTCATCCATTACTGCACGCCATTCAGGTTTAGGTTCCGGCGGAGGTAAGAGATTCGCTTCTAAGATTGCACTGGCATAGAGATCAAAGGTTTCGACCGCAACGGCAGGTAAACCGAGTTTAAATCGGATCATTTCACCTTGCTCCGTTACACGCAAGCCGTTTTTCAATGAACGAGGCGGTTGAGAAAGTAATGCCGCGTGAGCCGGTGCGCCACCTCGACCGATTGTACCGCCACGACCGTGGAATAAGGTTAATTCAATGCCAAGTCTTTCCGATAAATTTACCAACGCTTCTTGCGCACGATATTGCGCCCAAGACGCTGCCATCATACCCGCATCTTTGGCGGAATCCGAATAGCCGATCATCACCATTTGACGATTATTAATTACACCGCGATACCAGCCTATATTGAATAATTGGTTCATCACTTCTTCCGCCGCATCTAAGTCATCTAGCGTTTCAAAAAGCGGTACCACCGGAATATGGTAAGGCACGCCTGCTTCTTTTAATAATAAATGTACAGCAAGCACATCTGAAGCGGTACGTGCCATCGAAATGATATAACACGCAATAACACCTTGTTTTTGTTCGGCAATCACTTTGCAGGTATCCAGAATTTCTTGTGTTTCTGCGGAAGGCTGCCAATTTTGCGGAATAAGCGGACGACGTGAGCTTAATTCACGAATTAAGAAAGCTTGCTTGTCGTCTTCCGTCCATTGGGAATAATCGCCTAATCCGATGTAGCGTGTGATTTCCGCAATAGCATCGGTATGACGGGTACTTTCTTGGCGAATATCCATTTGTGACAGGGTGACCCCAAAGCAACGAATACGATGTAGAATATCTAAAAGTGAACCGTTCGCAATAATGCGCATACCGCACGCCATTAAGGATTGATAGCAATCGTAAAGCGGCTCCCAAAGTTGTTCGTCTTTTAAAATAATGTCACATTCTGAAACACGAGGCATACGATTTGCCAGTAAATCATCAAAGTAGGCAAGGGTGGCATTAAGTTTTGTGCGTAAGCCCTTCACCACGACACGATAAGGCTCTAAATGGTCACCGTATTTAGCACGAAATTCCTCTGTACATTTCACCATCGAAAGTTCATCAACTAGTTCGCCGATGTCTTTTAAGAATAAATCCGCTGCTTTCCAACGTGCGAAGTGAAGCACTTTACGTGTAATTTTTGCGGTTACAAATGGGTTGCCGTCCCGATCTCCGCCCATCCAAGAGGAAATGCGCACCGGCTTTAAGCCAACAGGTAAATCGTAGCCTAAAAATTCACGGGCGTTTTCGTTCAGTTGGCGTAAAAATTCCGGTACGGCTTGCCAGAGGCTGTTTTCCAACATCGCAAATCCCCATTTCGCTTCGTCAAAAGGCGTTGGGCGAACGGTACGAATCTCGTTAGTGTGCCACGCTTCTGCGATTAAACGGAGCAGTAAACGTTCAATAATGCCACGTTCTTTTGGTGTGAGATCATTATGTTCTAATTTGCTTAAACATTTATTGATTTCAACGTGTTTATGAATGAGAGAACGGCGTGTGGTTTCTGTTGGGTGTGCCGTTAAAACTAGTTCGATCAACAGTTTTTCAATGGTGGCATAAACGGTTTCTTTTGAAGCGTTTTCCGCTTTCAGGCGGGTAAATAAACTGTGTAAAGAACGCTCGGAAGGCGCTTTTGTGGAATGTTCGCGAGAAATCGTTTGGTATTGTTCGGCAATATTGGTGAGATTTAGAAATTGGCTGAATGCCCGTGCTACCGGAATAATATTGTCGGTCGAAATATTTGCGAGGGTGGTGAGCAATTCTTGACGGGCTTTATCGTCACCTGCGCGTGAATCTCGTGATAATTTGCGGATATTTTCGATTAATTCGAGAATATCCGAACCTTGGGCATCGCTAATGGTTTCCCCGAGAAAACGACCTAACATATTGATATTATTACGTAAGGTTGCGTATTCTTGTGTCATACAAACTCCTAAAAAGTAAGACAAAATAAAACTGGGTGTAGATATAACTAAAAATAGGTGGAGGGTCAAACTCTATGATAGAAAAGATTGATAAAAAGCAAGAAAAATCAATTTTCTTTAAAAATTGACCGCACTTTCTGTACTTTATTTAAAAGTGCGGTTAAATTTCGGGAAGTTTTATAAAATAGTTTTAACGGATTTTCTTGGAACTAATTCAGGGTGAATATCAATCCGGCTACGAACTTGAGGGGTATTTTCCTTGTCTTTTTGTGCAATGCGTTCAAAGAGTAAATTCACCGCTTGCGCACCTAATCTGGATTTTGATTGGTGAATGGTGGTGAGCGGCGGTGCATAAAAACGTGAGGAATGGATGTTATCGTAACCAATCACGGAAATATCTTCCGGCACTCGTAAACCTTTTTCGGTGATGGCTGAAATTGCACCGAGCGCCATTACATCGTTACAACAGAACACGGCGGTTGGTAATTCCGCTTGGATAAGGATTTTATTCATACATTCATAACCGTCTTCCGGTTCAAAGTAGCCTTCCATCACCCAGTTTTTGTTAATCGTGAGATTGGCGTCCTGCATGGCTTTTTCAAAGCCGTCATAACGGTTTTTGGCCGTTGTTTTACTTAGTTCACCCGCAATAATACCGATTTTTTTATGGCCGCAATCAATCAGATGCTTTGTCGCAAGATAGCCACCGGCAAAGCTGTTATCTTCAATAATATCCGTATTGCTATTTGGCCCCCAATCCATCACAACCATTGGAACGGTTGAAGAATTGGAAAGCAAATCAAGAGAGCTTTGGGTGTATTCCGAACACATAACCAACAGCCCATCTACCCGCTTTTGAGCCAGCATATCTAAATGATTTTTGATTTTTTCAGGATCATTTTGAGTGTTACATAAAAAGAGGGAGTAGCCTTGGCGATAGCAGTGTTCTTCAACCGCATGAATGATCTCTGCAAAATAAGGCGCTTCACTGGTAGTGACGATCATACCGATAGATTTTGTGGTATTCACTTTCAAACTTCTGGCGACCGCACTTGGAGAATATTTTAAGGTTTTAATTGCATATTGAACGGCTTCTTCCGTTTCTTTTGCCACAAATCGGGTTTTATTAATTACGTGGGAAACGGTGGTCGTGGATACTCCCGCCATTTTTGCCACATCTTTAATTGTTGCCATAATTCGGTTTTCTCAGAATAAATTTTTCCTATTATAAAGACTGCTTTGAAATAAGTTAAATATTGAATAAATATTTTTTAAAAAAAGGTCGTTTTTTTTATTTTTCTTGCTAGAATGAGGACGTTTTAACATCAATAATAAGGAGTGAACATGAGTGATTTCGGTTATGCAATGATTGCTGTGGTATTTAGTATGGCTTTTATTGTGGGTTTAGCACTTGCTATCTTTTAATCAATAAGATAGTTTGTTCAATCACCGCATTTTGTTTTAAACAAAGTGCGGTGATTTTTTTAGGTGTTTTTTGCTTGAGCACTAAAAATATGGTAAAACTAACATCGTTTTATTCACTTAACTAACATAGGAAGTACAATGTCAAACTTACAAGCAATTATTGAAGCTGCCTTTGAAAAACGCGCAGATATTACGCCAAAAAACGTGGATGCGGAAACTCGGGCTGCGATTGAAGAAGTTATCGAGGGTTTGGATAGCGGTAAGTATCGTGTGGCAGAAAAAATTGGTGGTGAATGGGTAACACATCAATGGCTAAAAAAAGCGGTGTTGCTTTCATTCCGTATCAATGATAACGAAATCATTGACGGTGCAGAAACAAAATATTACGACAAAGTCGCACTAAAATTTGCAGATTACACGGAAGAACGTTTCCGGCAAGAAGGTTTCCGAGTCGTTCCGTCCGCAACCGTTCGTAAGGGCGCATACATTTCTAAAAACTGCGTGTTAATGCCGTCTTATGTGAATATCGGTGCATACGTGGGTGAAGGTACTATGGTGGATACTTGGGCGACCGTGGGGTCTTGTGCGCAAATTGGTAAAAATGTTCACTTATCGGGTGGTGTGGGCATTGGTGGCGTATTAGAACCATTACAAGCCAATCCGACCATTATCGGTGATAACTGCTTTATCGGCGCACGTTCCGAAGTCGTTGAGGGGGTAATCGTTGAGGACGGTTGTGTGATCTCTATGGGGGTATTTATCGGTCAATCCACCAAAATCTACGATCGTGAAACCGGCGAGATTTACTATGGCCGTGTACCGGCAGGATCTGTTGTCGTTTCCGGTAGTCTTCCGTCAAAATGCGGTAAATATAGCCTTTACTGTGCTGTTATCGTGAAAAAAGTTGATGCGAAAACCCTAGGCAAAGTAGGTATCAACGAATTATTACGTTCGATTGAAGAATAGTTAAAAAGGCGATTTCTATGCCTTGCGGCACCGTTAGCGGAGCCAACATTCAAAATCTAAAGATTTTTTGACCGCACTTTGTATCACAATGTGCGGTCAATTTTTTTATAATGAATTAAAATCGCGGTAGGCTATTTCTTTTTCGCCAGCATTGTCACAAATTTCATTTTAATACGATTACCGTTTTCATCGGTTTTATGTAATTCACCCATTTCTTCGTTGTATTTTACAAACTCCCAGCCTTGATAATAGGATTTTAATTCGTTTTCTTTAAAGGTGAAGGAAAACGGAAGAGGGCAAGGAATATCATCTGTGGACATTGCCGCTACGATTAAGTTATAGCCGCCTATATTGGTGTGTTCTTGCATATTTTTAATAATGGCAGGCACACGTTCAGGATCTAAGAACATAAACACCACGGTGGAGAGAATAAAGTCGTAGTTTTCTTGAATGTTTGCACTGTTGATGTCGTAAAGTGCGGTCGAAATTGAGAGATTTTCTTTCGTTTTGGTTTCATTCAAGAAAGTAAGGCTGTTTTCATTATGATCCCAAGAGGTTACATCAAAGCCCAATAAGCTCAAAAAGAGTGAATTTCGCCCTTGCCCACTGCCGAGATCGAGTGTTTTGCAAGGTTTAATGGATTTAGCTGCCGCTTTTACCTCTGAATGTGTTGCGGTCATATTATATTTTTTACTGAAGTAATCTTCTTTTTTGCAATAAAAGCCAAGCGTGCATTCTAAATCCTCCGTTAAGGCTTCTACGCGGTGCCAAGCTTGTGGTTCGACAAACGGAATTTCGCTTTCCGGTGTGAAAATATGCTCGGCAATGACATCCCCTTCTTCCGTTAATTCGTAAAATTTTAGTTTCCCTTTGAGAATGCTCAACTTGCCCCAAGTGCCGACTTTTGTATTGTGTTTTTCTTGAAACATTTGAGGCAGTTTGTCTTTTGTCCAAACCGGCATTTGTTTGTAGCAGATTAAT
Source organism: Rodentibacter sp. JRC1 (assembly GCF_020521555.1). Classification (NCBI taxonomy): domain Bacteria; kingdom Pseudomonadati; phylum Pseudomonadota; class Gammaproteobacteria; order Pasteurellales; family Pasteurellaceae; genus Rodentibacter; species Rodentibacter sp. JRC1. The sequence goes on along the minus strand of NZ_BPWA01000001.1, from coordinate 185,497 downwards.
TCGTTTTTCATAGTTTTCTCCAAATTGATAAATAGTTGAGTGATATGGTAGGTTATAAATCACTTTCTTTCAACTAAAAAACCAAAAAAGCGACCGAAGTCGCTTTTTGTAAACATCAATTCGCTTGATTATTTCACCTGCATACCGGCTGTAACACCGCTATCGGCGGAAAGCAAGAATAAATCACTTCCGCCCGTGCCGGCAGATAGAATCATCCCTTCCGATATGCCGAACTTCATTTTACGTGGCGCAAGGTTTGCTACCATAATTACAAACCGCCCCTCTAATTCTTCAGGCTTATTGTAAGCCGCCTTAATGCCGGAGAAAACTTGGCGGCGGTGATCACCGAGATCCAATTCAAAGCGGAGAAGTTTATTTGATTCAGGAACCGCTTCGCATTTTAATACTTTTGCTACGCGCATATCGAGTTTGGCAAAATCATCAATGGTGATGGTATCTGCGATGGGTTCGATGTTAGAAAGTGCGGTCGATTTTGTCGCTGTTTTTTCTGCCGTTTCATTCGCTTTGGCGAATAAGGCTTTTGTTTCGTCCACTACGGCATCAATTTGTTTTTTATCTAAACGGGAAAACAGAGTTTTAAATGGCGAAAGAGTACGGTCTAATAAAGGTTGATCGATATTATCCCAACGTAATTCGGTTTGTAAGAAGGCTTCAGCCCGTTCGGCCAGTTTAGGGAGAACCGGTTTGAGGTATGTTATTAACACACGGAATAATTCGATACCCATTGAACATACTGCTTGTAATTGCGCCTCTTTTCCTTCTTCTTTTGCGATCACCCAAGGTGCTTTATCATCAATATATTTATTGGCTTTATCGGTTAATGCCATAATTTCGCGGATGGCTTTGCTAAATTCGCGAGTTTCATACAAATTTGCAATTTGTGCCGCTTGAGAGGCAAATTCAGCAAATAAAGCTTCATCTTCCAATTTATCCGCTAATTTGCCATCAAAGCGTTTTGCGATAAAACCCGCATTGCGAGAAGCTAAGTTTACGAGTTTGTTCACAATATCCGTGTTCACCCGTTGAATGAAATCTTCTAAATTGAAATCAAGATCTTCAATTCGATTGTTGATTTTTGCCGCATAGTAATAACGCAAACATTCCGGATCAATGTGGTTTAAATAAGTGTTTGCTTGAATGAACGTACCGCGTGATTTTGACATTTTCGCACCGTCCACCGTTACATAACCGTGAGCAAATACATTGGTCGGTTTGCGATAGCCACTGCCTTCCAACATCGCAGGCCAAAATAGACTGTGGAAATACACAATATCTTTACCGATAAAGTGATAAAGTTCCGCTTCACTGCCTTCAGCCCAAAATTCATTAAAATCTACACCCTCACGATCGCAAAGATTTTTGAATGACGCCATATAACCAATCGGCGCATCCAACCATACATAGAAAAATTTGTCTTTTGCATCCGGAATTTCGAAACCAAAATACGGCGCATCCCGAGAAATATCCCATTGTTGTAAACCGCTTTCAAACCATTCTTGCATTTTGTTTGCGATTTCTGGTTGCAGCGAACCGGAACGCGTCCATTCTTGCAACATATTTTCAAATGCAGGTAAATCGAAGAAAAAATGCTCGGATTCTTTAACGATCGGTGTCGCACCTGAAACGGCGGAGCGAGGGTTGATTAAATCCATTGGGCTATAAGTGGAAGCGCAGACTTCGCAGTTATCGCCATATTGATCTTCCGCTTTACATTTCGGGCAAGTGCCCTTTACGAAGCGATCCGGTAAAAACATATTTTTTTCCGGATCGTAGAGTTGAGAAATCACTTTTCTTTTAATAAAACCGTTCGTTTTTAATTTATTATAAATTTCAGCGGTGATTTGTTTGTTTTCCTCGCTGTGAGTGGAATGATAGTTATCAAAGCTGATATTGAAGCCGGCGAAATCGCGCACGTGATCGGCTTTTGCTCGGGCGATAAGTTCTTCCGGTGTAATGCCTAATTTATCGGCGTTTAACATAATCGGCGTGCCGTGTGCGTCATCAGCACAAACAAAATAAACTTTATTACCGCGCATACGTTGAAAACGCACCCAAATATCCGCTTGAATGTGTTCTAACATATGGCCTAAATGGATTGCACCATTGGCATAAGGAAGGGCGCAAGTTACTAAAATTTTACGGGCTTGATTCGACATTGTTAATCTCTTTTTATCACACAAAAAATTGCCCGTATCTTACCTGATAAAGGGGATTTTTTCTAGTTTGAAAAACTTTAGCTTAACAGACCGCACTTTCCGTGTTTAAATATGCCCGACAAATTTACTCTACTTATTGGAAGATCTTATGGCAACTTATTTTTCCGACAATCTTAGTGCGGAACAACAAAATCAAATTCAACAAATCATTCAACAATTTCAACATCCGAGCCTGCAAAAAGATTTGATTGCGCTCAACACATTAAAAAAAGTGGAGAAGGGCGGTGAAACCCTGCGCATTGAATTGCAATTACCTTTTGCTTGGAATAGCGGTGTTGAGCTGCTAAAACAAACCTTATCCGATAACTTATTAACAGCAGCGGATTGTAAATCAATTAAATGGTTGGTGAATTATCAAATCGCCACGTTGAAACGGGCGAATAATCAACCGGCAGTAAAAGGGGTAAAAAATATTATCGCCGTGACTTCCGGTAAAGGCGGTGTGGGCAAATCCAGTGTTTCGGTAAACCTTGCACTGGCACTTCAGGCTCAGGGGGCACGAGTAGGGATTTTGGATGCCGATATTTATGGCCCTTCTATTCCGCATATGTTGGGTGCGCCACACCAACGCCCTACATCACCGGATAATCAACACATTACCCCTATTAAAGCGCACGGCTTATCAGCCAATTCCATCGGTTTTTTAATGGATGAAGAAAATGCGACCATTTGGCGAGGACCAATGGCGAGCAGTGCGTTAAGTCAATTGCTTAACGAGACATTGTGGGATAGTTTAGATTATTTGGTCATTGATATGCCCCCGGGGACAGGCGACATTCAACTTACCTTATCCCAACAAATTCCGGTAACGGGCGCTATTGTGGTAACAACACCGCAGGATATTGCCTTGCTTGATGCAGTAAAAGGCATCTCTATGTTTGAACGTGTTTCCGTACCTGTGCTTGGCATTGTAGAAAATATGTCAATGCATATTTGCAGCAACTGTGGTCATCACGAAGCGATTTTCGGCACAGGCGGTGCGGAAAAAATGGCGGAAAAATATAACGTAAAAGTGCTGGCGCATTTGCCATTGCACATTCGCATTCGAGAAGATCTGGATAACGGTAATCCAACCACCATTGCCGCACCGGAAAGCGAAATCGCCCAAGCTTTCTTACAACTTGCAGAAAAAGTTTCTACCGAACTTTATTGGCAAGGTTCTGTGATTCCAAGCGAGATTTTGTTTAGAGAAGTGAAATGATATGAGAAAGGCTGTGTTTACAGCCTTTTTTGATAGAAAAAACGTTGAGAAATTTAACCGCACTTTCACTACATCAATGTAGATCACCTTCACATTAAGAATATAGCAAATCAATGATACGACTAAAAATCGGGAAAAGTTTGCTGCATTTGCAGGGCGGGAGAATGTAAATATCGAGTTAAGTAGAAAGCTACATAAGATCCCCGCCGCATAGCCAATAGCATTGGCAATATACAGATTAAACTGACTTGCAGTTAGTCCGAATATGATAATTGTTGTTAGCAGCGTATTGCAGATTCCAACGAGAACATATCGTGAAAACATATGACTTAGCTTTATTGCCCCATATTCTTCACTGATTTTAAAAATCCCTGTGCGCTGTTAAATACGGCGGATTTCCCTTGTGCGGTTAGAATCATATCGGACATTTCACGGAATGCGCCTTTTCCTCCGCCTAAAGAAAGGACATAATCTGCTGCATTTTTTACATAAAGAGGCGCATCTGCTACGGCGAAAGAAAGTCCGCATACGGCAAATGCGGGAAGATCTACGCTATCATCGCCAATATAAGCGGTTTGTTCCGGTGAGACATCGGCTTGTTTTATTAAGTCAAAACAGGCGGTTTCTTTTTCGAGTTTCCCGAGAAAAAACAATTTAATACCGAGATCTGCAATTCGACGACGTAAAATATCGGAATCTCTGCCGGAAAGCACGGCGACTTGAATACCGGCATCAATGAGCATTTTTATGCCTAACCCATCGCGAACGTGAAAACTTTTCATCGTTTCTCCATTGGCATTATAGTGGAGTAAGCCGTCTGTTAGCACGCCGTCCACATCGGTGATAACGAATTTAATATTTTCGAGTTTTTGTTGCATTATTTGTTCCTTAGCTTGAAAATTCCACTAAACCTACGACGTGATTTTCATCATTCACGACTACAAGGGAATGGATTTTTTGGGATTTCATAAAGTCTTCCGCTTTCGCTAAAAATTCATTTTGATGAATGGTTTTTGGTGATTTGGTCATAAAATCTTGTGCCGTTTTATTTAATGTTTCTGCTCCATTGGCGGTTAAAGCCCGGCGAATATCGCCATCGGTGATGATGCCTTTGAGTTGTTGATTTTCCATCACCAATGCGACCCCCATTCTTCCTTCATTCATTACACTTAAGCAATCCGTGAAGCCGGTTGTCGGTTGAATGATAGGTAAGCGGGTTTGCATTTGATCTTTTACTCTGCACAATAAACGACGACCAAGGCTACCACCCGGGTGGAATTTGGCAAAGTCTGCCGGTTGGAAATCTCTAGCGGTGATTAATGCAACCGCAAGTGCATCGCCAAGTGCGAGGGTCACAAGAGCTGATGTGGTCGGGGCAAGATTATTCGGACAAACTTCACGTTCAACGGTAATATCTAACACATAGTCTGCGTGGCGACCGAGGGTTGAATTTTTATTGCTGGTAACGGCAATGATTTTGTTACCGAAGTTTTTGAGACTTGGGATAAGTTTATTGACATCATCGGTTTCGCCACTGTAAGAAATCAACACTACAATATCTATCGGTTTTAGCATTCCGAGATCGCCATGGAAGGCTTCTGTGGGATGTAAAAAGAAACTTGGTGTGCCGGTAGAAGCCAAGGTGGCGACTATTTTCTTTCCGATTAAGCCCGATTTTCCGATTCCGCCGATAACAACACGGCCTTGGCAAGCTAAAATAAGTTCTACCACCTTGTTGAAGTCTTCATCTAAACGTTGGCTTAATTGTGTTAAGGCGTGGCTTTCAACAGAAAGGGTATCGCGGGCGATTTGTAAATAATTCATCATTTATACCTAAAGTGCGGTTGAAATTGTGCCTATTTTAGCGGAAGGAAAGAAAAAAACGAATGAAAATTTGACCGCACTTTCATTAATCCCTATACTACGCGCCGAGTCGGTTAGACAATCGCTGGTTTATTGAAGCCCTTAACCGTAGTAATACGACCTAGTGGGACAAGTAAACGAGAGGAAAGTCCGAGCTACACAGGGCAGAGTGCCGGATAACGTCCGGGAGGCGTGAGCCTACGACCAGTGCAACAGAGAGCAGACCGCCGTGTAAACGGTAAGGGTGAAAGGGTGCGGTAAGAGCGCACCGTGCCATCGGTAACGATTGGCAGCAGGGTAAACTCCACTCGTAGCAAGACCAAATAGGAACTCAATGAATGGCCCGTTCAGAGTTCGGGTAGGTTGCTTGAGCGGCGGAGTAATCCGTCGCCTAGATGAATGATTGTCCAAGACAGAACTCGGCTTATCGACCGACTCACAAAACTTTTTTAGAAATGACCGCACTTTAGTTCGTATTGAAAAATGAACGGCATTATGTAGCACTTGCACAAATCACCGTAGCAACTGTGTCTAACATAAAAAATTAGACCTTGTTTAATCCACCTTAACAGTGGACAAATGGTAAGACGCATCCCATTTTTCATGACGTTTAACTAACGCATTCATAATGGTCAACAACTTACGCATACAAGCCGTGAGAGCCAATTTTTTGGCTTTACCTCGTGCAACCAATCGGTTATAAAAAGCTTTAAATACGGGTTCGTGCCGTACGGCGGATAACGCCGCCATATATAAGGCATTGCGTACTATCGCACGACCTCCTTGGCAAAAGGATTTGCCTTTCCATTGTCCGCTTTCTCTGACATGGGGTATCACGCCAACGAGCGAGGCAATGCGTTTTGAGGACAATTTACCAAGCTCGGGCAATTGGGACATCAAGACGGCTACACAGTTTTTGCCGATGCCTTTGATGTCAGTGATAAGCTCGGCTTTATCCTTAAAATGTCGGGTATTATCGTCAATATCTTGGTCGAGTTCGGCAATCATTTTGTCCAACATTTCAATATGTTGTGAAATATTTTTCTGCTGTGTTTCGTGGCTTTGCTGTAAGCGATTCAATTCCGCAACCCGCATATCGACAAGCTGACGGCGGCGTACCACAAGGGCTTCAAGCCGTTCTTCCGCTTCGGTGAGCGGGGTGTAAAGTAATTTCTCCGCTTCGCCTTTGATATCAAGGTTTTGACCGTAAAAAGCGAGGTTAATCGCATCCTTGGCATCGGTTTTCGCCGCACTTTGCGAACGGGCATATTGTGCGGCTTTTTGCGGATTGGCGACCAATACCCGATAGCCTGCTCGCGCGAGGGCTTTAGCCACGGGGATTTCTAAACCACCGGTTGCTTCAAGTGTCACCAATGCAATATCAAAACGGCTCAGATAATCCAATAAATGGGCAATGCCTTTGGGATTATTGGTTTCCGTTTTGGTTTTCTTGTGATTGGAAAGTCCAATGACAAGGGATTTTTTAGCCACATCAATGCCGCAATAAAGAGGGATAGTGTTCATCATTAACCTGCCTTGTATTCGGGTTTGAAGTTCAACATAGTCAACTGTTCGGTTTTCCTGATGATGGTTATCCACGCCTACGCTACGAAACGAGTTTTTACTCTAGGGTGCACCAAGCTGTGGATAACATTGTGTTGTTTGTTGCGAGTTTATCAGAGTTTTAATATACAAGGGTGCCGTTAGGCGAAGCCGTAACGCACCGATAGAGGGTTTAATGATGAATTCTCTTTGTGCAACTGCTACATAATACCGAAAATGAATTAAAGTGCGGTCGTTTTTTATTGTGATTTTTCTTCATTAATCTTTGTAGATTTCATTATACAAACCGCTTTCAAATTGCACTAACGGCGCGCGTTTGGTTTTACTTTCGAGATCGCCGGTAGAGTAGCCGTTAATAAATTGGACGAAAGCGACTTTTTCACCGCGTGCGTTGGTCATAAAGCCGGCTAGGTTATAAACGCCTTTTAATGACCCGGTTTTGGCGATGACATTTTTTACCAAAGGGGGATTGATTAAACCGCCACGCCCGCTAATCGTGCCGTCTACACCGGCGATGGGAAAGGTTTCCGTTAACTGTAATTTATCCTCATTTTTAGCAATATATTCCAATACGGAAAGCATTGTTTTGGGGGCGACTAAGTTATGGCGTGAAAGCCCTGAACCATCGGCTAAAATGCTGTTACCGAATTTAATACCTTGTTTTTGCAATACGGATTTTACCGCTAATGTGCCAAGCTGGAAGGAGGCCGGGCGTTTGTAATAATGATAGGCGATGGCACGGAATAAAGCATCGGCAATTTGATTGTCGGATTTTTTCATCATTTTTTTCAATAAATCAGGTAAAGATTTGGAGAAATGCTTTGCGAGCAATTCTCCTTGTTGTGGTTTTTGAGGTTGTAATACTTTACCGTTAAATTCAATACCTAGACGTTTTAATTGACGTTGCACGATAGCTGCGGCATAGGCATCAGGATCTTGCACGGCAAAACTTAAACCGAAAGGTTTGGCTTGACGTGCAAGACAGCCTTTTACTTGGTAGCGATTGTTATCATGCACCACGACATCCAATTGACAATATGGAGCTTCTTTTGCGTCTGCGACATAAACTTGCCCGAACACTTGAATCGGGAATTGTGCCGGCACATTGATTTTTACCATTTCTCCCGGTGTTTGATTGGCATCCAATTCTGCATAAAAGCAGTTGTTGTCGATATTAGCGGCGGAGGGAGGGGAATTGAAGCACATGGTTAAATCATTCCAAATCCAACCTAAACCGCGATCGTGACTTGAGAAAACGGAGGTATCTAATACCAAATTGCCGTTAATTTTATTAATACCTTGTTTTTTTAGTTCTGCCAATAAGCCATAAAGTTGACCGCTGGTGAGATTAGGATCACCGGTAAAGCGTATAATCAAATTGCCGTCTAAAACATTATTCTGAATTTTGCCGTTCGTTAAAAGGGCGGTTTCAAATTTGAATTCATCGCCCAAAACCAATTTTGCCGCAACGGCAGTGAACACTTTTTGCGTACTTGCGGGAAGCATAAATATATCACCACGATAATCGGCAATGATGTTATTTTGATTTAAGTTTTTGGCAATAACAGAGGCACTTGCTCCTTCCGGTAATAACCGGATCAAAGAAGCAATATCCACTTCTGCAACAGCAGGAATTGAAAGACTAAAAGAGAGAAAAAGAGTACGAAGTGCGGTTGAAATTGAAGATAATTTTGCCATATTTTCAGGTTATCGGTTGCTATTTTTTTTCAGACGAACAATAATAGCCATCGACTAAGTGAGAGTAAATCATTTTTCTCATTTCAATCTATTTTATTTGACTGCGGCAAAATCTCAGATCTTGCCGTGGTTTTCTTTTGACTAAATTTTGAGGAAAACATTCTATGAAACAAATCCCAATGACGGTTCGCGGTTCAGAACAGTTAAGAGAAGAATTAGATTTTTTAAAAAATGTACGCCGCCCGGAAATTATTAAGGCGATTGCGGAAGCACGCGAGCATGGCGATCTAAAAGAAAATGCGGAATATCATGCCGCTCGTGAGCAGCAAGGTTTCTGTGAAGGACGTATTCAGGAAATTGAAGGGAAATTAGCGAATTGCCAGATTATCGATGTCACCAAAATGCCGAATAACGGAAAAGTTATTTTTGGGGCGACGGTGGTTTTAGTGAATGTCGATACGGAAGAAGAAGTCACTTATCAGATTGTAGGGGATGATGAAGCGGATATTAAATCCGGTTTGATTTCCGTTAATTCACCGATTGCACGCGGTTTGATCGGTAAAGAATTAGACGATACGGTAAATATTACAACGCCGGGTGGGACGGTTGAGTTTGAAATTATTGAAGTAAATTATATTTAGTGAATGATTAAGAAAAAGTGCGGTTAAAACCTTTCCGAATTTTAACCGCACTTTTCAAATTACTTACGGGGAAGTTGGATTTTTGCTTCTTCGCTCGGGCGGTAAAGCACTAAAATATGACCGATAGTTTGAACTTGAGCCGCGTTGGTTTCGCGTACAATAGCATCAATAATTAATTGTTTGGTTTCACGATCGGCGCCTGCGATTTTTACTTTAATAAGTTCGTGATGATCAAGGGCGTTTTCGATCTCGGCTAACACTCCTTCGGTTAAGCCGTTACCGCCAAGCATAACCACCGGGTTTAGATGATGTGCAAGACCTTTTAAAAATTGTTTTTGTTTGGTTGATAAGGTTGTCATAAGAAATCCTATAAAAAATAAATGCGAATAGTAAAAAGAGCGGCAGAAAAAACGAAGTTTTTGATGTTTTTTAGACGCTACAAGTCTTGAATTCGGCAGATTGTACCCAAATATAGGCGAAACGCCTACAAAAATAACATAAAAGATAGAGATTATGGGAAAGAAAAAACGTTCGGCGAGTTCTTCTCGTTGGTTAAACGAACATTTTAAAGATCCGTTTGTACAGAAAGCGCATAAGCAAAAATTACGTTCTCGCGCTTATTTTAAATTGGATGAAATTCAACAAACGGATAGATTATTCAAACCCGGTATGACGATCGTTGATCTTGGCGCAGCACCGGGCGGTTGGTCACAATATGCGGTGAGCCAAATCGGTGGTAAGGGGCGTGTTATTGCTTGCGATATTTTAGAAATGGCACCGATTGTCGGCGTTGATTTTTTACAAGGTGATTTTCGTGATGAGAATGTGCTAAACGCACTTTTGGCACGTGTGGGTGAAGATAAAGTAGATGTGGTGATGTCCGATATGGCGCCGAATTTCAGCGGAATGCCTTCGGTGGATATTCCACGTGCAATGTATTTGGTAGAGCTCGCCTTAGATATGTGCAAACAAGTGTTGGCAGCGAAAGGCGGTTTTGTGGTGAAGGTATTCCAAGGTGAAGGCTTTGATGAATATTTAAAAGAGATTCGTTCTCTTTTTAATGTTGTAAAAGTGCGTAAACCGGAGGCTTCACGTGGGCGTTCACGTGAGGTTTATATTGTTGCGACAGGCTATAAAGGCTAATTGCTTTGATAGCTTTTCATCATTAGCAATATATAGTATCTTGTGACGATTTTTATTAACTTAGAAAAAGGCAGGTTAAGCTTTGAACGATATGGTCAAAAATTTGGTGCTCTGGATTGTAGTGGCGGTTGTTATGATGACAGCTTATCAGAGCTTCAACTCTTCTTCGGTGGAAAACTCAACCGATTACACTACCTTTGTTTATGATGTAAGTAACGGTCAAGTGAAAGAGGCACGTTTTGATACCAATGAAATTACGGTAACAAAAAATGACGGCTCAAAATATATGACCGTGATGCCGCCATTAGAAGACAAGAAATTACTTGATGATTTATTGAGTAAAAAAGTGAAAGTAGAAGGTACGCCGTTTGAAAAGCGTAGCTTTCTTTCACAAATTTTGATCTCTTGGTTCCCGATGTTATTCCTTGTGGGCGTGTGGATTTTCTTTATGCGTCAAATGCAAGGTGGTGGCGGTAAAGCCATGAGCTTCGGGAAAAGTCGGGCAAAAATGCTAAATCAAGATCAAATCAAGGTAACTTTTGCCGATGTGGCAGGCTGCGATGAAGCCAAAGAAGAAGTGGGTGAAATCGTTGATTTCTTGCGTGATCCAAGTAAATTCCAAAACTTAGGCGGTAAAATTCCTAAAGGTATTTTGATGGTAGGCCCGCCGGGCACCGGTAAAACCTTGCTAGCAAAAGCGATAGCGGGTGAAGCAAAAGTACCGTTTTTTACCATTTCAGGTTCTGACTTTGTGGAAATGTTTGTCGGTGTAGGTGCTTCTCGTGTTCGTGATATGTTTGAGCAAGCGAAGAAAAATGCACCTTGCTTGATTTTTATCGATGAAATCGATGCGGTAGGTCGTCAGCGTGGTGCTGGTTTAGGCGGCGGCCATGATGAACGTGAGCAAACTCTTAATCAAATGCTTGTTGAAATGGATGGTTTCGGTGGCAATGACGGCGTGATTGTCATTGCGGCGACTAACCGTCCGGATGTGTTAGATCCGGCGTTAACACGTCCGGGGCGTTTTGACCGTCAAGTCGTGGTAGGGCTTCCGGATGTTAAAGGTCGTGAACAAATTTTACGGGTGCATATGCGTAAAGTACCATTAGCTGATGATGTCGATGCAATGACTTTGGCGCGCGGTACACCGGGGTATTCAGGGGCGGATTTAGCAAACTTAGTCAATGAAGCGGCGTTGTTTGCAGCTCGCAATAATAAGCGCACCGTTTCTATGCTTGAGTTTGAAAAAGCGAAAGATAAAATCAATATGGGGCCTGAACGTCGCACGATGATTATGACGGAGAAACAAAAAGAATCTACCGCTTACCATGAGGCAGGTCACGCGATTGTAGGGTATTTAGTTCCTGAGCATGATCCTGTACATAAAGTGACGATTATTCCTCGTGGTCGGGCATTAGGTGTTACTTTCTTCTTGCCGGAAGGTGACCAAGTTAGCATCAGCCAAAAACAATTAGAAAGTAAACTTTCAACCCTTTATGCAGGGCGTTTGGCTGAAGATTTGATTTACGGTGAAGAAAATATCTCTACCGGTGCATCAAATGATATAAAAGTGGCAACCAATATTGCGCGTAATATGGTGACACAGTGGGGCTTCTCGGATAAGCTTGGTCCGATCCTCTATTCTGAAGATGAAGGTGAAGTGTTCTTAGGTCGCTCCATGGCGAAAGCAAAACATATGTCGGATGAAACCGCACATGTCATTGATGAAGAGGTTCGTGAGATCGTTACACGTAACTATGAACGTGCAAGACAGATCCTTATCGACAATATGGATATTTTACACGCAATGAAAGATGCGTTAGTGAAGTATGAAACGATCGAAGAAGTACAAATTAAACAATTAATGAATCGAGAACCGGTTACTCCGCCTTCAGGTTGGGAAGAACCGAAAATGTCACAAGCCGCTTATTCAAATAGTACGGAGAATAAGCCGGAAAGTACGGTCGAAAAATCGTAAGATTTTGACTTATAAAACGGAAGCCTTCCTGATGAGGAAGGCTTTTTAACGGATGATAGAAAGTATTTAAAAACAATTATCAGTGATTTGCTGACTTATTATTCTTTTCTCTAGCGGATTCCGCTATAATTTGTCGGCTTAAATTCATCTTAAAAATTAACCGCACTTTATGAAACTTTACGCAAATAACAAATGTCTTGACTTATCAACGCCCCAAATTATGGGAATTTTAAATTTTACACCGGATTCTTTTTCTGATAGCGGACAATTTTTTAATCTTGATAAGGCATTGTTTCAATTAGAAAAAATGCTAAATGAAGGAGCAACAATTATTGATATCGGTGGTGAATCCACACGCCCTATGGCGGATGAAGTATCGGAACAGGAAGAACTTCAACGTGTTGTTCCTTTAGTGGAAGCGGTGCGTCAACGTTTTGATTGTTGGATTTCTGTGGATTCTTCAAAAGCGGTTGTGATGCGGGAAGCGGCAAAAGTCGGAATGGATTTAATCAATGATATTCGAGCTTTGCAAGAACCGAATGCGTTACAAACGGCAGTGGAATTAGCGTTGCCTGTTTGTATTATGCATATGCAGGGACAACCTCGCACGATGCAAACAAATCCCTATTACGAAAATGTGGTGCAAGAAGTGTTTGATTTTTTACATAAACGCACGAACGAATGTATTACGGAAGGTGTGAAAAAAGAAAACTTAATTTGGGATATGGGGTTTGGGTTTGGTAAAACGGTTCAACATAACTACAAATTATTACAGCAATTAAATGTTTTTTGTGGAGAAGGCTATCCGGTGCTTGTCGGTATGTCACGCAAATCAATGATTGGGGCGGTGTTGGATAAGCCTGTTGAAGAAAGAACTGTCGGCAGTGCCGCCGGGGCATTAATTGCGGCTCAGAACGGGGCAAAAATTTTGCGTGTACATGATGTGGCGGCAACATCTGATGTTCTTAAAATTTGGCAGGCAATGCAAAACGCTTAATTAATCGAAAATTAAAGGAATTTTTATTATGGCAGATCGTAAATATTTTGGTACGGACGGCGTGCGCGGAAAAGTGGGAACTTACCCGATTACACCTGACTTTGCATTAAAATTAGGTTGGGCTGCGGGCAAGGTATTAGCTTCACAAGGTTCAAAAATCGTGTTAATCGGCAAGGATACGCGCATCTCCGGTTATATGCTGGAATCCGCATTAGAGGCAGGTTTAGCCGCAGCAGGACTATCTGCTGCATTTACCGGCCCGATGCCGACCCCGGCAATTGCTTATTTAACCCGAACTTTCCGAGCTGAAGCGGGAATTGTGATTTCCGCCTCTCATAATCCTTATTACGATAACGGGATTAAATTTTTCTCTGCGCAAGGCACAAAATTGCCTGATGAGATTGAGGAAGCCATTGAATCAATGCTTGAGCAACCGATGGATTGTGTTGAATCCGCTGAGTTGGGGAAAGCCAGCCGTATTAATGATGCAGCCGGTCGTTATATTGAATTTTGTAAAAGCACATTTCCGGCACATCTTGGTTTAGAAGGTTATAAAATTGTTGTCGATTGTGCAAATGGCGCAACTTACCATATCGCGCCGAATGTCTTGCGTGAATTGGGTGCTGAAGTGGTTGAGATCGGCACGAATCCGAATGGGTTGAATATCAATGATAAATGTGGCGCAACGGATGTGCGTGCATTGCAAGAAAAGGTGTTGGAGGTAAATGCCGATGTCGGTTTAGCCTATGATGGTGATGGCGATCGTATTATGATGGTGGATCATCTTGGAAATAAAGTTGATGGCGACCAAATCCTCTTTATTATTGCCCGTGAAGCATTACGTTCAGGTCAGTTAAAAGGTGGTGTGGTCGGCACATTAATGAGCAATATGAGCCTTGAAGTTTCGTTAAAAATGTTAGGCGTTCCTTTTGTGCGGGCAAATGTGGGCGACCGTTACGTACTAGAAAAAATGGTTGAACACGGTTGGACACTTGGCGGTGAAAATTCCGGTCATATTATTATTTCCGATAAAAATACCACTGGTGATGGCATTATTGCCTCCTTAGCGGTATTAGCGGCGATGGTTCAGCATAAACTTTCTTTAAACGAACTTGCAGGAGCGGTACAACTATTCCCCCAAGTTTTAATTAACGTACGCTTTGCCGGTGGTGAAAATCCATTAGAAAGTGATGGAGTCAAAGCTGTAGCGGCAGAAGTGGAGAAACGTTTAGTAGGCAAGGGGCGTATTTTATTACGCAAATCAGGCACAGAGCCGTTAATTCGGGTTATGGTGGAATGTCAAGATGCTGAACTTGCACAGCAATATGCGGAAGAAATTGCTGAGGCTGTAAAGAAAAATTAACCTACTTTTGACCGCTCTTTTTCAAGAGTGGTCGTTTTTATTGTAACTTAGGAAAGCAATATGAGAATTTTCATTATGCGTCACGGCGAATCGGAAGTGATGGCAAAAACAGATAAAGACCGTCATCTCACCCCGTATGGTAAGAAACAGGCTTTTGCACAAGGTAACTGGTTAAAATCATTTGCAAGCTCATTTCAGCGCATTTTGGTGAGCCCTTATACCCGTGCGTTGGAAACTTTTGAGCAAGTAAATTTGGCTTTTGATGGGGAGTTAAATTCAAATCTTGAAATTTGGGAGGGAATTACACCCTATGGTTCTGCCGAACTGGTTACAGACTATCTTTCCGTACTAGAAAGTGAAGATGTTGAATCCGTATTGATTGTTTCACATTTGCCCTTAGTGGGTGAAATTGTCGCCGAACTTTATGGCAAACGAAATCCGATTAATTTTTACCCTGCAACGATCGCTCAGGTGGAATGGAAAGAGGGAAAAGGGGAAATTATTAGTCATCATTATCCCCCGGAAATGCTTTAATTTTGGTTAAGATATAATCTTTAGCTTGATTTTTCACCTTTACAAAAAAATAAATTTTAAATAGGGAACTTTTTAAAAGTTATGTAATTTCAATGGGTTGGCAATAAATTAACTTTATAATGATGAAATTTACTTTTTCATAAAATGTAAATTTTGTTGTAAGGTATTTTCTTTTAGATTTTTTTTCGTAAACTATTGTGTGCAAAGCAGATAAGCTTTGGAAATCTATTTAACCCTTTATAGGAGATAAAAAATGAAAAAATCAGTATTAGCAGCATTAGTACTAGGTGCAAGCTTAGCGGTAACAGGCTGTTTTGATAAACAGGAAACCTCTCAAAAGGTTGAAGCCGCAAAAGATGCGGTAACTAACGCGGCTGCTGATGTAAAAGATGCGGCAGCAAATGCAGCGGCAGATGTGAAAGATTCGGCAAAACAAGCTGCATCAGATGTGAAAGAAGCAGCTGTGAATGCAATGGATTCAGCAAAATCTGCGGCTGAAGATGCTAAAAATAAAGCGATGGAAAAAGCGGCTGAAATGAAAGATGCAGCGGTAGAAAAAGTTGAAGAAGCGAAAGAAGCTGCGAAAGCAAAAGTTGAAGAAGCAAAAGATGCTGCAGTGTCTAAAGTAGAAGAAATGAAAGGCACCATGGCAGATATGAAAGAGGCTGCGACAAATAAAGCGACCGAAATGAAAGAAGCGGCGGCAGAAAAAGTAGATGCGGCAAAAGAAGCTATGTCTTCAATGAAAGATAAAGCGACTGAGAAAGCTTCAGAAGCGATGGATGCGGTAAAAGAAGCGACCAAATAATCAGATTAAAATCTGATAATCCCTACCGGTACTATCCTGTAGGGATTTTCTTTTTTAAGGATAAAAATAATGTTATGTACGATTTATAGAAGCAAGAAAAAACCGGGGAGTTATCTTTATATTCAAAAACGTGATGATTTTTCAGTTGTACCAGAAGCTTTATTAACACATTTTGGTAAACCTGAACTTGTGATGATGTTTAATCTGGCAGGTAATAAGCCGCTACATAATGCCGATAAAAATGAGGTTCGAGAGAAAATTGAATCACAAGGCTTTTATTTACAAATACCAAAGCAAGATGATGGTTTATTTAATAGTTTGAGTGAGATCAAATAATTGTTTTATTTTCTCCTAAAAATAATAAATTTTGCGTTAGCGCAAATTTTTTATTTAAAAACTCCTTTAAAATCTACCGCACTTTTAGTGCTGTCGTTTTTATGCCTATTAAATTGAATTTTAAGGAGATAGAATGAGTAGTTTTTTTATTGCAGGGACTGATACAAATGTTGGTAAAACAACAGCTTGCCGTGCAATTATTCAAGCACTACAAGATAGCGGTATCGATATTGTAGGTTTTAAACCTATTGCTTGTAACGCTGAACCAAGTGCTTATCCCGTAGGACAAGAGTTTTTGTCTGATTATGATAATAAAGAAAATAGTGATGTTGTCACATTGATGAATTCAACAGCACAAGATGTACTTTATGAAGAGATCAATAGCTACACTTTTAATCATACGTTGCCAATGCTGGTTGAGGCAAAAGAAAGGATAAAGCTTGATAAAATCAACAAAACGCTTGAAAAACTCAACCAAAAATATCAATCCGTTGCTGTGGAAGGGGCATTCGGCTTATTAACCCCAATGGCAGAGGGAAAGAGTTTCGGAGATTGGGTAAAAGATAGAAATATGCCGGTTGTACTCGTCGTAGGAATAAAAGACGGCTGCATTAATCACGCCTTGTTAACTGTTCAGGCTATTCGCAGTTTAGGTGTGCCTCTGCTTGGGTGGGTGGCGAATCGGGTTAACCCGCTCTTAAGCCATTATGCTGAAATTGTTGATTTTTTAGAGAGCAACATCAATGCGCCGTTACTCGGAAAAATTCCTTATGTGCATAAACCTGAAACTCAGGAGTTAGGTCATTACCTCACCAATATTGATCGTTTGATGTATGTTCAAACGAAACAGGTAAAGTAAAAAATGCGGTTAAATTTAACCGCACTTTAGCTATTCATTTGTTTGTTCTTTCTTTAGAATATTCTCTTCATCCAGTGTTGATAAACGTGCGATTGCATTACGATAAGTTATTTCTAAGGTTTCTCGGCTTGTCGCTACCACACCTTGATCCACAAGGAAACCATCATTGACATCGTAAACCCAGCCGTGGAGAGAGAGTTTTTGTCCTCGTTCCCAAGCACTTTTTACAATGGAAGAACGCCCAAGGTTGTAAACCTGTTCGAGTACATTGATTTTTGTGAGCATGTCGGCGCGTTTTTCCGGCGTTAGTTTGCCAAGTAAATGACTGTGTTTAAACCAAATGTCACGAATATGGAGAAGCCAATTATTGATTAGTCCCAATTGGTTATCTGCCATCGCTGCTTTTATGCCGCCACAGTTGGTATGTCCGCAGATAATAATATGTTCGATATTGAGCACATCAACGGCATACTGTACAACCGAAAGGCAGTTGAGATCGGTGTGAATCACTTGATTGGCAACATTACGGTGAACAAATAATTCACCGGGCTCTAAATTAGTCAGTTTTTCTGCCGGTACACGGCTATCGGAACAGCCAATCCAAAGGTAATGCGGGGTTTGATGATCGGCAAGCTCTTTAAAATAAGTGGAGTTTTCTTCTTTCATTCGCTGTGCCCAGCTTAAATTGTTTGCAAAAAGCTGTTCAATTTTTTTCATATTACTTTCCTCAAAAAAATATAAAAAATTTGACCGCACTTTTATGTGCGGTCATAAAAACGACATCTTTGAATGTTGCTTTTCGGTGATAGTGAGTTTATAAATCATCATTTAAATGATCATAATTTCACGTTAATTAGAAGTTCGCATTTCTTGGCGCACGAGGGAACGGGATTACATCACGGATATTTTGTACTCCGGTTACATATACAATTAAACGTTCAAAGCCCAGCCCAAAACCGGAGTGAGGCACTGTACCATATTTGCGAAGATCACGATACCACCAGTAATCTTCCGGATTCAGCCCCATTTCTTCCATACGTTTATCTAATACTTCTAAGCGTTCTTCACGTTGTGAGCCACCGATGATTTCACCGATTCCGGGGGCTAATACGTCCATTGCCGCTACTGTTTTGCCATCATCATTTAAGCGCATATAGAAAGCTTTGATGTCTTTCGGGTAGTTTTTCACGACAACCGGTGATTTAAAGTATTCTTCCGCCAAATAACGTTCGTGCTCGGAAGAGAGGTCAATTCCCCAAGATACCGGGAATTCGAATTTCTTGCCTGATTTGAGTAACACATCAATGGCATCCGTGTAATCTATTTGAGCAAAGTCAGAATTTACAAAGTTTTCCAAACGTTTGATAACTTCTTTATCCACGTGTTTTTCAAAGAATTTTAAGTCGTCTTTGCGTTCGGTCAACACTGCACGGAATACATACTTCAACATATCTTCTGCTAATTTGGCGTTATCAGCTAAAGTTGCAAACGCAACTTCAGGTTCTACCATCCAAAATTCGGCTAAGTGGCGGGTAGTATTAGAATTTTCAGCACGGAAGGTCGGGCCGAAAGTATAAATTTTGCTTAGCGCGCAGGCATAAGTTTCACCGTTTAACTGGCCTGATACGGTTAAGAATGATTCTTTACCGAAGAAATCTTGGGTGAAATCGACCGCACCTTTTTCGTCCCGTGGAAGGTTTTCAAGGTCTAAAGTGGATACTCTGAACATTTCACCGGCACCTTCTGTGTCGGATGCTGTGATAAGCGGTGTTGCAACCCAGTAGAAACCTTGTTCGTGAAAGAAACGATGAATAGCTTGTGCCAAGCAGTGGCGAACACGGGCTACCGCACCGATAATATTTGTGCGTGGACGTAGGTGGGCAACTTCACGTAAGTATTCTATAGAATGGCGTTTAGCAGCCATTGGGTAAGTATCCGGATCTTCTACAAACCCTGTCACTTCTACTTTTTCAGCTTGTAATTCAACGGCTTGACCTTCCGCCGGTGATTCAACAACTTTACCGGTTACAATAACAGAGCAACCTGTCGTTAGGCGTAATATTTCACTTTCGTAATTTGCTATATCGTTATTGATAATTGCTTGAATCGGATCAAAGCAAGAACCGTCATACACGGCTAAAAATGATAAACCTACTTTTGAATCTCGGCGGGTACGTACCCAACCGCGAACAGTAACGGTTTCGCCAATAGCGACTTTTCCTTGTAGTACATCGACAATAGATGCAATTTTAGACATATAAACCTCTAAGCATAAAAAATAGGTAGAAAAAAAGCGCGCTTAGTTTACCTTAAATCACAAAATTTTCCATAAGAAAGTTAGGACTTATAGTAAGAGTCGAGTAGAATGTGCGATTTATAACAGAGGAGAGCATTTTATGTGGTCAGACATTTTAACCGGATACGGTATTTTTATTTTAGAGATTTTAACCCTATTACTTATTATTGCTGCAATTGTTGCTTTTATTATTTCTGCGCGTCAGCAAAAATCGGGTATGCAGGGGGAGTTTGTTATTACGGATTTATCCGAGCATTTTGAAGAAACGGTGAAACATTTGCGTGATTTCCATTTATCTGAAGAAGAATTGAAACAGCAAGCAAAAGTTGAGAAAAAAGCGGAAAAACAAAAAGCTAAAGCCTTGAAAGCAAAACTGAAAAAAGGTGAGAAGATTGAAGAATTGAAGCCTTGTGTCTATGTTTTAGATTTTAAGGGCGATATTTCTGCTTCGCAAACGACCGCACTTCGAGAAGAAATTTCAGCAATTATTAATGTTGCAAAATCAGATGATGAAGTTTTGCTACGCTTAGAAAGTCCGGGCGGAGTGGTTCATGGTTACGGCTTGGCGGCTTCACAATTAGCTCGTCTTAAGCAAAAAGGAATTAAACTTACTGTTTCGGTTGATAAAGTTGCGGCAAGCGGAGGATATATGATGGCTTGTGTTGCGGATAAAATTATTTCCGCCCCTTTTGCAATCATCGGATCTATTGGTGTTGTCGCTCAAATCCCAAATATTCATCGCTTATTGAAAAAACATGATGTTGATGTGGATGTGATGACAGCCGGAGAATTTAAACGTACGGTAACGGTATTGGGTGAAAATACGGAAAAAGGAAAGCAAAAATTTCAACAAGAACTTGAGGAAACGCACTCATTATTTAAGCAATTTGTAAGCCAAAACCGACCGCACTTGGATATTGATAAGATCGCAACCGGTGAGCATTGGTTTGGTTCACAGGCGCTTGATTTACACCTTGTTGACGGCATTTCGACCAGTGATGATCTTTTACTTGAAGCAATAAAAGAGAAAAAATCTGTCGTTGGTATCAGTTATAAAGTAAAGAAACCGTTATTACAAAAATTAGGTCGTCAAGCGGAAGAAAGCATAGAGTCGCTCTTACAAAGATATATGAATAAAAATTCACAGGATTTTATTCGTTAAATTTTTAGGGGCTGTACTCATTTATTTATAGAGAATGATTGTGAATTAAAAGCTCTGGTATAGTTTAATATTTACAAAATCAGGTTTTACGATTAGTATAGGCGTCCGAAACTTTTATAGTTTTCAAGTAGAATTTGTAAAGTTTAGTTGTATACTTCCTTCCTTTTAGGAATGGCACATTTAATAATCAAAAGGTAAAAAACATGAAATTATCTCGTATTTTATTATCCGCTGTTGCTGTTACAACGGTTGCGGCTTGTGGTAATTTAAGCAAAATTACGGCAGAAGGTATGCCTGAATATAAAGATGTTGATGGCGTTCAAGTTCCACAACTTGTATGGCCGAAAATTGACAAAGCAGGTTTCAATCACGATGGTAGTCAATTCGGATCTTGGCCAAACTGGGATAATGTCCGCATGATTGAACGCGGTATGAATAAAGATCAGCTATATAACTTGATCGGTCGTCCACATTTTTCTGAAGGTTTATATGGCGTAGAAGAGTGGGATTATGCATTTAATTATCGTGAAAATGGTGTGCACAAAATTTGTCAGTACAAAATTTTATTTGACAAAAATCACAATGCACAAAGTTTCTTCTGGTATCCGAATGGATGTAACGGTAATGCAGCGTTTACTTTAAGTGGTGATTTCTTATTTGATTTCGATAAAGATGTGTTAACACCACGTGGTAAAGAAGTTGTTGATAACGTTGCTGCTCAATTAAAAACAACCGGTGCTAAAGATGTTAAGGTCGCAGGTTATACTGACCGTTTAGGTTCCGATGCTTATAATCTAAATCTTTCTCAACGCCGTGCAAATCGTGTTAAAGCACGTTTAATTGAAGATGGTATAACGGCTCACATTACTGCGGTTGGTTACGGTAAATATCCGCAAGTTAAAGCATGTGAAGGTTTCCGTCACGCAAGCCAAGAAGAAAAAGATTGTTTACGCCCTAACCGTCGTGTAGAGATTACTTCTTCAGGTTCCGTACTCAAATTGCAAGATGGCGGGGAAATCAACGGCGGAACACAAGGTCCGACACCTCTTTATAAAAAATAATTTCTAACTGAATAAATATAAGAAAATAGCATAACGGTTTGTTATGCTATTTTTGTTTCTGTACATTAATTTACTAAAATTTTATTCAAGGTTTCTCGGGTAAGATGAATATAATTTCCTAAAAAACGGTGACTAAAATTCAATAAATAGTAAAGTTGATAAAGATTTTTTCTTTGTTGATAGCCATCCCAATCAATAGGAAAAGAGCGGTCATAATTCGCATAGTATTTTTTGGGGAACGGCTCGAAAAGCTCTGTAAAAGCAAGATCACATTCTCTATCCCCCCAATAACAGGCAGGATCATAAGTAAAGGTTTGATTGTTTGCGATGCAAACATTCTCAATCCATAAATTACCGTGCAATAACGAAGGCTTAGGATTATGCTTTGCCAGTTTTTGAGAAATGGATTGAACGATCTCGTCAATGTTACCAAAATCAAGACCTTTATCTTTACATAGTTGTAATTGCCAACCGATACGTTGTTCACTGAAAAATTTTGCCCAATTGCTATGCCATTTGTTTGGTTGATAAACTGAGCCTAACCAGGTATCAAAATCCAGCCCGTAAAATTTTGTGCCGGAAATTTGATGTAACTGAGCAAGTTGGTAACCAAATTCTTCCGTAAGGGAAGATTGTCGTTGAATATCAAGGGCTTCTAAAAGAAGAAAACTATGATTTTGCGAGCAACCCACCCCATAAACCATAGGAACATTAAGTGCGGTCGTTTTTCGCAATATTTCTAATTGATCTGCTTCTGCACGAAACATTGAGCGATAGGATTTTTCATTCGCTTTAACAAAAACAGGTTGAATACCATCACTAATTATCCAAGCTTTATGCATTTCTCCTCGGTGAATACATTCTTTTTTCTTAATTGAATAATAAGCACCGAATTGCTCAGCCAACACTTGAGACACGGATTTCCACATAGCCACCTCCTAGAAAGAATATTTAAATTTATTTTAAAAGAATTTTTAATAATTTCTGTGACGAGGGTCAAAATTTTAAAAATTTACTTGGTGTGAAAAGAGCTAATAAAATGCAGAGAATACAAATAAATACGTGATTTTTTAACGCATTGGTATTATCATTAAGCCCATTTTAGACTAGATAATAGAAATAATCAGAGGAAACTATGCAACATCTGAAAGAGCTTGTTGAGAAAGCAAAATCGGCGATTGATTCGATCGAAGATAAGAGTTTAGCCGCACTGGACGAAATTCGTGTCGAATATTTTGGGAAAAAGGGACATTTTACTCAATTAATGCAAGAACTTCGTAATGTTGCGGCGGAAGAACGTCCGGCAATAGGGGCTAAAATTAATGAAGCGAAACAGGCGGCTATTGAGTTTTTAAATGCTAAAAAAGCAGAGTGGGAGAATGCCGAGCTTAATGCAAAATTAGAAAAAGAACGTGTGGATGTGACTTTACCGGGAAGAAAAACGGAAAAAGGCGGATTACACCCGGTAACGATAACGATAAATCGCGTAACTCAATTTTTTTCAGAACTTGGTTTTTCAGTAGAAAATGGGCCGGAAATAGAAAGCGATTACTACAATTTTGATGCGTTAAACATTCCAAAACATCACCCGGCACGCGCTGATCACGATACTTTTTGGTTTAACCCGGAATTATTACTTCGTACACAAACTTCAGGCGTACAAATTCGGACTATGGAAAAAATGCAACCGCCAATTCGCATTATGGCGCCGGGACGTGTTTATCGTAATGACTACGATCAAACCCACACACCAATGTTCCATCAAATTGAACTGCTTTATGTGGATAAAAAAGCAAACTTTACAGAATTGAAAGGGTTATTACACGATTTCTTACGTGCCTTCTTTGAAGAAGATTTACAAGTTCGTTTCCGTCCGTCCTATTTTCCATTTACAGAGCCTTCTGCTGAAGTGGATGTAATGGGGAAAAACGGCAAGTGGCTTGAAGTGTTAGGTTGCGGTATGGTTCACCCGAATGTATTACGCAATGTGGGAATTGATCCGAATGAATATTCCGGTTTTGCCGTGGGAATGGGGGTTGAGCGTTTGACGATGTTACGCTACAACGTTACGGATTTACGTTCATTCTTTGAAAATGACCTACGTTTTTTAAAACAATTTAAATAATGATTTTTCGGATATTTTCGCAAATGAGAGAACGCAATAAATTTTAAAGGATAAAGAATAATGAAATTTAGTGAACAATGGGTAAGAGAATGGGTTAATCCGGCGATTTCTACGGAGCAATTATGTGAACAAATTACCATGCTTGGTTTAGAGGTTGATGGTGTAGAGAATGTGGCCGGAGAGTTTACCGGTGTCGTAGTTGGGGAAGTTGTTGAATGTGCACAGCACCCTGACGCAGATAAATTACGCGTCACTAAAGTGAATGTCGGTGGTGATAAATTACTGGATATTGTATGCGGTGCGCCGAATTGCCGTCAAGGTTTAAAAGTCGCTTGCGCTGTTGAAGGTGCAGTGTTACCGGGCAACTTCAAAATTAAGAAAACGAAATTACGCGGTCAACCCTCGGAAGGAATGCTTTGTTCTTTTTCCGAATTAGGCATTAATGTAGAAGCGGACGGTATTATCGAATTACCGCTTGATGCACCGATTGGTGTAAATTTACGCGATTATTTAAATTTAAATGATCAGGCTATCGAAATCAGTTTAACTCCAAACCGTGCGGATTGTTTAAGTATTGCCGGTATTGCCCGTGAAATTGGCGTTGTGAATAAACTGCCGGTAAATCGACCGCACTTTGAAGCGGTTCCTGCAAGCATTTCGGATAAAGTTGAAATTGAGCTTAAAGCGCCTGAGGCTTGTCCGCGCTATTTATTACGTGTTATCAAAAATGTGAATGTAAAAGCACAATCACCGATTTGGATGCAAGAAAAACTACGTCGTTGCGGTATTCGTTCTATTGATCCGATTGTCGATATAACAAATTATATTTTGCTTGAACTGGGTCAGCCTATGCATGCTTTTGATGCGACAAAAGTTGTGCAACCGGTACAAGTTCGTTTAGCGAAAGAAGGTGAATCCCTCGTCTTATTAGACGGTTCAACGGCAAAATTGCAAGCCAACACATTAGTGATTGCAGATCAAAACGGTCCGCTCGCAATGGCTGGGATCTTTGGAGGGCAAGCGAGCGGTGTTACCGCTGAAACGAAAGATGTCATTTTAGAATCGGCTTTCTTTGCTCCATTGGCGATTGCCGGTCGTGCAAGACAATATGGTTTGCATACCGATGCTTCGCACCGTTTTGAACGTGGTGTTGATTTTGAATTAGCACATAATGCGATGGAACGGGCAACAGCGTTATTACTTGAAATTTGTGGCGGTGAAGCCGGTGAAATTAATGAAGCGGTGAATGAAGAATTTTTACCAAAAGTAAAAAACGTTCAACTTCGTCGTGAAAAATTAGATGCGTTACTCGGTCATCATATTGAAACCGAAATAGTAACCGATATTTTTAACCGTCTTGGTTTTAACACACAGTATGAGAATGATGTTTGGACGATAACTTCTGCAAGTTGGCGTTTTGATATTGAAATTGAAGAAGATCTCGTTGAGGAAGTCGCACGTATTTACGGCTACAACAGTATTCCAAACAATGCACCTTTGGCGCATTTACGTATGCGCGAGCATAAAGAAGCAGATTTAGATTTAGCACGTATTAAAGCCGCACTTGTTGATTCGGATTATCAAGAGGCGATTACTTATAGCTTTGTTGATCCAAAAATTCAAACTTTATTACATCCACATCAAGAAGCATTACTGTTACCAAATCCGATTTCTATTGAAATGTCGGCAATGAGAGTCTCATTACTAAGCGGACTACTTGGAGCGGTATTGTATAACCAGAACCGTCAACAAAACCGTGTGCGTTTATTTGAAACCGGTTTACGTTTCATTCCGGATGTAAATGCAGAATTTGGTGTTCGTCAAGAATTTGTTCTCAGTGCTGTGATCAGTGGTTCAGTTAAAAATGAAAGTTGGAATAGTAAAGCGGAACCTGTCGATTTCTTTGATTTAAAAGGTGATCTAGAAAGTTTGCTTTCTTTAACCGGTGTTAGCGGCAACGTACGTTTTGTGGCAAAAACATTTGATGCTTTACACCCGGGACAATCTGCCGCTATTGAATTAGATGGTAAAGAAATTGGCTTTATCGGTACGATTCACCCCTTAATCTCTCAAAAATTGGGATTAAATGGAAAAGTGGTGGTATTTGAAATTTTATGGAAACCTATTGCAAATCGTACTGTCGTACAAGCTAGGGATATTTCAAAATTCCCTGCTAATCGTCGCGATTTAGCCTTGGTTGTTGCCGACGACATTTCAGCAGGTGATGTCCTTGAAGCTTGTAAGAAAGCCGGAGGTGAGAAACTCACCCAGGTGAATTTATTTGATGTATATAAAGGTATTGGCGTGCCAAGCGGTGCAAAAAGCCTTGCTATCAGTTTAACCGTTCAAGACAATGAAAAAACCTTAGAAGATGATGAAATCAACGGGGTTATTTCAGCTGTTTTAAATGAAGTTAAACAACGTTTCAATGCTGAATT
This sequence comes from Rodentibacter sp. JRC1, assembly GCF_020521555.1. Taxonomy (NCBI): domain Bacteria; kingdom Pseudomonadati; phylum Pseudomonadota; class Gammaproteobacteria; order Pasteurellales; family Pasteurellaceae; genus Rodentibacter; species Rodentibacter sp. JRC1. The sequence continues at coordinate 159,194 of NZ_BPWA01000001.1, read as the reverse complement.
AAGAGACTAAACTTATGACACTGACCAAAATGGATATAACCGAATTTTTAATTGAAGAATATCGGTTACAGAAATTAGAAGCGAAGAGACTAGTGGATGATTTTTTTGAAGAAATTCGATTATCTCTTGAATCCGGTGACGATGTGAAATTATCAGGATTTGGTAATTTTGAATTACGAGATAAATCTTCTCGTCCGGGGCGTAATCCTAAAACAGGGGAAAGCATACCGGTTTCAGCGCGCCGGGTTGTTGCATTTAAACCGGGTCAGAAGTTACGGGCGCGTGTTGAAAAGACGAAAGTAAGTCAATAAGTTAGGAAATGAAAAAGTGCGGTTGTTTTTGACCGCACTTTTTATCCCTGTTAATAAGATGAAACGAATTAAAATACTATTTTTTGTATCAAGTCTAGTAACATTATTTGCTTGTTCTTCCGGAAATTTCAAACAAGAGAATTATGCAATTAATTATAAAGGACAGATTGATGATCCTATCATGGCAATTACTTTGCTGAGCGAACAGCAATACGAATGGGCGGGAACACCCTATGTTTTGGGAGGAAAATCCCGTAAAGGCGTGGATTGTTCGGGGTTTGTTCAAAAAACGTTCTTTGATCGATTTAATATCACCTTGCCCCGAACCACAAAAGATCAGGCTAAATATGGAAAGCTAGTTCGTAAAGAAGATATTCAGACCGGTGATTTAATCTTCTTTAAAACGGGACGAGGACCAAATGGGTACCATGTGGGGATTTATGTGAAAGATGATAAATTTCTTCATGCTTCCACAAAAGGTGGGGTCATCTATTCTTCAATGAATTCCCCGTTTTGGAATAAAACTTTTTGGCAAGTAAGACGAATTTAGAGATAAAAAGTACGGTTGAAATTCACATGATTATGTAGCTATTGCACAATAGTCTGAATCGGTGGGCAAAATTTGCCCACTCTAAAAAAACAATATTTGTACAATTGCTATATAATAATGGAAATTAACCGCACTTTGCATTTTAACATTTGGGACGAACACCTAACATATGGCAAATAGCATAGGTTAATTCACTACGATTTAGCGTATAAAAATGGAAATCCGTAACCCCTTCACTAGACAAGATTTTAACCATATCCATTGCTACGCTTGCCGCAACAAGATTACGTGTGGCGGGATCATCTTCTAATCCTTCATAGGCTTTTGCTAACCACGCCGGGATTTTTACATTTGTGAAAGATGCCATTTTTTGAAGTTGTTTGAAATTTGTAACCGGTAAAATACCCGGTACAATTTCCGCCTCAATACCAATAGAAGCGCAACGATCACGGAAACGTAGATAACTATCAATATCAAAGAAAAATTGGGTGATAACATGATTTGCACCGGCATCAATTTTTCGTTTCAAGTTGATTAAATCCGCCTGTGCGGATTTTGCTTCAGGGTGGACTTCCGGATAAGCCGCAACGGAAATATCAAAATCAGCCACAGAGCGGAGTAGCTCTACCAAATCTGAAGCATAAAAAGGTTTTTTTTCATAACCCTTCGGCTCATCACCGCGTAAGGCAACAATATGACGGATACCACTGTTCCAATAATCTTTAGCAATTTGTTTTAACTCTTCCGGCGTTGCGTCAATGCCGGTCAGGTGGGGGGCGGCGACTATCCCTGTTTCCTGCTTAATGGCTTTTACAATGCTGTGAGTACGATCGCGTTCGCCGGAATTTGCACCATAGGTAACAGAAACGAATTTAGGTTCCAGTACTTTTAAACGTTGAATTGATTCCCACAGCATATTTTCCATTTTTTCATTTTTTGGTGGAAAAAATTCAAAAGAAACATTGATCTTTTTATTAAAGTCTGCAATGTTTTGATTCAAATTATTGATTTCTTTTGCATAGCTCATTTTTTCTTCCTATTAGAGATAGATTGATGTTGTTGCTCCAAAATAAAATAACTTTATATATTAGTCAATTTGAATAAATTCATTAAATACATTAATTGCACTCATAAATATATTATGCGTTTTTTTGCATAAAAAATTAGCATTTGCTAGGAAAATATGTATAATACCCCGACCCTGTAAATGCACGAATTCCCATCGTGCATTATTTTATCGAAAATCGCACTCGAAGGGGTGGGGATTAAGATTAATGGTTGTGTTCAAAAGAACACTGGGTATCAAACTAATTTTTGGTAATTAATTAATGAAAACTTTTGTAGCAAAACCGGAAACGGTTAAACGCGACTGGTACGTAGTAGATGCGACAGGTAAAACTTTAGGTCGTTTAGCGACTGAATTAGCAAGTCGTCTTCGTGGTAAACACAAGGCTGAGTACACTCCACACGTAGATACCGGTGATTACATCATCGTTATCAATGCAGATAAAGTGGCAGTAACCGGTCGTAAAGAAACAGACAAACTTTACTACTGGCATACCGGCTATGTAGGCGGTATTAAACAAGCGACTTTTAAAGAAATGATCGCACGCCGTCCTGAAGCTGTGATTGAAATTGCGGTTAAAGGTATGTTGCCAAAAGGTCCATTAGGCCGTGCAATGTTCCGTAAATTAAAAGTGTATGCAGGTGCTGAACATCAACACGCTGCACAACAACCACAAGTTTTAGATATTTAATCACGAGGTTCAGAATATGGCAGAGAATCAAAACTACGGCACAGGTCGCCGCAAAAGCTCTTCAGCTCGTGTATTTATCAAACCGGGCAGTGGTAAAATCACTATCAACCAACGTGAATTAGACGTTTACTTCGGTCGCGAAACTGCGCGCATGGTAGTACGTCAACCGTTAGAATTGGTTGAATTAACTGATAAATTAGACTTGTACATCACAGTTAAAGGTGGTGGTGTTTCCGGTCAAGCGGGTGCAATCCGTCATGGTATCACTCGTGCATTAATTGAGTATGATGAAACATTACGCCCGGCACTTCGTGCAGCTGGCTTCGTTACTCGTGATGCTCGTCGTGTTGAACGTAAAAAAGTGGGTTTACACAAAGCACGTCGTCGTCCGCAATACTCAAAACGTTAATTTTATTTTTATTTCAAAAAAAGCAGAGAAAGGTCTCTGCTTTTTTTATGTTTAAAAAACAAACATATTCATAACATACTGAATATAAAGAGAAAAAAATATTTTCTTGGCTTTTTTAGCGCTATTTATGGTAAAATATCAGCCTTTTAGCAACATCTATTATTTTAAATTTGGATCTTCGGAGGAATCAATGTCCAATGCATCAAGTAAACGTTCTATCATGACACTTTTTTCAAATAAAGATGATATTTACTGCCATCAAGTGAAAATCGTATTAGCGGAGAAGGGCGTAGCTTATGAAAATGAAGAAGTTGATCCGCATTCTTTATCAGAAGATTTAATGGAATTAAATCCTTATGGCACTTTGCCTACATTAGTTGATCGTGATTTAGTGTTGTTTAATTCACGTATTATTATGGAATATCTGGACGAACGTTTTCCTCATCCTCCGCTTATGCCTGTTTATCCTATTGCGCGTGGTAAAACCCGTCTTTTAATGTTGCGTATTGAGCAAGATTGGTATCCGGCATTATTAAAAGCTGAAAAGGGTAGTGAGACGGAACGAGCAGAAATCTTAAAACATTTAAAAGAAGAATTGCTAGCCATTTCGCCTATTTTCCAACAAATGCCTTATTTTATGAGTGAAGAATTTAGTTTAGTCGATTGTTATGTAGCGCCATTATTATGGAAATTAAAACAATTCGGTGTTGAATTTACCGGTGCCGGAAGTAAAGCATTAAAAGGTTATATGGATCGTGTATTTAGTCGTGATTCGTTTTTGCAATCGGTCGGTGAGGCTGCACCTAAAAATTTAATGGACGATAAGTAATGGAATATAAATCCTCTCCAAAGCGACCTTATTTATTAAGAGCCTACTATGATTGGCTTGTTGATAATGATTTTACACCTTATCTCGTCGTAGATGCGACCTACCGAGGAGTAAATGTACCGAGTGAATATGTGAAAGACGGACAGATTGTATTAAATCTTTCCATCAATGCCACCGGAAATTTACAATTAACAAATGATTTCATTCAATTTAATGCCCGTTTTAAAGGTGTATCTCGCGAACTTTATATTCCAATGGGAGCAGCGCTTGCCATTTACGCTCGTGAAAACGGTGATGGCGTGATGTTTGAACCGGAAGCCATTTATGATGAATTAAATAGTGTGCCGGATACGGATCAACCGAATGATTTTACAGAAGTTGTAGATAAACCAAAATCGGTGAAAAAGAAGTCGATTACTAAATCGGCATCACATTTGAGAATCATTGATTAGGCTTTAAAGAAACATATGTAAGTTACCTGCATTGGAAAAGTGCGGTTGATTTTAGAGATGTTTTTGAATAAAGCTAAAGGAATAACGATCCGCACATAAAATGTGTGGATCGTTGTTTTTACCCTGTAAAGATAGGTAAATAGTTAAACATTACTAAAAAATGAAAAAGTGCGGTCAATATTCCAAACAAAATAATCGTAAGCAGCAAAGGAGTTCCTCCGCGTACAATAAAGGGATTATTTGTTTCTTTTTGTCTTACTTTATAGACTAATAAGGAAGGAATAATACAAGCCCAAATAGTAGCAATAGCACCGGCATAGCCAATAGCTTTTAAGAAACCTAGTGGAAATATGACGGATAATATTAGCGGAGGTAGGAATGTTACCAACCAAGATTTTGTTCTACCGTAACGGCTATTATCAAATTTAAATAAATCAGCCAGAAAATCAAACACACCTAATCCAACCCCAATAAAAGAAGATAAAATAGCTGAAATAGAGAAGGCATTGAGTGCTTGTTTTACTGAGTTAGATTCTATTGTAGAGCCAAGAGCATTTAAGAGAATTTCCAAATTACCGTCATTCGCTATAATTTCTACGAATCGATCACGGGGTAAATTACCAAAAATACTAAAAAGCCAAAGTAAATAGAAAGCTAAAGCGATCAAAGTTCCACCTAGAATCGCATATTTTGCTTTTTGTTCTTCACCGTAATAGGCTCGCATTGTAGAAACCGAATGATGATAGCCAAAAGAGGTTAATGCAACAGGCAGCATTGCTATAGCATAAGGTGCATATTGACTATTTTCAGAATGTAGATCAAATAGCGTAGCTAAATCAATATTTAACGTTAGTCCATAGCAGCTGATTATGAAAGTAATGCCCATAAAAATGATTAAAATAACGGAAATACGGTCAACTAAACGGGTAGAATGCCATACGAAGAATGAGAAAATAAGAACAAAAATAACCGACCAAATTCTGCTGCTGAATTGTCCTAGAGAAATATATTGAGTGATGAGTTCATCAATAATTCTACCTGAGGCGGTTATATAAGCATACAGCAGGATTCCTCCAACAAAATATACCGCCAGATTATTTAAGATATTAATTTTTTGTCCTAAAATTTGCTGTGTAACAGAACTAAAGGAAACACGAAGATCAAAGTCTTTATAGGCCTCCAATAGAAGCCACCCAGATAATGTCATTATACTCATTGTAAAAATGATAATCAGACTTGACCAAACTGTCCAAGATCCTGCTCCGGAGGTTGGTAGTCCTAACATTCCTGCTCCGACACATACACTGGCAATAATACAGGCACCACCAAAAATAGAAGGTTTTTTCGGCATAGAAACTCCCTATCTATGTTAAAACATAGATACTAGATATTTGCGAATAATAAAAAACCACACTTTATAAAAGTGCGGTTGATTTTGACTAAATTTCTTTTAAGCGAGCAGTAAAATGGCGCAACACTTTAGGTTCATAAGTGAAGGTTAAACCTTTAATATTTTTCGCATTTTCCTTCACTTTGGCAAACGCCTCAATAATAAAATCCATATGGGTTTGCGTATAGGTTGCTCGGGGAACAGTTAGGCGTAATAATTCTGCTGGACAAGGCAATTGTAATCCTGTTTTCGGATCCCGCCCTAATAAAAATGAACCAATCTCAACCGCCCTTATTCCTGCCACTTTATAGAGTTCACAAGAAAGAGCTTGTGCAGGAAATTGATCAGCCGGAATATGCGGTAATAATTTACCTGCATCAACAAAGGCGGCGTGTCCACCGGGTTGCTGGCAAGCTACACCAATTTTTTCTAATCCATTTACTAAATATTCAATTTGGCTAATGCGATAAGCCAACCAGTCTTGACGCATACCATCACGTAGACCAACAGCCAAACGTTCCATTGCACCACCTTCTAAGCCTCCGTAAGTCGGAAATCCTTCTTGTACAACGCATAATGTTCTACATTCGTTATAAACGTCTTCCATACTGTTGTCTTTAAAGCACAATAAACCGCCCATTTGCACCATCGCATCTTTTTTAGCAGACATCGCTAACGCATCAGCATAACGATACGATTCATAAGTAATCTGTTCTATACTCCAATCTTGATATCCTTTTTCCCGTTGCTGAATAAAATAGGCATTCTCGGCAAAACGGGCTGAATCCATAATAACCGGGATATCGTATTTTTTAGCTATTTCATACATGCCTCTCATATTTTCAATGGAAACCGGTTGACCTCCTGCTGAGTTACAGGTAATCGTACAAACAATATAAGGCACGTTTTCAGCACCCACTGATAAAATACCTTGCTCTAATTTTTCCAAATCAAAGTTACCTTTGAAATCGTAATTAATGCTCGTATCAAAGGCTTCTTTAGTATAAGTATTACAAACTGTCGCTCCATTAATTTGGCTATGCCCTTGTGTTGTATCAAAGAAATAGTTAGAAAATACCGTCATTTTTTTTCGATCCAAACCTTTTTCCAGTTCCCGTTTTTTGATTAATACAGGGATATAAATTTGTTCGGCACCACGTCCTTGATGAGTGGGTATTGTATATTCATAGCCAAAAATTTCTTTGACTGTATTCGCTAAAGCATAATAACTGCGACTACCGCTATAAGCTTCATCACCTCTAAGCATTGCAGCCTGCATATCTTGTGTTATTGCACCGGTACCGCTATCAGTTAACAAATCAATAAATACATCTTCGCTATCTAATAAAAATGGATTCATTCCGGCATTTAATATTGCTTGGGCACGATATTCTGTCGTTGTTCTTTTAACCGGTTCAATGACACGAATACGAAAAGGTTCCGGTAAATGTTTAAAATTTTGCATAATAAAATCCTTAATTTAACTAAAAAAGAGACATATCACTTTTTTTATGTAATAAAAGTGAGCATTAAATAAATACAAGGGAATTTCATTGCAAGAAAAATCCTACTAAATTATTTGTATTAATTTAGCTTTGAAAGAGACTTGCTATGAATGTTAATAAGAAAGGGAAAATTTTTATGGGAAATAAAAACGGAGTTTGGGATCGATAATGAACCAAGAACGTGTAAGTGGAATTAAAGTAAACATAAATTTACCTATATTGTAATAGTCAATAGAGATACAACCACCAGATGATATAAAAATATATCCTCAGTACCGTAGCAATATAATTAAGTATTGTCATTTTATTTTTATTAAATTTGTGATGAGCGTCACATTTTATTTTTATGGTAACTAATTTTAATTAATCTATTTTTCCCATAATTAAAAACAAAGAATAAACCACTCCCAAATAGTAAAGAGATTTAATATCCCGTAAAAGAAAGATTTTTACGGGACATTTTTAGTTTGAAACGCTATACGATTTCACTTAATTTTACCGAGCGTCCTTCATCTAAGGAACGTTTTGCCGCAATAGCGATTAAGACAGGTTGTAAGCCGTCATTGCCGTTTACCGGCGTTGGGGTATCATTAATGATTGCATCAATAAAACATTGCATTTCATCGGCGAAAGATTGCATATAGCGTTCTAAGAAGAAATACTTCGGTTTTTCTGCGATAACACCTTGTTCACAAGAATAAATCGCCGTTGAATCCGTATCATTACGGGTTTGTACCGCACCTTTAGAACCGAAGACTTCCGCACGTTGATCATAGCCATACACTGCTTTGCGGCTGTTATCAATAACGCCAATTGCACCATTTGCTAATTTTAGGGTTATGACTGCGGTATCAATATCACCGGCTTTACCGATTTCAGGATTCACCAACACTCCGCCACAGGCATAAACTTCGGTCACTTCGCTGCCGGATAAATAACGAATCATATCAAAATCGTGAATAGTCATATCAAAGAACATTCCACCGGATACTTTAACATACTCAATCGGTGGGGCATCAGGATCTCTTGAGGTTACCCGAATAATATGCGGTTTGCCGATATCGCCTGCCAAAACGCGCTCTTTAATCGCCTTAAAGTTATGATCGAAACGGCGGTTAAAACCGACTTGGAATTTCACGTTGGCTTTTTCTACTTCGGATAATACTTCCTTAATTTTCTCAATATCCGAATCAATCGGTTTTTCACAGAAGATATGTTTACCGGCTTGAGCGGCTTCAATGGAAATGGGGGCGTGGGTATTAGTTGAAGAACAAATCAGTACGGCATCAATTTCAGGATCTTGCAAAATAGCGTGGTAATCAGTATAAACCTGAGGGATACCTTTTGATTTTGCCCAAGTTGTTAATTCATCAGTGACATTAACATCAGAAATGGCTTTGATTTCAGCCCCTTTGACGTATTTCGTTAAACTTTCGGCGTGTACTCGTCCGATTCGGCCGGCTCCGATAATTCCAATTTTAAGCATGGTTAAATCCCCGCTGTTTGTTTAATGTATTGACGACCTTTTAAGGCATATTCAAATGGATTGGCAATAGCCGGATCTTGTTCCGCTTCAACTACCATCCAGCCTTTATAATCGTATTTTTCAAGCACATCAAAAATCGGTTTAAAATCAATTACACCGTCACCCGGTACGGTAAATGTGCCTTTTTTCACCCCTTGTAAAAAGCTGAGATCATTCGCTTTTACTTCTGCAATGATTTCATCTCTAACGTCTTTAAGGTGAACGTGAATAATGCGATGAATATATTTTTCCAGCACCGCCAACATCGCTTTTTGTGAACCTTCGGAATAATAAAGATGACCGGAATCAAATAATAAATATACATCGTCATTGACGACTTCCATATAACGATCAATTTCCTCAGGAGTTTGAATTCCTGTTCCCATATGGTGATGAAGGCAAACTTTCATTCCTTTTTCAGCGGCAAGTTTGGCTAATTCGTTATAGCCTTCGGCAAGTAACTTCCAGTCTTCATTAGTAAAAATCGGCTTTTCTTTAAATACCGATTTAGTTGTCCCTTGAATACTTCGGCTTTGTTCCGAACAACCGATAACTTTTGCGCCCATTTCAGCGAGAAAATCACGATGTTTAATAAATTCATCGATAGTTTGCTGTTTCTTACCATCTACAAAAAAAGTGCTGAACCACGCATTACAAATTTGAATATTGCGAAGGGCAAGCTTTTTCTTAAGTAGCGGAATATCACGTGGATATTTATTTCCCACTTCGCACCCGACATAACCGGCAAGTGCCATTTCACTAATACATTGTTCAAATGTGTTTTCGCTGCCTAATTCCGGCAAATCATCATTTGTCCAACCAATAGGGGCGATCCCTAATTTGATATTTTCAGCTTTCATCATTGATCCTCATTATTTAGTGGAATTTTGCATTAATAACGTCTGGCTTTTTTGCGCTGTTGTAACGCATTTTCATAAGCTTGTTGAACTTCAGGACGCTCAGAAACTTCGGCAACACCAACGTGCCACCAACTGCCATAGCCGTGTACCATTGTTTTAGGTAATACTTTTATATCAATAAGCGTAGAAACCCGTTGCTGTTTGGCATCAAGTAGGGCGGTGCGCAGTTCATCTTCGGTTGTTACTTTATAGGTTTTACAACCATAGGCAGCCGCATTCATTGCAAAATCTATCGGTATAAGGTTGCCGTCCAGTTGCTGAGAGTGCGGATTGCGGAAACGAAATTCCGTACCAAAACTCTTCATCCCCTGTCCGATCTGTAAGTTATTGATACAGCCGTTTGCCATATTGTCGAATAAAATGACGTTGATCTTTTTATTTTCTTGAATAGAAGTTACTAATTCAGAGTGAGACATCAAATAAGAGCCATCTCCTAATAACGCGAACACTTCCCGTTGCGGTTCGGCGATCTTAACACCTAATGCGGCATTGATTTCATAGCCCATACAAGAGTAACCGTATTCCAAATGATAGGTATTTTCCCCTTTAGTTTGCCAAGTTCGCTGTAAATCACCCGGTAAACTGCCGGCCGCACCGACAATGATGTCTTGTTCGCTTAAATGTTCGTTGAGAATAGCAAGAACTCGGCTTTGAGTTAAACAAGAGCCGGTTAATTCAATAAATTCGGCGAAAACTTTTTCTTGATTGAGGCTGTCGTTAATTTCAGGAATAAAATTTTCGCCTTGATAGGTAATCTGATTAAGTCGATTTAATTCTTGCGCAAATTGTTGTTTGGCAACGACAATTTGTTCTCCCCATTGCCCTAGATAATTTTTTTGCTGTAAAAGTGCGGTCAATTTTTCTAACGTTTCTTTGGCATCTGCGACAACCTGTATGCCGTCCAGTTTATAAGCATCAAAACGGGCGATATTGATATTCAGGAAGGATACATTCGGATGCTGAAAAATCCATTTTGATGAGGTGGTAAAATCCGTATAGCGGGTACCAATACCAATAATCAAATCCGCTTCTTTGGCTAATAAGTTTGCTGATAAGCAACCTGTTTCTCCAATACCGCCCACGTTAAAAAAATGTTCGGAAACGACCGCACTTTTCCCCGCTTGTGTTTCACCAAAAGGAATGTGGAAAGTTTCGGCAAAGATTTTTAGTTGTTCCGCCGCTTCCGAATAACGAACGCCTCCGCCGCAAATAATAAGTGGTTTTTTCTTTGAGCAAATCAGTTGCAATGCGGCTTTTAACATTGATTCCGTTGGCGATATTCTCTCAATACGATGAATCCGTTTTTGTAAAAAATAATCCGGGAAATCATAGGCTTCCGCCTGCACATCTTGAGGTAAACAAAGGGTTACCGCCCCTGTTTGCGCGGGATCGGTTAATACCCGCATTGCATTGATACAAGCGGTCATCAGTTGCTCCGGGCGTTGGATTCGATCCCAGTATTTACTGACGGCTCGAAATGCATCATTAGTACTTATTGTGAGATCATAAGACTGTTCAATCTGTTGTAAAACAGGGTCAGGCTGGCGGGTAGCAAAAACATCACCGGGTAACAGTAAAAGAGGGATTCGATTGGCAGTTGCGGTTGCAGCAGCCGTAATCATATTTGCTGCACCGGGCCCTACTGAAGAAGTACAAGCATAAATTTGCTTACGGTGCTTTTGTTTGGCAAAGCCGATGGCTGCATGTGCCATGCTTTGCTCGTTACGTCCTTGGCGTAAAATTAACTCACCACAATCTTGTTCTAGGGCTTGCCCTAGTCCTAATACATTTCCGTGCCCAAAAATTGCCCAAATACCTTCCACAAATTTTGTAACCTTACCGTCAAACTCAATATATTGATTATCCAAAAACTTAATTAATGCTTGAGCCACTGTTAATCGAACGGTTTTCATCTCCACCTCCTTTAAACAATAAAACAAGATTTTTTCCTCACAGGAGTTTAAACGAACAACAAAACCAAATTCAATACAAAATAGAATGAAAATTTCATTTATGTGACAGCGATCAAATTTTTTAAACCATAATGATTTATTTTAATGAAAATGCTTATATGATTAGTATGTTGCCAAACATACGTATAACTAAAACAAAAAATTGACTTGATTTTTGAGATCTCGATCACGAATATTAATTTTATTTTATTATTTTATGAAATTTATATTTCATTTTGCGTAGAATATGAAATAATGGATAGAAAAAATTAGTCATCTATAAGGAACGAAACAATGAGTACCGTTAAAAAAACACTTGATTTAATTTGTCTTGGTCGTGTTGCTGTCGATTTATATAGCCGGCAAATTGGGGCTCGATTAGAGGATGCCGGCTCTTTTTCAAAATATTTGGGAGGCTCTTCAGGCAATGTTGCCTATGGTACTGCGGTTCAAGGTGTAAAATCTTCTATGCTGGCACGTGTAGGCGATGAACATATGGGACGTTTTTTACGTGAAGAGTTACAACGTGTCGGTGTGGATACCAGCCATTTAATTACCGATAAAAATCGTTTAACGGCATTAGTTATTCTCGGTATCAAAGATCAAGAAACGTTTCCGTTAATTTTCTATCGTGATAACTGTGCCGATATGGCAATTACTAAAGAAGATTTTACTGAAGATTATATTGCCTCGGCAAAAGCACTTGCGATTACAGGAACGCATTTATCACATCCCAATACACGTGAAGCGGTGCTTACGGCATTGGAATATGCAGGACGTAATCATACCAAACGCCTGCTGGATATTGATTATCGCCCGGTTCTGTGGGGCTTGACATCATTAGGTGACGGAGAAACACGTTATATTGATTCCACCGCTGTCACAAAATCATTACAGGAAGTGTTACATCATTTTGATGTGATTGTCGGTACGGAAGAAGAGTTTCATATTGCCGGCGGCTCAACCGATACATTAACGGCATTGAAAAACGTTCGTCAAGTAAGTAAAGCCGTCTTAGTATGTAAACGTGGGGCACAGGGGTGCTCTGTTTTTGAATCCGAAATTTCCGATGATTTAGATGGCGGTTTAAATGTTTACGGAGTTCGAGTTGAAGTGCTTAATGTGCTCGGTGCCGGAGATGCCTTTATGTCAGGCTTATTACGCGGTTACATTAATGGTGAAAGCTGGGAACAATGCTGTCGTTATGCCAATGCTTGTGGAGCCTTGGTTGTTTCCCGTCATGGTTGTGCGCCGGCTATGCCGACTAAAATTGAGTTGGATGATTATTTATCCCGAGCTGAATCCGTATTACGTCCGGATTTAGATGAAAAACTTAATCATCTACATCGCGTAACGACCCGTAAAACCCAATGGGATAACCTCTGTATTTTTGCATTTGATCATCGCAAACAATTAATTGAAATGGCTGAAAAGTGCGGTGCGAATTTGAAACAAATTTCAAAACTTAAAAATTTGTTGTTAAAAGCGGCAGAACAAACCGCACAACAGGAGGGGCTTGCACCGAATCAATCCGGAATTTTAGCCGATACGACATTCGGACAAGCCGCATTAAATGAAATTACCGGTAAAAAATGGTGGATTGGCCGTCCTATTGAATTGCCTTCTTCTCGCCCATTGGCATTAGAACATGGTGATTTGGGGAGCCAATTAATTTCATGGCCATTAGAACATATCGTGAAATGCCTTGTGTTTTACCACCCGGCTGATAATACCGATTTAAAATCCGCGCAAGATGATAAACTCAAAGAAATTTACCAAGCCTGCTGTAGAACCGGACATGAACTTTTATTAGAAATCATTTTGCCCGCAGATATGGAACAAAACGAACGATATTATGCTGATATGATAGAACATTTTTATCAAATCGGCATCAAGCCTGACTGGTGGAAGCTACCGGGTGTTTCAGCTGAAACCTGGCAATCTATCAGCCATATTATTGAAAAATATGATCCTTATTGCCGTGGCATTCTTATCCTCGGATTAGATGCACCGGAGTCGCATTTTGAAGAAGTATTTAAACATTCTGCAAATGCGCCGTTAGTGAAAGGGTTTGCTGTAGGCAGAACGATTTTCGGACAGCCTTCGGCAGATTGGTTAGCGGAAAAAATTGATGATCAACAACTCATCAAGGCGGTTTCAGAACGCTACCGACGCTTAATTCATTTATGGCGAAATCGTAAAAATTGATACTTCAAAAAAACAATGAACATCTTCTCAAAAGAGAGGATGTTTTTTTATCTAGACAACCCAAGTTAAGTGAGTATAAACAGCCTACAATGATATGCTAATCATTTGATACTCGGATTCTCTTCATTTATCTTAAAGTGCGGTCAAAATTTGCAATGTTTTTCCGGTATTAGGTATCAATTGTACACAGAGCTTTGATATTTCTTAGGGTAGTGGGGCAACTGGTTGCCCATCATTGAAATATTGTAATTAGAAAGGTGGGCAAAAATTTGCCCCCTACGGGATCGATGGTATCTACGATGTCTTGTGCAAATGCAGCATAATTCTGCAGTTTTTCTACCGCACTTTTAATTTTTAAGGGAGAGGGGCTAATTTACTCATACAATAAATTTTTAGGTCAGTTTAAATTCTAGGTAAGAATATTCAAGGTTACCTAATAAAAAAATATCCCGGTAATAAATAATCGGGATATTTGCTTTAATAGAGGTAGTGTAAGGGGGAAATAGAGTAGCTAACTTTTTTTACGACGTTTTAAAGTATCCAATAATACTGCCACAACAATAATTCCGCCTTTTACAATTTGCTGCCAGTAGGGATCTACGCCGAGCATATTAAGCCCTTTATTCGTTGTTCCGATAATTAATGCACCTATCACACACATTGGAATAGTACCGAAACCACCACTGAGCGATACACCGCCAATTACAGCGGCGGCAATTGCGTCCAGTTCCCAAGAAAGCCCGTATGAAGGGTTACCGGCATAAGTTCGTGCAGCCAATAACGCCCCGGCTAATCCTGATAACGCACCTCCAAGTATATAAACCCAAATTAACGTTTTAGTCGTATTAATACCACAGATTTTCGCCGCATTTAAATTGCCTCCTACGGCATAGACGTGACGTCCAAAGGTCGAGCGACTAAGTAAAATATGTGATCCTATAACAATGATAATATATAGCAATACCAAACCCGGTAAGCTAAAAATACTGACATCCGAAATCCAAGTAAACGCCTCTGATGAAGCATCAATCGGGCGGCCATCAGAATAAAGCTGAGCAGCACCGCGAGCGATAATCATCATACCCAATGTGGCAATGAATGGCGGAATACCGCCGATTGCAGTTAAACCTCCGTTAACTGCACCAAGTGCCGCACCAAGTAAGATTGATGCTCCAAAGGCGATTAATGCGGCAGTAACCGAATCGCCGCCCGTAACAATAGAGGCGGATAATACTGCTGTGAGTGCCACAACAGAACCTGATGAAAGATCAATTCCTGTGGTGATAATAATGAAAGTTACGCCAATAGCAATAATTCCAAACATAGAAACTTGCTCAATAATACTCCATATCGTACGCGCAGAGAAAAAACCATCTATTGAAATTGATAAACTCAAAAATAATAGAATTAGAATTAGCACCATTCCGTAGGTATTTAACAGTTTCTTTAAGGTAGGATTTGACATAATTACGTCCTTATTTTGAAATGTTTAGCAATTAAATTGAATCTTTAACAATGGAATAATCAACCTGAAGCCAGTGCTAAAACACGCTCTTGAGTTAATTCTGTTCGAGGAATAATGCCTACTTGTTTCCCTTCATGCATAACCATTACACGATCACTCATTGACAGTAATTCAAGCATATCCGAAGTAATCATAATGATACTTTTTCCTTGTTTGGCTAATTCCACCATTAATTTATAGAGTTCTGCCTTTGCCCCCACATCAATCCCTTTTGTCGGTTCATCGAGAATAAGAATATCCGGTTCTAATAATAACCATCGTGCTAATAAGACTTTTTGCTGATTTCCACCGGATAAGTTATTGGTAATCACATCAACATTAGGTGCTTTAATTTTTAATTTTGCTTTTTGTTCGTAAGCGGTTTTTTGTGCTTTTTGGTCGGAGAGGAGGAAGTGTTCTAAATACGGCGACATTTCAGGCATAATCATATTGTCGGTAATGCTTAGATTTAGGAAAAGCCCGGTTAATTTGCGATCTTCTGTAACAAAACCGATTTTGTGTTTCATTGCATCAAGCGGGGTTTTTATATTGGCTTTTTCTCCGTGAATATAAATTTCACCGCTATCTGCCGGTTTATAACCGAATAATCCTTCGACAATTTCAGAACGTCCTGCCCCAACAAGACCGGCAATACCAAAGATTTCCCCTTTATGGACAGAAAAATTCACATTTTGATAATGTCCTTTTCGACAAAGATCTCTAATTTCAATGACAACCTCATCTGATGGTTGTAAATCCTCGCGTTGGAACATTTCTGACATATCCCGACCAACCATCATTGAAATCAGCTGCTCTTTTGTTACATCAGTAATCGGTTTCGTATCAATATATTGTCCGTCACGAATCACGGTGATTTCGTCTGACACACGAAAAACTTCGTCTAGTTTATGAGAGATAAAAATAATGGCAATACCACGGCTTTTTACCTTATCAATGATTTTATAAAGTTGCTCTACCTCATTTTCAGTCAAGGCTGTAGTAGGCTCATCCATAATAATTACTTTGGCGTCATTAGATACAGCGGTAGCAATTGCCACTAATTGTGCTTTTGCAACGGAAACATCGGACATTTTTGCAGTAACATCCATAGGTACGCCTAACTCAGCCAAAATTTCTGCCGCTCTTTTATCCATTTCTTTTTGGTTTAAAAAGAATTTTTTCGTGGTAATTTCACGTCCTAGATAAAAATTATCTGCAATAGTTAAATTGGCAGCCGGTGAGATTTCTTGCGGAACCATGGTTAACCCGTTACGAATGGCATCAATAGGTCGGTGTGGATTGAAGGGCTTTCCGTCTAAAATTAATTCGCCGCCGGCATCCGGGATATAAATGCCATAAAGAATTTTCATTAACGTGGATTTTCCTGCACCATTCTCACCCATTAGAGCATGTACAGTACCACACTTGATTTTTAGATTAATGTTATCCAGCGCTTTAACGCCGGGGAAGGTTTTAGACACGCGGCGCATTTCTAAGATATAAGGGGAACGGTTTGAATCCATTTGTTACTCCTTCACTTGTGATCAATATTTCTGTCATAAAGTGCGGTAATTTTTTGAGTAGTTTTTTATTAAGGCGGCGTGTAACCACCTTAATATTCCGTGTTATTTCTTATATTTTGCTTGATATTCCGCTTTTTTATCCGGAGTAACTAATTCAAAAGGCACCCATTTAACATGTGGCACTTGTTCACCCTTAGCCGCTGCATAAGCGATTTCTGCACCGGTTGTACCTTGACCGATAGCAGACTGATAAACCGTTGCGTCTAGCCCTTTACCGAGATATTCAAGTGCGTCCGGTGTGGCATCAAGCCCGACAATGAGTACATCATCGTCTTTTAATCCGAGTTTACGGCTGGCTAATATCGCACCGATTGCCATTTCGTCATTGTTGCTGACAATCACGTTTAAGTTCTTATTTGCGGCAATTAAATTTTCGGCGATTTGTAATCCGCGATCGCGCTCCCATTTGCCTTCTTGTTCTGCAATCACTTTAATATTGCTATGCTTTTTAAATACTTCTTTGTTACCTTGAGTACGTTTTGTCGTTGCATCTAAGCCTAAAATGCCGAGTAAAATAATGCTTTCAGCCGGTTTTCCATTCAGTTGATTAACAATAAAATCAGCTTGGATACGTCCCCCTTCCAATTCATCAGAGCCTACAAAACTGGTGATTAAGTGCATATCTTCATCATTAGGTTTACGATTAACGATGATAAGCGGAATATTGGCTTTTTTGGCTTTACGGGCAATGACTTTGACAATGTTGGGGTCTGTTGGTACGACTAAAAGTGCATCGACTTTTTGATCGATAAAGGTTTCGACATCATTTAATAAACGGGCAGGATCACTATTTGCATCAGAAAGTTTGATTTCAACATCATCATGCTGCGCATCAAAATCACGAATCGCATCTTGTAAGTAGGTTTGCCATTTATCCGCAAAAGATTGCATAGGCGCACCAATCACGAGATTTTTGGCTATTGCATTCTGTGATGAGAATAATATACCTGCGCATAATAGCGTTAATAATGTCTTTTTCATAAATTACTCCTTGATGTAAAAGATAAAATAAGATGATTGAAATACCGCTATATTACCGACCACTTTTCACGAATATAAATTTCAAAATATGAAATAATGAATTTTTTATTTCATTTTTTGAATGTAGCATAGCAAATAAAACCACACAACAATGATGTTATAATTATGTGAAATAGATCTCATTTTTTCTGAATTAACCTTCATTTTTTCTTGTTGTAAGATGAAAGAATGGCAATTTTTTGAATTACCGTTTTAGAATAGATAATCCGGAATTAATTAAACTCAACCCAATTCATCAACCATAACCCAACGTTTTTGTCGGCAGGAAAGTGCGATCGCATCTAATACACGGGAAACTTTAAATCCCTCATAAAAATCCGGATACATCGTTTTATTGCGGGCAATACCGAGAATGAGATCTCGAATTTCAACGGTTTTTTGATCATTAAAACCGATTCCATGACCCGCACTGATACAAAAGTTTTTATAATCGGGATGTAAGGGCCCGGTCAAAATAGTTTTAAAACCTTGACGTGCCGGGGGGCCTCATGCAAGTAAAGTTTTAATTCCGCCATTCGTTCTTGTGTGTAACTGATTGTGCCTTTGGTGCCGGTAATCACATAGCTAAGCCCCATTTTCCTACCGCAGGCAATGCGTGATGTTTCAATTGTTCCCATACAACCATTTGCAAAACGGAGCATTGCCGTTGCTTGGTCTTCATTCTCTACAGGTAAATATTCCGTAAGATTTTTTGAATTAGGGCGTTGTGGAATAACGGTTTGCTTATCGCCGATTACCTCTTTAATATCGCTACCTAATAGATATTGTGACATTTGCACGATATGTGCACCTAAATCACCTAATGCGCCTAATCCTGCTTTTGCAGTAAGACAATGCCAATCTAAAGGTGTGTTTGGGTTAGCGAGATAGTCCTCGTTATGCGTGCCGTAGAAATGCACGATTTCTCCGATTTCTCCATTCGCTATAATTTCTCGCGCCAGCTGTGTAGTCGGATTTTTAATGTAATTAAATCCAACTAACGTTTTCACGCCTGCTTTTTCAGCCGCTTCATACATTTGTTTAGCATCAGCTGAGGTTAATGCGAGGGGTTTTTCACAGTAAATATGTTTGCCATGTGCCATTGCGGCGAGTGCAATTTCTTTATGTAGAAAATTAGGCGTACAAATATCAATAACATCAACATTCGGATCTTGCACAACATCAAACCAATTTCCCGTTGAGCGATTAAAGCCAAATTCCTTTGCTTTTTGTGCCGCTAATGCAGGCGTAATTTCTGCCAAATATTCCCGCTCTAATTTTGCTTCTAAATCGAATACTGTCGGGGCTTGAGCGTAAGCAATAGCATGGCAGCGTCCTATATACCCGGTACCGATTAAACCGATACGAACCGTTTCCATCGTTAACTCCTTATTAAAGTTATCATCAATATAAATTGATCATATTTAATAAACTAAAGTGATAAATTTTACGAAAATAAATACGAGAAATAAGAAAAAAGGAAGACTTAAAAATCTTCCTTTATTTCGACCGCACTTATAGCGTAGGCATACTGAAAGCAGCATTTTCTAAGGTGAATTTATTCGGCCAACGTGTTGTAACGGTTTTCATCTTCGTATAAAAACGCACGCCGTCCGTTCCATATACATTCAATGCTCCGTATGCAGAATGTTTCCAACCACCAAAACAGTGGAATGCCATTGGAACAGGAATCGGTACATTAACGCCGACCATACCGGCTTGTACATGATAAGCAAATTCGCGAGCAGTTCCGCCATCGGCAGTAAAGATTGCCGTGCCGTTGCCAAATGGATGCTCATTAATTAACTTCATTGCGTGTTCAAAGCTATTTGCCCGAACAACTCCTAAAACCGGACCAAAAATTTCTTCTTTATAAATCGTCATATCCGGTGTTACATTGTCAAATAGGGTACCGCCGATAAAATAGCCTTTTTCGTATCCCTCCGGTTTTTTACCTCGTCCGTCAACAAGTAGAGTAGCCCCCTCTTCAATCCCTATGTCAATGTAACGGGTAACATTGTCTAAATGTTGTTGGGTTATTAAGGGGCCGAAATCCATTTCTTTTTCACCTTCCGGTGTTATTCCCGGACCAAAGCGTAAATTTTCTACTTTCGGCTTAAGAGCGGCAACTAATTTATCTGCCGTTTCATCATCAATTGTTACAATTAAAGGTAGGGCCATACAGCGTTCACCGGCTGCACCAAATGCAGCACCTAAAATGGCATTTACCGTTGTATCAATGTCGGCATCAGGCATCACTAATCCGTGATTTTTCGCTGCTCCCAGCGCTTGAACCCGCTTTCCGTGTTCCGAACCGATTTTATGTACATGGGCTGCTGCGGTGGTTGAACCAACAAAGCTGACGGCTTGTACCCTCGGATCACGTAATAAAATTTCATTATCTTGACGATCACCATGGACAACATTAAATACACCATCAGGTAAGCCGGCTTCTTTTAGTAATTCCGCTAAACGAATGGATAAAGAAGGATCGGCTTTTGCCGGTTTTAAAATAAAGGTATTCCCGCAAGCTAAAGCAATAGGAAACATCCACATTGGCACCATAGCAGGAAAGTTAAAAGGCGTAATACCAACCGTTACTCCTAGAGGTTGCATACTTGAATGAATATCGATCCCTTTGCCGACTTGTTCTGAAAATTCACCTTTTAATAAATGAGGAATACCACAAGCAAATTCTACTACTTCTAATCCACGAGTCAGTTCTCCGCAGGAATCCGAATAAACTTTTCCGTGTTCTTCAGTGATTAAGCGTGCCAACGTGTCCCAGTCTCGTTGTAATAATTCTTTAAATTTAAATAAAATTCTAGCCCGTCTGAGTGGAGAAGTCGCCGCCCAAGCAGGGAAAGCGTTATAGGCAGCTTCTGTGGCTGCATTTACTTCTTCTGCCGTACTCATTCGGACTTGGCGAATTTGTTCACCGGTTGCAGGGTTAAAAATAGGCCAAACACTTTCGCCTTGGCTTTCCACTTGTTTACCATTAATAAAATTATGCACGGTTTCCATCATTTGCTCCTTAACTTAATTAGTGAAATAGCTATACTGACTTTATACAAAGTAAAATATTTATTTCAATAAATCAATATCAAGAACCATTTTTTGAAATAAAAATTTCATTTTGTGAGCTGGATCTAATTTTTGGAAAAATGTTCTAGACCAATTTGTTTAAAAGCGTATGATTTTGAATATTCAGTAAGTAAGGAGAAAATATGAGTTATTTATTGTCAAAATCCAGAAAAAACGCCCCTTTAGAAAATGGTGAAGTACAAAAAATTACACCGGAAAGTGCTAAATGGGAATATGTCGGTTTTGAAATGTATCATCTAAAAAACCTGCAAAATTTAGTTTTAGATACTGAAAAAACCGAAGTCTGTTTAGTGATGATTGCCGGGAAAGTCAGTGTAACCGTTGCAGAGCAAACATTTCATAAAATCGGTAATCGGATGACACCTTTCGAAAAAATTCCACCTTATGCGGTTTATGTACCGCATAACCGAATTATTCATATCACCGCTGATACCGAAGCAGAAATTGCCGTATGTCGGGCACCAAGCCAAGGGAATTTACCTGTACGTTTAATTACGCCGGAACAGATAAGCGTTGAAAAAAGAGGGTATGGCAATAATAAACGTTTGGTCCATAACATTTTGCCCGAAGCAGAAGCGGCTGATGCGTTATTAGTTGTTGAGGTTTTTACGGATGAAGGTTGCACGAGTTCTTTTCCAAGCCATAAACACGATCAGAAAAATTCAGATCAGGAAACTTATTTGGAAGAAACTTATTATCATCGTTTTGATCCGCCACAAGGTTTTGCATTGCAGCGGGTTTATACTGATGATAGATCTTTAGATGAATGTATGGCGGTTTATGATGGTGATGTTGTGCAAGTTTCGAAAGGCTATCACCCTGTTGCAACAATAGCAGGATATAATAATTACTATCTAAATGTGATGGCAGGGCCCGTAAGACAATGGCGTTTTAGTTGGGAGAAAGATCATAGTTGGATAAATACCTCTGAATATGCCAAAAAATTTGAAAAATAGTCAGAGAACACCAATGTAGCCGAATGTATGTTGATAGGCTCCATTGGTGTTAAATTAATAAGAAGATTTAGGCAGTCATGTCCGTTTCTAAAAAATAACAAATTCTGTAATCACCGCATAATATCGGAAATAGAATGCGATATGTCTTTTGTGTTGAATAAAAATATATTAAAACAGCGATTTGATTTTATTAAAAAAATATATTGATATAAAATGGTTGCTCATTGTTTGGGCATTATTAAGAGACATCGGCATAGTCGTGAATAAAAAAGTAGAAAATCACTCTTCTTTTTATTATTGACGATAGTCCTTTCCGTTCAATCGGTTATAAAGGTAAATATGGAAGAAAATACGCAATTAAAAGATCTGCAAAATAAAATTCGATTACGTTATGATAGTTTAAGTAAACGTTTGAAGCAGGTTGCTCAATATATTTTAGATAACGGCGATAGTATTGTTTTTGATACGGTAGCCGTTATTTCTGAAAAGGCTAATGTCCCACCTTCAACCCTTATTCGCTTTGCTGCAGAGTTTGGTTTTTCCGGTTTTAATGAAATGAAACAGATCTTTCGGGAAAATCTTATGGAAAAAACCACCAATTATACGGAACGGTTACAACTTTCCCACAAACTTAATAAGCAGCATAATAACTCGGCTGAAAATATTTTATCTATTTTTTCTCAAGCCAATGGGCTCGCACTTCAGCAGCTCGCAGCCAATACCGATACCCAACAGCTTCGTGCTGCGGCAAAAATTTTAAATCAAGCCAATAATATTTTTGTTATTGGATTGAAACGTTCTTTTAGTGTCGCTTGCTATTTCAATTATGCCCTACTACATTTAGATTGTCGTTCTTTTGTGATTGATGGATTAGGGGGAATGTTTGATGAACAGCTTAGTCAGGTTAAAGAGGGCGACGTTATTGTTGTTATCAGTTTTTCACCTTATGCGGATGAAACCTTAAATATTGCCAGCATTGCCGCCAAGAAAGGAGTAAGACAAATTGCGATTACGGATAGCCAAATTAGCCCTTTGCTTACTTTTAGTGATATTTCTTTTATTATTAAAGAAGCACAAGTGCTGGGATTTCGTTCTCAATGCTCGACAATGACATTAGTGCAAACACTGGCGATTACGTTGGGATTAGAAAAAGAATCCACAAAACTAGTGTAAAAGTGCGGTCAAATTATTATCCGAATTTAGCTTGAACAAGCTATGATTAGATATATAAAAAATGCCAAGGTTTTCATACCTTGGCATTTAATTTTATTATTTAGCTAATTTGCTACGAATTGCATTCGCTAATTCTGTGTTTACTTTTTCAAAATGCGCTAATTGTCTTTCCACAATTTCCGGTACGGTTACACCTGAAAGACCTGCCGCAAAGTTAGCCGCTAGGCGGTCTTTTTCTTCACAAGTGAAGATATTGTATAACGCAGCCGGCTGTGAGTAATAATCCTCATCATATTCACGGAAGTTAAAGTGAGCCGCTTCACGTTCAATTTGGAGTGGAACTTGATCGTGGGTTGGCACATAAGTTTCAAAACGGTTTGGTGCGTAATTAGGGTTTGTGCCGCCGTTGTGATCTACACGCATTGCTCCATCACGATGTGTAGTGTGGTATGGGCATTTTGGTGCATTCACCGGGATTTGGTGATGGTTCACACCTAAGCGGTAACGCTGTGCATCTTGGTAAGAGAATAAGCGTCCTTGTAACATACGATCCGGTGAGAAACCAATTCCCGGTACGATGTTGCTTGGTGCAAAGGCAGCTTGTTCAACTTCTGCAAAGTAGTTTTGCGGATTACGGTTTAATTCTAACACACCCACTTCGATCACTGGGTAATCAGCGTGTGGCCATACTTTGGTTAAGTCAAATGCATAGTTATGTTTGTGAGCATCGGCTTCCGGCATAATTTGGACTTGTACTGTCCAACGTGGGAATTCACCACGCTCAATGGACTCAAACAAATCTTGTTGACTAGACTCACGGTTCTCGCCTACAACTTTTGCCGCTTCTTCGTTGGTATAGAATTTATGGCCTTGTTGGGTTTTGAAATGGAATTTCACCCAGAAACGCTCATTCGCTTCGTTGACAAAGCTATAAGTGTGGCTACCGTAACCATTCATATGACGTAATGTTTGTGGAATACCACGGTCAGAGAATAACGTCATAATTTGGTGCATTGATTCAGGGTGGCGAGACCAGAAATCCCACGCAGCGTTAGCATCACGCAAGTTAGTTTGCGGATTACGTTTTTGAGTGTGAATAAAATCCGGGAATTTTAGTGGATCACGAATGAAGAATACCGGTGTATTGTTGCCCACTAAGTCCCAGTTACCTTGTGAGGTATAGAATTTTAATGAGAAACCACGCACATCACGCTCTGCATCGGCAGCCCCACGCTCACCCGCTACAGTTGAAAAACGTAATAATACTTCAGTTTGTGTACCCGGTTTGAAAACAGCAGCTTTGGTATATTTAGTGATGTCTTGGGTAACCGTGAAAGTACCGTAAGCGGCAGAACCTTTAGCGTGAACTACACGCTCAGGAATACGCTCACGTGCGAAGTGGGCAAGTTTCTCTTGAAACCATACATCTTGTAATAATAAAGGACCACGTGGACCTGCTGACATCGTGTTGTCATTATCTACAACAGGGCTACCCGCTGCAGTGGTTAAGGTTTTGTGATCAAATGGGCATTTTGCTGACATAGGCATTTCTCCAAATAGTTAAGAGTAAGTAAATTTCGTTTAGGATTATAATTTGGCTTAAAAATTTAGCAATCTATCAAATGGATAATATATAACTATCAATAATTAAATTTTGATAGGCAGGAAGTATTGAGAGTGTCTGTTTTTTTATAATTTTTTTAGAGCTTTAGGAAGAACTAAGAATATTTTAGTATAGAATCTAAATGTAACAATTTTGTTACTAAAGGTTTAAGGGAAAATGTTATGCAAATAAATAACCTTTTATATCAACAAACTATTAATTTTGCCAAAAGACAAAATTTTGGTGCTTTATACCTAGAAGACATAAAATCATTAAAAGACACTGGATATGTAGTATCTACAATAAATATTGACAGAACATTACCTAATCTCCTCACGAGTACCGCATTAACCGTATCAAAGTGATGCGCCCAAACCTTACGAAAGTGCGGTCAATTTTTAACATATTTTAATTACAAGTAGATGAAGGTTTCTTTGCTTCTAGTTTGAGAGAAACTGTTTTTACTTAAAGTAAAATAACAATCCGCACGGGTTATGTGAGGATTGTTATTTATCGCTTTTATTTGGTTCGCATTGCTGGGAAAAGAATGACATCTCGAATGGACGGTACATTGGCGAATAACATTGCCAAACGGTCGATACCCAAGCCTTCGCCGGCGGTTGGCGGTAAACCATGTTCAAGTGCCACAACAAAATCGTCATCTTTAAACATCGCTTCATCATCGCCGGCTTCTTTAGCAGCAACTTGATCATCAAAGCGTTGATTTTGATCTTCAGCGTCATTTAATTCGGAGAAACCGTTACCGATTTCACGTCCGCCGATAAATAATTCAAATCGATCGGTGACTTCCGGGTTTTCATCATTACGGCGTGCCAATGGAGAAATTTCCGCCGGGTGTGCCATTAAGAAAGTCGGCTGAATTAAATGATGTTCTGCCACTTCTTCAAAAATCACATTGACTAAGTTGCCCAAGCCCCAAGATTTTTGCACGTCAATCCCCAATTTTTCCGTAATGACTTTGGCTCGCTCGAAATCGTATAAATCATCTTTGACAATACCTTTATCACCACCATATTTCAGAATGGCATCGTGCATTGTAATACGTTCAAACGGTTTGCCGAAGTCAAATTCATATTCACCGTAAGGGACAATGGTTGTGCCTAAAATATCTAATGCCAATTTACGCAATAATTCTTCGGTGTTATCCATTAAATCGTGGTAATCCGCATAGGCTTGGTAATATTCCAACATCGTAAATTCAGGATTGTGGCGAATGGAAATCCCTTCATTGCGGAAATTTCGATTAAGTTCAAATACTCGCTCAAACCCGCCGACCACAAGGCGTTTAAGATAAAGTTCCGGAGCAATACGCAAATACATATCCACATCAAGGGCATTGTGGTGGGTAACAAACGGACATGCAGATGCACCGCCGGGGATCACTTGTAACATTGGGGTCTCCACTTCTAAGAAACCTTTACCGATAAAATATTCGCGAATACCGGCAACGACTTTAGAACGAATAATAAAAGTACGACGGGATTGTTCGTTGGAAATTAAATCAAGATAACGTTGGCGATAACGAGTTTCCTGATCCGATAAGCCGTGGAATTTCTCCGGCAACGGACGAAGTGCTTTGGTCAGTAGCTCAACTTGGTTGCAACGCACGCTCAATTCGTTGGTTTGGGTTTTAAATAATGTACCGCTTACACCGACAATATCACCCAAATCCCAGTTGCTTACGTTTTCGGCATATTCACCCTCGGCGAGGTTATCACGGGCGATATAAAGTTGAATACGTCCGCTGACATCTTGCAGCGTCACGAAAGTGGCTTTTCCCATAATGCGACGAGTCATAATTCGCCCGGCGACTTTGACATTGATTTCAGGGGATTTTAGGGATTCGCCATCAACGTCATCATAGAGTTGATGTAAATCCTGTGCTAAAGCATCGCGGCGAAAAGTATTGGGAAATGGATTACCTTTTGCTCGTAATGCAGCGAGTTTTTTGCGGCGTACCGCCATTTCTCCTTGAGAATCTAATTCTGGGGTTTGTTGTTCTGTCATTGATGTTGCTCCTTAAATACCGTTAGTGGTTACCATTATAAGCACAGGCTAAATTCAATCTAAATAGCATGAAGCCTTGTGGTTATAAATCAATC
This sequence comes from Rodentibacter sp. JRC1, assembly GCF_020521555.1. Classification (NCBI taxonomy): domain Bacteria; kingdom Pseudomonadati; phylum Pseudomonadota; class Gammaproteobacteria; order Pasteurellales; family Pasteurellaceae; genus Rodentibacter; species Rodentibacter sp. JRC1. The sequence goes on along the minus strand of NZ_BPWA01000001.1, from coordinate 132,319 downwards.
TCCTGCGTTCTGTAGGGGGAAAATCAGTTTAATCGTTGTTTATTTATCTCCTTTTCATGATGTTTACACTTCTGATTATAAGAATAATTAATTATTTTTCATTAAAAATAAATAAAATTTATGATATAGATCAATATAAGTTAATCTTATTAGATCAATAATCTTATTAGATAATTTGAATTTCCAATTATCTAAATGGGTTAATTTTTTCTTAGAAGAGGTGATCTTATGAGTCCATCCAAAAAGATAGGTCTCTTTACCTGTATAGCGGTTGTTGCAGGTAATATGATGGGGAGCGGGATTGCATTGCTGCCCGCAAGTTTAGCGAAAATAGGTTCTATATCTATTTTCGGTTGGGTTATAGCAACATTGGGAGCATTAGCTTTAGCTTATGTTTTTGCGCGACTGAGTACAAAAAATCCTCAAGAGGGCGGACCGATTGCTTATGCTGGAGAAGTTTCGCCAATGTTGGGGTATCAAACTTCAATTTTGTATTATCACGCTAATTGGATTGGTAATTTAGCGATTGCGATAACGGCAGTTGCTTATTCATCTGTTTTCTTTCCTATATTAAATGAACCTATCCCCGCAGCAATGGCGGCGATTGTTGCAGTTTGGTTGTTCACATTTGTGAATTTGCTGGGAGGAGCTTGGGTTAGCCGATTAACTTCAATTGGTCTGATTTTAGTTTTGATTCCGGTTATTGGTACGGCGATTTTGGGTTGGGCGTGGTTTGATCATGATATTTATCAAGCAAACTGGATTGCTGAAGGATCAATGGATTCCTCCAAAGCTGTGATTAATTCCGTTTTACTATGTCTATGGGCGTTTGTCGGGGTTGAATCAGCTTCAGTCAGTAGTGGTTTGGTAAAAGATCCACAAAGAACAGTTCCGCTCGCTACGTTATTGGGAACCGGGTTGGCTGGTATCGTGTATGTTATGGCTTCTCAAGTGATTGCCGGTATGTTTCCAAATGCGGAAGTGGCTTCATCAGGAGCACCTTTTGCTTTAAGTGCTTCAAAAATTATAGGGGAATGGGCATCACCTTTTGTTTCTGCCTTTACTGCGATTGCGTGTCTAACTTCTTTAGGTTCTTGGATGATGTTGGTTGGTCAAGCCGGCTTAAGAGCAGCAAATGATGGAAATTTCCCTAAAGTTTTTGGTGAAACCGATCGTAACGGTGTGCCAAGAAAAGGACTGATTGCCGCTTCAACAATGATGACGATTCTTATGTTGTTACTCACGGTAATGAGTGCAAGCGGCTCGAATGCCGCAGATTTATTTACTCAGCTAACAAGTATTGCCGTTATGTTGACAATGTTCCCTTATTTCTATTCCGCAATAAATTTAATTCGTTTTGAAGGCGTAACCACAAAAAGCACATTAAGTTTATTGGCTTCCATTCTGGCGATTTTATTTTGTTTTATCGCTTTAGCTGGTGCCGAACATTATCAAATTACTGCAACGATTTTGGTTTCATTAGCCATTTTTGCATTTTATGCAAAAAAACTAGGGCATCAACAATCTAATTCGCAATCAATCTAAGGAGCATATTATGAAAACAATTTTAATCGGGCACAATAAAGAAACAAAATATCTTAATGAACTTAGCAATCATATTGAACATAGCCATTATGCCGTTATTCAAACAACCGGACAGGGAGAATTACTTTCCTTATTAAAAAATAACGCACGAATTTCAGCGGTTCTGTTTACGGTAGATTTTTTCTACGATGATTTTGTAAATCAACAGTTGGTGAAAAAAATTATTGAAATTAATGAAAATTTACCGATTTTTGTAGTCAAGGAAAACGAAAGTGGTATAGAAATTGATTTTGATGTCATTGATGATTGTGTGCAATATATCGATAGTAATTTGTATAGTCATACGGAAGTCATCAAACAAATAGACAAATCTATTTCGCATTATATTGATCAAATCACTCCTCCCTTCACCAAAGCTTTGTTTCATTATGTAAATGAAAGTAAATATACATTCTGCACGCCTGGTCATATGGGCGGTACAGCATTTCAACGTTCACCGATAGGCAGTATTTTTTATGATTTCTTTGGTGAAAACAGTTTTAAATCCGATATTTCCGTATCGATAAATGAATTGGGTTCTTTACTGGATCATTCTGGTCCCCATGCAGAAGCGGAAAAATATATTGCTGATATTTTTAATGCGGATCGCAGTTATATTGTGACGAATGGCACATCGACAGCCAATAAAATTGTCGGTATGTATTCTGTTCCTTCAGGGGAAACGGTTCTTATTGATCGTAATTGTCACAAATCCTTAACTCACTTACTGATGATGAGTGATGTGATCCCGATTTATCTTAAACCAACCCGTAATGCTTACGGATTACTTGGAGGTATTCCGGAATCAGAGTTTGAACCTCAATCAATTGAGCGAAAAATTGCTGAAATAAAAGGGGCTAAATGGCCTGTACATGCTGTGATTACGAATTCGACTTATGACGGTTTGTTTTATAACACGGATAAAATCAAGCAAAATTTGGCTGTGAAATCGATTCACTTTGATTCTGCTTGGGTTCCTTATACGAATTTTAGCCCGATTTACAATGGAAAAACCGGTATGGGTGGAATAAGTGTGCCGGATAAAGTGATTTATGAAACGCAATCAACTCATAAGTTATTGGCAGCGTTTTCACAAGCGTCAATGATTCATATTAAAGGTGATATAAATGAAGAAACCTTTAACGAAGCCTATATGATGCATACCTCGACCTCTCCGCATTATGGCATTGTTGCTTCAACTGAAGTTGCAGCGGCAATGATGAAAGGGAATAACGGTAAGCATTTAATGCGAGATGCAATAGAAAGAGCAGTCAAATTTAGAAAAGTAATTAAAAATCATAAACAGGCGATTGATTCGTGGTACTTCGATGTTTGGCAACCTCAAAATATTGATTGTATCGAATGTTGGGAGTTAGAGCCGGAAAGTATGTGGCATGGCTTTAATAATATTGATCCGCAACATATGTATCTTGATCCGATAAAAGTAACACTTTTAACGCCGGGGTTGAATCAAAACGGCGAATTGGAAGAAACGGGAATTCCGGCAACATTGGTGTCAAAATTCCTTGATTCAAGGGGGATTATTGTTGAAAAAACCGGTCCTTATAATTTATTAGTATTGTTCAGTTTCGGTATTGACGATACGAAAGCAATGGGGTTACTACAAGGCTTAAATGAGTTCAAAGAAATGTATGATGCTAATTTATGTGTCAAAAAGGTCTTGCCAGAAATTTATGCACAAGATCCGCATTTTTATGCGAATATGTCAATCCAAGAATTAGCACGGGGTATTCATCAATTAATCTGTAAACATCAGTTACCAAATTTGATGTTTAATGCGTTTGAAGTGTTGCCAAAAATGGTAATGACGCCAAATAATGCTTTCCAACTAGAATTAAATGGCAAAATAGAAGACTGCTATTTGGAGGATATGATTGGTAAAGTCAATGCAAATATGATTCTTCCGTATCCGCCGGGAGTTCCTTTAGTTATGCCGGGAGAGATGATTACTGAAGAAAGCCGATCTATTTTAGATTTCTTAATGATGTTGTGTGAAATCGGATCTCACTATCCGGGCTTTGAAACGGATATTCACGGTGCTTATCGGCAAGATGACGGACGTTATAAAGTCAAAGTCTTATCGATGTAGTTTAATATAATAGAATAGCCCGATTGACGTTTGATTCAATCGGGCTATTATTATAATAACAATGTTCCTTTTTCTTTAATACAAACACTGAGTTTTTTAATGGATTCCGATTCTAAATTATATCGGTGCCAATAGAGCTTTTTATGCTGGACTAATTCAGGTAATAAATTGATAATTTTTCCTTTCGCTAATTCATTACGAATTTGTTGTTTGGAAATCATACAACAAACAGAATTTTGTAAAATAAGTTGAATATAAGCTTCAGATGAAGGGACAACATGGCTGACTAAATTGCCCGGGCTAATGCCAAAATATTCCTGTAAAAAAATATGATGTTGATCAACAGATTGAGAGAAAGTTGCAATCGGAGCTTTAAGTAAAGCCTCTTTATTAACCCCATGAGGAAAATATTTTTCTGCAAAATTTGGCGAAGAAACCAAAATATAATCTAATGAACCGATGTAATCACATTTTCCATTGATAATAGGCTTGGAATAAGTACTGACGGCAGCAACAACATCTCCGGAGATTAAACTATCCAAGGTTTTGGTTTCGTCTTCAATTTTAATATTCAGACGTAAAGTTGGATCGGTCAAGATGTCTTGGATTGCCGGTAGAAACCAAGTGGCAAGTGAATCGGCATTAATTGACAGCGGAATACTCTCAATATTTAACCCACCGTTATCAAAAATATCGTGTTCCAATAAATTAACGTGATAAAGCAGTTTTAATAACTTTTTCCCTAATTCGGTCGGTTTTGGCGGAACTGTACGAGTTACCAATAGCTCGCCAAAATCATTTTCAAGTTGTTTAATCCGTTGGGATACGGCAGATTGGGTAATATTTAATTTATTTGATGCTTTTTCGAAGCCTTGTTCTTTAATAATCAAATCAAGTAATCGAAGGGATTTATAATCTATTTGTTGCATAACGTTTATTAGGTTTTTATGTGTCATTAGAATAATTAAGCGCCTTATAGTCCTAACTTTTAAACTTGCTTCAATAAAACGATCAAGATCACTGTCCGGTACGGCTTGTGTATTGTGGCTTTCAACGTCTGTGCGTAAGCTTTTGATACGACCGCCGTCCTAAGCGTATAAGCAGATTCTGCTGCTCCGGCTGTTTCATCCATTGCTCTTTATTTTTGTGTTACGAACGGTCGTTTCGGCATTGCACGATGATACCGCTCGGAATGTGGACAATTCTGACCGCACTTTTGGTTTTGCTGATGTACAGAGCATCGACAAAGGAGGCTAAATACGTGTCAATACGTAAATCTGCCGGGTTGATCTCAATATCCTCATCAGTTTTAGGATAAACGAAAGTGCCGCTAAAAGAGGTATGACGACGGTTGTTGGAATCAAACGGGCCTTCCGTATTAAGTGGTGTATGCCGTTTTCGGTTCTTAACCAGCCGAAAGCATATTCATCGGACATTCGAATTGTGGCGGATTTAATACCGGAGACATCGCCGTCAGGTTTTAAAGCCTTTACTTTCCGCTCTATGTAAATACACGTTTAACAGCATTTCCGTCCAATCTTGGGCTTCTGTGCTGTCTGAACCCGCTTGCAGATCTACATTTTATCGGATTGATTTCAAATATAATCGTTGCCTAAACTTACTATGAGCAGTGAATTATATGCTATTTTCAGGGAATTGGGTAGATTCAAGGCGTTGAGGTTATTTTCGTTATCTTTGTTGTCTGCAAAGGGGTTACCAAGGATCTAGCGATTATCTACCGTGTGCAGAAAAACATGTACCGATGACCCGTTTATGCAAACGCACTGCCGAACGGTTACTCGCCCCCCAAAACAGCACCGTAATGCTCCCGACTTGAAGTAGATATGCAATTATGAATTTACGCAAACAATTTGAAAACAACAGGATGTGTGATCGAACTTTATTTCTTTCTCCATAAAAGCGATGGTCGAAGCCTTAAAATGTTATTCGGAAGTCAATGCATTGATTGGCAGCGAAGACATTATTTATCACAACTATTATCCATTGAATTTTTAGTAGCAATTAAAGAGCACCTAGAAAATCCGACCCGATTGTTATTGGAAATTTGGTTGCATAAGTAAGCTCAGTTTAAATACGATGAGCTTTATAGATCAAACGAAAAACCGCACGTTTTATATGCGGTTTTTTTATGGATAGTTAGATTGTCGCCGCTTTCATTGATTGAACAAATTCAGCCAGTTCAGATAAACATTTTGTATGATTATCCAAATTTCGTTCAATAATTTTTACGGTTGCAGAACCTGAAATTGCGCCCGCTGCTCCAAGTTTTAAGGCTTCTTTTACTTGTGCAGGTTGTGCGATGCCGAATCCTTGCAAGATAGGGGGGGCATTATGCGCTTTCAGTTGTTCAATAAGCGTATCTAAATTTGTCGAATGCGCTTGATTTTCGGCACTTGTTACACCTGCACGAGAAACTAAATATGTGTAACCTTCGCTATTTTTTGCCACACCTTGAACTGTTTTCTCATCTGCATTCGGAGGGCAAATAAACACCGGCCGAATGCCATATTTTTTGGCGGCTTGAACGTAATCCTTTTTTGCTAGCAGGGGAATATCCGCCACAAGTACGGCATCTACGCCCACCTCAGCACAACGTTGATAAAACTTATCAAGACCTTTTGCGAAAATAAGATTAGCACAGAGAAGAAGACTAATCGGAATCTCCGGATATTTTGACCGCACTTTTTCGATCAATTTAAAGCTATCTTCCGTGCTATGACCTGCATTCAATGCACGATTGTTTGCTGCCTGAATAACCGGCCCGTCTAAAAGCGGATCAGAAAATGGAAAACCGAGTTCTAAGGCATCCGCACCATTTTCAACTAAAGTGCAAATAATTTCAAAAGAGCGGTCGAATGTTGGGTCACATAATGTGACAAAAGGAACGAATGCTCCTTCATTTTTTGCTTGGAGCGAAGTAAATTTAGTTTCAAAACGGCTCATCATTTCATTCCTTTTTCAGTTAAAATCTTATCTACGGTGAAAATATCTTTATCACCGCGACCGGATAAATTCACAACAAGAATTTGTTCTTTATTGGGTTCTTGATGAATCATTTTTAATGCCTGAGCAAGCGCATGAGCGCTTTCAAGAGCCGGAATAATTCCTTCGTGTTTCGCAAGTTCTTGGAACGCATTTAGGGCTTCATCATCAGTGATAGAAGGATATTCGGCACGTCCAATGCTTTGTAAATAAGCGTGCTGAGGGCCAACGGAAGGGAAGTCCAAACCCGCAGAAACAGAATAAGATTCTTCCACCTGACCATCCGGCGTTTGCATAAGTGGTGATTTCATTCCGAAATAGATACCGACTTTAGCGTGACCTAGCGGTGCGCCGTGCTCACCCGTTTCAATGCCTTTACCTGCAGGCTCTACGCCGATTAAACGTACGCTGGATTCATCAATAAAATCGGTGAACATACCGATTGCATTTGAACCTCCACCAACAGCGGCAATCACCGCATCCGGCAATCGGCCTTCACATTCCAAAATCTGGCGTTTGGTTTCTTCACCAATCATTTTTTGAAATTCACGAACAATGGTTGGGAACGGGTGAGGACCTGCTGCCGTACCGAGTAAATAGTGGGTGGTTTCATAGTTAGCAGACCAATCACGCATTGCTTCACAACAAGCGTCTTTCAGCGAACAAGAACCTTTTTGCACCGGAATGACTTCTGCGCCCATTAAACGCATACGGAATACATTTGGTGATTGACGTTCCACATCTTTTGCCCCCATATAAACATGGCAAGGCATATCCAGCATCGCACAGGCAAGAGCAGTTGCTACACCGTGCTGCCCCGCGCCTGTTTCTGCGATAATACGGGTTTTTCCCATACGTTTCGCCAGTAAGATTTGCCCAAGCACTTGATTGGTTTTATGGGCACCGCCGTGCAATAGATCTTCACGTTTAAGATAAATTTTTGCTTTCGTGCCTTTGGTCAGATTACGGCAAAGAGTAAGTGCGGTTGGTCTGCCCGCATAATTTTTTAACAAATCCTGAAATTCCTGTTGAAATTGCGGATCGGCTTGCGCCTCCACAAAGGCTTTTTCTAGTTGTTGTAATACCGGTATTAGAATTTCCGGCACATACATACCGCCAAATTCACCGAAATACGGATTTAGAATGGGCTCTGACATTGTGTTTCCTTGTTATTTTTAATTTGAGTTTTTCGTTACTTTTAATGGATTGAAAGTTTGTGCGGTCGGCATCACTTCAATACGATTGATGTTTACGTGTTCCGGTTGTTGGTTGAGCCATAACACAATATTGGCAATATCTTGTGGCGTAACGTATGACACATTTTCATAAAGTTTTTCGGCCCGTTCATCATCGCCTTTAAAACGGACATTTGAAAATTCCGTACCGCCGCAAAGTCCCGGTTCAATATTGGAAACACGAATATTTTTACCGGCGAGATCTGCCCGTAAGTTTAAACTGAATTGTTTAACAAAGGCTTTCGTTCCGCCATATACATTTCCCCCCGGATAAGGGTAAGTACCTGCAATTGAACCTAAGTTAATGATATGTCCCGTGTTACGTTCCACCATCTGAGGCAATACAAAGCGGGTTATATTAATTAAACCTTTAATATTCGTATCAACCATTTTCTCCCAATCATCAAGATTTGCTTGGTCTGCGGTTTCCAAACCCAGCGCAAGCCCTGCATTGTTCACCAGTAAATCAATTTTTTGCCATTCCTTTGGTAGCGATTGGATCGCTTGTTGTGTTGCGATACGATCAGAAACATCAAAGGCGAGAGGAAGAAATTGTTCGCCCAGTTCGGTGTGAAGAAGGGCTAAACGTTCCGTACGGCGTCCTGTGCCAATAACACGATAGTCTGCATCTATTAATGTGCGGCAAATTGCCGTTCCAAAGCCGGCTGTGGCACCGGTTACTAACGCTATTCTAGACATATTGTCTCCTTATGAATGTGAAGTGCGGTCAAATTTCATCAGATTTTCATTCGCACATGTTGGATTGATTAAGCACTAGCCGTTGGTTTATAAAATTTTCTCAAAAACCGACCGCACTTTGGTTTCATCTTTGATACCCGGTGAGGTTTCTACACCGGAATTAAGATCTAAGCCTAAGCAATTTTGCTGCATTGCTTGTTCACTATTTTCCGGTGAAATGCCACCAGCCAATAGAATTTTGTGTTTCAAATTTTCAGGAATTAAAGACCAATCAAAGGTTTTGCCCGTGCCACCTTGTTGATTTGCAGTTTGACTGTCAAAAATATAACGCGCAACATTTGGATCATCGACAATATTGACCGCACTTTTTTCTTCCGAATTCACTGAAACCGCTTTCCAAATTTGGGTAAATTCGGGCAATTTTGTACGAAGAGCTGTGATAAATTCAGCGCTTTCATCACCATGTAATTGCACCGCATAGAGTTGTAGTTGTTGGGCTATTTTTACAATAAACTCCATTTCTTGATTTTGAAAAACACCGACAAAACGAAGTGGAGCAGCAGTAACTAATTCCTGTGCTTGACGTAAGCTCACACAGCGTTTTGAATGTTCGGCGAAGATTAATCCCCCATAAAGCGCACCATTTTCGTAGGCGTTTTTAACATCTTGTGTTCGTGTTAAACCGCATACTTTGTTTTCGCCGAATATGATGGCGCGAACCGCGTTATTGAGATCTTTGTTTCCCATTAGGCTACTACCGATTAAAAAACCGTGTGCCACATTTTGTAATTGACGAATCTGATGATGATTATAGATACCCGATTCGCTAATAATACGAATGTCTGCAGGAATACGATCCGCATATTTTTCAGTGAGTTTTACTATGCAGTTCAAATCTACACTGAGATCGTGCAAATTGCGATTATTTACACCGATAATTTTTGCACCAAGCGCAAGTGCTCGTTCAAATTCCTTTTCATTTGCAGTTTCTGTTAGTACGCCCATCCCTAGAGAATGCGCAAGATCTGCCAACATTTGGTAAGTATTATCGTTTACGACGGAAAGCATTAAGAGAATAGCATCTGCCTGATAATAACGGGCAAGATAAACCTGATATTCGCTGATCATAAAATCTTTGCACAACACAGGTTGTTGCACGATATTGCGTACCTGTGGCAGAAATTCAAAACTGCCCTGAAAATATTTTTCATCGGTAAGGACGGAAACCGCAGAGGCGTAGTGTTTATATACGTTGGCGATTTCGGTTAAATTGAATTCGGAACGAATTAAGCCTTTTGATGGTGACGCTTTTTTACATTCCAAAATATAAGCGGGCTTTTTATATGAACCTTTAGCAAGGGCATCATAAAAAGAGCGGTCGGATTTCGAGATGTTTTGCTGAAATTCACTTAACGGAAATTCCGCTTCTTTCGTTTTTACCCACATGGCTTTGTCGAGTACGATTTTTTGTAGCACCGTGGCGGAATCTATGGGTTTTGAGAAATCTTGAATAATCATTATGTTGCCTTTTAATTGTGGGGAATGCTTTAATTTACAAATCCATATACTGTATGATTAATACTGCACTAATTTTTGCAATGTCTCAAATGCTTTACCACTCGCCAAAGTTTCCAATACATTTTGGGTATTTTGTTTGAGATCTTCTTGTCCGAATAGTTTTAATAATAATGCAGTATTGGCTGCAACGGCATTGGCGTGTTCCGTTTTGCCTTTACCTTGCAAGAGTGCGGTCAGTATTTTGGCATTTTCTTGTGGCTCACCGCCGCGTAGGCTTGCTAATGATTGTGTTTTTAAGCCGAAATCTTCCGGTGTTAGGGTGAAGTAATCAACTCTTCCGTTTTTCACTTCCGCCACTTGAGTCTCACCATGCAACGCAACTTCATCTAATCCCGAACCATAGACGACAAAAGTATGTTCGTGACCAAGGGCTAGGGCTGTATCCGCATAGGTTTTCACCAATTCGGGTGCATAAACACCTAATAAGCTATAATTTGGACGTGCCGGATTAATTAATGGACCGAGGATATTAAAGATCGTGCGTGTTTTCAATGCGGTTCGAACCGGTGCAACGTGACGAAAGCCGGAATGATATTGCTGTGCAAACAAAAAACATACGCCGATTTCATCTAAAGCTTGGCGGGCGGTTTCCGATGACATATTTACATTGACGCCTAAAGCACTCAACACATCACTTGCACCGGATTGGCTGGAAACGCTACGATTGCCGTGTTTGGCAACTTTTACGTCCATTGCTGCCGCAGTGATACAACTTGCGGTGGAAATATTGATGGTATTTTGTCCGTCTCCACCTGTGCCGACAATATCCGCAAAAGGATAGGTTGGGCGTGGAAATATTTTGGCATTTTGTAATGAAGCTGCTACGGCTCCGCTAATTTCATCAATGGTTGCATCGCGTACTTTTAAGGCGATAAGCATCGCTGCGATTTGCTCATTCGAGAGTTTTCCTTGAATGACGGCATTAAAAAGTGCGGTACTTTCTTCAGTTGAAAGTTGATTTCCGGTATAAAGCTGTTCTAATAATTGGTCGTGTTGCATAGTTCGTTCCTTATTTTATTATTTTTGGACGTCGCTTTCTCTGCTAAACATAAATATCGTAGTCTAGATCCCGTGCTTCATCACCGGTCATTCCTCGGAATCCCCAACAGTGCGCAGGTTGCTCTTTGATAGTAATTTCCACATCATGGGCACGAATACCCAGTTTGTATTCCAATTCGCTAAATAACATTTTTATTAAACGTTTTTTGGTGCCTTCCATACGGCCTGCCATTAAGTTGATTTCAATGACGGTGTAATCGTCGCTACGGTCAAAAGGATAGTAAAAATCTTCTTTTTCTAAACCTAAAAAGCGAATAGCGTGTTTGCCTTTTGGAATGTCTAAACCTAAGTAAAGGCTGTTATAAATAACTTCTGCCAACATTTCTCGACGTGAGGTAAGTTTAGATTTAAGTCCGAATACAGTGATCATTTTGTTTTCCTTAATGTATGGGCGAATTCGGTTCGCCGTTGATGTTTAAATTTCAATTTTATCTATTCAACAACCATTCAATGGATTGCTGTAGTAGTTGTGAACCTTGAACGGTTAAAATACTTTCCGGATGGAATTGGTATGCACAGATTGGTAAATCGCGGTGGCGAATTGCCATAATGATACCGTTATATTCTGCATTGACGATAAATTCTTCCGGTAAATCCTGTCCCATTAGAGAATGATAACGTGCGACCGGCATTGGATTTGCCAAATTTTTAAACATTGCTTTACCATCGTGAGTGATTTTGGAAACCTTTCCGTGTAACACTTCACCGGCATGCACAACTTTTCCGCCAAAGGCTTGAATTAAGGCTTGGTGCCCTAAACAAATGCCGATAATTGGCACATGATCTTTCAAACGTTCAATTAACGGCAATAAAATCCCTGCTTCAGCCGGTGAGCCGGGGCCGGGAGAAAGCGCAAGAATCGTTTCCGGTGTATTCAATGCGGCTTCCACAACTACTTTCAAATCGCAATCATTGCGATAAATTTTGACTTGATGTCCCAACACTCGGAATTGATCCGCTAAATTGTAAGTGAAGGAATCGAAATTATCTAAAAAAAGAATATTTGCCATCATACATTCCTTATTTTGCTTGTGTGTTGGTTTGTCGAATCGCTTTAAGCACAGCTGCGGCTTTATGACGGGTTTCATCCGCTTCCATTTGCGGATCGGAATCTAATACTTCGCCACAGCCGGCTTGCACATAGGCTATGCCGTTTTGAACAAAAGCGGAACGAATAACGATACAGGTATCAAAACCTCCGTCAGAAGTGAGATAACCCACCGCACCGCCGTAACTATGGCGTTTTTTTTGTTCAAATTGATAAATCAGTTGCATTGCTTTGATTTTAGGCGCACCGGTAAGCGTTCCCATATTCATACAGGCTTGATAAGCGTGTAGCGCATCTAATTCTAGGCGAAGTTTACCCGTTACACGTGAAACCAAGTGCATAATGTGAGAATAACGATCAACTTGCATTAATTCTGCGACTTTACGTGTGCCGCTTTGGCAAACACGAGCGATATCATTCCGAGCCAAATCGACCAACATTAAATGTTCTGCTTGCTCTTTATGATCAAGACGAAGTTCAAGCTCTAATCGGGCATCTAATTCCGGATCGATATTGCCGTGGGCGTCAAATCCGCGTGGACGTGAACCGGCAATTGGGTAAATTTCTAACTGACGATTTTCAGGCGTATATTTGAGTGCACTTTCCGGCGATGCCCCAAACAAAATAAAGTCTTCATCATTCATATAGAACATATACGGACTAGGATTATTTTGTTTAAGTCGTGCATAACCGGCAAGGGCGTTCGGACAAGCAATCGAAAAACGGCGAGAGGGGACGATCTGGAAAACATCTCCGATATTAATATGGTGTTTTAATGCTTTCACAATGTTGATGAATTCGGGATCTTCAAAGTTTGTTTTAATTTCATCATCAGCAGGTTTAATCGAAAGCACATTATCAATATTTTTTAATTTTTGTGCGATAGAAAGTGCCGTCTTTGATACGTTTACTTGCTCTTCTTGTGAGAAACAGAAACTTTTCAATGTGGCTTGCTGGTTTTGATGATCAATCGTAATAAGGTGTTCTGCAAGATAGAAACTGTAATCGGGGCAATGAATTTCGTCATCTTTAAGCACAATGCCATTCATCGGAATAAAATTAGCAACTAAATCATAAGCAAACAAGCCACCTAGGAAAACAGGCGTATTACTGTGCCGATAAAGATTGGAAATTACACGTAGCCCATCAAAAATGGTGGGGAATTGCAATTTGCTATCTTCATCAAGTTGATTATTTGGTGGTGCGAAATTCACCGAAAATTCATCGTCAAAACTGACCGCACTTACTTTGCCAAGTGCGGTTAAAATCGGATAAATTTCTTCCAGCACTTGTTTACCATTTGCATTTAATGCTTTAAATGTGACGTTGTGACTTAAACAAGTAATTTTCACCGCCGCATTAATCAATATAAGGCTTTGTAAACTATTTTTGCTGCCGATTTCAGCGGAGTCAAGCAGAAGGGTATTCGAATGGCGGCATAACGTGTTAAAAATAGCAGTGGTATCTGCGTGATAAGGTACGGGTTGAGTAGTAACGGCAATAAAAGCATTGTGTTGCATAATGAAATCCTTTGTAAGAACTTTTGCACTATTAAACTAGTACAATGCAAATAAGTCAAGAAAAGATTTTACAAATATTTTATTGAATTTTTTGAGCTTGTTTTTTTAAACCGAATAAAATCGGTTCACTCACCTCATTTGGTAGGTGAGAGATTACAATATGATCAATTTTCGGTAAACAAGTCAAAATTTCTTGAAGAATATCTTCAACGACAGTTTTAGCCAAACCTGCCAATTTAGCAGTAGCAAAAATATGACGAAGTTGAATTTTATCCCACAAGTAATGTTTATTTTCACCATACCAAGCCATTGCCATTTTGACTTTTTGCTTGGCTAATCCTTTCGTTTCAATCAAAGGGTAAGCGGATATGACATCATAAAATGGTGTCAAACGATAATGTCCTTTGGGCTCTAAAAAAATACTGAAATTTTTTGCATGTCCATCAATAGCACAAAGCAACCAAAAGACAATTTGTGCTTTAAAGAATTGTTTTCTATCTTCATTCGGATTTGCTGAACCACTTAATAATCGCATAATTTGTAAAATACCGGGACCGCCATCACTTTCATACTTTCTGGCTGGGGCTATATTTAATGCTTGGCACATGTCTTCTTGTGGCAATCGAATAAGCCATTTTCTATCTTCAGACCAGCGGCGATCAAAACGTTCGACAATTAACGTTTTAATTTCCCCAAAATGCTCAATAGCGGAAAAAGGGACTTTTAATCCGAGAACTTGCATAATTCTTAGGCAAAGCCATTCATTTTCACAACTGTTGGAAAGATCGAGTTGATTTTGAGCCACCATTCCTATCGGTAATTTAAAGATATGACTGGTTGGAGTGGTGTGCAAAGGACGCATCCATTGCCCATCACGATTAAGTAACGCTGTTTTTTCTTGTGCTCCGGCAATGGATATACGGAAATCCTCTTGGAGTTCCATTCCAAGTGGAAAAGTGCGGTAATTTTTTAGTGTGTTTTCAATATCAAATTTAGACAATGGTTCAGCATACACTGTTTTTACAAAATGCGTGTTGTACTGATAAAGTTGTATTGCGCCTACACAGTCTTGCCCGATTGCGGAAAGCAAATCAAAGGGTGTTTTCGTATTGGTTTGAAAACGTTGCTGAATACGAGAGCGAATATGTTCGTTATCAGGTAATAAATTATCAAAAAAATTATATACTTCATCACCACGATAAATTTTTGATGAAAGTGGCAATGAAAGCGAAATAGGCCGGGATCGGATAGACGAAAGCCATTTTTCGGCATATTGAAATTCAG
Organism: Rodentibacter sp. JRC1; assembly: GCF_020521555.1. Classification (NCBI taxonomy): domain Bacteria; kingdom Pseudomonadati; phylum Pseudomonadota; class Gammaproteobacteria; order Pasteurellales; family Pasteurellaceae; genus Rodentibacter; species Rodentibacter sp. JRC1. The sequence continues at coordinate 117,199 of NZ_BPWA01000001.1, read as the reverse complement.
TAGCTCCATTTTTTAAACGTCGCCACTGACCGACTAAAATACCGTTCATTGCAACATTAAGTATTGAATTATCCATCACCAAATTTCTCCGTCATCATCACTGTTATAAGTTGCATTTGGTTCTTCAATAAAATTATGACCACCTAGGGAGGAATGTTTTAGTAATGTAGGACGAGGTTGAACAACTAATTCTAATTCTAATGCTGCCAGAATTTTGAATAACGTTTCAATTTTTGTACTTTCCGGTGAGTTTTCAAAGTTTGACACTGTCGCTTGCTTGATTCCGACCTGCTTGGCAATGTCTGTCTGAGATATATTATCTTTATAACGAAATTCACGAATAACGTGAGAAAGCATTTTTGGGCTTGTAATGATCATATTTTATCCCTCATGAAGTATATTCTACATTCTATACCTCTTGAGGGATAAATCAAGAAATATCCCTTTAGTGGGATAGTGTAATATTTATACCTTGAATGGGATAAAAAGAAAACCACCTTAAAGATGGCTTTCGGAGAAGAAAAATTAAAGTGCGGTCAAAATATCGTTAATTTTTACTTTTGCGGAATGTAACGCTTTTTCTGTAGATTCTGCACCTAATCCAATGCCTTGCGCATACACAAATTTTATATCGGTAATGCCTACAAAGCCTAAAATCGCCTTCATATATTGCGTGACGAGATTTTCCTCATCATATAATCCGCCAAATGCACATAATACGATGGCTTTTTTGTTTTTCAGTAAACCTTCAGGACCGTTTGCCATATATTGAAAAGTGACACGAGGGCGAGCAATAAAATCAAAATAGCTTTTTAATTGGGTTGGAATGTTTAGGTTATACATTGGCGCGCCAATGACAATCGTATCGGCATTTTTTAATTCAGAGACCAATTCATCGGAAATTGCAAGAAGTTGTTTTTCTTCTTTTGTTTGGGGCTCGCCACGAACGGCGACTGCAGCCGTTGCATCAAAGTGGGGAAGTGGGTTTTGAGCTAAATCACGAACGATGATTTTGTTGCCTTGCAATTGTTCAACGACATAATCAACCAATTTATTACTTTGTGAATTTTCTGCCAAAATGCTTGATTTTAAAACTAATACATTACTCATAATTTTCCTTTCTTAAAACGATATAAAAGTGCGTGCATTCTATCGTTTATTTTTACAGGATAAAGTAGAGAAAGAGAAAAACATTATTTCCTTTTAAGAAAAGGTTGACTTTGTTTTCCATTTAACAAGCACCTAATAAAGTGATAAAATCCGCGACCGCACTTTTGCCCATTCAATGGTAGGAATGAAACCAAGTGCGGTTATTTTTTACAGAATTTTTAAAACGAACATGTCACCTTTCGTATGGGTGACCACTGTATAAGGAAACATTATGCCAATTATTACTTTACCTGACGGTTCTCAACGTCAATTTGATCGTCCTGTTTCGGTGCTTGAAGTAGCACAAGATATTGGTGCGGGACTTGCTAAAGCCACTATTGCCGGTCGTGTAAACGGTGAGCGTCGCGATGCTTGCGATATCATTGATCAAGATGCAAACCTTGAAATTATTACCGCAAAAGACGAGGACGGTTTAGAAATCATTCGCCATTCTTGCGCTCATTTACTTGGTCATGCAATAAAACAGTTATTCCCGAATGTGAAAATGGCAATCGGTCCAACGATTGAAAACGGCTTTTACTATGATGTTGATTTAGATCGTTCCTTAACTCAAGAAGATTTAGATGCGATAGAAAAACGTATGTTGGAATTGGCAAAAACCAACTATGATGTCGTGAAAAAACGAGTCAGCTGGCAAGAAGCGCGTGATACTTTTGAAAAACGTGGTGAGCCGTACAAAATGGCGATTTTAGATGAAAATATTGAGCGTACAGCCACGCCTGCGTTATATCATCACGAAGAATATATTGATATGTGTCGTGGCCCTCACGTACCGAATATGCGTTTCTGCCACCACTTTAAATTACAAAAAGTGGCTGGCGCGTACTGGCGTGGAGACAGCAAAAATAAAATGTTACAACGTATCTATGGTACGGCTTGGGCGGATAAAAAACAATTAAGCGAATATTTGACACGCTTAGAAGAAGCGGCAAAACGGGATCATCGCCGTATCGGTAAAGCGTTAGATTTATACCATATGCAAGAAGAAGCACCGGGTATGGTGTTTTGGCACAATGACGGTTGGACGATTTTCCGTGAGCTTGAAACCTTTGTACGTACTAAATTAAAAGAGTACGATTACCAAGAAGTGAAAGGTCCGTTTATGATGGACAGAGTGCTTTGGGAACGTACCGGCCACTGGCAAAATTATGCGGATTTAATGTTCACCACCCAATCGGAAAATCGTGAATATGCGATCAAGCCGATGAACTGTCCGGGACACGTTCAAATCTTCAATCAAGGTTTAAAATCATACCGTGATTTGCCGATCCGTATGGCTGAATTCGGTTCTTGCCACCGCAATGAGCCATCAGGTTCATTACACGGCTTAATGCGTGTACGTGGCTTTACTCAAGATGATGCACATATTTTCTGTACGGAAGATCAAATTGAAAGTGAAGTGACCAGCTGTATAAAAATGGTTTATGACATTTACAGCACTTTTGGTTTCACCGATATTTATGTGAAACTTTCAACCCGCCCTGAAAACCGTATTGGTGAAGATGCGATGTGGGATCGTGCAGAAGCCGGCTTGGCCGCAGCATTAGCTCATAACGGGCTTGAATATGAAATTCAAGAAGGTGAGGGGGCGTTTTATGGACCCAAAATCGAGTTTGCATTGCGTGATAGTTTAGGTCGGGAATGGCAATGCGGTACGGTTCAATTAGATTTTGCATTACCGGAACGGCTAGATGCAACTTACGTGGCAGAGGATAACGCTCGTAAAACCCCAGTGATGATTCACCGTGCGATTTTAGGATCAATTGAGCGTTTCATTGGTATTATTACCGAAGAATATGCCGGTTTCTTCCCAGCGTGGTTGGCACCGACCCAAGCGGTAGTGATGAACATCACCGATAGTCAAGCCGATTACGTACAACAAGTCGTGAAAACCTTATCTAATGCCGGTTTACGTGTGAAAGCGGATCTTCGCAATGAAAAAGTTGGCTTCAAGATTCGTGAGCATACGTTACGTCGTGTTCCGTATATGCTTGTTTGTGGTGATAAAGAAATCGCTGAGGGCAAAGTGGCAATACGTACCCGTAAGGGCACGGATTTAGGCACATTCACAGTGGAAGAATTTGCGGAAATATTGAAAAAACAAGTGAGAAATCGCGAATTAAAATTGTTGAATGAAGAATAAAAATACGTTCAAAAATGACCGCACTTTGTGTGCGATAAAATAAAAACTCACAAGATATAAGGACTGTTTTCCATATGACATCGGATTCAGTCCTTTTTATCTATTTTGCTTTGCAGTTTTTATAAACAATTTCACTAGCAGGGGTTTGTATCATCATTGGTAATTTTTTGTAATTTTTTAATGTTAAAGCATCGCCGGAAGCCATTAAGCTGAAATTATTTTCATCACCAAAAACTGTTCCGGTGTTATCGCTACGATATAAATTTATTGGCATAAAACGTAGCTTTCCATTTACGTTTGCTTGAGCAAAGGTCGGTAAGTTTTGCTGGTTAAAACCGTAAGTTACCGTTACTTTTTGTTTTCCTTGGCAAATATATTGCACCTTACGTTCCTTTTTAGTTTGTTCGTGCATTGTTTGAGCATCTTCTTGTGTAAACTTAGCATAAGCTTGAGATGTAAAGAAAACAGTGGCGGTAAGCATTGAAGAAAGAAGAAGTTTGCTGGTTTTCATAAAGAAATCTCCTGTTGGACTATTAAAAATTTACAGCATCATAACATAAAGTTTAGTGAGGTGTGAGAAGGAATAAGAGGAAAACTATGATAAAATCTTAAGTGAAAAAAGGAGGTAAAGTTTTTTAGAAAAAGTATTGGTTTCTTAACTTTTCCTTAAGATTTATATCGTTTAATACTTCTCAAAGGCAACGATGCTTTGAAAACACTTAATCTAACACTAATATCATTTAAGAGGGAAATTTTATGAAAAAATTAACATTAGCAGCCATTTTAGCTATCTCAACTTCAACTGCATTTGCCGGTTTCAACGGTAATACTAGTAGTGCAAAAGGCGGATTTCAACAGGGTGCGACATCGCCGATTAGTGTAAAACAAGCGTTATCTGCAAAAGACAATAGCATTGTGACATTAGTGGGTAATATTACTCAACAAATTGATGATGACGAATATCTTTTTAATGATGGCACGGCACGTATTAAAATTGAAATTAAAAACCGTGTATGGAACGGTTTAAATGTTGGACCGGAAGATAAAATTCGTATCACCGGTAAACTTGATAATGAAGCGTTTGAAAAAGCAGAAGTTGAAGTATTTAGCGTAGAAAAAGCGAATTAATGATTCCAAAATGGTGAGCAGATTAATTTTGCTCACCATTTTGTTTTAAAAGAGCGGTCAAATTTATGCGAATTTTACTCATTGAAGACGATATGTTAATCGGGAACGGTTTGCAAATAGGGTTATCTAAATCAGGGTTTTCGGTGGATTGGTTTAAGGATGGAAAAACCGGATTGAAAGCACTGGATTCCGCACCTTACGATGCGGTAGTGCTTGATCTTACTTTACCTCAAATGGATGGTTTGACCGTGTTACAACAATGGCGTGCGAATAATCAAACCATACCGGTGCTTATTTTGACAGCGAGAGGGACTTTAGATGAGCGGGTAGAAGGATTGCAAAACGGAGCCGATGATTATTTGTGTAAGCCTTTTGCTTTGGCTGAAGTCGTGGCGCGCCTACAAGCGTTGATTAGACGCAGCCACGGCCATTCATCTGCTATTATTGAACATTCGGGTGTTCAGTTAGATCCCAATCAACGTGTTGTTAAACTTTATTCCGAGGTCGTTTCGTTAACAAGCCGAGAGTATAAACTGTTAGAACTGTTTATGTTGAACAAAACTCGCGTCCTTTCCCGTTTAACCATTGAAGAAAAGTTATCCACTTGGGAGGAAGAAATCAGCACAACGGCACTGGATGTTCATATTTATAATTTACGTAAAAAATTGGGTAAACATTTTATCCGTACTGTTCACGGTGTGGGTTATGCTCTAGGGCAAGATTGTGATAAATAAAAGCCTTAAATTTCGTTTAATAAGCGGACTGTTTTTAACCGCATTTATCGTTTGGATAATTGCGACCGTTGTCGCTTGGATAGAAGTTCGCAAAGAAGCAAACGACGTTTTTGATGCGCAGCAGATATTGTTTGCCGAACGCCTTGCGATGTCAGATTTACGTAATATTTTATTAGATAACACTGAATTTCATCGTGGTGGTTTTAAACCATTAAAACGTCATTATGATGATGACGCCCTCGCTTTTGCGATATTCTCAAACACAGGAAAACGCCTTTTAACGGATGGGGGTAACGGCGATAATTTTATCTTTGATAATAAAGTTGGTTTTAGTTCCGGTTATATGGCAAATGATAATGATGAATGGCGAATTTATTGGCTTCCCGTTGCAAATGGTGAATTACGCATTGCCGTGGGACAAGAAGTTGAATTTCGTGAAGAACTCGTTAATGAAATGGTGTTAGGACAAACGATGATTTGGTTTGCCAGCTTGCCTGTTTTATTAATTGTTGTTTTTTTCTTGATTCAAAAAACCTTGAAACCGATTAATCATTTAAGTCGTGAAGTATTGAAGCGTAAAGCAGATGATTTCTCTTTACTGGACACATCTAACGTACCAACGGAAATTTTACCATTGGTGGAAAATTTGAATCAATTTTTTGACCGCACTTCAACAATGTTACAAAGAGAGCGTCGTTTTACCTCGGATGCCGCGCATGAATTACGTAGCCCCTTAGCCGCATTACGTATTCAAACCGAAATTGCACAACTTGCCGATGATGATAAAGTAATGCGTGATCAGGCGCTTTCTCACCTTACGCAAGGCATTGATCGTGCAAGCCAGTTAATTGAGCAACTTTTAATTTTGTCCCGACTGGATAATGTAGAAGCTCTTATTGATTTACAACCTATAAAATGGGAGGAAATGATTTCCTCTTTAATTAGTGATCTTTATTTTAATGCACAAAAACGCAACATTGAGCTATCATTTGAAAAACGGGGTATTCCTCAAAACCATTGTGGACAACCTATTCTTATTGCTCAAATGTTAAGAAATTTAATCGATAACGGCATAAAATATTGTCATAAAGGGGCGACAATAAAAATTATTTTATCTAAATATTCCGTTATTGTTGAAGATAACGGCGATGGTGTTGCCACAGAATCACTGGCGCAATTGGGACAACGCTTTTATCGCCCCGCAGGGCAAAACGAAAAGGGAAGTGGTTTGGGGCTATCTATCGTATTTAGAATTGCAGAATTACATCACTATAAAGTGCGGTTAGAAAATGTGATAGATTCCGAGAATATTATCGGATTTAGGGCTACAGTCTTGTTGTAACAAAGGCGTATTTAAAATACGCCTTTTTGAAATTACAGTATATTAGCTTCAAGTTCTAATGCACCCGGTTCTATTTTAATGCCTTTGGCAAATTTCTTGATTAAAACATCTCTCACATTGGTATCATCAAGCGTGTAAACGGGCACATTGGAAAGCAATGCAGCGATACTTTGGCTTAAAAACGGCATTGCAATCTGTAATTGTTCCATGTATTCGTTTGGCTCGCCGGACCAGCGTAAAATACGTAAGTCGCGCAAATAAACTTCTCCTTTTTCCGGATCGTAATAAGGAATTGTGTCAAAAGTAAGATTTAATTTGGTTGAAAATTGTTTGCTTCCGAGTTTAAATAAGCCCTCGGCAATACCGTTTATTTCAACCCGTTTTTCTGTTGTTCGTCCAATTTTCGTACTAAGCTCTTTTAATTGATAGTCTAATGAGAATAACCCCGGAAAACTCAATTTATCCTGAATCCTTCCTTTTTCAGCTAAGTATTGATTAATTTGGTTCTCACTAATGTTAAAAGGTGAGGCTTGGGCGGTAGAAAAAACAGAAAATCCTAATAATAGGGTAAAAAATAACGTATTTCGCTTTTTCATAAAATTCCTATAAGTTGAAAGATGAAAATAAACCCGTAGAATATGCGGTTTTATGAAACCTATACCGGAGTGATATGGCGACGGATTCTAACATAAAACCTGAGTTTTGCACTTATGTTGATCGTATTTTAGAACAGCAAAAAGGAAAACGGGTTTACAAATTTAGCTATGAAGGAAAAGATTATTGGCTTAAACAACCGGAAAAACTTTCAGGTATTTGGCGGCTTCTAAAACCTAAGCCTAAAAAATCTTTTGCAAATGAGTTACAGATTCTGTTGGATTTAACCCAACAAAATGCACCGATTCCCAATGTAGTTTATCATGGTAATAATTTTTTTGTGATGGAAGATGCCGGAAGAAGTATTTCCCAATGGGTTGATGATAAAACCTGTGATGAAGAGAAAAAACTCACTGTTCTTATTGATGCGAGTCAAGCGTTGATTAAGTTACATCACAAAGGTTTAGTACATGGGCGTCCTGCGATAAGAGATATTATTTGGAACGAAGGAAAGGTTATTTTTCTGGATTTTGAATCGCGTTCTAAAAGCCAAAATAAAGATTGGTTAATCACTCGCGATATACTATTTTTCTTTGATAGCTTATGTCGTGAAGACACGGTTTCTGATGCATTAATAAAAAAGACGGTGAATTATTATCAAGCGAATTGTAATCCTAGAAATTGGAAGGTGATGATGAATTATCTGAGGTATTTTCGTTGGCTTTATTATATACTGTTGCCATTTAAACCTGTGGCAAAAAAAGATTTAATTGGAATATATCGCTTATTTGAATTATTACCTTACAAGGAAAAATAATGAAAAAAATACTCTTTGTTTTCGCTATATCTGCATTATTGGGCGCGTGTTCCGTAAGTGGCGGAATAGGTGCCGGTGGTGGCAGTAATGGTGTAGGTGTTGGTTTAGGAATTGGAACCGGGTTTGGTTTTTAAACGAAAAGTGCGGTCAAAAATTTGTGTTTTTTTTAGATTTTTAAGAAAATGCTTGATCTTTTGACTTAAATCACTATAATGCACGCCATATTTCGGACGCGGGGTGGAGCAGCTTGGTAGCTCGTCGGGCTCATAACCCGAAGGCCGTCGGTTCAAATCCGGCCCCCGCAACCAATAACAAGTTCAGTAAAAAGAACCCCAAAATTGGGGTTTTTTTGTACGAGAAATTTAGAAAAACTGGGCTTAGGTTCAATGAACCTAGCCTTTTTTTACGTCTAAAATTCAATGTTAGTCGGATTTTATCCGCTACTAATAACAAAATGGGAGCATAAATTGGCGACATTAGAGCAAAATTTGCAAGAAATGCTACAAAGTACAGTGGAAGACTTAGGCTGTGAACTTTGGGGCATTGAATGTCAACGTACGGGACGTTTTATGACTGTGCGTTTATTTATTGATAAAGAAGGGGGGGTAACCGTTGACGATTGTGCAGACGTCAGCCGTCAGGTGAGTGCAATTTTGGATGTTGAAGATCCGATTGCCGATAAATATAACCTTGAAGTGTCATCTCCGGGGTTAGATAGACCATTATTTACGTTAGCACAATATGAGCGTTACATCGGTCAAGAAATTATTATTCATTTACGTATTCCTGTGATGGATCGCCGTAAATGGCAGGGAAAATTGGAACGTATTGAAAATGATATGTTGACGTTAATAGTTGACGATCAAGAACAAGCATTTGTTTTCGGTAACATCCAAAAATCAAATGTTGTTGCAAAATTCTAAAAAGGAGAAAAGGAAAAAATGAGCAAAGAACTCTTGTTAGCTGCTGAAGCGGTATCTAATGAAAAACTATTAGCGCGTGAAAAAATTTTTGAAGCATTAGAAAGTGCAATTGCACTTTCAACAAAGAAAAAATACGAATATGAAACGGATATTCGCGTTTCAATCAATCCTAAAAACGGAGAATTTGAAACTTTTCGCCGTTGGTTGGTTGTTGATGAAGTAAAAGTACCGACAAAGGAAATCACTTTAGAAGCCGCACAATTTGAAGATCCGAATATTCAGCTTGGTGACTATGTAGAAGATCAAATTGAATCCATTGCATTTGATCGAATTGCAATGCAAACGGCTCGTCAAGTCATCAGCACTAAAATTCGTGAAGCGGAACGAGCAAAAGTGGTTGAGCAATTCCGTTCCGAAGAAGGAAAAATTGTGACCGGTACGGTGAAAAAAGTGAACCGTGACAACATTATTTTAGATTTAGGCAATAAAGCGGAAGCGATTATTTTACGTGAAGATATGCTACCACGTGAAAATTTCCGTCCGGGCGATCGCGTGCGTGGTGTACTTTATAAGGTAAATCCTGAAAGTAAAACCGCACAATTATTTATTACCCGTGCAAAACCTGAAATGCTAATCGAATTATTCCGTATTGAAGTACCAGAAATCGGTGAAGAAATGATCGAAATTAGAGGGGCCGCACGTGATCCGGGTTCTCGTGCGAAAATTGCCGTCAAATCTAATGATAAACGTATTGATCCTGTCGGCGCCTGTGTGGGAATGCGCGGTGCCCGTGTTCAAGCGATTACCAATGAACTCGGCGGTGAGCGCGTTGATATCGTACTTTGGGATGATAACCCGGCACAATTTGTCATTAATGCCATGGCACCGGCAGATGTGAGCTCAATCATCGTTGATGAAGATAACCACTCAATGGATATTGCAGTAGATGCATCAAATCTTGCACAGGCGATTGGTCGTAACGGTCAAAACGTTCGTTTAGCGACACAATTAACCGGCTGGGCGTTAAATGTGATGACCACAGAAGATCTTAATGCGAAACATCAAGAAGAAGATAATAAGGTCTTGAACTTATTTATGAATGCATTAGAGCTTGATGAAGAATTTGCACAAATTCTCGTGGAGGAAGGCTTTACCAATCTAGAGGAAATCGCTTATGTGTCTGTGAGCGAATTAACGGCAATTGATGGGTTAGAAGACGAAGATTTAGTGGAAGAACTTCAAACCCGTGCGAAAAATGCGATTACAGCAGCAGCGGTTGCGGAAGAAGAAGCATTAAGAAAAGCGAATATTGAAGATCGTTTATTAAATTTAGAAGGCATGAACCGCCACGTAGCATTCAAATTGGCGGAAAAACAAATCACGACACTTGAAGAACTCGCAGAGCAAGGCGTTGATGATTTAGCGGATATTGAAGAATTAACTGCGGAACAAGCCGCCGATTTAATTATGACAGCACGTAATATCTGTTGGTTTGGCGAAGAATAAGGAGAATTTATAATGACTGATGAAGTAAAAAAAGCGGATGCGGAAGCGCCGAAGAAACTAAGTATTCAACGTAGAACCAAAACAACGGTAAGTGCGACAACGACGGCAGGAAAAAGCAAAACCGTTCAAGTTGAAGTGCGTAAAAAACGTACTGTAAAAACAGATCAAGCACAAAAAGCGGAAGAAGCGGCAAAATTAAAAGCACAGCAAGAAGCCGAAGCAAAACAAGCGGCAGAAAAGAAAGCGGCTGAAGATAAAGCCCGCGCCGAGGAAGCAAAAATTGCAGCGGAAAAAGCCGAGGTAGAAAAGGCTAAGGCTGCGGAAAAACCGGCTCAAAGTGCGGTCAATTCTAAGCCTAAATCTGTTGATGTTGAAAAAGAAAAACGCAAAGCGGAAGAAGCGGAGCTTCGCCGTAAAGCAGATGAATTAGCACGCCAAAAAGCGGAAGAACAAGCACGTAAAGCAGCGGAAGAAGTGAAACGTTATGCAGAAGACGACAATGTAAGTAATGAGTCTTCTTCTGAAGATTATACGGATTACAACTTAAGTTCAAAATATGCGCTTGAAGCGGAAGATGAAGAAAATCGCCGTAATGAAAATCGTGGTCGCGGTAAAAATAAGGTTGCAAAATCGAAAAAAGGACGTGATGACGAAAATAGTAAAAACACCAGAAATGAACGTGAATCTAACCGCAAAAAATTAACTAAGGGTAAAAATGGCAAGAAAGGCGGCACATTACAACAAGCCTTTACCAAACCTGTGCAAGTCGTAAAAGCGGATGTTGTCATTGGCGAAACCATTACTGTTGCCGAGCTTTCAAATAAGATGGCAATCAAAGCGACAGAAATCATCAAAATGATGATGAAAATGGGCGAAATGGTAACCATTAACCAAGTACTTGATCAAGAAACCGCACAGTTAGTGGCGGAAGAATTTGGTCATAAAGTTATCCTTCGCAATGAAAACGAACTTGAAGAAGCGGTATTGGGTGATCGCGATGTGAATGCAGAAAAAGTAACACGTGCGCCGGTTGTAACGATTATGGGACACGTTGACCACGGTAAAACCTCCTTGCTTGACTACATTCGTAAAGCAAAAGTGGCGGCAGGTGAAGCAGGGGGAATTACCCAGCACATTGGTGCGTACCATGTAGAAATGGATGACGGAAAAATGATCACCTTCTTAGATACTCCGGGACATGCGGCATTTACTTCTATGCGTGCACGTGGTGCGAAAGCAACAGATATCGTGGTACTTGTCGTTGCAGCAGATGATGGTGTGATGCCACAAACCATTGAAGCCATTCAACACGCCAAGGCGGCGGGTGCGCCTTTAGTGGTTGCCGTGAATAAAATTGATAAGCCGGAAGCCAATCCTGATCGTGTAGAACAAGAATTACTTCAACACGAAGTGATTTCGGAAAAATTCGGTGGTGATGTACAATTCGTGCCGGTTTCTGCGAAAAAAGGTCTTGGAATCGACGAATTATTAGATGCCATCTTACTTCAATCGGAAGTTCTTGAATTGACGGCAGTTAAGGACGGTATGGCAAGCGGCGTTGTGATCGAATCTTATCTTGATAAAGGTCGCGGCCCTGTTGCCACAATCTTGGTTCAATCCGGCACATTACGCAAAGGTGATATTGTACTTTGTGGTTTTGAATACGGTCGTGTACGTGCAATGCGTGATGAAAACGGTAAAGAAATCGAAGAAGCCGGTCCATCCATTCCGGTGGAAGTGTTAGGGCTTTCCGGAGTGCCGGCAGCCGGTGATGAAGCAACCGTTGTACGTGACGAGAAAAAAGCCCGTGAAGTAGCGTTGTATCGTCAAGGTAAATTCCGCGAAGTGAAACTTGCCCGTCAGCAAAAAGCGAAACTTGAAAATATGTTCAGCAATATGGCGGAAGGTGATGTAGCAGAATTGAATGTCATCGTAAAAGCGGACGTTCAAGGCTCTGTGGAAGCGATTGTTCAGGCTCTAAATGAACTTTCAACAGACGAAGTAAAAGTGAAAGTTGTGGGCTCCGGTGTTGGTGGTATCACAGAAACGGATGCAACCCTAGCAGCAGCTTCCAATGCGATCATCGTAGGCTTTAACGTCCGTGCGGATGCTTCAGCGCGTCGCGTAATCGAAACGGAAAACATTGATTTACGTTACTACTCGATCATCTATGAATTGTTGAATGAAATCAAAGCGGCAATGAGCGGTATGCTTGAGCCTGAATTCAAACAAGAAATTATCGGCTTAGCTGAAGTGCGTGATGTATTCCGCCATCCGAAATTCGGTGCTATCGCAGGTTGTATGGTAACGGAAGGTATTGTAAAACGTAACAATCCAATCCGTGTATTACGTGATAACGTCGTTATCTTTGAAGGTGAACTTGAATCTCTACGCCGTTTCAAAGATGACGTTTCCGAAGTGCGCAGCAATATGGAATGCGGCATCGGCGTGAAAAACTACAACGATGTAAAAGTCGGCGATCAAATCGAAGTCTTTGAAGTGGTTGAAGTAAAACGTTCTATCTAATTAGTGACAAAAGAGCGGTCAGTTTTTCGGAAATTTTTGAATTGAAGAAAGGCTGACCGTTTTTTATTCATAATTATACTTTTGTGTATGAGGAGATATAAAACTATCCCTCTAAAAGAACTAACTCAAATAACAATCTGCATATAAAATATATAGATTATGCATTAAACAATTAAAGATTTTTCTTTACTTATCTTTAAGTTCTAAATCTAATTTAAGATAATATCTTAAATTAAACTTATTTTTTGATGAAAAAAGAATATTCTTAAAGATATGGACAATTAGGCAATTAAGGGGATTTAGTATATAATCTCCGAGTTTTTGGGCATTTTTGCCCTTTATTTTTGGAGAAAAAATGGCAAGAGAATTTAAACGTAGCGATCGTGTTGCACAAGAAATTCAAAAAGAAATCGCGGTAATTTTACAACGTGAAGTAAAAGATCCGCGTATTGGAATGGTAACGGTGTCGGATGTTGAAGTATCAAGCGATTTGGCTTACGCCAAAATTTTCGTTACTTTCCTTTTCGATCATAATGAAGCGGCTATCGCACAGGGAATGAAAGGTTTGGAAAAAGCCGCGCCTTATATTCGCACATTATTGGGTAAAGCAATGCGTTTACGTATTGTGCCTGAAATTCGTTTTATCTACGATCAATCCTTGGTAGAAGGAATGAGAATGTCAAATTTAGTGACAAATGTTGTGCGTGAAGATGAACGCAAACACGTTGAGGACGGCGAATAATGTCGAGACCGCGTAAACGTGGACGTGATATTGACGGCGTGTTTTTATTGGATAAGCCGCAAGGTATGTCTTCCAACGATATTATGCAAAAGGTGAAACGCCTATTTCAAGCCAATAAAGCCGGACATACCGGTGCACTGGATCCGCTTGCAACGGGAATGTTGCCGATTTGTTTAGGCGAAGCGACAAAATTTTCTCAATTTTTATTAGACGCAGATAAACGTTATCTCGTCACAGCAAAATTAGGTGAACGAACCGATACTTCGGATTCTGAAGGGCAAGTAGTCGAAATCCGTGAGGTCAATGTAGAAACTTCACAAATTTTGACCGCACTTGATCGATTTCGCGGTGATATTTTCCAAGTTCCAACGATGTTTTCTGCTTTAAAACACAAAGGTAAACCGCTTTATGAATATGCCCGTCAAGGTATTGTGGTAGAACGTGAAGCCCGTCCGATTACTATTTTTGAGCTTAAATTTATTGAATACAAGGCTCCTTATCTTACACTGGAAGTACATTGTTCAAAAGGCACTTATATTCGAACATTGGTAGATGATTTGGGCGAAGCATTAGGTTGCGGTGCGCACGTAATAATGTTACGCCGTACGGCAGTTTCGGATTATCCTTCTGAAAATATGATGACTTGGGATAAATTACAAAAACTTGCTGAGCAACAAGATTTAACACAACTTGATCGTCATTTATTACCGATTGACACCGCTGTTAGCAAATTACCCGCCTTATATCTCAACGCACAGCAGAGTAGGGCTATTGGTTTTGGTCAGCGGGTGAAATTTGATAATGAACGGCGATTAACAGGTCAAGTGCGGTTATTTTCTGATGAGAATTTATTCCTTGGTGTGGCATTGATTGACGGTTGCATTATCCGCCCACAGCGTTTAGTCACACAACCTGCATAAATTATTTGCCTTTCAATAAAAATTCCAGTAATCTCACCTGTAATTAAATTATTACAATTAATGTAAAAAAATAATTACAGGTGGATTATGGAAGCACTTAACGATTTACGTACCAATATTGATTCGCTTGATCGCGAACTCATCCAACTTTTTGCCAAACGTCTTGAGTTAGTCTCTCAAGTCGGTAAAGTCAAACATCAACAAGGTCTTCCCATTTATGCTCCCGAGCGAGAAATGGCAATGCTACAAGCCCGTCGTTTAGAGGCGGAAAAAGCCGGTATTTCGCCGGATCTTATCGAAGATGTATTACGCCGTTTTATGCGCGAATCCTATACCAACGAAAATCAATTCGGCTTTAAAACAGTTAACCCCGAAATTCAAAAAATTGTCATTGTTGGAGGGAATGGTAAGCTAGGAGCATTATTTGCCCGCTATTTGCGTGCTTCAGGTTATCCGATTTCTATTTTAGATCGTGATGATTGGGATGTTGCCGATCGTATTCTTGCTAATGCGGATGCGGTAATTGTTTCAGTACCTATCGCCAATACTTTAGAAGTCATTGAACGCTTAAAACCGCATCTCACTAAAAATATGTTGCTTGCGGATTTAACCTCAGTAAAACGTGAACCGCTTGCGAAAATGTTAGAAGTGCATGAGGGGGCGGTAGTTGGGTTGCATCCAATGTTTGGACCGGATATCACCAGTATGGCAAAACAAGTTGTAGTACGTTGTAATGGACGTTTTCCTGAAGATTGCGAATGGCTACTGGAACAAATTCAAATTTGGGGAGCAAAAATCTATGAAACCGATGCAGCCGAACACGATCATAATATGACCTATGTTCAAGCGCTACGCCATTTTTCTACTTTTGCCAATGGTTTACACCTTTCAAAACAGCCGGTTAATCTCCGTCATTTACTTGCGTTATCTTCACCAATTTATCGTTTAGAACTTGCAATGATCGGTCGTTTATTCGCTCAAGATGCTGAACTTTACGCCGATATTATTTTTGATAAAACGGAGAATTTAGAGGTAATTGAAAGTCTTAAACAAACCTATGATGATGCGTTGAAATTCTTTGAAAACGGCGATCGTCAAGGCTTTATTGATACGTTCCATGAAGTACGGGAATGGTTTGGTGAGTATTCCGAACAATTCTTACAAGAAAGCCGTCAATTACTTCAACAAGCACATGATTTGAAGCAAGGGTAGTATCAATTCATAGGATAACGATATTATTCAATAGGCTATATTTCGAATAAGGGTAGGGAAACCATGCTTGGCGTCCCTACCGCTGGAGTATATCAATGTTTACTTCACAATTTCATAACAAGGCTCGTAGGCTTTCCCCGTGGGTAATTTCATTCGATGCTGTGTAATGAAATCTTTCAAGACCGTATCGACTTTTTCCATTAAAGTGCGGTCGCCTTTCAGCTTAAATTTTCCTAATCGGATAATCTCATCTTGCGTTTTAGGTTTAATGTTACCCGCAACAATGCCTGAAAAGACTCTGCGAAGATTTGCCGTTAGCTCCATCTTTGATTGCTCAAAATGCAATGCTAAATTTGCCATATTTTCGTGAGTAGGTTCAAAAGGATGTTGAAAGCGCGGATCAATTTTTAATGACCAATTAAATCCGTAAGAATCATTGGTTTGGCAGCGTTGGATTTTAACTTCTTTCATCGCTTTTTTCATATGTCGAGCAACGCTAACCGCATCATCAATCACAATGGTGTAGAGCTTCTGTACCTCTTCTCCTAATATATCACCGATAAAACGATCGATAGTTGCAAAATAATCTGCACTTTCTTTCGGGCCGGTCAAAATCACTGGTAAATGTTGTGCTTTATTTTCCGGATTGAGTTTTACGCCCAAAACATAAAGTAATTCTTCAAAGGTTCCCGGTCCACCCGGGAAAATTAAAATGCCATGCCCCATTCGCACAAAGGCTTCAAGGCGTTTTTCAATATCAGGCATAATAATCAGCTCATTGACAATCGGATTCGGTGGCTCGGAGGCGATAATTGAAGGTTCGGTAATCCCCACAAAACGACTGTTTTTATAGCGTTGATTAGCATGACCAATCGCCGCTCCTTTCATTGGAGCTTCCATCACGCCCGTGCCGCAACCGGTGATGATATTCATCTCACGCAAACCCAATTCTTGACCGACTTTACGGCAATATTGATATTCCGTTTCATTAATGGAGTGTCCCCCCCAGCACACCACAAGATTAGGATGTTCACCTACAATAAGTGCTTTTGCATTGCGTAAAATGGAGAAAACCTGATTGGTGATTTGTTTACTTTCTTGTGTAGAGAGGGGTGAAGTATTCAGAAATAAAATATCACGCAACACGGCAAACAAATGATACTGAATATTCAAAATCATTTTATCATCCACAAAAGCACTTTCCGGCGGATTATGCAGTTCAAGACTTACGCCACGTTCACGGGCTATAAGACGAATTTCAAAATCCGAATATTGTTGGAGAAGCGCACGGCTATCATCGGTTACCGCACCGGAATTAAGTACGGCAAGAGAACAATTTCGATAAAGCTGATATAAATCGGATCGTGCCGTTTGGGTTAATTGTTCCACTTCAAGATGAGAGAGCTGATCCATACTGCCTTTGGGGTTAACAAAATAAATATTCGACATTGTAATCCTCATTGTCTGGCTAAACGTAAATTTAATGGGACGATTTCAAAATTAGAACGGAACGGATTGATATCTAAGCCGCCACGGCGGGTATAGCGTGCATAAACCGTTAATTTTTCAGGTCTGGCATAGCGCATTAAATCACAAAAAATCCGTTCTACGCACTGTTCGTGAAACTCGTTATGTTGTCGAAACGAGACAACGTAACGTAATAATTTTTCACGATTAATTTTTTTACCGACATAATGAATTTGTAGCGTTCCCCAATCCGGTTGATTGGTAATTAAACAATTAGACTTCAATAAATGGCTTACTAAATGTTCTTCTACGGTTTCATCTGAAACGCAATTTTTCAACCAATCGGCGTTAAATTCATAATCGGTGATTTCAATATCTTGTTCATCAATGCAATCTCCCTGCAAAGTATTAATTTTTTGCGTGTCATAAAACGAAGGGGGATTTAACCGTACTTTTATCTCTCCTTGAGCGCAATCACTTAAATCTCGCTGCATAATTTGTGTAACTTGTTCAATACTTGAAAATTTGCTTTGATTGAAGCTGTTTAAATAAAGTTTAAAACTTTTCGATTCGATTAAATTTCGGCTTTGATAATCTAAATAAATATCGGCAATCGCAACTTGCGGCAAACCTTTTTCATTTAACCACGAAACTTCATAAGCCGTCCAAATATCCGCCCCCACAGTGAAAGGTTGGGATTCCGTAATGCCTAAACCATCACGATTTAATGCGCGTGGTACCGGTTGGAGCAAAGTGCGGTCATATTCAGAGGCATATTCCGTTTTGATGCCGAGCTTTAGGGATTTTAGGCTGTTGTCGTTATAGTTCATTTATTTCTCCGCTACATAGTGAATTAAATTTAAAAATGTCCGGTATTATGTATCAGTTGTATAAAGAAAATTTTATATTCAATATTTTGAGGTAGGGTGCGTTAGCCGTAGGCGTAACGCCTTTTTATCAATAAATTTCATTACGGTGCGTTACGGCTTCGCCTAACGCCCCCCTACAATGATTTGTGCAAGTACTACATAATACCGAAAATCTTGACAAGCATTTCTGCACCTTGTCGTACTATTTGTACTGTCTTCAGCTTGCGGATTTATATCCATTTTTAATTTAATTCATTATAACTAATTGATTTATAAAAAATTCCACGAAAGATTAGAGACGAGTCGGCATTGATCGCATTTAAAGTGAAATACATCAAAAATCGCTTCATCTAACGCCCATTTTTCACCACAAATAGGACAGGGGAGATGTTGTTCCTCCTGCAATGATTTTCCGCCGACACGATACAAATAGTAATAAGTCGGCACACCGTTTATTTTTTCGATTTCTTGACTCAAATAACGCCCGTGTTTAGAAAGGGTGCTTTGATGATCGGATATTTCACGTAAAGCTTGCTGTTCCAATGTTGAGCCGTTCATTTGCAACTGATCACAGGCTTGCCAATTTTCTTGCCATTTAATCACATCTTGGCTTAAGTGCGGTTGATTTTTTAGCTGTTTATAAAGAGGAATCGGAGCAAAATTTTCGCCGCTATGAATCGGTGAGCAGCTTTGTAAATGGGTGGTGTAAAGCACTTGCCATTTTGGGGTAACATTTTTCGTGGTGTGATCAGAATTCAGATCATCGCCGATAATTTGAAATCCATCAAAAATAAGCCCGCATTTTTCAGTTTTTTCCAAGGCAAGGTTCACCTCTACATTATTATTTTGCAGAAAAAGGCTATCTTGTTCCGGGCAAATGACTCGCATAGCAAAACCCTGTTTGCCGTCTTCTTCCGCTAAATATAAAGGGATTTCCCGCCCGAGAATTTGACCGTTATAACGCCATTGGTCAATTAACTGATTTAACAAATGGCTTTGGATTTCTATATCATTTTCAAGTGCGGTCAATTTGAAGAAAGTTTCGATTAAATACATTGTTGTTTTACTAGTTGTTCAATTTGATTTAAGCCGTTTAAACGTGTTTCGCTCAAACGTTGTGCTATGCCAAGTTTTGTAAAAAAGACAGAAAAATCAAAGCATTGTAATTCATTGGTGGTTTTACCATTGATAGTTTGCAGCAAAATCCACAATAAACCGTTCATAATACGGGCTTCACTGAAGGCTTTAAATTGAAAAGTGCGGTCATTTTTCGTCAAGATTTGAAACCACATTTGTGCTTCACAGCCTGTAATAAGCTGCATTTGAGCAAGTTCATCTTCTGTTGGACGCGGTAAATTTTTACCGGCTTGAATAATCAAGCGATAGCGTTCTTCCCATGTTTTAGCATTTTTTAATTGTTCAATCATTGTAATAAATCCAAAGCCTTATCTAAAGCGATGAAAAATTTTGTTACATCGTCCGGCGTATTGTAAGGTGCGAAAGAAAGGCGTAATGTTGTACGCTCACCGAGTCGTTTCAAATAAGGTTGTGCGCAATGTTCGCCCACACGTAAAGCAATATTTTGTTCGCTCAGCAATGTAGATAAATCCGAGCAATCAATGCCATCAAAGACAAAACAGACGATTGAGCTCGGTTGCGGAGAATTGAACAAGCGGCAAAAAGTATAATTTTTTAACCGCACTTTGACGGATTCCGCTAAGGCCACGGCGTGTTGTTCTGCGGCTGTAAGATCCCATTGAGCCAACCAATCCAACACGGCATTGAATCCGATTACTCCGGCGATATTCGGTGTGCCGGCTTCTAAGCGATAAGGTAAATCCGCAAAGGTGATGTTTTCGGCTAAAACGCGATCCACCATTTTTCCACCGAAAAAGAGCGGTTGCAGCAGGGAAAGTGCGGTCAATTTTCCGGTTAAAACACCAATGCCGGTCGGGCCATAAAGTTTGTGCGCAGAAAAAGCAACAAAATCTGCATCAAGATCCTGTACATCAAGTTTTATATGGCTAATCGCTTGTGCCGCATCTACAAGAACAAGGGCATTGCTGTGTCGACGAATAAGTTGAATTAAATCTTTAACGGGTTGTTCCGTGCCGGTTACATTCGAAACGAAGTTTAAAGCAACGAATTTGGTGCGTTCATTTAAAGCGGCTTTTAATGCCGTTTCATCAATAAGCCAGTTATCCAAAATCGGCAAAATACGGATTTTTGCACCGCATTTTTTCGCCGTTTCACTCCAAGTAACAAAATTAGCGTGATGATCCGCTTGGCTTATTAAAATTTCATCATCAGCGTTGAATTGAGACAGTAAACCATTTGCCACCAAATTAATAGCGTGAGTGGTGCCGGATGTCCAAATCACCGCTTGTTCACTTTCGGCATTGATAAGCCGTTTTACTTGCGCGCGTGCCTGTTCATATTGTTTAGTTTGTGCCGCATCATATTGGCTGCGATGAACGGAACCGGCGGAGGAATAAAATTCTATCGTTCGATCAATCAATACCTGTGGTTTTAATGCGGTTGCGGCGCTATCTAAATATACGGCGGCATCAGCGCGTTGAAAATAGGGAAACTGCTGCCTAAAATCCTGATAATTAAAAGCCATATTTTTTCTTCTCCTGCTTGCGCCATTTGTGAGGTGGGATAGGATTTGCATCACGCCATAACCCTATTCTCTGTGCTTGTGCGTTTTCCTGCGCTTGTAAATAAATCGGGTTGCGAAGGTATTGACTATATGCCCAAGCCATACCGGATTTTACCATTTCTAAATTAATATTTTTTCCGTCAAGATACAGGGTTGCTAAAACACGTTTATAACGATCTTGCCCTCTAATATCTAAAGTGACAATGCGTTTATAAATCAGTTTTGAAAGCTGTTGTTTGGACTTATAGCCAAAGGGCTGATTTTTCTCAGGCGCATCAATTTCTTCTAAACGCACTTTGATTGGTCTCTTGCCTTTGGTAAGGCAAGTCAGCGTATCGCCATCACTAATGCCGACAACAAAACAAGTATTGATAGGACTTGAGCAGGCAGAAAGTACGGTTAAAAAAAACAGAGAAATGAAAACGGCAATATTTTTAATCATAATTTTATTAACTTAAAATAGAGGTGGCTATTCTAACAAATCTTATCCCTGATGAGTGAACAATCCTTTTTTGATCAAGCTCATAAATTTTCGCATTTTCTTGAAATGAGGCTTTAATCCTAAATAGAAAAGCGTAAAATATTTTTTAAATTTTATTAAAAAAGTTGAAGGGATAAAAATGTTATATAGGGCTTTTCTTTTGGCTCGTGCTTTGCTGATCCTTTATATTATGCTTTATTTCGGCAATCTTATCAGTCGCTTTATTCCGATGGGCGTACCGGGCAGCATTTGGGGGCTATTACTTCTTTTTATCGGCTTAACTACACAATTTATCCGTTTAGAATGGATTTATTTAGGGGCAAATTTATTAATTCGCTTTATGGCGGTTTTATTCGTCCCCGTGAGTGTCGGAATTATTAAATACGCCGATTTACTCTGGGAACAAATGAATATTTTGCTCATTCCCAATGTAGTGAGTACCTGTGTAACCTTAGTGTTTATCGGTATTGTAGGCAACATAATGTTTGATCGCCAATCCTTTGCTCATAAACGTAAAAAACTCTTAGCAAAGCGTATGACACAAGTGGAAAAACAGTAAAGCAATAGGGGCGGATTATGAACTATGCAATTTATCTTTACACGTTTTTAACGATTTTCGGATTTTGGCTTGCCTTACAAATTAATAAACGTTGGAAATCGGTAATTTTCAATTCTTTTATTCTTACCGTATTAATTTTAGTGCTGGTGTTGGTTATCGGAAAAATTCCTTATGATGATTATATGGAAGGGAATGCACCGATTAATAACTTACTAAGCCTGAGCATCGTAGCCCTTGCCTTGCCGTTATACGAACAGTTGAAACAGATTGCAAAACAATGGCGAATTATTCTTTCTGTCGTTCTGTTGGCTTCGCTTTTTTCAATGTTTACCGGTGCAATTTTGGCATTAATTTTAGGTGCAACACCTGAAATGATCGCCACTATTTTACCGAAATCCATCACTACGCCAATAGCAATGGAAGTTTCATCTCATTTAGGCGGCATTCCTTCCGTTACGGCGGTTGGTGTTGTGCTTGCGGGTTTACAAGGTTCGATTTTTGGCTATTTAATTTTGAAAAAAATCGGCTTACGTCATCAAGAAGCGATAGGCTTATCGGTAGGTTCGGTTTCTCACGTATTGGGAACGGTAAGTTGTATGGAAATAAATGCCAAAGCGGGCAGTTATAGTTCGATTTCTCTTGTACTTTGTGGCATTATCAGCTCAATTCTTTCACCTCTAGTGTTCAAAATCATTTATTTATTTCTGTAGGTTTTATGAAAAATACTTTATCTACAAGTTGGAACGAACGATTTATTTCGGATTTACCCCGTGAAAAAGACCATCGTCCACCGTTTCGCCGTGATCGTGGGCGAATTTTACATTCCGCTGCTTTTCGCTGTTTACAAGCCAAAACGCAAATTCACGCTATCGGCGAAAATGATTTTTATCGCACACGTTTAACGCATTCTTTAGAAGTGGCGCAAATTGGTAGTAGCCTTGTGGCACAACTTAAATTTGCAGAAGCCTTTTCTCATTTATCCCAACAGCTGAATGTTGAAGCCGCCGAATTACAAAAGCGATTGAAAAATTTATTACCGAGTAATGATCTCATCGAAAGCCTTTGTTTTGCCCACGATATCGGCCATCCGCCTTTCGGGCACGGTGGGGAAGTGGCGCTTAATTTTATGATGAGCCGAAACGGAGGATTTGAGGGCAATGCACAAACTTTCCGAATCCTCACCAAACTTGAGCCTTATACGGAACATTCGGGAATGAATCTGACACGCCGAACATTGCTTGGGATCGTGAAATACCCAACGATTTTAGATAACGCCTCTCCTCAATACCATCATTTGCCCCATTTAAAAAATACGGATGCACGCTATGTAAAAATTAGTGATTGGAAACCGGGGAAAGGGTTATTTCGCGATGATTTGGCGATGTTTAATTGGTTAATCGAAAATCTTTCGGAAAACGACCGCACTTTGTTTACTTCAATGCAAAAAGAGCGGTCAAATCCGGCTGAGTTTTTGAAAACCCGATTTAAATCTCTTGATTGCAGCATTATGGAATTGGCTGATGATATTGCCTATGCCGTGCATGATTTGGAAGATGCCATTGTCACCAAAATGGTTAATCGGCAGCAATGGCAGGAAGCGCATACGGCATTAGCGGAAATTCCTTTTCCATGGTTACAAGAGAACATTCAGCGCATTAGTCAGGGCTTATTTTCCGATAAGCATTTTGAACGCAAAAATGCGATAGGTGCGTTGGTAAATTTCTTTATTACCGGTGTTCGTTGGACGATAACAGATAATTTTGATGAACCTTTGTTACGTTATAACGCAGAGTTACCGCCTTCTGTGGTGATGGCATTAGATATTTTTAAAAAATTTGTTTGGAAATATGTGATTCGGAGTGTTGAAACGCAACGTATTGAATACAAAGGGCAGAGAATGCTCACAGAAATGTTCCAAATTTTTGAATCCGACCCTATCCGTTTATTGCCGCATAATACTGCTCAAAAATGGCAAGATGCGCCTGATGAAGGTAAAAAACGCGTGATTTGTGATTATATTGCCGGAATGTCGGATGCCTATGCAATGCGGGTTTATCAGCAATTATAGATAAAAAAACCGCTATTCCTAAGGAATAGCGGGGGGAAGGTATTTAAATGAAAAATTTAAAAAAACTGCGTTATGCAGTGCACTAGCGATTTATATGACTGTGATTTTATGATTTAGTTCAAAAAAGCTATTTTTTTATAAAATTCATTATTTGCGTTTTAATTCCTTCCTCATCTAATTGCAATTCGCGCCACATTTCTTGTTGGGTAGCTTGTGGAATAAAATAATCCGGTAAACCAAGGTGTAAAAGTGCGGTTGATTTTGCTGAAGAATTTATCACTTCCGCCACTGCAGAACCCGCTCCCCCTTGAATGGCATTTTCTTCTAATGTCACCAAATAATCGTGCGTTTGCGATAGTACATTAATCATTTCCACATCTAAAGGTTTCACAAAACGCATATCAACAACGGTTGCATTGAGCTTTTCGGCTACTTTTAATGCGGCAGGTAAGAGCGTACCAAAGTTTAAAATGGCAATTTTTTCCCCTTCTTTTATGAGGCGGGATTTACCAATCGGTAGCATTTCTAATGGTGCTAATTCTACGCCCACCGCATTACCGCGCGGATAACGCACAGCGGCAGGTTTTCCACATTTGTAGCCGGTGTAAAGCATTTGACGACACTCGTTTTCATCGCTTGGTGTCATAATAATTATATTCGGAATGCAGCGCATAAAACTTAAATCAAAAGCGCCTTGGTGGGTTTGTCCGTCTGCGCCGACAATACCGGCGCGATCAATTGCAAATAAAACTGGTAAGTTTTGAATCGCCACATCATGAATAAGTTGATCGTAAGCGCGTTGTAGGAATGTGGAATAAATCGCCACAACAGGCTTATATCCTCCTATCGCCAAACCTGCCGCAAAAGTAACGGCATGTTGCTCAGCAATGGCAACATCAAAATATTGTTCGGGGAAACGTTGGGAAAATTCCACCATACCTGAGCCTTCACGCATTGCAGGTGTAATGCCGATAATTTTTGAATCTTTTTCTGCCATTTCACAAAGCCAATCACCAAAAATTTTAGAATAAGTCGGCTTAACATTTGATTTTGGTAATTCACCGCTGGTCGGATCAAACTTCGGTACCCCGTGAAATCCGATAGGATCTTTTTCTGCCGGCGCATAGCCTTTCCCTTTCTTGGTTTTGATATGTAAAAATTGCGGGCCTTTTAAGTTACGCATATTAGAGAGTGTTGCAATCAATTCATCAATATTGTGCCCATCAATCGGACCGATATAATTAAAACCGAGTTCTTCAAATAAAGTACTTTCCGGTGAAAACATTACCCCTTTCATATGTTCTTCGGTTTTCTTCATAAAGTTTTTTACAGGCGGGACTTTATCAAGGATTTTTTTACTTCCATCACGAAGTGATGAATAAAGTGAACCGGAAAAAATACGTGCCAAGTGGTTGTTTAATGCGCCCACGTTTTCAGAAATGGACATTTCATTGTCATTTAAAATAACAAGCATATCGGTATGCAATGCACCGGCGTGATTTAACGCTTCAAACGCCATACCGGCGGTAATTGCGCCATCTCCGATCACACAAACGGTTCTACGCCCGGCATTTTCTCTTTCCGCCGCAATGGCAATGCCTAATCCGGCACTGATTGAAGTGGAAGAATGGCCTACGCTTAACACGTCAAACTCGCTTTCTTCACGCCAAGGGAAAGGGTGAAGACCGTTTTTCTGACGAATCGTGGACATTTGATCACGGCGACCGGTAAGAATTTTATGCGGATAGGCTTGATGACCCACATCCCAAATCAGTTGATCAAAGGGCGTTTTATACACGTAATGCAAGGCAACCGTCAGTTCTACCGCACCTAAACCGGAAGCTAAATGTCCACTGCTTTGACTAACGGATTCTAAAAGATAATTGCGTAACTCTTGGCAAAGTTGAGGAAGTTGATCTTTATTTAAAAGACGTAAATCTTCCGGTGAATTAATAAGAGATAAAAGAGAGTAGTTGTTCATATCGTTAGTCATTCCACAAAATATTTAAATTTCCGACCGCACTTTTGTGACGCGGTCGCAATTAACTTTTTCTTGTAATAATAAATTCTGCCAATGCACGCAGTGCGGTGGTATCGAAAGGAATTTTTTCTAATTCGGATAAGGCGGTTTGGTATAAATCTTGCGCTTTTTGTTTCGCCCCATTCAGACCAAGTAATTTCGGATACGTGCTTTTATCTAAACCTAAATCCGAGCCTACCGGTTTGCCTATTTCCGCACTATCGCCTTCAATGTCTAAAATATCGTCTTGTACTTGGAACGCCAAACCAATCGCATTGGCATAATTTATCAATGCGATTTCCAACGTTTTGTCGGAAAAATGAGGTGAACAAATAAAACCGAGCTTTAATGCTGCGGTAAGCAATGCGCCGGTTTTATTACGATGGATTAATTCTAATTCAGCCAAACTAATTTGTTTATGTTCGGAAATCAAATCTAAACTTTGCCCCAAGCACATCCCTTTCACTCCGGAAGCGTTCGCCAAAACCTGAATTAATGCGAGTTTTTGTTCCGCCGAAAGAGAAGGAATTTGAGTAAGCATATCAAAGGCAAAGGTTTGTAGTGCATCACCGGCAAGAATAGCGGTGGCTTCATCAAAAGCGATATGGCAGGTTGGGTGGCCACGGCGTAGATCATCATTATCCATCGCCGGTAAATCATCATGGATTAAGGAGTAAGCATGAACGGCTTCAATCGCCGCCGCACAATAATCCAAATTTTGTTCATTTGCGCCAAGCATTTTTCCGGTGGCATAAACCAAAAAAGGACGAACGCGTTTTCCTCCCAATAATAAACCGTATTTCATCGCATCACGTAAGGGTGAATTGTAAGTCTCAATGCGCTCAAATTGCATTTCTAAAAAAGTATTAATACGCATTTGAACCATATTTAATTCTTGAGCAAACCAACTCATTTTTATTCGTTTCCTTCGTAATCCGTCAAAGGTGCAGTTTCGCTTTTTTGTGACAGAATTTGAATCCGCTGTTCTGCCTGTTGCAAGCGTTCTTGCCCCAATTGGGCTAATTTAACGCCTTGTTCAAACGCCTTTAATGCTTCTTCTAAAGGCAATTCGCCACTTTCTAAATTTGAAACAATGGTTTCTAATTGCGTTAATGTAGCTTCAAAATCTTGTGAAGTTGTGGGTTTACGCGCCATTAATCAATCCTTTTTATGGAGAAAGATATTGCTGCGTATTGTACTTTATTTTGGCGGGATGTTAAAAAATTATTTCAAAATTCGTTACTTATAAAAAGATGGTCGCTTTTTGTTGTATGGACTTTTCCTTTTCTTTGCGTAAAATGTTCGCCATTTTTTAATAAATTTAGTTCCTATGAAATTTATCGTTAAACTTTTCCCTGAAATTATGATTAAAAGCGAAACGGTACGTAAACGTTTCGCGAAAATTCTTACCAGTAATATTCGTAATATTTTACAAAAATATGATGAAGATACCGCAGTAGTACGCCATTGGGATTACATTGAAGTGCGGTCAAAAAACGAAGCGAATCGAGAAGCGTTAATTGCCTTATTACAGCGTATTCCGGGTATTCATCACTTTTTAGAAGTAGAAGAAAAATCATTCACCGATTTACACCACATTTTTGAACTCACCCTTTCCGAAGTAGAACATCAACTCCAAGGAAAAACCTTTTGTGTACGGGTAAAACGTAAAGGGAAACACAAATTCAGTTCCATTGAAGCGGAGCGTTATATTGGCGGTGGATTAAATCAACATATTGAAAGTGCCAAAGTTCGTCTAAAAAATCCTGATGTAACGGTGCGCATTGATATTGAAGACGACAAAATAATGTTGGTAAAAGCACGCTATGCAGGGCTTGGCGGTTATCCGATCGGTACACAGGAAGATGTGCTTTCTTTGATTTCCGGTGGGTTTGATTCCGGTGTTTCCAGCTATATGTTGGTTCGTCGTGGTTCTCGCGTACATTATTGTTTCTTTAATCTCGGCGGAGCAGCACACGAGATTGGCGTAAAGCAAATGGCGTATCATATTTGGCAACGTTACAGTGCTTCTCACAAGGTACGTTTTATTGCGATTAATTTTGAAGGTGTTGTCGGGGAGATCTTAGAGAAAATCGATAACGGTCAAATGGGGGTTGTGTTAAAACGAATGATGGTACGTGCAGCAAGCAAAGTGGCGGCACGTTTCAATATTGAAGCCATTGTAACGGGGGAAGCATTAGGACAGGTTTCCAGCCAAACCTTAACGAATTTGCGCCTGATTGATGAGGCGGCAGATGCCTTGGTGTTACGTCCGCTTATCACACACGATAAGGAACAAATTATTGCAATGGCGAAAGAAATCGGTACCGATGATATTGCGAAATCGATGCCGGAATTTTGTGGAGTGATTTCTAAAAATCCAACCATTAAAGCCATACGTGAAAAAATCCTTATTGAAGAAAACAATTTTGACTTTGAGATTTTAGAAAGTGCGGTAGAAAATGCGCAATATTTAGATATTCGCCAAATCGCCGAGGAAACAGAAAAAGAAGTGGTCGCAGTGGATACGATTTCCACATTGGGGAACAATGATGTGATTCTGGATATTCGTAGCCCGGAAGAAACAGACGAGAAGCCCTTTGAATCGGAGAGTCACGAAGTGGTGCAAATGCCATTTTATAAACTTTCATCACAATTCGGTTCGCTTGATCAAAACAAAAATTATGTACTTTATTGCGAACGTGGCGTAATGAGTAAGTTACAAGCCTTGTATTTGAAAGAAAACGGCTTTACAAACGTACGCGTATTTTCCCCAAAATAGCCACAATTTGTACCGCACTTTTGCGTAAAGTGCGGTACAAAAACGCATAATATACTTGGGATAAATTATCCGCCTAATTCTTCCAACATTTCATCAATGGCTTTCGCCAGTAAGGTGCGGTCGTGGCGATAGTTAAAATCATCGGCATTTAGACGTTTTTTTAATACTTTTACTGAGGAAATATCAGCTAAATCCGCTTCACTTCTTTCATTCGGCGTAATAATTGCATCCAGAATTTCAGCCTTGATGGTACGGTGAATCCACTGTACGCGTGTATTCAAAGAAAGGGTAGAAGCCGCTCCCAATTCAACGCCTAAATTATCAATAAAGATTTTTTTCGCAGTGCTTGTGCGAATTGCCGAGGCAATATCCGGTAAAAGCAGGGGAGGCATAATGCTGGTTAAAAAACTGCCGGGACCGAATAAGATCACGTCCGCATGATGAATTGCTTGAATAGCTTCAGGTGTCGCTTGCACCAAAGGAACAAGAAATAAGGATTGAGGCAGTTCTGTTAAATTATCTATACTGACTTCACCGACAATGCTTGAACCTGCGCCAAGACTTGCTGCAAGATGAACCGAGGCTTCGGACATCGGAATCAAATGAGATTTTACATGCAACAATTCACGGATTAAATTTACGCTCTCAAGAGGGCGAATATGCATATTTTCGAGTGCTTTCAGCATTAAATTGCCTAGATTGTGTCCGGCAAGTTCTCCATTTCCGCTAAAGCGATATTCAAATAATGCAGAGGCTGTACTGGGTTCCGTGATGATTTGATTTAGGCAATTTCGCAAATCCCCCCAAGCAATGCCGCCTTGTTCTAGTCGGATACGCCCGGTTGAACCACCATTATCCGTTGTAGTAACAATGCCGGTTAAGCGTTCTTTCATAAAACTTAAAGCGGACATTACTCTTCCTAATCCATGCCCGCCGCCAATGGCGACAACGCGTAAACCGTTCAAATATTCATACTGACGGTGTGAAATAAAATTTGACATAGTTTTCTACCTAGAACGTATTAATTTACTCGCTATTATATAGTTTTTTATATAATTGATTTAAAGGAATTTCCTAAATTTGTGATCAAATTCAAATGATTTCATTGCGTTCTTTATTAAGAATTTCTTAAAATGAGAGCTACATTTTATCGCATAACTCCGAGCTTGTTTTGTCTAAGTTCATTAATGAATATGACGGCAATGCCAATAACGATGTACGTTATTCAGGGATACGTTGGAAACGGCTTATCCTCTCATTTTAGAAAGGTGTCTCATGCAATCTATTCCAATTAAGAACGTAGGGAATGAGCGTCTGGTCGATTCGTTTCAACGTGTTTATTATTATTTGCGACTGTCGATCACTGAGCAGTGCAATTTTCGTTGTAACTATTGTTTACCGAATGGGTATCGGCCGGAAACAAACACTCCCCGTTTTCTTACCTTAAATGAAATTACACGTGTAGCCCAAGCCTTTGCCGATATGGGAACGGAAAAAATCCGTTTAACGGGAGGGGAACCCACCTTACGTAAGGATTTTCTCGCCATTGCCGAAAATATCGCGCAAATAGCGGGTATCCGTCAACTTGCCTTGACCACAAACGGCTATCGTATGGCAAAAGATGTTGATGCTTGGAAACGTTCCGGTATTACTTCTATCAATGTTAGCGTTGATAGCCTGAGCCCCAAAATGTTTCATCAAATAACCGGCATTAATAAGTTTGATGATGTGATGAGAGGGATTGAGCGTGCTTTTGAGATTGGTTATAAAAAAGTAAAAGTCAATTCTGTTTTAATGAAAAATTTGAATGATAACGAATTTAACCAATTTTTAGTTTGGGTAAAAGATCGCCCTATTCAAATGCGCTTTATTGAACTTATGCAAACCGGCGAGATGGCGCAATTCTTTCATCGCTACCATTTATCCGGTGAAATACTGATGCAAAAATTGATTTCACAAGGTTGGAAACAACAGCAACGGGCGATAACGGATGGGCCCGCGAAAGTGTTCAAACACCCGGATTACCTTGGGGAAATCGGATTGATTATGCCTTATGAGAAAGATTTTTGTGCAAGTTGTAATCGACTACGTGTTTCGTCAAAAGGAAAATTACACCTTTGTTTGTTTGGTGAAGAGGGGATTGAACTGCGTGATTTATTACAATCCGATGATCAACAAACATTGTTACAAGGTCGTATTTTTGCAGCTCTACAAGGAAAACGCGAACATCATTATTTACACCAAGGTGATAGCGGCGTTCGCAATCATCTTGCTTCAATCGGCGGATAATCGCTAAAATTTTTTCAAAATCAACCGCACTTTTAAATTATGACAACATTGACTCATATCAATAGCCGAGGCGAAGCCAATATGGTAGACGTTTCCGGTAAAAATGAAACCGTGCGAGAAGCACGCGCAGAAGCGATTGTGACTATGTCACAAGAAACCCTATCTATGATAATGGAAGGGAAGCATCATAAAGGAGATGTATTTGCAACAGCACGTATTGCCGGTATTCAAGCGGCTAAACGCACTTGGGAGCTTATTCCGCTATGTCACCCATTGCTACTTTCTAAAGTAGAGGTTTCTCTTGAACCATTATTTAAAACAAATCAGATTCGTATTGAATCCCTCTGTAAACTAACCGGAAAAACCGGGGTGGAAATGGAAGCGTTAACTGCAGCAAGTGTCGCAGCATTAACCATTTACGATATGTGCAAAGCTGTGCAGAAAGACATTGTGATCGAGCACATTCGTTTGCTTGAAAAGTGCGGTGGAAAATCAGGACATTTTTTAGCGGAGAAATAAATGTTAAACGTATTATTTTTTGCTCAAACCCGCGAATTAATCGGTATAGATGAAATTCAAGTGGAAGATAATTTTGAAACTGCCGAAGCGTTACGTGAATATTTAAGCCGAAAAGGTGAAAAATGGGCGTTGGCGTTAGAAAAAGGAAAATTGCTTGTTGCAATCAATCAAACCTTAATGCCACTTGAAAGTGCGATAAAATCCGGTGATGAAATCGCCTTTTTTCCACCGGTGACAGGAGGATAATATGGACGATATTGAAATAGCAGTGCAAGAAGCTAAATTTGATCAAAATACGATTTATCATTGGCTTTCGGAACAAAAATCTGTTGGCGCCACGGTTATTTTTGTCGGTAAAGTTCGCGATCTAAATCTAGGAGATAATATTTCCAGTCTCTATCTTGAGCATTATCCCGCTATGACGGAAAAGGCTATACGTGAAATTGTGACAGAAGCTAAAAAACGCTGGTCAATCCAGCGTGTATGCGTAATTCATCGTGTAGGTTTATTGCATACCGGTGATGAAATCGTACTTGTAGGCGTAAGTTCTTCACATCGTGGCGATGCATATTGCGCCAACGAATTTATTATGGATTACCTTAAATCAAAAGCACCGTTTTGGAAAAAAGAACAAACAAATAAAGGCGAGCGTTGGATTGAGGCGAGGGAGTCAGATAAAAAAGCCCTGGAAAAATGGTAGTGATTTTTGCAAAAGTGCGGTCGGTTTTTTTAAAGAATTTTATGTAAAAGCAAAGCTCGGGAATCCCGAGCTTTGATGATTTCACCGTTTAAGCGGTTACAGTTGCTAATTTCTCTAAATCTTTATCAATTAAGAATAAAGCTTTACCATCTTCACCGAGTATATTGAGTTTATCCAAAATACTGCTAAAGAGTTTTTCTTCTTCGTGTTGTTCTGCAACATACCATTGTAAGAAATTGAATGCGGAATAATCTTTTTCTTCAAAAGTTTTTCCTACTAACTCATTGATTTTATCGGTGATAAATTTTTCGTGCTTATAAGTAAGTTCAAGCACTTCTTTTAGTGATTTATATACGTGAGACGGTGCTTCAATGGCAGAAATGATTGGCAATGCACCGGTTTCATTCAAATAAGTGAATAATTTTCGCATATGTGTCATTTCTTCCGCTGCGTGAGCAGATAAAAATTTTGCCGCGCCCTCAAAGCCTTGTTGTTCACACCAAGCGCTCATTTGAAGATACAAATTAGAAGAATAAAATTCCAAATTCATTTGATCATTTAATAGTTTTACTACATTTGCCGATAACATTTTATTTCTCCTCTTGATTATAAAGTGGCTAAATCACGATCTACGAAGTATAAACCTCGACCGTCTTCACCGACTAAATTAAATTTATCAATAATACCACTGAACAGTTTTTCTTCTTCATGTTGCTCAGCAACGTACCATTGCAAGAAATTGAAGGTAGAGTAGTCTTTATTTGCAAAAGTTACTTCAACCAATTCATTGATTTTTGAAGTCACCAGCTTCTCGTGTTCAAGTGTTGTTTCAAAAACTTCTTTTAATGAAGTGTAATCATTTTTAGGTGCCTCAATTCGACCTAAAAGCGGCATACCGCTGGTTTCACTTACATATTGGAATAACTTTTGCATATGTTCTAATTCTTCATCCGCATGGCGAAGTAAAAATGCAGCCGCACCTTCATAGCCATGTTTTGAACACCAAGCGCTCATCTGTAAGTAAACATTAGAAGAGTAGAATTCCAAATTGATTTGTTCGTTTAGTTTATCTGTGATTGCTTGTTTAAGCATAACTAACTCCTTTCCATTTGATTGATAAAAAGCAATAAATCTCAAATTGCAGTGCATATTTTAAGCTTTTAAATGAGAATTTGCAAATTATTTTATAAACTTTTATTTGTAACTCATTAATTTTAAAGAATAAATACAACAACAATTATTCTCATTTAAAACAATTGAAAGTAATCATTATAATGACAACGTCACATATTTTATAAATCATCTAAATTTCAATTCCGAATAAAATAAAATTGTAATTACACCCATTTCATGTAGCTATTTCTAAATATTTTCACTTAAACAATTTGAGGAAAGTTTACAATTTTTTGCGAGTGAAAAGTAGTTAGACGAGGTAGAGTATAAATCACAAATTAAAAGTTACATTTTTATACCACTAATTTAACATAATATACATTATGCGAAATTAGTTATACGGTAAGTAAAAGCTACGGATTAAATAAATCACAGAGTTATGCACAAGCGTGAAATACTAGCAAAACAAGACGGAAAAGCGATTTTAAAAGGTTGTGAGCCGATTTTATCGTGTTTTATTGAATGGTTGAAATTGATTGTCAGGTATTTGTAAAGGCTTTTTGGTGAGGTTTAAGTTTTTATTTTTCGACAGGTGCAGTTAATATTCAGTGATTTATTTTCAAAGCGAAAAAATAATGAGATAAAAAAAGTGCGGTCATTTTTAGCCGCACTTTTCAATTTATGATAGGATTTAACGTTTTTAAGAGTTTTTGTTATGCTGTCACAAGTCTAGTTAAGTAGCTTAGTCCCGTATTCATAGATCTGTTGTAATAAAGCTAATTTTTCCGGATTATTGGCGTTTTCACTCGCAAGACGCTGTAAACTTTCCTCAAAATCAACTGCACTTTGTTCAAGTTTACGCTGGCGATATTTCTGCCATCTTATTTGTTCAGCACGTATTAAGGTTTTATAAAAATGCCGAGCACGATAATGAAATAACAATTCAGGAATACGTTTATCTTCAAATGCCAGACCATGGTCAGCGAGTTTTTCCGGTGCTAAATTGCGTAAAATCTCCATATTATTTTTGTCAGCATTACTAAAGAAACCATTGTATAGCTCGGTTTCGACATTATCACTTACATCAAATGAACGTTCTTCTGAAAAAATATCGGTCACTTTTTCACGAATATCAAAAGATTGGCGTAACTTAGTCAGATTTTCTAAGCATAGTTGACGATTAATGCCTAGTCGTGCTGCATTTTCAGGTAGCAAGGTTTTTGCCGGTGCAAGAATCGGGCATTTATTGATATGCACTAATTTTAGTGGTACGGATGAAATCCCCTGAGCTTCTAGCTCTGATTTTTTGGTATACAATGTAGTGCGTAATTTATCTGCACTTTTCATCAATAAATTATCAATATCCCCACTTAAATCGCAGACAATCACTGCGTTTTGATTTATCGGATGCCAAGCTATCGGCGCAACCCAAGCACAGTTTCCACGATAATTCCCTAGCATTCCGGAAACATGTACTAAAGGCGTCATTTCAGCCGTATTGATAAGTTTTTCAATTTCTTTTTTACCTCGATTTTCAAAGAAATATTGAAATAATTTGGGTTGTTTTTCTTTAATGAGTTTTGCCATTGCAATTGTTGCGTAAACATCTGCCATTGCATCATGGGCATTTTCATGCTCAATACCATTAGCTTTGGTGAGTTTTTCTAATTTAAAACTTGGCATTCCTTCATCGTCATATGCCCAATTTATACCATCGGGGCGAAGAGCATAGCACGCCCGCACAAGATCTAACAAATCCCAACGGGAATTACCATTTTTCCAACTATATTCATAAGGATCGATAAAATTACGATAAAAAGTATAGCGTGTCATTTCATCATCATAACGAATATTGTTATACCCCATTACACAGGTATTCGGCTGAGAAAACTCGGCTAAAATTCTTGTGGCAAATTCAGGTTCAGGTATCCCCTTTTCATTACATTCTTGTGGCGTAATACCGGTTACCATCACTGCTTCCGGTGCCGGTAAATAATCATTCGTTTGTTTACAATACAACATTATCGGCTCACCAATAATGTTAAAATCCGCATCCGTTCGGATTCCGGCAAATTGTGCAGGACGATCTTTTGCCGGGCTGACACCAAAACTTTCGTAATCGTAGATAAAAAAACTGAAATTTTTTGTCATACTACTCTCTCTTACGCCATTATTTTGTCTAAATAATACAAGCAAAAAATCGCACTCAAACTAAATCCAATTCCCAACCAATTAATTTTACTCATCTTTTCTTTAAATATTAGAGCGCCGGTAAACGTGCCTAAACAAATCACACCAATATTCATTCCGGTAAAAACAAGTGTTGGGTTTCCGCCGAAACTTTGGTGTGCTTTGATATAAAATAGGATATTAAAGAAATTTAATGTTCCTAAAATAATGCCGCCAAATAAGCTTGGCACAGTCCATTGTGTGCGTTTTAGCAATAAAAAGATAAACATTAAACAGGCAGCCAAAGAGAAAGAGATAAATAATGTCGCAGGAAATGCTCCCCCACTTTTTGCCACCTGTTTGAATAAAATATCAATAATGCCATACCCAAACCATACGCCAATCAATCCCAAAATACCTTTAAAATTGACCGCACTTTGTCCTTGAATCGGTTTTGTTAACAGACAAAATAATCCGATAAACGCCAAAACAATCCCGATTAATTTAGTCTGGCTTAGCGTTTCGTTAAAAAGAAGAAATGCCGCTAAGATCGGTAAGAATAAAGAAAGACGCTGTGCTGCATCAGAGCGTACAATACCGGCAAACTCCACTGCTTTTGACATAATAATAAATACGCTAGGCAACAATAATCCCAATGCCAAGAAAATCAATACACTTTCACTTTGCGTAATATAATCAACAAATTCTAATCCTTTAAAATCAGGTTTAAGTAGAAAATAGCTGAAAATGATTGCAGTGATATAATTGAAAGCGATAGCCTGTTCAATAATGATATTTTTTTTACGTGCAATTTTGAGAAATATTGAAACGGCAACGCTACAAAGAATAGCAAGAATAAGATTGTGCATAATGATCTCCCTTATAACAAAACTGCGATCAAAAATGCTAAAATTTTCAACCGCACTTTCCTCTCTATAATTTATTCTGTTGCGCCAAACCCTCGCAATCCTACCACGTGTACGTGTTCTTGGTTGCCTGCAATTTTACGTACCAATTTATAGGTTGTTCCTTTTTCCGGACTAATGTTTTCCGGCGCGGCAATAAGTAATTGCATATCCAAACGTTCGCAAAGCTCAAATAAGGTAGAAATGGATTTTCCATCTAAACGTGCAGCCTCATCAAGGAATAACAAACGACAAGGTACAATATCTTTACCGCGAATACGGCGACTTTCCTCCTCCCAACTTTGCACCACCATTAGGAGAATTGACATCCCCGTACCAATCGCTTCACCGGTTGAAAGTGCACCGCTTTCAGCACGCAACCAACCGTCCGCACCACGGAAAACTTCCACTTCAAGTTCAAGATAATTACGATAATCCAACAGTTCTTCGCCAATGGTTTGTGCGGTGCGCTGCCCCATATCAATATGCGGATTAATACGTTGATAAAGCTTCGCCATTGCTTCCGAGAAAGTAATGCGGTTATCGTTAAACAAATCTTGATATTCGTCTTGCTGACCGGAAAGCGCATCCAACAACATTGCGTGCGTATCACGAATATTAACGACTAAACGCACTGATTTTACCTGACCGAATGCAATATTCTGTAAACCTTGGTTGAGCATACGAATACGATTTTGCTCACGTTGAATCGTTTTACGCATAATATTTGCAACACTTTCCGAACTAATCGCAAGTTTTTTCTCCCGTCCGGTCAATTCTGCCGTTAAGCGGGAAAGCTCAATTTCCATTTGCTCGATTGCATCAATCGGATCGTCCGTTTTAATAATGTCTTGACGAATACGTTCGCGCAGATGTTGATAAACGGCAATAAAGAATCGCACTTTATTTTCCGGTTTACGATTGTCTTCCGATACACGCAAACTATCACGCAAGTATTCATTATCCGCTACGGCAGTACGCAACGCCCCTAACGCTTTATCCGACATTGAACGCAATTCATCTGCCGATAAATAAGCAAGTTCACGGCGGTTTAAGCGTTTTTCAACATCAGAATTACGTGACAGACGTAGTACCACACACCAGCTGACTTTTACGGCAACCACTAATTCACGTTGTGTTTTGTAATCACGCTCCGCTTTACGAATACGGCGACTGAGACTTTCCGCTTCACTCTCAATTAATGTAAGTTGTTTTTCTACGTAAGAACGGCGTTGGCGACCGGTTGAAAGTTGTTGATATAACTCATCACGGCGAATACGTGCACGCTCCTCTGCCCCTTCATCTGCACGTACGCCTAATTCACCGACTTCATCAATGAGTTCTTTCAGTAACTGATTTTTGCTTTCGTGAGAACTTTGTAACCCGATAAATACTTGATTATATTGTGCAAACTGGCTTTGTTTTTGACGAAGCTGTTCTCGTTGCGCATCACGTTGCGCTTGCATTTGTTCTAAACGTTGACGTAATTGCTCGTTTAATTCTGACGTTTCTGCCTGCCCTGCATCTTCATAAGCAAAATGATGTTTACGTTGAACCACATCCGCCAAAGCAAATACACGTTGTTGAGCTTGCTTTTGACGTTCGATAACTTGTGTTAGCTCATTTTTTAAACCTTCATAGTTTTCCGGATCGCTTTGTAATGTGTTTGCAATCGGTTCTAATTGTGACAACATCACACCATACTGACGTATAAACAGCTCATCTTGCTTCGAAAGATCTAATTGTTCGCGACATTCTTCAATTCGATCAATTAAATCGTCATCCGCTAACACATTTAATTGTGGAATGAGTTTATTAAGCAGCTGCATTTTTTCTTTCGCATTATCTAATTTAATGCGTAATTGCTGTTCGCCACTGCTAAATTGATTTAATTCCCGTTCGATTTCATTACGCTCCCGATTGATTTCAGCCATTAACTCTTCCGGATTCGGCTGGAATGCCAATGCTAAATGCAAGCCGACAAATTGGCTGAAATGCTCGTGTAAGCGTTGACATTTTTGAACATCAAAAGCGATTTGAGCGTAATCTTCCGCCACTTCATCACGTTGAACGGTTAATTCCTCTAAATGTTTCTCACGGGCCGCTCTGCCGAATAATGGAATTTCCGGGAATTTGGAATAACGTAATTGTCGATCTGAAACCTGTACGACAACACCAAGTTCAAGTTCCTGTGCGGATAATACGTTATCATCAAAGGCCGTTGGGTCGCCTTCGATGAGATATAAATCATCGGGGCAATCATCAAGTCGGGCAAGTTGTTCACGCACAGTATTGAGATCCCGTACAACGATAGCATGACGGGCCGGGCCATAAAGCGCAGAGAAATAAGGGGCATCTTCAATCGGTACGTCATCATAAAGTTCCGAAAGCAATACGCCGCCGAAACGTTCTGCCAGTGTATTTAAACGGACATCTTCAGAACCGTCCGGTTGGCTTAAACGGGAAATTTGCTCATCAAGCTGCTGGCGTTTATGTGCCAATTGATCCCGCTGCATTGTCAGTTCGCGTTCTTTTACGAGCTGGGCCTGCATAAAGTTCATTACGTCTTGGCTATGCTCAAAGCTTGTTCCGCTTTGCTCTTGTAAACGTTCTAATGCCGCTTGTGCCGTCAACCAAGCCGGTGCTTTACGTGCATTTTCCTCATAAAGTGCGGTTAAATTTTCACGTTTTTGGCGAAGTGTCGAGCGGGTTTCAACTTGTTCAGAAAGCTGTGCGGAAAGATTTTCGACCAATGCTTCCTGCTCTGCATGATATTCTTCTAATTCTTCCGCCGTTTCTAAATTCAAATTCGCACGTTGATTAAAATCGTTGAGCAATCTGACCGCACTTTGTTGCTGAGTATAACGTTGTTCAAGTTCGTGTAATTTTGCACGAAGTTGTGGCGTTTGCTGAGCTTGTAGTTTTTGACTTGGATATTCGCGTAACAATTCTTTCGCACTTTCCCACGCCGCAGAACGCGGTACATCGCCCGCAATTTTGCAAACAAGTTGGTATGCTTTATCAAACTGAGATTTCGCAGCCTCGGAAATAGACATTTTATGTTCCAATTCCAACACCGTTTCCGTTAAACTTTCTGCGTGAGCGGCAAATTCTGCGTGATAATCTTCTACATTTTTCACGCTTAATTCAGCCAATCCGCATAGCGTTTTTGCTTTTTCCAATGCGGCAATGGCTTGTTGATATTGAAGTGCTCGGGTTTGTTGTGCGTCTAGCGCCTGTTGATAATCCGCTAATTGCGCACGAATTTCATCAATTTCAATTTCGGTTTGTTCAAATTGCGCTTGGCTTTCTTCAAGTTGTTCATTCGCGGTTTCTACCACAATTTTTTGTTCTTCCAAACGTTCCTCAAGCTCAGCGACATCTTCCTGATAACGAGAAATTTTTTCTTGATGACGTAAGGCATTTAACACCAAATTCAAATGATCGACGGCACTTTGGTGATCCACTTCAAGGATACGTTCGCTTTCCTCAAGCTCTGCGGCTTCACGGCTTAGATCGATCAAACGATGCTGCGATAAATCTTGTTCCGCTTTGGCTTTATACCATTCACGGCGGGATGCCATTGCCATTTCAATATTGCCACGGCGTTCATTGGCATTGCGCATATAATCCGATGCCACATAATTAGTGGTTTCGGTAATTAAATGTTTGAATAAATCACGATCCGATTGGGTAACTTTGATCGCTTCCAATGTCATTCGATTTTCACGCAATGCGCTTTCCATATCTTGGAAAGCCTTACGCACGCCTAAGTTTTCGGGCAACAAATAATCGCGCAAAGAACGGGTAATCGCACTGGAAATCCCTCCGTATAAAGAGGCTTCGATCAGTTTATAGAATTTGCTACGATCAGAGGCGGAACGTAAACGTTTTGGAATAATACCGAGATCAAACATCATTCCATGGTAATCGGTGATAGATGAATACTGTTTGAACTGTGCGCCGAGATTTTCAATTTTTTCTTTGAGTTCATTTAGATTGAGTACGCGCGCTTGACGTTCACCCACGGTTTCAGTGAAAAGTGCGGTCGGATTTTGTGATAATTCTACGCCTTGAATAGAGAAGGTTTTTAAATCCACTTTTTTGTCACGACCGGCAACTTGTTGCAAACGTACCCCGACAAGAATACGCTGATGACGGGAATTGACAGTATCTAACACGGCATAACAAACTCCCGGACGTAATTTACCGTGCAACCCTTTATCGCGTGAACCACCGGTAGAACCGGCCTCTGTTGTATTACGAAAATGAAGCAATGTTAAATCCGGAATTAAAGCGGTGACAAAACCTGCCATTGTTGTGGATTTTCCCGCCCCATTACCGCCAGAAAGCGTTGTAACCAATTCATCTAAATCAAAAGTACGGGCAAAGAAACCGTTCCAGTTAATTAAGGTTAAAGAACGAAATTTACCGCGCTCCACTTCATTTTGGACGGTATTAAAAGGCGCTATAACATCTGCGGTTTCAGTTTCGTTTTCTAATTCGATTTCATTTCCTAATTCTAAAACATCAGACATTATGCTTGTTCTCCATCAAATTCTTCGTCAATTTCATCCGCACTTTCAATATTTTGTTCACTTAATTGCGCTTGTTTTTCTAATTCCAAGGATTCCGGCGTGGCGGCTTCCCCATCACGAATTAAGCGGGCTTGTGCTTCTAACGGATCATCGCCGGAACGCACTTCCGCACCAAAACGGAATACGGATTCGGAAATTGTGAATTTTCCACTGTTTTGTTCTCCCACCGTTTGAATCATTCCTAATCGACGTAAACGCCCGATTGCCGAACGTACTCTTTCAGCCAGTTTTTGTTTATCCAAATCCGAACCGCTGGAACGTTGATTGATGGCTTTCAATAATTTTCCTTCATCAGCAAGATTTAAAAGTTCATCATAGACTTCTTGCGTACTAAAAATACCCTGCTGAGCCAGACGTTCCGGACTAAGATAGAGATAACACAACACTTTCCCCACCAACATTTCTAACTCGCTGAGAACCGAACGTGAAATTAACGTTGTCGCTTTCGGGCGAAGATAGAAAAAACCTTCCGGTGCGCGAATGAGCTCCACATTATAGCGGCGATAAAAGCCATCCAGTTCGTTTTGAAAATCCATTAAGAAGGCGTGATGATCTAAATATTCCGTGCTGATATGACGACCGAAACGCAAAAGGCTATCGACAGCCGGAAATAACGGGTTTGCAATCGCTGTGGCGAGTTTTGGGGAAATTACATCTTGAAGGTTATCTGTCATTGTTTGTTCTCTTACTCTTTATGTCCTGTGTAAATTGTGCCGACCTTGCACCCTACAAATCTACTTAGAATTTGACCGCACTTTAATATTTATCAATCACATGTGCCTGTACTTCTGCGCCACGTTCATTAATTTCTTTCCAATGGGGATAAATACCGGATAAATCATCATTTGCCATTCCCAATCGCACCGCTTGATCCACAATAATTCGTGCGACATCAAAATGACGTGAAAGCGGGTAAGTGTCGAGCTGTTCTTTTAGAACCAGACTTAAATCAATCGGGCGGTTATTTTCACGATATGCAATCAGCAAGTTTTGCATATGTTCTACAATTTGATCCTGTAAATCGGAAAAGGATTCGTATTCCAGCGCGTCCGGCAACTCGCCTAATGCTTCGTCTTCACGTAAGACCATTTCTTCATCACGAAGATCTGACAAACTATCGGATTTCGCAATCCATAAGAACCAAGGATGATCAAAATAATTTCTGATGGAATTACGCAAACGCTGTGAAAATACGCGATTTTTATCCATGTCAATGGCGGTACGAATAAATTTGTGTACATGGCGATCGTAACCAATCCATAAATCAATCGCCTGTTGCCCCCAACTCATAATACGGTCGAGTTTGGATTGCAAATCGGTTATCAGTTGATCGATAAAATACAAATCATCACGCCCGATAACGCAATCTTGAATACGCAATAATTGGGCTTGGAGTTTGTCTCCCGCCGCATTCAAGGTATCTTGCAATTCACGCAGGTTACCGGAAGTTTCATCTAATAAACGTTCACAACTTGAAATTGCCGCTTGCCAATCTTTGGTAAGAAGTTCCGCAATTTCTTCTTTAATGCTCTGCTGATTTTCATCCATAATACGCTGAGAAAGATCGATACTATCGAAAATTTCCGCCACGGAATATTTCAATGGTGCAAACACATTGCGCCGCCAATAGTGTTCGGTCTCATTGTTTTTTGAACCTTCTTCGGCAGAATCCGAGGCACGTTGAATTTCGTCCGCTACAATGGAAAGTTGCACGGAAAGACGCAAAGCGGAGAATTCACGCTGACGAATATAATAATCGGACACACCGACACCAAGCGGTGTTAAACGGTAAATCGCCAAACCTTCGGTAAATTCGCTGCTAAATCGATTTAACAACCGTTGTTTTACCAGCTCATTGATTGCATTGTTAGCACGTGTGGCAACCGCCTCGGTTGATTGATCAAAAGCGTTCATCGTATGACGAAAAATATCCACCAGATCCGCTTCCAGCATTTCGCCGTCTAATCGTTCATTGTTATAAATTGAAATTGCCAATAAGAACACTAAGCGTTCGGTCGGTAAATTTAGTGAAAATTCGCGATCTTTCGCCCAAGAGACGAGTTCCGGAATAGTTTGTGATGTTTCAATCATTGAAATGAAAATACGCTAAAATTGAACATAAAATTGGGGCGATTATACAGGATTTTTTGTCGATCTTAAAAATCTTCTTTCTCCTCAACCGCACTTTTTCCATTTTTCACGTATAATACGTCTCTTTCTATAAAAACAAAAAAACAGAATGACCGAATTGACTCAACAAGAAAAGAAACAAACTTATAATTTCAATAAATTACAAAAGCGTTTACGTCGCAATGTAGGCAACGCCATTGCCGATTTTGGAATGATCGAGGAAGGCGATAAGGTGATGGTATGTTTATCCGGTGGAAAAGATAGCTACACACTTTTAGATATTTTGCTGAATTTACAACAAAGTGCACCGATTAAGTTTGAGATTGTGGCGGTGAATCTTGATCAAAAACAACCGGGTTTCCCTGAACATATATTGCCTGAATATTTAGAAAGTATCGGTGTGGATTACAAAATCGTGCAAGAAAATACTTATGGCATTGTGAAAGAAAAAATACCGGAAGGAAAAACGACTTGTTCTCTCTGCTCTCGATTACGCCGAGGCATTTTATATCGTACGGCAACAGAATTAGGTGCAACCAAAATTGCCTTGGGTCATCATCGTGATGATATGCTGGCGACCCTTTTCCTGAATATGTTTTATGGTGGGAAAATGAAATCGATGCCACCAAAGTTAATTTCTGACGATGGCAAACAGATTGTGATTCGCCCACTTGCTTATTGCAAAGAAAAAGACATTGAAAAATATGCCGTTGCGAAAAAATTTCCGATCATTCCTTGTAATTTGTGTGGCTCACAGCCGAACTTACAACGCCAGGTGGTGAAAGAAATGCTAAATACTTGGGAACGTCAATATCCGGGACGTTTGGAAACAATGTTTAG
Source organism: Rodentibacter sp. JRC1 (assembly GCF_020521555.1). NCBI lineage: Bacteria > Pseudomonadati > Pseudomonadota > Gammaproteobacteria > Pasteurellales > Pasteurellaceae > Rodentibacter > Rodentibacter sp. JRC1. Next base: position 73,271 of record NZ_BPWA01000001.1, on the reverse strand, counting down.
TGCTATGCAAAATATTACGTTGTCACATATGTGCGACCCGAAATTATTTGATTTCAAAAGTATTCGACACGGACAAACTTTAGAAGGAATTGAGGGTGATACCGCTTTTGATGAAGAACGTATTGAGCCAATGCAATTTAATGATGAAGATCAAACGGATTTTTCTCACAACGAAATGATTAATTTTAAAGAAGTGAATTGATATGTTAAATGTGAATGGAATTGAATTAGCAACGGATAATTCAGGCTATTTACTTGATAGCTCGCAATGGAATGAAGATGTTGCTCGAGCCATAGCAATACAAGAAAATCTTGAATTAACAAAAGCCCATTGGGAAGTTATTTATTTTGTTCGTGATTTTTACCAAGAATATAACACCTCCCCTGCGATTCGTATGTTGGTAAAAGCGATGGCTGAAAAATTAGGTGCGGATAAAGGAAACAGCCGTTATTTGCAGAGATTGTTCCCCGAAGGGCCGGCAAAACAAGCGACCAAACTCGCAGGATTGCCAAAACCGGCAAAATGTTTATAAAGTGCGGTTAAATAAAGGTGAGTTTTGCAAAATTTGTCATATTTTTGACATATTTATCAGCTATACTCACCGATATTAAGTTTATTTTTCCAAAGGAATATTTATGAAAAATCAACATATCTCATCACATTTTAATCAAGAGTTAGAAGATGTCCGCACCGAAGTAATGCAAATGGGCGGAATCATTGAACAACAACTCCAAATTATTTTACAAAGTCTTAGCCAAGCCAATCCACAAGGGTTAAAAGAAGTCTTGGAAAGTGAGAAAAAAATTAATGAGATGGAAGAATTAATTGATGATCATTGCCAAACAATTATAGCCCGCCGTCAGCCCGCCGCCGGCGATCTTCGCTTTGTATTAACCACTACCCGTATGATTGTTGATTTGGAACGTATTGGGGATGAATTAAAAAAAATTGCAAGTTATACCAACAATCTTTTGGTAAATAATAAAATCTCCTCTTCGGGTTTATATGATACACACCGCATTTTAGATATGGCATCTATAATGATTCGCCGTGCATTGGACGCCTTTGCCCGTTTAGACGAAACGGCGGCGATTGAATTAAGATTATCCGATGAAAAATTAGATATGGATTATCGTAATCAGCTACGCTTGTTAATGACAAATATTTTTGAAGAACCTAAAAACATTAGCACTTGGATTGATGTAATGATGATGAACAAAGCGGTAGAACGAATAGGTGATCACGCCAAAAATATGGCGGAACACGTTGTTTACTTGGTAAGAGGTATTGATATTCGCCATAAACCGCTTGATGAAATCGAATCAAACTTAAAATAATCCTTCAAACGGTAAGGTAGCTAATTAACTGACAAAATCGTTTTAAAGCAGCTACCCTTACCCACTTCACTGGAAATATCTAATTTCGCATTATATTTTGCCAAAGCAAATTTGGTTATCGCTAAACCTAATCCCGTTCCTCCGGTTTGGCGGGAACGGCCGTTATCAACCCGATAAAAACGTTCGGTTAAACGCGGAATATGTTCGGCGGCAATTCCTACCCCGGTATCGGTAACCGAAAATTCGATTTTATCCGTTTCCAAAATACGGAGACGGATTGTAATCGAGCCTTGCTCCGGCGTGTAACGAACGGCATTAAAAGTGAGATTGCTGAATGCGCTATACAGTTCGGTTTCTAAACCATAAAAATACAGATCAGGGGTAATATCAACAATAAATTGATGTTGCCCTTGGGAAAAGTTTTCCGTAGATTCCACCACTTGTTTTACCATTTCAGACAGATTAAACCGTCGATATTTGCCGCCGGTTGATTGACCACGTTCTAAACGAGAGAGTGTTAATAAGTCGGATAACACACTTAACATTCTCTGCCCTTCTTTCTGCATTAATGATAAAAACTGTTGGTGTTGTTCAATAGATAAATCCGGTGTTTCTAGTAAGGTTTCGGTAAACCCGTTAATGACGGTAAGAGGTGTTCGTAATTCATGAGAAACATTGGCAACGAAAGCGATTTGAGCTTCATCTAACTGCTCCTTTTTTGTTATATCTTGAGTAATCAATAATTCGCTATGTTGCTCAAACGGTTGACGGCTAATTTGTATAATTCGTTTAAAATAGTCACCATTAGGTAAACTTAATTTTAGCACTAGCGGTTGATCATCAATACGTTGTTGTAAAAATTGTTGAAAATCAGGTTGGCGAATAAGATTTTGTAAAATAGAATTGAGATCATTGTGATAGTTAAGATTGAGATGTTTACAAGCCAGTGAATTAAACCATTCGATTCTTCCTTCATTTAAGATGATGACACCATTCGGGATAGTATCAATCATTTGATTAAAACGTGTTATTGAGGCAGAAAGTTCTTTTTTTCGTTTTTGGCTGGCCTTACGCAAGGCGAGTATTTTATCAAAAATATGCCCCCAGATACCGCTACCGTATAATTCGTTTTGTTGATCATTAAGCCAACGAATAAGTCGATTTAAATAAACAAGTTGATAGAGAATGCCGCACGATAATACGGCAGAAACCGATACCCATAGTGCAATGGTTCCTCCAGCCAAATAACTTATACCGGCAATAAAGACTAATAAAAAAATAAAACGTAATAAAGCAGATAAAAGGACCGTCATATTTTGTTTTCCACATTAAATCGATAACCTGAACCCCTTATCGTTTGTAATAACCCGTCTAATTTAGCCGGTTCAAGTGCTTGGCGTAATCGTCTAATATGGACGTCAATGGTTCGTTCCTCCATAAAAATATGATCTCCCCAAACAAAATCTAATAATTGGCTACGACTATACAAACGATTAGGGTGCGTAATAAAAAAATGAAGCAGTCGAAATTCTGTCGCACCTAAATTAAGCGTTATTCCATCACCAATCACAATCTTATTAACAGGATCCAGACTTAACCCTTTTATTTCTATCAGCTGCTCGGTTTTATGCGGATGATGGCGACGTAAAAATGCTTTGATTCTAGCCACCAGTTCTCGAGGAGAGAAAGGCTTGGTAACATAATCATCCGCACCGATGTTTAATCCTTGTTCTTTGTCCGTTTCATCACTTCGTGCGGTAAGTAAAATAATCGGTAAATATTGCGTACGATTGTTTGCCCGAAGTTCTTTCGTAAATTCCACACCGGAAATATCGGGTAACATCCAATCCAGTAAAATAAGATCAGGAAGCTTTTCATCTATCAATTTTCTTGCTTGCCGTATGTTTTCCGCACAACGAACATCAAACCCGGCTTGTTCTAAAGTAAATTGAATAAGTGTCATGATTGATGTTTCATCTTCTACAATGAGAATATCAGCTTTAGACATATGATTTTCTCCTTAAATTCGTCCTCTAAATTAACCGCACTTTTTATTATTGAACATACTAAAAGTGCGGTCAATTTTAGACGTGTTTTAACCAAATTTACCCGTAATATAATCTTCGGTTTCTTTGCGATTCGGTTTAGTAAAAATTTGTTTCGTATCACCGATTTCAATCAGTTCACCAAGGTACATATAAGCTGTCATATCGGAAACCCTAGCGGCTTGTTGCATATTATGGGTTACGATTGCAATGGTATAATCTTTTTTCAATTCCGTAATCAATTCTTCAATATAAGCGGTTGAAATCGGATCTAATGCTGAAGTCGGTTCATCAAGTAGTAACACTTCCGGTTGACAAGCAATCGCCCGAGCAATGCATAATCGCTGTTGCTGACCACCGGACAGTGAGTTACCTGATTGTTTTAATTTATCTTTCACTTCCGTCCATAATGCGGATTTACGCAACGCCCATTCTATTCGATCATCTAAATCGCTTTTATTTAACTTTTCATAAAGTTTAACGCCAAAAGCCACATTATCATAAATCGACATAGGAAAAGGAGTCGGTTTTTGGAATACCATACCGACTTTAGCACGCAATAAATTCACATCAATCGTTGAGTCTAAAATATTTTTTCCATCTAATAACAACTCCCCTTTTGCGTGCATATTGGGGTAGAGATCATACATACGATTAAATATTCTCAACAACGTAGATTTACCACAACCGGAAGGGCCAATAAAAGCCGTCACTTTTTTTTCTAAAATATCCACATTAACATTTTTCAAAGCATGAAACTGCCCGTAATAAAAATCTAAATTTTTCGTTGAAATTTTTGTTTTCATCGCATTTTCCTAATCTTTTTTGCGTCCTAAAATTCTTGCACCGATATTAGCAAATAACACCGTACAAGCGATTAATAAAGCACCTGCCCAAGCCAATGACTGCCAATCTTTATAGGGACTCATTGCAAATTGATAAATAACATTCGGTAAATTTGCGATCGGTTGTCCCATATCCGAGCTGAAAAACTGGTTGTTTAATGCCGTAAAGAGCAAAGGTGCGGTTTCTCCCGATATACGTGCAAATGCCAACAGTATTCCTGTTAATACCCCCGTTTTGGCGGCTTTTAATGTAACCATTGATACCATTTTCCATTTTGGCGTACCCAAAGCATAAGCGGCCTCCCGTAAACTATTAGGAACTAATTTCAACATATTTTCCGTAGTACGAACCACGACAGGAATAACCAGTAATGATAAGGCTAATGAACCCGCCCAGCCGGAGAAATGCCCTTGTTTGACGACAAAAATACCATAAATAAATAAACCGATAACAATTGAAGGCGCGGAAAGTAAAATATCATTCATAAATCGCGTGATGGTAGCAACTTTGCTATAACGCCCGAATTCGGCCAGATATATACCGGTTAGAATACCTATCGGCGTACCGATAAATAAACCGAATAAAGTAATCAGTAAACTTCCCCAAATAGCGTTACGTAACCCTCCCTCGACTCCGGGCGGAAGAGTATCTACTTTAAAGAGATGGAGCCCGAACCCATCAAGTCCATAAGCCAATAATGTATAAAAAATCCACCCCAACCAAAATAAACCAAATCCCATCATCACCCAAGCTAAGGCTAAATAGAGACGGTTGGTCCACCGGCGGCGTATATATAATGAACGATTCATTGCTAGCGTCCCTCATATTGAGTCATTCTTAATAGCATTAATTTTGATAAGCTCAACACGATAAAAGTAATGATAAATAAAATTAATCCAAGATAAAGTAAGGAAGATAGATGCATTGGATCCACTGCTTCTGCAAATTCATTGGCCAATGCCGAAGTAATAGAGGCACCGGAATTATTTAAACCGACACTCATATTAAATGTATTACCGATAACAAAAGTGACAGCCATTGTCTCACCTAATGCACGTCCTAAACCAAGAATAATGCCGCCAATCACCCCAACTTTAGTATAAGGCAAAACGACATGACGAATAACTTCCCAGCGGGTACAACCCAAACCATAGGCTGATTCCTTCAACATTGTAGGTGTTACTTCAAATACGTCTCTCATAACAGAAGCGATATAAGGAATAATCATAATGGCAAGAATTAATCCGGCGGGAAATAACCCTATCCCCATTGGCATTCCTTCAAACAATGCACCGACAAATGGAAGATGACTTAAATGTTCAATCATAAAAGGCTGGATCGTATCGGAGAAAATAGGCGCGAAAACAAATAGCCCCCACATCCCGTAAATGATTGAAGGAATGCCTGCTAATAATTCAATGGCTACACTTAAAGGACGGCGAAGAAAAACAGGACATAGTTCGGTCAAAAATACGGCAATACCAAAACTAACCGGAACGGCAATAATTAATGCAATGATTGATGTTACCAACGTACCGTAAATAGGAGCTAGCGCACCATATTGACTTTGTACGGTATCCCATTCGCTTGAAGTTAAAAAAGCCAAACCGAATTGTTGCATTGCAGGATAAGCACCAACCATTAATGAAATTAAGATGCCGCCAAGACTGATTAATACGAGTAAAGCAAAAAAGCGGGTTATATTGACAAATAACAGATCAATAAAGGCTTGCTGCTTTAGTTTTTCGGAAAGCGTCATAATATATCCTTAAAATATTCCCTTCCCTCATAGAAGGAAGGGAAAACGTCTATTTTAAATTCGTTTTTTGCCATTCTTTGCGAATGAGATCTTTAACCTTATCCGGTAATGGCACGTAATCCAATTTTGCAGCTTGTTCGTTTCCTTTTGTATATGCCCAATCAAAGAAATTGAGTACGGTTTCTGTTTTTTGTTTATCCGCACTTTCTTTTGGAATTAAAATAAAAGTTGCAGCAGCCAACGGCCAAGCTTGCTCACCCGGTTGATTGGTCAATACTAAACTAAAGCCTTTCGCTTTATCCCAATCAACATTGGCAGCGGCGGCAAAACTTTCTTGCGAAGGTTGCACGAAATTACCTGCTGAATTTTTTAACTGGACATAAGACATTTTATTCTGCTTAGCATAAGCGTATTCCACATAGCCGATTGAGTTTTTAACTCTTCCCACATAAATTGATACGCCTTCATTGCCTTTTCCGGCAGCACCATTGGCTGATGTTGGCCATTTTACAGTATTCGCCGCACCTACTTTTTCTTTCCAGTCGGCTGAAATTTGACTTAAATAGTGTGTAAAAATAAAACTGGTACCTGAACCATCCGCACGAAATACGGTTGTAATACGGGCGTCAGGTAAATTTAAATCCGGATTTAACGCACGAATTTTTCCATCATTCCAATGTGTGATTTTGCCTAAATAAATATCGGCTAGTATTTCACCGGTTAATTTCAATTTACCGGGTTCAATTCCTTCTATATTCACAACAGGTACAACCCCACCGATAACGGTTGGAAATTGAATGAGATTGTTTTTAGTTAAATCTTCCTCTTTCATTGGAGAATCTGAAGCACCAAAATCAACGGTTCTGGAAATAATTTGCTTAATACCACCGGAAGAACCGATTGATTGATAATTAACTTGATTTCCTGTTTCTGTTTTATAATTCATTGCCCATTGAACATAGATCGGTTGAGGAAAGGAAGCTCCCGCCCCTGTAACCGTTGTTTTGGCTTGAGCCGTTTGACTTACTGCAAAAGCTGATAACAAGGTAAGCGCAATATAACGCATTTTTTTCATACTATAATCTCCTGTTTTAGATGAGTGAGTTATCACGGTGCGTAAGATAACAAAAAAATATTTCAGAAATATGACAGACAGGATTTATGAATGATTTTTTAAAACACGTTAATTATTGACCGCACTTTTAAACTGGAAAGAAACCGCATCAGAATAGATTATTAAAAATATGAAAAACTATTGAAGAAATAAGGTATTATAAAACAAGCACTATACTAACTATATAGTTTTTATACTGTACGGAATTTTAATATTTGGAGGAATATAAAACTTATGAATGGTGCCAGTGGCCGGACTCGAACCGGCACGCTTTTAAGGGCGGCGGATTTTGAATCCGCTACGTCTACCAATTTCGTCACACTGGCATGTGAACTGTAATTTCTTGATATGTTACCAATCTACAACTCAAAACTGAGCTTTCGGGTGGCATTATACGCATATACAAATACGTAGCAAGTAAAAAATTTCAGTTCCTATTTATTTGACTTAAAATTAAACAAAATACCTTTATCAAAATTTAATCAGGAAAAAAAGTACCGCCAGACAAACGCACTGACTAAAACACATAACACGATTAAAATTTGAATTAATCTTTTCTTTGTTAATTTTTCTACTGCCATATTCTTAAAATACCTATTTAATGTTAAAATCTTTGCGTTAGATCAATTTTATACTATTTTTAAAAGATATTTGGGGATCAAATGAAAAATTTTGTTTCAGAAACTAAAGTGGGACGTCGGGTTCAATCAGGCGGATGTGCTATTCACTGCCAGGATTGCAGCATTAGCCAACTTTGTATTCCTTTCACGTTAAATGAACACGAACTTGATCAACTTGATAACATCATTGAACGTAAAAAGCCTATCCAAAAATCACAGGTTCTATTTAAAGCCGGAGATACATTAAATTCGATTTATGCCATCCGTTCCGGCACAATCAAAAGTTATACTATCAGCGAGGCAGGTGAAGAACAAATAACCTCTTTCCATCTGCCGGGCGATCTAGTCGGCTTCGATGCTATTACCAATATGCAACATCCCAGCTTTGCACAAGCACTGGAAACCGCAATGGTATGTGAAATCCCTTTTGATGTTTTAGATGATCTTTCGGGAAAAATGCCTAAATTACGTCAACAAATTGTTCGCCTAATGAGTAGTGAAATCAAAAGTGATCAAGAAATGATTTTATTACTTTCCAAAATGAATGCGGAAGAACGCCTTGCGGCATTTATCCACAATCTATCTAAACGCTACTCTGCCCGAGGTTTTTCAGCGAAAGAATTTCGTTTAACAATGACACGCAGTGACATCGGTAATTATCTCGGTTTAACCGTTGAAACGATCAGCCGTCTTCTAGGTCGTTTTCAAAAATCAGGTGTACTTTCCGTACAAGGTAAATATATTACGATTAATGATATAAATGCATTAATCGAACTTACCGGTATAAATAGAACCAAAATTACAATGATAAAATAAAGAGAGGGTGTGATGTTACTCACACCTTTTTCTTATAACAATTGTCGTAAATCATCTTTTTAATGATCTTTTCTTGTCATATGAGAAATTCTTTTTTATGCTACGGCAATAATCACGGAGGTTGTTATGAAATTTAAAAATATCCTAGTTGTACTCAATCCTGATAATGAAAAACAATATGCACTTGCACGCGCAGTACGCCTTGTAAAAGAACAAGAAAACGTTGAGAAAGTTAAAATTACGACATTATTGACCGTTTATGATTTATCTTACGAAATGTCGGCATTGCTTTCTTCTGAAGAGCGCGAAGAAATGCACAAAACGGCCATTGAACAACATCGCCAAGCCGTACAATTTTACCTTGACAAATATGCTGATCCACAAATTGAATTTGATTCGCATATCGTTTGGAACAGTAATGAAGCGGAAGGTATTCGCGAAGAAGTAGAAAAAAATGAATACGACCTTGTCGTAAAATACACAAAAGATGAAGAAAGTTTTACTTCGCTTATTTTTACACCGGTCGATTGGCAATTATTGCGTAAATCCCCTATCCCTGTACTCATGGTTCGTGATGGTGATTGGAAACACCAACGTAGAATTTTAATTGCGGTCAATGTTTCCGGTGAACAAGATTATCAAGATGAATTTAACCAAGAACTTGTTTCAACCGGTATGTCTCTTGCGGAAAATCTGAATCGAGGCAATGTTCATCTTGTATCTGCTTACCCCGTAACACCAATTAACATGGCGATTGATTTACCTGAATTTAATACGTCCGGTTATGAAAGCGGTATCCGTGGTCAACACTTAATCAATATGAAAGCCTTACGTCAAAAATTCGGTATTGATGAAGATCATACTCATGTACGAGAAGGTTTTCCTGAAGATGTTATACCTGAAGTAGCAAAAGAAATTGAAGCCGAACTTGTTATTTTGGGTACGGTTGGTCGTACAGGTCTATCTGCCGCATTGCTTGGTAATACGGCAGAACACGTGATCAGCAAATTAAGTTGCAATCTACTTGCTATTAAGCCTTCAAAAAAAGAAGACTAATTATCAAAAGCAAAAGTGCGGTCAAAAAAATCGATATTATGTAGATATCGAAAATAGTCTCAATTTTGACCGCACTTTTGTGATCTATCTCACAAATTTAGAAAAATTTATTCGATTATCTTTTACTTTTCCTCTACACTCCCGTCCCTGTTTTTTTCGAAATACTTTCTACTTGGTTAATTACAATTCATTTTAAAAGGACAATTACCATGAAAAAAACATTTATTAGCGGATTAACTCTTCTTGCCGCTTGCGCACAGGCTCACGAAGTTTGGGTTTCAGCACCACAACAGTTAAAAACGGATTCAATTTTGAAAGCAGAACTGGCTTATGGCGACTACCCTTATATTGAAAAAATTCCTGAAGCGCGTTTATCTATTTTTGCCCCGATGGAAATCATCAATCAAGACGGTGAACAACAATCACTTATACAAAAAGGTGAAAATTATCAATATCAATCTGAAAAACCTTTAAAATCAGGCTCTTACTGGGTTACGGCAACCTATAAACCGACATTTTGGTCACAAAATGCGGAAGGTTGGCAAATGAAAAATATGCAAGAGACACCGAATGCGACTTATTGTGAGCAAACACAGATGTTCGGCAAAAGTTTGGTTACCGTAGGAAAACAGCCATTAAATGCAGAAATGGCGATGACTCGTGTGGGATTACCGCTTGAAATCGTTCCTTTAAAAGATCCTAGTAAGGTAAAATCCGGGGAAACGTTCCCTGTACAGATTTTTTATAATGATATGCCTCTATCGGGAGAAACCGTCATTGCCACAGCAGATACTGTGATCGTGAAAGATTTAGAGGCAGCTACAGGGCACCGCGAACCACAAGGTTTTTCAGGAAAAACCGATAGTCAAGGACGAGTGAACATTATTCCTTTAATTGACGGGATTTGGAAAATCAAAGTAATTCACAAAACACCATTTGCAGATCAAGCGGTTTGTCAACAATCGGCAAACTACTCAACTTTAATTCTTCCTGTTGGAAAAGGATTAACAAAACTTCCTCCGAAACCTGAACATCATCACCACTAAAACGGTATTATGCATCACTTGCACAAAAGGCTGTTTTTAATTCAAATGTAGGGTGCGTTAGGCTTGCCGTAACGCACCAAACTTGGGTTTAACGGTGCGTTACGCCTTTGGCTAACACACCCTACTCTGTTTTGTGCAACTGCTACATAATACTGCACTAAAACAAAAGTGCGGTTAATTTTAACCGCACTTTTATCACTTACTTTTTCCGTTCAACCCATTTACCATCAATAAAATCTACAATCCATTTGGTGGCTTTTCCGTTTTTTTCTGAAGTAACATATTGTTTCTTCTCTTTACGGCTGAAACGAATAATCGCCTCGTTACCTTCCGGATCTTTTTGTGGTGCATCGGCAAGATAAGCTAATTTTTCCGGTAAACGATCACGATATAAGGCTAATTCAGCAACTTTTGCCGCTCGGGTTTCACGGGATTTCGGGAAATTATGTGCTGACATAAATACCCCGCTTGCACCGTCACGTAACACAAAATAGGCATCTGATTTTTCACATTTAAGTTCCGGAAAATGTACAGGCTCTTCTTTTGGTGGTGCAACTTCACCGTTTTTTAGAATTTTGCGGGTATTATCACAATTTGTACAACCCATATATTTACCAAAACGACCCAATTTTAAGTGCATATCCGCACCACATTTATCGCATTCTACGATCGGACCGTCATAACCTTTAATTTTGAACGAACCTTCTTCAATGAGATAACCATCACAATTCGGATTATTACCACAAATATGGATTTTACGATGTGCATCAATCACATAACTATCCATTGCCGTGCCACATTTTTCACAACGTTTACGTTCCATCAAGGCTTTGGTTTCTGAAGAATCATCCAATATATTCAGTAGTTCCGTTTCCGGAATTAAATTTATCGTGGTTTTGCACCGCTCTTTAGGTGGTAATGCATAACCGGTACAGCCCAAAAATACGCCTGTACTTGCCGTGCGGATCGCCATATTTCTGCCACAAGTAGGACATTTAATATCGGTTTCAACCAAACTATTCGGACGCATTCCTCCTTCTAATTCATCTAATTCCGCTTTAGAAAGTTGGTTGGAGAAATCCTTGAAAAACTGATTTAATTCGGTTTTCCAATTAACGGAACCTGATGCGATTTTATCCAACGCATCTTCCATATTCGCAGTGAAATCATAACTCATTAGTTCACTGAAGGATTCACTTAAACGATCGGTTACAATCTCCCCCATTTTTTCTGCATAAAAACGGCGATTTTCTGTTCGCACGTAACCACGTTCTTGAATGGTAGAGATAATGGTAGCGTAAGTAGAAGGACGGCCAATGCCACGTTTTTCCAATTCTTTTACCAAAGCCGCTTCGGTAAAACGAGCCGGTGGTTTAGTGAAATGTTGGCTTGGTTGCACTTCTTGCAAAGCTAGTTTTTCTGCAACTTTGACTAAAGGTAACTCTTGATCTTCCGGATTTTTGCCCATTTGCGGTAACACTTTTGTCCAACCATCAAAGCGTAAAATTCGACCTTTTGCTTTTAATGTATAATCACCCGCAGTCACACTAAGCGTGCTACTGTCATATTGAGCCGGTGGCATTTGACACGCCAAGAACTGACGCCAAATTAAATCATAAAGGCGCACCGCATCTTTTTCCATTCCGCTTAAATGTTCCGGTAACATTTCAATATCGGAAGGGCGAATTGCTTCGTGTGCTTCTTGCGCATTTTCTTTGCTGGAATAAAAATTCGGTTTTTCCGGCAAATATGCTCCACCAAAGTGAGTTTCAATGTAGCCGCGTGCCATATTCAACGCATCTTGACTTAAATTAGTTGAATCGGTACGCATATAAGTAATGTAACCGGCTTCATACAAACGCTGTGCCAACATCATGGTTTTCTTCACGCCAAAGCCTAAACGTGTACTGGCTGTTTGTTGAAGTGTTGATGTAATAAATGGCGCACGCGGACGCGAGCTTGTGGGTTTTGTCTCTAAATTTGTGACAACGTAATCAGAAACATTGAGAAAATCAACCGCACTTTGGGCTTCTTTCTGATTTTTCGGAGCAAATTTTTTGCCTTTGTAGTCTGTTACTTCCAAACGAATGACTTTTTTACCCTGAGTTTGTGTAACAACCGCGACTTCCCAAAATTCTTCCGGTTGGAAAGCTTTAATCTCCCGTTCACGTTCTACCAATAGTTTTACCGCAACAGATTGCACCCGACCGGCAGACAATCCTCGCGCCACTTTTTTCCATAGCAATGGTGAAACCATAAAACCCACAACACGATCAAGAAAACGGCGTGTTTGCTGCGCATTTACACGATCCATATTCAAATGTTCAGGTTTTTCAAAGGCTTGTTTAATAGCATTTTTAGTGATCTCATTAAATACCACTCGGCTAAAACGCGCATCATCTCCGCCAATCACTTCACGTAAATGCCAAGCAATGGCTTCCCCTTCTCTATCCAAATCGGTTGCCAGATAAATATGATCCGCTTTTTTGGCGAGTGATTTCAATTCCGCCACCACTTTTTCTTTTCCCGGCAAAATTTGATAATTCGCCTGCCAATCGTGATAAGGATCAATCCCCATACGTTTTACAAGAGCATTGCGCTCCTTTTCAGCTTTGATCTTTGCCTTTTCCTCAACACTTAATCCTTTAGTTGAAACAGGTTTAGCCTTTTCTCCTGATCCCGAACCCACGGTCGGTAAATCACGGATATGTCCCACGCTGGATTTCACAACATATTGGCTACCTAGATATTTATTAATCGTTTTCGCTTTTGCAGGTGACTCCACAATCACCAAAGATTTACTCATTTGATTACCTAATCTCACTGGAATTTTGTAAAATTGGCGGTATAGTGCAAACTTACGCAGGCAAAATCAAGTCTTTTTTTGAAAAAGGAATATAAATGGATAAACTCAACGCGATTTCTATTTTTTGTAAAGTCATTGAAACACAAAGTTTTACACAGGCGGCGGCACAACAAAATATCTCGGTTGCAATGGCGAGTAAATTAGTTTCTCAACTTGAAGAACATTTAAAAACCCGTCTTTTGCAACGTACTACACGCAAAATCGTGCCGACAGATGCCGGAATGATGTATTACCAACATTGTCAAGGCATTCTGTTAGATTTAGAGGAAGCCGATGCCAGTATTAGCAATCTCACAACAAGTTTGCAAGGGAATTTGTTGGTTTCCGTACCACGTGATTTCGGCCTGCTTTTTATCGCCCCAAACCTTCCAATGTTTATCGCCTCCCATCCGAACTTACATATTGAAGTGGAATTTAATGATAAAAAAATTGATCTTGTTGCGGAAGGCTATGATCTCGCTTTGCGTATCGGTTATATGCAAGACAGTTCTTTAGTCGCACGTAAAATCAATACTACCACCCTTCATTTTGCTGCCTCTCCGCATTATTTGGAATTAAAGGGAACACCACAAACGCCAAATGATTTAGAACATCACGAGGGTTTGTTATATAAAAATACATTAAATCAAGTCAGCTGGCAGGGCTCTCGAATTAATCAAGTACAACGTTTTAAAATCAAGTCAAAAACGGTGAGTAATAACGGTTTAGCCCTGTTGGAAATTGCAAAAGCCGGTTTGGGAATTGTTAATTTACCGAGATTTATTTTGGATGATGCCTTTAAAAAAGGTGAATTAATTGAAATTTTACCGGAATACAAACAACAGCAATTAGATATTCATATTGTATATCCGAACAGACGTCATTTACCGGCTAAAGTGCGGGCATTTATTGAATTTTTAGCAAGTTTAGGATTGTGTTCCGAAATGTGATTTTATATCCAATATTTATCAGGTGTAGGGGGCGTTAAGCCTTGAGTAACGCACTATTTCATCATTAACCCCTCTATCGGTGCGTTACGGCTTTGCCTAACGCCACCCTATGATGATTTGTGCAAGGCGGAATAATATAAATTGCGGAATACCATCGTTGCAATCCAAAATCTACATCTTACTGACATTTAAAAAAATGACTTATACATCCACTAAAATTAAAATTGCCGCTTCTCCGCCCCATTCCCTTGGAGCTTGATGCAATGCGCGTACTTTAGGGTGTTGAACCAACCAACGGGGAATTTGTTTCTTTAAGGTGAAAGTGCCATAACCTGTCATAATACTGGCACAATCCACAGTCTCATCCTCACAAGCAAGCAGTAAAGCGGCTAGTTCCATTTTTGCTTGTTCACGGGTTAAACCGTGTAAATCTAAAAATAATTCAGGAGAAAAATCACCACGGCGTAATTGTTTGAGCAAATGGGAATCCTCGCCTTCGCGGAGATATTTTACGACACCGTCGTTTTCATTTAATAAAGGCTCGTATTCATCAGAAAAATAAAATAACGTATCTTCTTTCTCACGAATCTCACGTAAATGGGATTTTTTTTGACCGCACTTTTGACGAGGTGAAATAACGGTATCTTGCTTAATAGGTTTAATTCCTTTCGTTTCCGCACGAAACAACTCAAATTCTTCTTGCATTTTTCTTACTCATTTCAAATTTTGCGTATCATATCATAGTTATGAATAACCTTATGTGGTATAACTACGCAAATTTTTTTACAAGGAAATGTTATGAAAACCACATATAACCAAGAATTGGTTGCAACGATTTTAAACGATAATATCAGCACTGAACTGCATACGATCCAAGATTTCTTACGCTGGACATACAGTACATTCAATCGTTCTGATATTTACTATGGACAGGGGCATAACAACGCTTGGGAGGAAAGCCTCCAACTTGTTTTGGCCGGATTACAGCTGCCCATTGATTTACCAACCGAATTATTCCAAAGCCGTTTAACGCCATCAGAAAAAGAAAACCTCGTTCAATTGGTACTATCCCGAATTGAACAACGCGTGCCTGTGGCATATTTGACCAATAGTGCTTGGTTTTGTGGCCACGAATTTTATGTAGATGAACGAACGATTATTCCCCGCTCCCCCATCAGTGCACTAATTCAAGATCGCTTTGAGAACTTAATTGCACAATCACCACGCAATATTCTTGATCTCTGCACCGGTAGCGGTTGTATTGCCGTTGCTTGTGCTTATGCGTTCCCTGAGGCTGAGGTTGATGCGGTTGATTTATCTGTTGATGCCCTAAACGTTGCGGAAATAAATATTGCACGTCATCAATTGGAACACCGGGTATTCCCAATCCAATCAAATTTATTTGAGAATATCCTCGGACAAAAATACGATCTCATCGTAACAAATCCGCCTTATGTGGACGAAGAAGATCTTGCCGATATGCCGGAAGAATTTCATTTTGAACCGGAACTCGCACTTGGTTCCGGTTGCGATGGCTTAGACATTACCAAACAAATTTTGAAACAAGCACCGGATTATTTGACAGAAAACGGCGTGCTGGTTTGTGAGGTAGGTAACAGTATGGTGAGTTTGGTCGAGCAATTCCCCGATGTTCCCTTTAACTGGGTTGAACTCAAAAACGGAGGCTTAGGGGTATTTGCCATCAACCGAAAAGATTTAGTGAAATATCAGGATTTATTTTAAGGAAAAGTGCGGTCGAAATTCACATTATTATATAGCAGTTATACAAAGAGAATTTTATATTCCGATATTTAATTCGGGGAGGGGCATTGAGCTTTGCATAACGCACCATTTCATCTATTGGTGCGTGACGGCTTCGCCTAACAGCACCTTACAATAATTTGAGCTAATGCTACATAATAACGGAAATTCTCCACAAATCTTGACCGCACTTTACGCTATTTCACATCCAATTTCACACCTTCAAATAATTTTTTCACCGCATTGTTATCGCGCATACTTTCGGCTTTTTCTACCATTGGACGTGTTAAATGCGGTGAAAAATATTCGATAAAATCATACATATAATTACGCAGGAACGTACTATGTTTAAAGGCAATTTGCGTCACGCTGGAATGAAACAAATGACCGGCATCAATCGCCACAAGATCGCTATCAAACTCGGTATGAGCCATACTTGCCATAATACCGACCCCTAAACCTAAACGGACATAAGTTTTGATCACATCCGCATCAGTTGCCGTAAATACGATATGCGGCAAAATACCGGCTGCATTGAAGGCATAATCCAGATCAGAGACTCCGGTAAAACCAAAAGTATAGGTTACCAACGGATATTGCCCAAGTTCTTCAATTGTTAAATTTTCTACCTTTGCTAAGGGATGATCCGTTTTTACAATCACGGAGCGATTCCACAAATAACAAGGCAATTGAATAAGATCATCAAACAAATACGGTGCTTCGGTAGTAATGGCAAGATCCACTTCACCGGACATTAATGCATCATAAATTTGTGTTGGAGAACCTTGGTGGATATGCAAACTCACACCGGGATATTGTTTGGAAAAACGTTCCACCACCGAGGGTAACATATAGCGCGCTTGTGTATTGGTGGTGGCAATGCGTAATACACCGTGATCGGGACGGGTGTATTCATAGGCAACAGATTTAATGCTCTCCGCTTTCACCAATAATTCACGGGCAATAGCAATGATTTTTTTGCCTGCCGGTGTAATGGATTTGATATGTTTACCGTTACGCTCGAAAATTTCCAAGCCTAACTCGTCTTCCAACAAGCGCACTTGCTTACTAATGCCCGGCTGTGAGGTATAAAGTGCATTTGCCGCTTCCGTCACATTCAAATTTTGATTAACGATTTCGACAATGTAGCGAAGTTGTTGCATTTTCATATCATTATCTACCTTTTATAACGTTTACTTAACTCCGTATAACGTTTCACTGCTCTACGAATCTGCCCCGATTTCGGACGGCGACGTGATTTCGTGACATCTAATTTGGTTTCCGTTTCCGGTGGTAAACCGACTAATTCACGCAGATAATTCACGTTTTCAAGATCCAATTCTTCCCAGCCGCCACGCGGTAAGCCTTTCATCAGTTTAATATTGCCATAACGAATACGAATCAAGCGACTCACTTGAATCCCTTGAGATTCCCATAAACGGCGAACTTCACGATTACGCCCTTCCATCAACGTAACATCGTACCATTGGTTCATACCCACACCGCCACTGAATTTAATCTCTTTAAAATTTGCCGGACCATCTTCTAATTGTACGCCTTTACGCAAACGTGCCAAGATTGCGTCGTCTACCTGACCGAACACACGAACGGAATATTCGCGCTCTACTTCACGGCTTGGGTGCATTAAGCGATTTGCCAATTCACCATCCGTGGTAAACAGCAATAAACCCGAAGTGTTGATGTCTAAACGCCCTACCGCAATCCAACGAGAACCATTTAAACGTGGTAAACGATCGAACACCGTCGCTCGTCCTTCCGGATCGCTGCGGGTGCAAAGCTCCCCTTCCGGTTTGTAATACATCAATACTCGGCAAATTTCTTTCTGTGCTTGTTGAAGATTAATAATACGCCCGTCAATACGTACTTTTACACCCGAATTGACATCAATTCGATCGCCTAAGGTCGCTATTTTACCATTTACGCTCACACGGTTCGCCACAATCATTGCTTCGATTTCACGGCGAGAACCCTGTCCGGTCCGAGCCAACACTTTTTGTAATTTTTCACCTTCAACCGTTTGAGATTTACTTCCGCCGGATTGACGTTCATCAAAACGAACGGCGGTTTTACTTTCTTTACGCTCAAAGTGCGGTCGGTTTTCACGATGTTTTTCACTTTGACTGCCTGATGTTTTTCTAAATTGAGTTGGTTTCATATTTTTCCTTTGTCGCTTTCACAAGCGTCTTTGTATAAATTAAATAAACGGTTCAATCGAACCGCTGCCTTCACGTAAGATAACCGGCGTATCCTCCGTTAAATCTACGACTGTTGTCGGTTCTTGTCCCAAATATCCGCCATGAATAATCAATTCTACTTGACGTTCTAAACGATCTCGAATTTCTTCCGGATCGGATTGGGTAATATGCTCTTCACCCGGTAACATTAAAGAACAGGATAAAATAGGCTCGCCCAATGTTTTCAGTAAATCTAAGGCAATTTGATTATCCGGCACACGTAAACCGATGGTTTTACGCTTTGATGTCATTAAACGACGCGGTAATTCCTTCGTTGCCGTAAGAATAAATGTATATCGTCCCGGCGTGTTATTTTTAATTAAGCGGTAAGCGACATTGCTCACCGTTGCATAATTTGAAAGTTCGGATAAATCACTACATACAAGCGTGAAATTGTGCCCTTCCGGTAATTTACGAATAGCGACAATGCGATCCATTGCATGTTTATCGCCAAGCATACAACCTAAGGCATAACCGGAATCTGTCGGATACACAATCACACCGCCTTTACGCAAAATTTCTACGGCTTGGTTAATCAAACGAGGCTGCGGATTTTCCGGGTGAATATAAAAAAACTGGCTCATCATTTTTCCTTAAAATATCGGCTTAGGATTATACATCTTTTAACAAAATTCTATTAAAAAATCTCATAAAAATAACCGCACTTTGAAACGCCTAGCAATTACAATAAGCAAAGTGCGGTTATTTATAAGCGTGTTTTATTTCAATAGTTCACGCAGTGCCGAGCCGATTTCCGCCAGACTACGAACGGTTTTTACTCCCGCTGTTTCAAGTGCTTTGATTTTATCATCGGCAGTGCCTTTTCCACCGCTGATAATAGCACCGGCGTGTCCCATACGCTTGCCTTTTGGCGCAGTAACACCGGCAATATAAGCGACTACCGGTTTGGTAACATTGGCTTTAATATACGCCGCCGCTTCTTCTTCCGCTGAACCGCCGATTTCCCCGATCATTACAATAGCCTCGGTTTCAGGATCGTCTTGGAAAAGTCTTAAAATATCAATGAAGCTTGAGCCGGGAATAGGATCACCGCCAATCCCCACACAAGTAGATTGTCCGAATCCTTCATCGGTGGTTTGCTTCACCGCTTCATAAGTCAGCGTGCCGGAACGGGAAACGATTCCTACTTTTCCTTTTTTATGAATATGTCCCGGCATAATGCCGATTTTACATTCATCAGCCGTAATAATGCCCGGACAATTAGGGCCAATCATCACCACGCCGGTTTCATTCAATTTTTGTTTTACCGTGAGCATATCTAAGGTCGGAATGCCTTCCGTAATACAAACAATAATCTTGATACCTGCATCGATGGCTTCCAAAATCGCATCTTTACAAAATGCTGCCGGTACATAAATCATTGTTGCCGTTGCACCTGTAGCTTCTACTGCATCGCGAACAGTATTGAATACCGGTAAGCCCAAATGCGTGCTACCGCCTTTATTCGGCGATACGCCGCCGACTAACTTTGTACCATAAGCAAGTGCCTGTTCGGAATGAAATGTGCCTTGTGAGCCGGTAAAACCTTGGCAAATGACTTTAGTGTCTTTATTAATTAAGATAGACATAAATTACACTCCTTTTGCTGCGTTAACCACGGCTTGTGCGGCATCTTGCAAGCTCTTTGCCGCAATCAAATTCACACCGCTTTCCGATAAAATTTTTCTACCTAATTCGGCGTTTGTCCCTTCTAATCGCACCACCACCGGCACGCTAACACCGACTTCCCGAACGGCGGCAATCACACCTTCTGCAATAAGATCACAGCGGACAATTCCACCAAAAATATTGACTAAAATCGCTTTCACCGCTTTATCGGTAAGAATAATTTTGAAAGCTTCGGTAACGCGTTCTTTTGTTGCGCCACCACCTACATCAAGGAAGTTGGCAGGATTGCCGCCATAAAGTTTTACGATGTCCATTGTTCCCATCGCAAGCCCTGCTCCGTTCACCATGCAGCCGATATTACCTTCCAATGCCACATAATTTAGCTGATATTTTTCTGCCTCTGCTTCACGTAAGTCGCTTTGCGTTAAATCACGATAAGCAAGCAAATCTTTGTGACGGAAAAGCGCATTATCATCAATGGCAATTTTTGCATCTAAGCAAACTAAATTACCTTCTTTTGTGATTACAAGCGGGTTTACTTCCAATAAGGAAAGATCTTTTTCTACAAATAATTTGGCGAGTTGTACAAAAATGTGGGCAAATTGTTTATTTTGCTCTCCGCTTAATCCTAATTTGAAGGCCAACTCTCTGCCTTGATACGGCATACCGCCAAATAAGGGATCAATCTCAACTTTATGAATTAAATGCGGCGTATCACGTGCAACATCTTCAATATTGATGCCACCGGCTGAAGATGCCATAAAAATAATTTTTTGCGAGGAACGATCAATCACTGCGCCAAGGTAAAGCTCTTTATCAATATTACAGCTTTCTTCAACATAAATGTGATGAACGGGCTGACCTTTTTTATCCGTTTGGAAGGTTACCAAGTGATTGCCTAACCATTGATTTGCAAAAGCGCGTATTTCTTCCTCATTACGAACTAATTTCACACCGCCCGCTTTACCACGCCCCCCGGCGTGCACCTGACATTTCGCCACCCAAACATTACCGTTAAGTTGAAAAAGTGCCATCGCACATTCATCAGCCGATTGACAGACAATCCCCTCGTTTACAGGTAAGTTATATTCTTTGAATAATTGTTTTGCTTGATATTCGTGTAAATTCATAAGTTCACCCTGTGTTTGTATAGTGAATTTAATTTAAAAGCATCTACTGCATTGTTGCGCCTTGACGTACTATTTAAATTTAATTCGCCAATATAATTTAAGAAATACCTGAGGTATTTGTATTTCCTAAAAAACAAAATGCGATCAAAATTGACCGCACTTTTCCACTAAATTTCCAATAATAATCTTGTCGGATCTTCCAATAATTCTTTGATCGCAACAAGGAAACCGACTGACTCTCGACCGTCAATTAAACGGTGATCATAGGATAAGGCTAAATACATCATCGGGCGAATAACGACTTCGCCGTTTAAGGCGATCGGACGTTCTTTAATCGCGTGCATTCCAAGAATCGCACTTTGTGGCGGATTGATGATCGGTGTAGACATTAAAGAACCGAAAACACCACCGTTGGTGATGGTGAAATTACCGCCGGTTAAATCTTCTACGGTTAATTTACCGTCACGACCTTTTTCCGCTAAGGCTTTAATTTGCTTTTCAATTTCCGCCATACTGAGTTTGTCGCAGTTGCGTAATACCGGTGTGACCAAACCACGTGGCGTAGAAACCGCGATGCTGATGTCAAAATAGTTGTGGTACACGATATCATCACCATCAATGGAAGCATTTACTTCAGGATAACGTTTTAACGCTTCCACAACAGCTTTAATATAGAACGACATAAAACCTAAACGCACACTATGCTGTTTTTCAAACTTCTCACCGTATTGTTTACGCAAGTTCATAATCGGTTGCATATCCACTTCATTGAAAGTGGTGAGCATTGCCGTGCTGTTTTTTGCTTCTAATAAACGTTCCGCAACACGCTTGCGTAAGCGGGTCATCGGCACGCGTTTTTCAGAACGCGAACTATATGCCACGGTACTAATTGTATTTTGCTCGGTTGCGACTTCTTGTCTTGCCTTTTGTACATCACGTTTTGCAATTTCCCGTTCAATATCCTCACGGGTTAAACGACCTCCGACACCTGAGCCTTGAATTTGTGCAGCATCAAGATCATGTTCCGCCAATAAACGGCGAATTGCCGGGCCTTGATCCATTGCATTATTGTTACTATTTTCAATCGCCGATTTTTGGCGATCCGCCGGTGTGGGTTCATTTGTTTCTTTCACTGTCGCCGTACTCATATCACCGGCTTGAGCGGTAGAAAGTTTGCCAAGAATTTGCTTACTCACTACCGTTGCACCTTCAGCCTCTAAAATTTCTGCAACGATACCGTCCGATTGTGCGGGAACTTCCAACACGACTTTATCCGTTTCAATTTCGACTAAAACTTCATCACGTTTTACTGCCTCCCCTACTTTTTTATGCCACGTTGCAACCGTGGCATCAGCAACGGATTCCGGTAAATCGGGAACAAGAATTTCGATTGTCATATTATTTTCCTTTTACTCTTTAAAGAAATTCACTTCAAATTTTTGGCTTCTCGCTTACTCGTAGAAGCCAAGATTCAAAACACATTGATTTTTGACCGCACTTTATAGCGTTAAAGCCTCTTCTACCAGCTGTTTTTGCTGCTTGGTGTGTAATGACATATAACCCACTGCCGGCGATGCCGAAGCCGAGCGACCTGCATATTTAAGTTTCACATCTTCAGGAATCGAGCTATCGAAGTTATGTTTACAACTGTACCAAGCACCTTGATTAAGCGGTTCTTCCTGACACCATACATAATCTTTTACATGTAGATAAGGTTCAAGCGCTTTTTTCACATCATCGTGCGGATAAGGATAAAGTTGTTCAATCCGAATAATCGCGACATCGGTTTGGTTATTGGCTCGGCGCTGTTCCAATAAATCGTAATACACTTTACCGGAACACATCACAACTCGTTTTATACCTTTCGGATCAAGGGCATCTAATTCACCGATTACCGTTTGGAATGAACCATTGATCAATTCATCAATATTTGATACGGCCAACGGATGACGTAATAAGGATTTCGGTGAAATAGCAATTAACGGACGGCGCATTTTACGCAGTGCTTGACGGCGTAACATATGATAAACCTGTGCCGGTGTAGATGGGATACACACCTGCATATTTTGCTCTGCACATAATTGTAAATAACGTTCTAAACGGGCTGAGGAATGTTCCGGGCCTTGCCCTTCGTAACCGTGTGGTAACAACATCACTAAACCGCACATTCTGCCCCATTTTTGCTCGCCTGAACTAATAAATTGGTCAATCACAATTTGTGCGCCATTCGCAAAATCACCGAATTGTGCTTCCCAAATCGTGAGGGTTTTAGGATCGGTTGTTGCATAACCATATTCAAAAGCAAGCACGGATTCTTCCGATAAAACGGAATCCCATACTTCAAAGCGACCTTGATTTGCGTGTAAGTGGGTAAGCGGCACATAGCCCGTACCGTCATTTTGATTATGTACCACGGCGTGGCGGTGGAAAAACGTACCACGGCCTGCGTCTTCACCGGATAAGCGCACATTCGTTCCCTCATCAAGCAAAGTAGCGTATGCCATAGTTTCCGCCATACCCCAATCAAGTAATCTCTCGCCTTGATACATCGCTTTACGGTCGTTATAAATTTTTTCAACGCGGGGATGGGCACGTAAACTTTCAGGGTATTCACACACACGTTTAGCGAGTGTAATGAAGCGATCTTGTGGAAATTTACTTTCGTAAGGCGATGTCCAATCGTAATTAAGATATTGCAACCAATCCATTTTTGCCGTATCCATCTCACGCCATTCAGCCACCACACGATCCCCATTATCCAATGCATCACGGTATAAATTCATCATTTCCGTTGCTTGATCTTCAGTAATCACCCCTTCCGCCACTAAGCGATCGGCATAGACTTTGCGTGGAGTCGGGTGCTTTTTGATAATGCTATACATCATCGGCTGGGTTGCTAAAGGTTCGTCCGCTTCATTATGACCATGACGGCGATAAGAAATTAAATCAATGAAAATATCACGCTTAAATAAATTACGATATTCCACCGCCATACGGGCTGCAAAAGCCACCGCCTCAGGATCATCACCATTTACGTGAATAATCGGAGCTTGGATCATTTTTGCAATGTCGGTACAGTATTCCGTAGAACGGGTATCGTTAGGATTGGAAGTCGTGAAGCCGATTTGGTTATTGATGACGATGCGGATTGTTCCACCCACTGTATAGCCACGTGCATTAGACATATTTAAGGTTTCTTGAACGATGCCTTGCCCTGCCACTGCGGAATCGCCATGTACCGTTACAGCTAATACTTTGGAACGATCCGTGTCGTTTTTCTTCGTTTGGCGTGAACGCACTGCCCCAATAACCACCGGACTTACAATTTCCAAATGAGACGGGTTAAATGCAAGCGTTAAATGCACATGGTTATCGCCCACCGCAAAATCAGAAGAAAAACCTTGGTGATACTTCACATCTCCCGTACGATCACCGGAATGTTTCCCGGCAAATTCATCAAATAAATTTTCCGGTTTTTTACCAAGCACATTCACTAACATGTTTAAACGTCCACGGTGTGCCATTCCCATCACAATATCCTTCACGCCTTGTTTACCGGCGTGGCGAATAATTTCTTTCATTAATGGAATAAACGCATCACTTCCTTCCAAAGAAAAACGTTTTGCCCCCGGGAATTTTGCACCAAGATAACGTTCTAAGCCGTCCGCTGCCGTTAATTCATTAAGGAAATTAATTTTTTCATCCTGAGTAAAGAGCGGTTTATTTAGGCGGCTTTCTAATTTTTCTTGAAGCCACATTTTTTGTTCCATATCCTGCACGTGCATAAATTCTAAACCGATAGAACCGCAGTAGGTTTCTTTCAGCATATCATTTAATTCGGCAAGTTTAATGGTGTCGCGTTTATAAACGTAATGATTGATATTGAAGGTTTCGTTAAGATCTTGTTCGGTAAAGCCGTGATAACGATAGTCTAATTCAGGTACGTTAGAAACTTTCCAACGGTAATAATCAAGAGGGTCAAGTTTTGCTTCCAAATGTCCTCGGAAGCGGTAAGCATTAATCAATTGAAGGACTTTAACTAATTTTGCACTGGCTTCAGGATCAATAACCGTTACAGCCTCAGCCTTATTTTCTCGTGCCAAACGGCGGAAATAATCACGAACCGGAGAATGAGCCTGTTCCGGTGTCGTTGATTTAGGCAACAAATCAAAGGTAGTGCGCCAACTGCTATCAATCGAATCCGGATCATCTAAATAACGTTCATATAATTCTTCGATATAGGCCTGATTTGCTCCGCCTAATGCAGTTGTCGCCAACCACTCATCAAAGGTTTTGTTTTGTTGCATATTCACCTCTAATTATCTTCCGTATTGAGTTCGCCCATTATACATAGGATTTATTTGGAAAAAATGCTCCGACTAAAAGTTTGTTACAAATTTGTGATCTAGCTCAACAATATTTTTAACTTAAAAATAAAAAGCCCGATAAATTTATCAGGCTCTCAAAAGTGCGGTCACAAAACATTTCGTTTTTTAACCTTGGCTTAGTCTAATATTATCTTTAGGCACAGCAATTCTTTCAAAGGATTGCATATAAAAATACAAGATTTTTAGAACGTTAAATAAGGTGCGATTTTTTCAATGGTAACATCGCCTATTCCTTCAATCTTTGATAATTCCGAAACATTTTTAATTTTGCCCACTTTATTACGGTAATCAACAATCGCCTGTGCTTTTCTCTCACCAATGCCGGAAAGTTTTTGCAAGGTCGCAGCATCCGCCTTGTTGATATTGATTTTAGCACTTGAGGCAATTTTATCTTTTGCCATTGTCGCTTTTTCTTTTGTTGAATTTAACTTTTCGGTTACTTTTGCTTTTGTTGAGCCGGAATCTGATGATTTAAGGGATTTCGATTTTTCTTTTAGGTTATCGATTTTCTCTTTTGTAGACGCTTTAGTTGATTTTATGGTATCCGCCACTTTTTCTTTCGTGCCGGTTACTTTTTCCATCACATCCGTTTTATTTGCTGTAATACTTTCTTTCTGATTTTTTACTATTGAATTAGCATTGGTTACCGCTTCTTTTTTTAAAGAAGTAAGCGAGCTTTCATTCGCCAATGCAGAACTGGAAAATGCAATCACAAGTGCGGTCAAACCGAGCAAAGATTTTAAAGATTTCATAAAAAACTCCTATAACAAACTATTTTGTAAAAAGACGAAAGTTAAGACCCACATCAAAGAAACTAGTTCAATTCCGTAATTTTGAGGCAAAAAAAAGTGCCTCGGGAAAGGCACACTCGGAAAGCAAAATAAATGTCGGCTACTTAAAATAGCACTTGTTTTTAGTGTGGCTAAGATACTCTTGTCCAAAAACTTATGCAAATACCAATTTTCAAATTTGTGAACTAAATCACGGTTTTTCCTAAAATTTTTCTTTTTCATTAAAAAAGGCACGAATAAGTGCCTTTTTTCTATTCAAATTGAATTAGCCGTTGATGAACTTTTCGCCTAATTCAATATCTGCACGCAATGTCGGTAACATAGTTTCCAATGCTTGTTGTTCAAATTCACTTAACGGACCGATTGGAAGAATCTCTTCTACCCCGTCCTTACCTAAACGAACCGGCTGAGCGAAGAAACGGGCATACTTGCCATCCCCTTCGACATAAGTACATTCCACTACGGTCTCACCGCTTAAACCTTTCACTAAAGAACGGGCGAAACGTGCCGCCGCTTGCGCCATTGAAAGGGTCGCCGAACCACCGCCAGCTTTTGCTTCCACCACTTCCGTACCTGCATTTTGGATACGTTTTGTTAATGGTGCGATTTCTTCTGCACTAAATTCCGCATAAGGCACTTGGGAAAGTAATGGGAGAATAGTTACGCCCGAGTGACCACCGATAACAGGTACGGTCGTACGGGATACATTTAAATTTTTCAATTCTGCAACAAAAGTTTCTGAACGAAGTACATCTAACGTCGTTACACCGAATAATTTACGTTTGTCATAAACACCGGCTTTTTTCAATACTTCTGCCGCAATCGCAACGGTGGTGTTTACAGGGTTGGTAATAATACCAATACAAGCTTTCGGGCAAGTTGTCGCCACTTTTTCAATTAAACCACGAACAATACCGGCATTGATATTAAATAAATCCGAACGATCCATTCCCGGTTTACGGGCAACACCGGCAGAAATTAATACCACATCAGCCCCTTCAAGTGCCGGGGTCGGATCTTCACCGGAAAAACCGCTTACTTTTACCGCAGTTGGAATATGGCTTACATCGGTTGCGACACCCGGGGTAACGGGCGCAATATCGTACAGAGATAATTCGGTTTCTGCGGGTAATTGTAATTTCAATAATAACGCTAATGCTTGACCAATACCGCCGGCAGCACCTAATACTGCAACTTTCATGAGTACTCCTTATTAAGTAGATTAATTAATCGGGTAAATTCTAAAAGGTAATTTAATAAATTACAAATACAGAAATTCAATTATGAGATCTTGCTCAAATTTCAGGTAAAAAATTATTTCTTTTCAGCGATAAAATGCCATTTTAGTTGCATATTTTGAATTTATATGCAACGCTTATGCAAATCTTAAATCGAATCAAAAATCAAGAATGGATAATTTAACCAAAGTATTTAAAGAATTATTAAGCCAAGAACGTTTTAGCTCTCAAAGTGAAATCGTTGAAGCATTAAAAAATCAAGGATTTAGTGGAATCAATCAGTCTAAAGTATCACGTATGCTAAGTAAATTCGGTGCAGTACGTGCACGCAATACTAAGATGGAAACGGTTTACTGCTTACCCAATGAACTTAGTGTACCTGCCACAAGCAGTCCGTTAAAAAATCTTGTTTTGGATATTGATCATAATGAAGTATTAATTGTCATTAAAACCACACCCGGTGCCGCACAGCTTATTGCCCGTTTATTGGATTCTATCGGTAAAACGGAAGGCATTCTCGGCACCATTGCCGGTGATGATACGATTTTTGTAACGCCCACTCAGCATACCGATATCTCAACACTCATTGAACATATCCAATCTCTTTTTGAAAGCTCGCTCTAATGAATATTTTTATTACCGGTGGAACGGGATTAATCGGACAAGCATTAATCCCCGCTCTTTTAAACAAGCAACATCAAATCACGCTTTTGACACGTTCCAAAGAAAAAGCACGTCAAATCTTTCCTCAAAAAACAGTGAAATTTTTGACCGCACTTTCTTCCCTAAGCAATTTGGATGAATTTGATGTGGTGATTAATCTTGCCGGAGAGCCTATTTTTGCCAAACGTTGGAGCAACTCACAAAAAGTAAAATTATTTAATAGTCGTATAACTCTCACTCAACAACTCGTTACATTAATAAATGCAGGGGATAATCCACCTCGATTTATTTCAGCTTCCGCAACCGGTATTTATGGCGATAAAGCCGATCAATTAATTACGGAAAAAACCGCCACCGTTCATAACACATTCACCGCACAGCTTTGCCAAGCTTGGGAAAATGCCGCATTACAAGCAAAAACAAAAGTTTGTTTACTTCGTACCGGTATGGTGTTTTCACCCAAAGGAGGGGCGTTAGCGAAAATGTTGCCTTTATATCAATGGAATTTGGCCGGACGATTAGGGAGCGGGAAACAATACTGGGCGTGGATTGCTCTAGAAGATGCAGTAAAAGGAATATTATTTTTGATTGAACATCTCGAATCCGAAGGTGTTTATAATCTTGTCTCTCCGCATCCGGTAACAAATCAAAGCCTTAACCAACAACTTGCCAAAGCATTAAATCGTTATGCCGTCTTTCCTGTGCCGACATTTATATTAAAGCTGATTCTCGGTGAACGAGCAAAAATGTTATTGGAAAGCCAAAAGGTTTTTCCTGAAAAACTGCTTAGTTCAGGGTTTACTTTCCAATATGAAAATCTATTCCAATATTTGACCGCACTTTTTGTTAAAAAATAATATAAAAAACAGTATTATGTAGCACTTGCACAAATCATCGTAGGATACGTTAGGCGAAGCCGTAACGCACCGCTTCATCATTAAATCTCGTTGTTGGTGCATTACGGCTTCGCCTAACGCACCCTACGCTGCAAAATAAATTCCGGATATAAAATTCTCTTTTTGCAACTGCTACATAATACCGTAAAAAACGCACCTTGATATTTACCGAGGTGCGTTTTGTCTTATCTAAATTTAATCGTTACTATTTGAGAAAATCGAAAGTAATCTCAATAAACTCAAGAACAAATTATAAATTGCAACGTAAATGCTTACGGTTGCGCGGATGTAATTCGTTTCACCACCGTGAATGATATTACTGGTTTCATACAAAATCGTCATGGTTGAAAACACAACGAATAACGCACTAATCGCAAGTGATAATGCCGACATTTGGAAGAAGAAACTCGCCACCATTCCCAATAAAAGTACGATGAAGAGTGCAAACATTGCCGTTGCAAGGAATGACATATCTTTCTTCGTTGTCAATACATAAGCGGAACACGCAAAAAACACGATTGCGGTGCCGGCAAATGCCAACATAATTAAATCTTCCATACCGTTTGCCACGTACACATTCAAAATCGGCCCGATGGTGTATCCCATAAAACCGGTGAAAGCAAACGCCGCTAAAATACCGGCAGGACGATCAGCCAAACGATGGGTGATGAAAAGTAAGCCGTAAAAACCTACCAACAACACAATAATATTCGGATAAGGCAGGTTCATTGCCATAGAAATATAGGCGACAACCGCCGAAAATGCCATTGTCAGCCCAAGTAAGAAGTAAGTATTACGAAGCACTTTATGAGTGCTTAATAAGGATTCACTTCTTGAGTCAACAATAATGCGTGATTGCATAAAAGCTCCTTAATAATGTTGGTTAAATGCACAAATGCAACTTGTAAAGTAAGGGTGAGCACATAAAAAGTCAATGCTTAAGGCAAAATTTATTTCTAATTTCGTTTAAAAAGAAATCAAAATGAATAAATAAACACCGAGTAAATAAATTTATCCACTTTTTTATTTACATCAAACATTTTTGGATTATACTACGCCCCGTTTCCTGCGGAGGAATGGTCGAGTGGTTGAAGGCACCGGTCTTGAAAACCGGCGAGGGTTTACGCCCTCCGTGAGTTCGAATCTCACTTCCTCCGCCACAAAAATACAGAAGCCGTAAGTGAGATCTTTAAATCAATAACTTGCGGCTTTTTTCTTTTCTATAACACCCTCCGTCATTTCATTTTTTGCCATCGATTTTGATGTGCCTAACAATGAGTTTGACGTAAAATTGACGTGGTAAAGGCATATCCTATGCTTATACGTTAAATAGCATCAAGTAATAATTTCATTACACGAGGATCATCGGTCAGTTCCGGATGAAATGAACAAGCAAAGCGATTTCCTTGCCGAGCCAGCACGATTTCACCGTTAAATTCTGCCAATACTTCAACTTGATCAGATACCTTGCTGATTAACGGCGCTCGAATAAACACGGCAGGAAATGTACCATCAATACCTTTAATGGTAAGATCCGTTTGAAAGCTATCTACTTGCCGCCCAAAGGCATTGCGTTGTACTTGAATATCCATTAAGCCAAGATGAGCCGTCTGTTCGCCTTCAATCTCTTTCGCAAGTAAAATCATTCCCGCACAAGTGCCCAAAATGGGCTTATTAAAGTTCTGTACCACATCAAGTAAACCACTGGTATGGAGTAATCGCCCAATCGCTGTACTTTCTCCACCGGGTAACACAAGGGCATCAAGATGTGCAAAATCCTCTGCTTTTTTGACCGCTTGTGCCTTCGCTCCAAGGGCTTGAATTTGAGCAATATGCTCGCTTACCGCCCCTTGCAGTGCCAACACGCCAACGGTATATTGGGAATAATCCGCCATTACCACCCCCGTTCTTGCATTCTGTCTTGCAGGTTGAGTTTGCTGATTTCTAAGCCTCGCATTGGCTCACCGAGATCTTCCGATAAACGAGCGATTAAATCATAATCTTGATAGTAGGTTGTGGCTTGCACAATTGCTCGAGCGAATTTTTCCGGATTTTCAGATTTAAAAATACCCGAGCCGACAAACACACCGTCTGCACCTAATTCCATCATTAAGGCGGCATCGGCAGGTGTTGCCACGCCCCCTGCAGCAAAATTCACCACAGGCAATTTACCTAACTGTTTGATTTGCAATAATAATTCAAAAGGAGCTCCTAAGTTTTTCGCTTCCGTCATTAACTCGTCAACACTCATATTAACCACTTTACGCACTTGAGCATTAACTTTACGGATATGGCGTACCGCTTCCACAATATTTCCCGTACCGGGTTCACCCTTAGTACGCAACATTGATGCCCCCTCGCCTATACGGCGTAAAGCTTCGCCTAAATCACGGCAACCACACACAAACGGCACGGTATATTCACTTTTCAGTAAGTGAAATTCCTCATCGGCGGGTGTTAACACCTCACTTTCATCAATATAATCCACGCCCATCGCCTCAAGCACACGAGCTTCGATGATATGCCCGATACGCGCCTTCGCCATCACGGGAATGGAAACCGCTTCCATCACCTCTTTTACGATTTTCGGGTTTGCCATACGAGCCACTCCCCCCGCTGCACGAATATCAGACGGCACACGCTCCAACGCCATCACTGCTACCGCACCAGCGGCTTCAGCAATGCGGGCTTGCTCCGCATTCACCACATCCATAATCACGCCGCCTTTTTGCATTTGTGCCATACCACGTTTGACTAAGTCTGTACCTAATTGTGTTGTCATTGTCTGTTCCTTTTGAAGTGTAAAAACTAATCGCTATTTTTAGCTCAAATAGATATGATTAAAAGTATCAATTTTTATCTTTTTAATGAGGTCAGAATGGAAAAACTCAGTTATATGTTACAAAAAAACAGCAATACCCCCCTTTATTTACAGCTTTACCGACAGATCAAGAGGGCGATTTATACTCAATCTTTGCAGCCGGGTGAAAAATTGCCCTCCAAACGACGGCTTTGCGACTATTTACAAATCAGCCAAAATACAGTGGAAAATGCCTATACCCAGCTATTAGCGGAAGGTTATATCGAATCCAAACCCCGTAGCGGATTTTTTGTCAGTTTTCAATCGGAGCTGAATTACCCGACCGAGCCTTTTGCCAAAACAACGAAAAAAACGACAGCACTTTCTCACCCGTTGTTTGATTTCAACCCTAACCGTATTGATACCGATCACTTTCCCCTTAAGCATTGGCGAAAATGTGCAGGTCGTCCGGATAAAGAGTGGCTTAATTTAGGCGATCATCAAGGCGATTTAAATTTACGCCAACAAATCGCCCAATATTTGTGGGCTTCACGAGGGGTAAATTGTGAGGAAGAACAGATTATTATCGGATCAGGGGTGGAAAGTTGCCTGCAGCAGTTGATTTTGCTGTTCCAACAAATCCACCCGACAATGAACTGGGCGATGGAGCCTTACGGCTACGCCAATGTTGAAAAATTATTAACTTTATATCAAAAGAATATCGTCAAATTGCCGTTTCAGGCGGAGAATTACCAACTTGACTGCAATTTTTTAACCGAAAAAAATATCCAAATTGCCTATTTAACCCCCTCTCATTTGTATCCATTTGGGCATATTTTGCCTATTGGACAACGCCTGCAGTTGCTTGATTGGGCGGCTCAACAGCCGGATCGCTACATTATTGAGGATGATTATGACAGCGAGTTTCGCTACAAAGGCAAGCCGATTCCTTCACTGCAAAGTTTGGATCGCCAGCATAAGGTGATTTATTTAGGCTCGTTTTCCAAATTGATTATGCCTTCGCTACGCATTACCTTTTTGGTGTTACCAAAAGCCTTGCTCAACGCTTATCGACAGCACTGCAGTTTTTTTAATGCCTCTGTCTCCCGTCTTGAGCAACAACGGCTGGCGACTTTTATTCAATCAGGAGAATTTGAAAAACACATCAATCGAATGCGGAAAATCTATCGCAGAAAAATGGAATTATTATGTGAATTACTTTCTCCTTATGCTGAAAAAATTCGCTACTATGGCGAACATTCAGGTTTTTATTTGTTGATTGAGCTAATCAATGACCCCCGCTCAT
Source organism: Rodentibacter sp. JRC1 (assembly GCF_020521555.1). Lineage (NCBI taxonomy): Bacteria > Pseudomonadati > Pseudomonadota > Gammaproteobacteria > Pasteurellales > Pasteurellaceae > Rodentibacter > Rodentibacter sp. JRC1. Next base: position 39,979 of record NZ_BPWA01000001.1, on the reverse strand, counting down.
TATCAGTATTAACCAAGATCGCTCGACAACATCAGATAAAACTTTATCCGATTGAATATCAGCAGCGAAAATTATTTACCCTTGGTTTCGGGCATTTAAGCGAGACAAACCTAAAATCGGGGGTTGAAACCCTTTTAAGGGCGTGGCAAATCGCTTAGCGGGCGGTCATTTTTGTACCGATTTACCAACAAAACCGTTCATTAACGAAATTTTCCAAGCGTGCTTTTTGCCATTTTTCCTTATTTTGGGGATTTGCAAAAAATTCGTCCTGTTCTTTCAAACGTGCCTTTAATTTTTCTTCCGCTTCTTTTAGTGCGGCTTTACGATCTTGATATTTTGACGGAAATGTTGCTATAAACAGAATTTCATAAGGATGTGAAATCGTCCAATTCACGGCAGCTTCAGCATCTTTGCGCTGTTTTTGTAAATCGCAAAAAGCATAGGGGTTGACAAACTGTCCTACCACTTGGCTAAATCCGGTGTTATCTTCCACCGTCCGTTTAGGTAAATCCAGTACATAAACCGCCGTAATCAAACGATTTTGTCCTCGATAATACCAATTCACCGCTTCATCACGCCGCCCAAAATCATAAGCACGGGCTGCGAGCGTGAACATTGTCATCGGTGAAATCCGAGTGGGATTTTCTTCCGCAAATTTGACCGCACTTTGGTAGCCCTTCAATGTATTTTCACGCAGCATCGGATCAATCTTATTGTGTATAAACACATTATCTACTCTGCCATTTTGGGCGGAATAATAAGGTTTTACATAAATATCAACGGACTTTATCGGCGCTTTACTGATTGAGCTGCAAGCAGCTAAACAAAGTGCGGTCAAAATCACCGAAGTTTTTATCAATAATTTCATTTTTTCCTTATATAATGGTGCGATAGTTATTTTTTCGATTCTATCATGAAAATTCACTTAATTCGCAGTCAAACCACGCTCGATTTCAATAACGAAACCAGCTTACTGGATCACTTAGAACGTAACCATATTCATCACGAATATCAATGCCGTAGCGGTTACTGCGGATCGTGCCGTGTGAAAATCAAAAAAGGCAAGGTATCTTATACAGAAACGCCCCTTGCCTTTATTCAACCTGATGAGGTTTTATTATGTTGTTGTCGTGTGGAAAGCGATATTGAACTGGATTTATAGGTTATTCAAATCTAACACATCCGTCATATCAAACAATCCTTTTGATTTATTTTCCAGCCATTTTCCTGCCCGCACGGCACCGTTTGCAAAGGTCATACGGCTGGAGGCTTTATGGGAAATTTCGACACGTTCGCCAATATCGGCAAACCATACGGTGTGTTCTCCCACAACATCCGCAGCACGAATGGTCGAGAAACCGATTTCATCCCTTGTACGTTCTCCGGTAATGCCCTCGCGGCAGAATACGCCTTGTGTTTTTAAATCACGCCCCAAGGTTTTTGCGATATGTTCTCCCATTGAAAGAGCGGTGCCTGACGGTGCGTCCACTTTGTGGCGATGATGAGCTTCGATAATTTCAATGTCACAATAATCCCCCATTACTTTGGCGGCTTTTTCAAGTAATTTGAACACCAAATTCACGCCCACACTATAATTTGACGCAAAGACAATCGCGATTTTTTCCGAAGCGGTTTGAATTGCCGATTTGCCCGCATCATCAAAACCGGTAGTGCCAATCACCATAGGCTTATTATTCGCCACACAAAATGCCAAATGCTCAAGCGTGCCTTCCGGACGGGTGAAATCGATCAACACATCAAAGTTATCTTTTTGCGAGGTTAAATCATCCGATACCGTTATGCCTAAACAACCAATACCGGCTAATTCACCGACATCCGCCCCGACTAAAGACGACCCCTTACGTTCAAAAGCTGCGCCCAATTTTACATTTTCCGCATTTTGAACGGCCTGAATTAATTGACGTCCCATTCTTCCGCCTGCACCGACAATCGCAATCTTTAATGTCATTTTTATTTCCTCTTATGAATGAATGATTTCGTTAAGTCCGTTGTAAATCAGCAATAAGCCGAAAAACAAAAACACCACACCTGCAGCATTATCAATATAGCGGCTGTATTGGCTATATAATCGCTTCGCAATACTACGTGAAAAGATCAATGAAACGGCATAAAAATAGAAGAATGTTTCCACCACAATAATGGCAAAAGCCAATACGATTTGCCAAGTTTCGGTGATATTGACCAACACAAGAGCCATTACACTACTGAAATACACGACAACTTTTGCATTGGATAAATTCACTAAAAGCCCTTTCGTAATTTCTTTCTTAATAGTGGTTTGTTGATTGAGTTCTGCGGTTGAAATCGGTTCAAATTGCGCGTGTTTTTTACTTCGGGCCATTAAAAAGCCAAGATACCCTAAATAGCTACCGCCCAGTAGCATAATAACACCATGAAGCGCCGGCACAGTAACAAATAACATTGCCAATCCAAGCATTGATAATGCCGCCCAAAATGCTACGCCGAGCGTGATGCCGAGAATACCGCATATTGTATTTCTGCGGGAATTGCTTGCTGCCATTCGGCTCACATAAAAGAAATCCGGTCCCGGTGTCATTAAACCGAACAAATGGACAATAATTAAATTCAGCATTATCAAACTCCAATTCGTACAACGAAAATAACAATTATTGCATAAACGGCGGCAAGCACATCATCCACCATAATCCCAAAGCCACTTTCCAATTTTTTATCAAAATAACGAATCGGGAAAGGTTTTAAAATATCGAAAATCCGAAATAGTACAAATGCCGTTAATATCCATTGCCAAGAAAGTGTCGGAATAGCAACCAGCACAATAAATATGCCGACAAATTCATCCCACACGATCGAACCGTGATCGTGAACCCCCATATCATCAGCAGTTTTTTGACAAAGATAGCAACCTAGAACAAAGCAAAGTGCGGTCAAAATCAGAAAGATTTTTGTACCGAAAAGGGCGAGTAATATCGCACCCAAAATCGTACCGACAACACTCCCCCAAGTACCGGGAGCCGGATTGAGCAAACCCGAACCGAATCCCAGTGCGAGCAAATGCACAGGATTGCTTAAAGAAATTCTTTTTAAAGGATTATTTTCTGTCATTTTTCTTCCCTAAAATGATCAAAACCGGATAACGGGGCAAGTTCAACCTCTTCGCCTTCACGTAAAAAATGCAATGAAAACCGACCGCACTTTGCTGCTACTGTACGTCCAATACAAGTACAAGGCACATCAAGATATTTTAAACGTTCCTCAAACTTCGCTTGGTTTTCAGCCGAAACGGTAAAGCACAATTCATAATCTTCTCCACCGCTTAATGCCAACAATTCTGCTTGTGTACGATTATGATGACTTAATAGGGCGGAGGAAAGCGGCAAAGCGGAAAGCTCGATTTCGGCACTGCATTGGCTGCGGTTTAAAATATGCCCGAGATCCGAAATCAAACCGTCAGAAATATCAATTGCAGCATTGGCAATCCCCATTAAAGCACGTCCAAGCGTTATTCTTGGAATCGGACGAAAATGGCGTTGTTGCAAAAATTCATCATCAGAATTGACCGCACTTTTGCCTGATAAGAGCATTTGCAAGCCTGCAGAACTGTCTCCCAATGTACCGGAAACATAAATTAAATCGCCAACTTTCGCTTGATGACGGCAAAGTGCTCGTCCTTTTTCAATCAAACCTTGTGCCGTAATCGTAATAGAGAGCGCACCTTTCGTGGTATCTCCACCAATTAATGTGACGTTGTAATTTTTTAATATTTGCAACAAGCTTCGACTAAAGTCGGCAATCCAGTATTTATCAATTTTTGGTAAGGTTAAGGCAAGAGAAATCCATTTAGGCACTGCGCCCATGGCAGCAAGATCGCTTAAATTGGTCGCTACGGCTTTATAGGCTAAATCAGCAGCTGAAATCGTTGGGAGAAAATGCGTGTTTTCCACCATAGTATCCGTTGTAATGGCAAGCTGATAACCTTCCGGTACAGACACCAACGCACAATCATCACCAATGGATAATTGTACCGAATCATCGGTTTGGAATTGCGATTGCGAAAAATATCGCTTAATCAGATCAAATTCGCCCATTGCCATATTTACAACCTGTTCAAAACAAAAAAGCACGCGTTACAAACGCGCGCTGTTTTTTATATAAAGTGATTATTTACGCCCTAACGCCGGTGCAATTTTATCCAATACACCATTTATGTATTTATGACTTTCATCCGCACCAAATACTTTTGCCACTTCTATGGCTTCGTTAATCACTACTTTATAAGGTACGTCTAGTTCAAAGCGTAATTCATACACCGCCAAACGTAAAATGGCTTTTTCAATAGGATCAAGCTCATCAAAAGTGCGGTCAATATAAGGCCCAATAATAAAGTCAACGTCTTCGATATTTTCCACCGCTTGACGAAATACCTTACGGAAGTAAGGTTTATCGACCCCAGTCATATCTTGATCAAGTAAAAATGCCAGTTCTACTTGTTCAACGTTGTTACCGGAAATTGCCCAAGAATATAAGGCTTGAACCGCACATTCACGTGCACGACGACGGGCTGAAGGCTTCTTGACTTGTTTTTGTTCTGCCATAATGATTATGCCGCATCAATTTGTTGAAGAAGATTCACCATTTCAAGCGCCGTTAATGCCGCTTCAGCGCCTTTATTCCCTGCTTTTGTACCGGCACGTTCGATGGCTTGCTCAATATTCTCAGTGGTTAATACGCCAAATGCGACCGGAATTTCTGCATCCATCGCAACTTTTCCTAAACCTGTGCTTGCTTCTCCGGCAACATATTCAAAATGTGCTGTGCCACCACGAATTACCGTCCCCAACGCCACAATCGCATCAAATTTTTTACTTTCTGCTAAACGGCGTGCGACTAATGGCAATTCATATGCCCCCGGTGCACGTACGATAGTAATATTTTCATCTTTTACTTGACCGATACGTTTTAATGCGTCAATCGCGCCTTCCAATAAACTTTCATTAATAAAACTGTTGAAACGGGCAATGGCTACCGCAACTTTAGCATTCGATGCCGCTACTGCACCTTCTAAAACTTTCATACTTTTCCCTATTTGATTCATTATGATTAAAACGGTGGCGAATTCTAGCACAAAAATCACCGCCTATCAGCATTTATCTCTTTCTAATAATAATGAAAAACCTTTAGACTTCGTCAATCACAAATTCAAACCAATCAATCACATCTCTTTCATGAATACCGTTTTCAATCAAAATACCGGCATTTTTCACAGATTGTGTACTACCGGATACTAACGGATGCCAGTCCGGCAAAGGTTTGCCTTCATAAAGTAAACGATAAGCACAGGTATAAGGTAACCAATGAAAATCCGGAAGGTTGTTTTTAGTGAGTTTTGTGCAATCCTTTTCGATTTTAAAACGCGCCGAATAATTACCGCACTTTCCCGTCTTCACATCCAGTAAATTACAGGCAATACGGGTGTAATAAAGTTTTTGTTGCTTTCCTCGCCCTTGAATATATTTACGATAACAACATTTACCACAACCGTCACACAACGCTTCCCATTCGGGTTCTGTCATTTCAAGGAGAGATTTAGTTTGCCAAAAATCGGGAGTTAAATTTTCCATAAAAATCAGATAAAAAAGAAAGTACGGTCATTTTAACCGCACTTTTAGAATTTCTCTACTTTAAATTAATTTATTTCTAATAAAGGGATAGAACTATTCTCTGAAAATTCAGATACTTGAGTTAAAAACGAAGGGATATTTTCTGCTGATTTTGGATAACAAAGAAAATTAATATCTACGCCTTCTAGTGTTTTGGGTTGACGGAAATAGTTATTTTTTTGATACCTATTACTTGCCAACCAATAGCATTGATAACCTATACTTTGCATATAATTCAAAGTTTCCTGAATTGTATTTGAATGCACTTCAATGAAAATGATAGGCTGATATTTTTCAATTAATTGTTTTGCCCCATTCAAGACCTGTAAATCAAAGCCCTCCGCATCAACTTTCAATAATTTTAGACTCGTCAATTTATTAATTTCGATATGATCATCCAAACGAATTACTTCAATATTCTCTAAATGGACCTTGCCCTTAAAATTTCCTTCCGTGCTAAATCCTTTATCCAGAGAAAAGCTACCATAATTCCAAGGGGCTTTGTAATCGGAAGATTGAATATCAAGACGTTGATGTTGCTCACCAACACCTTGTTGATAAGCATAAACATTAGTAAGGTGATTTAAGGTTAAATTACAACTGAGATGTTGAAAAAGAATACGTTGAGGTTCAAAACAGAATAATTTTCCTTGTGGGATAGCTTTAGCTAAAGGAACTGCATGCATACCAATATTTGCACCGACTTCAATGACGTTATCGCTTGCTGCAAGAATATGATGAAAAACGGCTACTTCAACTTCCGACCATTCGCCATAACATTGAGCATATTGACTAATAAAATCACCCTCAATTAATTTGAACAATCCCCATTTTAAATTGTACAATTGTGCTGTGCTGTGCTGTGCTGTGCTGTGCTGTGCTGTGCTGTGCTGTGCTGTGCTGTGCTGTGCTGTGCTGTGCTGTGCTGTGCTGTGCTGTGCTGTGCTGTGCTGTGCTGTGCTGTGCATGATGTTACCCTCTTTATTAATATATAGAACTAAAGTGCGGTCATTTTCAGTTACTATGTAGTAGTTGCACAAATATTATTAAATAACGACTTTGTAGGGTGCGTTAGGCAAAGCCGTAACGCACCAATTAACAAGGTTTGATGGTAAAACGGTGCGTTACGCAAAGCTCAACGCACCCTACCCAAATTAAAAAATTTTGTGCAACTACAACATAATACAGGTCATTTTAACCGCACTTTTAACATTCTATTAAACTTAAAAACCTTCTTTCAAACTCACTGTTAAGTTAAACACTAAGTGGTCGGTGCGGCTGTCTTTGCTGTCTGCACAATAGTAACCTTCACGTTCAAACTGGTAAGCTTTTTCAGGTTTTGCATTATGCAGACTTTTTTCCACAACCCCCTGCTTAATAATTAATGAATTTGGATTTAACACGTCAGAAAGTTCCTCTGCCGCCCCCGGGTTTGCTACGGTAAATAAGCGATCGTATAAACGGAATTCCGCCGATAAATTATCTTCTGCAGAAACCCATTGAATCACCCCTTTCACTTTGCGACCATCTGCCGGATTTTTACCTAAAGTTTCAGGATCGTAAGTACAATATAGGGTTGTGATATTGCCGTTCTCATCCTTTTCCACCCGTTCTGCTTTGATTACATAAGCATTACGTAAACGCACTTCTTTGCCAAGCACTAAACGTTTATATTGTTTATTCGCTTCTTCACGGAAATCCGCTTGATCGATATAAATTTCACGAGTGAAAGGCAATTCACGGGTACCAAGTTCCGGACGATTCGGGTGATTTGGGGCATTTAAGATTTCTTTTTCACCGAAGTTCTCAATCACTACTTTTAACGGATTTAACACTGCCATCGCACGTGGTGCGTTTTCATTTAAATCATCACGAATGCAAGATTCTAATGCACTGTATTCCACCACATTATCTTGTTTCGTTACCCCTATGCGGCGACAAAACTCACGAATGGAAGCAGGAGTATAACCACGGCGGCGTAAGCCCGAAATCGTTGGCATACGCGGATCATTCCAGCCGTCAACAATACCGTCTGTGACTAATTTTAATAATTTACGTTTGGAGGTCAGTGTATATTCTAAATTCAAACGTGAAAATTCATATTGGTGAGGTAATGGACGTTCAATTGAAATATTATCTAGTACCCAATCATACAAGCGGCGGTTATCTTGAAATTCAAGTGTACACAATGAATGCGTAATGCGCTCAATTGCATCGGAAATACAATGGGTAAAATCATACATCGGATAAATACACCATTTATCGCCTGTTTGGTGATGGTTTGCAAATTTAATGCGATAAAGTACCGGATCTCGCATTACCATAAATGGTGAAGCCATATCAATTTTGGCACGTAAACTTGCTTTCCCCTCGGCAAATTCGCCGTTTTTCATTTTCTCAAATAAAGCTAAGTTTTCTTCTACAGTGCGATCACGATACGGGCTGTTTTTACCCGGTTCCGTCAATGTACCACGATATTCTCGCATTTCTTCCGCTGAAAGTTCATCCACATACGCCAAACCTTTTTTGATTAACTCAATCGCATAGCCATAAAGCGCATCAAAATAATCGGAAGCATAATGAACCTCTCCCGCCCAGTGAAAACCTAGCCATTCCACATCTTGTTTAATAGAATCTACATATTCCACGTCTTCTTTGACAGGATTGGTGTCATCAAAGCGCAAATTACATAATCCGTTGTAATCTTTTGCTATGCCGAAATTCAAACAAATGGATTTTGCGTGACCGATGTGTAAATAGCCGTTTGGTTCAGGTGGGAAACGGGTATAAACATTATTATGTTTACCATTTGCCAAGTCTTCATCAATAATTTGTGTAATAAAATTATGCGGACGTATGCTTTCCGTTTTTTCTAGATCTAGATTATGTTCTGTATTGCTCATAACTTTCTCATAAATAAAAAAATAATCCCGCTATTCTATCTGTTTTATAAGAGAAAAGCGAGATGTGCGAAAAATTAGACATCCCCTCTTCTAATTTTCAGCTAATTCTAAAATGTAAAATAAACGACAAGGCAATATATTGAGAAATATTTTGTCTCACACCAAGATTTTTCGTGCAAAACGAGAAAGTTATCATTAAAATACGCAAACTGAACAATCGTTCATTATTTGGAATTTATCATCAATGAAGAAAATTTTATTTATACTCGGTTTTTTCATTTTAGGCGGTTTCGCCTTTTATTTTTTTATCGCAAACAACAATCAGCAATCCACCTATCTCACTGAAAAAGTAACTCGCGGTAATGTTGAAAAAACCGTCGTTGCCTCCGGTTCTATCAGCAGCATTAACGAAGTTGATGTCGGCGCACAGGTTTCGGGTAAAATCACAAAACTTTACGTTACACTAGGACAAGAAGTAAAAAAAGGTGATTTGATTGCCGATATTGATTCTACTACTCAAATTAATGAGCTCAATACGAAAAAAGCCGCATTGGCAAGCTTTCAAGCACAATTAAAAGCAAAAGAAACCGCACTTAATGTGGCGCAATCCGCTTACTCCCGTTATGCTAAACTTTATGCTCAAAAAGCCGCCTCTCTTGATGATTTAAACAATGCAAAAAACACCTTTGATGCGGCAAAATCAGAAGTCGATGCTTTGAAAGAATCCATAAAACAAGCGGAAATTGAAGTCAATACGGCAGAAACCAATGTCGGCTATACCAAAATCACTTCACCGATTGACGGAACGATTATTTCTACTCCAATTTCTGAGGGACAAACCGTCAACTCGGCACAAACAACACCAACCATTGTAAAAGTGGCGGATTTGACCCAAATGCGCGTAAAACCGGAAATTTCGGAAGGCGATATCACAAAAGTAAAAGCCGGTCAAAAAGTGATTTTTACGATTTTGTCCGAGCCGAATACTCGGTATGAAGGTGTAATTTCTTCTGTCGATCCGGCAACTACAACAAAAAGCGATAACTCTTCTACTTCATCCGGCACTTCAAGCACGTCCGGCAGTTCCAGTGCAATCTATTATTACGCCAATTTAATCGTTGATAATCCCGACCGCACTTTGCGTATCGGAATGACAACGGAAAACAACATTAAAATAGCCGATGCACAAAATGTGTTACTGATTTCCAATATGGCAATTCAAAAGAAAGACGGGAAAACCTTCGTGAATATCTTGAACGAAAAAAATCAACCGGAAATGAGAGAAGTGGAAATCGGTGTGCAAAATGATTTTCAAACGGAAATAAAATCCGGCTTAAGCGAAAGTGACAACGTCATTGTTTCACAAATCACTTCCGGTGAAAAAGTAGGCGGTACGGTTCGTGGTCCGAGAATATTCTAAAGTGCGGTAGAAATTTTATGAATATTATTGAAATTAATAAGCTCAATCGCTACTTCGGCGAAGGCGAAAATCGCGTTCACATTTTAAAGAATATTTCCTTAAATATTGAAAAAGGCGATTTTGTTGCCATTATCGGACAATCCGGCTCAGGCAAATCCACGTTAATGAATATTATCGGATGCTTGGATACGGCAACTGATGGTTCTTATAAAATTGATGGCAACGAAATTAATCGACTTTCAGCCGATCAATTATCCGATTTACGTAGCCAAAAATTTGGTTTTATTTTCCAACGTTATAACCTACTTTCAAGTTTAACGGCTGCGGAAAATGTCGCACTCCCTGCGATTTATGCGGGCGTACCTCAAATACAACGCTTAAATCGCGCCAAACAATTATTGGAGAAACTAGGATTAGCCGATAAATGGCAAAATAAACCTAACCAGCTTTCAGGCGGTCAGCAACAACGAGTAAGTATCGCTCGCGCATTAATGAACGGCGGTGAAATTATTCTTGCCGATGAACCGACAGGCGCATTGGATTCCCACAGCGGACAAAATGTGATGGAAATTTTGCGTCAGTTACATCGCGAAGGTCATACCATCATTATGGTTACGCACGATCGCGATATTGCCGCCGGCGCAAATCGTGTTATTGAAATTAGAGACGGTGAAATCATTGCCGATAATCAGAAAGAAAGCGTAAAAAGTGCGGTCGAAAATCAACTCAAAATTAAACCGCACTTTGGTTTCAGTAAAGATCAACTTATTGAAGCTTTTCGTATGTCTATCAGTGCGATTGTTGCGCATAAAATGCGATCTCTACTCACTATGCTCGGTATTATTATCGGGATCACTTCGGTGGTTTCCGTGGTGGCATTAGGTAATGGTTCGCAACAAAAAATTTTAGAAAACATTAAGGGCATCGGCACGAATACAATGACCATTTTTAACGGTACGGGGTTTGGCGATCGAAAAGCCGAGCAAATGCAAAACCTCACGATAAATGATGCCAATGCATTAAACCAACAAAGGTATGTACAAAGTGTGACACCAAATAGCAGTTCAAGCGGTACGCTGGTTTATGGCAATCAAACCTTCTCTTCCAGTAATTTAAAAGGGGTGGGTGAACAATATTTTGATGTCGAGGGTTTAACACTCAAACAAGGAAATTTCTTCTCTGCTCAAGATGTGCAAGAAAATAATCAAGTAGCGTTAATTGATGAAAACGCCCAAAAAACAATTTTTTCAAATGAATCGCCGCTTGGAAAAAGCGTTATGTTTAACAAACGCCCTTTACGTATTATAGGTGTAGTGTCCGATAAAAAAATGGGAGGAACCAGTAGTTCTTTGAATATCTATGCACCTTATACCACGGTAATGAATAAAATTTCCGGTAGCAAAAAGATTGGTTCTATCACAGTAAAAATCGCCGATGATGTCAATTCGACAGTGGCAGAAAAAAGTATTACGGAATTATTGACTATGCGCCACGGAAAGAAAGACTTTTTCATTATGAACAGCGATACTATTAAGCAAACCATTGAGAGTACGACAGGTACGATGAAATTACTGATTTCTTCTATCGCCTTTATTTCCCTGATCGTAGGAGGCATTGGCGTGATGAATATTATGCTGGTTTCCGTAACGGAACGAACCAAAGAAATCGGTGTGCGTATGGCAATTGGCGCACGCCAAACCAATATTTTGCAACAGTTTTTAATTGAAGCCGTGCTCATTTGTTTAATCGGCGGCATTACCGGCATTTTACTTTCAGGAACAATCGGATTGCTATTTAATTTCTTTATGAGAGATTTCGCTATGACATTCTCTGCCGTCTCAATCATTACGGCGGTACTTTTCTCTACCCTTATCGGCGTAGTATTTGGTTATATGCCGGCGAAACGTGCAGCACAGTTAAATCCGATTACCGCTCTTGCTCGCGAATAGATTTTGTAAAACCTAAAAATGCGGTAAAATCTACCGCACTTTTTAACGATGATAATGAAGGAAAAAACAATGTTAAAAATGAAAAAATTAACGCTTACTATTGTGATAGCTACAACCCTTGCAGGCTGTGCCAATATCAGTGATTCTTATAAAGCCAGCCAAGAGGATTATCAAAAATACCAAGAAATCACCAAACAATTCAATATAAAAGAAAATTGGTGGGCACTCTATAACGATGCACAATTAAATCGTGTTGTCGAACAAGCCCTATTAAACAATAAAGATTTGGCAAAAGCTGCCGTTGCCGTCAATCGTGCGCTTTATAATGCGAATTTATTAGGGGCGAATTTAGTGCCGATATTTAGCGGCTCAACAACGTCCGGCGCACAACGCCGTATTGACAAAAGCGCAAATTCCACAATTTCTCACTCAGGCACACTGAATGTATCCTATACCCTTGATCTATGGCGTCGTTTAGCCGATTCCGCCGATGCCGCCGAATGGGCACATAAAGCGACGGCTGAAGATTTAGAAGCAACCAAATTATCCTTAATCAATTCTGTCGTCACCACCTATTACCAAATTGCTTATCTTAATGATGCCATCAGCACTACGGAAGAAAGCATTAAATATTACAATGACATCAGCAATATTATGCAACGCCGTTTAAATCAAGGCGTAGCGGATTCTGCTGCGGTGGATCAAGCACAACAATCGGTGTTAACGGCTCGTAATAATTTGATCAATTATCAAACTCAAAGAAAAGCTGCCGAACAAACTTTACGTAATTTACTTAACTTAAAACCGGAAGAAGCGTTAAATATCACTTTCCCTCATATTCTTAACGTAAAAAATGCGGGTGTAAATTTAAATGTGCCGGTTTCCGTTATTGCGAATCGTCCTGATGTAAAAGGCTATCAATATCGCTTAAGCAGCGCCTTTAAAAATGCCAAAGCCACACAAAAAAGTTGGTTCCCGGAAATTACTTTAGGCGGCAGTTTAAGCTCAACAGGAACCAAAGTTGGCAATGCGCTACATAATCCTGTTGCGGGTGGCTCGATTGGTATTAGTTTACCGTTCTTAAATTGGAACACAGTAAAATGGAACGTAAAAATTTCAGAAGCGGACTATGAAACCGCACGTTTAAACTACGAAAAAAGTATTACCACTGCATTAAATGACGTTGATACCAACTACTTTACGTTTACCCAAGCACAGAATGCCTTTGCCAACCTGCAAAAAACCTTTGATTACAATAAACGAATCACACAATATTACCGTAACCGTTATAATGCGGGCGTATCAGAGTTACGTGAATGGTTAAATGCGGCAAATACTGAGAAAAGCTCACAACTTGCTATTTTACAAGCAAAATATAGCCTCATTCAGGCAGAAAACGCGGTATATAGCTCAATGGCAGGTTACTATTCCCGCTAATCACCTATATCATAAGGAAGTTTCGGCTTCCTTATTTTTTTCACGGAATTTCTAAAAAATGAAAAAACAATTAACTTTTTACTTTATCCGTCATGGAAGAACCTTTTGGAATGAACAAGGTTTAATGCAAGGTCATGGCGATTCTCCTTTAACGGAACAAGGGATTTTAGGTGCGCAAAAAGCAGGTCTTGCCTTACAACATATTGATTTCAACGCTGCTTATTCCAGCTGTTTAAAACGTACTATTGATACGGCGGAATTGATTATCGGCAAACGCAATATTCCATTATTTCAACATAAAGGATTAAACGAACAATTTTTTGGAAAATGGGAAGGACAATGGGTTGAACCCCTACGTGAACATCCGGAATTTAAGCAAATGATCAGCGACCCGGCAAATTACAAAGCGGAAACCAATGGAGGAGAAACCTACCAACAGCTCGCTGAGCGTGCAGTGAAAGCATTACAGGATATTATCGAAATTCATCATTCCGGTAATATTCTCGTGGTTTCTCACGGGCATACATTGCGCCTACTTATCGCCCTCCTAAACGGTGCAACTTGGCAAAATCATCGCGATGAAAATCAATCCATTCCCTTACTCAATACATCAATCAGTATCGTACATTATGAGAGTGAAAAAGGATTTTTCGTTGAGAGAATAAATGACGCCTCGCATTTAGAATAATCGATAAATATTTATTATTTCAGCCTAACAGAGCAAATAAAACACAAAGAAATTTGACCGCACTTTTTATTTCTATATCATACGGTCCATCGTTGATAAATGAGAAAAACTGATGACAACTGAAATTCAAAAACTTGATCCGGATACGGCAATTGATATTGCTTACGATATTTTCTTAGAAATGGCAGGAGAAAATTTAGATCCTGCCGATATTATGCTATTCAATCTTCAATTTGAAGAGCGGGGAGCAGTGGAATTTGTGGAGACCGCCGACAATTGGGAGCAAGAAATCGGCGTGTTAATTGATCCGGAAGCCTTTGCCGAAGTTTGGATTGGCTTAGTTAACGACAAAGATGAGATGGACGATATATTCGCAAAATTCTTAATCTCTCACAGGGAAGAGGATCGTGAATTTCACGTTGTTTGGAAAGAATAAAAATAAAGACAAAAAAGGGAACTCATTGATTTCCCTTTCGTTTTTACAGCGGAATACTCGAAAAAAACACCAATAGCAACGGGGGTAAAATATTCGTTACAAACCCAAAAGAAATCGCAATAGGTACGACTTCGATCCCGCCTGATTTCTGAATTATCGGCAAGGTACAATCCAGTGCGGTAGCACCTGTAATGCCAATCGCCGTTGAGCGGAAATATGGCATAAAAAGCGGTACGACAAATAAACTCACAATTTCACGCAATAAATCGTTAAAAAATGCAATGCTCCCTTGAACCGGTCCCCAAGCGTTTGTCAGTACGACGCTCGATAAGGAATACCACCCCATACCTGAAGCAAATGCCAAACCTTGCGTTATCGGTATCGATAAAATAAAAGCGGCAATCATTCCTCCTAATAATGATGTTATCGTAAATACAATACCGGTTTGAAAACCACGTTTATTGAAAATCGCTTCTTTCAAAGAAATCCCATTATTGCGTAACTGTATGCCTACAAAAAAGATCAATGCAATCAATACATAAAGATTAACGCCTGTCGGCAGTATCAAAGAAGATTTAAACAACCAACCGACTAATACACCAACAACCACAGTAAAAGATAGTTTGAAAGAATCTACAAAAGAATGCCAACGAGAAGGAATTTTACTTTGGAATTCAAGTGGCTCTGAAGGGTTAAAATGATCATACATCATAAGCCCGATAATATTGAGGGCTAAAATAGAAATCGAAAGTATCACAGCCGTTTTGCCTATAATCGGTAATATCGCCTCAAGACCATCTAACTGCCCAAGCAAATAGCCCATTAAAAATAAAATAACATAAAGCAAAAACATCACCATTTGGTTAATTTTTGCAATGTAATCTTTATTCTCTATCTTGAGCAAATAACCTAATAACATCGGCACCAAAACAATTAACAAGCCATTTATCATATCTTGCATAGCAGATTTCCTCTCTTTGCGAAATTTCTTCTAAGCATAGCTTTCTGTTTATTGAATTAATCCATAGTGAATTAAATAAAAATATTTTTCCATAAAAATCTGCACCTTAATCAATCGGCTAATTTATACGACTTTTAAGGTGCAGATTAAAGTGCGGTCGATTTTCTCCAAGTTTTACGAAGAGATTTATCGTTCCTGCAATGCCTGTTTCATACGTGTAATCGGTTTAATCAAATATTGAAACACGGTTTTTTCACCCGTTTTAATATCAACCATTGCAGTCATACCCGGTGTAATCGGCATTGCATTACCTTGACTATCTGTAATATGGCTACCATCGGTTTTAACTAAAATACGATAATATGCCTGATCAGGGTTAAGATTAAGTTCGCTACGACGACGTTCATCTTGCAAAGTGTCAGGACTGATTAGTACGACCTTGCCCTCTAATCCCCCATAAATCGCATAATCATAAGCACTGATTTTAACTAAAGCATCTTGGTCAGGACGAATAAATGCCACATCTTTCGGACTAATATAAGCCTGAACTAAAAGTGTGTCATCAACAGGGACAATTTCTAAAATATCTTGTCCTGCTTGCACAACCCCACCCACAGTATTGATACGAATATTTTTAACAATCCCTTTCATCGGAGCCTTAATTTGCGAACGTTCTACAGGGTCAGCACGCATTGCCATATTTTCACGGGCTTGAGCTAATTCTGATTCTGCTTGTACCAATTCATTATTTGCCACTGTTACATATTGATTGCGGCGTTCTGAAATTTGTTGTGCAAGATCCGATGATTGGCGTTTCATCCGCAATAATTCAACTTCTGACATTACGCCTTTCGCCACCATAGGTTGAGTAATACTAATTTCACGATCAAGCAAAGCTTTACTCTGTGATAAACCTTTCACTGCATCTAGCATTGAACGATGGCGTGCATTATAAGCCTCCGTTTCGCGTAGCTTAACTTCTTCAGGTATATCTGAAGGAAATTCCAATGCCTTACCGGAAGATTCTGCTTGTAACCTTGCCACCATACCACGCAAGTTTTGTACTTTCGCTTCACTTTCACGCAATACGGCAGAAGATCGAGTATCATCCAGCACAAGAAGAACTTGCCCTTTTTCTACTAAATCCCCTTCTTTCACCTTCATAGCTTGAATAATGCCGGGATCAAGACTTTGTACTATCTGCTCACGGCTACTTGGAATCACACTTCCCTGCCCACGGCTGACTTCCTCAAGAGGGCTAAAATAAGCCCAAATCACAAAGACAACTAAAAATACGGCAAATAAAATTACGACCGAGAAAATACCACGGTGCTTTTCTGTTTGCATCGCAGCATTAAGATCATTAATTAACACGAGGTCTGCTTGTTTAATTTGCTCAGCCATTGTTCTTCCCTTCTTCATTTTCAGCTGCTCCATTCACCGCTGCTTGCTCAGCGCTTTTATTAGCTTGTTGCTGCGCAATCTGCTGTTTTTGCTGAGCCTCGACTTGTCTTTTCTCATTTTCATTTAAATGTTTTAATACGGCATCACGAGGTCCATCAATCGCGACTTGGCCATTATCCATTACGATGATTCTATTCACCAATTTCAGCACTTGAGGACGATGTGTTACTACTACCATAGTACGATTGCCGATCCAACGATGTAAGGCTTGTAACACCATTTCTTCCGAACCTTGATCAAGATCACTTGTTGGTTCATCGAGTAAAACAATGCGAGGATCTTTTATGGTTAAACGAGCCAACGCCACAAGCTGTTTTTGACCGCCGGATAACCCTTGACCATTTTCTCCCAATGGCATATCTAATCCACGCGGATGATTATTCACAATACTGCCTAATTGGAAACGGTTAAGCGCATCGATCAATTCTTGGTCCGTAGAAAAATTATCTACACGAGCAATATCTAAATTTTCTCGTAATGTTCCCAAAAATAGTCTTGGTTGCTGACCAAGAAGTGCAATTTGGTTACGCAAAAAGGTCGGCTCAATTTGGCGAATATCCACGCCATCTAAGCTCACATTTCCACTTAACGGCTCATACAAACCTGATGCCAATTTTAACAATGTACTTTTTCCGCTTCCAACACGCCCAAGAATTGCCACTTTTTCTCCCGGACGAATCGTAATATTCACGTTAGAGAGTGCATTTGCTAAGTCCTTGTTATATTGGAAAGCAATATTCTTGAAACTTAAACTGCCTTGGGTATTTTGTAAGGTAATATATTTACGATTTATATCACGCTCAATCGGGCGATTCACAATATCATCCACGCCTTTTAAGGCTAAGCGAGCTTGCTGGAAGCGGGTAGCTAACCCGGCAATTTGACCTAATGGTGCTAAAGCACGTCCGGACAAAATAACTGAGGCAATCAACGCCCCCATCGTAATGCGGCTTCCTTCATCTGTACTGTGGATCAAATAAGTGCCTAATAACACCAAAAAAACCGTATTCAGTTGTTGTAACCCTGTTGAGAAATTCACGATAAAGTTGCTCAAATCTTTCACTTTAATCTGTGAAGCGGAGGTTTTCGCCGTGTAGGCATCCCAACGGTGTTGTGCCCAAGAGGTGGCATTGTTTGCTTTGAGGGTTTCAATACCATCTAAAGCTTCAACCACCAATCCTTGACGTTGAGAGGATTCCCGCATTGATTCATTGATGCGTGCGGCTAATTTCGGTTGAACTAAAACCCCAACAATGATCACTGTTGGAATAATAATTAAAGGCACAACCGCTAACATTCCACCAATCAAGAAAATCACAAAAACGAATAGAAGTAAGAATGGTAAGTCCACCAGCACTAACAAACTAGCAGAAGTCATAAATTCTCGTACCGATTCAAAATCGCGCAAGTTATTCGCATAGGAACCTGATGATGCGGGTTTATCAATTAGGCGAAGTGCCATTACCCGTCTAAATAAGGCGGAGCTAATAATCAAATCCGCTTTTTTCCCTGCAATATCCGTTAAATGTCCCCGAATCATTTTAGCAGCAAACTCAAAACTAATCGCTAAAATTACCCCTATACTTAACGCCCACAGGGTTTCATAGGTTTTATTTGGGATCACTCGGTCATACACATTCATCACATACAGTGAGCTCACCAATGCGAGAAAATTAATAATAAAGGTTGCAAGCACAACTTGACCATAATAAGACTTAAAACGCCAAATCACCTTCCAAAACCACGCTTTTGGTAAGTCATATTCAGGTAATTCAGAACGGACATCCGCCGTCATTTTAGGCTTCACAAACCAACAATAACCTAAATAACGTGCATTAAGTTCTTTAAAAGTTAATACTTTTTCTGCATTATCAATTTGACGAACTGTAAATTTTCGCTCATTTCCAAGCCCTTCAATTTTTGTAATAACTGCTGCTTCATTATCTGTCAGCATTACCATAACAGGGGTTGCAAGACTTGGGATATCCACCAATTTACGTTTTGAGATCGTATTTTCAAAACCATAAGTCCGTAATATCTCACCAAGAGAAGCTAAATTCACATTTAGGTGATTATCTCTTTCAACTTGTGCGGTCAGTGCTTCATGTGAAACAGGGTTACCGTGTAACTGAGTCACTAAAGCTAAATGTTCAATGATAGATTTCATAATTTATTTACTTACCCAATTTGTAATTTGTGCTTGAGAAACAAGATAAAGTAATGCAGCATCTCGCAAATCATTACGAGCGGTTACTTCCGCCATTTGCACACTGCTTAATTCTTGATAAGAATCAAGCACATTTAAAAGTGTTTTCGCCGCGATATCAAATTGTAATTCCGTATCTGCCACCACATTACGTTGTAATTTTATTTGCTTACTTGCAACATTCATTAATTGCTGATTTCTCACCATATCTACTTCGGAAGTAAGTGCTTTTTCCTGAATATCCAGTTCAATTTCACGTAGTTTTGCTTCAGCGGCACGTTGCGAATAATAACTTTGCTCCTGAGCATATTTTGTTGCCGGATTATAGATATCCCAAGACATATTCACATAAATCTCGTGATTATGACGACTTGCATTTCCTTCCAAATTAATTGCAGGTAAACGGCGTGCTTTAGCAGCTCTCACACCGGCCTCCGCACTATCAAACTCTTTTTGTTGAGCACGATAACTCGGATTAGAACTCACATCCTCACTATGATATTTTTTAATAAAGGCATTGACATTTATCTTACTAAAAGGATCAACAAGATCCGCTTCTGTTATCGCTTTTCTTGTATAGCGAGTCAATTGATTCAATGATGAGTGCATAATACGTTGTTGTGTCAGTAATGCACTTTCTACTTGATTGCGACGAGAGAGAGCTTCATTTACATCCGATAAACGACCCGAGTCATATTTCACGATCACATTCAAATCATGCAAAATTTTCTCGTGCCGTGCTAAGCTTTCTTTATAAACCGCTACACTTTCTTTAGCCCGTAGTGCAGTTAAATACAACTGCCCGATTTTTTGTCCCATCACTTCACGAGTTTCGGATAACTTATGCTGATAATAACCTTCTTTATGACGATCCCGCTCGATTTCCGCTTCAATCCCGCCCCAAGCATATAAGTTTACCTTAGCATTAATACCCGGTCCTGAACGGCGATTACTGGTATCACGATGATATTGATTTACCACCGAAGTCCCTGTTAGCGAAACAACCGGCAAATGCCCTGCCTCAGAAATTTTGGTTTGACTCTCCGCCATCGCAATATTCGCTCTTGCCTCATCCAGTGTCGGATCGTTATCCATCGCATTTTTAATAATACTTCTCAACTCAACTTTAGCTTGAACTAAAGGAGAAAAACATAGCCCACATAGCAATGTAGCTAATAATGTTTTAGAAAAATGTGTCCTCATTGGTTTTCCTTTGTTGTCATTTTGTTATAAAATTCGTAATCCCAAATGGAGATTTTAAATTCTCAAATCAATTTCAATATGCTATAGCTTCCTCTATAACATCAAAATTTCCTCAAAACTAACCGCTCTTTTCTCTAAGTTCCTCTCTTGAAAAAAGAGATAAATTTAGTATTTAAATTTAATTCTCATAAAACTACTCATAAAAGGAAGCAAAAATAGTTTTACGAAAACAATTTCCGAAAAAACGGAAGTGTATTATACACCTACCTCTCCCATATAATTAAAATAAAATATTGTCAAAAAACGTTTTATGTTTCAAAAACTCTAAGCATCGTTTAATAAATATTGAAGAAACTAAAACTTATTTTGCTTGATTTAGGTTTTTATGGCAAACCAAATTTAAAATTAACATTGGGAAGTGTTTTAGATTTAGTATTTAATTTGCCTCCCCTTTTAACTATCGACTGTTTCTATAGTAAAAGGGGACTTTCGTCCCCTTCTCCACTTCTCACATTAAGTAAATTAAATCACCTGAATATCTTGTTGGATGTAGATAACAGAACCGACATTACTCCAAGCATCATAGCTATTAACATCTGCGGATAAACCAACATTGTTATCATTACCTAGACTATACCCTGAACCATCTTGATAAGTTAACAAGTATGTTTTTGGTACCGGACGATTACTACCTAAATCAATAATACTGTTAAAAATACCATCAGCTTCCGCTCTATCACTAGCACTACCCGTATAGATCTGACCATTTGCATGAACGTAAATATGGATTGTACCGTTACCAGCCCCCCATCTATCCTTTTTTAGTCGGTATATCAACTTTTGCTTTCTAACTCTTTCATGTTCAATTTTCCATCGTGGTTAGCACACAATAAAAGAAAGGAGCGGCTTATTGCCTCTCCCAAATAAAGTAGATTTAAACACTTTGTGCCGGTAATACATAAATATGATTATTTTTGACCGCACTTTTCAATATTAAAAAATTAAGCGTTTACTTTACGTCTTGCGATAACTGCATCCGATAACTGTTTTAATAAGACTTCCGTATCTTCCCAACCGATACAAGCATCCGTAATACTTTGTCCGTAAGTCGCCGCTTTACCATCAACCAAATCTTGACGGCCTTCAACAAGATGGCTTTCCACCATCACACCGAAAATCTGTGTAGAGCCGTTGGCAATTTGTTTACTTACGTCTTCGCAAACTTCCATTTGCTTTTTGAATTGTTTGCTGCTATTTGCATGGCTGAAATCCACCATAACGTGTGGAACACGTCCTGATTTCTCAATGTCGGCACAGACTCTCGCTACATCTTCAGCGCTGTAGTTAGGGCCTTTATCACCGCCACGTAAGATAATATGGCAGTCTTCATTGCCCTTAGTAGAAACAATCGCAGAATGACCGAACTTGGTGACGGATAAAAAATAGTGTGGAGCTTCAGCTGCACCAATCGCATCCAGTGCGACTTTCACGCCGCCATTGGTTGCATTTTTAAAACCGACGGCACAAGATAAACCCGATGCCAACTCACGGTGAACTTGAGATTCCGTGGTACGTGCCCCAATTGCGCCCCAGCTCATAAAATCCGCCACGTATTGAGGCGTAATCATATCTAAAAACTCACCGGCTGACGGCACACCAAGGTTATTAATGTCGGATAACAGTTTACGTGCAATACGTAAACCATCATTTAGGCGATAACTATCATTTAAAAACGGGTCATTAATCAACCCTTTCCAGCCCACTGTCGTACGAGGTTTTTCAAAGTAAACACGCATAATGATTTCAAGGCTGTCTTTATATTTTTCACGTAGCGGTTTTAAGCGGGCAGCATATTCTAATGCGGCTTTTGGATCGTGGATGGAGCAAGGACCTATGATCACCAATAAACGATCATCTTTTCCATGAATAATGTTGTGAGTATCAAGGCGGGTTTGTTTAACTAATTCAGCAGCTTCTTTACTTGCCGGAAATTTTTCGAGTAAAGCGATTGGTGGTAAAACCTGATCTACTTTTTCAATACGTGTGTCATCATTTGCAACGACGATTTCAATTTTTTCTTTAGTCATACATCACTCTCTTATAATTATAAAAAATGTTGTGTTTAAAAATTACAGTTACTCTACACCTATTTAACGCACTAGTAAACTAGTTCAATGGTGAATATTTAAAATTTTAGCTAATGATTACTCAATACCTGAGCCGGTTGGAGTTTTGCCGCCCGACTTGCGGGATAAAGACTTGCTAAGAGACTTAAGGCTAACGCCGCAGCCAAAACCAATAACACATCTTGCCAATGAAGTTCGCTAGGAAGAAAATCGACAAAATAGATGCCGTCCGATAACAATTTCTTTCCGAGTAAATGTTCTAAGCCCTGAATCAACGTGGTTAAATTTAACGCCAATATTGTGCCGAGAACTATCCCTATTAAACAACCTTTCATTCCCGCTTGCAAGCCGTACCAAATGAAAATTCGCTTAATAAAGCCATTATTTGCACCAAGTGTACGCATAATCGCGATATCACCCTGCTTATCTTTTACCGCCATAATTAAAGTGGAAACAATATTAAAGCAAGCGACACCGATAACAAGTACCATTGCAATATACATCACTGTACGGATAAGCTGAATATCCCGATACATATAACCGAACTTAGCAATCCAATTTTGCACATAAAGAAGCTGCGGATAATCATTTAATGCCGAATAATCCATTTCTTGCACCTTAAACGGATCGCTGACTTTCAACGCTATACCGGTGATTTGATCATTTTGATAGCCAAGTAATGTTTGTGCTTGTGATAAAGAAAGTAAGGCATAGCTATGATCAAGCTGACCATCTAAACGCAATATGCCTGTAACTTGAACGCGTTCACGGCTCGGTTGAGATAGCCCTTCATCACTATTTTGTTGGGAAATAAGTAAAGAAACCCAATCCCCTACCTTAACGTCCAACTCTCTTGCAATACCGGAACCGAGCACTAAACCGCCCTCTTTACCAAATTTTTGCCACCCCTCGCCTTCTACGAATTTACCAAGAGAACTAACCTGATCTTCCGCCGTCTTGTCCACACCTTTTACCTGTACCACTTTTAATTTACTGCCGTTTTCAATCAATCCCGTAAAGCTCACAAAAGGTGAAAGTGCGGTGATTTTTTCATTCGTTTTTAAACGCCCGGCAAGATTTTGCCATTGATTAATCGTTTGCTCACCACCATTGGGATTGACCAGAATTTCCGCATGAGGCACTACTGCAAGAATACGTTGATTCAACTCACGCTCAAATCCATTCATCGCACTCAAACCTACAATTAACACCGCCACACCAAGGGCAATACCGATAGTTGAAAATTTTGAAATCAACGTAACTAACGGATTTTTCTGCTTACCACGTTGATAACGCCAGCTAATAAAAAAAGGGGTATCCATTATGCGTTTTCCTTTAATACGCCATCTTGCATCATTAAACGGCGGGATAATTTAGCCGCCAAACCCATATCATGGGTGACTAATAAAAAAGCGATATTTTGTTCTTGGTTTAAGGCTTGAATTAACTCAAAAATGCTTTCTGTGGTTTTATGATCTAAATTTCCCGTCGGTTCATCGGCAAGCACTAAGGAGGGATTATTTACTAATGCCCGAGCAATCGCTACACGTTGACGTTCTCCCCCTGAAAGTGCCGAAGGGCGATGAGAAATTCGATGGTTTAAACCGACCGCACTTAACATTTCTTCCGCACGATCTTTTGCTTCCGTTTTATTCAGATTTCCAATTAACATCGGCATCATCACATTTTCAAGTGCTGTAAAATCCGCCATTAAATGATGAAATTGATACACGAAACCCAAATTTTGATTACGTAATTTTGCCAATTCCGATTCGGACGCTTTTTGCAAGGATCGCCCTTTAATAAACACCTCACCGCTGCTGGGCTGATCTAAACCGCCTAAAGTATGTAGTAGCGTGCTCTTCCCCGAACCGGAACTGCCGACAATCGCCACCAATTCTTTCGGCTGCATTACAAAGGAAACCCCTTTCAACACTTGAGTTCGGTTATCCCCTTCTTGATAGAATTTACTGATATTTTCACATTGTAGTAGATAGTTATTCATTTTTTACTCTAATTTTGACCGCACTTACGTATCAATTCGTTGATGTAAAGAACAAGAAATGCAGGCGAGTTTATCATATTTCGTCCCAATTCTTGATTAAATCTCAACTTTCCCAAAAACGTCAAATGCTGTTTGAGAAAAGTATCGAGCAAGATAATTTTTTAAATAAAACTGAGTTTCTTCAGAAATGATCGGATCATATTCGGGATAACGGTTGTATAGCACACGTAACACCTGAATATTTCGTATTCTGCAAGCCTCTAAACTCAACAACGTATGATTTATGCTGCCCAATTTTCCTGAAGTAACCAATACTAACGGATAACCTTGCGCCTGAATGTAATCTAATATTGTCTCATCCTCATTATAAGGAACCATTAATCCACCTGCGCCCTCAAGCAATATATAATCATATTTTTCTGCCAAAAGTGCGGTCGATTTTTCAATCTTTTTTGAATCAATCACGCATTTTTCTCTTTTGGCTGCCAAATGAGGGGAGCAGGGATATTCAAAAAGGTAAGGGCAAGTAATGCCGTTAAAATCATCTTCTGTTAATGCAATGCCTTGAATTTTCCGATGAATCAATAGATCCTCTGCAATATTCTTACAACCTGTTTGAATCATTTTTTGTGTGATAACGGAAAAACCTTGAGCCATTAATTGCTTTGCCAAAATACCTGTGGCAATCGTTTTTCCTATATCCGTATCAATCCCTGAAACAAAGATGACTTTTCCCACAATGCCTCCTATTGTTTATATCGCGCAATCAACCACAACGGTTGATAAGTCAACCGCACTTTTTCCCCCGACAAAGAAAAATGTTGTTGATATTGATTGATAAATTCATTGAGTTGCCCCTTTGTCCAGTGTCCTTTCCCAATCGCCGTTACACCGGTATTTTTAAGGTGTTTCAATACACTAATCGGCGTGGAGAAAACCAGTTCTTCCGTTGTGATATCACTATAAAGCAAATCAAAATCGGCTTCTAACCACCGCTTCCAATCGGATAAATCAGGATAATCCAAGCCGATTTGAGTGAGTTGACGGATTTCCCTTAAATTTTCTTGTCCGAAAGTAGAAATTGCCAACAATCCGTTAGGATTTAATCCGGTTTTGCAATGCCGAATAAATTCTGCTTTATGATGAAACCACTGCACCACGGAAGCAGTAATAATAAGATCATACTTTCTGTCAAAAGGGAATTGCTCCGCATCTCCACAATAAAATTCAAAAGGTTGGGATAATCTTTTGTAAAGTTGAGCTTTCACATCACACAAATCATTCAACATCCAATGTTTGGCTTGAATCCGTTGTTGTAATTGCTCGGTCAACTGTCCTGTTCCACAACCTAATTCTAAAACACTCTTAAGCGATGTACCCGATAAATTCGCCATTAATAGAGTAAGAAGCTGTCCGTTAATCTTTTTCTGCACCCAAGCATTTTCATCATAATTGCCAAGTGCTTTATAGAAACTTTGTCGAATACGAGGTTTCTCAATTAGTCCCACAACTGCTCCCAATGCGTAAACATGGAAAACAAATAGTGATCGCCCTCAATTTCTTTTATCGGACATCTTTCGTGCCAGTATTGACGTTGATTTATCGGTGAGAAAATTTTATCTCGAGAGCCTATTATCGCTTTGCTCCAAGAGATTAAATCAGTACGCTGATCTTGCAAAACGGCAGCAAAAAGTGCGGTCAATTCTTGGCGAATTTCTTCAAATTCTCGGCGGGATGCCGAAGAATAAAAAGCCAAATTCGCTTTATCACCACAAATTCGGCGATCAAATTTTGCTCGAGTGATTTCATTGAGATTTTCGAGTGTGCCTTTAAAAATAGCATAAGGAATGCCAAGGTTGTCATCACAAGGTCGCCCTGTTCCATTGATTGCAATTGCAGATTTAACTCGAATATTTTGCAACACACGCTCCGCCACCCACACTCCCATAGACCAAGCGACCACTCGAATTTGTTGATAACGGGTAAAATCAAAGGATAATGAGAGATCTTGATAATCATAACAAATTAGCAAATCATAATTTTCCGGCAATATAAGGTGAGATACCGCAGAGATCGGTGTTCCCCAGCCTGCAAAATAAACAAGCAGGTTTTCCGATTGGTGATTTTCAAATTTTATTTTCATTTTATTACCTATAAATGATCGACAAGTCGAATGATTTCTTCTTTTGTCATATCTGCCGTAAGCGATAGTCGGATTCTTGAAGTCCCTATCGGCACTGTCGGCGGACGAATAGGTAAACAATAATAGCCTTGCTGTTGCAATTGTTGCGCTTTCATAAGCACGGATTCATTATCGCCTAAAATATAAGGCACAATACAAGTCGAACTCGGCATTTTCTCCGAACGTTTTGCCACTTCATCACGCAAAAATGCACTTAATTCCACAAGATGTTTTCTTTCATCAGAGAAAAACGGCAAGCGTTCAAATAAGAAATAAGTCCAAGCGACATTAATCGGTGGCAATGCGGTAGAGAAAATTAACGGGCGCATATGGTTAATCAAATAGGCTTTCACGACTTCATCACACACGACATAAGCGCCTATCGATGCCAAAGCCTTACCAAAAGTGCCGACCAATAAATCAATCTCTTGCAACACGCCGAATTGTTCTGCCATACCAAGCCCGGTTTCACCATAAACACCTATGGCATGCGCTTCATCTACATAAAGATACGTATTTGGAAATTGTTTTTTCAGTTGAACCAACTTGGCGAGATCCGCCACATCACCGTCCATACTAAAAACCGATTCGGTTACAATAAAAGTGCGGTCAAATTTGTCGGCGTTTTTTTCTAAAAGTTGTTGTAAATGTTCGATATCATTATGACGATAGCGAAAAAATCGGCATTGACTTAATTTAATTCCATCAATCAGGCTGGCATGTACCAATTTATCCGCCAAAATCAAACTTTTTGAGGTTGTTAATGTCGGCAAAATACCGAGGTTCGCATGGTAGCCGCTATTAAATAACAAACAACTTTCGCGCTGAAATCGCTGAGAAACCAACTGTTCCAATGTATTATAAATAGGGAAATTGCCGGTTAATAAACGGGAAGATGAAGTGGTAAATACAGGTAACTCTTTTCCATATTGTTCAAGAAAGGTTTGGCGTAATATTTCGTTTGATGCCAACCCCAAATAATCATTGGAAGACATATTCAGCATTAAGCGATTATCACGGGCAATATAGCGTCCGTGATGGGTTAAATTAGGAATAGAGCGATATTGATTAATATTTTTTAGTTGTAGTAATTCTTGTTCAAAATGCACCATTTTATTACTGCCTTATTTTTCATATTCTTGTGCTAATGCTTTTTCCATTCCCTGAAGTAATCGAATTAATTCATTCTCTTGAATAATAAAAGGCGGCATCACGTAAACCAGCCTTCCAAAGGGGCGAATCCAAACGCCGTTTTCAACAAAACGTGGTACTAAGCTTTTCATATTCACCGGATTTTGCATTTCAACTACGCCTATCGCGCCTAATACTCTAACCTCTTTCACATAATCTTTTTGTTGAAGCGGCGAAAGTTGTCGATGCAATATTTTTTCAATACGTTGAATACGTGTCTGCCACGGGCTTTCTAATAATAATCGAATCGATTCTGCCGCCACGGCGCAAGCCAAAGGGTTTGCCATAAAGGTAGGGCCGTGCATAAAACAATTTGCTTCACTACTGCAAATGACCTCGGCAACCCTTTCCGTTGTAATGGTTGCGGATAACGTTAAATATCCGCCGGTTAAGCCTTTACCGATACACATAATATCCG
Organism: Rodentibacter sp. JRC1; assembly: GCF_020521555.1. NCBI lineage: Bacteria > Pseudomonadati > Pseudomonadota > Gammaproteobacteria > Pasteurellales > Pasteurellaceae > Rodentibacter > Rodentibacter sp. JRC1. Next base: position 11,730 of record NZ_BPWA01000001.1, on the reverse strand, counting down.
GCGAAACACCGGCATGCTCTGCGGCAAATAATTTTCCGGTTCGCCCAAAACCGGTGGCGATCTCATCAAAAATCAATAACACGCCGTACATTCGGCATAATTCTTGAGCTTTAACAAGATAAGTCGGTGAATAAAAATACATTCCTCCTGCACCTTGCACAACAGGTTCTAAAATTAATGCGGCAATTTCTTGTCCGTGTTTTTTCAGTAAATCGGCAAGAGGCGCAATGGCTTTGTCATCCCAAGGCTCATTAAACCTTATACAAGGTTGCGGCAAAAAATATTGTACCGGCAAGCTGCCACAAAATAGGTGGTGCATACCGGTAGTCGGATCACAAACGGACATCGCATTCCAGGTGTCTCCGTGATAACCGGAACGAATTGTGGCAAATTTTTGTCGTTGTTTATCTCCTTTGGCATATTGATACTGAAGCGCCATTTTCATCGCAACTTCAACGGCAACGGAACCACTGTCGGCAAAAAAAATTTTATCTAACCCATCGGGTAAAATTTGAACCAACAACTGCGCTAATTGTACCGCCGGTTCATGCGTGAAGCCTCCAAACATAATATGACTCATCTTCGCCAACTGATTTTGTACAGCTTCATTTAAACGAGGGTGATTATAACCATGCAATGCCGCCCACCAAGACGACATACCATCAATTAATGAACTACCATTCTTTAATTTGATGTACACGCCTGCCGCGTCCTCTACCGCATAAAGAGGCATATCAGAATGAATTGAAGAATAGGGATGCCAAATATGTTGATGATCAAACGCTAAGAGTTTTTGTTCTTCCATATTATCTCAATAATATTAAAAATCCTTTATCGTTATTTTATTCATAGCGTAATGCTTCCGCAGGTGCTGTTTTGGCCGCACGATAAGCAGGGTAAATAGTTGATAATAAAGATAATAATAAAGAAAATGCTATCACAATAAGAATTTGAATAGGCTCTAATTCAGTCGGTAAAAAAACACCGTTCGGATTGACCGCACTTATAATCGCAGTCAGATTTAAAGTAACCAATATGCCTAATATCGCACCAATCAGCGTACCTACTAATCCCACTAACAATCCCTGATAAATAAAGACGGAACGCACTTGAGATTTCCTTAAACCTTGGGTTTGTAAAATGGCGATTTCACCCCGTTTATCCACGACCATAAGGCTAAGCGAAGTAACAATGTTGGAAATTGCCACCACAATAATCAAACTAATCAACAATCCCATCATATTTTTTTCCATACGTACCGCTTGGAAAAACTCACCTTTTTGTACGCGCCAATCCGTAATTCGTTGCTCAGGAAAGGCAATTGGCAATTCGGTAATTAAGAAAGGATCGGTTAAGAATAGACGATATCCCTGTGCCTGCCCCGGTTGAATACGCATTAGGCGGCCAATATCCGATAAATTCGCAAAGGCTTCATACCCTGAGGCTTCACTATAATCAAAGTAAATTTCGCTCACGGTAAACAAACGTTGCATTGGTACACGCCCGAACGGTGTATATTGGCTGTTTTCCGTAATCATTAATCGTACTTTATCGCCAATATTCACTCCCAGCTTCTGTGCAAGCTGATAACCCACAATTAACTTAAATTCACCTACCGGTAACAAGGTATTAAATCGGGTGTTATCCAAGGATTCCAATAAAGGATCATCCGCAAATGATTGCACGCCGATCACTTGCCCCGCACTCACCCCCTTTGTGGTTTGATAAATCACATTCGTGATATTAATTGGTACGGCCTTTTGCACAAAGTGCGGTAAATTTTCCAAGTTTTTTTTAGTGGAAATAGGTTGTTTTTGGCTCACAATAGCATGAGGAATAGAATCCAGTACTTGCTGTTTCTGGTAAGCTTCCAATCCGTTCATCACCGAAAGTACGATAATCAACGCCATTACACCTAAAACAATACCGAAACCGGCAAGATTAGTGACTAATCGCCCAAAGCGATCGGCACTTTTGGCGCGCCAATAACGCAGGGCGATATAAAGGGAAATCGGTAAATTCATATTATTTTAATTGAGCTACAAAATCTTCCATATTTTGCGTTACTTTTTTTACCAAAGTGGTGACTGCGCTATCACTCGCCCATGCGATATGCGGTGTAATAATTAAATTCGGCATTGTTTTTGCCGCAACAATCAGCGCATTGTCTTTTTCCGGCGGCTCTTTAATCATCACATCTAATGCGGCTCCGCCCAAATGACCGCTTCTTAACGCATCAAGTAAAGCATTTTCATCTACTAAAGGACCACGTCCCGTATTAATTAAAAATGCCCCTTTTTTCATTTGTGACAGGGTTTCCGAATTAATTAGATTTTTCGTGCTTTCCGTCAATGGACAATGCAAAGTGATAATATCCGCTTGTTTAAGCACATCATCAAAAGGCGTATAACCGACACGGCAGGTTTCAGCATCTTTACGTTCCGCATAAAGTACATTCATTCCAATTGCTTGTGCCAATCTTCCAACTTCTGTCCCTAAGCAACCTTTACCAAATACTCCTAAAGTAGAACCTCGCACATCGGTAATCGGATAATCAAAGTAACAGAATTGTTTGCAATCCGCCCATTTTGCATCGATTTGATCACGCAACCAACCCGCCAAACTATGTTTTAAAGAGAAAATCAAACCTAATACGTGCTCCGGCACCGTAACGCTGGAATACCCTGTCACATTTTTCACGACAATCCCCAACTCTTGAGCGGCAACAAGATCAACATTATTTGTTCCCGTTGCGGTAATCGCAATCAATTTGAGTTTTGGTAATTGTTCTAAAGTTTTGCGATCGAAAATAACTTTACTTGTAATCACAATATCGGCATTTTTTGCACGTTCAATCGTTTGTTGTGCGGAAGTATGTTCATATTCGATCCACTCATGGGCGAAATTCGGACGAGGAATCGGAATGTGTTTTGGAATAGCGGTACTATCTAAAAATACGATTTGCATAATATTCTCCTTTGATTTTAAAAAGAAGTGCGGTCAAAATTTCAGTATTATGTAACACTTACAAAAAACATCATAGGGAGCGTTAGGCGAAGCCTACTCTAAGAAATATCATAGATAACATTCTCTTTGTGAACCGTTACACAATACCGAAATTTTCAACCGCACTTTTCCGTTAAATTGACGTATCCAATTCGGGGAAAGATTTCACTAAGTCATCTATGGCTTTCATTTGTGAAACGAAACCTTCCAATACTGAAAGCGGTAACGCTGACGGACCATCACATTTTGCTTGATTTGGATTCGGATGCGCTTCTAAGAATAAACCGGCAATCCCAACCGCTAATCCTGAACGGGCAAGTTCCGTTACTTGTTCACGACGACCGCCTGAAGCCGCACCAAAAGGATCACGACATTGTAATGAATGTGTTACATCAAAAATAACCGGGCTACCTTTAGACGCTTTCTTCATTACGCTGAAACCAAGCATATCCACAACCAAATTGTCATAACCGAAATTAGTGCCGCGATCACAAAGAATCACTTTATCGTTTCCGCATTCTTCGATTTTCTCCACGATATTTCCCATTTGTCCGGGACTTAAAAATTGCGGTTTTTTCACATTGATCACCGCGCTGGTGCGTGCCATCGCTTCTACAAGATCCGTTTGACGGGCAAGGAAAGCCGGTAATTGGATCACATCAACCACTTCCGCTACCGGTTTACATTGATAAATTTCATGTACATCCGTAATCACTTTTACGCCAAAGGTCGCTTTTAATTCTTGGAAGATTTTTAAACCCTCTTCCATTCCCGGCCCTCGGTATGAATGAATTGATGAACGATTCGCCTTGTCAAAAGAGGCTTTAAACACATAGGGCACACCAAGTTTTTCCGTCACTTTCACATAAGCTTCACAGACTTGCATTGCCATATCACGGCTTTCTAACACGTTCATTCCACCAAAAAGCACAAAAGGCTTATTGTTAGCAACATCAATATTGTCAATTTTTACGACTTTGTTTTGCATAAATTTTCCTTAATTCAATGAATAGAATGACGATCTTCTTCAATTTCACCTTTGAGTTCCAAAAGTTGTGTGCGAATAAACATCGCAGTGGGATCTTGCGGACACTTGTCCACGAAATATTCTAAATCTTTCAATGCTGCGGGATAAGCCCCCATTTGTGCCAGCACTAATCCGCGATCACGAATATGATAGGGATCATCCTTGTTGAAAATGAGCAAATGTTCAATGTAACGAAATGCCATATCGTTATGTTCTTCACGAATCAGTGCATTTTTAGCAAGTTGTTCAAAACGTGAATACAGTAAGTTGAGATCTGCCCTCTCCAATTCTTCCGGCTGAATTTGCGCCCCGAAACCAAATGCACCTTCGTAAAGCTGTTGTAACTTTTCTTGAGAAATATAACTACCGTTCCAAGGATCGATAAATATCACATCATCTTCAATCTCAGCCCGTAAAATAAGTTGAGTGGGGAAATTCACCGGATAAACCGGTAAATCCAAGGCTTCCGCAAGATACAACAGGATTGCACCGAGCGTTACCGGCATTCCTTCTTTATATTCCAGCACATAGGGTAAATAAAGATTACGTGCATAAAAATAATTATTCGGGTTGCAATGAAAGCCCCAATCGCCGTAAAACAGTTTCAATAAATGATGAATACGCTCCTTTAACGTCCAATCGGGTGAAACTTCTCGGCGTGCTTTGCGTACTAAATGCCCCATTTTGGCACGAAACTGTGCCTCTGATTCCCCATAATCATCAGAAATCACATTATAAAAATTTACAAAATGATCATATAACCCGCGTTTGTAATATTTCATTATTCTTTCCAAAAACCAAATGTAACGCGCTCATTGTCGCCATAATCGCGTAAGGTTGCAATGTTTTCCCAATGGTTTGTTTGAAAAATTGACCGCACTTTTGCCCCTTGTTGCCAACCGTGTTCAAGTAATAAACAACCGCAATGCGTTAAATACCGAGGCGACTGTTCGATAATATGCCGTAAATCGGCATAGCCGCTATTCGCAGCAACCAGTGCGGATAAGGGTTCAAACCGCACATCACCTTGGCTTAAATGTTCATCTTCTTCATCAATGTAAGGCGGATTACTTACAATTAAATCAAATTGTCCTTCCACATTTTCAAACCACCTACTTTGAAAAAAGGTTACATTGAGTTGATTTTTTTCTGCATTCGATTTTGCCAATGCCACAATATCCGACATCCGATCCACACCGATAATTTCTAATTGAATTTGTCGTTTTTTACAGACAGAAATAAGCTCGGAAGCTAACGCCAATGCGATAGCGCCGGTACCGGTGCCAAGATCCAAAATCTTAAAGTGCGGTGGATTTTTTTGAAGTTTTTCCATCGCAATTGCCAAAGCTTTTTCGACTAATACTTCCGTGTCAGGACGTGGAATTAAGGTACTTTCCGATACATTTAGCGATAACGACCAAAATTCTTTTTCTCCGAGAATATAAGCGATAGGTTCGCCTTTTAATCTGCGATTTAAAAGTGCGGTTAAATTTGACCGCACTTTTCCATCGATTTCAGTTTCTTCAAAGGCTAAAATCTGAGTGCGGGATTTACCTGTCGCAGATTGCAACAAAACCATCGCATCAATTTTGCCATTTTCTTTAGGATTGGCGTGATTTAATGCCGTGATGGCTTGCGACAACCATTCTTGATAATTCATTGTTTTTGTTCTTGAATGACCTGAGAGCCAATAATTAAATCTGTTAAAGAGCGGCGATCATCACGTATCAGTGCCACAATACCGCTTATGATAAGTAAAAAGCTTGTCCAAGCAAGCAAAAGATCGATCATCTCACGACCAATATATTTCCCGAATTCAATCGGGCGTTGTGTATTATTATCAAGCACACGCAAACTCAACCAACGTTTAGCCATAGTCTGCCCATAAGTTTTCATAAAATAAAGCTGTAAACCTACATACAAGATAGTAAAGAATACACCGGTAAAGTCACCAAATAATAAACCGATAGCAACCATCACCCACAATACAATGCCATTAATGATACTTGCAAGCCAACGTTTAAATCGGCTAGCCGGGACTAGGTATAAAGATTGAAAGGAAGATGAAAATTCATTATTTTTTGGATCTTCAACTAACATTTTATTTCTCCATAAAAAGAGCATCTGAACCCCAGATGCTCCAATGATTAATTCTGTTCTGATAACGCTGCTAACTGATCTGCTTGATATTCGGTAATAATCGGTTGAATCAGTTCATCTATTTTCCCGTTCATCACCTCATCTAAGCGATAAACCGTTAAGTTGATACGGTGATCAGTTACCCGACCTTGCGGATAATTATAAGTACGAATTTTGTCGGAACGGTCTCCCGACCCCAATAAATTACGGCGCATATCCGTTTGTTCTGCCGCTTGGCGTTCTTGTTCGGCTTGAACAATGCGTGAAGCCAAAACAGACATCGCTTTGGCTTTATTTTTGTGCTGTGAACGCTCATCTTGACATTCAACCACGATACCCGTCGGAATATGGGTAATACGCACGGCGGAATCAGTCGTATTAACGTGCTGCCCCCCTGCTCCCGATGAGCGGTAAGTATCAATACGTAAATCGGCAGGATTGATTTCCGGCATTTCGGATTCCGGTAATTCCGGCATTACGGCAACAGTGCAGGCAGAAGTATGAATACGCCCCTGTGATTCGGTTTTTGGAACACGTTGCACACGATGACCGCCGGATTCAAATTTTAACTGGCCGTACACCCCTTCACCGCTGACTTTCACAATCACTTCTTTATAACCACCCTGCTCGCTTTCATTTGCACTGAGCATTTCCACCCGCCATCGTTTGCTTTCCGCATAACGGCTGTACATACGGAATAAATCGCCGGCAAAAATTCCCGCTTCATCACCGCCGGTTCCCGCACGAATTTCTAAATAACAGTTATATTCATCATTCGGATCTTTCGGCAGCAAGAGAATTTGAAGTTGTTGTTCTATTTCTTCAATTTCTGTTTTGGATTCGTCAATTTCCATTTGTGCCATTTCTTTCATTTCAGGATCATCCAGCAACATTTCCGCTTCTTCGATATTGCTATTAAGTTGCGTCCAACGATTAAAACATTTAACCACATCTTCAAGTTGCGCATATTCTTTGGAATAGGCTCGGAATTTATCTTGATCACTAATCACGGAAGCATCGCCGAGCAATGCCTCTAATTCTTCATAACGTTCTTTTAAACTTTCAAGTTTTGCAATAATGGAATCTTTCATAGGTTTTCTATATCTTAAATCAAACTAAAATCGGCGTATTCTAGCCGATTTTACGAAAAATTACAGCACACAAAGTGCGGTTAAAATTATACACAATCGCTTAAAGCGATTGTTATGCCTATGGCACCGTTGGCAAGCCAACGTTCAAAATCCAAAGATTTTGTAACCGCACTTTAAATACGACTGACATCAAATTTATTCAAATCAATACGATCTTCCGTTCCATAAAATTTTGCTAACGCTTTACGTAAGGTTTCGGCTCGTTTTGGTAAACCTTTTTCCGCATAAATTTTCACTTGTTCATACACGGCTTGTTTGAAAGGTTGCGTATCGCCCGGATTGCCATTCAAATTATCGCTACTCGCAAAATAACGAAATCCGGCGGCAGTGGCAAGAATCCATTCTAAAGCTTGCGGTTTAACTTCTACTTTTTCAAAATCGCGCTGACGTTCTTCGGAACGTCCGTCCGGTTCATACCAATAGCCGAAATCTTCCAATTCACGGCGAGCCTTACCTGCCACTAACCAATGTGCAATTTCGTGCAAGGCGCTGCTATAAAAACCACGGGCAAAATAAATCGCGTGATAAGGTATATCATCATTTGCCGGAATATAAATCGGCTCATCTCCCCCTTTCACAAGGCGGGTGTTATATTCTTGTTCAAAGCATTGATTAAAGATTGCAATAATATCTTCTAATTTGTGTTCCACAATTTCTCCAAATACTGATCTTATAAGGGATAAATTATATTACCAAAGGCTCATTTGTTCTTGTTTATTTTCTTCCGGCAAATTGACATGTAAACCAATTAAACGAACGGATTTTCCCTGTCTGCGCTGCCAAATTTGCAGAAGCAATTGTTGGAAACCTGCTAAAGAAAAAGGCAACCCCGTTTTTTCTAAAGTCGTGACTTGAAAATCCTCAAATTTAAGTTTTACTCCTATTTTACGGAAGCCGGATAAAGGGATATGAGGCGCGGCCCGTTCAATGCGATGCTGTAACTCTATATACAAATCATCTAACAATACAACGGCTTCCTCAGCCTGATGAATATTTTTAACAAGAGTACGTTCAACCCCCACGGATTTTCGTTCACGATGAGCCTGAACCTCGCGTTCGTCAATACCATGACTAAAATCCCAAATTCGTTTACCTATTTTGCCAAACCGGTTCAATAAAATGGCTTGATCAAAATTTTGCACATCGGCACAAGTTGATAATCCCATATCCGATAAACGCTGCGAAGTTACTTTCCCCACTCCCGGAATTTTCTTTAAATTGAGAGTTTTAACGAATGTCTCCACTTCATTCGGTTTGATTACAAACTGTCCGTTAGGTTTATTCATATCAGAGGCAATTTTGGCAAGAAATTTAAGCGGTGCAATCCCTGCAGAGGAAGTAAGTTTTAGTTCATCAAAAATCGCTTGGCGAATTTCTTGTGCAATCCAAGTGGCTGAACCCGAACATTTTTGACAATTCGTTACATCTAAATAGGCTTCATCTAAAGAAAGAGGTTCGATGATATCCGTATAACGGCGAAAAATCTGATGAATCTGTGCCGAAACCTGTTTATATAACGCCATATTTACCGGAATAAGCACTAAATTCGGACATTTTTTGATAGCTTGAGCCGTAGGCATTGCACTATGTAAACCAAATTTTCTCGCCTCATAATTACAGGTTGTCAACACGCCACGTTGGGTCGAACTTCCCCCCACCGCAACGGGTTTGCCTTGCAAGGAAGGATTCTCACGAATTTCCACCGAAGCATAGAAACAATCCATATCGATATGAATGATTTTGCGGGCAAAAGACATAACGGAAAAGTGCGGTTAAAAATGAAAGTGTTTAGTATAACCGGAACGAAAACACTGTTCAAGTATACATATAAAAACATGCTTATCGGCAGGTTTATTATCAGAAAATCGGTTACTTACGTTCACGGAATTCTTTTTGATCAGTAAAACGAATGACACGATCAATCGGATAAACCTCAATGTTGGATTGTAAATCCATAAAAATAGGTCTGAATTTTTCTTGAATTTGTACAAAAGGCACTTGTAAATTAATCGTGAATGATTTACCCGGCATTAATGGCGACTCAAGCTCGATTTTCATATCTTGGCTATGTACAACTTCTCGATTATTCACATACACACCCAGCCATTGAAGTGCAGAAATCGGTTTATTGCTAATATTGGATACCGTATATTTGAAAACGGCAAGTGCTTGCCCGTTGTTATCAACACTTAAATGGTGATTTTCAACATTAATGGAAATAGCCTGGGTAACCGAAGTAATTTTTGAAATGCGTTCTTTTTTTTCTGATTTCACGGCTCCTTTGCTTTGTGCTACCGATACATTTATTGCAAAAAATAGTGAAGCCATTGAAAGAGTAATGAGATATTTGAGATTTTTCATTCTATTTTTCCTTTAATAAAACCGGGCGAAATTCTACCCTAACGCTGCAGTTTAATAAATAGGAGCTTTTATTTGCGTTTTTTTTTTGCTAAACTGACCGCCAATTTTGGGGCTGATTCTGGATTCGACGGAATTAGCGAAGCCCAAGGTGCACGTCGAGGTGCGGTAGGCCTCGTAAATAAACCGCAAAAAAATAGTCGCAAACGACGAACAATACGCTTTAGCAGCTTAATAACCTGCATTTAGCCTTCGCGCCCCAGCTTCCGCTCGTAAGACGGGGAGTTCGCGGAGTCAACCCAAAACGAGATCGTGTGGAAGCCGCCGTTTGAGGATCGAAGCATTAAACAAAATCAAACTGGCTCAGGTTTAGCGTGTCTGTCCGCATGCTTGAGTGAAATTAAAGACCGACTAAACGTGTAGTGCTGAAGGTAGAGTAATTTCGGACGCGGGTTCAACTCCCGCCAGCTCCACCAAATCGATAAATCAATTTAAATCATAATGAGTTACAAAGCCTTGTAGGATAAGCCTTCAAGGCTTTTTAGTCATAATGATGTCTTTAAATTTTCCATCATTTTGATATTCGCTAGCTTATTCCAACATTTGCCAAAACTCTGCCACGGTATGAAATGAACCGAATATTAAAACTATGTCATTTTTGACCGCACTTTTTAAGGCATTTTTTACCCCCGACCTAACAGAATCTTCCGATGTCACATTAGTATTCGGAGAAAGTTCGATGAGTTTCGCTTGTAATTCTTTACCGGTTTGACCACGATAACCACTAAGTGTCGCACAATGCCATTTATCAACAAGCGGAACAAGGCGGGCAAATACTCCTTGAGCGTCTTTGTCTTTTAACATACCGCATACGGCGATAAGATTGCCTTTATTTTGTGCTTTAAGTGCGGTCAATTTTTCAGCCAAATATGCAGCGGCTTGAGGGTTATGCCCGACATCAATAATCATGGTTGGTAGATTATCTGTTTCTTTTCCTAATAAGCTTGCCAATTTTTGGTATTTATCACCTTCAATGGATTGAAAACGCCCTACTAATGAAACATTTTGTAAAGAATGGTGAATAGTTTCTTCAGTAATGTTAAAAGGCAGTTGCTCAATAGCAGCCAACGCTGTTGCCGCATTCATAAGTGGAATCTGACAAAACGGCAGATTTTCTAACCGCACTTTGGTACTCTTCCATTGCCAATTTTCAGAGTTTTGTTGAAATGTCCAATCAACATCACGACGTGATACGTTACAACCTAAATTTTTTGCAAACTCCAACATCGTATGAGGCACATTGGGTTCACCAATCACAACAGGGCAATTTGGGCGGAAAATCCCGGCTTTTTCAAAGGCGATGGCTTCACGCGTATCACCAAGAAAATCAGTATGATCAATATCAATGCCGGTAATCACTGCAAGATTACTATCGACAATATTAGTTGCATCCAAACGTCCGCCTAGCCCTACTTCTAAAATCACGACATCAAGATTTGATTGCTTGAATAAATACAAGGCAGAAAGCGTGCTAAATTCAAAATAAGTTAAAGATACCGTTTTATTTTCTTCAATAAAGGCAAAAGAAGCGGTGTGCGCTTCATCCGGTAAATCTTTATCTTGAATGCGTACACGTTCGTTATAACGTAATAAATGTGGCGAAGAATACACACCTACACGTAGGCCGTGATTCAATAAAATAGTTTCCAATAATCGGCAAGTCGTCCCTTTTCCATTTGTTCCGCCCACGGTTATCACATATGGCGCGGGATGTAAAAGATCGAGCTTTTCCGCAACGGCTCGGATACGTTCCAAACCAAGATCAATGGCTTTAAAATGGCTGTTTTCTAAATAAGAAAGCCACTCGGCGAGCGGCGAAGTGGCTTTTAAATTCATATTATGTTTCATTCTCAATTAATTCAGCTTCTGCAAAAGGTGAAGGTTGATTGGTTAATTTGCTTAGCACACTTGCTAAGGTGTGGCGCATATCTCCACGTTTCACAATCATATCAATTGCACCTTTTTCCAAGAGGAATTCACTACGTTGAA